>JAXGRA010000021.1:0-30740 GCA_040766135.1 Christensenellales bacterium
TCGTTTTTCGTGCCGGATGCCCTGAAAGCAGATGCCGGTGTGGGAAGAAGCAGGAAAGTATGCTAAAATATAATGCATTGATTGCATGAACAATGGTTTGACGCGAAAGGAGCGTATTATGGCAGGTCATTCCAAATGGTCTAATATCAAACACAGAAAAGGCAAGGCAGACGCCGAGCGCGGCAAGATATTCACCAAAATAGGCCGTGAGATTGCGTTGGCTGTCCGCGAGGGCGGCAGCGATCCCAACACCAACGGCAAGCTGCGCGACGTCATTGCCAAGGCCAGGGCCAGCAACATGCCCAACGATAATATTACCCGCAGCATCAAGAAGGCTGCAGGAGAGCTGGACAACGTTGTGTACGAGGAAATCACCTACGAGGGCTATGCCCCCGGCGGCGTGGCCATCATTGCGGAGGTGGTGACAGATAACCGCAACCGCACGGCCGCTGAAGTGCGCCATATCTTTGATAAAAATGGCGGCTCGCTGGGCACCACGGGCTCGGTAGGGTATATGTTTGATCACAAGGGCGTGTTGGTGGTGGATCATACCGAGGAAGTGGATGAGGAACAGCTGATGCTGCTGGCCTTGGAGGCCGGTGCCGAGGACATTGACGAGGTGGATGGTATCTTTGAAATCCATACCGCGCCCAATGATTTCTCTGCCGTGCGCGAAGCGCTGGAGCAAGGAGGGCTTTCCTTCCTGTCGGCCGAGCGCCAGAAGCTGCCGCAGACCACCGTGGCCGTAGACGACCCGGAAACGCTGGAAAAGGTGCTCAAGCTGCTGGAAATGCTGGACGACAACGATGACGTGATGGAAGTGTTCCACAACGCCGAGTTGCCTGAGGAAGAAGAGGAGGAGTAATTCCTATCCGACATATAAATTGCCCGCTCCAATCTGGGGCGGGTTTTTGTGTTGCCGTTCACGCAAAGCGCTGCATTTATGATATGATTTGAGCATGTTAACGGGGAGGAACAAACAGTTGAACATTGCACAGCTATCCAAACGGGTACAGGAGAATATCCAGCGCGTCATGATTGGACAAAGCAACACCATCGAATTGTTAATAACAGCGCTTGTGGCGGGCGGGCATGTGCTGCTGGAGGATGTGCCCGGCACAGGCAAGACCGTACTGGCCAAATCACTGGCGAGGTCGCTGGATTGCGATTTTTCGCGCATTCAGTTTACGCCCGACCTGCTGCCCAACGACATCACCGGTGCCAGCGTGTACAGCATGCAGACCGGGGAGTTTACCTTCCGG
Source organism: Christensenellales bacterium (assembly GCA_040766135.1). Taxonomy (GTDB): domain Bacteria; phylum Bacillota; class Clostridia; order Christensenellales; family Aristaeellaceae; genus JAGVSV01. The sequence goes on from JAXGRA010000021.1 coordinate 1,263, forward strand.
CGCGGCCCTGTGTTTACCCACGTTCTGCTGGCCGATGAAATTAACCGCGCCACGCCGCGTACGCAGGCCGCGCTGCTGGAGTGCATGGAGGAGCGCCAGGTGACCGAGGGCGGCGTATCCCATGCGCTGGAACGTCCGTTTCTGGTGTTGGCCACGCAAAACCCGGTGGAAATTCAGGGCACCTTCCCGCTGCCCGAGGCGCAGCTGGATCGCTTTTTGATGCGGCTGACGCCAGGATATCCGAGCAGCGCCGAGGCGATGGCCATCCTGGACCGGTTTATCACCGAGGAGCCGCTGGAAACGCTGACCGCCGTGGCCACCAAAGAGGAAATCGTGGAGGCGCAGGATACCTTCCGTTTGACATTGGTGTCCGAGGCTGTGCGGGCCTATATCGTGGCGCTGTGCGAAAAGACGCGACAGGGCGAAACCGTGCGCTTGGGCGTAAGCACACGGGGTATGCTGGCACTGCTGCGGGTCAGCCAGGCGCTGGCCTGTGTGCGCGGGCGCACCTATGTCACGCCCGATGACGTGCAGGCGCTGGCTGTGCCCGTGCTGGCGCATCGCATCATCGTGCGCGGCCTGTTTGCAGGCGGCGATGCCGCGCGCCAGGTGGTTCAGGAGGCGCTTGCTGCGGTGCCTGTGCCCACCGAGCAACCGGACGCGTGAGTACCGCGCTGCTTACCCTGCTGCTGGTGCTGATGGTGCTGGCGCAGGGCACGCTGTTTCGCCGCCGGGCGCTCAAGCGCCTGACGTATCAGCGCACGTTTTCCACGCGCACAGCTTTCGTGGGGGAGCAGGTGGACTTGGTGGAAATTATTGCCAACCGCAAACTGCTGCCATTGCCGTGGCTCAAAGCGGAGTCACGCCTGTCCACGGCGCTTGTGTTTGGTTCAACGCATACCAGCGCCGAGGAAACAAGCCTAATCAGCGGCAACCAAGGTGTGGCCTACCATAGCAGTGTATTCTTCCTGGGCCCCTATTCGCAGGTGACGCGCAGGCATCGCGTAACCCCCACGCGCCGGGGCGTGTTTTCAGCGCATTCGGTGTCGCTCACCTGCGGCGATCTGTTTGGCACCAATGCGGCGCAGCAGCAGTTGGATACCGGCGCGGAGCTTATCGTATACCCGCGCCTCCTCAATGAGCAGGATGTGTCGCTGCCATCCTCGCGCGATCAGGGTGATTTGATTGTACGCCGCTGGATTGCGCCCGATCCTTTTTTGGTTCAGGGCATCCGCCCGTACCGCGCGGGCGATGCACAGCGCGATGTGCACTGGGCCGCCACTGCGCGCACAGGCAGCCTGCAGGTGAAGGCACGGGATTATACCGCCGACCCGCATCTGCTGGTGCTGCTCAATGTGCAGCGTACGGTGGATCAGTGGGGCGACCTGATGGACTATGAGCAGCAGGAAATTGAACAGGCCATTTCCTATGCCGCCACGCTGTGCCTGGCTGCGCTGCATGCGGGCGTGGGCGCAGGGTTTGCGGCCAACGCGCCCATTGTGGAGGGCGGCGGCCCGGTGTTGATGATGCCGGAGCGCGCGGCCGGCCGTGATGCCGAAATCTTAGAGGCGTTGGCGCGCCTGCGTATATTGCGCATCCGCACCATGCACGCGTTTTTGGATGATTTAATTGGCATAACGGGCTTGGATATCGTGGTGCTTACCGCCTACACCGATGCCTGGATTGAGGAGCGCTTGGAGGCACTGCGCCGCGCGGGCAATACTGTCAGTGTGCGCTGGCCTGCCCAAAGGGATACGCCATGAAACGTTTGATGGACAAGCTATATTCCACGCTGTGTCTGGCGGTGGCGTTGTTTCCTGTCTATGTGCTAACAGGATTCTACTGGCTGCCGGGGCAGCCTGCAACCTGGCTGCTGTCGGCGGGCTGTGCGGCGCTGCTGGGTGCGCTTACGGTGCTGATCCCCGGGCGCTGGCGCATCCCTTGGGCGCTGCTGTGCATAGGGATGCTGGCCGTTTGGCTGCCGCTGGCTATGCTACCTGGCAGCATATTGGTGATAGGTTTTGCACTGTGGGGCACCCCGCGAGAGGCAGGGAAGGAATGGCCGCAGGGGTACTGGCTGTTTGGCATTGTGCTGGGGCTGGTGGCGCAGATATGGGCCTTCTTTCTAACCAAGGAGGGGAAACTCGGCGCAGAGCAAGCCAGCATTTGGCTGAAAATATCGTTTGCCCTTTATGTTGGCCTGTTTGTATTAAACTTAAATCACAGAAGTTTGCTGGATGGCGTTTCTCGCCATACGCATGAAAAACCGCCGCGCACGGTGCGCACCCGCAACACCTGGTTGTCGTTGGGCAGCCTGGCGTTATTGTACTTGGCGGCCAGCTGGCGCGCGTTAGGAAATATAATTGGTCGTGTGGTGCGTACGGTAGCCGGATGGATTGTGGCTGTGCTTGCGTGGCTAAGCCAGTTATTCCGCACGGCAGAAATACGTCCGGGCGGCGGTGCAGGCAGCCGGGGCGAAGCCTTTGCGCTGCCGCCGGGCGAAAGCTCGCCGTTCTGGGCGGTGCTGGAAAAAATCGCCATTGTGTTAACGATGGTAGCGCTGGTTGTGCTGGTATTTTGGCTGCTGTACAGGTTTTTCAAAAAGCTGCGCGTGGTGTTTGCGCACCTGCGGCAGCGGCTGTTGGATACTGCCAACGCTCTGAGCGAGAACTATGTCAGCCGAACAGAAAGCGTGTTTGACTGGCAGGAGGTCAAGAATTCTGCCGCCCGCCGGCTGCGCACGCTGCGGCCATTTCGCAAACGTGCGCCCCGTTGGAATGAGCTGGATGACCGCCAGCGCGTGCGGCATGGGTACTCTGAACTGCTGCGCAAGCGCCCAGATGTGCCGCCCTCCGTTACGGCCCGCAGGGCGCTGACCGATCATCTGCTGATCGACAGCCAAGCGGACAGCGCCGCGCTGGCCGATGCCTATGACCAGGCGCGCTACAGCGACCTGCCCATCCAGCCGGAGCAGGCCGAGGCCATGCGAAAGGCCGCGCGCATCCGAAACTGATTGGATACAGGCACGATAGACATAAAAAACGAGGCCCCAAATAAGAACCTCGCATAGTGGTTGTTTACCTTTTAGGCCTGTGCCACCGGATATACGCTGACTTTCTTGCGGTACTTGCCCATGTGCTCAAAACGCACAATGCCGTCCGCCTTGGCAAACAGGGTGTCGTCTTTGCCGATGCCCACGTTGGTGCCGGGGTGGATTTTGGTGCCCCGCTGGCGCATCAGGATATTGCCGGCCAACACAAACTGGCCGTCGGCGCGCTTGGGCCCTAAGCGCTTGGATTCGCTGTCGCGCCCGTTGCGCGTGGAGCCCATGCCCTTCTTGTGGGCAAACAGCTGAAGGTTCAGCTTCAACATAATCTTCCTCCGTTCAAAATCACTTGGTGGTCAATGTTACATGGTCGGGGTACGCATCCATAAGATCGCGCATGCCCTGGGAAAACACCTGGAAAATGGTAGCGGCCTGGTCGTTTAGCTCCTCCGGGCGCACATGCACTGCGAGAAATCCGTCTTTCTGGCGTACCTTGGGTACGATACCTGCGATGCTTTCCAGCGCATTGGTGCAGGTGGTGGCCAGGAAGGAAACCGCGGCGCACACAATGTCCTGCCCGTGCGGGGCGAACCCCGCGTGCCCTTTCACCTCAAACCCGCTCAAGGATTGCCCATCGGGCGTGGGTGTCAGGCGGATGAAAATCATTAGGCCTTGATGGACGTGATTTCTACCTTGGTAAAGGGCTGACGGTGACCGGCCTTGCGGCGGTAGTTCTTCTTGCTCTTGTACTTGTAGACCACGATCTTCTGTCCACGGCCATTCTGGATGACCTTGCCCGTGACAGTGGCGCCCTCTACCAGCGGCGTGCCGGCGACCACCTTGTCACCGCCCAACATAAGCACCGGGAACTCTACGATATCCTCCGGCTCATTGTCGAGCTTTTCGATGTAGATGATGTCTCCCTCCGAGACCTTGTACTGTTTGCCGCCAGTTGCGATAATCGCGTACATGCAGCACCTCCATTTGTAACTCGCCGGGAGCGTACGGTATATAACCCGCGAGGCTGCGCAAGACACGCATTGAAAGCCTCTCCCGAGCGGTAATGGTTAATATACCATGCAAACACTGGGCGCGTCAACTTTTTTGCAGATAGTTTGGGATAGTTTGGATAGTTTGGTAAGTGGAAGCCCCAATACATTCTGTCCTTGGACAGATACCTGGTACCGCAATCATTTACTGCGCGGCGGCCATGGCTTGGGTCAGGTGGCTCATGGCGGCGGTTAACTGTTCTGCGTTGGGCGACTGGGTGAGCAGTATCTCCAGCTCATTGATGGCGCCCAGCAGTTGCTGGCGTGCGGGATGGGTATCGGACAGCGTGGACAGTTGCACCGATGCCTGGGAAAGCAGCGTGTTGGCATCATTTATCAGCCATTGCTCCATCGCGGAGGGGCCTTGATCTATCGGGGTCTGGTGCAGCGTGCAGGTAGCGGCTGACAGCAGCGCCGCGTTGGCGTTTTGGTCGGTGGTAAAGCGCATCGTGGCATATGGCCCCAGATAGTCAATCAGCGCCGATTGATAGGTGGTGCCCAGCAGAGATTGCAGCGGATGCCCGCCGGGCAGCAGCGTGATGCCGCGCTGGGCGCGCATTTCCTGCGGGCAATAGGGGCCTGCCAGCATGTTGCTGGCCGTGCAGATGGCCGCGTTCATATGCATCTGGCAGTTGGTCTGGGGCGCAGTTTCGCGCGGCCAGTAATCGGTAACCGTGCCATAGCCCATCGCATCATGGCGGCAGGCATCGGTGGCCAATTGACCGCTGACCGCGCAGGTGGTCACGCGTACCAGGCCGTAATCCTCAGCCGAACCTTCCATAATGTTGCGGTTGCTCAGGCCCTTTTGTGTATGGATCTGCCCCATGAAGCTGTTCCAGAGTTTAGCGGCGCTGTTGCCGCCGGTGGTGCGGCTGGACAAAGATTTATAGTTGTCATGCCCAATCCACACGCTGCCGGCATACCAGCCTGTGAGCCCGGCAAAGAATACGCCCTTTTGCTCGCTGTTGGTGCCGGTTTTGCCAGCCACCGTCTGCCCGCGCAGCGCGGCGGCGCGCCCCGTGCCCTTGGCCACGGCTTCTTTTAATATATCAACCGTCAGCCACGCGGTGGACGGCCGGAATACCTGTCTGCGCGCCTGGTTGGCATGCGCATCGTATAGCACCTTATTGTCATCATCCAATATGCCCAGGAATGTCAGCGGCGCCTGATACACGCCGCCATTGCCCAGCACGCCGAAGGCCACGGCCATCTCCACCGGCGTGATGCCGCTGGAACCCAGCGCCACGCCAAAGGGGGTTGCATTGATATGCTCTTTATCCACGCCCAGACGCAGCAGGAAATCCGCCGAGCGCTCCACCCCTACAAAGGTCATCAGCGCCTGGGCGGCAGCGGTATTGTCGCTGCGCACCAGTGCCTCGCGGAAGGTTTCAGGCCCTCGGTAGTTGCTGCCGCCATAGTTGCGCGGCCAGGTATCCTGACCGTCCGCTCCGCGCCAGCCTGGGATGGGCGCAGGGATGTTGTATACTACCGAGCCGCCGCCGCCGCCCAGCTCAATGGCCGGGGCATACACCGAGAGGGGCTTGATGGCTGAACCTACGGGCATGTTCATGTCCGACGCACGGTTGAGCGTCTTGCGCTGTATGGGCGGCGTGCGGCTGCCCACGATGGCCATCAATTCGCCAGTGCGATAATCCAGCACCACGGCCGCGGCCTGCGGCTGCTCAATCTCGTTGAACGTGCCATCGGCATTGCGCGCACGATAGATACGGTCATTGGGGTCGCGCAGCGCCGGGTAATCCTTATAATTGTACAGGGTTTGCTCCACCGTTTTCTGGATTTCAGTATCCAGCGCCAGATATACCTTGTATCCGCCGGTACGTAGCTCACGCTCCATGGCGTTGCGGTTGGCGGAAGTGTTCTCCAACCCGTTGAGCACCAGCAGCATTTTAACTACATCCTTAACGGCATACTCCACATAATGCACATAGGGATACAGCTCCCGGCTTTCGGGTGATTCGGGCAGCACATGGGCGGTCTGTGGGTCCAGCGCCGCGGTATAGTCGGCATGCGTGATGAACTGGTTTTCGTACATCATGCGCAGCACATAGTTGGTGCGATTGTTGGTGATGGCGGCATAATCGGTGGTGTCGGACTTGCGCACATACAGGTTGCGCCGCATATTGTAGTAGTACGGGTTGGTGGTCATGCCCGCAAGCATAGCGCACTCCCGCAGGGTAAGCTGGTTTAATTCCTTGCCAAAATAGCCGGTGGCCGCCACCTTGACGCCGTAATAATTTTCTCCCAGATAGATAGTATTTAAATAGCTTTCCAGGATTTCGTCCTTGGTGTAGCGCGTTTCCAGCTGCATGGCCAGATACGCTTCCTGAATTTTTCTCTTATAGCTCTGCTCGTTGGACAGCACGGTGTTCTTGATCAGCTGTTGGGTGATGGTGCTGCCGCCCTGCTGGGAGCCCGTTGCAAAATTGCGCACAAAAGCACCCACGATGCGCTTCAAATCCACGCCGCTGTGGGTATAAAAACGGGCATCCTCCACCGCCACAAAGGCGTGGCGCAATATCATGGGCATGGTGCCGATGCTGACCATGATACGGTTCTCGGTGCCCTTATAATCGGTGATTAGGTTGCCGTCCCGGTCATAAAAAAACGAAGTTTGCGCCTGGCTGTCGATTTTTTCGATATCCAGCATGGGCGCTGTTTCTACATAAGCCTTGGCAATACCCAATATAATGCCTGCGCCCGACAGCGCCAGCATCAGCACCAAAATAATGGCCATGCGGAATGCACCGCGGATGACCGCCAGCACAAAGCTGGGCTTGCGCGTGCGGGGCTTGAACAGCCGGCTGCGCCGTTGGCTCATGGCAGGCACCCCCTGCCGCAGTGTTTGTGCGTCAACGCATCCTCCCTACCTCAGCCCTGAGGTTACAATGCATTATACCACAGCGGTTTTACAGGGCAAGCCGCCGCCTTGACAGGCCGAAAAAGAAAAACGGCCGGCGGATGCCGACCGGTTTGTTTGCCGTGGTTAGGCGTTCTTGGCCAGGGTTGCCAACTCCGCAAAGGCGTTGGCGTCGTTGACGGCCAGGTCGGCCAGCATTTTGCGGTTGACCTCAATGCCCTTCTTTTTCAGGCCATTGATAAAGGTAGAATAGTTCATGCCGTTGATGCGGGCGGCCGCGTTGATGCGGACGATCCACAGGCGGCGGAAATCGCGCTTGCGCAGCTTGCGGCCGATATAGGCATAGCGCAGGGAGCGGCGCACTTGCTCGCTTGCAATGCGGTACTGACGGGACTTGGCGCCATAATAACCCTTCGCCAACTTAAGCATCTTGCGACGCTTCTTCTGAGCATTAACTGCTCTTTTAATACGTGCCATGAAAAAACTTCCTCCTTGCCAGCGATGGGCTTATTTTAGAATCAGCGTGCGGATTGTCGCAGCTTCTTTTTTGTTGCTTACAAAACCAGTGGCGCGCAACTGGCGCTTCCGCTTGCGGGTTTTCTTGGTCAGAATGTGTCCGGTGTTCATCTGCTTGTGCTTGACCAGACCATTCTTGGTCACCGTAAAGCGCTTGACTGCCGCGCGCTTCGACTTCATTTTGGGCATGATCCGTTCCTCCTTGAAAAATACACTACTGCTGCGGAGTTTACTCCGTTTGTTGGGGCTTTGATTTGGATGCCGGACGCTCAGGTTTGTCTACCTTCGGGGCCAGTATCATGATCATGTGGCGGCCCTCCATCGTGGGACGGCGTTCCACCACGGCGTGATCCTTGATGCGTTCAACGAAGCTGTTCATAACGTCGTAGCCAATCTCGGAATGGCTGATCTGGCGGCCGCGGAAACGGATGGAAACCTTGACCTTGTCACCGGCGGTCAGAAAACGCACGGCGTTCTTGGCCTTGGTAATTACATCGTTTTCCTCTATGGTCGCTGACAGCTGTACTTCCTTGACGGATATGGTGCGCTGATTTTTGCGCATTTCCTTTTCCCGCTTGGCCTGTTCAAAGCGATGTTTGTCATAGTCCATCAGCTTGCAGACCGGCGGCTGCGCATTGGGGGCAATTTTAACCAAGTCCAGCCTGGCCTCCTCTGCCAGCTCCAGCGCACGCTGCGTGGGCATGATGCCCAGCTGTGTTCCGTTGCTGTCCACGACGCGGACCTCACGATCCCGAATACCTTCGTTGATCATCAAATCTGTGTTGATGTCCAAGCACCTCCATAAAAAATTAAAACTGGCGGGCAAAAGTACCCGCCAGTACACATCATGTGTGCTTGTTGCAACCCAGCAAACATGGTTCACAGGGTGAGAAGCGGGCAGCTTCTGCTTGCGCTTTGTCAGTATAGCGCAGAAGCGCTGCCCATGTCAAGCAATTTTCTTAATTGCCGGGGGCCTGGGTGGGCTCCACGGGGGCGGTTTCGTCCATGCCCTCGGTTTCAGCCAGCCGCGCATTGGCCTGCTGGGTGGCGGCATCGATGGCTTCCTGCATCTTGACCACGGTAAAGGTGGGCTCCCATTGGGCATAGGCCTCGGCATAGACGTTGTTTTCCTTGACGGTGACAAGATACTCGGCAATTTCCTCGCGGATGGCATCGGTCATGATTAGGCCGGAGGGCACATCGCGCATATACTTGATGATGTGCACGCCATGGGTGCCCAACACCGGGCTGCTCACATCGCCCATATTGACCATGTTATCGGCAAAGGTGCCCTGGGTAAAGGCAGGATCCCACAGCACGGAAGAGGCGTGCACCTTGTAGCCTTCCTGCAACATCTTTTCATCCTTCATGCCCGGATCCTCGCCATATTCGTCAATCAGCGTTTCAAAGGCCTCGCCTGCCTGCAGGCGGGCATAGATGGCATCGGTCTTTTCCTTGACAGAATCCAGAATGTTCTGCTTGGCCTGCTCGACCATCTCCAGCGTTACGGGCGGCTGTGGTTCACTTGTGGGGGCATCAGGCACAGCGGTGCTGTCGGCGTCAGGCTCGGTATCCTCAGCATCCTTCCCGTTTTGCTGCTCCTCATAGGCGGCCTGCAGCGTCTTCCACTCCTCCATCAGCTCCTGATCCGGGCGAATCAGGATATGAATGACGGCGCGATAGCCAGACGGGGTATACCAGGATTGCTCGCCATAATACTGGGTCATAAACTCATAGTCGGCGATGTTGTTCTCATACTTCTGCTGGTAGTTGGCGCCCACAGACTGGAACACCTCGTCGATTTCTTCCTGCGTGGGCTCATAGCCCGCCAGCAAATACTCGCTCATGCGTTCGCTGCCTGCACGCAGCAGCATGTTGTCGTAAATCAACTGTTTGGAATAGCCCTGCGAAGCATAAAACTCCTCGGCCTGCTCCAGCAGCTTGGCGCGCGCTTCCTCGGTGTCCTCAGACAGGTAGTAGTTGACATATTCTGCCAGCGCATTGTCCCACTCTGTTTGGGCATCGGCTTCAAAGGCGGCCTTTTCCTCATCAGTAAACTCGTCAAACTTCATTTCCGCGATTTTCAGCGTCAGGATCTTCTGGCGCACCAGATAATCCACCGCGGTGGCATAGTCCGCAGCGTTTTGAATGTACTGATAGCTTAACAGCGCCGGGATAAGCTGGTCGGCGTCCTTTTGGTAGATGGGCTCGTCATTTACTGTGGCCAGCACGACATCCTGCGCGGGCTGGGCCAGGGCGACCAGACCCACGAGGGCAAGCATCAGGCTTAGACAGGCTGCAATCCATTTCTTCATCCGTGTACGTTCCTTTCACCCGCAGTTGCGGTCTTATAGCATTATGGCATACGCTGCGCACAGGTTCAAGACAACTCAGCATTCGTTACAGGTTGGACATATTTTCGCTCACCACAGCCAGCGCCTCATGGGAACCCCGCTCAAAGAACACGCTGGATTGATCCATTCGCGCGCGCTCCAGCGCTTGCAGCGCCTCTGCAGTGACCCGCTCGCCTGGAAGCAACAATGGGGCCCCCGGAGGATACAGCGTGATCATCTCCGCGCACACTTTCCCAAGGGACTGCGCACAGGGCACCAGCTGCCAAGGCCGTGTGGCAGCTTGGTTCATGGGCAGCACCGTTTCGCTGATAGGCCAGGGCATCGGAGTAGATATAGCGCCCGGCGACAGTGTCCGATCTATCTCCACCAGCGCATGAGCCAGGCGCAGCAGGGTATCCTGCGTATCTCCCATGCCGGTCATAGCCAGCAGCGTATCAGGCAGCGCCATCTCACACTCAATATCGTGTTGTTCGCGCAGGCGTTGGGCCATTTCGGGGCCGGATAAACCTGCAGGCCGCGTATGAATCAGCAGTTTGGAAGGATCCAGGCCCCACACATGGCCTGGCCTTTCCCCCAGACCGATGACACGCAGCGCACCCAGACCGCGCACTGCCTGTGCAAAGGCGTCCAGCGCCACGCGCCACTGCGCCATAAGCTCCGTCCCTTGCCTGGATAGCAGGCGCACGCAGCCATCGATGGAGGCCAGTAGCAGGTAAGACGGGCTGGAGGTTTCAAACATGCGCATCCCGCGCGCAACAGCCTGGGCAACGCGCCGCTCCCGCACATGGATAACGGCTGTCTGCGTCAGCGAGGGCAGCGTTTTATGCAAACTTTGCACCACCACATCAGCACCGGCGGCCACCGCACCGGAAGGGAAGCCTGCCCCCAGCCCCAGATGTGCGCCATGCGCCTCATCCACCAGCACGGCTGCACCCATGCTGCGGGCCGCAGCGCAAATGCCCTGTACATCGCTTAGAACACCTTCATAAGTAGGACTGGTAAGCACCACCAGACGCGCCTTGGGATGCCGCGCCAGTTCATCCACCACCACCGACACCGGCAGCGAACCAAACACCGACAGGCCGCCGGCCAGCGGCGGGTGCAGAAACACCGGATTTAGCCGATGCAGGCACAGCGCATGGATGACCGACATATGGCAGTTGCGCGCCACCAGCACGGTATCGCCCGGCGCCGCCAGCGCGCCGATGCCAGCCAGTATCCCGGCCGTGGAGCCGTTGACAGAATACAGCGTATGCTGCGCGCCAAACACCTGCGCAGCCAGTTCCATGGAACGCGCCAGCACACCCTGCGGCTGATGCAAGTTGTCAAAGCCCTCAACCTCGGTGATATCCAGCGCCGCACCCAGCGCCATCAGATAGGGTGCCAGCTCGTTGCGCTTGTGGCCGGGCATGTGCATGGCCAACGCGTCCAGCGATTGTAAGCGCTCCAGCAGGGATGCATCGTCGTGCTGCAAGGTCGTTCCCCTTTCCTGTTTGTATTCAGTATAGGCGCACAAGCCACCCTGCGGCAAGCCACAAGAAAAATGCATACAAAAAAGCCCGCTAGCCGGTAATGCTGCGGGCATGAATTTAATAACGTAGGGTTTGCTTTAGTAGGTAATGGCGACGACCAGGCCATTCATGTTGTCGGTAGACACCATGTAGGACGCGGCATCCTGCGGGATGGAGATTTCCTTCTCGGTAATACCTTCCTCTATACGCACAACCTCGTACTTGAGCACGCCATCTTCATAATAGGCAATGTGCGGGTGCGCAATGAGGTAATCGATGTACTCCTCCAGGCACCAGTTTTTTTCATGCATGATGGCGGCATGCGGGATGCCCACATAGCGATAGGCGTTCATGGATAGATTAATGCCCGTGATATAGGACTTGTCTACCGTATCAGCACTGGGGAAACCCTGCACCGGGAAGCGGAAGACAATGCCGTATTTCCAGCCATTTTCGTTCAGGTATTCGGCCTGCTTGGTGGTCTGGAAAGCTGCTTGGTTGAGAGCGCGGTCGTCCTTGTTGTAGGCCCCTACGCGGAAGGAGAAGCCCGACTGATAGTCGCTGGTGCCGGGGTAGGACACCGCCCGGCGAGTGATTTCCGTCAGGGCATCGCCGGAATAGCGCGCGGTATGTTTGGCTTCCTCATCGCGCCACATACGGGTCTGTTCGTCCATAGTGCGGAAGCCCTCATAGATATTGTAGTACTCCACCCCATCGGCCTTGGCCGCGGCCACAAACGCATCCAGCGCCTTGATAGCCTCCGGGAACAGCAGCACCTTATTATCCTTGGTGGGTACGCGGAAGTTGGTTTCAGCCATGATGGATTTCAGCTCGCCTTCCACCATGACAAAATCAGCCGGCAGCGCATGCCAGCGGTTGAGCAGCAGCAAGCCGCCGGTCAGGGCTTCGCCGCGGGTTACGACGACATCCTGCCCGCCTGCCAGCGGGAAACTGGACAGATCAACAACATCCACCCCCTGGGCCTTGGGCTCCGGACGGCTGACCGTTTCGCCCGTGGTGGAGATGTTTTTCAGCTGTTCTGCCAGCGTTTGTTTGTATTCCGCCATCATTTGCTCGTTCTTTTCGGCAATTTCCTTCTGACGCACGTCGAAGTTGGCTTTCTGGTATCGATCCAGCCAGAAATACGCCGTGACCAGCGCAACAAATACAACCAACAGAACCAGCAGAATGCGCAGGAGCTTGCGGTATGGATCCGCCCGTTTTGCAGTGGCCATCATGGACATCCTTTCCGCGCAGAGCGCAGGCAACTATCGTTACAAAAGAACCCTAAGTTTCGCATAATTTATAACAGATTTGTTATATCCTGTCAATCATTTTGGCACGATTTGACCGGTGTCGGCCAGATATTCATGGTATACGGCCTGCTGAAGCTGCTTGAGCGTGCCAGGATCACGCCCGCCCACTGCCTGGCCATCCACCCTGCGGATGGCGCAACACAGCGAGGCCGAGCTGGTCATGATCACTTCATCGGCGGCCATCAAAGCGCTTACATCAAAGGGCTGCTCCATCACCGGGATACTCAAACGCCGTGCGTGCGCCAGCAAATGCTGCCGCGCAATACCAGGCAGTATGCGATGATCGCACGGCGCAGTGTGCAGCACCCCATCCTTTAGAATATGGATGTTATGCCGGGTGCCTTCGGTGACCAGGCCATCCTTCATCAAAATGGCTTCATCGCAGCCCTTTTCGGCAGCCTCCTGCGCTGCCAGCACATTGGGCAAAAGGTTGATGGTCTTGACATGGCACAGCGCATACCGAAGATCAGGCCGGGTAATGGCGCTGTAGCTGCCGTCCAGCGGCGTTAATTCCAGCGGGCGCACAGTGATCCACAGATTGGGCCCGGCCGATGCTCCTGCAAAGGAATGCTTGCGCGGGCCGGTGCCGCGGGTGGCCTGCCAATAGACCATTTTGCTGCGTGCGCTCACGCGCCCGGCCAGGTCTGTTAGCAGGCCGGATAATTCCATAACACTCCACGGCATCGGGATGCGCACCAAACGCGCCGATTCAAAAAAGCGCGCGATGTGTTCCTCCATGTTGACCACAATACGGTCATACGCCATGGTGGCATCGTATACGCCATCGCCAAAGATGCCGCCGCGGTCGTCCATGGGCACCCGAATATCTTCAATAGGCCCGATCTGACCATTGTAATAGCCGATGTTATCCATTGGCATTGTCCTGATCCTCTTCAGACAACAGACGCGCCAGCACCTCAATGGCCTCTTCCTCGCGCGGGCCGTCGGTGACCAGCTTTAGCTGCCGGCAGGACAGCTGGCTGATGGACAGCAGGCCCAGCATGGACTTGGCGTTGACGGTGAAATTGTCCTTTTCCAGGTACACGCCGCAGGGATAGGCATTGGCGGCGCTGACCAGCTTGGCCGCACGCTCACGCGACATGGGCAGTTTACCTGTTAGATGGATGATTTTGCTTTGCATGGTATACCTCCGGGATGCTTGATTCAGGTGTGGATTCTTGGGCAAATTGCATAATCCGGCGCATACGGTGCTGCACACCGGATTTGCTCAGCGGCGGGGTCAGCATGGCACCCAGCTGCTCCAGCGTGGCATCTCGGTTGGCCAGCCGCAAGCGGGCCAGCGTTGCCAGATCCTTGGGCAGATCGGCCAATCCCCCACGCAGCGACAGCGCCTCAATGGCATCGGCCTGCTGCTGGGCGGCCGACAGCTGCCGACCCAAATTGGCCTGGTCAAAGTTGGTCACGCGGTTGGCATGTTGGCGCATGGCCGACACTGCGCGCACGTTTTCCAAGTGCAGCACCGCACGGGATGCCCCCAGCAGCCGGAGCAGCACGGACACCGCCTCCGCCTGCGACACATACACCACATGCTGGTTGCGCCGGAGGGTGGACAGCGCGGGCACGCCGCACTGGGCCAGCACCTTGAAAAGAAACGCCGCGCGCTCACGCGTGTCCCAGGCAAACTCCACGCGGTAGGCCCGCTCGGGCTGCGTGATAGTACCTACCGATAGAAATGCGCCTTTCAGATATGCCCGGCGGCAGCATATCCGCCGGAACATGCGCCCGGTGCCCGCCGTGCGCCCACCCAACAAATCCAGCGCGCCCAGCACACGGGCAGAATCCTCCCGCGATAGCTGCAGCACATACGTGCGGCGTCCGCCCAGACGCTCATTGCGCACGTAGTAGGGCATGGTGCTGATGCCAAACCGGCGTTTGAGCAGCAACAGCGTTTCCTTGGCGCAGGCGATGTTGTATGTGCGGTAGGTCAGCCGGGGCGTTCCATTGGTGATGGTCAGCGTACCGGCGGCGGCGGTAATGGCCTGCAGCTCCGCCTCCATGCAGCAGGGGCGGCGTGCAAAAGTACCGCTGATTTCCTGCTTTACTTGGGAGGAAAAGCTCACGGTTGTGTGCCGTTGACGATGCGCACCTCATTTTCCAGCCGCACGCCGAAGCGCTGGAACACCTCCGACTGAATGATCTGCATCAATGTCAGAAAATCCTGCGTAGTAGCACCGCCTGTGTTGATCAGAAAACCCGCGTGCAGCGTGCTGACCGCAGCCCCGCCCACGCGGCGGCCCTTCAGGCCGCATTGCTCAATCAGCGCGCCGGCAAAATGCCCCTCCGGCCTGCGGAAGAACGAGCCCGCGCTGGGGTAGTTGATCGGCTGTTTTTGCCGCCGCTCAGCGGTATAAGCGTCCATGCGCGCCAGGATGTCCTCCTGCCTGTCCGGGGTCAGCTTGAGCCGCACGGACAGCACGATGAGCCCCTCCTGCATGATGCGGCTGGTGCGGTAGCCATAGGCTAAATCCGCAACATCCAGCTGCATCACCTCGCCTTGCGGCGTAAGGCAGCGCACGTGCACGATGACGCTGGACATATCGCCCCCGAAGGCACCGGCGTTCATAAACGCTGCGCCGCCTACCGAGCCGGGGATGCCGGAGGCAAACTCCAAACCGGACAGCGATGCTGCCGCCGCGCGTTTGGCCACAGCAGGCAGCAGCGCCCCGGCCTGGGCGTCCATGTATTCGCCCTCCAGCGTAATCTGCGCAAAATCGCGCCCTAAGTGAATGACCAGGCCGTCAAAACCTTGGTCACTCACCAGCATGTTGGAGCCATTGCCCAACACCAAATAGGGAATGTCCAGCCTGCGGGCCTCCTGGATGGCGCGGCAAATATCCCGCTCGTTGCGCGCCTCTAAAAACAAAGCCGCCGGGCCCCCTGTCCGTATGGTCAGAAAGGGGCTTAAAGAAACATCCGTTTGAAGGGTATCCGCCAATACGGCCATGAGCCTTTCGGCGTCACTGTCTCGCATATTGACCTCCGTTTGATTATATGGAAATTATAGCATGCTGCGCTTCATCCTGCAATGGCGCATGTTGGTTCGAGGCAGTCTTTGAAGCGGTTTTTTCTTGCATCTCAGTCAGGTTGCGCCAGGTGTACAGGGGCATGTGCTGCCGCTGCAGCGTGGGATTCAAGCGTTCCTCTATGGTCACAGCAGCAAAAAATGTGCGCCACAGGGTGCGATACTGCTGTTCATCAGGGGTAGCTTGCGGGGGTGGTATGTCCACCTCCTGTACAAGCACCCTTCCCTGCTGATAGCACCCCAACAGACGGCGGGCTTCATCATATATCGCCAGGCGCTGGCCTGGATAGCGCTGCGCAAAGTGCGCCAGCACGGGTGTAATCACATTATGCTTGGGCGCGATAACAGCCACCAGCAAGCCATCCGGCAGCTCTGAAAAACGCGTCAGCCCGGCAAACCGGTGCGCTTCATTTGCCGCCGCGCGATAACAGCGGCGAAAAGCCAGCACGGCATCGTCCACCACATCCAGCACCTGCGGGCCATACCGGCGGGCCAGGTGCAATGTGCGCACCATGCAGGTAAACCGCTCAGGATACGCACTCAAAAATGCATATCGAAGCATGTCCAGAAAGTCTTCCCCCAGTTTATTCGACACAAACTGCCGGACGCGCCCAGCCTTGAATGCATCAGTTATCACCTGCGTCATGCCCAGGAAACTGCCCTGCGCGCAGCTATCGCTCACTTCATCCAGCGGCTCTTTGGATTGTGCGGAAACAAAGGCCACCGTCAGCAGCCCATCAAATGAACCATCAAACACGTAGATCATATGTATCAAAAAACGAAAGCTGCCGGTCGCGGCCATCGGGCGCATCACACAGCAGGCTATACAGTTTATCCAGCCTGTTCTGCATAGGCACGTCCCGGCGGCCTTCAGCCACCACAAAATGCGCCGCCCGTTTCATCACCACGCCGATCTTGCGCAGCCCGTCATAGGTCAAATGTGCCATGCGGCGGGAAGTCACAATGCGCTGCGCCGATTTGACGCCAATGCCGGGTACGCGCAGCAGCATTTCATAGGGCGCACGGTTGATATCCACCGGGAACAACGCCGGGTTGCGCAATGCCCAAGCCGCCTTGGGTTCCAGCGCCAGGTCAAGGTTTTGTCCGGGGGCAAGCAATTCCTGCGCATCAAAGCCATAAAAGCGCAACAGCCAGTCGGCCTGATATATCCGGTGCTCCCGTTTGAGCGGCACCGCAGGCACCGACGCCAGTGGATGCGGGCGGTTGATGGGCACATAGGCCGAGTAGAATACGCGCTTCATGCGCATATCGCGGTACAGGGATTGCGCGCTTTGCAGGATATCATGGTCGGTTTCATCACCCGCACCCACAATCATCTGCGTGGATTGACCGGCGGGAACAAAAGGCTGCTGCATGCGAACCGCCGGCAGATTGGCATATTCCGTCATTGTATCGCGCACAGACAGCATGGTGCCCCGGATGTTGTCGGCTTGCTTGTCCGGTGCCATCAGCGCCAATTGCTGCGGGGTTGGAAACTCGATGTTGATGGACATTCGATCCACCAAAAACCCCAAACGCCGGACCAAGGCTACATCAGCGCCCGGGATAGCTTTCATGTGGATATACCCTTGAAACCCCTCCCGAAAGCGCAGGATTTCAGCCACGCGGATGAGGCGCTCCATGGTGCGGTCAGGGCTGATAGCGACCGCGCTGCTTAGAAACAAGCCTTCAATATAGTTGCGCCGGTAAAACGCCATGGTAAGGCGCGCCAGCTCATCGGGCGAAAAGGCAGCGCGCTCGCCTTCATTGCTGCGGCGGCAGGCACAATAGGCGCAATCAAATGCGCATTGGTTGGTGTACAGCACCTTGAGCAGCGATACGCACCGTCCATCCGCCGTCCACGCATGGCAGATACCCGATGGCTGGGCGTTGCCAATGCCGCCGGTATTCGGGCGGCTGCTGCCGCTGGACGAGCAGGATACATCGTATTTGGCCGCGCCGGCCAGTATGCGCAGTTTTTCCTGCAACTCCATCACGCTCATCCCCCGTTTCCTTCGTGTTGGTCATATCATACATCCACACCGTCCAAAATGCAAACATACGTTCTCGTTATGGCGGTTGAAGTCCGCTTTTGCCATGCTGCCATTATGTTGTATACTGTACGTAGCGGCATAGCCGCAGCATGGCCGGAGGTTCCGTATGAGCATTACATTGAAACAAGTCAAAAATAACGCAGAGATTAAAGCGTATATTCAGCACGCAGACAAATCGCTGGCTGCGCTGGGATTTACTGAGCACAGCCTGGCGCATGTTACCAAGTGCGCGGTGATAGCGCGACGCATCCTGCTTGAAACTGGGCACGGCGAGCGTGAGGCCGAGCTGGCCGCCATCGCCGCCTATCTGCATGATATTGGCAATATGGTCAACCGCAATGGCCATGAACGCAGCGGCGCATTGATGGCCTTCACGCTCCTGCGCGATATGGGGGCCAGCCCGGATGATATTGCTACCATCATCACCGCCATTGGGCACCATGACGAATCCACGGCTTTCCCAGTCAACGATGTAGCGGCGGCGCTGATACTGGCCGACAAAACCGATGTGCGCTCCACACGCGTGCGCAGCAAAGATACCATCCTGTTTGATATCCATGACCGGGTAAACTATGCCGTAAAGGAATCCGAAGTTATCCTCACGATGGAGGATAAGATTATTTCGCTGGTGCTCTCCATTGATACCACGGTCAGCACCATTTCAGAATATTTTGAGATTTTCTTAAGCCGTATGATGCTGTGCCGCCGCGCGGCGGAGCGTTTGGGGCTGCGCTTTGCACTGGTCATCAATGGCCAAAGCATGATGTAGCATGCTTACCGCAGCTGCTGGCAGGGCTGATATCCCCGGCGCCAAGCGACACCGATGGGCGTATCGTTTTTTACGCACCCTGATCATCTGGCCGGTACGCTGGCTGTTCAACGCCCATATTGAGCGCATCCCGCCCCTGCCCTGGCCTGCGCTTATTTTGCCCAATCACACGGCGGATATCGACATCCTGCTCATCGGCATTGCGCAGCGCAAGCCCATGTACTTCATGGCCGCTGAGCAAATCTTTCAAAACCCGTTGATCGGGCAGTTGGTGCACTATCTGTTTGCACCCATTGTCAAGCGGAAGGGCGCTTCGGACGCCAAAGCCGTGCGCGAAACCTTGCGACGCATCCGACTGGGCGAGAGCGTATGCGTGTTCCCGGAGGGTAACACCTCCTTTGACGGCCTGTCCGGGCCCATCACAACAGCCATCGGACGGCTGCTGCAAGCTTCGGGCGCGGGGCTGGTTACCTACCGTATTGAAGGCGGGTATTTTACATGGCCGCGCTGGGGGCACAGCATACGCCGCGGAGGCATTACCGGCCGTCCAATGCGTGTCCTGTCCCCCGAACAGGTGCGCGACATGCCAATAGGGCAATTGGCCGATTTGATTCGGGATGACCTGTTTGTGGATGCCTATGCCGTACAACAGAGGGCACCCGTTGCCTATCGTGGCCGCCGCCTGGCACAAGGGCTGTATAACGTATTGTACCTGTGTCCATCCTGTCAGAGCATGGGCACATTGACAACAGCAGGCCATACCTTCCGCTGCAACTGTGGGCTGGAAGGCACCTATGCACAAACCGGTATGCTGCAAAACGTACCCTTTACCACCATCCGCGAGTGGGCACACTGGCAACGACAAGCACTGCTGGAGCGTGCGCTGAACGCACCTGATTGCGCCGTAATTGAGGATGAAAACCAGGTGCTCTATCAGCTGGACACCCAGGGCCATATGACACAAGTAGCCCAGGGGAAACTAAGCATGAGCTTCAACCAACTGTCTTTGGGCGATTTTACACTTGCAACCAACGATCTTGCGGGGTTGGATATTTACCGCAGAAATACCATCATGTTTTCTACCAGCCAGGGGCATCAGTATCAAATCGGGTCCGCCCATCAGCGCAGCGGGCTTCCTTACCGTGATCTGTATCGATCACTACTAGACAGGAAAGGGTAAAGCTATGGATTATTCAGCCGCCAATCATTCCCTGTGGGGCATCTTTATCTGGTTGGGCATTATCGCTATCCTGCTGCTGTCGGCCAATGTGCTCAACCGCAAGGTGCGCTTTGTACGTCAGTTGCTTATTCCCACCGCGGCACTGGCCGGATTCTTGCTGCTTCTCCTGCGCAGCACGGGGCTGCTGCGTATGCCCGGTGACCTGCTGGAACACATCACCTATCACAGCATCGCCATTGGATTTATCGCGCTGTCGCTCAAGCCCGGCAAGCAGGACACCGGTGGTGCGTTTGCCATGAAAAGCGGCGCGCTCATCGTGGCCACCTACCTGATGCAGGCCATCTTAGGGCTGATGATTTCCTTGCTGCTGGCCTATACTTTTATGCCGGATTTATTTAAAGCCAGCGGCATCCTGCTGCCCATGGCCTACGGCCAGGGATCGGGCCAGGCCAACAACGTGGGCAGCACCTACGAAGCTTTGGGCTTTGTGGGCGGGCGCAGTTTCGGCCTTTCGTTAGCGGCCACAGGATATCTGTGCGCATGTGTGGTGGGCGTATGGTATACACGCAGGCTGTTGCGTGCACCTGGCCAAAAAATGCCGGACGTGCAAGTGGTGTCAGGTTCCGTCACCACGGAAATCTTTGAGGAAGAAGGCGAAATGCCGCTGACCGAATCAGTTGACCGCCTGTCCATGCAAGTAGCACTGGTATTGGCCTGTTATCTGCTAACTTACTTGGTCACACGTCTGCTCACCGATGCGCTGGGGGCCGTATCTCCAGGTCTGGGCAAAATGCTCCAGCCCATCCTGTGGGGCTTTAACTTTATCACTGGCTCCATTATTGCCATGCTGGTACGCACAGGCATCAATACGCTGCGCAGCCGAGGCATCATGACCCGGCAATACCAGAACAGCTACCTGCTGACCCGCATATCGGGTTTGGCATTCGACCTGATGATTGTGGCCGGTATCGCCGCCATTGACATTGCAGACCTGCGCAACCTGTGGGTGCCCTTTTTGTTGATGGCGGTGTTGGGCGGCATTGCTACCTACTATTTTGTGCGCTGGCTGTGCCGCAAACTGTATCCCGGCTTTGTCGAAGAAAGCTTTGTGGCCATGTACGGCATGCTGACAGGCACCATTTCCTCCGGCATCCTGCTGCTGCGCCAGCTGGACCCGGAATTCCACACCCCGGCTGCAGATTCGCTGGTGGTAGGCAGCGGAACGGCCATCCTGTTTGGCGCCCCCTTGCTGGTCCTCATCGCCATCGCTCCTCAATCGCCGCTGATGACCCTGCTGACCATGGCCGTTGCCTCCCTGTATCTTGCGTTCCTGCTGTGGCTGATGTTTCGGATACAGCTTGGGAAAAAGAAAGCCTGAGCGAGATTATGCGGGGCACTGTCCAGCAAATTTAGCAACTCATATTCCCCTAAAGTATGCTTTTAGAAAGCGCTATCTGCCAGCGCAACCGCTCCAATAATCCCTGCATCGTTCAGGAAACGGGCAGGGACAATTTTTGTAAACGGGCAATATGTGCGAAATGCGCTGGTCTTTTCCACCGCTTGCCGGATACTATCCACCACAATGCTGCCTGCGTTGGACAATCCGCCGCCAATAGCGATAATCTCCGGCATGAAAATCATCAACAGCGATTGAATACCTGCCGCCACCTCGTGGATATACTGTTCCCACACCTCGGTATGGTCGCCTTCGCGAACACGGTCTACCAGTTCTTTTACCGTAAGCGGCGCAGTCATTTGTCCCAGCGCCCTGGCTGCGGCATATTGCTCCCAGCATCCTTTTTGGCCGCAGCTGCATTGGCGACCATCCAGGTGGGTAATCATATGCCCTAACTCCCCATGAAGCCCTTGATGTCCGCGCAGCGGCTGCCCGTGAATCATTACGCCGCCGCCAATCCCTGTGCCAAAGGTGAGCAATATGCCTGTTTCACAGCCTTTCAGCGCGCCATAGCGGTGCTCCGCCATCAGAGCGCACACGGCATCATTCTCAACAGGTATGGGCATACCAAAAACATCTTCAAGCATCTGCTTAACCGGCACTTTTTTAAGCCCCAGCTGATTGGCCGTGACGCACCCTTCGTTATCCCAGGTGCCGGCAAAAGAAATGCCCACCCGAGCATCTGGGGCGTGACGCCATGCATCCTTCACCATGTCATAGATAACCTGAACAATGTCCTGGGCTGCACCTGGGGTGCGCCGCTCCTGGCGGAAGCGTACTTCAAGATCGTTTTTAACGATACCCGTTTTGATATGTGTTCCTCCCACATCAACGCCAATTATTCCCATAGAATTCACATCCTTTATAACCTTTGTCTTATTATACTCATTTTTGAAACAATCAGAAATATTTTCCCTCAAAAATGAAAGCCCTCGTTTTTCGAGGGTTTTCAAAAGGCATGGCGTGCATTTTCTCTCATTAACAAGAGCAACCCATCCTTTTCTTTTTATCAGCGGTTCAACTTCGCATAAAGAATAGCGGTGCCCCAATTCCAGTAGCGATCCGGGTAATATTCTAATAAATCCGGGGTGTACAGATCATAGTAGGTATTGGAATACAGCGGTATCATGGGCAGCACTTCCGCCCAGTAAGTTTGGAAAGCCAACCATCCCTCCAGATAAGCATCCTGATCGCGGGAGGGCACGCGGGTTACCGCTTTGGCCAACGCGGCCAGTTTTTTGTCCTGCAGGCCAGAGGTATTGATAGCGCCTTGGTATTCCTCACCTATGCGATAGGTGTTGGCAGGATCAAAGAAATATGCATAATTGGTACCCAAGAAAAGTAAGTCAAAGTTGCGTTCATCCTGGCGATAGTATTGGCGCAGGGCCTGAGCAATGGGTAATTCTTCGTAGATCATCTCACCGCCAATGCTGCCCAGGTTTTCACGCAGCATATCCAGCACCATATAGGCAGCCTTGTTCTGGGGCGTCACAATCATGCGCAAGCGTAGGGGCGTCAATGTGCCGTCTGCTGCTTTGCGATAGCGCAGGCCTTCTCCCCTTTGATATTGCTTGCCGGCACTATCATATATCCAGCCATCTGCAGCCAGCAGTTGATCAGCCTTATCCAGGTCAAGCTGGTAACGCGGTAATTGTTCCAGTTTATCGCCCGCGGCCTCCAGCATCCATTGCCCCAAGCCATAGTATCCATGAATGATTTCGCCGTGGCCCTTGAGAAAATCACGTGGCAATACATTATAATCCAGGCAATATGCCAGCGCCTGCCGTACATGAACGGAGGATGTGATGGGCTGCTCGTTGGCAATCGCCAAATATCCTGCACCATTACGGGGATAGGGACTGACGCTGAGGCTCCCCTCGCCCTGCAGCATCAGGGCTTCGTTGATCACATCACCGTCTGTCACTTTATTAACCAAGTCCACCTGTCCATGGGTAATTTGCTGATGGATATCCTGATTGCGGATCTCTTGGAAACGCAGCCGGGGAATGCTGGGCAGTTGCCCCTCATAGTTTCCTTGATAGTATGGGTTAATCTCAAACTCCGCCACATGTAAGTCTGCATCATAGAAGAGCAGGCGATACGGCCCGCTGGTCACCGTTGGATGGGAAAGATAGCCCGTAGCACGATCCAGAAGGGTGCTGCACAGAATATCTACCGTCATTTCGCCACTGATACTTGCGCCGTTCCCCATGTCTATCACTCGCGCTCCAGGAACGATAGCCGAGATGGGATACGGGTTGATATTGATATATGCTTCTTCATAGAAATAGGGTAAAAATTCTTTTTTAATGCGCAGAGTGAAAGTGTATTCATCTATCAGGCGCAGCCCGCTAAAGACACGGGTTGACCCAATATGATACGCATCAAAACCCACAATATGAGCATAGGGCGGCATCAAACCGGTCAAAGCCCGCACCTGCGGCGAAGAAAGCAAAAGGAAAGAGAACAGATAATCCTTTGCCCCAATGGGGGAGCCGTCACTGTAAGCAAGCCCCTCCTTAATCATCACGCGATAGGTGATGTCGCCATTTTCTTCCTCTATCCGATCCAATCCTTCAACCACTGTCTGGTCCAACTGGTATTTGCCACCAATGGTCTGCGCCACCAAAGGATACCCGTGCAACAAACTGCGCACATCAATATCTGCTGTGTTATTGCCCCACAGGTCAGAGAAGAAGTTGCCGTTAAGCATCGTTGTATGGGCAACGGTAAGCATCTCGGGCTGCCCAGTCTCCTGGGCAGCCGTTTGCGTAAGGGAAACGGAGAACAACAGCCCCGCTACAATAAGCACTGTAAAGATACGTTTCATCCAGGTCCTCCGTCTCTGATGAAATAGTTTAACAGAACAATCATCAGCTTGCTTATTCATAACAGTCGCTTACATTGACGCTTGCAACGCCGCTGATAGGAAGCATGGTTTCCTTTTCTACCATCACTTCATCTCTTACCGGATGCTCTTGATCCAAAGGATCCGTCACCATCACCGCGCTGAGCACCTTGCCGGCTGTTGCATCCGCTTCGGTCACCGTATACCCATATCGCAGCGTCCACACTTCGCCTACATCAAGGCTGCCGTTGCTTTCCACCGACTCAACAAGCGTCATCCTTTCAAACGGTACCAGGGCATCTGTGATTATCAAGCCATCCAGCGCAACCTTGCCCGTGTTCGTTATCGTCACAGTGTAATACAGCCCGTCTCCAGCCTTGGTGAACTTGTTCTGCGCTACCGTCATCTTTACCGTATAGCTTGGCTTGTGGACTTCATTCACGCCTACTTCGGGATCTGCTGGATTAGAAGGATCCGTTGCCATCACTGTGTTCAGCACCGTTCCAGCCGTTGCATCCGCTTCCGTCACCGTATACTCGTATGTCAGTGTCCACACTTCACCTACATCAAGGTTGCCATTGTCTTCAACAGATTCAACTAGCGTCATCTCAGCAAACGGCACCAAGGTATCTGCAATCTTTAAGCCCTCCACCGCTGCCATTCCTGTATTCGTTACCGTTACCGTATAGTTCAGCACATCTCCTGCCTTGTAGAATCTGTCTTCTGTTGCGGTCTTCACAACCGTATAGGTACGTTTATGTACCTCTACCTCGTCGACAGGCAACAGGTTGTCCGGATCATCATCAGGGAAGTCAGGGCTCGCCACACGCACTGCGTTCTTCACATAGCCTGCATCCATGTCTGCCTGCGTCACAGCATACGTGTACTCATACGTCCAGGTTTCGCCTACCTCCAGCTTGCCATCCGCAGTCGCAGACTCCGTCAGCATGTCTGCTGTCAGCGTTACAAGGCTGTCCGTAACAACTACATCTTCCAGCGTCACATTGCCCGTGTTCGTTACAACGATCGTATACGTAAGTTCTTCACCTGCGGCTGCAAACTTGGACTTATCAACGTTCTTTACAATCGTCATGCCAGGCGTCCGCTTACCAGACACTGTCGTTTCATCACTGGGCAGCGGGATGACAGGATCATTAGGGAGTTGGGGACTAGTAGCTTTGACAGCATTTTTGACTACTCCCCTGTCCATATCATCCTGAGTAGTCACATGGACATAGGTATAAGTCCAGGTCTCGCCAACCTCAAGCTTGCCGTCTTTGGTCTTGGATTCTTTGCGCATAGCATCGGTCAGCTCAACCAAGCTGTCAGTTATAACTACGTCTTCAAGTATTACGTTGCCCGTATTTTTTACAACAACAGTGTACGTGATTTTTTCGCCAACAGCGGCAAACTCCAGCTTATCAGCTGTCTTGATAACCGTCATGCCGGGGGTCTGAACAGCCGTTACTTCCTCAGTACCGGGCGCGTCAGGAGTCACAGGGGGCTTGTTCGGGTCAGGCTGTTCGGGATTGGCCGGATCGGGGACTCGACCGCTCGCGCTCGCGCTGTTTCCAACTTTTCCCGTGTCTATATCTGTCTGACTTACAGTGTATGTGTATTCATACGTCCAAGTCTCGCCCACTTCAAGCTTGCCGTCCACAGTCTTGGACTCTTTGCGCATGGCGTCAGTCAAAGTCACAAGGCTGTCTGTCACCTGAACATTCAATAGCGTTACATTGCCTGTGTTCTTCACTACTACCTTGTACGCTAAGACATCGCCGGACTGGCTGAACTCGGTGAGCGATGAATCATCGTTAACCGAGACCAGGCGCTTTTCTACCGTCATGCCGGGGGCCTGAACGGCAGGCACTTCAACCGTGCCAGGTTCGTCAGGAACAACGGGCTTGGGATTCGTCGGATCCTCAGGGTTGGGCGCTTCGCCGCTGGCATTGGCGGTATTCGTCACACCACCCTTGTCTATATCTGCCTGAGTTACGGTGTAGGTGTACGCATATGTCCACATCTCACCTGCGTTCAGCTCGTTATTAGAGCTGAACGATTCTGTCAGCATGGAAGGCGTCAGCGTCACAAGGCTGTCAGTCACCTGAACATTCGTCAGCGTCACAAATCCCGTGTTTTTCACGACTATCTCGTAGGCAATCTTGTCGCCGGCAGCCGTTAACTTAGTTGCATTTGGATCTCCATTAATCGATACCCGGCGCTTGCTCACATTCATGCCCGGCAATTGCGTAATCGTGATCGTTTCATCTGTGCTCGTCGTCGGGATGTTCTCATTAGCTGTTACCGTCGCCTCGTTCACAATGGGCGTACCCCTGTCGATGTCGGCCTGCGTTACCATATAAGTCAGCTGGCCGACCGCTACTTCACCAAGGTTCAGCGTTGTCTTATTCAGCGGCACAGAACCAAGCAGGTTGTCCGTAAGCTTCACACCGGTCAGCGTCACGTTGCCCGTATTGATGACAGAGTAGGTGTAGGTCACCTTGCCGGGCTGTGTGAATATTTTTCTATCCGCGCTCTTTGTAACTTTTGCCAGGGGCGTACGCTTAAAGGTAATCGTTTCGGTCGCAGGGAGCACCGCAGACAAATTCTGGTCTGCGCTCACGGTCGCCTTGTTCACAATATCCGTGTCCGCGTCGATGTCGGTCTGCGTCACTTTATAGGTTAGCTTTCCTGTTGTGCTCTCGCCCACTGCAAGGGTAGTCTTCAGCAGCGGCACGGCTCCGAGCTTGTTGTCATTAACTTTTACATTGGTCAACGTCACATTACCGGTGTTTTCTATTGTGTAGGTATAGATTACCGTGCCGGGGTTCGTCCACTCCGTTACGTCCGCCTTTTTTTCGATTGAAGCATTGGGCGTCTGCGTAAAGGTGATCGTCTCGTCCGTCTTAGTCTCCGGGATGAGCTGTGTCGCCGTCACCGTCACAATATTCTGGATGCTTGTTTTTGTGTCGATGTCCTCCTGTGTCACCTTGTACTGCTTGGTAAACGTCTTGCTCTGGCCTACGGGAATCGTGACTTTTTCCGCCACTGTTCCCAGCTTGTCGTCCTCAACCTTTACACCCGTCAGCGTCACGTTGCCGGTGTTTTCTACCGTGTAGGTATAGGTCACCGTGCCGGGTTCTGTGATGGCTTTCGGAGCTGCTTCCTTCGTCACCTCTGCGCTCGGGTTTTGCGCCGCGCTTACATCCGCTTTGCCCGGCGTTTGCGGATACACAGGGTAGCCTGTGTCTGGCCGCGTCGGATCGGCCGAGTCGGGCATATCTCCGCTGCCATACGCAGTGTTGCTCACTTTGCCTGCGTCAAGGTCATCCTGCGTTACTTTGTAGTCAGCCTTCATCACCAGTTTCTCACCGGGCTTAAGCGTCACAGCACCGTTGGTTGCGCCGGTTTCGTTGCCGCCCACCGCGATATGCGTATAGGTGAAATTATCCAGCCCGGGCATATTGTCCGTGATTTCGGCATTGTAAATCGTCACATTACCCTTGTTCTCAAGCGTGACCATGTAGGCGAGCTCATCGTCGACAGTATCGAATTTATCCTGAAGCGGATCGTTGTTGATCAGCCATTGCTTTGAAATTGAAAGCTCGGGGTTCCGGACGATCTTTACCGTCCAGTCGTCTGTCAAATCTGAGATCTTATCAGCCGTCAAAGTCGCGGTGTTTGTAATATCCGCACCCCTATCGATATCTTCCTGGCTTACGTCATAGATCCATGTACCTGTCGCGCTCTCGCCGGGCTTAAGCGCCGTTACCGTTGTCTGTCCTTGTTTCAAATCCACCGTACCAGGCAGGGGTATCTTGTCATCCGTTACCACCACATTGTTCAGCGTCACGTTGCCGGTGTTGGTCACTTCATAGGTATAGGTCACCGTGCCGGGCGCAGTCATCTCATCCTTGTTTGCCGTCTTCACAATCGTAGCGGAAGGGGTCTGCTTAAACCAGATTTCCTCACTGGTCTTCGTCTCCGGCAAATTCAGACTCGCATCTGCGGTCACGGTCGCGATATTTTTGATGGCAGTGCCCAGATCGATATCGTCCTGGGTTACGGTATAGGTCCATGTGCCAGTTGCCTCCGCGCCGGGCGCAAGTGTTGTCGGGCTCAGCGTCACGTAGCCATCATCAGGCGGCGATGCCGACTCCTTCTTATTATCGTGAACCTTCAGGCCCGTCAGCGTTACGTTGCCGGTGTTCTTTACTGTATAGGTATAAGTGACAACCGTCCCCACAGTCGCGATGTTCTCATCCGGAGTTGCAATCTTGGTCACTGAAACGAGCGGGTTCTTTACCGCGTTCACCGTGACGCTGCCTGAACCTGTCGGGGACACCTGTGTGCCTGAGGGCTGCATCGGATTGGTCTGGTCGGGCAGATAGCCACCGCCGGACGCCGCGTTTGTCACAGAACCACCATCCAGATCGCCCTGTGTAACTGTGTATGAAGCCTTCAGCACCAGCTTGTCGCCCGGCAGCAGATTCGCTTTGTCTCCGCCTTCGTAATTAAGAGAGATACTCGTTCCGACCTTCGGAACATGCGTATAGCCGTCAATCGTCAGGTTGGGCATCGGGTCCGTGACATAAGCGTCAAGGATGGTCACGTTGCCGGTGTTTACCAGCTCCACCGTGTACTCAATCACATCATTCGCGGCTTGATATGTTGACCGGGACACCTTCTTACTCAGTTCCAGTTTAGGCGTTTGCTTAAAGGTGATGGTCTTGCTGGCTTCGGCCAGCGCAGTAGTGCTCTGATCCGCTGTCACCGTCGCAGTGTTGGTGATATCCGTGCCCTTATCGATGTCAGCCTGCGATACAGAGTACGTCAGTGTGCCGGTTGCGCTTGCTTGGGGTGCAAGTGTTGTTGTTATTTGATTAGCACCATCCAGCAGCGTCACTGCGCCGAGCTTGTCGTCCATGATCTCCACATTCGTCAGCGTCACGTTGCCCGTGTTTTTCACCTCGTAGGTGTACGTCACCGTGTCGGGGGTCTCCCATTTCGTTTGACTCGCTTCCTTTATCACCAGCGCGGATTTATTCTGTGCGCCCGTCACTGAATAATCCGCACTTGGCGCGTCAGGATCATTCTCTGGGATAAGCGTGCTATATGCCTTCGCGCTGTTCGCGATGGCACCCGCGTTCATATCCGCCTGTTTCGTTATATAGGTGTACGTATATGTCCACGTCTCGCCTACTTCCAGCTTGCCGTCCGCGGTCTTCGATTCCGTGCGCATCACGTCCGTCAGCGTCACAAGGCTGTCCGTCACAACAACATTTTCAAGCGTCACGTTGCCCGTGTTCGTCACCGCCACCGTGTAGGTGATCGTTTCACCCACAGAGGTGAAGATAGGCTTGTTCGCCCTCTTTTCAACCGCCATGCGGGGGGTCTTTCTAATTGTGATTGTTTCGTCCGTCTTGGTTTCCGGAATGGGCTGTGTCGCAGTCACCGT
>JAXGRA010000022.1:0-26575 GCA_040766135.1 Christensenellales bacterium
GCATAGTATTGGCCGCCGTTGGATTCCAGCAGCGCTACCTGCAGCCCCGGCAGCGGGGCCAGGCGCGCGGCGAAGTTCTTGTTCAGATCCACCATGCTGGCGTTGACGGTGAGATCGGCGCAAAAACACGGCGCGTTGTGCTGGCCGGCCTGTGCGATCATGTCAAACGTCATGGACATAGTTTTGGCAATGGGTTTAAGCGCAAACGCGCTGTAGCCCATGTCCAGCCGTGCGGCGATGTCCAAGTCGCTGTGGGCGCTTTCATCCGCCGCAATGCGCACCGGCAGCGTGCTGACATCCACCTCTAACGTTTCGGGGAAGGGTTCCTCCAGCAGCACGATACGCTCCAGCATGCCAATTTCATCGGCCACATCCAGCAGCCTGCACAGTTGATCCATACTGTCATAGCGGCCGTTGATATCCAAGTAATACGGGATGCCGCCAAAGTCGGTATACGCACAGGGTTTGTCCTTGAGCAGCGCATGGATGTCGCGCAGCCGCTGCATATCCCAGGCCAGCATTTTATCAGGATCGTCATCGCGGTCGGGATCGCTGCCCAACTTGACCTTGAGCACGAAATGCCCGCTGTCTACCTCGGCGCGGATGGCGTCCATGTCCGCCGAATAGGTGATCAGCGGCACGGCGGCCACCTTGCTGTGCCGGTGGGCCAGCCAGGGGCGCGCATGCGCCGGAATCAAATCATCAAAGGAGGTAATCCCCTGCTCCTTGGCCCACAGCAGCCAGGCCGCAGTGTCCAGCGCCACCAGTGCATTTAATGCAAATGTTTCGCGCAGCGATTGCCCGGATAACTTTTTGCCATAGGCCCACACATCGGGCAGCAGCTGACGCAGCAATTGGTCGGGGCGGTCAAATTCCATGCCCTGTGCACGTTGCAGGGCATATTCACTCATTAAGTACATCAGCGCGTTGCCGCCGGTGGATGAATACCGCGCGCTGACGGACGCATCCGACCATGTAATGCCTTGGTTGGACAGGCCCATGGCCTGCTGACCGCTTTGTCCGGTCAGCCGCACCACGGTGTTCCACATGGGCTGGCTGGAATAACTGCCCTTAAAACCAAAGGCGGCGACCAACGGCTCCGGGATGGCTTCGATGGCGGCGTGTACGATACGCATGGCTATACGTACATGGGCTTGGCCGCCGCTGCATATCCAGCCTTGAACACAGCGCCGTCAAACCCGGGATCGTCCATGGGGATGTCCTTCAAATTCACTTTGGTGCCGCCCTGCGCGCGAGAGATGCGCCCGGCCAGCATGATCAAAATGCTTTCGGCCAGCGCCTCCACCGGCGCGGTGAGCCTTTGGCCCGTGGCGACCGAATCGATGACCAAATCTAACATCGCATCATACCCCGCCGGCTCCAGCACATAGGTGCGCTTGGTGGTCAGCACGCTGACCACGCTTTTCTGCCATTGCCCGTAGGTCATGGCATAGGTGGCGACGATGCCGTTATCGTACTGCACGGCATAGGTTTCGCCCTGTATGCTGCCCACCTTTCCCCCGCCCACATAGGTGCAGCTGACGGCGCCGGTACTCACCAGGCCGCCGATGGCTTCCACGGCGTGGATGGCATAGTTAAACTCATCCACACCGCAGGTGGAGTGCAGCGATACGATAGCGCCGCGCTCCTCCTCCGGAAGGGCCAGGAACTGCGTTATCTGCGGCGCATAGCGCATGCAGGAGCTGCCCAAAATCATGGTGCCCTGCTGAGCCAGCGCGCGCAGTTTGTGCACATCGCGCACATTGCCCACGATGGGCTTATCGATGAACACCGGCTTGCCGGCGTCGATAAAGGGCTGTGCGTAAGCCAAATGCGTATCCCAATCGCAGCCCTGCACAAAGCCCACATCCACATCCTGGGCCATGTCCGCCACACTGGTGTAGCGCTTTTTAATGCCTGCTGTGCGCATAAAGCCCTGCACCTCATCATCGCCCCGAAAACTATCGTTGTAGATGCCTGCGTACACAGCCTTGCCATTTTGGGCAAAAATCTCTGCAAACGCTTTGGGATGCGAGGTGTCAATGTTGACCACTCCGATACGTACCATGTTGCCTCCTTATGCTTTGCCCACGCGGAACATGATGTCCTGCGTGATTTCGTTGATACACGGCTCCCCTTTCTGGAAGCGCTCCAGTTCACGGATGGCATGCCGCCCGATGCGCGCCAGGCCGTTGTTGACCACGCCGGCGATGTGCGGCAGGAGAATCACATTGTGTAAATTGCGCAGCGGGTTGTTGCGCACAGGCGGCTCCGGGTCGGTGACATCCAGGCAGGCAAAGCGCAGCTTGCCCGCCGCCATGTGCGTATACAAATCCTGCTCGTTGATGATGCTGCCGCGCGCGGTGTTGATAAGGCCCGCCGTGGGCTTCATCAGCGCCAGCGTATCCTTGTTAAACATGTGATGGGTTTCAGGGATGGAGGGCGCGTGGATGGACACAATATCCGACACCTTGAGCAGCTCCTCAAAGGATACCCTGCGCACACCCAGTTGATCGCATGCTTCCTGCGTGATGTACGGGTCGGACACCACGACATCCACCTCAAAGGGCTGGAGCAGTTTAATCAAATGGCGGCCCACCTGCCCCGCGCCCACAATACCGACGGTGATATCCACCAGGTCTACGACGGTGTCCTCCACCGTTTCACGCCAGCCGCCTGCGTGTACATAACCGTTGAGCTGATAAAAGTTCTTGCTGGCGCTGATCATCAGGCCCAGCGCTGTTTCGGCCACGCCAAAGCCGATGGCCATGGACGAACACGCCACGCGGATGCCGCGCGCCCACACTGCATCGGAAACAATGGGGTCTACGCTGCCTGCCGCATGCAGGATTAGCTTGCAGTCCGGGGCTGCGTCCAAATATTCGGCGTCCATGCGCGGCGAGCCCCAGGACGTAATCACTACGTCCGCCCCCTGCATGGTGGCCAGCACGCTGTCCTTGTCGTTACCGCCGGGGTTGACCTTCAGCGCTCCCAAGGATGCCAGTTTATCCAGCAGATGCGGCGGAAAGATCCGATCCCGCTGCGGGCCGGCCGCAGCAATCAGTGCGATGTTCATGGGTACCTCCTTATATGACGTTGGTCAGTAATTTCTCAGCCAGTTCCATGGACTGGGCAGCGTCTTCAACGGTGCACAGCGGATCGGTGCCCGTCTGGATGGCATTGATAAAGTCCTCGTTTTCCTGCTTGTACCCATAGTAGACATGGAATGCGGAGGAGCCGGCGATGGCCTTGCCGTCAAGCACCTCACGGTCTACGCCGCCCACGCCGCCAGAAGCCAGCGAATACATGGCGCCACCCTTGTTGTATAGTATGGTCGCCTCGCATTCTGCGCCGCCAAAACCTAAACTGATATATGCACTGGCACCTGGGCCGTGTACGCCAAAGGTATGTACCCGTGCACCGGTCTGGTAGTTGGAGCGCAGAGTGCCCAGGACGCCATTATCAAAACGCATGATGCTAGCCCAGGCGTTATCCACTGCCGAGCCTGAAAACCGGCCGATGACGGTGGAGCAGGCCGTAACCTCGCCGCCAGCCATGTACCGCACCAGATCCAACGCATGGATGCCGTCCGTGCCAAAAGCCGAGGCATAATCCCAGCTGTGTTGAATGTCGCTGTTTTTGTAAAACAGGCCGTCCACTTGGGTGATGTCCGTCACGCTGCGCATGTGATGCAGTACCTTTTGCACCAGCGGTACATGGCGACGGTTCATGGCCACGGCGCATAGCACGCCGCGCTCCCGGCTGATGCGCGCCAGGGAGTGCGCCTGATACGCCGAGATACCCGCGGGCTTTTCCATCAGCACGGGCAGCCCTTTCATCATCACATCCTTGGCCGCACGGAACAGGCGGTCAGGCTCCACCAGCACCAGCACACCGTCCAGCGTTTCCTTGTCCAGCATTTCATACATGTCCCAATAAGCGCGCGTGCGCCCGGCACCGAATGTCTGCGCCGCTGCCTGAGCTTTGTCCAGCCGCAGGTCGCAGATGGCTGCCAAGTCAACGTGTTCGATATCACGCAGACTGGGCAGATGCACGCTGTTGGCAATGCCGCCCGCACCAATGACACCAATACGTATCCGTTTTCCGTCCATGTTCGTATCCTCCGTATGATGTATGATATTGCATATATTATATGGTTTCCAGACGACCGGGCAGATGCCGCGCCGCCACCGAGCGCGCATAATATTGATCCCAGGTTTCCATGTCAAATTGCCGGACAATATCCGCCATGCTGCCCTGGCCATGGTTGGTCAGCAGCACGCAGCCTAAGCCATACGGCGTACACAGGCTGACGCTGTCGCCGTATGCTTCCTTCATGGCCTGCAGTTTTTCCCAGTTGTGATCCAGGTGTACCACCTGATAATCCAGATTGATTTTAGCCGTCAGGTACGGGTAGTAGTTGCTGGACTGGGCAATAATCTCACCCACTGGGTTGATAATGCTGGCAGTGCGCGTGCCAAACACACAACTGACAAAATAGGCGCGCGCCATATACGCCCAATGCTGCTGCATGATGCCGCCGTGATAGGCCGAAGCAAACACAATCAACTCCGGCTGCGCGCGCACGGTGTCCTGTAGCGGCTGCTCAAAGTTCAGATCAAAGCAAATGCAGCCTGTCACACGCCCAAAATCAGTCTGGATAGCCTGCACCTGAGCGCCGTACAGCGCATTTTGCTGCGTATGCTCCTCAATGACCAGCATGTTTTTGTTGTATATGCCATCGATGCCGCCCTGCCGATTGATAAACTGGATGCTGTTGCGGCAGGTGCCGTCCGGCAGCATGCGCATAGCACCATAGGCAATGTTTGTATGATGCTGTATTGCCTGTTGCGTAAAAAAATCACGCATGCGGTCGCCGCGCACGTGGTAATAAGCTACCTTCTGCTCCCCCGACAACCCGGCCGGACGGTCGCAGCACTCCGGCGTAACAATCAAATCGGGCTTATCTGGCAGTACCTTTTTGATCTGCGCGTTCCAATACGCCATTTCCGCCTGTACATTGGCCTCATGGTCGTTAGCATCCTGCACCAATAACTGCGCCCCGGGCAACGATGCGATGGTTATCCAACGCGCCATAGCATATCCTCCTGTTGTGTCTGCATATTAACACACGCCTCGTATGTGCTGCCAAATGTGTGTCCTTAAGTAACTGATTGGTTACATTGTAGGCCGGCGTGATAGCATTGTCAACAGCAAAACAGAACAATAAAAGCCGACACCCGTGATATTTGCTCATCACGGGTGCCGGTTTTATCTTAGGTTAACGGTTGTATCAGCTTTTAAGCTTTACTTGTTCGCTTCAACGTTCTCCTCTTTGGGGGCGATGCCTTCAATGGCGATGCGGCGTTCCACTTTCTGCGGTTCGGGCTGGGCCTTGGGCAGCTGGATGGTGAGGATGCCATTCTTGTACGCGGCATTGATCTCATCTTCCTTAATGCCTTCCAGGCTGAACGCACGTTCCATATGGCCCATGCGGCGCTCACGGTAGCAGTAGGTCTCGTTGTTCTCCTCCTGGGTGGCGCTGGTATCGGCGCTGATCTTCAGCGTGCCGTCATCTACCGTCAGGTTGATTTGATCCTCCGCCACGCCGGGCAGTTCTGCCTCGATGATATAGCGGTCATCCTGCTCCTTGACATCCACGCGGAAGCCCAAGCTGCCTACCGCATCGGTCATGTCAAAAAAGGAGCGGAAAAAGTTGTCGTTGAACAAGCTGTTCATGGGGCGCTGCATCAATGTGCGATTCCTTCTGTACGGTACCAGTGTAAACATAGTCAAATTCCTCCCTCAATCAATTGTCTAACCATTCTTTTCATATACCGCCTGCTGCTTTCGCTTCAGGCAACTATATTATAACCCGTAGGTCAAAGATAGTCAAACTTTTGAAGGGGTGATTTTCGCCGTAATCCGCCTTTTTCTTTATGGCTTCTCTTTT
The DNA here is from genome assembly GCA_040766135.1 of Christensenellales bacterium. Taxonomy (GTDB): domain Bacteria; phylum Bacillota; class Clostridia; order Christensenellales; family Aristaeellaceae; genus JAGVSV01. The sequence continues at coordinate 5,954 of JAXGRA010000022.1, forward strand.
AAACACCTTTATTCTCGCTATTTCATTTATTTTCATTGTTTTTCGAAAGCGCGATCAGATGCTCTCCGGTCATGCGGGCGAACGTCAAAGCAGGCAGATACAGCGCCGGCGGAACGTCCTTTAAATAATTCTGCATTTCATAGGTAAAATCGCCCTGATACCCAATTTCCCCCAGCACGGGCATAACGCTTTCCCACGGAATGGTACCCCGGAAAGGCAGGGTGTGTTCATCGCTGATGCCGCCATTGTCCTGCACATGGGTGGCCTTGAGTCGGCAACCGATATGGCGCAGGCTTTCAGGCTGGCTTTCATGGGTCAGGTGGGCGTGCCCAAAGTCCCAGCATATGCCCACGTGCGGGGAGTTTACCAAGTCCACCAGCTCTATCAGGCCGTCCGTGGTGGCGCACAGCGTGGGTGGCAGCGACTTGCCCCCGGCTGCAGGCGGCACGTTTTCCACTGCGATGCCTTTACAGCCGCATGCCACCGCTCGCCGGGCCAAATCATGTAAATACTGCGCGTTGGCATCCAGCGTTTTGCTGCGGTCATACACGCCTTGTGTGTAGGCCGTGCCCGCGTGCACGACCATCCATTCAACCCCCAACAGCCCAGACGCCACCAGTGTGCGGCGCGACAGCTCCTCTTTCCAGGCCCAGTCGTCCACATTATCAGGGGCACAGATGTTATAAATGGGCAGATGGCTTTGGCCAAACGAAACGCCCAGCCCATCGGCATAGCGCCGGATGGCCTGCGTCCAAGCTTCCCAGTCATCCAAAGCCAGGCGGTGTCCGGGCTTGGTATTGTCGCAACCGTTCAGGTCAAAGCAGGCAAACCCTGCCCGTGCGGCCAGCGACAGGCAGGCTGCAACGCCGATAAAACCGCTACGGTCGCGGCGAGTATAAAGCAAATTGGTGGATGTGGATAGCCTCATCGTGCACTTTCCCCTTCCTCCACGCGTTGCTGTGCTAAGTTGCGCGCAGCGTGCAAAATTGCCTTACCATCACCCTGGGCCGTGCTGCCGCGCGCAAAATCCGGCCTGCCACCGCCGCGCAGCCCCACTTCGCGCAACAGCGCAGCCATGTCCAAGCTGCCTTGCGGTGAGCGCGCAAACACATAGGTATCGCGCCCGGCCACAGTACCATGCAGCAGCACGGCCACGCACGAAGCTTGCACCAAATCGCCTGCCAGCTGGCTTAACAGCTCCATATCGGCCTCTTCCACCGTATACGCCAGCACGCGCCAGCCATGTTGCCCCGGCTGCACCGCTTGCAGGGCGTCCGTAAGCTGTGCCTGCGCGGATGCGCGTCGCAGACGGGCCAGGGCAGCCTCACTGTCCGACAGGCGCTGCTGCAATTTTTGGACAGCCTCAGGTACTTCCTGCACCGGGGCGGACAGCAGCCTGCTGGTTTCCGTTGCGGCTTGCTGATAGGTGCGGAACACCTGCAGCGCACGCCCGCCGCATACGAAATGCACGCGCATCTTGCCGCGCACCGGCTCATCAAAAAGCACCTTGAGCAACCCCACCTGACCGGCGGTGTTGGGGTGCGTGCCGCCGCAGGCCACCATTTCCACCTCGCCGGCCGCTACCACGCGCACATGGTCGTCCACCGTGGGCTCCTTGCGCAAAGGCAGGGCCGCCAACTCCTGTGGCGTGGGGAACCAGCAGCGCACAGGCAGATTACCCGTAATATGTTTGTTAACGGCCTCCTCAATGCGCAGCCACATCTCCTGGCCTAATCGCGTGGCACCATCGGGCAGCGTCACATCGATGGTGGCATCCTCGGCCCCTATGTGCAGGCCAATGGTATATCCCTGCGCTTGTCTGGCAATTTCAGCCGCCAGCAGGTGCTCCCCCAGGTGCTGCTGCATATGGTCAAAGCGGCGCGCCCAATCAATGCGCCCATTCACTGCAGTGCCCGGTGGTAGCGCTTCCTGCACATAGTGCAGCACATCGCCATGATCCACCATCACATCCACCACGCGGGTGGTTCCGCCCTCATATGTGAGCACACCGGTATCGTGCGGCTGCCCGCCCGATGTGGGATAAAACGCGCTGCGGTCTAACTTTACCCACAGGCCGTTGCTGTCTTGACCTGTTGCAGTTACTGTTGCGTCAAATTCGGTGCAATACGCATCGTCATAATACAATCTGTGTGTCATGCTTCCCTCCTCCTCTCATCATAATGGTCATTGGACGGATAGGCAACACAAATAAAACAGAAGCGATATTTCTGTAAAAAATGTCAGAACATCTCCATCTGAAGTCAAATTATAGTATACTACCCACCGTATGGAGAATTTGTGATTTTCCCCGGACGTTCATCATATGCCCAGGGGTAAAAAGAAAGGAAGCAACATGAAGATTGGCGTACAATCCGCTCCGGTAATGGATCAGTTAGGCGTGAATCAGGGGTTTCAACTGCTCAAGGAATGCGGCTTTTCGACGGTGGATTATAATATCGACCATGAACTGCCCTACGGCGACATTGTAAACGGCCGCCGTACCGGCATTTTCTACAAAAGCGAGCGCGAGGTAATAAAGTATTTCACACCCATCCGCGAGGCCGCCGACCGGCATGGCATGGGCATCCATCAGGTTCACGCGCCCTTCCCCTGCTATGTAAAGGATGCAGCGGCACAGGAGGATCTGATGCAGGCTCTGAGCATGTCCATTGCCGCCGCCCATGTGCTGGGCGCACCGCATGTTATCATTCATCCGGCCTTTCTGGCCTATCAGGAGGGGCTGACACCACAGCAGGAGTGGGAGATGAACAAGGCTTTATATTTGGGTCTGGCCCCTGCACTGCGCAAGTACAAGGTAACCTGCTGCCTGGAAAACATGTTCACCGCGCACTGCGGGCATCTCCTGGCTTCGGTATGCGGCGACCCGCACGAGGCCGTGCACTACCTGGACGAATTAAACAACCTGGCGCAGGACAGGCTGTATGCCTTCTGCCTGGACACCGGGCACGCGCTGCTGTCCGCGCTGGATACAGCACGCTATGTGCGCATTCTGGGCGACCGACTGGAAGCGCTGCACGTGCATGACAACGATGGCCAGCACGACCAGCACCTGAATCCCTACATGGGCATATTGGATTGGGAACCCTTCTGCCGCGCGCTGGGCGACATCGGGTACAAGGGTGTCCTGTCCTTTGAAACCTTTAACACCTTAGCTACTTTCCCGCAACAGCTGTGGGGCGAATGCTTACAGCTGCTGTCTGCCACAGGACGCCTGTTTGCTGAATGGGTAAATGATGCGCGCACCAACACCCCCTGATCGTTCTCCTGTTGCAAAAGGCGGGCCGTATATTGCGCCCGCCTTTTGCTTATCTATGATTATTTTAGGAACCCCTGGATAATGCGGTTTATGGCTTGTTCCTCGGTCAGGCCCAGCGTGCGCAGTTTCAGCACCTGCTCGCCTGCGATCTTGCCGATGGCAGCCTCGTGGATAAGAGAAGCATCCTCATTATAGGCATCCAACTGTGGAGCAGCGGTGACCACCGCATTGTCGGCCAGAATGGCATCACACTCCGAATGCCCACTACAGCGCGCATTGCCAACCAGGCGCGACACAAACCTCTGTTTGGAGTGCCCCTTGGCCACCGAGCGCGATACCACATGGGTGGCCGAATCATCGCCGTTGAGCGTCACCACAAAATCGGTCTCCGCCGTTTCGTCGCCATCGGTCATCAGGCGCTCGCGGATGATCAGCTTGGCGCGCGCGGCCAGCGTGGCCTCGGTCTTGCGGATGGTGGATTGCACGCCGCCCAGCTGCACGGTGTCCATGGTCAGCGATGCGTCCTCCTCCAAGGTCGCCTCGGTAACAGGGTTGATGCGCCGGGCGCCCTCCCCCGTGCCGGTGCCAACATGCTTTTCATCGTAGGTAACGGTGGCACCCTTCCCGATAAAGAAACGATGCACGCCGTTGTGCCGCGCCTCACCCGCGTCATCGGTGTGCACGCCGCACCCGGCCACAATGGTGACCCGCGCGCCGTCGCCGATATAAAAATCATTGTACGTCAGGTCATCGACATCGCCCTTGGTTACGCAGGCCGGGATATATACCTTTTCATCGCGCGTGCCGGGGGCCACATGCACCTCCAGCCCGGGCTTTCCCTCGCGGTGGGCAGTGATCTGGATGTGTTCGGTCGATTGGCGCGCAACACAGCCGCCATCCTCGCGGATGTTAAAAGCGCCATCAAACTTGCCCTGATATCCTGCCACAATGCCCAGCAGCTTTTCAGTAATCTGGTTCATGCAATCACCCTCTTGCCCACCGGGCAATACCCGGCCATTTCACTCTCCAGCAGCAAAGGCAGCACGTCCTCCCGCGGGCCGCTCAGGCGGATGCCGCCATCGGCCAGCACGATGATTTCATCGGCAATTTCAATGATGCGCTGCTGATGGGAAATAATAATCATGGTGTGATGGCTGTCCTTCAGCCTTTCAAAAGCCGATACCAGGCTGTTAAAGCTCCACAGGTCGATGCCGGCTTCCGGCTCATCAAAGATCATGATGCGGGTGCCGCGCGCCAGCACGCTGGCGATCTCCACGCGCTTGATCTCGCCGCCGGACAGGCTGCCATCCACATCACGGTCGATATAGTCCAGCGTGCATAGCCCTACTTTGCCCAGCAAATCGCACAGCCCGTCCATGTCCAGATCATGCCCGGCGGACAGTTCCATCAATTCTCGCACGGTCAAGCCCTTAAAGCGCACGGGCTGCTGAAAGCCATAGCTGATGCCCTGCAGCGCACGCTGGGTGATATCCATATGGGTAATATCCTTGCCGTCCAGCCAGATGCTGCCGGTGGTCGGCCGCACCAAGCCGGCCACAACCTTGGCCAGCGTGGTTTTCCCGCCGCCGTTGGGGCCGGTGATGACCACCAACTTCCCCTCACCAATGGTAATGGATACATCCTTGAGGATGTCAGCACCGTCAGGCAGTGTCCAGCCCACGTTTCTGATTTCGAGCAATGTGCTCCCTCCCTGAAAAGCGCACAAAAAAGTACGCAGTATTTCCTCTCCCATTCTACCACACAACGCACTGCACGAATCACTATCGTGATATAATCCTGCACGAGGGCATGCGCCCATCACGAAAAGCAGGTGATTTGCATTTCATTACTGTCCTTTAAGCCCATCCAGATAACTGACCGAGCCTGGATAACCCAATTGTTTCAACAATCGCCGCGCGGCGCGCTGGAGTACAACTTCACTTCCCTGTTTATGTGGCGGCACGCCTACCGCCTGCAGGCGACGGAGCACTTGGGGCGGCTGATTGTCGTGTCCGACCCGGACGACCCCAAGTACCTATTCCCCGATGGCCCGGGGCCGATCGAGCCCTATATAGAGGCGCTCTACAAGGATGCCTGCGCCCGCGGCGCAAGGTTGGCCTTCTGGGTGCTGCTGGATGAACACCGCGAGCAGCTGGAGCGCGCCTACCCCGGCAAATTCACTGTAATAACCGACCGCGATGCCTATGACTATGTGTATCTGGCGGACAGCCTGATTACTCTGCGCGGCAAAAAGCTATCCTCCAAGCGCAACCATCTGAACCATTTTCTGAGCACCTTCCGCGATTATACATACGAACCCATCACCAGGCACAACATTCAGGAAGTGCTGGAGATGGACCGGCTATGGTGTGAAGAAAACTACGGCTATCAGACCGAAAGCCTGACCAGCGAGGAAAACGCGGTAGACCAGGTGCTGCACAACTTCTTTGAACTGGATGTAACGGGCGGACTGCTGCGCGTGGGGGCCAAGGTGGTGGCTTTTACACTGGGCGAGCCGCTCAATGACACCACGTATCTCATGCACATTGAAAAGGCGCTGAACGCCTATCCCGGCGCGTATCAGGCCATCAACCAGATGTTTGCCGAGGCCAACACACAGGGATATACCTATATCAACCGCGAGGATGATGCCGGCGATGAAGGCCTGCGCAGGGCTAAATTATCCTATGACCCTGTGCATTTGGTGGCCAAGTCCTATGGCTATTTAGCGGCAGATAGCCTGTAACCTTCGCATACAAAAGGCCCGCGCCTCCATGAGGGAAACGCGGGCCTTTGATTATTGCAATGATTACAGTTTCCTGCGAGCTACAAAGCCCCATGCGGGCTTGCCCTCGCGGAAGTTTGGAATTTCCACATACGCCCAGAAGCTGTTATTGTCGCGCCGCCAGGCCAACACATTCAAATTCACTCCGGCGTTGCCGTAGTATTCCATGCGGTAACGGTCCATGTCCAGACCGCTGACCGGGTCATCGGTGAAGTATACAGCCCCCGTGGTGGTGCGCGGCTGCCTGGTAATGATCAGGGCCGGAATTTGTGAAAGCACATTGGCGGGAATGGCAGCATTGCTGATAAATCCAATGCGATAGTTGCCCTTGGACAAGCCATAGCCGATCATGACCCATTCGCCAATGGTGCCGTACACACGGGCCGTACCGCTGTTGCCGCCCGCAGAGGCGCTGCCATTGCGATAGTATTGCGGGCCGGGGCCGGTATACACTTCCCAACTACCCTTGTTTAACTTGGTTTTAACGGGTTCAGGCAGGTATTGCGGCTCGGTAAAGGTGGTAGGATCCTGATAGGTAAATACCACCTGCGCGGGGGTGGCCGTGCCGTCGGGGCTGACAGTGACCGTTACGGTAGCGGGGCTGGTCAGCACATAGCCCTTGGGCGCATGGGCAGGATCGGCTTTCACCTGGGTGGGTTGGGCGCTGCTGGCCAGCACGGTCAGGCTGGCCAATTGCGCGCCATCCTGATTTTTGTAGATCACCGGCACGTTGACGCTGACAGGCGGTGCGGGCGCACGGTAGGTGAACTTCACATTGGCGGGGGTGGCCGTTCCGCTTTCATTGACCGTAATGGCCACCGAGCGCGTTGAAACAAGCATGTAGCCCGACGGCACGCGCGCATCATTGGCCGTTATCGCGCTGCTGCCGTAGCCCAGCGTCACATTCTCGGTATGCAGCGTAGCGCCGCCTTCCTCTACATAGGTGACGGGCACCACGGCCGTTACATTGGGCCGGTACACAAATGTAACCGAGCTGGGATTCACCGTGCCGTTTGCCGCCACTTCCACCACGGCTGCGCGGTTGCCAGCCAGGGTATAGCCCGCCGGTACGTTGCTGTCGTTGGCATAGATGGTGTTGGCGCCAAAGCCTACCTGAACATTGGTGGTTTTGAGCAAATTGCCCTGCGTATCCTGATAATAGACAGGTAAATTGGCCGTTATCACAGGCGGGTTGGTTGCAGCTTGAACATAGATAAACGTCACGCTGCTGGGCGTGGCTACGCCATTGCTGGCCACATACACCTGGGCACTGCTTGCACCGGAGAGCACATAGCCGGATGGAACCAGTGAACTGTTGGCCGTGATGGTGTTGTTGCCGGGCACAGCCGTGGCATAAGCCGTAGCCAGCGCCGTGCCGGTATTGCTGCGGTAATATACCGGCACCATGACGCTGACGGGCGCGGGCGCATCCGTTGTAGCGCGGGAGCACAGAAACGTTACGCTGCTGGGGCTGGCCACGCCATAGGCCGACACCGATATTACGGCATCCTTGGCCCCTACCAGCACGTAGCCTGCAGGCACCAGGTTGCTGTTGGCGCTAATCAGGCGGCTGCCTGCGGCCAGATAGGCATAGTCCGTGTACAGCACGGCTCCGTACAGATTCTTGTAATATATCGGCACCGTGGCATATTGTGCGGGCGGGTTGGTTACAGGGGGCTGTGTAGCAGTAGATACATATACAAATGTAATGCTGGCAGGCGAGGCCACGCCGCTGGCATTGACCGTAACAGTCGCCACCCGTGCGCCGGACAGCGCATAGCCCACGGGCACGCGCGCATCGTTGGCCGATACATAGTGGGTGCCTTGGGACAGGCGCACATACTCGCTGTGCAGGGATTGCCCAAAGTTGGTGATGTACTGCACCAGCACGCTAGCCTGTATAGGATCCGTACCCCCGCCCCACGGGATAGGCTTGGCATAATAGGTAAGTAAAGATAGATTGTTGGTCACATAGCCGATGGTATTATCAGGCAGGATAATCTCATACCAGCCCGATGTGGCAAAGCCTGTGCACGGGAACTCCTGCCCAGGCGCGCCGGTTGCGACCACCGGATAGTCCGTCGAACCGCCGGAGCGAATGTTGACGTTATTATAATGCGTGATGGTAACCTGACCGATGATGTTGATGCCATCAGCCTGTACTGCAACAGGGCCGAGGGCCCCCAGCGCGATCACGGTTGCCAGCAGCAACCCCAGTACCCTGCGTTTCATGTATCTGCCTCCTTTATCGTTCTAAGGCGTCCATACTTCCTGCCTTATTATACAACAATTAAACGAACCATAAACCTGTTTTCATGCAAGATCAATGCACGCTTGCTGTGGTACAATGAAAGCAGATCTATGCTCCAAGGAGGGACACATGAAGCAAGCCGCACTGATGTATGATTTTGACCGCACGCTGTCGGTCAACGATATGAAGGATACCGCTTTTTTTCCGCTGCTGAACGTATCACCTGAGGATTTCTGGGCGCAGGCGGATGCCCTTGCACGCACGCACCAGATGGATCAGACGCTGGCTTATATGTACTTGATGATCACCGCATGTCGCAAGCGCGGCCTGGTGCTGACGCGTGAGCTGCTAACCAGCTGCGGGCCCGATATAGAGCTGTTCCCCGGTGTAACCGAGTGGTTTGAGCGCATCAGTGCCTATGCGCTTTCGCAGGGCATTCAGGTAAAGCACTATCTTATTTCTGCCGGCATTGATGAAATTATCCGCGGCTGTCCCATCGCATCGGCCTTTGACGATATCTTTGCCTGCCGCTTTGCCTATGATGCAACCGGTGAAGCCGTATGGCCGGCGCTATTTGTCAGCCACACCATGAAAACGCAGTTCCTTTTCCGCATCAGCAAGGGCGTGCATGATGTCTGCGAGGATGACGCGCTCAACCGTCCCATGCCCGCCGCGCTGCGCCCGGTGCCGTTTGAACGCATGATCTATATCGGCGATGGCATTACCGATGTGCCCGCCATGCAGGTTGTCCGCGCTCAGGGCGGGCGCGCCGCCGCTGTGTATGGTGCACATGAAACCGCGCAGGGGCTGCTGGACGCCGGGCGTGTGGACATCGCGATGCCTGCCGACTACCGCGAGGGCAGCGTGCTGGACACCTTTGTTAAGGATGCCCTTGCCCAGATGGCACAGCCATGAATGTCAATTACGCAAAGGAAATGGACAAGGTCATCGCGCGCATCCGCGCCGAGGGCCGCAGGCCCCGCCTGCTGCTGCATGTGTGCTGCGCGCCGTGCAGCAGCGCAGTGCTGCAGGAGCTATGGCGCGATTTTGACGTAACCATATTCTTTGACAACCCAAATATAGACACTTTACAGGAGTTTGATCTCCGCAGGCAGGAAACAGAAAAGCTGGTAGCCTTGCTGGATCTGCCCATACCGGTGATTGTAATGCCCTGGGACACAGAGGTCTATCACCAGACCATTGAAGGCACGCAGGATGCGCCCGAGGGCGGCGCGCGGTGCGCACGGTGCTTTGCGCTGCGTCTTGACCGCAGCGCGGCCTATGCCAAGGCCCATGGGTTTGACTGGTTTACCACTACGCTGACCGTGGGGCCGCGCAAGGACGCAGCACTGCTCAACAGCATCGGCCAGCGCATGGCGCAAACACATGGCGTGCCCTTTTTACCCAGCGACTTTAAAAAGCGCGACGGATACTTAAACAGCATCCGCCGCTCGCGCGAATATAACTTATACCGGCAGGATTACTGCGGGTGCGTATTTTCCAAAGCCGCCCGGAACAGGCAGAAAACACCGGATACCCAATACTGAACGAATGAATAAATGCACAGATGGGGCGAGGATTTTTGATGGCTGCGCTAAGCCGAAAGAATGAGGCGTAGCCGGAGCCTACGCCGAATGAAAGAGGCAACGCGCAGACGCAAAAAAACCACCCCAGCAAAGCATTTATGATGGAGTTCAGTATCCAATCACCATTTATTGCGCACCTTCTCGGCAAAGCCGGTGAGGTTTTGAACGGATATCTCCAGTGCAGGATTGGGCCTGACAACGCCCGAAAACCGACCGAACACCTGGTGCTGGTCGGAGCGCAGCAGGATAAAATTGGTGTCCGAGGCGCGGTCAAGGATGGGCGTAAACATCAGGTCTACCCGCTGCTGGTTGTCGGTGATGCGCCAGGGAGAGAGATAATCCTCCTTGCCATCCTTTTGGGGGATGTCAAACCCCACGTGCTCCAGCTTATACCCCACGCCGTCTGCAAATAGCATGTTCTCGGTAGCTTTGGAGGTATCGCCAAATCCGTATCCGAAATTGAATGCCAGATGATGCCCGTCCACGATGCCGGAGGCGCTGCTCCAATACCAGGTGTTGCTGTATGTCCATACGCCGCGTCCCCAGTCCAGCGTGCCAAAGGAGGACGCCGGGGAAAACAGATATTCCTGATCGCCCAGCACCACGCGGCCTTCGGCGGGCATCAGGGGGATTTTCTGATTGTAGTAAAACGCGCGCGGCCTGCGGGCAAAGGGCGTGACCATCACGATGCTGTCGGCCTTGGGCTCGGTCAGCACCACGTCAAACAGCAGCGGCTTGTCGGGGCCATTAAAATCATACATATGCCCAAACAGATGGCGCTGTCCGTTGTCCACTTTAAAATCAATGCTGTACTGCTTGCCCTGCACGGCGATGCGCCCGGCGGCGCTGCTGGCCGGCAGGTTGCGCCTGCCCATCGGGAAAGGCACCATGCGTGAGCCCGTATGGTGGGTTTGAGCATCCAGGTCGATAAAGCTGATGGAATCCAGCCCCATGTAGCCGTTGTCGGCCACGGTCAGCGCCAACGCAAAGGAATCATTGCTGATTAGATAATAATCCCATTCCTTGATGCGCAGAGGCGATGCCTTGATGCGCGCACGGTCATAGGTTTTGATCAGGCTGGTTGCATATCCGGCCTCCACCAGCCTGCCATCAGCCCCGTGCAGCGGCCCGCGCTGCGTTAAACAAATTTGCACCCTTATCACCTCTTTATTTAATGCAATCATTTTATCGCGTGCATAAGAACAGGTCAAATGGCGAACATTCTGCCGGATTGATGTTGTAATATTCGTTCGTTGTTGTTATGATGTGCGCGAGCGTTGCACTGCGTGTGTACCAGCAGCGCCATATGTTTTTAAAGGGGCCCTTGCAGGCCACCGGACAGGAGGACACTCTATGGATTTCGGCACAATCGGAGCAATGCTATTTGCCATATTGGCCGTAGCGATCAACGGCATCCCGCAACTGCTGTACGGCAAGGAGCGCGGCTTCAAACTGCGTTCGGTGGCGTATGCCTATTTCCTGGCCGCTGGCCTGAACCTCATGTTGGGATCGGTCACGCCCATTTCGGCACAGGCCGAAACCATTACGGTAGCCGGCAGCACCAAGGAAAAACGCGCGCGCATCACAGGCCTTATCTTAGCTGCGTTTGGCATGACGGCGCTGGGCCTGCTGGGCCTGGTCAGCCGCATTGCAGACTGGGCCGGTGCCGGCGTGGTCGCCGGCATGATGGCCGGCGTGGGCCTGATGCTGTGCGAAGTGTCCTACAGCTTTACCAAGAGCAACTGGCTGATCAGCGTGGTATCCATTGTGTCCGCCGTGGGCTCCTGGATGCTGTTTAAAAGCGATGCCAATGCTGTGGTGTATACCATCGGCATTTCGGTGGCGGTGTCCACATTGGTGCACATCCTGCTGCTCAACGCCAAGGGCGACAAGGCCGGCAGCGATGTCGTCAGCGAGCCGGAGCCCCCGCTGATTCAGGAATGGGTAAGCGGCTGGCGCAACATGGTTTTCAACAAGGCCTCCATTCTGTCGGCGCTGGGTCTGATCTGCATGGGCATTGGCTGCAACATTTCCTTTGGCAACATCACCGCCAGCATTGCAAACACCACGCAGGATTTGAACCACCTGACGCTGGTCAACGCGCTGGCTGACTTTATCAGCGTCCCGGCCGGCGGCCTGCCGCTGGAAGGCATCATCAGCGGCACAGCGGGTGCCCCCCATCCCGTCCTGACCGGCGTGTTGATGATGGCGTTCATCGGCGTGCTGATCCTGACCGGCGCTGTGGAAAAGCTGGCCAAGTATGTGCCGGCGGAGTCTATCAGCGGTTTCCTGCTGGTCATCGGCTTTGTGCTGACCACCATCCCCAGCGTGGGCGGCGTGATTGCCAGCGGCACCATCGCCGCCGGTGTGGCCGCCATGGGCATGACCATCATCAGCAAAAACCCCTTCTATGGCATGATTGCCGGTATCGCCGTGCGTTTGCTGGGCAATCTGCTGGGGGTGTAATATGACCAAGCCTACTGCACCTCTGCTGCCACCGCAGCTTTCCTTCCCGCTGGGCGAAGAATTGACCATGAAGCTAGACCTTGTCCAGACCGACGGCGTGTGCTTCTATTCCCTCAACCTGTTGGGACATGCACGCGTCAACCGCACCGCTGCCATTGCTTTGGCTGCGGTGATGAAGGCGCGCACCCCGGCCTGCGATGTTCTGGTGGCTGCCGAGGCCAAGTCCATCGGCCTTGTCCAGGAACTGGCCATGGTATTAGGGCACGATCAGTATGTCATCCTGCGCAAATCGCGCAAAGCCTACATGGTAGACCCCCTGGTGACCACGGTACGTTCCATCACCACTACCGGCGAACAGCAGCTCATCCTTGACCGGCACGACATTGAACTGCTCAAGGGCAAAACCGCATGCTTTGTGGATGATGTAATTTCCACCGGCGCCACCTACCTGGCCGCCCAGGATCTCTATCGCCGCGCCACGAACAGCGATTTTGCCTACTGCGTCTGCGTCGCCACCGAAGGCAAGGCGCTGGAAAGCAACCCGCACGACTTCGTCCGCTTGGGCCATTTGCCGCTGCACGATATGAACGGCAACGCGATCTAAACTTTATATTCGATATCAACAAGCGCCTGGCAAAACACCCGGCGCTTGTTTATTTTTCCATGAACGGGGCAAATTCGTTGCGTTATATTAAGCGCGCAAACAAAACCTCCTTGAAAAACACAATGTTTTCAAGGAGGTTTTGTGGCAGGGGCAGAAGGACTCGAACCCTCAACAAAGGTTTTGGAGACCCACGTGTTACCATTACACCATGCCCCTTTGCACCGCCGTATTATAGGCGGCTAAGCGGGAACTGTCAACCCGTTGATACGTCGTTTTCGCAAGACCCGTTTTCATCAGAAGGCTTAGGTGCTGGCTCAGAAGATGCGGTGGCTGATGGCACAGGCTCGGCATCCTCTGATGGCTTGGGAGAAGCGTCTTCGTCGGACATATCGGACGATTGATTATGGCTGCGGATATAGAAGAACAGCGCGATCAGCGAGCCCATCACGGGCACGCCGATGATCATGCCGGGGATGCCCATCACGCGGCCAAAGAATATCACCGAGAACATAACCAGCAGCGGATGCAAGCCCACGTTTTCGGAGATGATGCGGGGCGTGATCAGGTTGATTTCCACCTGCTGCACCACCACGATGAGCAGCACCACCCAAATGGCTTTGATGATGGGATCCGGGCCCATCAATGCGATGAGCACCGGCAACGTTCCGCCCAGCCAGGGGCCGAAATAGGGAATCAAGTCAAACAGCCCCGTCACAATGCCGATGGTCAGCGTGTTAGGCAGGCCAATTACCAAGCACCCGAGACCGGTGGCAACGCCAATGTACACCGACACCAGCAGGCGTCCCTTGACATATCCGGTAAGTACACGGTGAATTTCTACCCATAGCTCTGATAGCATGCGCTGCTGCCGGGGGTTGAACAGGTCGCGCAGCCCGGCTAGGATCATGCGCTTGTCCTTTATAAAGTAAAAGGAGATGACCGGCGTGAGCAGTACCTGGAATATACCGCCGATTTTTTTAACAACGGTGCCCAATGCGTTGGTAATGATGCTGCCCAATCGTGCACCTAAATCGCCGGGGATGTCAGTGCCCAAGTCACTCATCCAGTCCGTCACACGTGCAATCTCTTCTCGATAGGTTACACGCAATGTAGCAATGCCGGAGGGCAGACGCTGGGCCAGTTGCAGCGCATCGCGCACAACGCTGGGGATGAACACCCCCACAAACAGCCCCACAATGAGCAGCAGCAAAAACGCCATCAGCAGCGCGCTTTGCCAGCGTTTAACGCCTATGGCGTCTAGCTTTTCGGCCAGGGGGTTGAACAGAAAGGCGAGTATGGCACCATAGAAGAACGGCTGCAGCGCGTCCAGCAAATCGCGCCTGACATAGTACAGTGCGGCCATTATTAGCAGCGCACCCAACACGCGCGGAATGGTTTTTCTGTTGCGAGTAATCCAGTTGTCTTCGCTATATATCGGCATGGCTTACTCCGGTATGGTCAAAGGCGTTTCGTACAGCAGCCCCAAGTCCCACAGCAGCGAGCTGGTCAGATATTTGTCGCGGATGTCGCGCGAGGCCAGGAAAGCATTGTGCGTATCCTCCAAGCTGATGCCCAGCTGCTGCGGCGTGGTGGGCATGCCCACGGCCTTGGAGAGCGCCAACAGCTTTTCTGCATCGGGCAGCTCCTCCTGCATGATGGTCAGCAATTGCGGCCAGTTGTCCACGATGCGCTCCAGCCGTATGGCGTGCTGCGCCGCATCATTTTTGTGATACTTGGTGTGCTCCTGCGTGATGATGGTTTGGGCGGCCTTGCCAAAGATCGCGCGCGTTTGCGCCTCCCATTCGGCATTGGAGAAGGACTCCACAAATGCCAGCGCACGGGCACGGTCAGGCTGCACCTGCGCCAGATAGCGCAGCACATTGAGCGTCAGCAGCGTGCCCACGCCCACCTGGATGCCGTGCAGCTCCGAAGGCTCGCCACGATCCAGCGCCATCATTTCCCACATGTGGCTGAAATAATGCTCCAGCCCCGAGGCTGGGCGCGATATTTGCGCAAAGCTCATCGCGATGCCCGATAAAATCAGCCCTTCCATCGTGGCTTCCACGGCCTTGGGGTCACGCGCCTTTAGGCCCGGCGCTGCATCCACCACTTTTTTGAGCGAAGCGCGTACCAGACCGGCAATATTCTCGCAATAGTACTCGCCGGTAATCAAATGTGAAAAGCGCCATTCGCACACCGACACATACTTGGCAATCATATCGCCAAATCCGGCTTGCAGCATGCGCTCAGGCGCATCGACCAATATGCGCGTATCAGCCAGGATGGCATCCGGGCAAGCGTTGTACAGCGATACCTTGACACGATCCCGGATCATGGAAGAAGAATTGCTGGCAAAGCCATCCATGGATGGCGCTGTACAGATGACCATGCTGGGCTTGCCCACGGCATGCGCCAGCACCTTGCTGCAATCATTGATGACGCCGCTGCCCAGCGCGATAACAACATCGCAATCGGGATTAAAGCTCATGACCATTTCGCCCATGGTGTGTTCGTCAGGCTCGGGCCGCGGGTTGGACAGCATGTGCAGGGTGTAGTGCACATCCATTTGATGGAGTACCGGCTCCACATACCGCCATGCGGCAGCATGGGTGTTCCGATCACACACGATAAAAGGACGAGAAACGCCGGAGGCCGCCATGGCCTGGGGCAGGTGCTTCACCGCGCCCGGCCCGATGTTCAGATACCGTAGCGTGGTGGCATGGGTTCTCCCGCATGCGCAAGAATGCGGGGCGCTTATCAAAGTTTCTGGGGTTTGGGTAGAAAAATCCATATACAGCCCCTCCTTATTGATGCTGATATTATGGAGTGACGCTTGAGCCTTGTCAATAAAATACAGGCGGCCGTTTGTAAAAAGCCGCCTGTGTGATAGGTGAAAATTGTGTTATTCGGCGTCGTCGGTGGGCAGCTTTTGCTGCTTGGCCGCACGGCGTGTACGGGGCTTGGCAGGCTGTTCAGCCGGGGCATCCTCGCGCACCAGCTGATAGCCATCGCCATCATTGCTGGCGGACGCTTCGGAGGCCTCTTTAACTTCAGGCGCGGGCTCAGCCGTGTCCTCTACCGGGAAGTTTTCCAGACTTAACCCGGAGGTTTCATCCGGGGCATCTGCCGCCTTGTCTGTGTCCGCTGTCGGAGTATCCAAAACCGTTTCGCCCTCATAAGTGGCAGGATTGGTATAGTCCCGGCGGCTGGAGGTTTGCAAGTGATCATAGGCGGCCTCGCTTTGCCTGCGGACTTTAGCGCGCATTACGCTGCTGATGGCAAACAGCACAAGCGCAGCACCAAAGAGCACGCCTACCACAATGGTAGCAATCCACAGTGCCTGCATAGTGGGTGATTGCTCATCCTGCACCAGCGGCGCAATGGTCACCGGCGGGGCCACAGTCACCACCACAACCTGTGTAGGCGCAGCAGTAGGCGGCGCAAAAGCAATGGAGATATCTGCCGATTCAAACGTGACCACGTTGTCCAGCGCATCGCGTGCGGACGCTGTAAAACGGAACTTGCCCGCATGGGTAATGAGAAAATCACGCGACAGCTTCATGCTTTGCCCGGGCGACAGTTCGCCAATGGTATAAATGTCGGTAGTGCCATGGGAAATACGGATGTTTTTGGCCGGGGCGTTGCTGTCATTGGTGATAACCAAGCTGAATGTCACCTTGCCAGGCAGGGCAGATACCTGATCAGTATCCGGCGTGACCTGAAGGTTGAGCTTCATCATCTGCCCTTCGGCATAGGCGCTGATTTTGATCTCGTTGGTGGTTTCTTTTAACTCCTTGCCGGTGTTGTCCGTCAGGTTCATCGTGAACTTGAAGGCAGATGATTCGGTCAGCGTCACTTCCTTGGTTTGCGTAATGGTCTGCCCGGCGGGAATGGATAGACCGGTAAACACCTCACCCAGTTTGGCATCGGTGACCGTCACATTGCTGTAGGAGATGTTGCCCGTGTTGCGCACAGTCAGCGTAAGGGCAACGGTATCGCCTATATTGACCACCGCGCGATCCACCGACAGCTCATACGCCAGGCCAGGCTTGGCGATGGGGATTTTCACCGCATCCAGCGTAACCTTAAGCAGGGTTCGGTCGCCATCCTTGCGGTAGTTGATTAGCGCCGAGCTTTCCAGATCGGTGCGCGCAGCGCGCTTGGTGAACGTAACCGTGGCCTTCTCGCCAGGGGCGAGGGGGCTGACGCTTTCGCTTTTGCTAGAGATGCTGCGGTTTTCACGCACGCGGATGTCGGTCAGGCGTACGTTGCCGGTGTTGACCAGCTCATAAATCACCTTGACATCGCTGCCCGTGCGGACAACCTGCGGGTCAATGGTGCGCGTAACGGACAGGTCGACCTTTTCCCCCGCAAAGGCAATATCGGCCGAAGCAGGCAGCGTAACCTGCGCCACGTTGCCTGCGGCACCCGTGGTGGCATAGCGCAGGGTAAAGGTAATCTTGCCTGCGTCTAAGTGCTTTTGCGATACATTCCACTTGCCCTGCCAGGTGCGCGCCTCATTCGCCTTCAGTGAATAAAGCGAACCGCCGTCATAGAACGTGGTGACCGGCTTGTCATCCGCGTCAAACAACGACAGGGCGGTGTTGATATCCTTATCGCTTACATTGGCCACGCGTACGGATACTGTGACCTCTCCGGGTTTGGTGAGCGTTGCGGGATCCACCGACATGGTGAAGCTGATGTCCTGCTGGGCCGTTTCGGCGAATGTAGGTGCCGCCAAAACAAACAGAGCCAGTGTTAAAATCACCAGCAGAGCCCGCATTTTCCAGGTTGTATGGTTCAAGCCCGTCCCTCCTTCCGGCGCTTACGCACTGAACGGATCTTTCTGCATTCATTCCGATACATTTTAATGCACTTTTTCTGGCCTGTCAAGGCGGCAACCACCGGCCATATACGGCACCCTGCCGACCGTTTTTTATCCCCTTGCCGTAAAGCGCAAGGAAGGATATAATATCGCCGGGTCGAAGTGGCGGAATGGCAGACGCAGTGGACTTAAAATCCACAGGGCGAAAGTCCGTGCGGGTTCAAGTCCCGCCTTCGGCACCAACCGGGATGTGTTGTTTTATCAGCATATCTCGGTTTTTTCTTTATGTACATGGGTTGTGTGAAGATGCCCGTTGATAGTATCGCACTGTGCCTTGATAGTACCATCGAAAGCCGCCCACACAGGGCGGTTTTTGATGTGATGCTGAGATTTGGAGGCGTTATCCTTCTACTGACCTGGGATAAAGTTAAAATATAGCCGATTTACGAGCAAAACGGGTATTACCGGGAACATTTTATTTTGGTAATTATATTGTTGGAAGCTATGGATGATGAATGCACAAGAGCAGAAGACCGATTTACACCTTCGGGTACTACAAAAATGGCGGTTGGACATAGGAGGGGGTGCAGAATGGCTAAAGCACGGAAGTATGCTGCTTTGCTTGTGCGTGCAAAAGAAGCACACAGCGAGGACGAAAGCCTGCACATGAGGCTGAAAGCGATTGCATGGGCTATTGAAGATATTGAGCAGCTAAGACTCAAGACCATACATAAATGTATGCGCGCGCTGAAAGTGTTAAACCGTCGGCAAAAATGGTTGGCGAATCAGCTGGAAGAAGATTTGCTGGCGCTTGAAAAGAAAGGGAAGAGATAGCATTATGGTAGTCTAGAGCCAGCATCTTTGCTGTATGCGGACAAAACGTGTTGGAATATGAACTAAGTTGATTCCAGGGCTGTCAGATATGATGGCTCTGTTTCTTACGGTATAAGAATTATAGTTGACAAGCGAGCAAATCATTCTCAAACAATCCGAAATATGATATACTTTGTTAGGTTGTTCACTATTCCTGAGGAGGTAAACGCATGCAATATTCCCGCGAAGTGGAAGCAATGGTATGTGTCAAGCAGGGCTGCAACCATGGCCCGGCACCCATACCGGAAGAAGGTAAGTGGGTAAAATCCCGCGAGATCAAGGATATTTCAGGGCTCACGCACGGCGTGGGCTGGTGTGCCCCGCAGCAGGGTGCCTGCAAACTGACGCTCAACGTCAAGGGCGGCATCATTGAGGAAGCCCTGATTGAAACGCTGGGCTGCTCCGGCATGACGCACTCGGCGGCCATGGCCTCCGAAATTCTGCCCGGCAAGACCTTGCTGGAAGCGCTTAACACCGACCTGGTGTGCGACGCCATCAACACCGCCATGCGCGAGCTGTTCTTGCAGATTGCCTATGGCCGCACGCAGAGCGCCTTTTCCGAAGGCGGCCTGACCATCGGCGCCGGCCTGGAGGACCTGGGCAAGGGCCTGCGCAGCCAGATTGGCACCATGTACGGCACCGTGGCCAAAGGCCCCCGGTATCTGGAAAGCGCGGAAGGCTATATTATCAAGCTTGCCCTGGACGAAAATGACGAGATCTGCGGCTATCAGTTCTGCCATCTGGGCCGCATGATGGAAGCCATCAAAAAGGGCACCGATCCCAAAGAAGCATACGAAAAGAACGTGGGCACGTACGGCCGGTATGAAAACGCCGCCAAGTACATCGACCCGCGCCATCAGTAAAGGAGGTCATCCGGATGCCAAAGTTTGAAGGATACGATCGGCGCATCGCTCAAATCAACCAGGTGCTGGAGGCCGAAGGCATCGCATCGCTGGAGGAAGCGCGTGATATGCTGCTTGCCAAAGGCATTGATGTCGAAAAAATCGTGCGTGGCACGCAGACCATCGCCTTTGAAAACGCCGTATGGGCCTACACGCTGGGCGCAGCGCTGGCAGTCAAGCGCGGCATTACCACTGCGGCCAAGGCGGCCGAAGCCATCGGCGACGGCCTGCAGGCGTTCTGCATCCCCGGGTCGGTAGCCGATCAGCGCGATGTGGGCCATGGGCATGGCAACTTGGGCGCTATGCTGCTTAACGAAGAGACCGAATGCTTTGCTTTCCTGGCGGGGCACGAGTCCTTTGCCGCGGCCGAGGGTGCCATTGGCATTGCCAACACCGCCAACAAGGTGCGCAAAAAACCCCTGCGCGTTATTTTGAACGGCCTGGGCAAGGACGCAGCCTATATCATCAGCCGCATCAACGGCTTTACCTATGTGAAGACGCAGTACGATTATGCCACGGGCAAGCTGGCGGTCGTCAGCGAAAAGGCCTTCTCCAGCGGCGAGCGCGCCAAGGTGCGCTGCTATGGCTGCGACGATGTCAACGAAGGCGTGGCCGTCATGCGCCATGAGAAGGTGGACGTGTCCATCACCGGCAACTCCACCAACCCCACCAGGTTCCAACACCCGGTGGCCGGCACATACAAAAAGTGGGCCAATGAGCACAGCAAAAAGTATTTCTCCGTTGCCTCCGGCGGCGGCACCGGCCGTACGCTGCACCCGGACAACATGGCTGCCGGCCCGGCCAGCTACGGCTTGACCGATACCATGGGCCGCATGCACTCTGACGCGCAGTTTGCCGGATCTTCCTCCGTGCCTGCGCACGTGGAGATGATGGGCCTGATCGGCATGGGCAACAACCCGATGGTGGGTGCCACGGTGGCCGTGGCTGTGGCCATCGAGATGGCGAGTAAGTAAGATCTTCCTTTATAAGAGGAGCCTGTCTGCAAGGATGGGCTCCTTTTTACATGCTTTAGGATAGTGTATGCATCGTTTT
>JAXGRA010000023.1:0-24242 GCA_040766135.1 Christensenellales bacterium
AAGCTGCACAGCGATGTCGACCTGCGCAAGATCGCGCTGGCGACCTCCGGCGCCACCGGTGCCGACCTGGCCAACATGGTCAACGAAGCCGCACTGCTGGCCGTCAAGGAAGGCCGCGACAAGGTGCAGCAGAAGGACCTGATGGAATCGGTCGAAGTGGTCATTGCGGGCAAGGAGAAGCGGGACCGCATCATGAACCCCAAGGAGCGCGAGATGGTAGCCTATCACGAGGTGGGGCATGCGCTGGTGTCGGCGCGTCAATCCGGCGCGCAGCCCGTGCAGAAAATCACCATCGTGCCCCGCACGCTGGGCAGCTTGGGCTACACCATGAACATGCCGGAGGAAGAGCGCTACCTGATGACCAAATCCGAAATCCTGCAGCAGATCACCACGCTGCTGGGCGGCCGTGCAGCCGAGACCATCAAGTTTGGCGAGGTGACCACCGGCGCTTCCAACGACATTGAGCGCGCCACAGCGCTGGCCCGCGGCATGGTGACGCAGTACGGCATGAGCGATGTCTTTGGCCCGATGGGTCTGGAATCGCAGGAGAACAAGTACCTGGACGGCAGGGCGGTGTTCTCCGGTTCGGACGCCTCCAGCGCCCGGGTGGATCAGGAAGTGCGCGACATCCTGAAGCAATGTGATGAAAAAGCCATCCAGCTGCTGGAACAGGATGTGGACGCTATGGATCGCATCGCCCAGTATTTGCTGGAAAAGGAAAACATCTCCGGCGAGGAGTTCATGGCACTGCTGAACGAAAAGTAATAGATCCCATATATCAGGCGGGCTCCCATAAAGGGGCCTGCCTTTTTGTGTTTTGGGGTGCCTGTAATTTATCAACACGTCCATGGTATAATGCAGACATTGCTGTCCCCTGGATGTGGCGGCAGCGCATACGCTATCCAACCGGTGGAACAACAGCTGATAAGCGCAGCATATCATAGAAAGGAATGTGATGATGCACACACGAACAGGCTTTGGCATTGTAGGCTGCGGGTCGATATCCGCCATCCATGCGGCGGCCATCGCGCGCCTGCCCCAAGCTTATTTAGCGGGCATGGTGGATACCAACATCGCCTATGCGCAGGCGGCCGCGCAGCGCCACGGCACGCGCGTCTATCACACGGTGGAAGAATTGCTGGCCGATAAGGCCGTTGATATTGTCAGCCTGTGCACGCCCAGCGGGCTGCACGCGCAGCAGGCGCTGCAGGCCTTGCATGCGGGCAAGCATGTGGTGGTGGAAAAGCCGCTGGCGCTCACGCTGGCCGATGCCGATGCCGTGATAGAAGCCGCCCAAAGGAACGGGCGGCAGGTGTGCGTCATTTCGCAGCTGCGGTATGCGCCGACGGTGCAGGCCGTGCGCAGGGCGCTGGCCGCCGGGCAGCTGGGGCGCGTGGTGTCCGTACAGCTGACCATGAACTATTGGCGCGATAAGGAATACTACACGTCCTCCTCCTGGCGCGGCACATGGGCCATGGATGGCGGCGGCGCGCTGATGAACCAGGGCATCCACGGTGTGGACTTGATGCAATATCTGGTAGGCCCCGTGCGCCGGGTGTCGGCTTTCTGCAAAACGCAGACGCGCCCCATGGAAACCGAGGATTCGGCGGTGGCCATCTTGGAGTTTGCCTCCGGCGCGGTGGGCACGCTGCAGGCCTCCACCACGTGTTATCCTGGATATGCGCGCACGCTGACCATCTGCGGCGACAAGGGCAGCTTAGAATTGACCGAGGACACCATCACGCGCTGGGATGCGCCCGGCCATATGCCGGAAAGCGATTCCCATGTGCACGGCGCCGCCAGCGACCCCACGGCGCTGAACATCGCAGGGCATGAAATGCAATTCAGCAACCTGTTAGCCGCGCTCAAGGGCGAGGAGCGTTTGCTGTCGGATGCCCGCGAAGGCCGCAAGCCGTTGGAAATTATATTGGCCGTTTATCAATCCGCCCGCGAGGGCAGGCCGGTGGAACTGCCCATAACGTAATACGGATGCCAACAGTACAATACACGGCAAAACCCGCCGGATGCAGTGCCGGCGGGTTTTGAATATGCCTATCGTGCTTGAATTACCAGGTAATGGTATCCGGGTCTGTGTGGGTGCCGGCGGCGCCCGTCAGCCCGGCCATGAGGGCGATATCCTCGTCCGACAGGGTAAAATCAAACACCTGGATGTTTTCGCGGATGCGCTCCGGCGTGACGGACTTGGGCAGCGGCAGGTAGCCGCGCTGCAAGCTCCACCGGATGGCGATCTGCGCGATGGACTTGCCATATTTCTTAGCCATGTCCTGCATCTCGGGCACGGCAAAGATTTTGCCCACGCCCAGCGGGCTGTACGCCTCCAGCAGCATGCCCTTTTCGCGGCTGTAGGCCACGGTTTCGTCCTGCGTGTCGCCGGGGCACAGGCGGATCTGGTTGACCGCCGGCGCAATGCGCGCCTTCTCCAGCAGCGCGTCTATGTGATGCCTGCGGAAGTTGCTGATGCCGATCGCGCGCAGGCGGCCTTCGTCCACAAACTCCTCCATCGCGCGCCAGGATTCAGCGTTCATGTGCGCCCAATTGTCGCGGTAGGCGGCCGGGCGCGGCCAGTGCAGCAAGAACAGATCCATATAATCGGTGCCCAGTTTTCTCAGGCTCTCGTCAAACGCTCTGCGCGTTTCGTCATAGCCGCGGATGGGGTTGGCCAGCTTGCTGGTGATGAACAGCTCCTTGCGGTTTACCCCGCTGTCGCGCACCGCGCGGCCCACGCTTTCCTCGTTGCCGTAGCCCTGCGCGGTGTCAATGTGCCGGTATCCAACCTTGATGGCCTCTAGCACCGAGCGATAGGCTTCATCCCCCTCGGCCACCTGCCAGGTGCCAAAGCCAATGGGCGGGATCAGCACGCCGTTGTTCAGTTTATACGCGTCTGTCATAGATTTTTTAGTGCTCATGTGTGTCTCCTTTGCTTCGTGGCAGGTTCCACGATATTTTCTCACACCATAAGTATACCCGATTTTCAAAATTTATGCGTGGGCAGAGATTTTGTCCGAACGATTTGTTGCTGCATCTATGCTTTTATTAGTTGAGTTTCGGAAAACAATAAAATTCTTTAGTTTTTATATTATTATATTTTAACAATCCCATCTTCTATCGGGAATTATTCCTTCACGAATCTTTCTATTCTTGTCTTCATACATAGAAGCATCGATTCTCATTAAAAAATCATCTATGGACTCGTGCTTGCTTTGGTATATACTATAACCAACCGAAAAATTTATCTTATATGGTTTCTTTTCTGCTTCATTGAACAATGTTGCCTGTGCTTTAATGATGTCTTTCATATCCGTAATTTCTTTCGGAGAATTAACGTTCATAAATACGACAAACTCATCACCACCAAATCTACACGAAATCCCCTTATTGCCCACAGCAGTGCGCAATATCTTTCCAGCAACAGAAATAGCATCATCTCCCACAATATGTCCAAATTCATCGTTTATTCTTTTGAAACCATCAATGTCTAACATAATTCCGGCTAGTACACTGGTTGTATCCGCTTTTTTACTATGCATTAACAATATGCTATTCATGTACTGTCTGTTATATAATCCCGAAAGCATATCTATATATAATGCTTCATTCTGAACATTGATGAATAGCGAAATCATCCCTATAGACACGCCAATCCACACAAGAGAATACCCATAAAAAAAGAACTGCAACAGACTTCCAATCATAATAGGAAACATAAACAGCATGGCCGGAAGAAACAAATATTTATTTACCTTCTTACGACACGAATAGATTAAAATAACCCCATATGCCAGATAAAAATAAGTAACAGCATATGGAATAATATATAAATCTGTTCTTTGATAAATATTGTACTCATCGACCACAAAAAACACAGGTGTTCCTAAGTTTATTAAGCTACCGATTATAATTATCATAGCCGGTATAGCCACAAAAGGGTATATTCGCTTGATTCTTCTCATATCCGCAAACATTTTATAATCCGCATATACTGCCCAGGAAAAAGCAAATATAATATTGTTGATAAACAAAATACTGTTTAATACTAGCGACAACGCACGATATCCCATTAGGCCATCTATATGAAAAACAGCCGATTCAACGCAGCATTGCAGAATATTGTATACAACCATTGAATAGTATATCTTTTCTTCAAACAAGCTATGGCGTAGTGGCCTTTTAATGCTCAAAATAACAACCAACAACAACAGTATTGCTGTCCCATTAGCAATATATATGGCCGGAAAATTAAACATTTCAAATATAACCCCCTCGGTACTAGAGCATTATTATAACACTATTTACATAAATTTAATAGTGAATGCTTGTAAATTATTGAAAGAGGTGCTTCATCATATTCTACAATTGGGCTAATATATATTAAATCGGTTTTTGTAGTGGTACACTTAACCTAAGCATAATTACTTACCAGGAGGGCCAAACCATGCAATACAAACAGGAAAACTCCCCCGACATCCTCTTTGACAACCGCGCCTTCCGGCTGGTTGTGGGCAGCAATGGCTTGGTCAAAAGCCTGGTCATCAAAGAAAACGGTGAAGAATGCTTGGCACAGGATCAGGGCATTGCGCTGTTTTCGGCCACGCAGGAACGGCCATACAACAATGAGGTCAAGCTGGCCCATCCCAACAAGCGCACAACCTATCAGGCCAATGCCATCCGCAGGGAGGGCAACCGTCTGATTGTGGGGTTTGAGGTTGTGCCGTTTCAGGCCATTATTGAAGTGACGGAGCAGCCGGATTATCTGGCCTTCCGGCTGGCGGATTTTGTGGCGGATACGGCGGATTATCCCATGCCGATGAGCCCGCCGCCGGTAAAGGAGTTGCGGCTGTTTCAGCTGCCCGTCAAAGACCGGGCGCACTTTGGCGCATGGCTCAACGTCAGCTGGGATGAGCAGGCGGCGGTCAATGTGCTGTCCACCTCGCCGTATGCCCGCATTGATGCCGGGCGCCGCCAGGGCTACCGCGTGATGTACGCCGATGCGCTGCGCGACGTGCGCCTGCAAGGGACAGAAGCCGCGCTGATCGCCTGCCCGACGCACCGGCTGATGGACAGTATCGATACGCTGGAAAAGGACTATGACCTGCCGCGCGGGGTGGCCAGCCGCCGCGATGCGCGCATCCATGCATCGATGTACTGGTCGGCCAGCGCCACCCCGGACAACATTTATGAACACATCGCCTGGATGAAAAAGGGCGGGTTTACAATGATGCTGCTGTATTACACCTGCCTGTTTGAGGAGCGCGGAGGGTACAGCCTGAACGGCAACTACGACTACCGCCCCGAATACCCCAACGGGCGGGAGGATGTGCGCGCCATGCTGCGCACGCTGAAGGAGCATGGTATCACGCCGGGGCTGCATGTCCTGCAAACGCACATCGGGGTAAACAGCCGGTATGTGACGCCGGTGGCCGACCACCGGCTGCACCTGACGCGCCATTTTACGCTGGCCCAGCCGCTGGATAAAAAAAACACCGTCATCACGGTAGAGCAAAACCCCATCGGCAGCGTGATGGCGCAGGGCGCGCGGGTGCTGCAATTTGGCGGCGAGCTGATCGCCTATGAGGCCTATACCACCCAGCCGCCCTACCAGTTCACGGGCTGCCGGCGCGGTGCGTACAACACGTATATCGTGCAGCATCCCATGGGGCAGATTGGCGGCATTTTGGATGTCAGCGAGTTTGGGGGCAGCAGCGTGTATCTGGATCAGCAATCCAGCTTAGCCGATGAGGTGGCCGACAAGATTGCCGATGCGTACAACGCGGGGTTTGAGTTTCTTTATTTTGACGGCTCGGAGGGCACCAACGCGCCGTTTGAAATCTATGTGCCATGCTCCCAATACCGCGTCTACCGCAAGCTCCATCAGCCGCCCATCTTTACCGAGGGCGCGGCCAAAGCGCATTTCAGCTGGCACTATCAAAGCGGCGGCAATGCGTTTGACATATTCCCGCCGGAGGTGTTCAAGGAAAAAATCCGGCAATTCCCCTGCGAGCAGGCGCCCCGCATGTTTTCAGATTTTACGCGGCTGAACTTCGGCTGGTGGGGGTTCTGGGCGCCAGGCACCCAGCCGGATATGGTGGAATACGGCACCAGCCGGGCGGCGGTCTGGGACTGCCCCGTAACGATCCAGAGCAATCTGTCGGCCTTCCAGGCGCACCCGCGCATTGCGGACATCCTGGAGGTGTTCCGCCGGTGGGAGGATGTGCGCGCCCGCGGCTGGCTGACCGACGCGCACAAGCACATGCTGCGCAATATACAGCAGGAGCACATTTTGCTGGTGGATGAGGACGGGCAATACGAGCTGCAGCCCTATGACCGCATAGACGGTGCAGCAGGCGGCAGCGAGGATATGCTGGCCTTTATCTTAGAACGCAAGGGGGAGCGCATCGTGGTTTACTGGCACACCCATGGCGAAGCGCAGCTGCATTTGCCGCTGCATGCGCAGGACATCCGGCTGGAGCAATCCCTTGGCGGCTCCGCCCTGCCGGTGCAGCAGGAAGCAGGGTACACCACGCTGCCGCTGGGCAACCGCCTGTATGTGCGCAGCAAATTGTCCAGGGAAGCGTTGGTGCAGGCCTTTCAGCAGGCGGAGGTGTGTTGATATTTTTTTGACAAGGATATCTACTTTTTAGTATAATGTATATATAATACTTTGAGGAGGATTTTATGAAAAAAACCCTTTCGCTCCTGTTCGTTCTGGTTTTGCTGGTCTCCAGCGTTGCAGCCGTGGCCGAAGGCGTTGACTTGCCTGCATTTGTGCTGGGAATGGAGAACACCATCCTTACCTATGATGCACAGGCAGCCCAGCCCAACGAAGAGGAAATCCGGGATATGCTGGCCGCCGCCATGAAAGCGCCCACCGGGCTGAACCGCCAGCCCTATTGGATTACTGTTATTACGGATTATGAAATCCAGATGGAGCTGGCCCTTACGCCGGAGGTGAAGCCCACCCCGGGAACAGTGATGTTCATCTATTCCCATCCTTCCGACCAGAATGCCAGCGGCATAGACTTTGGTGTTTCCTATGCTTTCCTGCATGTCATGGCCCAGGCCCATGGCTACGGCACCCATATCTTTGGTCAGCCCGCCCGCATGCTGGCGCAGACCAATGATTTTGCCAAGTATGGCATTCCGGATGGCTATACCCCGCTGGAGTTCGTGCTGGTGGGCAAGTCTGACACCGTGGACGCAACCAGCGCCGCTACCAACTACCCCAGGGAAGAGAAATTTAACTTCTTAGAGGTTGGGAAATAAGGTCTAATTCATTATTACAACGGGCTGCCTTTTTGTATGAGCAGCCCGTTTTTCTTTTTGCGAAATAATAAGCTGCGCAGGGAATGTCAGATTTTTTTCCTATTTCTCCTGCATCACGTACTAAATTTGCCCGTCGGTCTGGCAATGCACGGTGCCCATGGAAATATAGTAGTGGGGGATTTTGTTGCGCTTCAGCTGCGCTGCCAGCGTTTTGCCGCCGGACATGTTGCTGGTGATAACAACCAATTCGGGCTGCGTGGCCTCCTGAAACGGGACGATGAGGCGGTTTAAGCCATGGTGCGGGGATTTCATAATATCCACTTTCATTAAGTGCTGAAAATCGCGCACAACGATGTCCAGGCTTTCGCCGGATACATCTGCGGTCAGCAGCATGGTGGCCTTGCCAAAGCGGATGTGCAGCATCATGGAGATGGCGTTGATGCTGCGGTTGGATGGGCGCACGGGGTTATTAAGGAACGTCAGCTCCGCGCCGCCTAACGTCAGGGTATCCCCGGCTTTGACCACGCGGTAGGGGATGCTGCGGCTCTCCACTGTTTCCATAAAAATCTGGTGCGAGGCGTTGCGGTATTCGCGCTCGTGCAGCACCAGCACCTCGCCTGCATCATAGCCGCCCTTGGCCAGCAGGCGATCAGGCCCCTGGACGTGGTCATCATGCGCATGGGTGACAAAGATATAGTCAAACGCACGGATTTCCTTGCTTTCAGGGAACGCCGTCAGGCGCGGGTAGCGCGAATAGGTGCCGCCGTCAATCAGCATTGTTTCACCACCACAGCTTAGCATCATGGCGTCGCCTATCCCAATATTGATAAAATACACATCCAGGGTATCTTGTCCCTCAGCCAGGGGGCTGACAGCCGCCTCGGGCACCTCCATAAACGGTGCCTTGCCCGTGCGCGGCGCGTGGTATGTTCGGCCAGGGCGGCGGATGCGGTGATCCACAGCATCAAAGCAAGCAGCAGTATCAGGGAGCGTTTTGTGTTGTTGATGCGCATGCATTCCTCCATTTCGGTACAATAGGGTAAAGTTTTAAGCGTTGATCAGGCTGCGTATCTCCGGCAGTAGGTCGATGACCAGCTTGCCCAGCAGCAACGCCAGCACCATAAGCAGCAGCACGCGGATAAAGGGTGCGCCCTTTTTGATGGCCAGGTTGGTGCCCAGCACATTGCCCGCCATGCCAAAGGCTGCGGCAGGCAGCGCCAGCGCGTACAGCACATGGCCGGTGGTAATCAGCACGCCCAGCGCGCCCAGGTTGCTGCCTAAGTTAATCAGCTTCGCCGTGCCGGAAGCCTTCAGAGCCTCCTCGCCCAACAGCATCACATAGGCCAATATCAAGAACGTGCCCGTGCCGGGGCCGACCAGGCCGTCATAAACCCCCACCAGCAGGCCGATGGTAAAACTGGCAGGCAATGTCCATTGCACGGGCACCAGCGGCGAGCGCTGGGACAGATCCTTGTTGCGCAGCACCAGCAGTGCCACAAACGGCAGCGCGATGACCAGCCCCATGCGCACATACAGTTCAGGCAGCAATGTCAGCAGATATGCGCCCAGCGCCGAGCCGGGAAAGGAGCCCAGCAGGGAAGCAATGCCCTTGCGCCAGTCCACCAGTTCGCGCGCGGCATATTTATATGTGGCCACCGCCGTGCCGGACATGGCGGACAGCTTGTTGCTGCCCCCGGCCAGTGAGGGCGACAGCCCAGCAATATAATACGCCGGCAGCGTAATCAGGCCCCCGCCGCCTGCGATGCTGTCCACAAAGCCGCCCAAAAACACCAGCGGGCATACGATCAAATAGGTCATCAGCGTCAGTTGCGGCATACATCCCCCATAAAAAAAGCCTGTACGGCGCTGATTGTAGCATGTTGCCCGGGGAAAACAAAGGGTTAGCGCAGCGTTTTCAGGTACGCCTTGCGTTCCTGGGGAATTTGATGGCTTTCTATCGCTTTCTGGATGGTTTTGCGGTGTGTCCATGTATCCAGGCGTTTGTCTTCCACCCATGGGATGCTAGCCTGCCACTGGTGTACCAGCGCCATGCTGAAGTACCATGCGCGCATCATGTTGACATAGTAGTGGTCGGATTTGTGCAAACCGACCATATCAAGGAATTTTTCTTCAAACCTTGTGCCCAAGTAATGCTGCATCAGCACACCGATGGCATAGCGCTGCGTATAGGCGTGCGGATGATCCAGCCATGCCGGAACATGATGCAATAAAGGCGCAGGGTTTTTGTGAAATACTCGGGGCGTCCCAATATCACAGGTAGCCCAGTTATCGATATAGGACAAAAAGGTAAGCACACCTGCCAACGCTTTTTGTGCATCCTTTTCATTTTGCAGCAGATAGGCGTGCAGGTTGTTTTCCTCAAGGTAGGTATGAGGCAGTGCGCGCAGGAAATGTTCCGCCAGCCCTTCCTGTTCCAATTGCCGGGCAAGCTTGCGCAGCGCCGGGGCACGCACGCCCCATATATTTTCAGCCGGAATGTTGGGCACCAGACGTACAACAAACGCCTGATAAGCAGGTTCGCACAGCGCGCGCAAGCGCTCGCGCACAATGTGGATGGTTTTCTGCTGGGTATTATTGTATGGCATATAATAAAACGTACCGACAGGTGTCGGCGGTACGTTCTTGATATATTTTAGTCTACCGTGCGCACAGGCAGCACCAAGTACGTGTACTGGTTGCCGGTCACCGGGCAGATCACGCAGGGGCTGACATTGGTGTTAAACCGCATGCTCATGTCCTGGGTGTCGATGTTGCGCATGACGTCCATCAAGTACCGCGCGTTGAAGGAAATATCCAGGTTGCTGCCCGCAAAGTCGATGGACAGCTGCTCGGTAGCGGCACCGCGCTCGGCATTGGCCGAGATGGTCAGCTGATCTTTTTCAAGGCGCAGCCGCAGCAGGTTGTTCTTGCCCTCGCGCGCCATCAGCGCTGCGCGTTCAATGGCGCCGATCAGCGCATTGCGCTCCACGCGCACCTCGGTGGTCCAGGTGGTAGGCACAATCTGATGGTAGTTGATGTACTCCCCGGCAATCAGCGGCGTATATACGCGCGTCTGGTCAAACACCGTCATCATGTGCGTGCCGGAGCACACAATGGTAGCCGGGTTGTCGCTGTCGGGCATCATGCGCGCGATTTCGCCAAACACCGTGCTGGGTATTACGCTGGTCATGCTGTCCTTGCCCTTGGGCAATTCGTGCGTGACATACACGCGCTGCATCGCCAAGCGGAATCCGTCCAAGCACACAAAGCGCACTTCCTCAGGATAGGTTTCCATCAGGCAGCCCGTCAGGATGCGGCGGTTTTCGTCGCTGGAGGCCGCAAAGATGATGCGGTTGACGGCATCGCGCAGCTTGTTCTGCGGCAGGGTGGTCACATTGTCGCCCGTCACGTCCTGGATGTCCGGAAACTCCGACATATCCATGCACAGCATGTTAGTGCGGCTGCCCTGGGCGGACACCGTGGCACGGCTTTCCTCCACTCGGATAACGATATCGCCCTCCAACTTGCGCAGCAGCTCGCTTAGCAGCTTGGCCGGCAGCAGGGCGCTGCCCTCACGCGCGACCACCGCGTTGACGATGGTGCGAATGGTCATGATGCCATCCGTGCAAGTCAGCTGCACGCCGCCTTCCACGGTCTGTGCAAAGACGCCCTCGTACACATTGCGCGTGGGCCGTGCGGACAGGGCTCGGGTAACCAAGCTCATTCCGTGGTTGATGTCATTGGCGTTGACAGTAATTTGCATAAGATCATCCTTTCTGAACAGCCTGCCGTCCCTATGCAGCAGCAGGAATAATAAATAGCAGTAGTAGTAGAGGGTGTGGAAAGCGTGGAAAACCGAATTCTGTCAGCCCTTATCAGGGATTGTGGCCGGTAAAAAATGTGGATAACCCCTGCTTTTCTGTGGATAAGTGTGGATAACTTTTCGTTTTCAGGCATTCAGAGCGTTTTTTGAACGCGTTGAGAACCTTTTTGGGCGTTGCTGCTCGGACAAAAAATGTTGGCCTTGTACATTCTGGTCAGCTATGCAGCAGGAATATGACAGCCGCACATCGTCATCCACAATATCCACATTGCGCATCCCACAGGCTGTGGATAGCCACGAACCAGCAGAAATAAGCCAAATGCCGGGGACAGCGCCGGGTTATCCCCGGCTGTCCACAGCGTCATCCACTGTTACAGGAGGCTGGCCGCTTCGCGGTCTAAGATTACCACGGTGTCCGGGTGCGTGCGCAGGATGGAAGCGGGCAGCTGCGGCGTGATATCGCCGTACAGCATCTGCTTGATAGCCTCGGCCTTGTTTTCGCCCAGCGCAACCAGCACAATGCTGCGCGCGTGCATGATGGCGCCGATGCCCATGGAAATGGCCTGGCGCGGCACCTGATCCATGCTGTCAAAGAAGCGCGCGTTGGCGTCAATAGTATCCTCGGTCAGGTCAACAATCTGCGTTTGCACCACAAAAGTGTCGGCCGGCTCGTTAAAGCCGATGTGCCCGTTGCGCCCGATGCCCAAGAACTGCAGATCAATGCCGCCCATTTCGCGGATGGCTGCGTCATAGCGCGCGCATTCCTGCTGCAGATCCTCAGCCTTGCCGTTGGGCAGCCAGGAAGCCTTCAGGTTGATGTGGTCAAACAAATTTTCCCGCATAAAATAGGCGTAGCTGGCCTCATCCTGCGCGGACAGGCCGACATATTCGTCTAAATTAAAACTGACCGCATCAGAAAAATCCAGCAGCCCTTTTTCGTGCCACTTGGCCAGGTATTTGTATGTCTCAATGGGCGTGGAGCCCGTGGCAAACCCAAACACGCTGTCCGGCTTGCGCAGCAGCTGCGCTGCAAACAGAGTAGCCGCCGCGCGCGATGCAATCTTGGCACTGTCGTATACATGTACGTTCATGATGTAGCCTCCCATTCATGTGATGTAGGAAGATTATACCACATGCGATGGTCGGACGCACCCCGTTAAACGGGAACCCATGTCAAAAAGTCTGCTGCTCGCTCTCCCCAAACGGGCGCAGCGCGTGTCGTAATATGCCGTTCATGTGCGCGATGGTGATGCCGTAGTTGGTGATGGGCACACCTGCGGATGCTGCAAGGTTCATGCGGTGCATCATCTCCCTGTCGTTGAGCATGCAGCCTCCGCAGTGCACCACCAGCGCATAGGCCGATAGATCGTCCGGGAACTCGCCGCCGGAGGTAAAGGCAAAGGCAAGCTCTTTGCCCGTATGCTTTTTGATAAGCCGCGGCAGCTTCACCGTGCCGATGTCGTCGCACTGTCTATGATGGGTGCAGCCCTCGGAGATGAGGACGGTATCACCATCTTTTAACGTGTCTAACGTTTGAGCCCCTGCTGCGGTTTGCGCCAAGCTGCCCTTGAAACGCGCAAACAGGATGGAAAAGGATGTCAGCGGCTGACCTGCGGGCAGCATTTGAAAAACCTTGGAAAACACCTGCGAATCGGTGATTACCAGCCGCGGCGGGGCATGCAGGGCTTTGAGTGCGATGGGCAGCTCCTCCGGGCGGCACAGCAGGGGGATGGCCCCGGCGTCCAATATATCGCGGATGGTTTGCTGCTGGGGCAATATCAGCCGGCCTTTGGGAGCGGATGCGTCAATGGGCGTGACCAGCAGCACCTTGTCGCCGGGGCTTAGCAGATCGCCCACCAGTTGGCGCGGCGCATCGACAGATTGCCCTAAGCTGGCAATGCGTTTTTTTAGTACATCAATGCCTTCGCCCGTTAAGGCGCTCACCCACAGCGCATGCGGCGCGATATCAGGGCGCTCCTGCACCAAATCAGCTTTGTTCATTGCAATAACATACGGGATGCCCCGCGCCTGGACGAGGCGCAGCAGCGCCCGGTCATCGTCGGTTTCGCCCATTTGCGCGTCCTGCACCAGCACCGCCACATCGGTCTTGTCCAACATACGGCGGCTGCGCGCCACGCGCTGCTGGCCCAGCTCCCCCTCATCGTCAATGCCGGGGGTGTCCAATATCATCACCGGCCCCAAGGGCAGCAGCTCCATGGCTTTTTGCACGGGGTCGGTGGTGGTGCCGCTGACCGGCGATACAATGGACAGCATTTGCCCCGTCACGGCATTGACCAGGCTGGATTTGCCCGCGTTGCGCCGGCCGAAAAACCCGATGTGCACGCGCTGTAAACTGGTCTGATTTTGTTCCATCTTATTTTCCTCTCGTCAAAACCGGAAATCCCGCCGGTTGGAGTGCAGAATGTCCCGGAGATGTTCCCCGGCCAGATTCTTTACCTTTTCATTGGATATGGTGTCCAACTCCTTGTCAATCAGCGCAAGGCCTATCGCCCTGGTTTCGGGGCTGGCATAGTCCGTCAGATACTCGGCCAGCGTCATCAGCGCGTTGGGGTGGCAGCAGTTGACGATCTGCCCGCTTTTGCACAGGCTCATAAACCGGTCGCCCGTCCGTCCCTCGCGGTAGCACGCCGTGCAGAAGGAGGGGATATACCCCAACGTCATCAGCCAATGCACCACCTCGTCCAAAGTGCGCTGGTCGGATACCTCAAACTGCTCCGAATCATGCGGGCGCTCTTTTTGGTCATATCCGCCCACCGAGGTGCGCGAGGCACCGCTGATCTGCGAAATACCAAGGCTAAGCACCTTTTCGCGCACGGCCTGGCTTTCGCGCGTGGACATGATCATGCCGGTATACGGCACCGCGATGCGGATGCACGCGATGATCTTCTCAAACAGGTCATCGCTCAGGCCGTTGTCAAACATATCAGGGTCAATGTCCTCCGCCTTTTTGACCCGCGGCACGCTGATGGTATGCGGCCCCACGCCGTGCACGGCCTCCAAATGCTGCGCGTGCATCAGCAGCCCGGCAAACTCATACCGGTAATTTTCCAGCCCGAACAGCACGCCCAGCCCCACATCGTCAATGCCGCCCGCCATGGCCCTGTCCATGGCCTCGGTGTGATAGGCGTAATCATGCTTGGGCCCGGTGGGGTGCAGCTTCAAATAGCTCTCCTTGTGATAGGTTTCCTGGAACAGGATATAGGTGCCGATGCCGGCATCGCGCAGCTTTTGATAGTTTTCCACCGTGGTGGCGGCGATGTTGACATTCACCCGGCGGATGGCCCCGTTCTTGTGCCGGATGGAGTAGATGGTGTGGATGCTTTCTAAAATGTACTCAATGGGGTTGTTGACCGGATCTTCGCCGGACTCAATCGCTAAGCGCTTGTGCCCCATGTCCTGCAGGGCGATGACCTCGCGGCGGATTTCGTCCTGGGTGAGCTTTTTGCGGGCGATGGTTTTGTTTTTCATATGATACGGGCAGTAGACGCAGCCGTTGACGCAGTAGTTGGACAGGTACAGCGGTGCAAACATCACAATGCGGTTGCCATAGAACGCTACCTTGATTTCCTGCGCTAAGCGATAAATTTCCTCATTTTTTTCCGGGATGTCGCAGGCCAGCAGCACCGACGCCTCCCGGTGGTTGAGACCCGCGCAGTGAACGCCCCGGCCGTCCCGCTTCGGGCGCGCTTTTTCAAGGATGCTATCGATCAGCGCAGCGTTGTGCTTGTTGTGTTCGGCATACCGGAGGGTGTCCAGTATTTCCTCGTGGTGGATAAAGTCCTCCGCTTTCAGGGATGTGGGGTCATAGTGTGCCATGGTTGTGCTCCTTTCTTTGGGTCAGAATGCTCTTTCCGTCAGAATTTTTTGTCCGTCAGAAGGATAATTTTGAAATTTTATATTACAAAGGGAGATAATCTCCCCGATCCATCACCATCCGGCATCCTGCGGCGGCGATGCTTTGCCGCAGGGCTTCCAGATGGTGGGCGCTTTCTGCGCCGGTGGACAGCTTGTTGTCGTACAGGCTGTATTTTTCGCGCTGCGCCGGGGGCGACAGGTTGGGCATCACCACATTGGCTCCGGCCAAGATGCCCTTTTCCCGCCCATCGGTTGCCAAGGTATTGAGCGCCGTGGTCGCGGGCAGCAGCACATTGGGGTGCATCAGGCGCACCAGCGACAGCAGGAACAGCGTCAGCTCCACGCTGCCCGCCGGACAATGCCCCAGCGGCGTTTCATGGTGCGGGATAAAGGGGCCGATGCCGCACATCTCCGGCGCATATTGCTCCACAAACTTCAAGTCCTCGGCTAAGATGTCCGGCGTCTGCCCCGGCGTGCCCACCATGAACCCGCAGCCCGCCTGAAACCCCAGCGCCTTTAGATCGTCAAGGCAGCGCATGCGGTGGGCATAGTGCATGCTGGGCGGGTGCAGCATGGCATAGTGGGCGGCGTTGGCCGTTTCATGGCGCAGCAAATATCGGTCTACGCCTGCCTGCCGCATGGCCTGGTAGGCGGCATAGGGATATTCGCCCAAGGACAGGGTCAGCGCGCAGCCCGGAAACGCGCCCTTGATATCGCGCGCAAGCTGGCAGATGCGCTCCACGCTGTACACGCCGGATTCGCCGCCCTGCAGCACAAAGGTGCGAAAGCCCAAGTTGTACCCCTGCCGGCAGCAGGCCATGATGTCCTGCTCGCTCAACGCATAGCGCCGGCAATGGGTGTTGGACTTGCGGATGCCGCAGTAATAGCAGTCGTTGCCGCAGATATTGCTGATCTCCATCAGCCCCCGCACAAACACCACATCCCCGTACACCTGGCGCCTTTTTTCGCGGGCCAGCTGCGCGGCATACGCCGCCACATCGGGGGTATAGTGTGCAATCAGCGCGGCATAGGAAGGCAGGGGCAGGCTGCGCTGCTGCGCCAATTGCCGCACAAGTTGAAATGCGACCATGCTATTCCAGTTTGGAACACACTGTCTTGACGCTCACCTGCGGGATGTTGCCGATCTTGCCGGTCAGGGCGGATATCACATCCTGCGGCGCGTCAATAGCCACCGATATCAGGCTGATATTGCGCCTGGCATAGGGCAGGCCCATCCGGCCGATGATATACCGCCCATACTCGTGCAGCAGGGCGTTGATTGGCGTTGCGGCCTGGGTGTTTTCCACAATGATGGCCATGATGGCTACTCTGCTTTGCATGGGTTCCTCCTTCAAATAAAAGATGGCTGCCTTTGTGAAAAGCGCAGCCATCCCAACATCATCATGATAGATTTCCAGCCGCCCCTCTCACGCAGAATCCCGGTTGCACCGCTGGAAACTTAGTGGTCGGACGCGTTTGTAATTGTTCCTGGTGAAAGGTTTCCCTTTCGTGTGTAGTGTAGCACCTGGGAAGAATACGTTCAATAGGGGGATTGTTATTTTTTGGTCATGCGCTTATCAACAGCGTAAAAAATGTTGACAAAATATTTTATCTGGTGGAAGAAGGAGACCGGCAGTACTTGGTGATGGTGACCGATGAATTTATCGAGACCCGCCCGCTGGCCCGGCGCATCACCGATAACAAATTTGAAATCGGGGACTGGAAGTTTATAAAGAGCAGGTATAAAATTCGCCCTTGAGACCCGTTTAGTATAATAAAAAGCACTGCGGCTGCATATAAAATTACAAAAGCATAATATCTATGAAAAAGGGCGGGCTATTGTGATATTGACAGCCTGCCCAAATATCTTTAAACTATGTCCAACACCAGCAGTTGGTACATAGAGGCAATGCGCTTTGGGCGCGGATACGTCGTCTGTTACAAATTTACAATTGAAAACCCGCAAAGGATGGTGAAGACCATGCAACAAAACCGGGTATTGGGGCCCACCAAGGCACAAAGAACGCTGCACTGGACGTCCATTACAATGACCATACTGGGCATTGTCGGCCTTTGGATTGGCAAAACCTGGCTGGATCTCTACGGCTCCTGGCTGGTGCTGGGGCCGGGCATTGCGTTGCTTGTGCTGGGTGCGGCGCTGCTGTTTGGCGTGGTGGTGCCCAGCCCCTGGTACCGTACCACGCGCAAGCTGCTGAAAACCAACCGTGAACTGTACCTGTTTTTGCTCATTCCCATCGCGTTTATCATCCTGTTCCACTACGTGCCCATGTTCGGCGTGCAGATTGCCTTCCGCAAATACCGCCTGAGGGATGGTATCTGGGGCAGCCAGTGGGTAGGGTTTGCCCAGTTTACCAAGTTCTTCAAATCCCCGCAGTTTAAAACCGTGGTACCCAACACCATTTTGCTGTCGCTGTACCAACTGGTGGCCGGGTTCCCGCTGCCCATCCTGCTGGCGCTGGCGCTCAACGTAGTTACGCGCCCCAAGTTCAAAAAAACCGTGCAGATGATCACCTACATCCCGCACTTCATCTCCACCGTGGTGCTGGTGGGCATGATTATCACCATCTCCAACCCGCGCATCGGGCTGTATGGCATATTGATGAAGGCCATCACCGGCGTGCCCCCGGCAGACCCCATGGGCAAGGCCGATTTGTTCCGCCACCTGTATGTGTGGACGGGCGTGTGGCAAAACATGGGCTGGAACTCCATCATCTATCTGGCGGCGCTGTCGGCGGTGGATATGCAGCTGCACGAGGCCGCCGAAATTGATGGCGCCAGCCGCCTGCAGCGCGTGTGGCACATTGACGTGCCCACCATACTGCCCACGGCGGTCATATTGCTGATATTAAACGCCGGGCGCATCATGTCTATCGGTTTTGAAAAAGCCTTCCTGATGCAAAACAGCTTGAACCGCTCCAAGTCCGAAATCATTTCCACCTACGTGTACTACATCGGCATGGTGTCCGGGACGGGCGACTTTTCCTACGCAACGGCGATTGACCTGTTCAACAGCGTCATCAACCTGACGCTGCTGATACTGGTCAACACCATCTCCAAGCGCGTCAGCGACACCAGCCTGTGGTAAGGGAGGGCAGCGATATGACCAGTTTAACCGAAAAATCCGGCACCAAGATCCGCTCCTCCGTGGGCGACCGGGTGTTTTATGCCATTGTCTACACCGTGCTGACGCTGATCATGATCATCGTGCTCTATCCGCTGATTTACGTTGTCAGCTGCTCCTTCTCCTCGCGCGAGGCGCTGCTGGGCGGCCGGGTGTGGCTGTATCCGGTGGGCTTTAGCCTGGAAGGCTATGCCGAGGTGTTCAAAAACAACAACGTGTGGACGGGCTATGGCAACTCCCTGTTGTATACGGTGGTGGGCACAACGCTGAACGTGTTTTTCACCATGGTGTGCGCTTTTCCGCTTACGCGGCGCGAGCTGCCGTATAAAAACCAGATCACCATGCTGTTTACCATCACCATGTTCTTTAACGGCGGCATGATCCCCAACTACATGCTGATGAGGTCCTTGGGGCTTATCAACAACCGGCTGGTGATGATACTGCCGGGGTTAATCGGCGTATATAATATGATCATCGCCCGTACATTCATCCAGAACAGCATCCCGTACGAGCTGTGGGAAGCCGCGCAGGTGGACGGTTCATCCAACACCCGGTTCTTTTTCCAGATGGTGCTGCCGCTGTCCAAGGCCGTACTGGCCGTGCTGGCGCTATATTATGCCATCGGCCATTGGAACGCCTACTTCCGCGCGCTGTTGTACATCAGCGACCGCAGCAAGTACCCGCTGCAGCTGTTCCTGCGCGAGATCCTTATTTCCAACTCCTTTAACGAAAGCACGGGCGTTGACCCCGAGCTGATGGAGAAGTTGCAGGGCCTGGCCGACCTGCTCAAATACTGCCTGATCATCGTGGCCACGGTGCCGGTGCTGATCGTGTACCCGTTCATCCAGAAGTACTTTGCCACCGGCGTGATGTTAGGCTCTGTCAAAGGCTGATGCGCCCACAAAGGGGCGACACAGATATACAGGAGGAAAGAAGCATGAAAAAACTGGTCTGTCTGGTACTGGCACTGTTCCTGTCGCTAAGCCTGGCGGCAGGGCTTGCCGAGGGTTATGTGCTCCAGGATCCCAACGTCAACGAACCCGGCGTGCTGCCCGTGGTCAAGGAAAAAATCACGCTGACCGCTGGCATCGTGCAAAATCCGTTGATTACCTCGTATGAGTATGGTGAGAACTATCTGACCACGCATCTGGAGGATTTGACCAACATCCACATCGATTGGGTGATGTACCCGGCCACGGCGACCGATGCCTATGCCAAGCTGCGCCTACAGATTGCCGGCGGCGAAAAACTGCCCGACATCCTGATTGGCTTTGACTTAGGCAATGACGCCATCCGCGAAAGCTATGGCCAGGCCGGCGCCATCATCCCGCTGAATGACTATTTAGGCACGCTGGACTATTTCCACAGCCGCGCCGTGGCGCAGACCCCGGAAGCGCAGGAAGGCTTTGACCTGTGGAAGCTGGGGCGCTCGCTGGACGGCAACTACTATGGCATGATGGAACTGTACCGCACCCTGCCCAACAGCTATTCCTGCCGCGCATGGTACAATGAGGAATTTGCAAAGAAATTGGGGCTGGAGCTGGAACCCGGCCAGGTGCCGGACACCGAATGGCTGCTCAAATACCTGCGCGGCGTGCGCGATGAGGACGTCAACGGCAACGGCGACCCCAGCGACGAAATCCCGATGGTGGGCGGCACGGGCTGGTATCAGAACGTGGTGCGCTGGATCGTTAAGATGTACACGTACATGGACGTCACCGACCGCTGGTTCCAGGTGGAGGACGGCATTCTGAGCAATGTATACACCAAGGACGCCTTCCGCGAGGGCCTCAAGTTTGCCCGTCAGCTGTATGACGAGAAGCTGTTCCCGGACTATGCCCTGACGCAGGACAATACGGCCTATGTGGCGCTGGTCTCGGCCGAAACGCCCATCGTGGGCATCGGCGTGTCCGGTTCCTGCACAGGCTTTGGCAAAAACTTGTCCTTCACCGGCCCTGTGCCTGTGGTGCTGGGCCCGGACGGCGTGGGCCATGCCACCTATGCGGCCGGCCTGCCGGTGTTTGACTCCGTCATCACCAAGGATTGCAAACACCCCGAGGCCGCCTTCCGCTGGATGGATGCCTGGAACTATGAGCAATGGTTCATGCTGGTGCAGCGCTGGGGCATCCCCGATGTGGACTGGCGCTTTGCCGAGGAAGGCGAGAAGGGCATGTACGACAGTTTGGGCATGGATCCGTATTTCTACATGATACAATCAGTGTGGGGCGTGCCCTCGGCCTCCCACTGGGCGGGTGAGATTTCCGGCGGTGTGGACTATGCCAATATCAACAGCCGCTTTGTATGGGATGGCAATGTTTCCAACAATGAGTACAAGAACGCTCTGGCCGTTGCGCTGCAGGTGCCCTATGTACCCAAGGAGTATGTAAGCAAGATCATCTACTCCGTTGAGGAGCAGGAGGATTGGGCCAACACCCGCGCGGCCATCAACAACCTGGTGCTGGAGCGCATGGCGCAGTTTGCCACCGGCCAAATGGACATCCACGACGATGCCCAGTGGGCGCAGTTCCAGCAGGAACTGAAGGACTTAGGCAGCGGGGAGCTGCTGGCCATGGATCAGGCCGCGTTTAACCGCACGATGGGCGTGGAGTAACACGTTACCTTCCCCTGGGGCGCGCCGCAAAGGCGCGCCTTTTTCTGCTTTTTGGGGTGACAAACGCGCCCTCTGGCCGTATACTGTCTGTAACAAATAACCGCCCATAGGCGAACGGAGGGAAACCGTGAAGAAACACTATCTGCACATTGTCAAGTGTGCCGATCAGGCGTACGAGCGCACCGTTGCGCGCATCTGCGTAGACCCGGATAATATCTACCGCGGGGCCACGGATGACATGACCTACCTGATTGAGCCGGGCAGCGCATCAGGGCTGATCAGCTATCTGTGCTCGCTGTACGTATGCGAGGACAGCCAATATCACAAGGACGAAGCGCT
The DNA here is from genome assembly GCA_040766135.1 of Christensenellales bacterium. Classification (GTDB taxonomy): domain Bacteria; phylum Bacillota; class Clostridia; order Christensenellales; family Aristaeellaceae; genus JAGVSV01. Next base: position 21,073 of record JAXGRA010000023.1, read on the forward strand.
GCTGACTCAGATCATCAACGCTGCGGAGCAAATCGTGCGCACCGCGCACCCGGACGGCACCAGTGACCTGCTGATCACCAATTTTTATACCCCCGCCACGTTTGAGCTGCAGGCCCTGTGCCGCGGCTATCGCATATTCAAGCGGCATATGGGTGCATCCGCGCTGGAAAAACAGGCGCACGATGCCATGCTTAAGGCCGTGGAGGTGCTGGCCACCGGCTGCCTGAACGGCGGTTTCCATACCCCCAACCACCGCTGGGTGGAGTGCGCTGCATTGGTGATGAGCTATAACATCTTGGGCTGGCCCGAACTGATGGACAAGGTGCGCACCTACCTGTCCGAGGGCATTGATTGCGACGAATACGGCGAGTTTACCGAGCGTTCCGTGGGCGTGTATAACCCGGTCAATGTCAACTCCATGCTGGTGCTGGCCGAGGAAGGCAACATGCCGGAGCTGTACAAATATGCGCGCCTCAACCTGGATTTGACATTTATGTATCTGGACAGCGACGGCAGCATATTCACCAAAAACTCGCGCCGCCAGGACAGGGCCGATGATATCACCTACCCGGAGCACAGGTGGTACAGCCTCTACCTGTGGGCGGGCGAGCTGTTTGACAACGATACATACCTCAAGTTTGCCGATACCATGCTGGAAAAAGGCGCCCTGGCCGGGCGCGGCATGGCCAGCCCGCTGTGGCTGTACATGGACAGGCCGCAGCTGAAAACGCTGGAGAAGGATGTGTCGCAGGCCGTGATCCCCGAACACTACCACGCGTATTACCCCAACAGCAACATCGTGCGCGTGCGCAAGGGGGATTTCACCTACACGCTGCTGGCCAACAACCCGGACTTTTTGCATGTGAAATTCGGCAAGGCCACGCTGACGGCGCGCATGTGCTCGTCGTTCTTCGCGGTGGCGCAGTTTGCGCCCAAAGCCCTGGAAAAGACCGACACCGGCTACCGCATGACCTTCAGCGGCCATGGCGAGTATAAGGGGCTGTTCCCCACGCCGCCCCAAAGCCCGGACTGGGACAGGATGGATCACAGCCTGCGCCCGGTGCTGCACAGCTGCGAGCTGGACTATACGCTGGAGGTAACCGACGTAGAGGACGGCGTGAAGCTCAACATCCGCGTGGACAACACGCCGCGCGTGCCCTTTAAGCTGGAGTTTTCCATCCCCGCCGGCACGCGGCTGGAAACCAACAACATCATCATGGACACCGTGGCCGGCGGCAGCATCGTGGTCAAATCCGGCAACGCGCGCCTGGAAAACGTGGAAACAGGCAGCGAGGTCACCATCGAGGGGCTGTTTGGCGCGCACATGTACCACAAAACCATGCGCGGCAGCATCCCGCCCATGGACGGCGCGTTCAGCCTGTATGCCACGGGGTTCACCCCCATCTCGCAGGAAATTACCCTGCGCTTCAGCAAGCGCCGCCATGCGCGCGCGTTCAATCAGGAGGTGTAGATAGTATGAACATTGACCGTGCATTGCTACTAAAAAAAGCGAAAAGCATTTTGGCCGGCATCACCGATGAACAAAACCAGGCGGTGTTTACCAACCGCTATGGCCGCCACTACATGGACGACTGGGATTGGTTTCAGGGCGTGGCGCTGTTTGGCATATACAGCTACTACCGCCAGACCGGCGACCAGGACGCCAAAACCTACCTGACCCAATGGTTTGACAAGCACATCGCGCAGGGCCTGCCCGGCAAGAACATCAACAGCATGTGCCCCTGCCTGACGCTGTCCTACCTGTGGGAGGAAACGGGCAGGGAATCGTACTTGGCCATCTGCCGCGAATGGGCGGAGCACGCGATGACCGGCCTGCCGCGCACCTTGGAGGGCGGCCTGCAGCACATCACCATCGATGCGCCCAACGAGGGGCAGCTGTGGGACGATACGCTGTACATGACGGTGCTGTTTTTAGCGCGCATGGGCAAGCTATTGGGCCGCGATGACTATGTGCAGGAAAGCATCCGGCAGTTTCTGGTGCACGTAAAATACCTGACCGACTTAGAGACCGGGCTGTTTTTCCACGGCTGGTCGTTTGTGCGCATGGATCATTTTGCACGCGCGCGCTGGGGGCGCGGCAATGCATGGTACACCGCTGGGCTGGTGGATTATTTGGACATGGCCGACATCCCGGACGGCGTGCGCTGGTTTTTGATCTCTGCGCTCGACCGGCAGACAGAGGCCCTGCAGCAATATCAGGCCGACAGCGGCGCATGGCACACGCTGATTGATGACAAGGATTCCTACGAGGAAATATCGGCCACGGCGGGCTTTGCCTATGGCATCCTGAAGGCTGCGCGCTTGGGGTATATCCCGGCGGAGCGTGCAACCATGGGCCAAAAGGCGCTCAAAGCCGTGCTCAACAGCATTGACGAAAACGGAATTTTGCAGGGTGTATCGGCGGGCACCCGCCTGTATGACAACTTAGACGCCTACCGCAACATCCGCGTCAACGCGCAGCCCTATGGCCAGGCCATGGCACTGCTGCTGATCACCGAGGCGCTGCGCACCGCGCCGTAATATGTGCCGCGCGCTGACCACGGATGAGGTGCTGTTTTTCAACACGGCGCCCGATATGCTGCCCGTGTACGAGGCCTTGCTGCGCCACATGCAGGCGCGGCATCCGGTTACCACCGTGGTGCGCAAAACGCAAATCACCCTGCGCAACCGGCATGCGTTTGCCATGGTCTCGCTGCCCTGGCGCAGGGTAAAAGGCTGGCCGGAGGAATACCTGCTGGTGTCCTTCGGCCTTTCCTATCGCAAAGACTCCCCGCGCATCGCCTCCTCCGTACAGCCATACCCCAACCGCTGGACGCATCATGTGATTATCACGCATGCGGATCAGTTGGATGAGGAGCTGCTGGCCTGGCTGGAGGAGGCGTATGAGTTTGCGATGGGAAAATGAATTGTTTGGCTGGGCTTGGAATAAGGAACAGAAAAAAGGTGAATCCGATGAGAACAGCTAAGAAGAAGAAAGAAACGAAAACAAATTTTTCCTATAATCCGCTGTGGAAGCTTCTGATCGATCGAGGGCTCCAAAAGCAGGAACTACAGCAGATGAGTGACGTTAGTCCGACATCTATTGCCAAAAATGGGCAGATGTGAGAATGTAACCACCGATGTGCTTCTTCGCATCTGTGAAGCGTTGG
>JAXGRA010000024.1:0-14153 GCA_040766135.1 Christensenellales bacterium
GTGTGCATCTTGAGTTAACTTATCCATGCAGAGAGCCTCCTTTTGTAGCTTTGTTTGTTGTAAAACTATTCTACCAGAGGTTCTCTGCTTTTTCGTTCCCGCGTGTTACCTATGTATCATACCTCAACAATGCCAATACGACAGCATATAAGAGAAGAAAATAAGATGGATAAAAGTTCCCTTGCTGCAACCCCGGACAGTTTGTCCGAGTGTACCAAATAAAAGGCTCCCCGCATTGCCGGGGCCTTTTTTCATGTGCTATGATATCCAAAAGTCCTTGGCCTGCATGGTTGTAATAGAAAGGAGCCTCCATGAGAGTAGCGATTTTGGGCACCGAAAACTCGCATGCCGATGCGTTTGCACAGCTGATCCGCGATGATGCGGATTTTACCGGCATCACGCTGGTGGGCGCGTATGGATATGACGCGCAGGCCAATCAGCGCTTGAAGGATAAGGGGCTGGTTACGCGCTTTGCCGATACGCCGGATGCGTTTGTGGATGAGGTGGATGCGGTGCTGGTTACCGCGCGCCACGGCGACCATCATTATCCCTATGCCAAGGCGTATCTGGAAAAAGGCCTGCATGCTTTTATCGACAAGCCTATCACGATTACCGCCCAGGATGCCAACCAGCTGTTTGCCCTGGCCGAGCGTTCGGGCGCGTTGGTGTGCGGCGGGTCGTCGCTGAAGTTCCTGCGTTGGCTGGACGACTTGATTGCCTTTATGCAGGGCAAGCGCATACTGGCTGGCCATGTGTCCGCCCCCATTAGCATGGTCAACGACTATGCCGGGTTTTACTTCTATGCCCAGCACATGGTGGAGATGATGTTCCGCGTGTTTGGCACCGACATCCGTTCCGTAGTGGCCCACTGCCCGGACACATCCAAAAATCGCGTGTCTGCAATCTTTGATTATGGCGAGTTTGACGTAGCTGCCCACTATTATGATGGCTATGAATACACCGCCACCGTATGGACGGACAAGAGCTGGTACCGGATCAATACCTATGAGCTGGGCGATTGCTACAAGCAGGAGCTGATGGAGTTTCAAACCATGGTAAACACACGCACGCTGCCCCGCAGCTTTGAAGAGCTGAAAAAGCCGGGCACGCTGATGCGCCTGATAGAGCAATCATATACAACCGGCAAGCTGGTTGAGGTAGTCTGGGAATAAAATGGATACGGTATATTATTCCGATAACGATTTATTGATCAGAAGCATGAGAACAGATGATACCAGAATCATATACGAGACCTATTTATCGTAAGCCGATTGCAAAGTGCAAGAACGCTCCCGGACAGTGCCTTGTCCGGGATTGTTGCGATATGGTATGATTTAACCACCTAATGCGGGATGAACAGGAAAGGAATGCGGACATGAACTGTGAGCGATGCGGCGCAACAGCTCCGCTGGGCAGTGAGCGGTGCGCCTACTGCGGCGGGTTTTTTGATGTCCATCCGTCAAATAGTCAGGCTGCGCAACCGACACCGCAGCCTGTTATCGTTAATGTATATCATACAGCGCCTTCTCAGCCTGCTGTGTCCGATAAAAGAAGATGGACCGCGTTCTTTTTGTGCCTGTTTTTGGGCTGGATGGGCGTGCACAAATTCTACTTGGGAAAAATCGGCATGGGCGTACTGTATTTTTTCACCTTTGGGGTTTTTAGCATCGGCTGGGCGATAGACTTGGTACTGCTTCTTTTCGGTATATCCCGCGACTATCAGGGGCGCAAGCTGGCGTAAGTACGGCAAGCCGCCCTTTTTGATTTTTGTGCAGGAATAATTTTATACATGAGCAAAGGAGGACGCGCCTGTGCGCACACAAAAACCGCGTTTTAAGGTGGAAATATACCATGATGTGGTGCCCTATCTGGCGGGCATTTCGCTAAAAGAATTCTTCCTGGACGATGAACAGCTCATCCATGCATGGAAGGTAGCCACCGAGTGGACGCTGGACACTTTCCATGGCCGCTTGCCGCCGCGCACGCCAACGGCTGCGCCCAACTCCTACGGGCATTTGATTTGCTTAGGTGCGCCGCTGCAATATTCCGACCAGGCCGAGCCCAATATACGCCCCGTGACTAATTCGCTGGAGGAGGGTATCCGCCTGCTGACCGAAGCCCAGGGCATGGATTTTACCGCTTGCCCCATCTTCCGCCAGTATGCGCGTACCTCTGCGCGCGTGCGCGAGGTATTCCCGGAATCCCCTGTATTTAGCGGCTTAGGCGTAGAAGGGCCCATTACCTCAGCGGCGCTGTATTTGGGTGATACCTTTTATATCGAGGCCATCGAAAATCCCGAACGCATCCGTCATTTCTTGCAGCTGATGACCGATAGCATTGTGTCCTGCCGCCGTCAGATCAACGCTTTTTGTGGCCTGCCGGAGGTAGACCCTCAGGGCACCGGCCTGGCCGACGACCTGGCCAGCATGCTGCCGCCGCACCTGTGGGATAACCTGGTGGTGCCCTTCTGGCGGCAGTACTTTGAAGGTGGTACTTCCGGCCCCCGGCATTTCTTGCATTGCGAGGCGATGGTGCCCGCGCAGCTAAAATTCCTGAAACCTGCCGGGGTTACCTTTTACCAGCCCTCAGTATCCCCCAAGCTGACGCTTGAGGACATGCGCACGCTGGACATCCCGTTTGACTGGCTGCTGTATGCATTCCATATCACCGGCATGACCGATGACGAAATTGCCGCCTGGGTGGACGAGGCTATCCAAGCCGGTGCTGAAAACATCCGCACCCAGTTTGGTGAATATACCGTGCGGGAAGGGAAAATAGACCGTATCCAGGCGTTTTTGGATGTGAAGGAGCGGTATACACAAAGCTGACTGTTGCATTATTTATGTATTTATCGTTCGTTACTGCATAAAGAAAACCGGGGCTTACGCCCCGGCTAGATTAGCTTCCTTCAGGTTTCGGTTTAGGTATAACCGCTGCTATCAAAGCAGTTTGTGTGCGGCTTTCCTTACCGTTTCCGGTTGTCCCGTTTCCTGTGACGTAACGACACTTTCCGGTGGTTTCAATATCAATCTGGTCCACTTGTCGGCATCTGGCCGATTTGTCGTCCGCCTATTCTATTTTCCTGTGACGGCTGATAGCGTCTGCTTCGTCCATACTGCTGATGATTCTTTTGGTATGGTGGATTTGGCCCATGGGACGCTGTGCGTCCGGCGTTCAATCCCTGCGTGTCAGCCCTTGATTAACCTAATGCTTAGGCGGGCGAAGCAAACGCAACAGTGGATCGTCGGATCTTCATTGTACAACGGAATCGCCCCTTTCTTTACGAATTGGTTTGGCTACCGAAGGACTCTTCTTCCTTTTGTCCCTCTTTTTCCATCCCTTTTCTCCGTTCGACTTATATATAACACAAGCATGTGCTATCTGTCAACACTTTTTCCGAAAAACACATGAAAATATTTTGGTGAAATCAAAACATGAGAAGTGAAATAAAATACTACTTGCAAACTTTTTTTACGCGTGTTATTCTTTTCGGTGTAAATAATAATGACCTGTTGACCTTGGCATAGAAGAGAGGAGCCGTTAATACTTATTTATCTTAATGTTGGGAGTGATGAGGATGCAGCCAGTTGTACGCAAAAAAAAGAAAGAAAGTTTCTTCCGTATACGCAAGGAAGATGGAGCACTGTATGTAATGGCGTTGCCTACAGTTATTTTTCTGATTATTTTTGCCTATTTGCCTATGCTGGGCTTGGTGATGGCCTTTCAGGAGTTTAACATCACCAAAGGCATTTTAGGCAGTCCATTCATAGGCTTTAAGAATTTTGAGTTCTTGTTTTCCACCACCGATGCTTTTGTCATCACGCGCAACACGGTTGTGTACAACCTGGTGTTTATAGCGGTCAACATGTTGCTGGCTGTGGTGGTATCCTTGATGCTCAGCGAGCTGCACGGGCGCCGTACAGCCAAGACGCTGCAGACCGTTTACATGCTGCCCTATTTCCTGTCCTGGGCGGTGGTGTCCATCGTGCTGACGGCTTTCCTGGACCGGCAATATGGCCTGGTCAACCAGATGCGTAAGGCGCTGGGCTTAAGCTACCGTACGGACTGGTACCGCCAGCCCGGCATCTGGCCGGGGCTGCTTGTATTCCTTAATGCCTGGAAAAATGTGGGCTATCAATCGGTGCTGTACTTAGCCGTGATTTCGGGCATATCGGGCGAGTTTTGCGAGGCTGCGGTGCTGGACGGCGCTACCAAGCTGCAGCAGGCGCGCTACATCACCCTGCCGCACATGCGGTTTATCATTGGTATTTCTATCATACTGGCCATGGGCAACATTTTCCGGGGCGACTTCGGCCTGTTCTATGTGGTGACAAAAAACACCGGACGATTGTACGGGGTGACGGACGTTATTGACACCTACATCTACCGGGGACTGACGCAGTTGAGCAACGTGGGCATGTCCACGGCTGCCGGTCTGTATCAGTCTGTAGTGGGCTTAGTGATTACGCTGGCGGTCAATGCTATCGTCAACCGCATTGACCCGGACAGCGCGATGTTTTAAGGAGAGACGGCAATGAGCAACACATTAACACGCCGTCAACAACGGCTGGAAAAAAAGCGTCTGGAGTTGGAGCACGCACAGGTCAACCGCTTTTTACGCATTAGCACGGGCTGGAATGTTACGTTCACTGTGCTGTTGTGCCTACTATCATTGATGATGATTATCCCGATGGCGTTGGTGGTTGTGGTTTCCTTCTCCAGTGAAGCCTCCATTGCTAGCAACGGATTTTCCTTTACGCCATCAGAATGGTCATTAGAAGGCTATGCATACCTGCTCAAAATGGGTGATCAGGTTGTGAACTCCTATATCATTACGATCTTTTATACCATTGCTGGTACTTTGATGAGCCTGAGCGTGATGAGCCTGTACGCCTATGTCATCGCGCAGCGCAACTTTAAGCATCGTAAAGCATTTACTTGGCTTTTATTCTTTACCATGCTGTTTTCTGGTGGACTGGTACCGCATTATATTCTCAACGTCAATTACCTGCGCATTGGCAATACAGTGTGGATTTTCCTGCTGCCATCGCTGGTGAGCGCGTATAACGTTATTATCCTGCGCACATTTATTCAGACCACCATTCCAGACAGTTTGTTTGAAGCAGCGCGTATTGACGGTGCGGGTCATTTTCGCATATTTTTCTCCATTGTATTCCCGCTATACAAGGCGGGGCTGGCTACCATTGGCCTGTTTAATGTAGTGTCACGCTGGAACAACTGGTTTACGGGCATGCTGTATATTAGCAATCCGCGCTTGGTGCCGTTGCAGACACTGCTGTACCAGATTCAGAACAATATTGAATTCCTGAAACAAAATGCGGCAATTGCAGGAACTCCGGACGGCATGGAATTAATGCGCACATTGCCTGACCAGAACCTGCGCATGGCCTGCACCATTATTGTTATCCTGCCTATTATACTGGCCTATCCCTACTTCCAGCAGTTCTTTGTTCAGGGGTTGACCATAGGCAGCGTGAAGGGCTGATGACAGCCCGATGAAAATCCGAATTCTACCGCATGTATGCGGTAAGAAAAATATATGGGAGGTACCCCTATGAAGAAACTGGTTATCTTTTTCCTCAGCTTGGTGCTGATGGCAGGCTTGCTGCCCATGGCACAAGCGGCCGATCTGCCGTACGTGGAGATCGACTGGTATGTTGGCGCACAGCCCCAGATGGACCAACAGACTGTCAACGACAAGCTCAACGAATATCTCCTAGAAAAGTTGAACATGAAAGTCAACTTTATGTTCATGAGCAGCGGCGACTGGGTGTCGAAGATGGGCACCATGATTGCCTCCGGGCAGGACTTGGGCATCATCGGCTTTGGTGCCCAGTCTAAGTCTGACTATGTGATAGAAGCACAGCGTGGCGCATTCTATCCCATTACCAAGCTGCTGGACGAAGTAGCCCCCGAGACCAAGGCGCTGTTCCCGGACGAAATCTGGGAAGCCATGAAAATTAACGGGGAAATTTACGGCATTCCTTCGCTGAAGGACAATGGCTATTTCATGTCGCTAATTTATAATGCGGACATGGCTGAAAAGTATGATATTGACGTGGAAAAGTATCAGTATCGTAATTTCCGTGACTTGGGCGAGCTGTTCCGTGAAGCAAAGGCCAAGCGCGATGCCGACAAGCCCGAATGGGCCGATCGTCCCATCGTGTGGGATGTCAACCGCCTGTATCCGTACTACTTTGCCTTTGAGACCTTCCTGAACGACAGTTACCTGGCCGTGTGTAACATCGACGGCATTATGGACTTGGAAGGCTACACCAGCGACCAAGTTGTCAACTTCTACGACACACAGGAATTCTTGGATTTCTGTCTGCAAAAGCAAGCCATGGTAGAGGAAGGGCTATATGCCTATGACTATGCCAACATGCGGGACTGGTACTATGATGGCAGTTTATTTGCATATTCGGGCTGGGGCTACACCTACATTCCGGATCATCTGTATTCTGACCAGTTCACTACCAAAATGAAGATAAGTGAACACCTGTGGACAGAGACCAACAACTACTTCTCCGCCGGCACTGCTATCTCGGCCAACTGCGCCAACCCAGAGCGCGCGATGATGTTCCTCAACCTGGTCAACACCGATCCCTACGTGGCCACCATGGTTCGCTTTGGCGTGGAAGGCATCCACTACAAGCGCGATGCCGAGGGCAAGATGACCTTTGAAGGTACCATCAATGAGGATCGCTCCAACCGTGCATACTACTACTGGTACGGTGCTTCCTTTGGCAACCTGATCATTGTGGAGGCTCCTGAAGCCTTGAGCGGCCCGGACGGCATCATGCTCAAGCGTATGATGGAATACAACGAGGCTTGCATCAAACCCAAGCACTTGGGCTTTGTGTTTGATACCACCCCGGTGGTTAACGAGATTGCCGCTTGCACCAATATCGTGATGGAATACCAGATGGAACTGGCCAGGGGACAGGCCGCTTCCCAGGAGGAAGTGGAAGACCTCGTACAGGAGTTCCGCGACAAGCTGAAGGCCAACGGCGCTGAAAAGATCGTCGCCGCTGTGCAGGAGCAGATGGACGCCTGGATTGCCGGCAAATAATGGCCTAATGGTTTAGGAAGCATAACTTCCCAAAGCAACCACCCATAAAAACGCCCGCCTCTTCCGGAAACGGGGAGGTGGGCGTTTGCTGTGAGCAAAATCGTTTTAATGTCTCTGCTGCGGTTGTGTGAAGCGCGGGCGTGTGATAGAATATACCTTGTGTAAACGATGTACTTGGATAATATACTCACAGGGGGAACAGACATGGCTGACTATGGAACACAGGACTTACGGAACATTGCGCTGTTGGGTCACGGCAGCGAGGGCAAGACCACGCTGACGGAGGCTATGCTATTTGCTGCCGGCACGATTGACCGCCAGGGCAAGGTAGAGGACGGCGGCACCGTTACGGACTTTGACCCGGAAGAAATCAAGCGCGGCATTTCCATCAGCGCGGCAGTGGCGCCGGTGGAATGGAAAAAGTCCAAGCTGAACTTGGTGGACGTGCCGGGCTACTTTGACTTTATCGGCGAAATCTTTGGGCCGCTACGCGTAGCGCAGACGGCCGCCATCGTGGTGGGCTCGGTGTCCGGGCTGACGGTGGGCGCTGAAAAGGCATGGGACTATGCCGGACAAAACCGCGTGGGCCGCATGTTTATCGTCAATCAGATGGACCGCGAAAATGCGGACTTTACCAAGGTGTTGAACGAGCTGCGTGAAAAATACGGCACCTCCGTTGTGCCGCTGATTGTGCCCATTGGTGCGGGCCCCAAGTTTACCGGCGTGGTGAACGTGCTGGAAAACAAGGCTTGGGAAGGCAGCGGCAAGGCGCTCAAGGAAGTGCCGGTGCCGGACAGCATGTCTGCCGCCATCGAGGAAGCCATGGCCGAGATGACCGAGGCCGCCGCCGAAGCTGATGACGAACTGCTGGAAAAATATTTTGAAGAGGGCGAGCTGACGCCTGAAGAAGTGCGCAAGGGCTTCCGTGCCGGCATGAAGAGCGGCAAGATCGCACCGGTGGTGTGCTGCTCTGCGCTGACCGGCGTGGGCATCGCTGCACTGATGGATATGATGGTGTCCTACACCAACTCTCCCAAGGATACGGTTGCTGTGGGCGTTGACCCCAAATCCGGCGAAGAAGCCAAGCGCGTGTGCAACAACGATGAGCCGTTCAGCGCGTTTGTATTCAAAACCATCGCAGACCCCTTTGTGGGCAAGCTGTCGCTGGTGCGCGTGATGTCGGGCAGCCTGACGCCCGCCACGGCGCTGTATAACGCCAGCAGCGAAAAGGCTGAGAAATCCGGCGGCCTGTACATCCAGCGCGGCAAAAAGCAGACCAACGTGCAGGTGTTGAATGCTGGTGATATCGGCGCGCTCAGCAAGCTGCAAAACACTGCCACCGGCGATACGCTGTGCGACCCTAACCAATTGATTCGCTACGCGGCCATTGAATACCCGGTGCCCAGCTTCTCCAAGGCTGTGTATGCCACCAAGCAGGGCGAGGAAGACAAGGTGTTTACCGGCCTGGCCCGCTTGACCGAGGAAGACCCCTCCATCAAGCTGGAAAAGAATGCTGAGACGACCGAAACCATCCTTTCCGGCCAGGGCGAATTGCATCTGGACGTGATCTCGGCCAAGCTGGCCAGCAAGTTTGGCGGGCAGGCTACCTTGAAAGATCCGCGCATCCCCTACCGCGAAACCATTCGCAAGACGGTGTCCTGCCAGGGTCGCCACAAAAAGCAGACCGGCGGGCACGGGCAGTTTGGAGATGTATGGATTGAGTTCAGCCCCTTGCCTGACACCAACGTGGACTTTGAGTTTGTCGATGCCGTTGTGGGCGGCGTGGTGCCGCGCAACTTCATCCCCTCGGTGGAAAAAGGCCTACGCGAGAACATCACCAAGGGCGTGCTGGCAGGCTATCCGATGGTGGGTCTGCGCGCCAAGCTGTACGATGGCAGCTACCACGCGGTGGACTCCTCCGAAATGGCGTTCCGCACCGCTGCCCGTATCGCCTATAAAAAAGGCTGTATGGAAGCCAACCCCGTGCTGCTGGAGCCCATCATGCGCGTGGAAGTGCTGGTGCCCGATGAGTACATGGGCGATATCATGGGCGACGTCAGCAAGCGCCGCGGCCGCATCATGGGTATGAACCAGGTGGACGGCTTGCAGCAGGTGGTGGCCGAAGTGCCCATGGGCGAAATGTTCAAGTACGCAACCGACCTGCGCTCCATGACCCAGGCGCGCGGCAGCTTCACCATGGAGTTTGAGCGCTATGAAGAAGTGCCCGGCGACGTGGCCAAGAAGATCATCGAAAGCGCAGAGAAGGACGAGGACGAGGACGAGTAAGATTCCCCCTGAAATTCACAAGATTTACCCCCGCTGGCCGTTGGCAGGCGGGGGTTTTTTGTGTATTTCAACATAAATGGTAATTTATTATAGAAACTGAATAAACGCTTGCTTATCGCCCGTGCCTGCGATCAGTTTACTCGCAGCCTCTCCCGGTTAATGAACCCGCGGATGGGCTGGCCTTCATAGTAGGTTTCGATATAAGCCCAGTGGTTTGCAAAGTTCTCATAGGCCAGCAGCGTTACGGTGGTGCCGGCGGGCAGCTCGAACATCCAGGTGGGATGAATGATGGGGTCATCGGTTACTGCGGCGGTGGAGGTGATGGTAGCCGTCTGGCTGTTGAACACGATTTCCGGGACGCACACATCATAGGGCAGCGCGCTGGCCGGCATGTAGCCGATGCGGAACAGGTTGTTGCTCAGCCCATAGCCAATCATGGCCCAGCCGTTGGTCGTCCCCCATACCATCAGGCTACCGCCGCCCATGGTGGCGCGCCCATTGGCCGCACGATAGTAGTGCGTGCCGGGGCCGGAATAGATGCCTTGCGGGTCGCCGTTGTAGCTGAAGCGCTTATATGCAGGCAGCACGCCATTTCCGCTGATGTAGACGGTTTCCTGCGGGCAGGGCACATACTGCTTCGGCTGTGTGTTGGATGGAGCAGGCGCGCTGGCGGATGCTGAACCATCGGAGATTCGGATGCGGTTGATAAACCCGCGGATGGGTTGCCCCTCATAATAGGTTTCGATATAAGCCCAGTGGCCGACAAAGGTTTCATACGCCAGCAGCGTCACCCGGGTGCCCACGGGGATTTCAAACATCCAGGTGGGGTGAACGATCGGGTCGTCCGTCAGGCTGGCGGGGGAGATGACGGTCACTTCCCGGTAGCTGAATGAAATAGGCTGCATAGAGACATATGGGCTGAGCACGCTGGCCGGGATGTAGCCGATACGGTACAGGTTGTTGCTCAGCCCATAGCCAATCATGGCCCAATCGCCGTCGGTGCCCCAGATTTTGATGCGCCCGCCGCCCAAGCGCGCCTGCCCGTTGGCCACACGCGCATAGTGCGTGCCCGGGCCGGAATAGACGGCGATGGCGTCGCCGTTGTAGGAAAACTCCACCGTTCCGGGCAGGTTGTTGATGCCGGAAATGCGGTTGGGGTTGGTGGGGTAGTTATAGGTGTTGGAGGCAGCGGCAGGCGGCTTGGGCTGGGGCTGCGGCGCCTGATAGGTTGGCTGCTGCGGCGCCATGTTGACGCTGCTGGCCGTTGAGAAAGGCTTGTAATATACCAATTTGCCGCTGATGTATGCAATCTGGTTGTCGGGCGTGATAATCTCATACCAGCCGTTGGCGGTCTTGCCGGTGGTCTGGAACAGCTGTCCGGGCTTGCCCGTACCGATGATGCTATAATCAACGCTGTCCCCGCTGCGCAGGTTGACAGCCCGGTGCTCGGTGACGGTGACCTCGCCCACGATGGTCAGGGGTGTGGCTCCGGCTGTTCCAGACAGAAAAAGCCCGGATAATAAAACCAGTATCGCGAATAATGCTGCTGATCTTTTCATTGAAAACTCTCCTTTATATTGTTCCGAATGCAGTGTAATGGAAAGCGCGCGATGCTGTCAATGTGGCGTGCTGCTTATGTTTGGGTGGAAATGGAAGTTTTTATATTAAGAAAAATCAACATCATAATGTGATTGCGGACTCAATATTGCCATGCTATCATGGTTGCAGACATTCAATATTTGCCATCATGGTAAAGAAAGGTGGAAATGATCATGAAAGGGAAGCGTTGTTTGCTTCGGTTGCTGGCGTTGTTCATGTGCCTGTGTGTGGCTGTTCCGGCGGCTGCCGATGGCCTGATGGCCGGTTTGCTTTCACGGCTGTCTACGCGCACCGGCCCCGGCACGCAGTATGACGAGCCAGGCACGTACTTCCAGAAGGATTGGCAGATCGCGCAGGTGCAGGTAATCAGCGCGGCCTGGGATCATGTCAACGATATCTGGTGGGTGGAGGTGGACTTTTCTGCCATTGGCAAAAAGTTTCGCGCGTATACGGGGCTCAAGCGTATTGCAATTGATATCAACCTTGTGCCTCAGGAGCAGCTGCTGGGCACCACCGTGATGACCAGCGCCGCCAAGGTGTACTGGGGCCCCGGCCGGGATTATGTGGAGGCCAGGTACAACGTGCCCAACTACACCGAGGTAAAGATGTATGGCGCGGAAAATGGCTTTGTGCAGGTGGAGTTCCATGACCCGCGCACCGCAGTCAACCAATATTCTTTGCGCCGAGGCTGGGTCACGGCGCGGGCAGTGAGCGGCCAGTGGGAAGTGCAGCAGCCTGTTGTTACCACAGCACCTGCCTTGTTCCCCAACATACCGGGCGGATCGCCCAGCGGCTCCTTCCAGTTCTGCCCGCATTGCGGCAAAAACTTGCCCACCGGCAACACCTATTCCTTCTGCCCATATTGTGGCAAGGCGTTCAAGTAAGAGAATTATTAGCTGATTCGTCTGATAAAAAACATCCGCTGGAACATATTCGGCGGATGTTTTTATCATATTGAGCAAATGTTTCCGGAGTTGGCGCGATATTATTTCCGAAGTTGGCGTTTTCCTGGGGCAAGAGTGCTGATACGGTCTATTCCACCTGCGTGATGGGGTAGCTGATGTGCAGGTCGGCACGCCAGTAATTATGCAGCCAGGTATATGGGTTGTTGGCTTCTTGCATGGTATCCTCCGATTCATGAATCAATGCGCGGGCAGCCAGCGATGGCCGCCGGGGTACATGGTTTGAAGTGCGGTGTATAGCCAACCCTTTTGCACGGGTGAAAGGGCCGCCATCGCTGCATCATAATCCAGCTGATAGCCTGGCCGGTCAGGGTCGGTTGATTTGTATAGCAGCACCAACTCCGGTGCCAGATAGCGGATGCCATTGCGGGACAATATGGCTTCTTTCAGCGGAAGAGATATAGCCTTGTTGCGCGCGTACAGGAAACGACCGTCCTGCCTATGGTTGAACAGAAACTCGATGAAGGTCAGGTGCTCCAGATTGCACGGGTCAAACGATACTTGGTACATGTCCAACTCATCAGTTTTGGTAAGCGCCACGTTATTGCACGCATCCGTCATGCAGAAAATATTCCGTCTGCTTCGGAACTGTTGTGCAATGTCTGTTATTCGATGGGCCAGCCCGCCGCCGCACAGCTCGTACACCTGCCAGCCTAAGCTTTGCATGTAGAGGATAATGCTGTCACGCTCTTCCCACCATGCGGACACATCCACATCCCCATGCATGCGCACGGTGCGGTTCAGAAACAACTCTATGGCAAAGCCGCCGCACAGGGCCAGGTCAAAGCCACCTGGTTTTAGCAATTCATGTGTTGCGGTGATGATTGGATGCATAGGTTTTCTCCTGTGCCTATAGCGTACTTATCCATCCGTCTGCTACGGCACCCTGATCAAATCCCGTATCTTTTCCAACGTTTTGTCCCCGATGCCGGGCACGGCTTTCAAATCCTCTGGATATAAAAAGGGGTGTACTTCGCGCGCATCAATGATGGCTTGGGCGGTGACGGGGCCGATGCCGGGCAGGGTGAGCAATTGTTCCAGCGTGGCGGTATTAATCGGGATGCCCTGGGGGTTCGGGGTGGGGAGCGCGGGCGTTGTATCCGGTGCGGGCGCAAAGGAAACCGCCGCCCACGGGCGCGGCAATGCGCTGCGAACGGCGGGGATCAGGACAAGCACCAGCAATACCACACAGGCGGCGCTGAGCAGCGCAATCAAAACAGAAACAATGCGGCGCTTCATGCGATCAGCCTGCAGGCGATCCTTAGACTGCCCTGGTTATTTTCTGGCCCAGCTTGGTGTCTTCCACAGTGTAACCCCGTGCAATCAGCTCATCGCGCAGGGCATCGCTCTTTTTCCAGTCGCGGTTGGCGCGGGCCTGAGCACGCTCATCCACCAGTGTTTGGATGTCACTGGGCAGGGCATCGGCTTTCTTGACCAGCAGGCCCAGCACATCGGCCATGGCCAGCAGTGCGGTGCGCGCGGCTTCCACCGCGCGGCGGCTGGAGGTTTCGGCCAGCACGGTGTTGATATCGTATACCAGCTCAAACATAACGCCCAGGGCCCCTGCGGTGTTGAGGTCATCGTCCATTGCTTCATAGAAGCTGGGCAGCGCCGCTTCAGTGCGAACGATGAACTCCTGCTCCTCAGCGGAAGGCTCGCCATCATGCGCGTGCGCCAGCAGGAAGTCCAGCCGGTCGCGCGCGGTGTACAGCCGCATCAGGCTGGCGCGGGCCTGCGCCATCATTTCGCGGCTGAAGTTCAGCGGGCTTCTGTAATGCGCCGACAGCATGAACATGCGGATGTCCTCGGCCTCGTATTCCTTGAGAATATCGCGTACGGTAAAGAAGTTGCCCAGGGATTTGGACATCTTGCGGTTGTCGATGTTCAGGAAACCATTGTGCATCCAGTAGCGCACAAACGGTTGCCCGGTGGCGCCTTCGCTTTGCGCGATTTCGTTTTCATGGTGCGGGAACATCAAATCCTGCCCGCCGCAGTGGATGTCAAAGGTTTCGCCCAAATAGGTCATGCTCATGGCGCTGCACTCAATGTGCCAGCCCGGGCGGCCGCGCCCCCAGGGGCTGTCCCAGGCAGGCTCGCCGGGCTTTTCAGCCTTCCACAGCGCAAAATCTGCGGGGTGGCGCTTGCCCTCATCTACGTCTACGCGTGCGCCGGCGTCCAGGTCGTCTAAGTTCTGGCCGGACAGGCGGCCATAA
>JAXGRA010000025.1:0-8697 GCA_040766135.1 Christensenellales bacterium
TGCAAACTAGACAAATTTCGTTTAGCAGCTTCCTCTGCAGCTTCTTTCCCCAAGTCCTTTGTAAGATCAACTGTCATTTGAATCAGGACTCGTCTTAGATAAAGCTGTAGTGGCTGCCATGTCGTCGTCGGTAAATAAACGCTAGCATAAAACCAACTGTTCCAAACGCCGACGATCGTATATACCGCGATGACCGCCAAAATGGCCTTGGACATCGGTAAATATATCTGTAGCAAGATCTGATAGTTATTGGCTCCGTCAATCTTTGCCGCCTCGCGCAAGGTTTCGGGCAAAGAGCTGAAATAGGATTTGGTCAGGATAATATACCAGATTGAAAAACAAGTGGGCAAAATCAGCGCAAGCGGGCTGGAATAAAGACCAAGTTTTGTAATCAGCAAGAAATTGGGAATCAGGCCGCCGCTGAAATACATAGGAACAATCAAAAAGTAGTTGATGAATTTCCTGCCCCAAAGATTCTTGTAGGTCAGCGGATAAGCCGCTATCGTGCAGGTCACAAGCATTAAAGCCGTATTGACGGAAGCATACATAATCGTATTCGCGTATGCACGCCATAGGCTCTGATCCTCAAACAAGATTTTATAGCTACCCAAGTAGAAACCTTTCGGCCACCAGTAGACTTTCATGGTTACCGCTTCCATAGGATCACTTAACGAAAGAACCAGTACATTGTAGACAGGGTATAACGTGATAAAGCATATTAGTGCCATGAACACATAAATCAGAAACGTACCAATCTTGCTTCCTTCTTTAATTCTGTTTTTTCTACTCATTTATTCTCATCGCTTACGCTTCTATTGAAACTACGTAGCGTTTCCCCTTCCTTAACAATATTTTCAAATGATGAGATTACCACATGCCATAGCCTGTGAGTTTGTTGCTAATCTTATTGGCAAAGAACGTCAGCAGAAAACCAATCAACGACATGAACAAACCCACCGCTGTGGTGTAGCTAAATTGACCACCTTCGATACCCAAGCGATAAATATACGTCCCGATTACATCAGCTGTCTCATAAGTAGCGGGAAGATAAAGCAAAAGGATCAGTTCTGTGTTTGTTGATAAAATTGAGCCGATTTGCAGAATCAAGGTAATCGCAATAACGTTTTTTAGCCCCGGAAGCGAAATATGCCACATTTGTTTAAAACGTCCAGCGCCATCTATACTAGCTGATTCATACAACGCGGGGTCAATGGATGACAAGGTGGAAAAGTACAAAATAGAACCGAAGCCAAAATTTTTCCAAACATTCGTAATCGTATAGATTATTGGAAACTTGGATGAGTCCGTACGAAATGACTGTCGCGCAAAGCCCAACATTTGGACAATTTGATTGACGATACCATCCGTGCTGATAAATGAGATCACCATGCCGGCTACAACGACCGAAGAAATAAAATACGGCAGATAACTCGCAGTTTGCACAAGCTTTTTGATTTTCGGACGCTTTACTTCATTGGCCAGAAGTGCAAAGATAATTGGTGCCGTGAATCCGAAGATAAGGTTTAACGAGTTCAAGACCAACGTATTGCGCAAAATTCTATAGAAATACTTGCTAGAGACAAAATTAACAAAATGTTTTAGTCCGACCCACTTGACGCCTTCTCCAACAAACGGGGCACCTGGCGAATAATCCTGAAACGAAATCACCAATCCATATAAGGGGATGTAACAGAAAATGAAAACCAAGATCAGGACTGGCAATAAAAGCGAATACATTTCCAAATTTTCCCGCACATACTCGCTTCGCATCCCGTTCTTGCGCAAACCTAATAAATGCGTTGTTAGGACTCTTCGAAACTTCATTGAATTCTTCCCTTTCATGATTTATACGAAATACTTTCATATTTATATTCATCATTATGATTATAGTTCAAGAAACTTGCCTATGGTTATGTAACATACAAGCCAATGCTTGTTCCTGCAGTGCATGGTCTGCACGACAATAAACCTTCTCAGAATTTTACAATCACGACTTCATATTTATTGTTACGGTAAAAAACTATTAAATGCAATTGACTTTCCTATATAAAACATGTGTAATACTATTTTATTTGTAAAATACACACAAAATGCAGTAAATACACACAAAATGCAGGATATACATTGACAGCGTGCAGCGGCGCATCTATGATATGGTGTGCGTGGATGAGGACGAGTACCCGTTGCGCCCGACAGAGAAGCAAGCCCACCGGCTGTAAGGCTTGCCCGGCAACACACCGGCGAACACCCCCTTGGAGCACCGGCCCCAAATCATAGTAAGGCCCGGCGCCTGCCAGCGTTACCGGCACAACTCCCCTTAAGGTGGAATACGAGGCGCACTCGTCCTGATTGGATGGGTGCTTTTATTCAGAGGAGGACATGTGGACACAATTGTAACCAAATTCGGCGGCAGCTCGGTGGCCAATGCGCAGGGCTTTGTGCAGGTGGGCGATATCGTCCGGGCCGATGAACGCCGCCGGTACGTGGTGGTATCGGCCCCCGGCAAGGCCGATAGCAAGGATCACAAGATTACCGACATGCTGCTGATGTGCTACCAGCTGGCCAGCCATCGGCTGGGCTTTGAGGATGTGTTTTCCATCATCGCGGCGCGCTACCGCGACATTCACCGCACGCTGGGCCTGACGCTGGACCTGGACGCTGAGCTGAATCAGATAGAAGCCCGCATCCGCGCCGGAGCCAGCCGTGATTACTGCGCCAGCCGTGGCGAGTATCTGTGCGCGCGCCTGATGGCGGAGTATCTGGATCTCCCGTTTGTGGACAGCAGCGACCTCATTGTGTTTGACCCTTCCGGCCACATGGACGAGGCCGCCACCTATGAAGCCATCCGCGTGGGCTTAAACGACCATGAGCGCGCGGTCATCCCCGGCTTTTACGGCGCGGATGCGCAGGGCAATTTGATCACCTTTGCGCGCGGCGGCAGCGACATCACCGGGGCCGTCATCGCCCGCGGCGTGCGCGCCAGCCTGTACGAAAACTGGACGGACGTGTCGGGCTTTTTGATGGCCGACCCGCGCATCGTGCCCAACCCGCGCCCCATCCACAGCATCACCTTCCGCGAGCTACGGGAGCTAAGCTACATGGGCGCACAGGTGCTGCAGGAGGATGCCATTTTCCCCGTGCGCGAGGCCGGTATCCCCATCCACATTCGCAACACCCACCGGCCGGAGGATCCCGGCACGCTGATCGTGCCCGAACAGACCGAGCGCAAGGGCACCATCGTCACCGGCATTGCGGGCAAGAAGGATTTCCGCGTTATCAACGTGGAAAAGACGCGCCTGCGCGAGGAGGGGGACTTCCTGCGCAAGCTCATCAGCGTGTTTGAAAGCAACGAGGTGCCCATCGAAAACATGCCCTCCTGCATCGACAGCGTGTCGGTGATTGTGTCGCAGGCCGATATATCGGGCAAGGAGCGCAAGATACTGGAAGAAATCCGCATTTACTGTTCGCCGGATGCGCTGGTGTCCATGCCCTCCATCGCGCTGATTGCCGTGGTGGGGCAGGGCATGATCCATGCAGCCGGATCGGCCGCGCGCGTATTCCGCGCGCTGGGCGATGACAAGGTCAACATCCGGCTGATCTCCCAGGGGTCCAGCGAGTTGAACATATTAATCGGCGTAGACAACCAGGACTTTGAAAATGCCATCCGGGCCATATACAAGGCCTTTGTACAGGAGGAAGCATGAAAAACGTACATGTTGCTGTTGTAGGCGCTACCGGGCTGGTAGGCTCCACCATTTTGCAGGTGCTGGCCGAGCGGGACTTCCCCGTGGGCACGCTCACCCTGCTGGCGTCCGAGCGTTCGGCCGGGCATCAAATTACCTGGAACGGACAGGAATACACCGTGGGCAACTTAGCCCAGGCCACGTTTGAGGGCGTGGACATTGCGTTTTTTGCGGCCGGCGGCAGCGTCAGCCGCCAGTATGCGCCCGTCGCAGCCGCGGCCGGCGCGCTGGTGGTGGATAACAGCAGCGCTTTCCGCATGCAGCCCGATATCCCGCTGGTGGTGCCGGAGGTCAACGCCGATGATATTCCGCTAAAAGGCATTGTGTCCAACCCCAACTGTTCCACCATCCAGTGCATGCCGCCGCTGCACGCGCTCAAGCCCTATGGCCTAAAGCGCGTGGTGTACAGCAGCTATCAGGCGGTGTCGGGTTCCGGCATCAAAGGCCTGAACGATCTGGACGAAAACAAGCATGAGTTCTATCCCCACCCCATCCACGCCAACATCCTGCCGCACATCGACAGCTTCCGCGACGATGGCTATACCGGCGAGGAGCACAAGATGATCGACGAGACGCGCAAAATCCTGCACGAAAAGGATTTGCCCATCACGGCCACCACCGTGCGCGTGCCGGTGCGCTTTGGCCACTGCGTCAGCGTCAACGTGGAATTGGAAAAGGAATTTGACCTAAACGAGTTGGTCGGGCGCATTGCCGCCCACGAGGGCGTGGTGCTGATGGACGACCCGCAGAACAATGTATACCCCATGCCCATATTGGCCGAGGGCCGTGACGAGGTGTTCGTGGGGCGCATCCGGCGCGACTTCAGCGTCAAAAGCGGCGTCAACCTGTGGGTGGTGGCCGACAACGTGCGCAAGGGCGCTGCCACCAACGCCGTGCAAATCGCTCAGAAAGCGCTGGAACGCATGGGATGAAACGCATTGCGCTGCTGGGCCTGGGCGAAGTAGGCCAGGGCTTTTATGAAGTATTCGAGCACGAGAAATCGCGCGTATCCGCCCTGACCGGTATATCGATGGATTTGGGCGCGGTGCTGGTGCGCAATATGCACAAACAGCGCAAAGTGATGCCGCGCGAGGGGTTGTTGACCGACAACCCGCATCGCATCATTAATGACACCACGACCGATGCCATTGTGGATGCCATCAACGACAGCGCGCTGGGCTACGAGATGGCGGTGTCGGCGCTGTCGCACGGCAAGCACTTCATCACCGCCAACAAGGCGCTGGTCAGCCGGCACATGGAAGAGCTGCATGCGCTGGCCGCGCAGCATGGCGCTGCATTCCTGTATGAAGCCAGCGTGGGTGGCGGCACGCCGCTGCTCAAGCCCCTGCGCGCGCTGGAGCGCGCAGGCGAAATCACCTCCATCAAGGGCATCCTCAACGGCTCCTGCAATTTTATCCTGACCGGCATGCGGGAGGGGAATACCTACGAGGTTATGATGCAGCGCGCCAGCGCGCTGGGGTATTTAGAGGCCGACCCGCGGGACGACGTGGCGGGCTACGACACCCGGCGCAAGCTGCGTATCTTGTGCTGCGTGGCCTTTGGCGGCAGCGTGCCGGAGCAGGACATCCCCTGCGAGGGCATCACCCGCGTGCGCGATCAGGACATCGCCGCCCTGGCGCAGCACGGGTATGAGGTCAAGCTGCTGGGCGCTGCCCGGCGCGAGGGCCGGGGCGTGGCGGCGTTTGTGTTCCCCTGCGCCCTGCCGCGCCTGACGCCGCTGGCCGGTATCAGCGGCTCATTAAACCTGATTGAAGTCACCAGCCCGTTTTTGGGCCGCGCCGGGTTCATGGGCCAGGGCGCAGGCAGCCGTCCCACCGGGCACGCGGTGTTTACTGACCTGCTGGACGCGATGTCCGGCGCCGCCGGGCTGTCGCCGCGCTTAGGGCGTGTGCCGCCCGCCGCCGCGCCCACCACCGCGCGCTTCTACCTGCGCGGGGTTGCCATCCCTGCCGCGTGGGCTGATGGCGCGCTGGGCGACGGACAAAAAACGCACCCCCTGGATCTTCAGGAGGTGCAAGCCTGGCTGGCAGACCATCAGGAGGCCTGCGCCATCATATTGGAGCCGTAACTTTCAGCAGCGTTTGCATGGATACATAGTCTGCAAAGCGATGCTGCGCAGGGTAATCGTGATAGAACCCATCCGGATCAAACAAAACGCCGTCCATCCCGGCGTTTTTTGCCGCGTCCAAGTCCATCGCACGGTCGCCCACCATCACACAGTCCCTGCGGTTGAGCGAGTAGCGCTGCATCAGATGGTTGAGCGCATCGGGCGCGGGCTTGGCCGGGAAGCCGTCCTCGCTGGTAATAAAATCCGTAAACAGCGGGTACAGCCCATCGCGCTTGAGCGCCGCAATGGCGGCATTGTCGCGGTGGGTGTACAGATAGTGCTGCACGCCCTGCAGGCGCGACATGCGCAAAAACTTCTCCGCCCCCGGATACAGCTGCATGCCGGACAGCCCGGCCTTTTCGCTGACCTGGTTGTACAACCCACGCAGTTCATGCTCATCCGCATCCTGGCAGTACGCCGTGAACACATCGCCCATGCTGCCCTTGGCTAAGCGCAGCACCTCATCGCGGGGGGCGGAAATGCCGCAATGCGCCAGCACCTCCATGCATAAATCCGTAATCAGGCCATAGGTGTCGTACAGGGTGCCATCAAAATCCCAGAAATAATGCGTGTATCCCCTCATGCCGTCACCACATCCAGCTGGCTTGTGCAGTGCGGGCAGCGGGTGGCATCATCGGCCACGGCCTGCTTGCAGTACGGGCACAGGCGCGGTTCGGGCGCAGGGGCGGGGGCCTCGGGCTTCTTGCGCAGGTTGCTGATGAGCTTCACAAACAGAAAGATGCACAGCGCCATCAAGAAAAAATCGATGACGGTCTGGATAAACAGGCCGTAGTTGAGGGTGGCAATGCCGGCATCCTTGGCGGCCTGCACCGTCAGGATGGGCGCGCCCGTGGTGTTCTCGCCCAGCAGCACAAACAGCCCCGACACATTGCCTGCGCCGGTCATCAGGCTGATAAGCGGCATGAAAATATCATTTACTAAGCTGGTTACAATCTTGCCAAACGCCGAACCGATGATCACACCGACGGCCATATCAATGACATTGCCCTTGAGTGCGAATGCCTTGAATTCCTGTACAAATTTCTTCATCGCCGTACAATCCTCCTTCAAATGGGTACCCGGGCATTCTATCACATAATGCGCCGTGCGGACACCTTTCTGCAATTTCTGTGCAGAGGCCCCTAATAGGGGCATGTCCAATTGCAGCCAGGCGAATGCTTCAACCGCTGGCTGCACCCACGAACAAATCATATCCTATCATGCTTTAAGGGGCTTCCTCTTTCAAAATGATATCTTGATACATTGTCATTAACTCTGCAACGCACTCCGATTCTGTCATCTTCCGCCAATTAAATCCATAGGATTCCATCACTGCTTTATCGTTTTCCTGATGTGCTTTTCTAAGTTCTGGCGGCATTGTTAGTTCATCATACAGGTCTGCCAAAGTTGCATCAGGATACAAATTTCTTGCAGCTAATATAGGGGCTACTGAACAACAACTGTTTTTAAATCTCCTCTGCAACCCAAACTAAAAGTATGCTCATCACCACCAATTTTCTGCACCAAACTGGCGCTCGAAGCATCCTTTGGAACAGCGCAAAAAGAAGTGCTCGCAGGCGCTTCCATAGATTCATCGTCAGGATGCTGACATGAATGGCTACTTCGCTGGTTTCCTGTAACCGTTCCATCACTAAGCTCATGCCGTAGCGCCGCTTGCCCACGCCAAAGGATGACTCTATCGCGCTGCGCTCTCCGGATTCCAGCCGCTCTTCCAACAGTTGCTGACGATACAACGCTTTGTCCTTGGGCGGACGGCCTAGTTTGGGGCCCGACATTCGAATGCCGCGCTCCTTGCAGTATTGCAGGTTCTCGCGGGTACGATACGCTCTATCGGTCAGCACGCGCTCCGGATACACCCCGGTATCCGCACGGTAGCTTTCCACAGATTCCTGCAAAGTCGTTCCCTCATGAAAGTTATCCCAGGACAGGTGTTCAATACGAGAATAACCATCCACCAGGGATACTGCTATCTTTGCTCCAAACTCCACCGCTGCCTTTGCCTTGCCCCGCACGATGGGGCGCACCCAGGGCTGGTGCAGGCTGACAATCCGGTCATCCACGCGCTTGCTTCCCTGCTCGTACATCTGTTTCTGCTGGGCATACAATATCTCAATCACCTGGAATTGTTTCTGATCTTTCTCGCTCAAACTGGCTTTGACCTCTGACAGATACCCCAGATTGCGAGCCACATAGGACAGTTGTTTGCGCAGGCTCTTGCGCAATAACTTCTGGGAAGGACGGCGATTCTTCGCATAACGCAGATAGTCGCGCCGGGCGACCTTGCGATAGGTACGGGGCTTCTGACCTTTGGGAAATGCGCTGTCTATCATGCCTTCCAGGCACTCTCGGGCTTCATTCAGCAAACTGATGTCCGTTGGATAGCGAATATCCTGCGGCACACAGGTCGCATCCAGTATCAGCGTTCCCCGGTTGGTGGGCGGTTCACTTTCGTTTAGTTCTTGTGCGTCCGCGTTTTCGTCCGATTGTCCAGTTGGGGGATCTGGCGGAGTGCTGTCGGGAGGATCATCGTCTGCATTCTCGTCCTCTGCATAGGGATTGCAGCGACCGATGATATAATCGTTCAAATCTGCCAACAAATCAGCCGGGATTCGTTTACGAAACAACGTCATCGTACTTGCGTCAAAGGGCGCTTCATGTTGAAATGCAGGTAGACCAAGAAAGAACTGAAGATAGGGATTCATCCGTATCTCCTGCACCGTATCCTCGTCTGAGAACCCGTATCGCTCCTTGATGACGAGTGCGCCCAGGGCCATACGGGCAGGCTTGCCCACATTCCCTATATTG
>JAXGRA010000026.1:0-4548 GCA_040766135.1 Christensenellales bacterium
AGCGCAATCCCGCAACACCTGCTCCATATCGTGTTTTTCGGGGTTGCCAAAGTTGAGGCCGTGGCACAGCGGCTCTGCCATGATGCAGCGGTATAGATGGTCATTGCGGCCGCAGTAATGGACATATCCGCCGCCGGCGTGCCGCAGCAGCCGGTGGATGTAGGGCGCTACGAATTCCTCTATATGTGCCTGGCTTAGCAGCGTGGAGGTATCCTCGGACAGTTTCAGCCCGCCCTTTGCACGCGGCATGGCATAGCTGTTGTAGTGCGCGATGGTTTTGTCGCTGTCCGGAATCAGTTCCAGGCATGCATCAAACGCGCGCTCGGTGGCGGTGCAGCTTAGGTCCATCAAATGATGCACAAACTCCGGATCATCATAGAGCTGATAAAAGATATCATCGCCGTATACCAAATGTGCGGTGTCAAACGCGCCCTGGATATCCACCGGGAACACCCGCACGCCGGAGCCCTGCAGCTGCCTGGCAATGAACGCCATATGATCCAGCGCCATGCGAAACTCCGGCGTGATGACCAAATCATCGGCGCTCATGTCCATCAGCAAGCCTTTGGGCAGGTGCTGAGTCACCCAGGGCTGCTTGTCCTCGAACAGCTCCGGCACGATGCCAAACCACGCCGCCACAATGCCGCAGCCCATGTTGGCGCGAACAGAGGGCACAGCCTCGCGCCCGCCCTTCATGCTGGTCACGGCCTCACGCAGGCCGTTGGCCAGCATCTTGTCCACATCGTGATGAATTTCCAGGTAATGATAGGCAGGATACGCCTGCTGCTCCTGTTCATTCAAGGCGCAATGCAGCAGCAACGGCGTGCCTCCCCGCCCCAGCCATAACGCTTCCTGCGCCTGAACAGCGCGGTCATATTGTTCCTTTTGCGTAGATAGCCGCTCAATCAATGATGTATTACTGTTCATCATTCTTCCTCCCATGGATGGGGTATAACTGATGCTGATATTTTACCATACAAGTAAGCAGCCAACATCTTTTTTGTTGACATCGCGCCACGTTATTCATACAATGGGCATGCTCATTTCGGGCACCCATGCAAAGAGAAAGGAGACGTGGCTGTGGAAGCTGACCCTTACGGCAGTACCTTTTATATCATGACACACGCGGCTGAGCAGCCATTGTCCTGCAGGGTGTAAATAGACCTGTAGACCTGCCCACACCGCGCGCGGAAAGGCAGGTTTTTGAATGAAGCGCATCTATAAAACGGTGGACGGGCACCTGAGCGAAGTATCCACGATGGAGAAGGGCACCTGGATCCACCTGCAAAACCCCACCAAAGAAGAGCTGGACGGTATGAACGCGCGGTTCAACCTGAACCCCACTTACCTGACAGCCGCGCTGGACGTGGAGGAAAGCGCGCGTATTGAGCAGGACGACGGCCAGACATTGATCGTGGTGGACACGCCTTTTGTGGAGGCTGATGGCAGTAGCTATGTATACAGCACGGTGCCTGTGGGCATTGTGCTGGTAGAGGATGTCATCATCACCATCACCACGCAGGAAACCTCGGTGATTACCGCCTTTATGGAGGAACGCCTGCGCGGCTTTTCCACCGACAAGCGGCAGCGGTTTATATTGCAGCTGCTGTACCGCAATGCATCGCTGTTCCTCTCCTACTTAAAGCAGGTGGACAAGGCCAGCGAACGCGTACAGAAGCAATTGGAGAAATCCCTGCGCAACCGCGAGCTGCTGCAGATGATGCAGCTGCAAAAATCGCTGGTGTTCTTCAGCACATCGCTCAAGGGCAACGATGTGGTGCTGGAAAAAATGATGCGCATGCCGCTGATGACCTCGGCACCGGATGCCAGCGAACTGCTGGAAGATGTCATGATTGAAAACAGACAGGCCATGGAAATGTGTACCATCTACCGCGACATTTTGGCAGGTATTATGGATGCATATGCTTCGGTCATCAGCAACAATCTGAACATTGTAATGAAGGTGTTGACCAGCCTGACGGTGGTCATGTCCATCCCCACCATTTTTTCCTCGCTGTGGGGCATGAACGTCAAAGTACCCTTTGGCGATAACCCGTATGGCTTTTATATTGTGGTGGGGTTCAGCATCCTGGTAGCCATCGTGGCGTTTATCTTCCTGTGGCGTAAAAAGATGTTCTGACACGGTTTTCGCTTTTCTTTCAACCAACCTGCTAAAAGAGCACAGCAACGCTGCCCAGCGATGTGTTCCGAAAGGCAGGTTGTTTGTATATCGTACATCAGGAAGGCTTGAAAGGCACAAAACAATTTTTTATATTGACATATGCCGGAAACTATATTACACTAAGCATGTAAGTAGCATATGCTATTTACCACAAAACAATAGCAAACGCGCTGAAAAACGAAAGGAGAAACACAATGAAAATAGCCATACCCGTAAACGAGAACAAGCCAGGAACGGACATATGCCCGTCGTTTGGCCGGGCGCCCTACTACATGCTGCATGACACCGAAAGCAAGCAGACAGAATACTTAGCCAACGCTGCTGCCCAGTCGCAGGGGGGCGCGGGCCTGCGGGCGGCCCAGTTCATCATTGACAGCGGGGCCGAGGCCGTGCTGACCGTCCGCTGCGGGCAGAATGCCGCCAATGTATTAAATGCCGCCGGGGTGAAAATCTATCAAACGGCGTTTGATAAAGCAGACGAAAACCTCGCAGCCTTTCAGGAGGGCAAGCTTAACCTTTTGACGGACATTCATCCCGGCTTTCACAAGCATTCATGAAGTTAGCTATTTTAAGCGGCAAAGGTGGCACGGGCAAAACCTTTGTCGCTGTAAATTTAGCGGTGGCTGCCGGCACATCCACCTACATCGACTGCGATGTGGAGGAGCCCAACGGAAGGCTCTTCTTAAAGCCTGAAAAATTGACCACCCAGACGGTCGCCACAAAGATGCCCACCTTTGACGGTGAAAAATGCATCGGCTGCCGCAAGTGTGTGAACTTCTGCCGCTTTAATGCGCTGGTCTATATCAAGGACAAACCCATGGTGTTTGCAGAGATATGCCATTCCTGCGGCGGCTGTGCGCTGGTATGCCCCGCAGGCGCCATCACCGAAATCGACAAGCCCGTGGGCACGGTCGAGCGCGGCGTGCGCAGCGACATCGATGTTGTTACGGGGTGCCTCAACTTGGGCATGCCCTCCGGCACCCCCGTCATTGAGACAGCGCTGGCCTATATTGGGGGCGCAGATGAGCTGACCGTAATCGACTGCCCGCCGGGCAGCTCCTGCACCGTGATGGACAGCGTGCGCGGGGCCGATTACTGCCTGCTGGTGGCCGAACCCACGGCCTTTGGGCTGCACAATTTCAAGATGGTCTATGAACTGGCCACCCTGCTGGGCAAGCCTTGTGGCGTGGTGATCAACAAAGCGGATGGAGAATATCCTGCGCTGGAGGATTTCTGCGCCGAGCACGGCGTTCCTATCCTGTGCCGCATCCCGTACAGCGAGGAGCTGGCAACGTTTGGGGCCAGCGGGGACATTGCTGTATGCGCAAATGACAAATATGCCAAGTTGTTCCGCGACCTCCTGACCGACATCAAAAAGGAGGCGCGCGCATGAAAAAATTGTTGATCCTCAGCGGCAAGGGCGGCACAGGCAAGACCACCGTCGCTGCTGCCTTCATCGATATGCTGCGAGCCAACGCCTTTGCGGACTGTGACGTAGATGCGCCCAACCTGCACATCGTAGCCAATCTGGACGCTGTGCCGGAGCGCAAGGACTACTACGGCTCCCAAAAGGCCATCATTGATATGGACAAATGCGTGGGCTGCGGCACCTGCTTTGACACCTGCCGCTTTGGCGCCATCACGCCATGCGATGAGAAGTATCAAGTGGATGAATATGCCTGCGAAGGCTGCAGCGTGTGCCATTTTGTGTGCCCGCATGAGGCCGTGACCATGGTGGATGATATCGCCGGGGAGCAGATACTCTATCAAAACGGCCAGGTGTTTTCCACGGCGAAGCTCAAAATGGGGCGCGGCAATTCCGGCAAGCTGGTCACCGAAGTCAAGGCCACGCTTACCAAATACGCGCAGGATGCCAAACTGGCCATCATTGACGGCTCGCCCGGCATTGGTTGCCCGGTCATCGCATCGGTCACCGGGGTGGACCTGGTGCTCATCGTTGCAGAGCCCTCCCTGTCCGGCATGCACGATATGGAGAGAATATTAGAAACCACCGCCATCTTAGGCGCAAAAGCATGCGTGTGCATCAACAAGCACGATACCTGCGCGCAGCATACACAGGCCATTGAAGCCTATTGCCAGGAGCATAGCATCCCCTTTGTAGGGAAAATCCCCTATGACAAGCAGGCCTCCGCCGCCATCAACGCAGGCCACAGCCTCGCCAGCGTGGACTGCCCTGCCAGCGTTGCCATCAAGGCTGTGTTGGAAAAAACAATCAAGGTGTTGGAATCTCAGGGGAGCGAATAAGAAAACGCTTGAAATGAACATTGCCTGCGCGCCGTCTTGTGCGGCGCGTTTGCTTTGCACATAAATAAGCAAAGGATGAACTTTCGAGTAAATACAGTAAT
>JAXGRA010000027.1:0-4216 GCA_040766135.1 Christensenellales bacterium
ACGGAGAAAAGTGCCATGAAAGTGCTCTACCTGCCGCTGGATTCCAGGCCTTGTAACTATCGTTTTCCCGTGCAGCTGCTAAATATGGCGGGGCACGATTGCCTTGTGCCTGCACCGGATCAAATGGATTATTTCCGTAAGCCTTCGCATCATGCGGCAATCCGTGAATTCTTGTTGGAAAACGCGGCCCATGCGGATGCTCTGATTTTGTCGGTGGATCAACTGGCATACGGTTCGCTGCTTGCCTCACGGGATACACATGTATCAACGAAGGAAGCATTGGACAGGCTACAGCTTGTCCGCACGCTCAGGCAGGCGTATCCTTCGCTGCTGATTGTTGCTTACGGGGTTATCCTGCGCTCCTCTATCAGCACACTGCGCACGCAGGATATTGCCTGGCACAACCTGATAACGGAATATTCCCAAGCAGCACATCGGGCAGCGCTAAGCGCCTTGCCGCAGGATCAGGCGGAGCTTCAGCGCATCACCGCTCTGCTGCCCCAGGAGATGCGAGATGCCTATCATCAGGTGCGCGAAAGAAACCATACAGTAAATCGACACTGTATTGATTTTTTGCGTGAAGGGACTTTCGATCGCCTGCTGTTGTTGCAGGAGGATTCCCAGCCGCTGGGCTTCCACAGGATGGAGCAGGATGCGCTGAGGGCCCGCATGGCCGATGTCAGCGGGACGGGTAAAATCGCGCTGCACAATGGTACGGATGAGGGCGGCTGCCTGTGCGCAGCCAGCCTGGCCCAGCGCCCCCTCAAGCTGTATGTGGAAACATTAGGACGGCCATCCTACAACTTTGTTGCCAAGTACGAGGACAGGCCGTTTGACGAGAACATCCGCAGCAGCTGCGCCTTTGCAGGGATTGAGTTGACAACCTGGGACGAGGCTGACAAGGTATTGCTTGTGCTGCCGCCGGATACAGAACCCCAGCAGGATGTGTTGGCTGCGGATACATCGTATAGCGTTGCCGATGCCATGCGCGACGGGCGCTTGGTCGACCAAGTGGCAGACATGCTGCGGCGGGGCAAGCCTGTGGGCCTGCTGGATGTGCGATATGCCAACGGCGGCGCAATGCGCTTTATGGAAACATTGGCCCACCGCTGCGATGTGCTGTCCTTAAGCGCCTATGCGGCCTGGAACACCGCTTCAAACGCCCTGGGCACCATCCTGGCGCAATTGCAGCTGGGTCAGGACGGACAGGCAAACCAGGCATTCACACTGGAGCGTTTGCTGGATGATTTAATCTATCAAAGCCGGGTAAGAAGTCAGCTGCGCACAGCGCTGGCTGCACTGGGCGAGGATGTGCTATCCCTGAAAGATAAACAACGAGCAGAGCAGCATCTGAATACGCTGATGGAACAGGCCGTTCAGTCCAGCCCGTTGTTTAGGGAACGCCAGATACAAGCCAGATATGCACTGCCTTGGCCCAGGATATTTGAGGCCTCGGTAACAGCAGGAGGAAGACCTCTTTGAGCGTGCTGCGTTCAAATAACAAAACAGGAGCCGACCAGCGGCTCCTGTGAATAGCGCGAACGCAGAGGGGATATATGCGCGGTTACCTGTTGCGCATCTGGGCAAAGCACTCGCTGCAATAGATGGGGCGGTCGTTCTTGGGAAGGAAAGGAACCTGCGTCTGCACACCACAGCTGGCGCAGATTGCATCGTGCATTTCACGCGGGCCGCCGGCGTTGCGGTTGGCCTTGTGTGCATGGCGGCATTCCCTGCAGCGTGTGGGCTCGTTCTGGAAGCCCTTCTCTGCGTAGAATTCCTGTTCGCCTGCGGTGAACGTGAATTCCTGCCCGCAGTCACGGCATACCAGAGTCTTGTCCTGATACATGTGGTAACCCCCTGAAAAGATTGATCGATTGAGCCGCAGCTGACCTGGTCTTTGCCCCCACATCCGCCGGCTGGAGCTTTGCTCAACGCCTAAGCGCCCTCACGCCGCTCTCTCGGGCTTTCGCCCGGCCGGGCTAACCTCTAAGCCGCACCATGCTCCCCGGGGCATTGCCCGGATTACGTGGGCCGTTTTGCCTGCGACTGGCTTCGGCTTGCAACCACAGACCTCCGTCTCAATCATCGATAGTATAAGGCCGTTCGGGGGCCTTGGCAAGCGACAGAAATGCGTTTTTTATGATTTTTATTGCTCACCGAAAGATAACTTCTACCTGTTATTTCAGGCCAATCTGCCGCAGAGTATCCAGACTAAGCGCTGCGTCCTCCAGTGGGGTGCGGTGATAGGACAAGTCCTGCTCCACCACAAACCATTCGGCACCCGCGTCAATGCCGGCCTCCACGATGGCCTTGGCATCCTGACAGCCATGGCCGAAGGCGCGGAACTCAAACTGCTGGGTGTCCAGCACCTTTTCTTCCTTTTTGCCAATCAAAGCATACGGCGAACCTTCGCCCTTGGTGCCCACATAATCCTTCAGGTGCACCACTGGTGCGCGGCCTGTGTATTTGCGGATGTACGCGGCAGGGTCTTCCCCGGCATACTTGACCCAGCAAGTATCAATCTGCGTGGCCAGGTACTTGGCCGGGGTGGATGCATACAGGAAGTCCAAACCATAGCCGCCCGATACCGGCGCAAACTCAAAGTCGTGGTTGTGATACAGCAATTGCAGCCCAGCCTTGCGGCATAGCGCACCAAAGGTGTATACAAACTTGATCAACTCTGCAAAGCCGGGGTTGCCGGGGCGGTTCTCCTCATCCACATACGGGATGGCGATATACTTGACGCCCAGCGCCTGATGATAGGCGATGGTGCCAAACATGTCCTGCTGCATCGGGGTAAGCGGGCAGTGGCTGGATATGGGTACCAGCCCCTCCTTATCCAGCATATCGCGCAAATCCTTTGCGCTGTAATCAAAAAAGCCGGCAAACTCCACCCCGTCATAGCCCAGCTGCTTTAACTGACGCAACACGCCGGGCAGATCGCGCGCCACGCTGTCGCGCGCAGAATACAACTGATATGCTACTGGAACGCGTTTCATGACGTAGCTCCTCTTTTATTAATCGAAGTACACCGGCTTGCCGGTTTTAGCAGATTCGTAGATGGCATCCAGAATGCGCGTGACTACGATGGCCTGCTCAGGCAGCACAGTCAACTTGCCTTCGCCGCGCACGGCATCGGTAAATACCTTCTGCTCCATTACCTGCGGGGTCATCTTGACGCGGTCATAGAAAGCGGCCGCAGCGCCGACCTCAGGTTTTTCGGTAAACTGGCGGTTGAACTTGATGCCGTTCAGGCGCAGACCGTCATGGAAATCCGCGCCGCCCTTGGTGCCCGACAGCGTGCAGGTGGCCTCTTCCACGTCCAGAGTGTTCAGCGCCCATGCCGCGGACAGCGAAATGGTGGCGCCGTTTTCCATTACGATAAAGCCAAAGGCGCTGTCTTCTACGGTGAATTTTTCAGGATCCCACGGGCCCCAGGCATTGCCCTGGTTGGTGTCCTTGTTCAGCTTGTGATACACGGTGCCCACTGCATACTTGGGCTTGTAGTTGTTCATCATCCACAGCGTCAGGTCCAGTGCATGCGTGCCGATGTCGATCAGCGGGCCGCCGCCCTGCTCATACTCGTTGAGAAATACGCCCCAGGTGGGTACCGCGCGGCGACGGATGGCGTTAGCTCGGGCATAATACACTTCGCCCAACTGGCCATCTTCACAGGCAGCCTTCAGATACTGGCTGTCGGCAGTGTAGCGCGTCTGATAGCCAATGGACAGCAGCTTGCCGCTTTTCTTGGAAGCGTTGAGCATCTTGAGCGCTTCTTCGTAGTTGATGGCCATGGGCTTCTCACACAGCACGTTTTTGCCGCTGTTGAGCGCATCCACCGTGATGGTGGAGTGGCTGCGGTTGGGCGTACAGACATATACATAGTCCAGTTCCATCTTCAGCAGCTCGCGGTAGTCCGTAAACACTTTGGCGTCCTTGGTGCCATATTCCCCGGCTGCTTTGACAGCGCGCTCCTCAATCAGGTCGCAAAAGGCTACCACATCCACACCCCCCAGCGCCTTGATGGACGGCAAGTGTTTGCCATTGGCGATACCACCGCAACCGATGATGCCAGCTTTTAGGTTTGCCACGATAAAATCCCCCTTATTGTTATTGGTGATGTCATTATAGGCTGTTGTAACGGCCTGTGTCCAGAGGCGAATGTACCTTAACATGACTTAACGTGAAAAGGGGTTCGATTTTCCGTTTAAGAAGC
>JAXGRA010000003.1:0-197287 GCA_040766135.1 Christensenellales bacterium
TTCGGGGCAGGTGTATCAAATAGAAAGAGAGGGACAAACTATGATTTTAGACAACCATATCCATCTGTGGGGCGCTGACCCGCAGCCTGATACGCTGGCCTCACGGCTAGCTGAGGCGGGCATAGCGGGAGGGGTGCTCATATCCCCGCCGCCGACACCGTACTTAGTACAAAAGGCTGCGCCGCTTCTGCCGGCACAGCGTCTGCACAATGTGCTGACTTGGACGCAGGGGCGCGACATCTGGTTTCCGTTCTATTGGATTGACCCCACCGAGCCGGACGCCCTGGCGCAGGTGGACGAGGCCGTGGCGCAGGGCATCGCGGGCTTTAAAGTAATCTGCGCGCACCATGACCCCTGTGTATCGGAGGCCATGCCCGTATATGCGCGCATTGCGCATCATGGCAAACCCTTGCTGTTCCATTCCGGCATCTTATGGAATGCAAAACCCTCCTCCTTCCATAATAGGCCGGCAGGGTTTGAAGGGCTGCTGACGGTGCCCGGCCTGCGCTTTGCGCTGGCACATATCTCCTGGCCGTGGTGTGACGAGTGCCTGGCTGTATATGGAAAGTTTCAAAATGCGCTATCCCGTCTGCCGGACATCGGTGTGGAAATGTTCATCGACATCACGCCCGGCACGCCGCCCATCTACCGCCGCGAAGCGCTGACCAAGGTACACACCATCGGTTACGACATCCAGCAAAACCTCCTGTTCGGCACCGATTGCTCCGCGCCGGATTATAACGTTGCCTGGGCACAGGAAATCTGCGCCCGCGATGACGCCATCTATGCCGACTTGGGGCTCAGCCCGGAAACGATCGCCCTGACGTACAGCGGCAACCTGCTGCGATTCCTGGGCAAAACACAACGCGAACAATCCATAAAGCCGCTATTGCCCGGGCAATAGTCTGCTCCCCGGCTTGCGACCCCTTAACCCCCGTGCTACAATACTTCGGCGTGCTCCCGTAGCTCAGGGGATAGAGCATTCGCCTCCTAAGCGAAGGGTCGTGCGTTCGATTCGCACCGGGAGTGCCAGCAAAACACCGCAGAACGGTTGGATTCTGCGGTGTTTTTAATTTTATATTATCTTTTAGTTATGGCATCTTCTATCTGGAATGACTCCTTCTCTAATTTTTTTCCTCTTGTCATCATACATAGCAGCATCCATTTTCTTTAAAAAATCATCTACAGATTCATACTTGCTTTGGTATGTGCTGTAGCCAACGGAAAAACATAACTTATAAGGTTTCTTTTCGGATTCATTGAACAATTCTGCTTTTGCTTTAATGGTATCAATCATATCCATAATTTCTTTCGGAGAGCTTGTCTTCATTAAAATGATAAACTCATCACCACCATACCTAAATGAGATCCCTTTACTGCCCACAGCCCTATGTAATATCTTTCCAACGGTAGAAATGGCATCATCTCCTACGAGATGACCAAAGCTACTGTTAATATTTTTGAAGCTATCAATGTCAAACATAATTCCAGCAAGTACAGAGCTATTATTATCTCCTTTTTTACTGTGCATTAACAATATATCGTTTAGATACTGTCTGTTAAACAATCCCGATAACGTATCCACATAAGACGCTTCGTTTTGAATACTAATGAATAACCAAAGCATCCCGATGGACACGCCAAGCCACATAAAAGAATATCCGTAAAAGAAAGCCTGCAACAAACTACCAGCCGCAACAGGAATCATAAACAGCACAACAGGAAGAAACAAATACTTATTTACCTTCTTGCGGTACAAATAGATTAATATAACCCCATATGCCAGATAAGAATACGTGACAACATAGGTAAGGAAAAACAAATCCGTTCTATGATAAACATTATTTTGATCTATCATAAAAAACACAGGTGTCACCAAGTTTATTAAGCAGCCGCTTATCGTTATCATGGCCGGTATAGCCACAAAAGGATATATCCGCTTGATTCTTTTCATATCTGCAAACAATTTATAGTCTGCATAAATTGTCGCTAAAAAAGCAAATATAATACTGTTGCTAAATAAAATGACATTTAGCGCTAACGACAAGTTGCGATAGCCTGTTTTGCCGTTCACCCAAAAAGCCGCCACTTCAACAAAACATTGCAGAATATTTAAAAAAACCATGGCATAGTACATCTTTTCTTCAGGCAAACTATGACGCAGTGGCTTTTTCATACTCAACAAAACAACCAGCAACAACAATACGGCTATGCCATTTGTAATAAGTATAGTTGGATAGTTATACACCGCTCTAATATTCTCCCCCCTTTTATCTTATTATAACCCATTTCATGTTAGTTGGATAGCATGAGTTTGAGAGCCTTGAAAGGACTCTGCATTTTGTGTTCAGTTCACACCGGGGACGTCAACAAAACACCGCAAAATGTTTTTGCTTTTGCGGTGTTTGTTTATCTTATATCATCTTTTAGTAACTCCATCTTCTGTCGGGGATAATACCTTCATCAATTTTCCTTCTCTTGTCTTCATACATGGCCGTATCAATTCTTTTTAAGAAAGCATCTGTTGATTCATGCCCGCTTTGGTATGTGCTGTGACCAATTGAAAAATGTATCTGATAGGGTGTCTTTTCTGCTTCATTGAACAATGCTGCTTTTGTTCTGACGGTGTCAATCATATCCATAATTTCTTTCTGAGAGTCTGTCTTCATTAAGATGATAAACTCATCACCCCCATACCTACATGATATCCCTTTACTTCCTACGGCCGTATGCAATATCTTTCCAACTGCAGAAATAGCTTCATCTCCTACGAGATGGCCAAATTTATTATTTATTTCTTTGAAGCTATCAATGTCTAACATAATTCCGGCAAGTATGGAGCCTTTATCTCCTTTTCTGCTGTGCATCAACAATATGTCGTTTAGGTACTGTCTGTTAAACAATCCCGACAACATATCCACATAAGACGCTTCATTTTGAACATTAATGAACAACCAAATCATCCCGATGGACACGCCAAGCCATACAAGAGAGTATCCGTAAAAAGCGAACTGCAATGCGCTTCCAATCACAACAGGAATCATAAACAGAACGGCGGGGAGAAATAAATACTTATGTACCTTCTTACGATACATAGAGATCAATACAACCCCATATACCAGATAAGAATAGGTGACAACATATGTAAGGAAAAACAGATCCGTTCTTTGATACACATTATATTCATCAATCACAAAAAATACAGGTGTCACTAAGTTTATAAAGCAACCGATTATCATTAGCACAGCCGGTATGGCTATAAAAGGGTATATCCGCCTGATTCTTCTCATATCTGCAAACAATTTATAGTCCGCATATATTGTCCAGAAGAAAGAGAAAATAAGACTGTTACTAAACAAAAGGACGTTTAGCACTACCGTCAGAGTACGATATTCTATCTTACCGTTTAATAAAAAAGTAACCACTTCAAGGATACATTGCATTATATTTATAACGATCATCGCGTAGTACATTTTTTCTTCAAACAATCCATGATGAAGCGGCTTTCTAATGCTCAACATAACAACCAATAACAACAGTATTGCTGTTCCATTTGCAATATATATAGCCGGGAAATTATACATTTCTCAAACATACCCCCCTATAGTAATATTAACATTATACCCCCTTTTTTGTCATTTTGGTAGTATAAGTCTGAGAATATTCTTTTTGAAAATAGTTTACCTTTTTTCTCGATATCAATGTGTAATTCTCACCATTTTGTAGCGCCCTTTACCTGTCGAAACTACAATGAAATGATATGAGATTTGAGCCAATATAGCAAGTATACGGCGTACCTTATATAAAATGAGCGCGAAGCGAGAGTGGTGCCTCAAATAAGAATGAGCGCGAAAAGAGTAGTATGCTGATTGAATGAAAGGGAAAGTATCAATGGCGACAAGAATTGAGGTCACCAAACAACTAAAGGGATCGTACCAAAGAGGCAGCAAAAAGGAGAAAGGCAGCATCCTGGATACCTTCTGCCAGAGTACAAACTTAGGCAGGTCGACAGCCAGGCGGTATCTCACCTCGCCTACACTGGGCAACAAGCATGTGCCGCGCATGGATCGCAGACGAAACCGAGCAACCAAATATAGTCCAGCAGCCAAGGAGAAACTGGTCTGGTTGTGGCGCGTCATGTATCAGCCCTGTGGGAAGTATCTGGTAGCCGATTTGCCTCAATGGATTGCTTCGCTGGAGGCACATGGAGAACTGGTGTTAAACGAACATGGATGGTCTGAGGAGGTGAAGCAGGAATTGCTGCAAATGAGTGCGGCAACCGTAGACCGCTACCTGAAAGAAGAGCGTGAACGTTTACGTTTGAAAGGAATCAGTACCAGCAAGCCGGGTGTTCTGCTCAGGAACAGTATCCAGATTCGCAAGGCTGGAGATGAAATGCCGCCTGAACCGGGGTTCTTTGAGGTAGATACAGTGGCGCACTGTGGGCCCACGCTAAAAGGAGAGTTTGCCCGATCTCTGGTCATGACAGATGTAATCGTTGGTTGGGTTCACCTAGAAGTGCTGCGTAACAACGCGCATGTTCACATCCGCAAGGGACTGGATGCAGCATTGGACGCCATCCCTTACCAGGTGGAGGGGTTGGACTGCGATAACGGAAGCGAACTGATTAACTACGATGTGCTCAACTGGGCGGCAGAAAAAGGGATCTTTTTTACTCGCGCTCGTCCCTACAGGAAAAATGATCAGGCGCATGTGGAGTCCAAGAACAATCACATCGTGCGCCGATATGCTTTCTACTTCCGCTATGATACCCAAGAGGAACGCGAAACATTGGCGGAGTTGTGGCGGTTGGTCTGCCTGAAAACGAATTACTTTACCGCCACCCGGAAACCCATAGGCTGGAAAACGGATGCAGTCGGTAGACGTAAGCGCATCTATGATGAACCGAAAACACCGCTAGAGCGGTTGCTGGATGCACAGATACTATCTCCCCAACAGGCGCAGGAGCTTATTGCGTACAGAGATTCTATCAACCCCGCCGAACTGACACGCGATATTGTCCGCCTGCAATGCATCTTGTCGGACTTAGCCAAGTCCAAGACCGATGATTTGGTGCTGGCAGCAGAACTCGCTAAAGAAAAACGACTGAACAAACAAAAGGGTGGGATACGCATTGTGCCATAACATATACAGGCACGGTCAGGAGGTGAAGGGAACGTTGTATGCGTATGCCGGAAATTTCTTCTTTCCGGATGGACAGGGAGCCTCTGCCGCCATGCCGGTCAGCGTAAGGGGTCAGCCCTACGGTAGGCTGACCCGGCAGAAAGCCTATCATGGCGGCCTCTCCCTATCCATCCCCGAAGAAATTTCCTGCGCTCCCCACTTCACTTTCGCGCTCATTTTATGTGAGGCATCGTTACAACTTTCGCGCTCATATTGACTTGAGGCACCGCGGTATACAGGCAACAGTAAAAACTTGTTTTCGGCTGATCAACATGACCATAAAACACAATTGCGATTGTACGCACACCTCCAAACATGAGAAAATGTGCAAAAGAAAAACTCGCCTTTGCAACCTTTTGGTTCTTTGATGCATCCAATGGTTAGAATCAGCGCTGATTTAAGATTGTAGGAGCAAGATGGACGAGCAGTATTTCACCGCAGAAGTAAAAGCCAGGGAGCGCTCGCTCTACCGGATCGCCATCAGCTATATGCATAGCGATGCCGATGCGGCAGATGCCGTGCAGGATGCGCTGCTCAAAGCCTGGGAAAAACGGCATACCCTCCGGGAGCTTGCCTACTTTGGTACCTGGCTGACCCGCATCCTCATCAATGTATGCAAAAGTCACCTGCGGGGCAGATCCCGGGCAGTGGCGCTGGCCGATATACCGGACGCAGGGGTTCAGGACATGGCAGAGCACAACCTGGTGCTAAAAGAAGCGCTTGACACCCTGGACCTGAAATATCGCATTCCACTGCTGCTACATTATCTGGATGGATATCCCATAAAAGAGGTGGCGCACATCATGCGATTGCCGGTTGGCACTGTAAAAAGCCGCTTGTCCCGCGCCAGGGGACTGATGCAGGACAGGCTCAATCAGGAGGTGTTTAGCGATGAAACGAAATGACTTAGACCGCGCCTTTCCGGAGACCCCGCAGGCCTTTTCGGAACGCATCGACCAAACCCTCCGCCGCATCAAGGAGGAAAAACCCGTGAAGAAAATCACCCTCAAGGCTGTCTTGGTGGCAGCCCTGATTACACTGCTGGCAGCAGGCGCGGCCTATGCGCTTGTCAGCTTAGGTCAGGAATGGTACTTTAACACCCGATTTACCGCCTATCAGGAGCATGAGCCTGAAAAACACAAGGCCATCATGGATAACCTGATCACAGACATTATCCAAGAAAACACTGGCGATGCCGCGAAACTGGTGGACATTCAGGTGCAGGATGCCTCCTGGGCCAAGGAGCAGAAGGTGCTGACCCTCAGCTATGCAGCCATCCTCCAGAACCCTGATGAATATGAGATGTACGCGCTTTGGGAGCTGGATCAGGACGGCTCCTGGACGCCGCAGCTTGACCCGGATGACCCGGACAGCCGCACGGAGCATTGGCTGTTTACCCACCATGGCTATG
Organism: Christensenellales bacterium; assembly: GCA_040766135.1. Taxonomy (GTDB): domain Bacteria; phylum Bacillota; class Clostridia; order Christensenellales; family Aristaeellaceae; genus JAGVSV01. The sequence continues at coordinate 6,596 of JAXGRA010000003.1, forward strand.
GTATCCCCAAGGATATCATGAAAGACCCTGCAAAGCGCCTGCTGCTGATCGACCCGATGCGAGAGGTGTACATCGGCCAAACCGATGTGGCAATGCCCATGTGGATGAGCGACATACTGACCAGCCCGGACGGCCCGGTGATCTGCCTGCAGGAGTTTGACCTGAAACAATTGGAAGACGCTGAAATTCGCAAGGACTATGAAGGCCGCACGGAACCTGTGGGCTGGAGCAAGGCGGATGGCGGAGACTATCAACAATACCTAAAGGATGAAGAAACCAGATTGTTGAAACGGGCCGCAGACATGCGGGCGGCCATCACGGCCAACACCGACAAGGAAGGCTTCCTCCACCTGCGCATGCCCTATGAGCTGTGGTTCTATGACCTGGAAAAGAACGATCTTGACCGCAGCGTAACCGGGGAAATCACCTTCAAGGTAAAATCTCCTGAATGAAGATGAAGTAGGATAAGTGCAGCAGACAAGGGAACACTGGTCACGGGGAATGGCTTGAAGCTATCCGGTCCGATGCGGTGTTCCCTTGTTTTTGTTGCTTCAAAACGCGCAGCCCCGGTGGCTATATTTCGTATCTACTGAACAACTCAATTCCTCCATATTTCACAAGTAATCTGAGCTGATACGTGACAAACTGGTGCAAGAAAACCCCCTGAAATCATCCAAAACCCTTGCACTTCATCCGGAGGATTATGGCGTGTATCGACTACAAAGCAAACAAGTCAGCGTATTTGAGAACGAAAGTTTCTTCCAGTTTCACGGCCTGAACCCTGACAACGACTGGGTCAGGCTGGCGAAGCTGATTCCCTGGGCGGAGTTGGAACGGCGCTACGCCCAGACCTTTGACAGTAATTTAGGGAATGTGGGCAAGCCCGCCCGTATGGCTCTGGGCGTACTCGTCATCAAGGAGAGATACGGGTTCTCAGATGAGGATACGGTGCAGAAGAGCCGGAGGAACCTATACCTTCAGTTCTTTCTTGGTCTTCCTGCCCAGGCATCTGCAGCGGATCATCCTTCATAAAATGCAGCAAAAAGCACACGGACAGCAGGTCGGCGCTGCCGCCAGGGGACAGGTTGCGCGCCACAAATGCGGCGTCTAAGTCGCGCAGCGCGGCGTGGTCGGGATGGGGCGTGCGCTCCAGCAAGGTTGCAATTTCCCGCTGCACCTGCTGCGCGGCTTCTATGCCGCCGCGCGCCATCAAATTGGTGTCCTCGGTGTGCAGCATCAGGTGCAGCAGCGCCAGGCACCCGGCGTCGTTGAGCGATAGGCCATCCTGCAGTGCGCGCTCCAGCGCCGGCAGGCCGTGATCGCGCACGGAGGGCAGGCCCTGCTCCAGCTGCCCGCGCGCGCCGGTGATGCCGTGCCGGGCATACAGCCTTTCCCCAGCGGTGCGGGCGTTTTCTGTGGTAATGCCTGCAAAATCCTGCGCCGTGATGCCCTGCGCAATGGCGGCACATTCGTCCAGCACGCGGGCGGGCTGCGTGCGCTGTTCCGGGCGTAAGCGTCCCAGCGCCGCGCACACCACGCCTAACGTAAACACCGCGCCCTTGTGGGTGTTGACGCCATCTGTGGCGGCCAGCATGGCGCCCTCCGCCAGCCGCCCCAGCGGGCGCAGCGCGGCCATCGTGGCAGCGGCGGGCTGCAGCTGCTGCATGCCGATGTGAGCGCATTGTTCAAAATATTCCGAAAGCGACACCGAGCTATCCACAAACGTGAAAAAATCCATGTCCCGGTGGCTGCCGCTGCCTGCGCGGTCTACCAGGCCGGGCTTGGGCGTCACGCTGGCCTCGTACAGCAGCGCGCGGCAGGCTTGCTGCGCAATGTGCCGGGCGTCCCACTGGGTCAGCGCATCGCGCAGCAATTGCTGCGTGCGCGCGGTAATCTCCGGCAAGCCATGCTGCCTGCTGCGTGCGCAGGCATGCGCGGGCTGGTCGCACAGCAGGCAGGTGCGCTGCGCGTGCCCCACCTGTGCGCGGGAGATCTGGCTGCCGTCGCAGTCCAGCACGTCTATGTCAAACAGCCGCCCGGCCGGGGTGGCTTCCTCTACATCTAACAGCGCGCGCTTGAGGGCGCGGGCATCGGCATCCACCGCCATAAAGGCTTCATTGCCGGTGCGCAGGATGTGTATGTCCATGTGCAGGCAGCGCATACGCGCGGCCCGCAGCTGACGCCGCATCAGCGTATACCCCAGCGCAAAGCCCCGGTCGATCCACTCTCCCCGTTTGACGGGCCCTGCGATGTTCATGGTCAGCACAGCCAGCGGCACCCCATACTGCGCCAGCAGCGTGCGCTGCCTGTGCGCCCGCTGCTCCCGCGCGTTGAGCATATCCTCCAGCGTGATGGTCAACTCGTCCTGCAACTTGCTCCCCTCCCCCTTGCATATAACCGCAACTTCGCACAAAATGCAAGGTGTTGTCGCACCCCTTTGTTATGCTGTCACAAAAGTGGGTACGATCTCATGGGCGCAGCCCGGGAAAGGAAACGCGAATGACAAAGTATGATCTGGTGGTGGTGGGCAGCGGGGCCGGCTTTATTGTGCTGGATGCCGCGCTGGAGCGGGGGCTGTCCTGCGCGCTGGTGGAGAAGGATCAGTTTGGCGGAACATGCCTCAACCGCGGCTGTATTCCGTCCAAAATGCTGGTGTACCCGGCGGATTTGATCCGCGAGGCCGAGCGCGCGCCCAAGTTGGGCGTGGACTTGGGCAAGCCCAAGGTGGACTGGCAGCGGCTGGGCGAGCGCATGTTTGAAAAAATCAACATGAACAAATATATCCGCGAGGAATATCTTGATACGTCCAACTTAGATGTATACGAGGGCACCGCCGCGTTTGTGGATGAGCACACCATGCAGGTCACGCTCAAGGACGGCACCGTCAGCCCGCCGTTTGCGGCGCAGCGGTTTGTGCTGGCCGGAGGCGCGCGCAGCAGGCGGCCCCAGATAGAGGGGTTAAGCACCATCAACCCCGTGACCTATGAAACGTTCTTTGGCCCGCGCTTTCCAAAGAAACCGTGGAAAAGCCTGACCATTATCGGCGGCGGCATCATCGCCACGGAGTTTGCGCATATTTTTTCGGCCATGGGCACCCAAGTCACCATCATTGGCCGCGCGCCGCAACTGCTGCGCGGCGAGGATCCTGAAGTCAGCGAGTTTTTAGCCGATCAGTACCGCGCCTTTGGCATCCGCCTGCTGTTGGCGCATACGGCAGTCAAGGCCAGCATGCTTGGCAGCAAAAAGCGCGTCACCGCCCAGTGCGTGCAGACGGGCAGGCAGGTTGACGTGGACAGCGAGGAAGTGCTGGTGGCCTCCGGCGTCGTGTCCAATGCCGACCTGCTCAACCTCCGCGCGGCCAAGGTAGACATTGACGAAAACAACTGGATTAAAACCAACGAATATTTAGAAACCAACCAGCCGCATATCTATGCGCTGGGCGATATCAACGGGCGCTTCGCCTTCCGCCACAAGGCCAATCATGAGGCCGAAGTGCTGGCGCACAACCTGTATGCCGATGCCGAGCGCCGCCGTGTGGACTACAGCAAGGTACCCTGGGCGGTGTTCAGCTTCCCGCAGGTGGCGCGCGTGGGCCTGACCGAGCAGCAGGCCGTGGAGGCAGGCCACAAGGTGTTTGTGGGGCGCAACTACTATTCGCAGGTGGCGTCGGGCTATGCCATGGGCTACAACGAGGGCGACGCGGACGACGGCTTTGTCAAGGTCATTGTGGACGAGCATGGCACGCTGTTGGGCGTGCACATCGTGGGCTTCCAGGCCGCGACGCTGGTGCAGCCCTATGTCTATTTGATGAATGCGGCCTCCCTGCCCCGCGCGCAGGACGGCCACATGCACGTGGATGTCGGCACCTATGAGCCCGTAACGCGCTCCATGACCATCCATCCGGCGTTAAGCGAACTGACAGCCTGGGCGTTTGATCATATTGATTGGCTGAATCCTGTTGCAGGTATTGATTTACAGGACAAATGATACTCTTCTTTCGGAAATTATTTTTTTACTATCAAATTAATGCCCCCGTTTTAACCCGACATTTAACCCGACATCCTAAATGTCGGGTTAAACGTAAAACTATTTTAAAACAATCCACTTCCCACTTCTTTTAGAACCAACTCTTTGTAGGTATCCATTTTTTTGCAACGATGAATATGCCCTTTGTATGGTTCTTACTGTAACACCGATTTCATCTGCAAGTTCATCCGCTATCATATCGGAATTTTTTATTAAAAGCTCTAAAACCTTTTTTTCTGTTTTTGTTAACTTAACTTCTCTTCCGGTTCCATTGAAATTATTCACGATTTTAGATACGACATCTTTATGAAACGGTATGGTGCAACGGATATAATGATCATCTATTTCAAAAACATCTTTTCCATATGTATCAACAATGGTGGGTATTCCGTGACCTGTATGCTCAGTAAGGTTCATCATTAAAAATACTCTCATCAGCGTCTCGTTCCTTGGTTTGCTGATTCCTTCAAAAAATAACTTTTCAGTCATTCCATTTGGAAGGCCGCCATGAGAAAATATTTCTATCCGGTCATTGAACATAGATATTTGAGGCTCTGTAATCGTCCAATCATTATGAACCAAACAATTTATCACCGCTTCATTGACTGCGTCAAAATCGAAAAGATAAATATCTTTTCGCGGTCTAACCGTAGTATCTGATATGCATATATTCTCCGCCTGCAATCTCGTTTTTATCTTAGCATAAGTCGTTAATAAGCAGCCATAACCGTAATCGCTGCGTTCAGATATTGTCGCTTTGCTTTTACCATCGAACTTAACAAAAATAAAGGGTATATTGTTTCTATCTGCCAAAAGTTCTGCCAATAAATTATAATTGCCTTCTTCCGTTTTTAGATTTAAATTGCTTTCAAAGGATCTGTCATCAAGATGATAGCCTTTTTCCGCATAATATATTTTCAACTCCCTGAAAGTTAAACCCGCCGAACTGGATTTCTTTTTCAGCATGTATTCTGTATCGATAAAATTTCTTTCGTATCTGATTTTTATTTGTTCAGACGTCATTTCCTTGCAAGTTGTTCCAATTCTCATCGTGCAGCCAGCCGATGAAAATCCGTACTTTTTTAGGCAATAGATATTCCTGCTACCCTTTGTAATGTTAATGGCTATAATCGTCTTTCCTTCTTCAAATTTTAATTCTGAGGTAATCTCATCTTGCGGGTTAGGTTCTATCCCGTTTGTGATGATATCCGACACTTTCCGCAAAGTCTCATCAATCTTATCTGCTCCGATAATTTCGCCGTTATCCTTTACCCCAATGATAATGGTGCCTCCCGATGTATTCAAAAAAGAAACAATCTCTCTTGCGATGGAGTCCGTGTATCTTTCTTTTAATTCAAGGTTTTCTGATTCAACATACTTCGACATATACGAACCCTCCTCGCAATATTATATATCATACATGACATTTGATCAAATAACCCGACATGATTTGTGTCGGGTTATTTATCTTCAGTACCATTTTCTCATTTCGTACTTTGTGGAAGTTCTGAACCTCTATCAAGTACTGCGTTTTTCTCCTCGCAGCATTATTATAACATCCTCCCCACAGCAGGATTGGCCATCTGTTGCCTCCGTAAATTCAAATAAATCGATACAATTCCAGCGCCCGGCGCTTTGCATTATACTCAACTGGTTAATTTCCCCAGCCTCTTAATGGCCTCTGTGAGCGTATCCTCCGAGCGCGCAAAGTGCAGGCGGATGTACCGGTGGATATCCTCCCGGAAAAAGCTGCTGCCCGGCACCGCGCCCACGCCGATGTGCTGGGCCATCCACTCACAGAAGGCCACATCATCCATGCCCGCAAAGCGCGGCTGGGACAGGAAATCGCCGATATCCACCATCACAAAGTAGGTGCCCTGCGGCACGCTGTGCTTCAGGCCAATCTCCCGCAGGCCTTGCAGCAGCAGGTCGCGCTTTTTTAAGTACAGGTTGGCCAGCGCCTGGTAATATGCCGGCCCCATGCGCAGGCCGGTCACCGCAGCGGCCTGCAAGGGGCTGGCCGCGCCAACGGTCAAAAAGTCGTGCACCTTGCGCGCGGCCTCCACCACCCGCGCAGGGCCCAGCAGATAGCCCAGCCGCCAGCCGGTAATGGAATAGGTTTTGCTTAAGGAATTGCACACAATGGTGTGCTCCTTCATGCCCGGCAGCGCGGCCAGGCAGATGTGCTGGTGCGGCGGGTATACAATGTGCTCGTATACCTCATCGGTAATCACAAAGGCGTCAAACTCCCGTGCCAGGTTGCCGATCAGCGTCAGCTCCTGCCGGGTAAACACCTTGCCCGATGGGTTGGACGGATTGCACAATATCAGCGCCTTGGGGCGCTGCTCAAACGCGCGGCGCAGCGCATCCGGGTCAAAATCGTATTGCGGCGGCACCAGCGGCACATAGATGGGCGTCGCGCCGCACAAGATGGCGTCCGCCCCATAGTTTTCATAAAAAGGCGAAAACACGATGACCTTGTCGCCGGGGTTGCATACCGCCATCATCGCGCACATCATGGCCTCGGTGCTGCCGCAGGTGACCACGATTTCGGTGTCGGGGTCGACCTGGTGCCCGGCCATCATACGCTGCTTTGCGGCCAGCGCCTCGCGGAAATCCTGCGCGCCAAAGGTCACCGCATATTGGTGCGGCCCGGCATCCGCCACGCGCTTGAGCGCGTCGGTCAGCTCCTTGGGCGGCGGGAAATCCGGGAACCCCTGCGACAGGTTGATGGCATCATATCGCATGCAGATGCGCGTCATGCGGCGGATGACCGAATCGGTAAACAGGGACACCCGATGGCTGAGTTGCGGCATGGCAGGACGCTCCTTTGCTGATGGATTTCGTGCAGTATATCATGCGGAAGGGGGATTGCACTATCATGGATACAGAAAATCATAAATACTCTCCGCTTATCAGTTTTTCCAGTCCTTCAAGAAGGCGGGGGAATTTTTCTTTAATCTTGGCAGGTATTTCGCCATCCAGTATTTCAAATCTAATCAGCCTGTCCACAATATGGTTTGATATTTTCTTTCTGTACTCGATTGAATTGTCATATAAAGAAAGCAGGATGTTCCCATTTTCTACTTCCTGCATCAATACATGGTAAAGATTATCAACTTTACATTCATTTACCACTGGAACAGGCTCTTTGGATACAAGTTCCGGCGACCATCCTGTTGCATCTTTTATAAATGTCGTATCCTCTACCTGATACACGGAGCATTTTTTATTTTCGTAGATGTCTTTGAATGCGTTTTCGTAGCATTCGCAGACCACCGCTTTTCCATCAGCGAAATCAATGAACAAATCAAAATCATCCTTGGGTGCGCCAAATAATAAAGCAATGCAGATATCGGCCGTTGCATAGACAAAGGGTGTTCCATGTGTGGAAACATGAGGAACAAGAACGCTTAAATTTTCTGTTTCAGAAACATGATAAAGCATGCGTTTCCTTCCTGAATCTAATCATTTTCTCTTAAATTATAGCACACGAATATCGTTACCATTACCACGAAAATCGGAACTGTCGAAAAAACGGCACGCCTTTATAGGGCATGCCGCAGGAATATGGACAGAGAGCATTTGCTGTTATAGGTCAACCGGGGTCAGTTGGATGGTTACCACCTCCGACAGTTCGGGCGGCAGAAAAACGCCATCGTCAGCGCTTACCCGCAACTGAAGCTCCAGCGTTTCAGGAAGGGTACCCGTGCCCTGATAGGTGGATAGCAATGTGTTCCGGCCGCCGGTTTCATGGTAGTTGGCAAACAACACTGTTTGATGCTCGTCCCGCAGGCTGATTTCATAATAACCCCATGCTATCTCTTGGTGATCCGTAACACTGTTTGGAGCAATAAGTTTGGCAAACACACCATCCTCCATGGTCAACGTGGCGCGGGCACAGGCGGCGGAAGCCACAACGCTGACCTGAACAGGCTTGCCTGCGTATGTCAGCGTGCCGATAAACTGCCGGGAAGCAGCATCGGTGCGCCATACCGTGGCCGTCATGGGTTCAAGCGCTATTTCTTCCTCGCTTACATATGTGTCTTTGCCGTCAAAATAATGATACGTTACGCGCATGGTCATAGGGATTTTGATGTTCAGGTAATCCTTGTTCAGCGCTCCTTCAGGAAGCGGGCTATGATACTCCCGGATGGTGCGCTCAATGCTGTCGTTGTCATCAGAATTGGTGCCGGAACTTTCGCCTTGCCACCGCAGCACCACGCCATCGTCCGTTACGGTCTCCCACGCGGTTTCGATGTAGGATTCCATATAGCCAAAGGGGGTATGGGCAGCCACTGCCTCTTTCCATCCATTGAGGATTTTTTCAATTTCCAGGGCATCGGTTGGCGAGTGTTCTTTCACCTGCTTCATGTTGGTCAATTGTTCCTGCATGGGGGTAAAGGGCTGGGCGTAATGCCTGTTTTCAATGGCGTAGCCTACAATCAGGGATTGTCCGTCATAGTACGCGCTGTTGATGCAGGCGGCGGATTTTTCCAGCTTCGGGTTGGTGATAACGGGCGCTGTTTCCTTGAGCACCGACATAGGGGCCAGGCTGGCCAGCCGCTGATTGTCCCGGCCAAGCCACTCAAACACATTGATACCCATCAACTCCGCCGCCATGCCCAGCAAGGCCAGTGAAAGTATCACGGCCACAACAATGGTCAGTACAGACATTTTCTTTTTCATGGGTTGCTCCTCTCCTGTCAGGCGCTGCACCTGATGCGCGATGTGCAGGTCAAACGCCTCATTGGGTTCAGGCCGTTGATCGCGAATCAGCTGTATCAGTTTTTTCTCATCCACGGCCTTGTTCCTCCTTGTCAATTTGCTGTTTCAGCATGCGCAGCCCCCGGCTTAACCGCGAGGAGATCGTGCCGCGCGGCAGGCGCAGGATGCTGGCAATGTCCTGGTCGCTCATACCCTCGCCATAGCGCAATTGCAGCGGCAGGCGGTATTTGTGCGGCAGGCCGCCCAAGTACATCCACACCGGCGTTTCGGGCAGCGCAGGCGGCAGCCAGGCAGAGACATCCTCCGCCGTGGTTTCACGCTTGCGCTTCCTCAACACCGCGTGGCAGGCGTTGATGGTGCAGCGCATCAGATATGTGGGCAGCGCGTCCAAATTGCGGATGTTCAGGATGCGGCGCCAGGTGGTTTCCAGCGCATCCGACACGGCATCCTGCGCGTCATCCGGGCTGCGCAGCATCATCAGCGCCACGCGGTACATCGCGTGTTTGCGCTCCTCCACCGCCTGGGTGAAGCGTTGGGTCGCTTCGGTCTTGTCAATCGTCACATGTACCTCCCTGAGGATTGTGTCGGGATGCATAGTATAAGAGGAATCTGAGCCGTTTTGATGCATAACTGTCGACAATGTACGGCAGGAGGCCGATACGGAGAAGGGTTCATCCTGGGGGCACAGGCCACACCGCGGGTACACATTTCCTTTTCGACCTCCTGCCATAAACAGTTTTGGTTTCTTTTCCTGGTTATTTTGTGGATGTTTGCGCCTGGAGCTTACTGCACCTGCTCCAAGGTCGCAAACGCGGGCTGTGCCAGCGCGGGGTCAAGCGTTACGCCGTCTTCATGGTCAACGCGCAGCTGGATTTCCAGCGTCTGCGGCAGCTGGCCGGTGCCTTCAAAGGAGATGGTCATGCTGCCGGTGCCGCCGTTTTCGCCGTTCATGGTGCGCAGTTCGGCCTGATTGCCATCGCGCAGGTATACGCCGTACCAGGCGTCCTCCGGCAGCGCGGGGAAGGTGCCGTTGTCCATCACCAGCATGGCCTGCGCGTGGGCGGCGGAGGCAGTGGCCGTCACTTTGACCGGGTGCCCGGCAAACTGCATCGTGCCCGCAAAGCGCTGTACTTCGGCATCCGCGCGCCAGATGGTGGCGGTCATGGGCGCAAGTTTCTGGTAATCATGGCGCACATAGGCGTCCTTGCCGTCAAACCAGCAGTATTGCGCCCGTTGGTGCAGGCCGATTTCGATGGTCAGCATGTCGCGATTCTGCGCCTCGGCGGGCAGGGGGCTTTCATAATCGCGGATGGTGTAGGCAAAGCCGTCCTCCCCCGGCCGGGTGTCCTCGCTGCTGCTGGGCAGGTCGAGGCCTTCGGGCGTCGTGGTGTGGTCGCTGGGCGTGATGCTGTACGTCATATAGCCAAAGGGTTTCCCCGCGCTGACCGCATCGTTCCATTGTATGGTCAGGGTGTCGCTGGGGTCATTTACCGCACGGATGGGCGGGTTGGTGTCCTTTTCCATCTGCGCTAATTGTTCCTCATTGGGCGTATACGCTTCGGCATGCTGGCCATTTTTGATGGCATAGGCCACCAGCAGGGATTGCCCGTCATAGTACGCGCTGTTGATGCCCGCCACCGTGGTGCCCAGCTCGGGGCTGGTGACGGTGAGGGGGGATATCTCCTTTAATACGGCCTGGGGCGCCAGCTGCTGGAGGCGCGCGTCGTCCTTGCCAAACAGTTCAAACACATTGATGCCCATCAGCTCCGCCGCCGCGCCCAACAGCGCCAGCGACAGCATCACGGCCACCACAATGGCCAATACAGATATTTTCTTTTTCATGGGTTGCTCCTCTCTTATCAGGCGCTGCACCTGATGCGCAATGCGCAGGTTAAACGCCTCTTCGGGTTCAGGCCGTTGATCGTATATTAACTGCATCAGTTTTTCCTTATCCACGGCCTTGTTCCTCCTTGTCGATTTGTTGTTTCAGCATGCGCAGCCCCCGGCTTAACCGCGAGGATATCGTGCCGCGCGGCAGGCGCAGGATGCTGGCAATGTCCTGGTCGCTCATACCCTCGCCATAGCGCAACTGCAGCGGCAGGCGGTATTTGTGCGGCAGGCCGCCCAAGTACATCCACACCGGCGTTTCGGGCAGCGCAGGCGGCAGCCAGGCAGAGACATCCTCCGCCGTGGTTTCACGCTTGCGCTTACGTAACACCGCGTGGCAGGCGTTGATGGTGCAGCGCATCAGATACGTGGGCAGCGCGTCCAAATTGCGGATATTCAGAATGCGGCGCCAGGTGGTTTCCAGCGCATCCGACACGGCATCCTGCGCGTCATCCGGGCTGCGCAGCATCATCAGCGCCACGCGGTACATCGCGTGTTTGCGCTCCTCCACCGCCTGGGTGAAGCGTTGGGTCGCTTCGGTCTTGTCAATCGTCACAGGTACCTCCAAAGGAATTGTATCCAGATACATTATATAAGAGGGACAAGCAGCGGGATTTGATGCATCCATCTAAAATCTTTTTCGCAGCCCGCCCCAAGGCCCTGCAGGGCCTGTCCGTTTGGCCGGATGTTGTTGCGGGTATACCTATTGTAAGAAGGAACACACCTTCCGGAAAGGAATGAAGATATGATGTCAAAGAAAATCGGAATCATTGCAGGCAGTTTGCGCAAGGACGCCTATACCAAATCCATCGCCCAGGCCATGGCGGGCCTGTTCCCCCAGGGGTGGGAGATGAACATGATCGACATCGGGCATCTGCCGCTGTTTAACCAGGATTACGAGGAAGACGGCCAGACGCCGGACAGCTACACGCAGTTTCGCCAGCAGGTGGCGCAGCAGGATGGCTTTGTGTTTGTTACGCCGGAGTACAACCGCTCCATCCCGGCGGCGCTCAAAAACGCGCTGGACGTGGCCTCGCGCCCGTATGGCGAAAGCCAGTGGGCGGGCAAGCCTGCTGCGGTCATCAGCGCCACACCGGGGCGGCTGGGCGGCTTTGGCGCCAGCCAGCATCTGCGGCAGATACTTATGTTCCTCGACATGCCGCAGGTGTTGCAGCCCGAGGTATACTTGCCCGGCGTGCATGACATGTTAGATGAACAGGGCGCGCTGACCAACCCCGATATCCGCGCGCTGCTGCAACAGTTGGCCGATGCCTTGGTAGCCATGCTGGCCTAAACGCGGTACAATAGCGCATATCAAGATACCGGAGGAGGGGCAGGATATGCGGATTGTATCCTATATGTATGATGGCCGGGTGCAGGCCGGGGTGCTGACGGACGGGGACAGGGTTGTCCCGCTGTCGGCGCTGGGCGTGGCAGGCGGCGACATCAACGCGCTGTTTGACCTGTGCCAGACGACACCGCTGGATGAGGTGTTCTCACAACTTCAGCGCGCCCAGGGGCAACTGGACGGGACGCTCGCGCTGCAGGACATTACGCTGGTTGCGCCCATCCCGCACCCCCGGCAGGATTTTATCTGCTTAGGGCTTAATTACCGCGCCCATGCCGAGGAATCCAAAAAGTATTTAGACAGCGCCCTGCAGCCGAAAAAACCCGCCCAGCCCAGCGTGCCGGTGTATTTCAGCAAGCGCGCGCACATCGTGGTGGGGCATAATGAGGGCATCGAGGCGCACCAGGAACTGGTCAAGGACCTGGATTATGAGGTGGAACTGGCCTGTATCATCGGGCGCACCGCGCGCCATGTATCGCCGCAGCAGGCGGCGGACTATATCTTAGGCTATACCGTGTCCAACGATGTATCGGCGCGCACGCTGCAAACGCAGCACCAGCAATGGTATTTGGGCAAAAGCTTAGACACCTTTGCCGTGCTGGGGCCGTGGATTGTCACCGCCGATGAGCTTTCCTTCCCGCCCGATCTGGCCATCCGTTGCCATGTCAACGGCGAGCTGCGCCAGCAGGCGCGCACCAGCGACATGATATTTGACCTGCCCTACATCATCAGCGACCTCTCCCGCGGCATGACGCTCACCCCCGGTACTATTATCCTGACGGGCACGCCCGCCGGTGTAGGCTTCGCCGCCCAAACGCCGCAGTACTTGGCCGTGGGCGACGTGGTGCGCTGCGAGGTGGAGGGCATCGGCGTGCTGGAAAACCGCATTGTGGCATCAGAATAAACATGGAAATTACTCTTCAAGCGTATGAAAGAGAAAACGAGGAAACCGTCCTGCGGTTTATCGCTGCCTTTTTTCATGCGCATCATTCGCGGATAGATGAGATACAGGCGCGCGAAAACCTTGAAAACTGGACGGACACAAATCACGAGTTGTTTTATATTCTTGGCGATGGAAAACCAGTAGGATTTTTGCATCTCCATATGCGGAGTTCAACGGTCTGTTGGATTGAAGATATCTTTGTGGATGAGAGCCTGCGCAAACAGGGCATTGCTTCCAAGGCAATAGGTCTTGTGGAAGAAATCTTGCAAAAGCGTAATGTAACCGGAATCTGTATGGATGTGGTGCCGGATAATACTTCTGCGTTGAAACTGTATCATCGCCTTGGCTATGACCGATTGAGTATTGTTACCGTGCGCAAGGATCTCCAACTGTTTGAAACAGAGCGTACAGAGCAGATTTTTGGATTGGATTTCCGGGTGAAAAAATTCGAGGATTGAATAGCAGTTCGTCAATCCTCACTCAAAATTGGTATTGTTGTAAACAAATAAGCCGCCGCAACAAACTATGTGCCTGCTGCGGCGGTTTCCTTTATATTAAGTTTTACCGGTTAAACCACGCGCGCTCTTGAAAAGGCTTAAACGCCGGGGCCTTGACCTCCTCGGCGGGTACGCCGATGGGCAGAAACGCAGCAAACTGATAGCCTTCCGGGATGCGCAGTATCTTTAGCATCTGTTCGCCAATGTTTCCGCGCACATAGCCCTCCACCCAGCAGCTGGCGTAGCCCAGCGCGTGGATGGTCAGCAGCATGTTTTCAATGGCGGCGGCATAGTCCTGCACGTTAAAGGACATCCCGGCACAGCGGATGTCCGGCTGCGTCAGCACGCAGATGGCCGCCGGTGCGCCGGCCATGTTGGGCTTGTTCAGCACGGCATGCAGTTCTTTCAGTATGGCCGGATCGTCCACGCCCACCAGCGAGGTGGTTTGCAGGTTGCAGCCGCTGGGCGCGGCCAGCCCCGCTTCCAGAATGCGCCGGAGATCTTCACGCGGCACCGGGGCGTCGGTATAGGCGCCGCGGTAGCTGCGGCGGGTCATGATGGCTTGAATGGTGTTCATGGTACGTCCTTTCTGCGGCCAAGGCCGCGGTATGTCAGGGGTTTACATCGTTGCTCCCTCCGGCTTTACCAGCGGGTGATAGCACAGCACCTTGCGCTCGCCCGGCAGGCTGACCACATCGGGGCAGGCTTGGCGGCATTCCTCGGTGGCATAGGGGCAGCGCGGGGCAAACTTGCAGCACGTCAGCGCGTATTCCTTTTCCTCCATGTCGGGCATGGCCACGTCCACGGCCCATTTGTCGCCCACGCGCGGCACGGCGTTCATCAGCAGCTCGGTATACGGGTGGGCGGGCTTGTCCATGATGTCCTTGGCCGGCCCGTATTCGATCAGGGAGCCGCGGTACAGCGTGGCAATCAAATCGGACACATAGTAGGCGGTGCTCAGGTCATGGGTAATGTACAGGAAGGATACGTGGTATTTCTCTTTCAGCTCGCGGAAGAGATTGACGATGTTCATCTTCATGGAGGCGTCGATGGCCGCCACCGGCTCATCGGCGATGATAAGCTTGGGCTTGGTCAGCAGCGCGCGGGCGATGGACACGCGCTGCAATTCGCCGCCTGAAAACTGCGTGGGGTACTTGCCCTGCACCACGGCCAAACTCATGCCCACGTCGCGCAGCGTGTCGTCAATCAGCTGCCGCGCGGCCTCGCGGTTGGGGGCGATTTTGAGGCGCAGCGCGGTGTTGTACAGGTAGGTGTCCACCGTTTTGCGCGGCGAGAACGATTCGTACGGGTTTTGAAAGATGGGTTGCACGGCCTTGCGGAACTGCATGGAATCAAACCCCTTGCGGTCGGCATAGTCCCTGCCGTTCAGGCGGATGGTGCCCATCTCCGGCGTATGAATGCGCAATATCATCTTGGCCAGGGTGCTTTTGCCGCAGCCTGATTCCCCCACCACGGAGAGGATGATGGGCTTTTCGCTGGTGATGGACAGGCTGACGTTGTCAATGGCCTTGATGCGCTTGCGGGAGAGCATCCCGCCGATGCGGAATACCTTGGTTACCTGATTGAGTTCCAACAGCGGGCCGTTCATGATTTCGCCTCCTTTTCTAACAGGTGACAGGCGGCAAAATGGCCGGGCCGTACCTCAGCAAAGGCCGGAACCTCGCTGCGGCATCTGTCGGTGGCATGGGGGCAGCGCGCGGCAAACCGGCAGCCGGGGGGCGGGTTGGACAGCGCCGGCGGACGGCCGGGGATGCCCACCTTCTGGCTGCGATCGCCCACCTTGGGCAGCGCGTCAATCAGCATCCGCGTATAGGGGTGCACGGGGTTTTTGAAAATCTCCTCGGTGCGGCCCATCTCGGCAAAGCTGCCGGAGTACATGATGCCGATGCGGTCGGTCATCTGGTAGTGCACGCCCATGTCATGGCTGACGATGACCAGCGTGTTGCGGTTTTTGCGCTGCAGGCGCATCAGCATCATCAATATGCCGCGCTGCACCACCACGTCCAGCGCGGTGGTCGGCTCATCGGCCAAGATGAGGTTGGGCGTCATGAACGTGGCCAGCGCGATGATGGCGCGCTGCCGCATGCCGCCGGACAGCTGGAACGGATACGCCTCCAGCACATCGGGGGAAAGGCTCAGCTCCTCCAAATACCCGGCCACACGCTGGAGCGTCTGCTCCTGGGTTTCGTTTTTGCGCTCGTCCTCCGGGATGGAATCAAGGAACTGATATTTCAGCTTCATAATGGGGTTGAGCACGCTTTGCGCGGCCTGCGGGATATAGCTGATGTGCTTCCACCAGGCCTTGCGGATATGGCCGGAATCATACGCAAAGGATTCGCCGTCCTTGGTGCCGGACAGGCGGACGTTGCCCTTGTCGATTACCAGGGGATATTCCAACATATCGTACATGGTTTTGAGCAACGTGGTTTTGCCGCAGCCCGACTCCCCGGCGATGCCGAAGATTTCGTTGTCCTGCACCACAAAATTGACGTCGTTGACCACGTGCACCGGGCCGTGGATGGTCTGATAGGATGCCGAGAGGTTCGTAAGCTCCAACATGCTACCGCCCCCTCTTCATGGTTTGATAGTCGTTATAGCCGGTAATCAACAGGAACAACCCGATGAACAGCAGCGCGGTGGCCGCAATCGGGGCGCCGATCCAGAACCATTGCTTGGCTAATATGGCGTTGTAGTTGCGCGCCCACTGGATCATATTGCCCAATGAAATCAGGTTGGCGGGCGACAGACCCAGCACCGCTAAGCTGGATTCGGACACGATGGCCGCCAGCGTGGCGTTCATGAAGTTGGACAGCGACCAGGACAGCGCAAACGGCAGAATCTCCGTGACCACAACCTGCAGCGTGCCCTCGCCGGAAAACCAGGCTGTCTGGATAAACTCCCGCTCCTTGAGCGACAGCGCCATCGCGCGGATCTGCCGGCTGGGCCACGCCCAGGCGAACATCGCGATGGTTAAGGCCATCATCAGGGTGGTGGCGGTGCCCTTCATCAAGCTGGTCATCAAAATGAGGATGGGCAGCGAGGGGATGACCACAAACGTATCGGTGATGACCATCAGCACCCGGTCGAGCACGCCGCCGGCAAACCCGGCCAGCAACCCCACAAACACGCCCACCACCGTGCCGATGGTCGCTACTATCAGACCGATGGTCAGGGAGTTGTGGATGGCCTCAATTAGCAGCCAGAAGATGTCCTGCCCGCGCGATGTCGTACCCAGCAGATGATCCCAGCTGGGCAGCAGCTTGGGCGGATAGGTGTTGAAGGTAAAGGGGTTTACATGCGGGATGTAAAACACCCCGAACCCCAGCACTACAAAAAACAGCGTCATGAACATCCCCGCCTTGAGGCGAAAACTGGCATTTCTCCAAAATACTTTCATATTCGTCGCCTCCCTTAACTGTAGCGGATGCGGGGGTCGATAAAGGGATAGATAATATCGGCAATCAGCGTTGCTGTGGAGATGGCCACGATGGAGATGGTGATGCACCCCATGATCATGTTGTAGTCCGCGGCCAAAATGGCGTTCTGTATCAGCGTGCCGACGCCGGGATAGCCAAAGATAATCTCGGTCATGATGGATCCGTTGAACACGCCGCCCAAGCTCATGGCCAGCGCAGTGATCTGCGTCAGGATGGAGTTGCGGAACACATAGGCCTTGCCGATGCGCTTTTCGGATAAGCCGCGGTAGCGCGCATACAGCACAAAGTCCTCCTCGGCCGTGGTGCTTGACAGCGATTTCATCGAGATAATCCACCAGCCCGTACCCACCAGCAGCAGCGACGCCGCAGGCAGGATAGACGCCCGCAGCAGCGAGCCCATGAACACCGGGAACGGTGCGCCCACCAATATGGTGGACTGCAGCGGGAACCACCGCAGAATATAGGAAAACACAATTTGCAGCACCAGCGCGATGATGAAATACGGCAGCGGGTAGATGCAGATGGCGATGCCTTCCAATATCTTGCTGGAGCGCTTGTTTTTGCGGAAACCCGCCAGCAGGCCGATCACGTTGCCGATAGTCCACGCCACCACCGTGCTGGTCAGCGACAGGAACAGGGTGTACGGCAAATACCTGCTGATAATCTCGCCCACCGGCGTGGGGAACGTGCCCAGCGAGGGGCCAAAGTCAAAATGAAGCAGCCCTTTCCACAGGAAGGACACGTATTGCTCCCACAAACTGCCCTCCAGGCCAAACTGCAGCCTGAGCGAATGCCGCAGCGCAATCAAGCGCTCCGGCTCCATAGAACCGGACAGCGACTGCATTTGGTTGATCATGGTCTCTACCGGGTCGGATGGAAACATCCTGGGGATAAAGAAAATGAGCGTAACGCCAATCAATATCGTTACGGCCCATGTCATCAGGCGCAGCCCGAAATACTTCCAGAATTTCAAGGGCAATCCCCCCTCTTTTTGCCGCAATGCATGGATGCAGGGCGCGCGCCGCCCAAGGCCGCGCGCGCCCTATAGTTACAAACTATTGAACCAGTTCAATTTCGGTGAGGATGTACTTAAAGCAGCTCCACCACCACCACGGGCCGTTGTAGGCGTTGTCGGCGCAGGGGTAGTTGGCCCAGACCGTGCTGTTGGTGGGCACGAACTTCACGCCGGAGTGGAAGCCGATGAACGGCATTTCGGTAATGGCTACTTTGAGGAAGTCCATCGCCAGGTCGTAGCACGCAGGATCCTCCGGGGAGAGCTTGGCCATCTTGTGGATAATGTCGGTGGCTTCCTGGTTGCGCCAGCGCAGGCCCTGGCCCGAGCCGATCTCGCCCAGCGGTGCCATCAGCGTGGCGTCATAGCCGCGGATCTGCGGGTAGATGTCCTTGGTGATGCCGCCGGTGGGCCAATAGCCGGCAATCTCGTAGTTGCCGGTGGAGCCATTGGTGCCCCAGGTGGCATCGCTTTCCTGCAGCAGCGTGCACTTGAGGCCGAACTTGGTCAGCTGGTCGTAGGCGGATTGCACGCCGCGGCCGGCCTGATGCTCGGTCTCAGCCAGGTAGGTCAGGGTAATGGTGAAGGGCTCGCCCTTGAAGTACCAGCCGTCGGCCTTCTTTTCCAGCCCGGCCTTGATGAGCAGCTTCTCCGCCGCTTCGGGTGCGTACTTCCAGCAGCCGATGCCGAACATATCCTGCAACGCTTCTGCGTCATCCAGCGGGATGTCGCGGCCTGCATCCTTCAGGCGCTGGCCGATGCGCTTGGCATAGTCCGGGTCAAAGGGCTTGATGGTGGTGCCATCGCCTAAGTCCAGCTCAAACGTATCCAGCCATTCCAACATGGGGATGTAGTACAGCTTCTGCATGGAGGACGTGGCCGTCAGGATGGGGAACGGGCTGGCGCGGCCCACGCCGTCAAAGATGTTCATCGAGATCTCGTCGAAGTTCATCGCCAGCGCGATGGCCCAGCGGAAGTCGGGGCTGTTGTACGGCTCCTTGTCGCACTGGAACGCCAGGCCCTTGGAGCAGGGGTCGTCCGAGGTCGCGTACGGGAAATCCTTGTACCAGGCCGCGATCTTGTCGTTGGCGTCCACCATCACCTCCAACATCTCCGGGGTGACTTCGCACAGCACGTCCACTTCGTTGCTGATCATGGCCATCTGGCGGGTGGTGTTGTCGCCCAGCGCGCGCATCCACACATACTTGGGCGCGGGCATCTTGCCGGTGACCACGCCGGAGGTGCTATTCTGCCAGTCCTCGCGGCGCTCGTACAGCACCCACTTGCCCAGCTCGTCAAACTTTTTGACGGTGTAGGGGCCGGCTACAACGGGATCAGGATCCTTAAACGTGGTGACGTTTTCAATCTTGGAATAGATGTGCTCCGGCACGATGCGCAGGGAGTTGCCCCAGATGGTGACACCGAAGCTCTGCGTCAGGCGCGGGAAGGATTCGTTGGTGATGATTTTAACGGTGTAGTCATCTTCCTTTTCGATGGACTTGAACACCTGGCGGTAGAAGCCGCTGTCGCTGATGTCATCGGTGTCACGGATCAGGTTCATCGTGAATACCACGTCGTCGGCGTTGAGGTCTTCGCCGTCAGACCATTTGATGCCCTTGCGGATTTTGACGATATGCTCGGTAAAGTCCGCGTTGGACTGCGGGAAACCGTCGGCCACTTCGCCGAACTGTTCGCCCTTGATGGTGTCCATCTCCCACATCTGGGCCATCATCAACTGATGGATGCCGGTACCCATCGAGGTGCCGCGCATGTAGGGGTTGAACTGTCCGGGGCTCTTGGTCGGGGTTTGGAATTCGACAATCAGGGTCTCACTGCGCGGGGTGCCCACTTCGGTCATCTCCTGCGCAAAGGCTACGCCGGTCATGGTCAAGGCCATGATCAGCACCAGGAACATGGACAGGGTTTTACGCATACAGGGTCCTCCTTTTTATATGATAGTTGACGCAATACCTGATTCCTTGCGTCACTATGCTTTCTTTGTTCGTATATTACTTTATCACCATCTAAGAAAATATGCAACCTCGCGACGAATACAGCTAAAAAACATTTCCCCCCTTGCCGATCCATATTTTTGTGTGCTAATGTATGGCCAATGTGATGACCGGGCACAAGTACTGTGCGTTTACCCCCTGAAGAGAGTTGCCGGTGGCTGCAAGGCAATGGGGACGCACACAGGAATACAGCCCGCGAGCAGCGCCCCGAACCTGGGTTTTCCCGGCAGTAGGCGGCGACGGGTGCGCCCGATACAGCGACCACGGTATAACTGCCTTTGATGCAGCGTACCGGATGAGCCGGTTGCGGTGACGCAAACGGAAAGAAGAGGTGGTACCGCGTTTCACACGCCCTCTTGCCCAGCGCAGGAGGGCGTTTTGCTGCCGCAGGCCCCGGCGCTGATAGAAAAAAAGGCAGCAAAAAATATGCGGAGGGAACAAAATGGCTCAGATCAAATTCTTTAGCGGACAGAACATCCCGGTGGAAATGCACCGCGTGCGCGTGGTGCAAAAGCTGCGCCTCATCCCGGCGCGGGAGCGCCTGAAAAAATTACAGGAAGCGGGCAACAACCTGTACCTGCTACAAAATGAGGATATCTTTATGGATATGCTCACCGACAGCGGCGTCAACGCCATGAGCGATAACCAGCTGGCCAGCATGATGAATGCGGATGACGCCTATGCCGGTTCCCGCACATTTGGGGAATTAAAAGCCAAGGTGGCGGAAATTTTCGGCATGGAGCATTTCCTGCCCGCCCACCAGGGCCGCGCGTGCGAAAATATATTGGCGCACGGCTTTGTCACCCCCGGCAGCATTGTGCCCATGAACTATCACTTTACCACCACCCGCACGCACATCAACATCAATGGCGGCACCGTGGTGGAGCTCATCGCCCCCGGCGGCGAGACCGTCACCGGCACCGCGCCCTTCAAGGGCAACATGGATCCCCAGGCGCTGACCGATCTCATCAAGGAAAAGGGCGCCGACAAAATTGCCTTTGTGCGCATGGAGGCCGGCGCCAACCTGATCGGCGGGCAGCCCGTGTCGCTGCAAAACTTCCGGGAGATTGGCGAGATCTGCCGCAAGCACGGTATTTTATACTTGATGGACGCATCGCTTCTGCAAGATAACCTGTACTTTAACAAGGTGCGTGAGGCCGAGTGCCGCGACATGTCCATCCGCGAAATCACCCGCGCCATTGCCGATTGCTTTGATATTATTTATTTCTCGGCGCGCAAGCTGGGCTTTGCACGCGGCGGCGGCATTGCCATGCGCTCCAAGGAGCATTGGGATCATTTGAAGGAGCTGGTGCCGCTGTTTGAGGGCTTTTTGACCTACGGCGGCATGTCGGTCAAGGAAATGGCGGCCATCACGGTGGGCCTGGACGAAACCATGGACATAGACATCATCTCCCAGGGGCCGATGTTCATCGCCTACATGGTGGATGAACTGGTCAAGCTGGGCATCCCGGTGGTTACCCCGGCGGGCGGCCTGGGCTGCCACGTGGACGCCAAGGCCTTTGTGCCGCAAATCCCCGGGCACGAATATCCCTCCGCTGCGCTGGTGTCGGCCATGTACTTGGCTGGCGGCATCCGCGCCATGGAGCGCGGCACCCTCAGCGAAGACCGCAACCCCGACGGAACCGAGCGCATCGCCCGCATGGAGCTGGCGCGCCTGGCCGTGCCGCGCCGCGTATTTACCATGAGCCAGCTGGGTTATGCTGTTGACCGCATCGCCTGGCTGTACCAGCAGCGCGACATTATCCGCGGCCTGAAGTTCGTGGAAGAACCCAAGACGCTGCGCTTCTTTGTGGGCAGGCTGGCCACGCTCAGCCCCTGGCAGGAGGAGCTGGTTGATCGGTTTGAGCGGGACTTTGGCAAGGATAACTGATGAGGTTTTACGGGCTAATGTTTATGTGATGAAAGCATAATACATACACCCGCCGCAGGAACTCCCTGCGGCGGGTGTTGCTATAGTAATACGGATGTAAAACAGCATTATTCCTGCCCATCGGCGTCCGGGACGGAAACTCCGTCCTCCTTTAAGCGTACGTAGATCAGCAGGTTGCCGCCGCTGGTGCGCGTGGAGCGCATGTCAAAAATACCCAGCGATTCAAGGAACGGCGTCAGCTTGTAAAAGCCGTAGTTGCGCACGTCAAAGTCCGGGTATCGCTTGGCTAAGCGGTTGCCCAGCGCGCCGGAAAACATCCAGCCATCGTCGCCCGAGCCTTCGGCCACCATGTCGCGGATGGCCTGCGCAATGGTGCATAAATCCGTCTGTGAGGAGGGCGAATCGTCTGCAAAGCAGGCGGCCAGCTCCGCTTCCGTGGCCTTGCGGTCAGGGCGCAGGGGGCGCGATTCCTGGCGCAGGGCGGCTGCCACGTCGGCCTTGCCCTCAGCTTTTTCGCGCGCCGACAGCAGCAGGTCTAAATACCGGAACTGGTTGCAGGCGTTGACAAAAGCCTTGGGCGTTTTGCTTTCGCCCATGCCGATGACCTGCATGCCGCCCTCGCGCAGGCGCACGGCTAAGCGCGTAAAGTCGCTGTCGGAGGATACCAGGCAAAAGCCCGTGACCTGTCCCGTGTACAGGATGTCCATGGCGTCGATGATCATCGCGCTGTCGGTGGCGTTTTTGCCGGTGGTGTAGCTGTACTGCTGCACCGGGGTGATGGCGTTTTCCAGCAGCACCTGTTTCCAGCCCGCCAGGCGTTGGCTGGTCCAGTCGCCATAGCAGCGGCGGAAGGTGGCGATGCCATCGCGCGCAATTTCATCCAGCACCAGCTTGATATATTTGTCGGAAATATTGTCCGCGTCTATCAATACGGCAAATTTGCTGTCGGTAGCCATGCGTGCCCTCCTGTTGATGACGTTTCAGTGTTGTGCCGATTGTATGGCGTGTCAATGTGGCGGAGTTGCTACGAAATCCCCAGCGCGGCATACAGCGCCAGCGATACTGCGCCGCACAGCGACATGACCAATATGGGGTTCCATTTGAGCCTGCGCAGCAGCAGAAACGCTGACAGGAACAAGCCCACGCCAATCCACTGCACATTGCCCAGCTCCATATCGCGCCCGGCGAATACCACCAATTGCAGGATGGACAGCCCGGCCGAGGCGATCAGCGCCACCACGGCGGGGCGCAGGCCGGACAGCACGCCTTGCAGCGCCGACATGCTTTTATAGCGCGTGTAAATATAGGACAAAATCGAAACAATGATGCACGAGGGCAATATGCAGCCAAAGGTGGCCACCAGCGCGCCCGGAAAGCCCGCGATGCGGATGCCCACAAAGGTGGCGGAATTGATGGCGATGGGGCCGGGCGTCATCTCGGCGATGGTGACCAGGTCGGTAAACTCGCTCATGGTCAGCCAGGGGTTGAGCACCACCACCTGGTTTTGAATCAGCGGGATGGCGACATAGCCGCCGCCAACGCTGAACAGCCCGACTTGTAAGAAGCACAGGAACAACTTGAGGTAGATCATGCGGCCCCCTTCTTCTTGCCGGCGTATTCCATCAGCAGCCCGGCCAGCGCCCCGGCCAGGATGATATAGATGACGTTGACGTTAAAAAAGTAGGTGGCGATAAAGGCCAGCACCATGATCAGCACCAGCAGCGCGTTGCGCTGCTTGACCACATTGGCACCCAGGCCGAACACCACATCCAGAATGACCGCCGCCACCCCGGCCTGCATGCCCTTCAGCGTCACCGCCACATAGGGGTTGGTGATAAATGCGTTGTAGATGATCGAAACAATGCTTAACACCACCATGGGCGGGATGATGGTGCCCAGCACGCCCACCACCATGCCCCAAAAACCTGCCACGCGCCAGCCCACCAATATCGACGCGTTGACCGCAATGGCCCCCGGCGAGGACTGCGCCAGCGCCGTCATGTCCAGCATCTCGTTTTCCTCCAGCCACTGGAGCTGGTCGACAAATTTGCGCTTCATGAATGTCACGATGACAAACCCGCCGCCAAAGGTAAACGCGCTGATGTACAGGTTGCTGACAAAAAGCTTCAGCAATATCTGGCGCTTAGATAATGATCGCATAGCTGGCCTCCAACGTAGTGTCCCGATTATCATAACACAAAACCCCGGCAGGAATGCTGCCGGGGCGGGTACTAAGCGTCGTTTTTTACTTAACCGGGATAAAATCGGGCATTTTGCCGGTGGCTACAAAGTAGCCGGAGATGTAGCCGTTGCCCACGGCATCGGCATCGGCGTTGGAGCCCAGACGGTTGGTGCCGTGCACGCCGCCGGTCACTTCACCGGATGCATACAGGCCGGGGATGATGTTGCCGTAGATGTCCTTGACCTCCAGCTGCTTGGTGACCACCAGGCCGCCCATCGTGTGGTGCACGGAGGGGAACTGCGGCAGCGCATAGTAGGGGCCTTCGCCAATCTTGACCATGGTGGCGGCCATGTTCTTGCCAAAGTCCTCGTCTACCTGCGTGTCGATGAACTTGTTGTGCCGTTCGATGCTGTTCTTCAGGTTCTCAGCCGTAACCTGCGGGTTTTGCCCCTTGACGGTGTAGGCGTTCATTTTTTCAGCCAACTCTTCCAAGGTATCGCCCTTGAGCACACGGCCCAGTTCCACGCCCTCTTCCACTTCCTCGGGGCGGGCATAGCCAGCCACGACATCCATGGTGAACAGGGAGTAGGTGGAGGGGAAGCCTGTGGCTACAGCAGCGTTGGCGCACACGTCGCGGCGGTCACCCTCGTTGACGTAGCGGTTGCCCTGGTAGTCCACATAGAACACGCCGTAGCTGGGGCCCGTGAACGGCCACACCGCGAAGCGGTCAAGGATGCCGTTGGTGGGGTCTGCCCAGGGATAGCGCTGGATGTTGCTCATCTGCGTGGTGTTGGCACCGATGGCCTGCGCCAGGTAGATGCCCTCACCGGTGGCTACAGCGGGGTTGTTGGTGGTGGGGATGGCGCTATCCAGATACGGCACCTGCGTTTGACGCATGGGGATGTTGGCACCAAAGCCGCCGGTGCACAGGATGACGCCCTTTTCGGCCTTCAGGTTTTTGTCGCCGTCCGGGGTGCTCACACGGATGCCCACCACGCGGTTGGCCTCATCGCGCGTGCGGTAGATCTCTACCATTTTGTGCTGCAGCGCGATGACGGTATCGGTCTTTTCCTGCAGCATCTTCAGCTGCACTTCGGTGATGTCAGAACCTACCTGGTTCTTGGTTACATACATGCGGTAGCCGGTCATTCCGCCGGGACGGGCCAGCGTGTCGCGCACTTCCAGGCCATTGTCCAGCAGCAGGTCCAGGTAGAACGGGGAAGCATACACCATGTTCTCCACCAGGTCGCGGTTGGACATCTGGTCGCCGCCCTTCATGGTGTCTTCAATGTGGCATTCGGCGGTGTCGGGCACTAGGTTATACTTGGCTTGCAGGTCGGCGGCAAGCTTCGAGGTATAGGCAGCGTATTGGCCGCCGTTGATGGCGCTGTTGCCGCCGGTGCGGGACAACTTTTCCACCAGGATGGTGTTGGCGCCGTTGGTGGAGGCAGCATACGCAGCCGCAAGGCCCGCATATCCGCCGCCCACGACGATGATGTCATAGGTTTCGTCCCAGGTGGTGGGCACTTCAAACGAACCCATCACGGGTAGGTATTCCTCGGCAGTTTCTTTCTTTTCGATCTCTTTCTGGAACGGAGCCAGGTCAACGCCTGCTTTGGTGAGCGCGTCGGTCACGGCGGCAACCACGCCTTCAGAGCTGCGCGTTGCGCCGGCAATGGCGTCCACCTTCAGGCTTTGCGCTTCCACAATGGCCTGCGGGATTTTTTCCAGCGCCGGGAAGCCGGGGGCGGTTTCGTTGTGGCTGAGCACCTCCACCTTGGTGATGCCCTTTTCATCCAGCGTGACGGCTACCTTGACGCCGTCAAACATGCCTTTGGCTTCACCTTCGTAGGTGCCGGGCGTCAGCGCCAGGGCCGCAGTCAGAGACATCAGTAGAGACAGCACGAGCAGCAGAGAGAGAAGTCGTCTGTTCATCATGAGTACCTCCTATTTTTATTACATGCGTGCTTTATGCACACCATGTATAGAATACTCCTCTCGACTTTGATTGTCAAGACTTTCACAAACTTTTAGAGTATTCCTTACATAAGTATTGATTCAGGACAAAGACACATGCTGTGCTGGCCTGAATGTTACTCCATCTTGTCCACACCCCAGATGGCAAAAGCCAGCTCCGCCCGTGTTACGGGTGTCTGAGGCAGGAGTGTATTGTCCACCACATACAGCAGCCCGTGGTGCAGCATGAACTGGATGTTGCTGAGGCTCGCAGGGCTGATTTGATCCGCATCCGTCAGTTCAGGCAGCGGGTTCAGCCCGGTTTGGGTGTCCATGCCTGCGGCCTTGGACAGGAAATTGCACAGCACATCGGCCAGTTTTTCGCGGGTCAGCACGGTGTCGGCCTTATCGTCAGCATTCAGGATGCCCATCTGTGCGAGCGCCATGACGCCTTCGTCTACCCCCAGCGGCATACCGGCCAGCTTAAACAGGGTAGCTACAAAGTCGCCCACGGTGGTGGGTTCGTCAACGCCAAAGGCTTCCTCGCTTAGCGGCGCCATGATCTTGTTGTCCAGCATAAAGGCTACCGCCTCGCTGTACCATTCGCCCTCGGCCACATCGGCCAGGCTGTCCTGGGACACTTCCTTTACTGCGAAGGGATTGAGCACCTTTTCATACAGCGCTTCATTTTGCTGGATGATGCCGGCGCCGCCGGACGTGGAGAGATGTCCCTTGTTGCTCAAAGCCTCATACATGGCGGCGTATTCCTTGACCTTTTCAGGGGTCAGCGCTTTCAGTTCGCGCATCCAGGTGAGGAAGCGCTCCTGCGGTTTTTCGTCCACAGTGCCCGTCAAGGCCTGGAGGGCGCCGGAAAGCTCGCCCTGCGATAGGGCATAGTTGCTGTAGGCCGAGAGGATATAGCCGTTGAGTTTATCCTGAGTGAGCGCCATATCCTTGATCATGCCGGGAAGAGCAGCGTAAACATCAAAGGTTTCCTGCACATTGGGGTCGCGGAAGGAAAGGATGTACACGCCCTCTTCGGTGGCGCCATGATCCACGCCATAGGCACCGTACTGATCGCGCAGCTGCGGGTAGAGGAATGCATCCGACACCAGGCGAACTACCGCGTCCAGGTCGCCGCAGGTGCCCTCCAGCCCCAAGTCGCGGTAGGGCGCATAGACTATGTTGTACTGCACGGCCGAGTCCACAACCAGCGCTTCCTTGGCTGCAATGGCCGGCAGGTCATAGGTGACTTGTTCGCGCTGCGCGGTGTCCAGACGGTTGAGGAAAGCATCTGCTATTTCGCGATGGGCAGCGGTGCTGTCCGCATTGCCGGCAAAGCCGGAAATCGCGCCATCCCGCACACGGAAGAAAGCTTGCACCTCCGCAAGCTTCTGGAGGGCGGTTTCGGGCTCTGCTGCAAACAGGGCCTCGGCTTGCTCCAAGAAAGCATAGTAATCAATGAAGTTCAGGTAGTTATAATAGAGGAAGCCGCAGGAGGCGCTGGCAAAAGCGCGATAGGCCTGGATCTGGAATGAGGCGTTGGTGATGGTCTGCTTGAGCGACGCCTTTACCTGGCTTAATACATCCGCAACCTTGGCAGCATCGTCCAACTTGGTTTCATAGAGCAGCTCATACACCACATCATAGGCCGGGGCCATGTCCTCGTCCATGGCAATCCAGCTGACGCGCAGGTAGGGGTTGCACTCATCCTTGTTTTTGCCGGTGTATACGGTGGGGCGCACCTCCTGCTGATACAGGTAGCGGGTCAGCAGCGCGGAAAGGCTGGCATTGTCGTGCCGGGCGGTGTCCAACTTGCCCAGCAGATCCACATATAGCCGATACCAGTGCAGGTCATCCTGGGGGATGGCACCCGCGTCCAGCAGCAGCAGTGCCTGCCCCACGCCGCTTACATCGGCCTGGGCATGCAGGCGGCGTACGCCGTCGGCACCCATTTCGTCGGTGATGTCATAGATGCGGCGTTCTTCAGGCAGGGTGTTTACATCCACCGCCTGCAATTGAGCCACCAGGGCCGCAGCGTCATCGGTCTGTTCCCCCTGCTCGGCCGTGGCTTTGACCAAAGCCGTGATTTCTTCTTCCGTCATGGCGGCCTTCTGGGCAGCAAGCTGCTCGGCCAGGGCCTGATCCTGTTTTTCTTTTAGGCCGGGTGCCGGGGCCGTCACCACCAAAGCGGTGCGGGGGTTGCCGGTCAGGTGCTTTTCAATCAGCTGTTGATACAGGCCCTGCTTGGCAAAGGCTAAGAAGTTTTCGGTGTTTTTCACATAGCGGTTGTAAGCCTGCACATCGCCGGTAGCAGCCCACATGTAGGCGATGCTGGGGGCGATGCTGGGGCCGATGTTAGGGCTTTCTGTGACCAGCAGCAGATCCAGGCGCGTGGCGGCGGCTACCGCCTCTACCGCTGCCGGGTCAAAGCCCTTTTCCCGGATGCCGGCCAGGGATTCCTCCACCACCGTTTGGAAGAGGGACGCATTTTCCGCCGCCATACCGCTGGCCTGGAAAACCACCGCCACTTCGGGCGTGGCGTTGTCATAGTAGCAGGAGGCCGAGGCCGAGGGCAGTTTTTCCTTCATGGCCTGCTGGAAAGGGGAGGAGGGGTTGTTTAATAGCGTGATCAGCAGGTCAAGGATGGCCTGATCTTCCGCGGTGGCATCCTTGAGCGCATAGCCAAAGTACACCACGGCGCCGTTGGTGGTGTCGCTTGCTGCCTCCACCGGATGTTCAAAGGTTTGTTCCGCAGCGGCTGTGAGCGGCGTGTAGCCGGGATCGTCAAAGGTAAATTCCTTTTTGTCGTATGCCGAGAAATAGCCGTCCAGCAGCGTCAGGAAAGGGGCATAGTCCTCAATCTTTCCATACAGGATGGACAGGGAATTGGACGGGTGATAGTACGCATCGTGATAGTTCTTCAGATGCTGCCAGGTCATGGAGGTGATGTGCGCAGGATGGCCGCCATGGGAGTTGCCCGCCTGGCTGCCGGGGAACAGGGTCTTTTTGAAGTTGAACATGCTGGCCGTCTCGATGCTGTAAGCGCCCTGCATCTCGGTGTAGACGGTACCCGCGATGGTCAGCGGCGCGTCCTTGTCAGCCATGGCGTAGCGCCAGGCTTCCTCCCGGAAAATGCTTTCATCTTCCATAATGGAGGGGTTGAACACGCTGTCGGTGTAGTAATCCACATACTTGAGCAATTGCTGCTCACTTAGGGAAGCCACCGGGTAGGTGGTAATCAGGTCTGTGGTCATGGCGTTCATGTAGGTGTTGTAGGTTTGATGGATGAGGTTGAAAAATAACGCCTTGGAAGGATATTTCTGCGATCCGCCCAGCGTGGCATGCTCAAACACATGGGGGATGCCGCTGTCATCCTCCACCGGCGTGCGGAAGGAAATGTCATAGGTGCGGTTGGTATCCTCGTTTTGTACCAGCATGAGCAATGCACCGGTCTTCTCATGCTCCAGCAGCGTGACATCGGCATTGACCAGATCCAGCCGCGAAAACTCCCGCACCACAAAGCCGGTGGTTTGGTCGCCAACGTTCAGCGAGCCTTCCTGCGCCAGGGCAGGCAGCCCCACGGCGGACAGCATCAGCACAATGCTGACGAGCAACGCCATATAATCAGTCCATTTTCTGTTCATGATATCCTCCTTTTTAATGAAACGAATAAACAAAGGGTCAACTATACTGTAGGCGTGGGGGCTGTCAAAGTCAATGAAAACACTGAATTTTTCACGTGGATTTTACATGGCGCGTTGATTATTACAGGATGAAAATTGGTGCAAAAAAGCCCGGCGTGCGGGTGTACGCCGGGCGGATACGAAGACTTCCGGGCTTAGCTCAGGGAATATCCCATTTTGGCCAGATTGTCCCGCGAGGTGATCAGGCAGTCGAATGCGTCACGCCCGTACAGATTATCCTGTTCAATGAAGAAGTATTTGGCACCGCCTGCCAAACCTGCTTCGATGACGGCGGGCATGTCGATGTTGCCCTCGCCCACTTCTGCAAACTGTACCACATTCTGGAACGCTTCCATAAAGGTCTTGAAATCGCCCTTGGCCAATGCGTCAAAGGCTGCCGGCTCAATGGTACCGATGCGGTAGTCCTTTAAATGGATGAGATCGGCACGGCCCCTGAACTCCTTGATGACCTCCACGGGGTTGGCGCCGCCGCGCTGGATCCAGTGCACGTCCAACTCCATGCCCAGCGAGGGCGCTTCATCCGCTATGATGTTCAACAGCCGTTTTCCGTCAAACTTCATGAATTCCACATGGTGGTTGTGGTAGTACAGCTTGATGCCATGGTCCTGAAGCTTTTTGGCCGCGACCTCGGCGGATTTGCAAAAACCCAGCACCGCCTCCAGCGAGGCCATGCTGTCAAACGGCAGCATGCCAATGCGCAGGAAATGACAGTCCAGGGCCTTCAGATCGTTGACGATCTTGGAAAAATGCGTCGCGATGCTCTCGCCGCCCATGGGCGGGGGCGAAATGCCCGCAGACATGGCGGCCACCTTGATGCCCTTTTCGTCCTGCGCGCGGCGCATGGCGTCGATGTTTTCAGGCGTGGTCGGGATTTGGGAAATTTCTACGCTGCGATAGCCGATGTCGGCCAGCTTGCTCATGGTTTCATAGGCACCCAAAGAGGCAAACTGCTCCTTGACCGTCATGGCCTGTACGCCGATGTTGACTGCTTTCATGCTTTAATCCTCCTTAATCGGCGGATACTTGCCTTCCGCCGCGATGCGTTTGTTCAGCTCTGCAAGGAACAGATTTTCGTCCACAGGGTTGTCCACCTCGCGCCCCAGCCAGCTGGACAGCAGCATGGCGTTGGCCAGGTTGACGCCGTTGATGCCCTCGCTGCCGGGGGCCAGCAGCGGCGTGCCGTCCACGATGTGGCGGCTGAAATCGCTGAACACCTTGCGGTGCTGCACGCCCCAGCCGTCGGTGCTTTCGATGGTTTCGGTGGTGTACAGCTTGTCGGCCTGACCGCCCATGAACAGGCGCATTACATCCGCCATGGACATGGTGGTGTTCATTTCATCCTCGGACTTGGCAAACCGCAATATCGTGGCCTTCTTGCTGTCCTCCACCACGATCTTGCCCTTGTTCAGGTCAATTTCCAGCCGGTCGGTGCCCACCGGGTCATGGGTGGCGGTGATGAAGCTGCCGGTGGCCCCGTTGGCATAGGTAAAGGTGGCGGTGACGTCGTTGTCCACCACGATGTCGCGGTGGCTGCCATAGACAATCTTGGCCCATACCTTGGTGGGTATGCCGGCAATCCACTGCACCAGGTCCAGCTGATGCGGGGCCTGATTGACCAGCACGCCGCCGCCCTCGCCGCCCCAGGTGGCCCGCCATTCGCTTTGCTTATAGTAGCTGTCCGGCCGCCACCAGGAGTTGATGATCCAGTTCACACGGCGGATTTCGCCCAGCTCGCCGGACTGTACCAGGTCGCGAAGTTTTTTGTACAGGTCGTTGGTGCGCTGGTTAAACATGATACCAAAGGCCAGGTTGGGCTTACCGGCAGCATATTCGTTCATCTTGCGCACCTGCTTGGCATACACGGCGGCGGGCTTTTCTACCAGCGCATGCACGCCATGCTCCAGCGCGTAGATGGCCATCTCCGGGTGCAGGTAGTGGGGAACGGTGGTCACAATGGCGTCCACATGGCCGGAGGCGATCATTTCTTTGTAGTCGGTATAGAAGGGGACATCTGGATACAGAATTTCACACATCGTTTTCTTGTCAGGGTCAATGTCGCACAATGCCCCCAGCGCGCTCTTGTCCGGCCGGGCCCCAGTCTTCCCTGTGAGCATCTTGGCATAGGTGCCTCCCTGCGCGCCAATGCCAATCAAGCCATAACGAACAATTTTCTCCGGCAAAGGTCCTCACTCCTATCCATATTGTTTTACATATTTTATATCACGATGAGCAGGGGTGTCAATTGTTGCAGGCTACCGCCGTTCCGTGCTACTATCGGCGTGTATGCAGGTAATAATGCTACTATATTAAAGAAAGGCGAACAAGCAAAGTTGCCTGAATACAAAGGGATAGAGCAGGGGCCTTCATGCAAGTCAACACACGTTTATAGGAGTACTTGCGCATATAACATTATGATATCATGCTTATGGGCGTGCTGCGCTTTGCATAGCAGCCACCAAGGGAGATATAGATGCTTTTTTCCAGCCTGACGTTTTTAATCTGGTTTTTGCCCACGGTTCTTATCGTGCACATGCTGCTGCCGTTCAAGTGGCGCAATGCGTTTTTGCTGTGCGCCAGCATATTCTTCTATGCCTGGGGCGAAATCCGCTATGTGCCGCTGGTGCTGGTGTCCATGACGCTTAACTACTTCTTTGGCTTGCAGGTAGCGCGGGGCAGCAGGGGGCAGCGCAGGTTCTGGCTGGTGCTGTCGGTGCTGTTTAACTTTGGCGCGCTGGTGTATTACAAATATGCCGCGTTCTTTATGCAGGTAGTGGGCCTGGGGGCGTGGGCACCTGCGGTGGTGATGCCGCTGGGCATCAGCTTTTATACCTTTCAGACCCAGGGCTATGTGGTGGACGTGTTCCGGGGCAAGGTGCCGCCGGAGAAGAACCCCATCAACCTGATGACTTTCATATTGCTGTTTCCGCAGCTTATTGCCGGGCCCATTGTGCTGTACACAGATGTGGCGCGCGAACTGCGCGTGCGCCCGCTGCGGGCCGAGCAGCTGGAAAAAGGCATGGGGCAGTTTATTGCGGGGCTGGCGGCCAAGGTGCTGCTGGCCAACCCGCTGGGCGCGCTGACTGAACAGATTACCGCGCGCGCGGCGTCCTCGGCGGCGGCCATGTGGCTGGCCACGCTGGCCGGCGTGCTGCAACTGTATTTTGACTTTGCCGGATATTCGCAGATGGCCATCGGTATGGGCAACATGCTGGGCTTCCACTTCCCGCGCAACTTTGATTTCCCGCTGTCAGCCACCAGCATGCGCGCGTTCTGGCGGCGCTGGCACATGACGCTGGGCGTGTGGCTGCGCGATTATATCTATATCCCGCTGGGCGGCAGCAAGGGAAAAGCCTGGCGCACGGTGTTCAACCTGTTCATGGTGTGGCTGTTTTCCGGCCTGTGGCATGGCGCGGATTACAACCATGTGCTGTGGGGGCTGTGGTTCTTTCTCTGGGTGGCGCTGGAGCGCACGCGCTACGGTGCGTTTGTCGATGCACACCCCGGCTATGGTTTCCTCTATACGCAATTGGCCTTTTTAATCGCCTGGCCGCTGTTCCATTACAGCCTGCCGCAGGAGGCCATTGCACATTTTACACGCATGTTTGCCCCCGGCTGGTCGGGCGATGTGCTATACTTGTTGCGGGATAACGCGGTGCTTTTGTTGATAGCGGTGCTGGCCTGCATCCGCCCGGTGGCGCAGCGCCTGTCCACATGGGGCCAGCGTTGGCCAATACTGCGTGTGGCAGCGGGGCTGGCGGTGCTTGCCCTGTGCATCGCTTCCCTGGTCAATGAAAACTATAACCCGTTTATCTATTTCCGCTTTTAAAGGAAGGCTTGCATGAAAACGCTTCGGCGCTGTCCGCTTCTGGTGTTGTCCCTGCTGTTGCTGGCGGGGCTGGCGGCGCTGTCTGTCTATTTGCCGGATCAGGAATACAGCCAGCTGGAAAACCGCCCGCTGGCGCAGGCCCCAGCCGCAGACATACACAGCTACCAATCCGGCCAGGCCATGCGCCGCTGGGATGAATACGTGGATGACCAGCTTGCCCTGCGCGAGCAGCTGATGATGTTAAACGCGGTCAAGGACACCCTGCTGCTGCGCACGCAGCGCCAGGGCATTGTGTTGTTGCGCAACGGCCACATGGCCGATGCGGCTGATAACCTGACTGCCGGCGCGCTTAATGCCAATCTGTCAGCCATGGAAGCGCTGGCTGCCGCCACCGACCTGCCCGTCACGCTGCTGCACATCCCGCTGCCCTCGCAGGTGTATCACCAGTATTTGCCGCCCTATTACCCGCATACCGATGTGGCGGCGCTGCTTGCCCCCATGGGCAACAGCGTCATACAGGCGGTGGATGCGCTGCCCGCGCTGATGGCGGCCAAGGGCGAAACATATTACCGCACCGACCATCACCTGACGGCGCTGGGCGCGCGCGCGGCGCTGGGCGCGCTGCTGGAGGCCTGGGGGCAGCTACCCTCGCCGGAACCGGCGCGCACGCTGACCTCGCCGGATTTTTATGGCTCCTTCTTTGCCCGCGCGCCCGATCCGTGGAGGAGCGGCGATACGCTGACCTTTGACTTGTACGATGGCCTTGCGCTGTATGTGGATGGCGAGCAGAAGCCCGGCCTGTACGATCCTGACCTGCTGGCCCGGCGCAACAAGTATGCCGCGCTGATGTATAACAACCCGCCGGAATTGCTGCTGGAAAATCCATCAGGCCGCGGCACGCTGCTGGTGCTCAGGGATTCGTATGCGTCGGCCATGCTGCCCGCGCTTGCCACACACTTTGCCCGCGTTATCGCGGTGGATCCGCGCTTCTATACCGGCGATTTGCTTATGCTTTGCCGGGAACAACAAGTGGAGAGGATACTATGTATTTACGGAATCAACGCGCTGTTAACCGATCGCAATCTGCCCCGGCTGGCCGCCGCCTGGTAGCGCTTGTTGCGCTGCTGCTGGCGTGTCTGATCGCCCTGCCTGTTGTGGCGGAGGACGATCCCTTCCCCAAGGTGTCGCAGGTCAGCTTCCCTGACCATCCGGCGCCCTTTGTGCCCATATTGACCGAGCCCGTGCCCGCTGAATACTTCTATGATGCGGTGCTGGTGGGCGATTCGCTGGCCGAAGGTTTTCGGCTGAGCAACGCGCTGCCCGACATCACGGTGCTGGCTAAAATCGGGCAATCGGCTGGCGGCATCATGACCACGCGCAGCTACAAGCTGGACGGCAAAAAGGTCAAGCTGGAGGAGTATCTGCACAGCCTGAACCCCGGCAAAATTTACCTGTGGGTGGGCAGCAACGGCATTGACCAATTCAAGGTCAGCCATATTGTGCCACAGTATGCCAAGATGTTGGACATGCTGGTGACGGAGTTCCCCGATACGGTGATTTACTGCATGTCGCTGGCCCCCATCATCGAATCCCGCGCGCGCAAACAATACCCCAACTACACCAACAAAAAGATTGTGGAATTTAATAAGGAATTGGTGCGCCTGGCCGGCGAGCGCAACTGCTACTATCTGGGCGTGCACGAAGTGCTGGTGGATGAAAAAGGCGCGCTTAAGTCCGCCTTTTCGGCCGGCGACGGCATCCACATGAAGCAGGAGGGATACCAGCAGGTGGCTGAGTACCTGATGCGCAACGCATTGACCAAGTAGGGAGGAAAAGATTTTGACCAGACCCCGCATTCTGCACTTGGCCGCATTGTGCCTGTGTTTGGTGCTGCTTGCCGGCTGCGGCGATAAGACAACGCCGCTGCCCAAGGCCGATGATGTGCTGGCCGCCGTGCGCGCCGCACAGCCCTTTGCCGATATGACCGACTTGCCCGACAAGCAGCTCAACAGTTATCTGGCGCTGGAGCCGGAATGGTGTGCCGATGAGGCCGCAGTTTTTGATGTCAGCCGCTACACGCCGGAGGCTATTATCGTGGTAACGGCCAAGGACAATGCCTCCCGCGACAAGGTAAAGCAGGCGCTGCAGGAATACCGCGATAATCTGTTAGAGGAATACCGCACCTATCAGCCGGAGCAATTGCCCAAGCTGCAGCAAGCCAAGGTGCGCGAAAAGGGGTTGCAGCTGGTGCTGGTCATCGCACCCGATGACGCCGTGACCGAGCAAACGCTCAACACCCTGTGGAAGTAATCGCCCCTCACAAGGAGGTTTCATGAAATACCCCGAAATCATCGCCATCCCCAACAACCCGGCGCTCACCGGCCTGGCCGAGGTGCTGCCCGATATCGTATACGCCAGCCCCGCAGGGCAGCCTTTGACGCTGCAATTGCTGCGCCCCTGGGGCGAGAATGATGCGCCGCGCAAGCCGCTGCCGCTCATTCTGTTTATCCAGGGCAGCGGGTGGACTTCGCCCAATGTGTATTATGAGCTGCCGCAGCTGGCGCGCTATGCGCAAAACGGCTATGTGGTGGCCACCATCACGCACCGCAACGCCATGGATGGGCATCCTTTTCCCGCCTTTTTGCAGGATTCCAAGGCCGCGCTGCGGTTTTTGCGCGCGCATGCGGCGGAATATGGCATTGACGCCAGCCGCGTGTGCGTGTTCGGCACATCCTCCGGCGGCAACACCGCGTTGCTGATGGGCCTGACCGGCGATGACCCGCGCTATAAAACCGCCGATTATGCCGATCAATCCGATGCCGTCACGTGCGTGATTGACTGCTTTGGCCCCACCGACCTGCGCATTGTGGCCGACCACTTGCAGGAAGCGGCGGTGGATTGGCCGGTGTTCCTCAGCCTGATTGACGACCAGGACGCGCACGAGGTGATGCATGCCATGAGCCCCCTTTTGCACGTTCAAAAAGGCGTGTCCTATCCGCCCTTTTTGCTCATCCATGGCGATGAGGACACCATTGTCGCCTATAAGGACAGCGTATCCATGTACCATGCGCTGTGTGATGCCGGCGTGTGGGCGCGGCTGATCCGCGTCATCGGCGCCCCGCACGAGGGCAACTTCTGGAGCCCCCGCCTGCATGGCCTGATTGCGGAGTATTTGAGCGAAAAACTGTAGTACACCAATAAAGCAACACCCTGACAGACGAAGCCAGGGTGTTTTTGTGTGTCAGCCGAAGCTTATACTGTTTTACAACAGCATTACTCCTTCGGCTTTATTTTTTCGCCCCATTTGTCCATGTACAGCGCCACCACAAAGCCCACCGCCGCAACGGCTAAGCACAGCAGCGCCTGCCACACGCTTTGATACGTGCGCGGGATGATCATGATGGTCGAGGCCAGCACCAGCCCCAAGATGGCGTGCGAGGCAATGCCGTGGTGCTTTTCAAACAGCATGTCGATCATGCGCGCAAACAGCACCGCCACCACGCCGATGCCCGCAATCAGCGGGATGATGACGCTCATGTCTAAATTGCCCGCGGCGGCCATGATCTGCTCGTACAGGCCAAAGAACAGCAAAATGGAGGAGCTGCTCAGCCCCGGCACCACTAAGCTGAACCCCCATACAATGCCGCTGATAAAGCTCCACACGGGCGTCAGCCCCACGTTCATTCTGGTGCCGGAGGACAGCGCCGCCAGCACCACCAGCAGCAGCGTAAAGCTGATAAACAGCGTCAAATATTCCGGCTTGCCGCGCCCCTTTTCGCCGGCCGTGCGCCACAGCATGGGCACCGTGCCCAGTATCAGCCCCACAAACAGGCTGATGGGATAGGGAGAATCCTGCGTAAACAGCAGGTCAATCAGCTTTGCAAACCCTACAAAGCCGATGGCCACGCCCACAATGATGGGCACAAACAGCCACAGGTTCTTTTTGAGCGCCTTGATGGGGTGCGACAAAAACTCCATCATCGGCCGGTAGATGCCAAACACCACGCTCAACACCCCGCCGCTGATGCCCGGCAATATCGCCCCGCCGCCAATCAGCGCGCCCTGCACCACCCGCATCAAAAACACCGCTGGGTTGATGGCTCCCGTTTGCTTCGTCTCCTGCATACAAAACCTCCCTGACTTACGTCCGCGACATTTTACCATAGCTTAGCCGCGGGGGGAAATGCAGGGAGGTAAGGGTTTGAGGAATGTGAAGGCTTTACCCCTTGATCGACCCGATCATTACGCCTTTGACAAAGTACTTTTGCAGGAAGGGATATACGCACACAATGGGGACAACCACGACCACCATGGTGGCCATGCGCAGAGATTCTGCGGTGTAGTTCTGCGCGGCGGCATCGGCTGCACGGGCAGCGGTAGCGGCATCCGACCCCAGCACGCTGGTCAGGTTAGCCTTGCTGATCAATTCTTTCAGGATATAGCTGGCTGTGCGCAGGGTGCGATCTCTGGTGTAGAAAGCGGTGGTATACCAGTCGTTCCAGTGCCCTACGCCCACAAACAACATAACGGTGGCAATGACAGGCATGGACACCGGTACAATGATGCGGAAGAATATGATCAGATCATTGGCGCCGTCAATGCGTGCAGATTCTTCCAGTGCTTCGGGGATAGATCGGATGAAGTTGGTCATCAAGATACAGTTCCAGATGCCAAACAGTCCGGGGATGATGTATACCCAGAAGGTGTTGTACAGCCCCAAATTTTTAATCAGCAGGAAGTAGGGAATAAGCCCTCCGGAAAAATACATCGCGATAATCATCAGGTTGGTGTACAGATTGCGGCCAATCAGATAACTATGCGACAGCGCAAAGGCCACCAGGCCGGTGAACAGGACGGTCATCAGCGTGCCAATGACTGTGCGCATAATGGATATACCAAATGCCGGCATCAGCTGTTGGTTAGAGAAAACTTGGTAATAGTTTTCCAGGGTGAACTTGCGCGGCCACAGAAAGATCCCCCCAAGGGATGCATCAATGCCCTCGTTGAAGGAAATGACAATGCAGTAGAAAAAGGGATAAATCGTCACCAGGAAAACGAATGTCATGATCAGGAAAACAGTGGAATCAATGATGTAGTCCTCTGTGCCCCGGCGGATGGCATTTTTGCGCGTGTGTAGCATATGTGCCTCCTTTGCTTAAAACAGGCCGGTGCCTGATGTCTTAACAGCTACAAAATTACTTATAGTAACCAGCATTACGGAAATGAGCGATTGCACCAGGCCCACAGCGGCTGCAAATGAGAACCGTCCGTTGACCAGACCGATTTCCAGCGTGTAGGTTTGCAGCACCTGGGAGGTGCTGTTGTTGCTGGCATTGCCCAACAGATAACTTTGTTCAAAGTTGCTGCCGCCCAGACCGCCACCCAGCAGATTGCCCAAACTGAGAATCAGTACCACAACAATGGTGGGCCGGATGCTGGGCAGCGTGATATAAAACATGCGCTGCATGCGGCTGGCCCCGTCTACAATGGCGGCTTCGTACATGCTGACATCCACCCCTGCAATGGCGGCCAGGAAGATGATGGCCCACCAGCCCATTTCCTTCCAGATATCGCTGACGGTCGCTACTCCCCAGAAAAACTGTGGCGAGGACAAGAAGGGCAGCGAACTTTCGATTAATCCCAGACTCAACAGCAGCTGATTGATCACCCCGTTGTTGGAGTTGAGAAAGCTAACCAAGATGCCGTGCACGATAACCCAGGACAAAAAGTGCGGAAGGTAGCTGACTGTCTGGACAACGCGCTTGATGCCCTGATGCTTCATTTCGTTAAGCGCCAGCGCAAACAAAATGGGCAAGGGGAAGGAAAATGCCAATTTCAGCAAGCTTATCACGATGGTGTTGCGAAAGATGGGCCAGAACATGGGATCTGTGAAGAGTTCCCTGAACCACTTCAACCCTACCCACGGGCTGGTAAAAAATCCCGCCAGACCCAACTTAGGTTTATAGTTGTTGAAGGCCAACACAATACCAGTCATGGGGATGTACGAGAATATCAGCAGGAACAGCATGCCCATCAGAGCAAACACCTGCAGCATCCATTGCTGTTTTAGCCTGTTAAGGAACGCGCCTTTGCGCTTCTTGATTGTTGTCATAATGGCTCCTTTCAATCAGCTTTGTGGAAACCGGAAGATGAGGCCTTCGCGTAGCAGCTGAATAGAAGGTTCAAACGCAGCACCTTCCTTGATTTGCATAAGACTGCGCGAGATCAGATCCTCCCGGAAAGCTTCTATCAAATCCATCCGGCCGGGGGTATCCAGCGGCATGGTCAGTAATTCCCAATAGCGGATGGGCAATTCAGCCAGCAGCACCCGCTCCAGTATCGCGCTGGAATTGGCAGCTTCTTTGGCCTTTTCCATCAGGGACTTAGCTTGGCTGACAACCGCATCGGTCAAATACGGAACGCGTGGCGGGTCATAGATGCCAAAGTGCGCATCTGGCACCTTGCGCAGGCTGTCCTGAAGCAAGTCAATATATGCCTGAATGTGAGGTGCGCTCTGTTCGTAGAAAGCCGCCACAAACTCACGGATCAATGCATCTGCATCCAAATCCGGGTTCCACAGCAGCTGAGCCAGCACCCAGCTTTTCAACTCGATAAACTCAGTGCGGCCCCATACCGAGGTGGAGCCTTCTTCAAAGATGCCCTTGACATTGTTTTCGATAAAATAGCGGATGTTAGGCGCCAGCACATCCAGGTTGGGGAAGGGCATCAAAAAGTGATGGAAATTGACAACATAATCCCATATATACAAGCGGTCGCATATTTTGGCCCAGCCTTCCAAATCGCGCTGGAAAGAATCGCCCCGGATGCGGTTGCCAAAGGAGCAGATGTGGTCGCACTCCTTTAGCGGATGGGCAAAGCAGCATTCAATGGTGCACAGCCGCACGCAAACATTGGGACGGGGACGAACGAATTTAGGCGGTGTGCGCGTATATTGGTAGGCCAGGGTATCAATCACAATGTGCGGATACTCTTTCTCAATGGCTTGGGCAATTTTGTTTACAAAGGTAATCAGCGTACCGGCATGCGAGCCTTCATGGTCGTCAATGGCTTTGCATTCCGGGCACTGGCAGGGGTTATACCAGTCGTTTTGTGAAACCGAGATAATGGTAACATCCGGGTGATCCTGAATCCATTTGCGTACGCGGTCGGTGGCAATGGTCAGGACATCCGGATTGGTTAAGCACAGCTGGGTGCGCTCCCGGATACGCTGGCCATCGACCATGGAAAAATATTCCGGGTGCTGGTCAAAATATTCCGCAGGCGAAAGCAATGCGTCAAATGTGTGTACAAAGGGGTAATAGCGCACTTTGCCGCCCTGAAAATCATACAGCCGTGCGAACTGGCCGTTGTTTTTGTTGCGTGCTGACCAGAATCCGTCAAAAGCATGCCCGACAAAAAACGATTCGCGGTATTCCAGCTTGGGCACAAACCGGATATCCGGGGCACCGATGTCCAAGGTGGGGCGTTCCGGTACTTTTTCCAGCGTGGGCGTATACCAGCGGCAGCCCACCAAGTCCTCCAGGAAGGTGTAAACGCCATACAGTGTACCGCGCGGCTGCCCGCCTGCAATAATGATACGGTTGCCTGCTGTGCGGATGATAAACCCTTCGTTGCCCAGGTTTTCCTTGTCAAGGTCAATGCCAAGTTCATTCAGGGCATTGCAGGGCCCCACCACCAGTGCATATTCCGGCACATCGCCGCCGGAGATAAGCGAAAAATTGGCGCCCGTTACGCGATTCAAGTAGCGCATCAGCTCTTCTGCGGCAAATTGTTCGCTCTCACTGGCGCAAGGGGCGTAGTAAATGGCAAATAAGGTTTTGCTGTCGCGGCTAATAATCATCGGATTTACACCTCCCATTGTAACGAGATATATGCCAAGGGGAGGGGCATAATGTCCCCTCCCCTTGAGAGCAAGCCTTAATCGACCGGGTTTGCAGCGATGTAGTCTGCGTACAGCGGCAGTTTCTTCAGGTAGTTGGCCGTCATAGCGGCTTCCAGCTCTTTCAGACCGTTGTCTTCCATATACTTCATGGTTTCAGCGTACAGCTTAGCGCTGGTTTCTGCATCCGGTGCGGTGATGATTGCAACGGACTGATTGCGCCAATAGGTTTGCAGCTTGGTCTGGATAGTATACTCGTCTGTGTCGGCCGCAACGCGCGCAAAGTACCAGTATGGCACAGAACGGTATGTAGTCTTCAGGTAACTGAGCAGGTCATATGCAGGTTTGGCCCAAGCCAACTGCTGCTCGGTGGCATTGGTCTGTACCAGGGAAGATGCAATCACCGTGCCCTCGCCCAAGCCCGACCCCTGCAGATACCATGGGCCAATGCCCAAGCTGGTGGGATCTTCTTTGATTTTGTCATAGTAATACTGTGTGCGGATGACATGGCCTTCGGCATCCTTGGTGTAGTGCTTGCCTTCAATGCCCCACTGCGTCAGCGCATCGCCTTCCGGACTCTTGAGGAATTCCATCAGCTTGATGGCGCGCGCAGGATCCTTACAATTGCGCGAGATGAACGTGGAGGACCAGCCAATGCCGGAGTCATATGTTTTGCGGCAATGTTCACCTTTCCAGGTGAGGTCCAGCATAGAAGTAAACTCCTTGTCTTCCATGCCGTTTTCAAAGAAAATCTTGTTGGTTTCGCCGGCGACACCGGTGTTGTAGGTGACGGCAAACACAGTGCCCGAACGGTTGAGGGTGAAGAAGTTCTCAGGGTTGACGGCATAGGCATCCTTGTACAGGTAGCCCTTGGTAAACAACTCGTTCATGTACACGAAATATTCTTGATAGGTGGGGTCAGACCAGGGCGTGAACGCATTGTTGTTTTCGTCCACCCAGTTGCGGGTCTTGCAGCCCATGTAGGCCCCAATCGCATTGCTCCAGGTGGGGTGCGGGTTATAAATAACATCAATGCCCAGTTCAGCTTTCTTTTCGTTTACTTCATCAAATACCAGCATCAGATCTTCCAGCGATTTGATATCGGTGGATGTCTTACCCAGTTTCTGCAGGATATCTTCGCGCACAAACAGGCCGGCGTCGCCCCAGCTGGGATAATCCAGCGGGCTCTTCCAGTAATGGAAGTGCGTTTTGAAGGTATAGATATGGCCGTCATCGGCGGTGTTGTTCAGGCGCTCGATCTCGCCCACTTCGGCGGTCTCATAAAAGTTGGGCGCATACTGTTCGATCAGCTCATCCCACGGATAGCAGATGTCTGAGTCTTCAAAGCGCTGTACGAGGTTGGCTGTAAAGATGATGTCGGGCAGTTCATCTGCCGCAATCAATACGCCCAGCTCGGCCAGGTCGGAGGATTTGTGCACATTGAAACTCACACCGGTCAGGCGGGTGATTTCATTGCTGATCTCATCCTTGCCCCAAGTGTCCACGCTGTACCAGTCATAGTCAATGAACAGGTCGAACGTGATGGGGCTGGTGTCGTCCATGTAGGAGAATTTCTTTTCTTCCGCCATGGCCAGCGGCGCAACGGTCGTCAACACCAGGCACAGTAGCAGGAATACCGCGAGTCCTTTTCTCATTACGATGTCCTCCTTAAGATATAAATATTCCAATGAAACCTCTTGCCTGTTCCATTGTTTTGTAAAAGTATATTATTCTGTTGTCGGGCTGTCAAGTCACTTTTTAACAGGAGCTTTGGTTGCGCAGCAGGCATGTTTACGAAACAAATTGGCGTGAAATCGAACCGATTGATACATCATGAGTGCTGTCTATAGTTTTATTCACCAGCATTACTTGTTATCAACGCTTATATTTATGGATACAACATGCAAATTTGTTCACTACATCAGTTTTCATGAACATGCCCTGAGTTGCACAGGTGCTGTAATCATGCTAGAATTAAATATGTAAACAATCCAGACATGCTTATTCCAATCGCAGCAGAGGCGAACCGTACCCTTGGGATCTTCGTATGTTACAGTACAAAAATGTAACAGAAAGGAGACATCTTTGGAAACAGCGAAATGCTCATCAAAATCGAATCTAATCAGAAAAACCGGGCCTAATCGGAAACTCACCTGGCGTAA
Organism: Christensenellales bacterium; assembly: GCA_040766135.1. Taxonomy (GTDB): domain Bacteria; phylum Bacillota; class Clostridia; order Christensenellales; family Aristaeellaceae; genus JAGVSV01. The sequence continues at coordinate 50,131 of JAXGRA010000003.1, forward strand.
TGCTTTGTACAGGTATGGCTCCTTGTATGCTATTTTGTTAGTTATTGTAGCCTATTACATCTTGTTTTATTATGTTCCCATTGTCATGGGTGTTATGATGTCCTTTAAAGAAGTAAAGATTGGCATGTCCATTGCCAATGCTCCCTGGGTGGGCATCAAAAACTTCGCCTATATTGTACAAGACAGCGAGATCCTGCGCGTGGTTACCAACACATTAATCCTCAGTGCCATGCGCCTGTTCTGGGGGTTCTGGCCCCCGATTATTCTGGCAATCATGATTTTTGATTTAACTAGCCTTGTGTACAAGCGAATTTGTCAAACTATTGTTTATATACCTCACTTCTTCTCCTGGGTGGTTGTGTTTGGCATTGCGTTTGCGTTCTTTTCTGATAATGGGCTGATTAACCAGATTGCTCTGCGCCTGGGCTTGTCCCGGCAACAGTATTTGACCAATCCTAGCATATTCCGGGGCATGCTCGTAGGTACCCAGGTATGGAAGGGTATCGGCTGGGGTACTATTCTGTATTTTGCGGCACTGACCAATGTCAGCCCTGAATTGTATGAAGCAGCAAAGATTGACGGGGCAGGGCCCATCATGCGCACGCGGGTGGTTACGCTGCCAGCCATGCTACCTGTCATTACGTTTTCGCTGATTATGGCGCTGTCCTCCATTTTGAATAATGACTTTGAACAAGTACTGCTATTTTATAATGCAGGGGTGTACAGCGTGGGTGATATCATCGAAACCTGGGTATACCGGGTAGGCTTGGGCAAGATGCAGTACAGCATTGGGTCGGCCGTGTCGCTGATGAAGGCGCTGATCAGCATGGTGCTGATCTTGGGTGCAAACGCATTCTCCCACCGGGTTACCGGCCGGGGCATGTGGTAAGGAGGCCGATATGAAAGCAAACCGTCCTGCTCAGCCCGTGCGGGAAGCGCGCAACCGCATCAAAATGACTACAGGTGATCGTATATATCAGACTGTTATCTATACCGTTGTAACGCTGATTACACTGGCCTGTTTGTTGCCGCTTTTATACGTTGTGGGCATGTCCTTTACCTCTGAAGGCGAAATGATCCAGCGCAACTATTTCGTTATCGTACCTCAGAAGCCCATTACATCGGCGTATGAATTTGTGTTTAGCCAGCGAGGTTTTTGGAATAGCATGGGCATTTCTGTAGCGCGCACCCTGTTGGGTGTAGTGGCGATGCTGCTTTTTGTAATTCCCGGTGGTTATATCTTAGCCAAGCAGGATATGCCTGGACGCAAGTTCGTCACCATGTTTTTCATTACTACCATGTTAATCAGTGGCGGTATGATCCCCAGCTATTTGCTGCTGCGGGATTTGGGGTTGCTCAACACCTTCTGGGTATATATCATTCCGGCGTTTGGCAATACCTATAACATGCTCATTGTCAAGATTTTTGTGCAATCCATCCCTAACGATATCATTGAATCAGCTGATTTGGATGGTGCTACGGAGTTGCGCAAGATGGTATATATTGCCATCCCGTTGCTGGTTCCTACCATTTGTGCACTTTCGCTGTTTGCAGCAGTTGCCCATTGGAACAGCTGGTTTGATGCTATGCTGTATGTACGCAAGACAGATATTCATCCCGTGCAGTTGCTTATCCGTAACCTGATGACTACGTCCAGCATGTCGCAGACGCAGGATGCCAGCCGGACCATTTACCAGAAGGTTACGCCGGAAGCGATGAAGATGGCTTGTGTAGTAGTTGCAATGATGCCGATCATGCTGGTGTACCCGTTCCTGCAAAAGTATTTTGTATACGGCATGTATACGGGTTCTATCAAAGGATAGTGTCAACCCGCTGTAAGCGGTTGGACATAATATAATAAGGAGGTTCTTTTATGACTCGGAAACTTGTTGCCCTATTGCTAGCCTTGCTGCTGGTTGTGCCAGTCGCTTTGGCCTCAGTACCCGCGTTTGACGAAATCGACTTTCCTGCCAATATGCCTGCAGGGATTGTCGATGGATCGGGCTTTGACTACAGCTATGACGATCTGAGCGAGCGCTACTCTGTGGAAATCCTGGCCACTCATTATGGCATTCCCACCCCCAGTTCAGAGAACGACCCCATTGCCCAATGGTTGAGCAATGCTTTCAATCTTGACATTACCTTGACAACCGTTACTGGCTCTGATCTGGAAAGCGTTATTTCTACACGCTTTGCAGCCAATGATGCCCCGGACGTAATCCAGATGCCTTCGCGCGACTTGGCGTTCACGCTGTCCAACGCAGGCATGCTGATGGATGCGCGGGACATGTACCCCTACCTGCCGTTGCATCAGAAGTATGTAACGCAAGCGATGCTGACCTGGTCTACCAATCAGAATGGCGAAATTCCGTTTGTTACCAAGTATGGTATTCAGGACGGTGTTTGGGCCAGCGCCATTCGGCAGGACTGGCTGGATAAGCTGGGCATGGAGATGCCCACCACTCGTGAAGAGATCATTGCTTTTGCCAAGGCGGCCACGTTCGACGATCCGGATGGCAATGGCGTGGATGATACTTACTTCATGACCGGCGCGGGCAATGGCCGCGGCTTTGGTATGCTGGAATCCGCCTTTGGAACGATGGCCGGCCCCAATATGGCTTATGTGGGCGAGGACGGCGTGTTCAACCATCCCTACTTTGATGGTACTCGCAAGGAGTTCCTGTCCTTTATCAAAGAGTTGTACGACATGAATGTGTTGGCGCCGGACTGGTATACTATCCAGTGGGAAAATGCCAAGGCATATACACTCAATGACAAGATTGGCATGCTGCATTATCCGGCCGGCTCGTTGTATTTGGAATACACCAACGCCAAGGGCAACAAATCGCCTGAAACGGTGGGCGCATGGCGCTTCATGTCGCAATATCCGATAGAGGGCGGAAAGTACGCTGCTGCTGGCAATCCAGGCTATCTTTGGGCGTTGAGTAAGTCCGGCTTTGAGGGCCAGGAAGGCAAGCTCAAGCGTGTGTTGCACATGATTGATACCATGGCCATTGGTGGTGAAAACTTCTCGCATACGGCGCAGGCCGGTGATGATGCGGTATACGAAGCATATGGCCTCACCCTTGTGGGCAGCCAGCAGTTTGTATTTACGGATGACGGCATGTTCTACATCCGCAAGCTAAACAATGATGCAACCGGCGCGCAGCAGTTTCCGTATGACGATAACAGCTACGGCGGCTTGAACCTAGCTACCTGGCAAAACTTTGGTTTAAACGTCAGTTGGCAGCTGACCGACCCAGACCAGCCGGACGAGGAATCTGCCAACTATGCGCGTGTGTCCAATGAAGCTGCTGTAGCCATTGCAGGCGTTGATCGCTGGCCCAACTACGGCCTGGCTGTATCGTTGACAGGTGAAGCGGCTGAAGCAGTCAGTACACTGCGTGATTTCGTGACGGCGGCTGAGTACGAGTTTGTTACCGGCGTACGTAGCCTGGACGATTACGATGCCTTTGCTCAGGAATGGCTGTCTAAAGGTGGCAAGAGTATTGTCCAACAGACCGCAGAAGACTTGGGCGTAGACGTACCGGACTACGCAAAGTAAGCAAAACTGATTAACAAACCACAAGGAACGGCATATGCTGTTCCTTGTGGTTTTATTGAGAGTGCACAAGAAGGGAAAAGTTTCATGTTTCAATTCTTTGATACTACCGATTTGGCAAACGATGAGATTGCGCTACGCTTGGCAGAAACAAAACCAGCCCAGCCCGAAAAGGGGTATGTGCCGGCATATTTGTTTGATATCTGCCTGCCCGACGGCACGGCGGTGGGGCGCTGCGACCTGCGGATTGGATACAGTGACAAACTCTATATTGGTGGGCACATAGGTTATACCATTGATCCGCTTTACCGCGGGCGGCACTATGCGGCCCAAGCCTGCCTGCTGCTGTTCCGGCTGGCGAAAAAGCACGGCATGGATTATTTGTTTATCACCTGCACGCCTGACAACATCGCCTCCGCCCGCACCTGCGAGTTGGCCGGCGGACAGTTTGTGGAGGTTGCAGACATCCCGGAGGACAACGAAATGTACGCCGAAGGCAAGCGGCAGGTGAGAGTCTACAGATTTGACCTATAGCAACTGCGCTTGCTGCGCGATACCATGAAGAGGAATGGAAAAAGCCCCTTGTCCACGCCGAACAAGGGGCTTTGCGCTAAATAGTATATCTTGCTGTCCTATTTCCCCGCCTTGCTCTCGCAATACACACACCGGTACTCGTCCTTTTCCCGGTCAATCAGCTTGAACACATGCGGCAGCTCTTGCTCGATGCTGGTGATGCAGCGCGGGTTTTTGCAGCGGATGATGTTGGTGATCAGCTCCGGCAGCTCGGGGTGATATTTTTTGACGCGCACGCCGTCGCGGATGATGTTGATGGTGATTTCCGGGTCGATGTAGCCCAGGGCGTTTAAGTCCACTTTCAGCTCGGAATCGATTTTGATGATGTCCTTGCGGCCCATTTTATTGCTGGTGGCGTACTTGATGATGGCCACCGGGCAATCTAAGCTACCCAGGTCGAGGAAGTCATAGATTTTCATGGCCTGTCCGGCGCGGATGTGGTCGATGACAATGCCGTTGTGGATGGCGTCAATGTTCATGCCTGTACCTCCAGCAATTTAAGGATGAGCGCCATGCGGATGAATTTGCCGTACAGCGCCTGTTTGAAGTAGCACGCGCGGGGATCGTTATCCACGGCCACCGAAATCTCATTGACGCGCGGCAGCGGATGCAGGATGATAAGGTCGTCCTTGGCGGCTTCTAACTTTTCGGGCGTCAGGATGTAGCTGTCCTTGAGGCGGACATAGTCATCCTCGTTAAAGAACCGCTCGCGCTGCACGCGGGTCATGTACAGCACATCCAGCTCCGGCATCACGCTGCGCAGGTCGGTGGTCTGCGTGTAGGGCACATTGTCCCGCTTAAGCGGGATTTTGACATAGCTGGGCACCTTGAGCTCCTCCGGCGATATCAGCACGAACCTCACGCCGGGGTAGCGGCACATGGCGGTGATGAGCGAGTGCACCGTGCGCCCGAACTTGAGGTCGCCGCACAACCCCACGGTGAGGTTGTCAAAGTGACCTTTTTCGCGCCGGATGGTCAGCAGGTCGGTCAGTGTCTGCGTGGGGTGGTTGTGGCCGCCGTCGCCCGCGTTGATAATGGGCACGCTGGCGTGCATCGCGGCCACGGTGGGCGCGCCCTCCTTGGGGTGGCGCATGGCGATGATGTCGGCATAGCAGCATACCGTGCGGATGGTATCCGCCACGCTTTCACCCTTGGCCGCGCTGCTGGACGCGGCCTCGGAGAAGCCCAGCACCTGGCCGCCCAGCTCGATCATCGCGGCCTCGAAGCTTAGGCGCGTGCGCGTGGACGGCTCGTAGAACAGCGTGGCCAGTTTCTTGTAGTGGCACTTCTCGCGGTAGGTGTCCGGGTGCGCGATGATGTCCTGTGCAACTTCGATCAGTTCGTCGATTTCCTCAATGCTCAGGTCCGTGATGCTGGTAATGTGCCTCATAGCGTCTCCTTTATCATTATTTGTTAGCGATCCACGAGGTATCGCTGGGATTGTCCCGGAAGGCAATCAGGCGCGCGATGTCGTTTTCGGCGATGCGCCCCTGCTGCGCGGCCACGCGCACGACGGTGTCAAAGTTGGTCAGGCTGATGTTGGTTACCTGCGCCTGCGCTAATCTGTCCAGCCCCTTTTGCATGCCATAGGTAAATATGCTGACGATGCCCAGCACGTTGGCCCCGGCCTCGCGCAGCGCTTCCACCACGTCGATGACGCTGCCGCCGGTGGAGATTAGATCCTCCACCACCACGGCGTTCCAGCCCTCGTCCAGGCGGCCTTCGATGCGGTTGTGGCGGCCGTGATCCTTGGCGCCACTGCGTACATACCCCATGGGCAGCCCCAACAGATGCGCCGCAATGGCCGCATGCGGGATGCCCGCCGTGCTGGTGCCCATCAGGCAATCGGCCTCACGGTAGTGCATTTTGACGGTATCGGCGATGGCCTGCTCAATCAGCGTGCGCAGTTCGGGTGCCGACAGCGTCAGCCGGTTGTCGCAGTAGATGGGGCTTTTTATGCCGCTGGCCCAGGTAAAGGGCTCATCCGGGCGCAGAAACACCGCGCCGATGTCCAGCAGGCCCGCTGCAATTTGCTCAGAAACCGATGAATGCATGCTTGCACCTCCTGTATGCGTCCAAGGGGTTGTCGCTTTGCGTGATGGGGCGGCCCACCACGATATAATCAGCGCCCAGCTGCGCGGCCTTTTCCGGCGTGGTCACGCGCTGCTGGTCGCCCACGGCGCCATCGGCAAACCGCACGCCCGGCGTGACGGTCAGGAAATCATGGCCCAGCAGCCCGTGCACCGCGCCCGCCTCGTGCGGGGAGCACACCACGCCGTGCAGACCGGCCTGCTGGGCCAGGCTGGCATAGGCCAGCACGGTGTCCTCCACCCGGCCGGGGATGCGCAGCTGGTCATTGAGCGCCTGCTGGCTTAGGCTGGTCAGCACCGTTACCGCAATCAGCAGCGGCTTTTCGCCAGGGATGGCGTCCAGCGCGTCCGCAGCCGCGCGCATCATGTCTAAGCCGCCGCTTGCGTGCAGGTTGATCATGCTGGCACCCAGCCGCGCAATGGAGCGCACCGCGCCCGCCGCCGTGTTGGGGATGTCGTGCACCTTTAGATCCAGGAACACCTTGTGCCCGCGCTCTGCGATGCGGCGCACCATGTCCGGCCCCTCGGCGTAGTACAGCTCCATGCCGATCTTGACGTAGGGCCGCTCCTTGCCAAAGCCAGCGAGGAACGACAGCGCCTGCGCCCCGTCCTTAAAATCCAGTGCAATGATGACGTCTTTTCCCATCAGTGGGCACCTCCTATGATGTCAGTTAGGTTGGTTATGCCGTATTCCGTCATCACTTCGGGCAGCGCCTGGATGATGTCTGGGCAGGCAAAGGGGTTGATCAGGTTTTCGCTGCCCACCTGCACGGCGGTGGCCCCGGCTAACATCATTTCCAGCACGTCGCGCGCGCTGCGTATGCCGCCGATGCCCACCAGCGGGATGTTCACCGCCTTGTACACCTGCCACACCATGCGCAGCGCCACCGGGAACACGCTGGGCCCGGACAGCCCGCCGGTGACAAACGGCAGCAGCGGCTTGCGGGTTTTGAGGTTCAGCCGCATGCCCATCAGCGTGTTGATCAGGGTCAGGCCGTCCGCCCCGGCGTCCTCGCAGGCCTTGGCCACGGCCACAATGTCCGTCACGTTGGGCGACAGCTTGATCAGCACCGGCTTGTCTGTCACCCTGCGCACTGCGCGCGTGACGGCGGCAGCGGCGTTGGGGTCGGTGCCAAAGGCCATGCCGCCGCCGTGAACATTGGGGCAGGAGATGTTGATCTCCAGCCAGCCCACCTGCTTTTGCGGGGCCAGCAGTTCGGCCACCTGCACGTATTCATCGATGGAAAAGCCGCTGATGTTGGCCATAACGGGCTTGTGGAATATGTTGGAAAGCTGCGGCAGTTCCTCGGCAATCACCTGGTGCACGCCGGGGTTTTGAAGCCCCACGGCGTTGAGCATGCCCGCAGGGCACTCCGCGATGCGGGGGGTGGGGTTGCCCTCGCGCGGGTGCAGCGTGGTGCCCTTGAAGGAAAAGCTGCCCAGCACGTTGATGTCGTAGAATGTGGCAAATTCCTGCCCATAGCCAAAGGTGCCCGACGCCGCCATGACCGGGTTATCTAGCGCGATGCCGCACAGCGTGACGCGCGTATTTACCATGTGAGCACCCCGCTTTCAAACACCGGGCCATCGTGGCACACGCGCCGCGGCCCGTCCTTGGTGATGATGGTGCAGCCCATGCACGCGCCAAAGCCACAGCCCATGCGCTCCTCCAAGCTGACCTGCCCGGGAGTGCATGCCGACTGGCACACGGCCTTGAGCATCGGCAGGGGGCCGCAGGCGTAAAAGTAGCTGCATGCATCCATGCGGCAGGCGTCCAGCACCACGCCGGCCACGCCCTGCGAGCCGTCCATGGTGGCGATGCATACTTGCGCGCCCAGCGCCGCAAACTGATCGGCTAAAAAAACCTCCCGCGCGCTGCCAAAGCCCAGCGCCACGCGCACGGATGTCCCCTGCGCAATCAATTCTTTACATAGGCGGTACAGCGGCGGCACGCCCACCCCGCCGCCCATCAGCAGCGGGGCATCGCCGCTTTTGCTTTTGTCAAACCCGTTGCCCAGCCCCGTCAAGGCATCCAGCACGGTGCCCGGCGCAAGCGTGGTCATGGCGTCGGTGCCCTGGCCCACCACCTTGTAGTACACGGTGAGGCTGTTGTCCGTCCAATCGCACACCGAGAACGGCCTGCGCAGGTAAAACTCCGGCAGCGAGAGGTTGATAAACTGCCCCGGCGTGGTGCAATCATGTTGGCCTGTGAGCACCATGCGCCAGGTTTTGTGCGCCACGTTGGCGTTATCGGTGATGGTGAGAGTGCTTTTGATCATGCTTATTCCTTTGCTGCGTTATTTGCATAGGCCACGCGCCCGCCTGCGATGGTCAGCAGGCATTGCCCGTACACCTGCATGCCCTCAAACGGCGTGGCCTGCCCTTTGGATACAAAGTCACGCCCCGCCACCGTATACGCTGCGCCCAAGTCAAACACCGTCCAGTCGTCCTGGCTGATGATGTCAAAGCGCTGGTTGGGGCGCGCGATCATGGCGTCTAACAGCCGAGCCATGGGCAAAATGCCCGGCTTGACCAGCCCGGTGTACAGCGTGGCAAAGGCCGTTTCCAGCCCCACCACGCCGTTCAGGCTGTGCCGCAGGCCGCCCGCTTTTTCCTGGGCGCTGTGCGGCGCATGGTCGGTGGCAATCATGTCGATGGTGCCGTCCAACAGGCCCTCGATCAGCGCATTCTGGTCTTCTTTGGCGCGGATGGGCGGGTTCATTTTGAAACGCCCATGGTCGTTCAGCATGCTGTCGTTCATCAGCAGGTAATGCGGCGCGGTTTCGCAGGTAACGTCCACCCCGCGCGCCTTGGCATCGCGGATGAGCGCTACGCTTTCCTTGGTGGACACATGGCACACATGGTATTTGCAGCCAATTTGCGCCGCCAGCGCCAGATCGCGCTCCACCTGCCGCCATTCGCTTTCGGACGGGATGCCGGTGTGCCCGTGGGCCTGCGCCCATGCGCCGTCATGTATCCAGCCGCCGTTGAGCAGCGTTTCGTCCTCGCAGTGCGCGGCGATGATCTTGTTTAGCCTGCGTGCACGTTCCATGGCTTGTACCATCATGTCCCGGCGCTGCACGCCCTTGCCGTCATCGCTAAAGCCGGCCACATGGGGGGCCATGGCCTCCATATTGCTAAGCACTTGCCCCTTCTCGTCCACGGTGATGGCCCCGTAGGGCAGCACGCGGATAACGCTGGTTTGCTTTATCATGTCCAGCTGTTGCTGCAAATGCTCGGCGTTGTCGGGCACCGGGTTCAGGTTGGGCATGGCGCACACGGTGGTGAACCCGCCGCGCGCGGCCGCCCGCGTGCCGGACGCGATGGTCTCCTTATACGAAAAACCGGGCTCTCTCAAATGTACGTGTACATCGGTGAAGCCCGGAAACAGATGCAAATCATGCCCCTCCAAGACATGGTAGGGGCCTTGCGGCCACAACGCCTGATCGGCCAGAAAACGTCCGTTACAGAAAAAAAGATCCCTGCGCCTGTCCCCCTGGACGTCAGGAATCTTCACATCTTTCAGCAGCCAGTTCAAGGCAGATACCTCATTTTTTCGTCCGCGCGCTTGTGTCACGCGTCGGGGTATATTAGCAAGGCGCGTTGCTGCTGTCAAGGGTATGGAACAACTTCAGCACAGGAGAATCGCTCAAAATGTTACTACTCACCCCCCTATAACCCAAGCAAGCCCCCCAAGCCTGGTTTCAAGCAAAGAGCGGCTTTCCGGCGAAGATACAGCTGAACGCCTCCAGAAGATCCTTGCCCTGACGTTTGCAGGTTTCTGTAATCGTCATCACGGAACAGAAAATCGCTCTCCCAAGACCGGTGCGGAAGCCGCCGGACATTTTCTGCCGGTTTTTGCATTTGCGCAAATCCCGCTCGCTCAGGTTGTTGTCAAAGCTGACAGCAAAATCGTGCAGGAACAAAAGATGATTGTCCTTATACTTTTTCAGGCGCTTGATCAGGGCTTTTTCTTCTTTGAGCGCCCACTTCGGGCATGAATGACATCGCTCTCGTTCCACCTCGGCTTCCTCAAGAAGCGCGTCATATCTTCGTTCCATACGGTTCAAGGTGTCCTTGGGGATGCCGGTCTGGCTCTGCGCGATCAGTCTTTTTCTGTATCGGTTCATCTCTACAAGCAGCGAAATCATATGCCTGCTCCATCGGTGCTTCGTATCCTCCGAATTCTTCGTCAAATATCGGATCAGATGGACGTTGCACTCCGCGTGGTACAGGCCGTATTGATACAGCGCAGTCTCATGGTCATGAATCAACGTACCCGTGTATTGCTTCAGGAAGGGAATGGCGGAAAGCGCCTGATGGCTCTTTGCGTCCACAGGGACATAGAGGACGGCTTGGGGAATGCTGACGTTGCGAATATAGGATTGTTTGCCATCCTGCGTCACATTTGTCCCGTCCGTATGCACACACGCATGGTTTAAGAGGTGTCCGGTTATCTTTTCAATCTCCGACCCAGCTTTTTTGTGGAACTCACAAAGCCAGTTCTGAATGCTGCCCTGCGACACCTGGACAACCTTGCCCGTGACCATGGAAATCAGCTGGGTTATTCGTTCCAATGATTGTACGCCCTGACCGTACAGTACAGCGGCAAAAGCTTTCAGGCCATTGCCATAAACCACTTCATTTGCATATTCCGCCGGGATATGATATTTGCCGTTCTGATCGGCATGAAAACGTTTCATAACAGCCCTTACGCTGAAAGAAAGGTCGATCACAAGCCGTTCCCTGTAATCCCTTTTCAAGTCTCCAACGTCTTCGGTTTCAGGCTCAACACCGATGCAGGCCAGCGCTTGCTTCATCTGCTCCATACGCCGCGTCGTCCCCTTGTGTCCGGGCTGGCCGCCGCTTTTCTTTCCCGTCTTTGTGCGCCCATTGTATTCGTTCGCCGCCTTCGGCTTTCGATCTGCAGACGGGGGCAGGGAGGAATTATGGCTATCCTTGTCCTGATTGCTTTTCAGGCGGCTGATCTCGTTTTCAAGCTTCCTGACCTTCTCCTCCAATTCGATGATTTTCTTTTCTGCGGCATCGGCACGCGCTTTGTGATACCGGATTTCCTCTCTCGCATCCGCAAGCATCGCTTCATATCGCTGTTCGACCTTATGGAGCTTTTCGGTATATCGGCTCTCCATTTTCGCCATTTGGGCTTCCAGTTCTTCAAACTGGTTGAAGAGCCCGCGCACGTAATCTCCGCCCATGAAAATCACCTCCTTGTCTCTTATATCTATTATTCGACACGAAGGTGAAAACTCCTTTTGGTTTTTGAGACATTTTTATTTTTTTCTTCTCGGCTGAGTAGTAACCTCAAAATGATATGAATTTTGACAAGCTGATTATTCTGCTTCAATCCATTCAATTTCGTAGCTTTTTCCAATTTGTTTTCCTACAGTTGTTACAAAATTCTCCAGAAGGTACTTAACCCGTTTTTTCCCTTGCGCAAAAAGGATATGATCTTTTGCTGCTGCTTCTTCCATATTTTTCTGAGCATCTGCTATTGCTGCGACTTGATCTTCGGTTGAGATAGATGCAAACGTACCGTTTTCCGGAAGGACTCTTTCAACGCCATCTTTTTCAATTTTCGAGCTAAGAATCTTGATAGGAGGTATTGAAATCTCAACCACATTTTTATCCTTCTCAACTATATTAACTTTAGAAGCGTCAATTCCTATAGTAACAACACCTGTGTATTCAATCCATACCTTTTTATTGCCATATTTAATAACAAATTGATTTCCTGGATCTTCAAATGAGGCAACATTATGATAGTAGCAGTCATACGTAGCTAACTCAGCAATTTCGTTAATTTTGGAGAAATCAGCTTTTTTCTGTTGCCCACAACCTAAGTAAACATATCCCGCGAGAACACACGCTATGAGCAATAGAACAATTGCTAAAATAATCTTTTTTAATTTGGCCATTGTATCACTTCCTCAACAACCTTAATTTTCCTTAAACGCCAACTTACAGAATACTCGGTTTCTTTGATCAATGGCCTGAGCAATCCTTCGATAAAAGAAACGAAATTTCTTTGAGCTTGCTCTAGAAGCCTATAATCTTTTTCTACAGCTTCTTGCACATCAATCAAGCATGCGTCCAGTATTTCATTGATTTCCAACTGTGGGTTAGAAGGAATAAACGAGAAGCTGGAAGGATCAACAATAATATCGACTATGGATACTTCAGGGGCAACTATTTCCATAGTTTTGTTGTCATCGTCGATTCGAATATCAAGATCACTAAAATCCGCACCAAGCTTTACCTTTGCCTCATAGCGAATATGATATTCGTTCTTTCCTTTACTAATGTCAGCAATTCCGTTATACACGCTCTCCAAAGAAGATAAGTTGCTGGAAGGAAGGAAAGCAACCAGTTCGGCTTTTGAATAGGTTGTCTTTTTTTCACAAGCGGTTAATATTAAAGTCGAAAGAATAATCATCAGCAAGAATAATATTTTTCGACAAGTGACTTTTCTCAAGTGGTATATGCCCCCTCTCGATGATCTTGCTCGGTTTTAGAATCGTTCGGATATGCATTATACGGAATCGCAACAATCATTTCAAGTTTTCGGCGTACCTTATATAAAATGAGCGCGAAGCGCGAGTGGTGCCTCAAATAAGAATGAGCGCGAAAAGAGTATGCTAATTGAATGAAAGGGAAAGTATCAATGGCGACAAGAATTGAGGTCACCAAGCAACTAAAGGGATCGTATCAACGAGGCACCAAAAAGGAAAAAGGCAGCATACTGGATACCTTCTGCCAGAGTACAAACTTAGGCAGATCGACAGCCAGGCGGTATCTCACCTCGCCTACACTGGGCAACAAGCATGTGCCGCGCATGGATCGCAGACGAAACCGAGCAACCAAATATAGTCCAGCAGCCAAGGAGAAACTGGTCTGGTTGTGGCGCGTCATGTATCAGCCCTGTGGGAAGTATCTGGTAGCCGATTTGCCTCAATGGATTGCTTCGCTGGAGGCACATGGAGAACTGGTGTTAAACGAACATGGATGGTCTGAGGAAGTGAAGCAGGAATTGCTGCAAATGAGTGCGGCGACCGTAGACCGCTACCTGAAAGAAGAGCGTGAACGTTTACGTTTGAAGGGAATCAGTACCACCAAGCCGGGTGTTCTGCTCAGGAACAGTATCCAGATTCGCAAGGCTGGAGATGAGATGCCGCCTGAACCGGGATTTTTTGAGGTAGATACAGTGGCGCACTGTGGGCCCACGCTGAAAGGAGAGTTTGCCCGATCACTGGTCATGACGGATGTAATCGTTGGTTGGGTTCACCTGGAAGTGCTGCGTAACAACGCACATGTCCATATCCGCAAGGGACTGGATGCAGCATTGGACGCCATCCCTTACCAGGTGGAGGGGTTGGATTGTGACAACGGAAGCGAATTGATTAACTACGATGTGCTCAACTGGGCGACAGAAAAAGAGATCTTTTTTACTCGCGCTCGCCCCTACAGGAAAAATGATCAGGCGCATGTGGAGTCCAAGAACAATCACATCGTGCGCCGATATGGTTTCTACTTCCGCTATGATACCCAAGAGGAACGCGAAACATTGGCGGAGTTGTGGCGGCTGGTCTGCCTGAAAACGAATTACTTTACCGCCACCCGGAAGCCTATAGGCTGGAAAACGGATGCAGTCGGCAGGCGCAAGCGCATCTATGATGAACCGAAAACACCATTGGAGCGGTTGCTGGATGCGCAGATACTATCTCCCCAACAGGCGAAGGAGCTTATCGCGTACAGAGATTCTATCAATCCCGCCGAACTGACACGCGATATTGTCCGCCTGCAATGTATCTTGTCGGACTTAGCTAAATCCAAGACCGATGATTTGGTGCTGGCGGCAGAACTCGCTAAAGAAAAACGACTGAACAAACAAAAGGGGGGGATACGCATTGTGCCATAACATATACAGGCACGGTCAGGAGGTGAATAGAAAGTTGCATGCATATACCGGAAATTTCTTCTTTCAGGATGGACAGGGAGCCTCTGCCGCCATGCCGGTCAGCATAAGGGGGCAGCCCTCCGGAAGGCTGACCCGGCAGAAAGCCTATCATGGCGGCCTCTCCCTATCCATCCCCGAAGAAATTTCCTGCCCTTCCTCTCCTGCTTTCGCGCTCAATTTATGTGAGGCATCGTTACATCTTTCGCGCTCATATTGACTTGAGGCACCGCGGTTTTCGGCGTACCTTATATAAAATGAGCGCGAAGCGACAGTGGTGCCTCAAATAAGAATGAGCGCGAAAAGAGTAGTATGCTGATTGAATGAAAGGGAAAGTATCAATGGCGACAAGAATTGAGGTCACCAAGCAACTAAAGGGATCGTATCAACGAGGCAGCAAAAAGGAGAAAGGCAGCATCCTAGATACTTTCTGCCAGAGTACAAACTTAGGCAGGTCGACAGCCAGGCGGTATCTCACCTCGCCTACACTGGGCAACAAGCATGTGCCGCGCATGGATCGCAGACGAAACCGAGCAACCAAATATAGTCCAGCAGCCAAGGAGAAACTGGTCTGGTTGTGGCGCGTCATGTATCAGCCCTGTGGGAAGTATCTGGTAGCCGATTTGCCGCAATGGATTGCTTCGCTGGAGGCACATGGAGAACTGGTGTTAAACGAACATGGATGGTCTGAGGAGGTGAAGCAGGAATTACTCCAAATGAGTGCGGCGACCGTAGATCGCTACCTGAAAGAAGAGCGTGAACGTTTACGTTTGAAAGGAATCAGTACCACCAAGCCGGGTGTTCTGCTCAGGAACAGTATCCAGATTCGCAAGGCTGGAGATGAGATGCCGCCTGAACCGGGGTTCTTTGAGGTAGATACAGTGGCGCACTGTGGGCCCACGCTGAAAGGAGAGTTTGCCCGATCTCTGGTCATGACGGATGTAATCGTTGGTTGGGTTCATCTGGAAGTGCTGCGTAACAACGCACATGTCCATATCCGCAAGGGACTGGATGCAGCATTGGACGCCATCCCTTACCAGGTAGAGGGGTTGGACTGCGATAACGGAAGCGAATTGATTAACTACGATGTGCTCAACTGGGCGGCAGAAAAAGAGATCTTTTTTACTCGCGCTCGCCCCTACAGGAAAAATGATCAGGCGCATGTGGAGTCCAAGAACAATCACATCGTGCGCCGATATGGTTTCTACTTCCGCTATGATACCCAAGAGGA
This sequence comes from Christensenellales bacterium, assembly GCA_040766135.1. Lineage (GTDB taxonomy): Bacteria > Bacillota > Clostridia > Christensenellales > Aristaeellaceae > JAGVSV01. The sequence goes on from JAXGRA010000003.1 coordinate 65,559, forward strand.
ACGCGAAACATTGGCGGAGTTGTGGCGGCTGGTCTGCCTGAAAACGAATTACTTTACCGCCACCCGGAAACCCATAGGCTGGAAAACGGATGCAGTCGGCAGGCGCAAGCGCATCTATGATGAACCGAAAACACCCCTGGAGCGGTTGCTGGATGCGCAGATACTATCTCCCCAACAGGCGCAGGAGCTTATCGCGTACAGAGATTCCATCAATCCCGCCGAACTGACACGCGATATTGTCCGTCTGCAATGCATCTTGTCAGACTTAGCCAAATCCAAGACCGATGATTTGGTGCTGGCAGCAGAACTCGCTAAAGAAAAACGACTGAACAAACAAATGGGTGGGATACGCATTGTGCCATAACATATGCAGACACGGTCAGGAGGTGAAGGGAACGTTGTGTGCGTATGCCGGAAATTTCTCTTTCCGGATGGACAGGGAGCCTCTGCCGCCATGCCGGTCAGCGTAAGGGTCAGCCCTATCGTAGGCTGCCCCGGCAGAGAGCCTATCATGGCGGCCTCTCCCTATCCATCCCCGAAGAATTTTCCTGCGCTCCCTACCTCACTTTCGCGCTCATTTTATGTGAGGCATCGTTACAACTTTCGCGCTCATATTGACTTGAGGCACCGCGGTTTTGGTTGCTTCGAGTTAGTTAAACAATACACGTGAGAAATTACGGAGGATTTACATATTGGCAGTCCTCATGCTCTGGTATTACAATCCGTATTCTCCCATCGGAAATGAATCATCAAACTTTTATGCTTTCGTCAACTGTCCCTATCATTTAATTTGATAAAGGCTGGTCTTCCGTGACCTTAAACATCATTTTAAAAAGCAATATCAATGCGAAATAATGAAATTAGCAGAAAAGCTTTGTTTGATACATTGATTTTACGCGTAAGAATGCAAACCAGGCAAAAGCAAGTTGACACCAATGAATGTAAACAATACACAGATTACTGCGATTACTGCAAACCATGCCATTCTGACGCCTTTTTTATAGCGACGCAAACGTTGATGCAAGTAGATGGCGTAAACAAACCAGGTAATCAATGCCCAGGTTTCTTTCGGATCCCAAGACCAGAAGGTAGACCAAGCCTGCTCTGCCCAAATGCAGCCGGATAGAATAACCACAGTAAGCAACAAAAACCCAAAAGATATCAAGCGATACGACATCAGATCCAAACGAGCTAAATGTTTTTCATTATCATTTCTTTTATCCAACAGAATATAGCGCACTCCAATACAGCCAGCAATCATAAAAGAAGCATAAGAAAAGACTGCAGACCCGATGTGCAGCCCAAACCAAATGGACTTTAGCGCTGGCATCATGGGATTGATTTCACGGGGTAAAAATGCAGCGTACGAAAGAATAAGGAAAGCAGCGGGAACAGCCACTGTATTGATCCAGTCTTCCTTGAAGCGTATAACAAGAACAATATGAAGCAATCCGATGCCCCAAGCAAAACCACTGGCAAATTCAAATTGGTTTGAAAGCGGAAGTCTGCCGGCAACGATACCGCGTACAATGATGTAACCGGATAAAAGAACAAAACCTATCAAGGCCATGATCCAGGAAAATTTCCTCAGAATCCCTTTTTTAAAGGCCGAAAAAGAGAATTGAAGCATCGTAGCTACAAAGTAAGAGAAGAGAGAAACAAAAAACAGAATGTTAAGCATCGATATTATTCCTTTTCAAATTCTATAAGAAACTCAGGAGAAGCCTCTGGTTTGGCTACATAAAGTGCATAGCCATCATCCCGGAGTAAAAACGCAACGGGCACATGAAAGAAACACAGATACAGAGCAACAATCATCAAAAGAAAAGCAGCATAGAGGGATTCTAACATGAAAGGGGGAGAAGCTTTTACACGGATACCTGGATAAGGAACAGGCTCATTCAATAAAACTTCCATACCACAGATGCTAAACGCATCGCCGACCGCTCCCCAAAAAACCGATTGCTGACCATTTTCCTGTCGAATAAGCCGATACATCAGCTGCTTGTGAATTTCTTGAAGGCCAGCGTAAACAAAACCATTTTTACCATCGGGAGAGAGAAAAACCTGTTCAGTTAACAATAATTGCTGCTCCTGATTATTGTTGGTAATCACGATGTTACCGGCAATGGCATAGCTTTGTTGATACAATGTGTATCCTCCAAAGGAGAAAGGATTATTAACGGACATTTCAGCCTGTTCACTCAATGTTCCGTGTCTGTCTTTTACCCGAATCAGCGTTCGGTAATCAGGGAACCCTTGCTCATCTGCGATTTGAAATTCATCCACATAAATGACGCTGTTATCTGCCAATATTTCCGATTCGCCCGGTAGAATATGGAAATCTTGTACTTCGGAAAAATATATCATTGCAGCGCCCAACAGTAGAATCAGCAAAAGTGAAAGATGTGTAAGGAAAGAGCCCCAATGTCCAAGAAATCTTTTATAGCAATAGTTTTGTTTACCACTGCTTTTAAATCGAAAACCATGGGATTTTAATGTCTCTTCAAAACTTTCCCGTGACTGAGGATAAGATCTTATTGGGGTTTTTTGAAGAAGCGCTTCTATTGTATGCGTTTGCTTTGCGATGTTTTGTACTCTCAGAATCGAGCAAAAGATTAAATTGATACACAAAAGAGCCAATAGTGCAATGAAATAGAAGCTTGAAAACACATTGTCAAGGTGCAATATAATAATGATTTCACCCAGTTTTTCATAAGTATACTGATAAAACCCAGCCTCTCTTCCCTGAGGAATCACAGATCCTGCCAAGGACAAGAGGATAATCAAAGAAAGAAGAACAAGCCCAAATTTCATGGAACGCAGAAACCGCAAAAGCCTCATTTCATTAACTGTGCTCCCAAACGATTTTTAAAAGAGTGCCCCATAATGATAAAACACTGGGACAGTGTACGTATCAGCACAGAAGATGTCAACTCTTTAAAATATCAAAATGATAGAGCAATTTTTCGCAATTTTTCGTGTTTCGTATAGATGATTTCTGAGGGCAAACGGATAGAAGCAAACCAAATAATATAAACTTTGATTCTTGACACAAATCCAATCGGCATATACTATATAGTATAGAAAATAAACAAGGAGAGGAATACTGGCTATGTTGAAAAAATTTGTGATTTTCATGGCTATCTTGATGTGCGCTTGTTTTGTTGCTGCGGCTGAGGTGCCTCAGGAAGACTATCCCGGCAAAGTCTATATTGACAAGCTATTTTCAGAACAAGCGGAACTGGCTGAGAAGTATGCGCCCAAAATCGTAACATTACCAAACGGGGTGCAGGTTCAGCGTACTCCAGATGAAAACTTTTCCAGTGTTTATCATAACCCGGGCGTTTCTGTTTCATATAATACATATTTCTTGGATGCCGATAATCGTGGTTGTGCGGCGTGCCACCCCAACATGAATGATTTGCTCAACAATATGACATATGATCATGTTAACCTAGCCAATCCCTATGGAATGGATACAACGCTATCTCAATGTATTGACTGCCATAGCTATTCTCCTGGCTATGTCACCGAGTCGTATGGTTTTGGAACACTGATACACGGAATCCATACAAACTCTAAGTTATTCACTAGGGACTGCATGGCGTGCCACACAGCGACGGGTGATGGCCTTGGCATGAAACTCTGGGATCTGGAGAAGTATAATTGGCTGCGTGGGATTGTTGATATTCCTGATGTAACAGGAGAGTTTTCTTTCACACAAGACAAAACGGTCAGTCAAGAGGAGACATTTTCCTTCAACTGGATGTATTACTCTGAGGACTATAAACGCTATGGCAACGAAAAAGTTAATGCGCCGCTCGATCCTGAAGTAGCGGAAAACTGGCCTATCAGCGTGAGTGGGTGTGTTGACAATCCATACACTACAACACTTGGTCAACTGATTAAGGAGATACCTTCAGCAACGACCACGATGACCATGCACTGCACCATTAACCCAAATGGTGGGCCGTTGCTTTCAAACTGTGAGATTACGGGTATTCCGGTCAACGAAGTTCTGAAGAAAGCTGGCGTGCAGGACCGTGCAACCGTTCTCTATCCAACGGCTGTAGATGGTTTCACCATTCCCACCGCTTATTCCTGGCTTGAGAAACAAAACGCTTATTTGGTGTATGAAATTGATGGGAAGCCCCTCAGCCACATACTTGGCTATCCGGTTCAAATATGGATCGGGGGTGCTGCCGCATCAAGCTATGTTAAGCAAGTGACAGATTTGGTGCTTGACGATTCACCGATTGAAGAAATGTGGTTTTATCGGGGATGGGCAAAGGAAAATGGAGGGTACTATAATAAACCATCCGTTGGCATAACCCAGATTAATGAAGGACAGATCATCGAAGCAGGGAAGCCCTTTACCTTTGAAGGGTTTGCGGATGCGTATGAATTAAAGGTCGAAAAGATTGAGTTCTCTATGGATCGGGGAAAAACCTGGTCAACTTTTGATGTTGCAGGCGTAGATAACGAGCGCTGGGTTTATTGGTACTTTACTTTCACGCCTGAAAACCCGGGTTCCTATGTGCTTCAAGTTCGTGCAACTGCCGAAGGGGGATTAGTATCGGACGAGCCCACCATGGTGATGGTAACTGCTAAGTAGAAGGAAAACGCCGAACAAATCGGCGCACGAGGCTATCTCTTAAACAATATCTTAACGAAAGAAGAAACTTTGGCTATTGATTGAAAGTCAAAGTTTCTTCTTCATTCAGGGCCACAATTTGCATACGCCTCGGTGCTTTCTTTTTCTCTGCGCGATAGCCTGCCCACGCCATGAGGACTGCTGCAATGGCATCGGCAATCAGGTCTTCCATGGTATCCAGCAGCGCTGCTGTTCCGATATATGCAGTGCCATCAGGCGCATGGGTGTTTTGCATGTTTAAATCAAGGATACGATCTACAACGAACTCATAGATTTCCCATAGCGCACCGACGGACAACGCAAAACAGAAAGCAAGCACCGCCACCAGCAGGGGGTTTGCAGACACTGGGGCGTGCTCCTCTCCAATCAGTTGGCCTACAAGGAGAAAGCCCAGTTTGCACAGCATGGCCCCTGAAAAAGCATGCAACAGAATGTCCCAATGTGGTACGACATGATAAAAATCAAGCACATTGCCCAAAAAGACAGCACAGTACAGAAAAACGTAATATGTTGTGTACAGCCTGTCCGGGATGGGCAGCCATCGGCGCGCAACGGCCTGGGGCACCCACATCACCGCCATGCATAGGATACACTTGATGAACAGCAGCAGGTAATCGCTGCGCACCCGGGCAGGCGGCGCCCCATGCGGCAGGCTGTCGGATGCATGCAGGAAACCTGAAAAAGCATACGCTGCCGATATCATCAGCGAACCAAACAGCAAAGCACCAGCTATCCTTCGCGACCTTTTTTTGCGCATGCCCTGTATCGGGCATGTTTTGCGCAGGCCGTTCACGGGTGGAGCACTCCTTTCGTGATTACAGTTGCTTTCAGGTATTATCTATTGACAAGGGACATGCCAATGGCGATGGCGCCGGGACCCACATGGCAGGCAATGGAACAGGACAATTCATGATACGTTACCTCATACTCCGGAAACGCTTTCTGAACGCGCGCATTCCAGGCCTGCGCATCCTGACTGCTGGTCAGGGTTCCGGCTGTGCACAGGGATATATCCTGCGCAGGAATGAATTGAAACCTGTTTTTGATATCCGTTTCCATGAGTTTAATCAGCGTTTTCTGCATACGATTCTGGCCACGTACAACGCATTCTGCATCCAGTTTGCCGCCGCGGAGGTTGAGTACCGGGTGGAGGTTCATGGCGGTGGACAGGGAGGCGGCGGCTGCCGTGATTCGGCTGCCTTTTTTTAAGTATTTCAACGTGTCCACGCAGATGTAGGCGCTTGTGTCAAAAGCGCTCTTTTCTAACTGTGCTTTGATGTCGGCCGCGCGCATTCCCCGGCGCGACAGGTACAAGGCATCCAGAACGCTGCTGCGCTGGATTATCGAAATGCGGCGGTTGTCCACCACAAATACGCGACCTTCATACTCCTGGGCCAGGGTGGATGCCGTCGCGAACGTGCTGCTCAGCTCGCTGCTCATGGGAATATACACAATTTCCTCCGCTCCCTGGCTGAGGATAGCGTCCCACATGTCCGTCACATCGCCGGGAGCAGGCTGGGATGTATAGGCCGCCTTTCCGGATTCCATCGCTGCATACAGTTGCTCGTGCGTAATATCAACACCCTCGGTGTAGTCAATACCGTCTACAATCACGGGCATAGGCAGCACATGAATGCCATGATCAGCACCTTCCTGCACCGAAATGCCGCTGTTGGTGTCGGTCATGATGGCAATTTTCATTGCTTGCTCCGGGCGTACTTTTCCTTATATTTTTGCTCGCGCTGTTGCAGCTCCACTTTTTTGGCTGCCCATTTTTCGGGGCCGCCACTGGCTTCCCACAGCTCCTGACTTTTGACTTCCCAGCAATCCGCTGCTGCCTTGCACTTGGCGCACAGGTCATGCACATCCTCCGGGTTTTGCAGGTCGGTGGATTGGGCGCCGCAGGCGTCCACCATCTCGGCCAGCTTGCCCTGGTTGTCCAGCAGCGGGCAGGGGCGCAGCATGTTCTCATTGAAGGGCTGCTCATGGTAGTAGGACATGAACAGCGGCGATTGCAGCGCCTCCAGCAGCGTCTTTTCCCGGATGTTGCTGTCGCTGTAGTGGATAAAGGCACAGGGTTCTACATCGCCGTTGGCGTTGATATGCAGATATCGTCTGCCGCCTGCGATGCAGCCATCGGCGTATTCGCCATCATTCCAAAAATCCATGGTAAAGATGGGCTTCTTCTGCCGCATTTCACGCACAAAATGATACATATACGCACGCTGTTCGGCGGTTACCATCAGCTCCGGTACGGCATCCTGACCTACCGGCATATAGGTAAACAGCCACATGAATTTGGCCCCAAGTTCAATCATGGCGTCGAAGTAAGCCTCGCTGCCAATGATATCCCAGTTCTGGCTGGTATAGCAGCAGGAGATACCAAAGCCCAGTTTCTTTTCCTTGAGCAGCTTCATGGCCCGCACCACAGCCGCATACGTGCCCTTGCCGCGGCGCGCATCGGTGGTTTCTTCAAAGCCTTCCACGGAAATGGCAGGCACAAAATTTTTTACACGCAACAATTCGTCAGCAAACGCTTCGTCAATCAACGTGCCGTTGGTAAAGGCCAGGAAAGCCGCATCGGGATGCCGCTCACACAGCGTAATCAAATCCTTCTTGCGCACCAGCGGTTCGCCGCCGGAATACAGGAAGAAATGGCAGCCCAGTTCCTTCGCCTGCGTGATGATGCTGTCCATCTCCTCTAAGGTAAGGTTCAGTTTGTTGCCGTATTCGGCAGCCCAGCACCCAATGCAATGCAGGTTACAGCCCGAAGTAGGATCCATCAGGATGGCCCAGGGCACGTTGCAGCCGTGCCGCACCCTGTTGGCAAAGCCGGCCGGCGTGCCGATCAGGCTGGCATTGATGATGAAGTTCTCAAAAATACGCTTGCGCTGTCCGGCGTCAATGTCCGTATACAGGCTTTTGATCAGTTGATACCAGTTGTTATCCTTGTCGGTCAGCACCTCCCGCACCTTCTGCGCCTGACTGGATACGGCGTTCGTTTTGTCGTGTGCAATCAGCCAGTCACAGATTTTGACGGCGTTGTTGTCAAAATCTCGGTCAATGTACTTCAACACCTGTTTCACGCCAAAGGCTTTTGCGGTTTCAGCAAGATTCATGATACAAACCTCCTTAGACGATTGATCTTTTATAAAGAATATCGCAGGAATATAAACTGAAACGAAACTCCCCCAGAACAGCGGCTGTTCAGGGGGAGCAAAAGGGTGAAGCAGTGCGTCGCTTATGCAATGGGCAGTGTGACGGTAAAGGTGGTGATGTCCTGCTGGCTGGTGACGCGGACAGTGCCCTTATGCAGCGCCACCACCTTTTGTACAATGGCCAACCCCACGCCATTGCCTTGGGTGGCGCGGGATATATCGGCCTGGTAGAATTTTTGAAAAATCCGCTCCATGCTTTCGGGCGGAATGGTGCTGCCCGTGTTGGTCACCGATACGGACAGTTGTTGTTCACCCGGTTCTATGGCAATTTTCATCAATCCATAGGCCGGGGTGAACTTTACGGCGTTGTCTATGAGGTTAATCCATACCTGCTTGAGCAGTTCTTCGTTGGCGGTGATCGTATGCTCGCCAAAGTCCATGCTCAGCTCTAAGTGTTTTTTGCTCCATTGGTTTTCCAGCAGCAGCACGCAGGAGCGTATCTGCTCGGACAGGTTAAAGGTAGTGACATCGCGCAAAATCGCCTGATTTTCCACCTTGGACAGATTGAGCACATTGGTGGCCATAGCGGACAGCCGCAGTGATTCCTCTTCGATGGCGTCCATATATTCCCGCTGCTGTGCCGGGGTCAGATTTCCGCGCTTCAGCAGCGCAGCAAAGCCTGCGATGGATACAATCGGGGTTTTGAACTCGTGAGAAAAAGCATTGATAAAATCTGATCGGAGCATTTCGGTGTTTTCCAATTCCTCCGCCATCCTGTTAAAGCTGTTGCTCAATTCCTTCATCGCTGGGTTATGGCGCAACCATTTTCCAAATTGCAGCCGGGTTTTAAAATCCCCGGCTGAAAGACGGTTAATGGCCTCAATCACCTGATAGATCGGTCGCAGGGGATATCGGCTGACAGTGGCAGACAGCAGCGCGCCTAAAATGATGCTGGCCAGGACAATGTATCGGATTAACCGATGCAGGTCCAACTTAGCGGTTCCCACCCGCAATACATTCAGATGAATCAGCGCCACCACCACGCCGACCACAACAGCCATGGTAATCAGAAACAAACAGAACACCACCGCAGTAAACAACACATAGAGCGCCACGCGGTGTCGCTTCTCCTGCTGCAGGAGGGCATCTCTCGGACGAATGATTGCTCTGTTCATACCTTTTTCACCGCCTTATAGCCCAGTCCGCGGACGGACTGGATTTCAAATTCCGGCCAATCTGCAAACCGTCGGCGCAGCCGGCCAATGTGTACGGTGACCGTTTCCCATCCGGTTTCGGAATCGGCACCCCAGATTGCATCCATCAGCTGAATACGCGTAAAAATCTTGCCGGGATACGACAGCAACTTGTACAGCAGCAGGAATTCCTTTTGGGGCAGTTCGATTGTTTCGCCAGGCCGAGAAACTGTCATGGCGTCATAATCCAGCAACACATCCCCCACCGTCAGCCGGCGCTCGCTGACGATGCGCGCGCGGCGTAGCAGCGCCTTGATGCGCAGCAGCATTTCCTCCACATCCAGGGGCTTGGTCATATAGTCATCGGTGCCCACCAAAAAACCCTGATGCTTATGGGCAGGCAGTTGCCGGGCCGACACCATCAGGATGGGCAGTTCACTTTGCCCATCGCGCAGCGTCTGGGTCAGTTCATAGCCGTCCATGCCCGGCATCATCACATCCAGCACAATCAAGTCAAAACAAATCTGGTCGATTTTGCTAAGTGCATCCTGGCCGTCCACAGCGGTGGTTACCTTATATCCCTCCGCTTCCAGCACTGCCTGAATCAACCGACGGGTGTTTTTGTCATCGTCAACTACCAGAATATGAACCATGGTTTGCATCACCTCTATGAACAATATTAACTCCCTACGCTAAACTGAATCGAAACCAGGAACCTGCCCCATCATAAACGCTTAAATGAGCCGGTCTTTTGCGACTGCACGCTGCCTTGTTTATTCGGCATGGGATTATTATAGACTATTTTATCCTATAAATATGTTCAGTTTCTTCTCAGTTTAGAAAATCATGCTACAATGCCCTCGCCCCATAAGGGAACAATAGAGGAGTGCAATATGCTGGAATTAAAGAATATCAAAAAAATCTATCCCGCTTCCGGCCAAAAGGTGGAAGCACTGCGCGATGTCAGTGTGCAGTTTCGCCGGAATGAATTTGTATCCATCTTAGGGCCTTCGGGTTGCGGCAAAACTACATTGCTAAATATTGTAGGCGGTCTGGATCAGTACAGCAGCGGCGACCTAGTCATCCACGGCAAATCCACCAAAGAGTTTACCGACCGGGACTGGGACGCTTACCGCAATCATTCCATTGGCTTTGTTTTTCAAAGTTATAATCTGATCCCCCACCAGTCCGTGCTGCAAAACGTGGAGTTGGCGCTTACGCTGTCCGGCGTATCCAAGCACGAGCGCCGTACGCGGGCCAAAGAGGCACTGGAGCGCGTAGGCTTGGGCGATCAGATTCGCAAAAAGCCCTCGCAGCTAAGCGGCGGACAAATGCAACGGGTGGCCATCGCGCGTGCCATTGTCAACAATCCGGATATTATCCTGGCTGATGAGCCCACCGGCGCGCTGGACACGCAGACCGGCACACAGGTGATGGACATCCTGAAGGATATCGCCCGTGACCGGCTGGTAATTATGGTAACGCATAACGCCACGCTGGCACAGCAGTACGCCACCCGCATTATCCGCATGCTGGACGGCCATATTGTGGACGATTCCAAACCATTATCCGCCGAGGACATTCGCAAGGAAGTGCAGCTGGATCAGCAATATGCTTACCCAGCCGGCAAAGTGAAGATGCCTTCCATGTCATTGCGCACGTCCTTTGGTCTTTCACTGAAAAACCTGTTCACTAAAAAAAGCCGCACGCTGCTGACCAGTTTTGCAGGCTCCATCGGCATTATCGGCATTGCGTTGATTTACGCGGTATCCAACGGTATGACAGCTTATATCGATACTGTTCAGGAGGATACATTGTCCTCCTATCCGCTGACGCTGGAAGCACAGCACATGGATATGGGCTCTCTGATGCAAAGTTTCCTGGACAAAGCACAGTCGGTTACGCAGCATGAACAGGACGGCGTGTATCAGAAATCCATGATCTATGAAATGATCAATGCGCTCAATGCCAATGAACAAAAAGAAAATGACCTGAAAACATTTAAGCAGCACTTGGAAGCGGTGCGCGCAGACGAGGACAGCGAAAACCCTCTCAAAACGGCGGTCAGCGGGGTGCAATATACGTACAATACGGATTTGTTAGTATACACCAAAAACGTTGATGGCAATATCCTCCAATCCGACCCGCAAATATTGATGCGGGATATCTTGAGTGAATACATGCAGGCGGATTTGTCGGCCATGATGGAGTTCCGGGACAATATCATGAAGAGCAACCGTGCGGCAGTGGATAACATGATTGCACTGTGGCGCGAAATGCTGCCCGGCGAGGACGGACAGTTGATAAGCCCGCTGTTTGAAAAACAGTATGACCTGCTGTATGGTGCCTGGCCTACCCAATATAATGAGATCATGCTGATTGTAGATGAGGACGGAGAACTGTCTGATCTGACGCTGTATGCATTGGGGCTTGTCCCCAGGGAGAACATTGATGCCCTGATGCGTGCAGCGCTTGCGCAGGAGCCGTTTACCTATCAGGCTCGCGGGTGGCGCTACGAGGAAATTTGCGCACTGGATTTCAGGGTAATCCTTAACGCGGACTGCTATGTACAGGATGCTGCCACCGGCCTATATACCGACCTGCGCACCACCGATGCCGGATTGCAATACCTGTACGACAATGGATTAAAGTTGAAAGTGTCGGGCATATTAAAACCCTCCGACAACAGCGTTGCTACAATACTGACCGGTGGTATTGCCTACACCAGCCTGCTGACCGAATATCTGGTAGATAAGGGCAACACCTCCCCCATGGTACAGCAGCAGTTGGCAACGCCGGATACGGACATCCTGACTGGGCTACCCTTTCCAGACAGCGGCACCATAACCGATGAAGCCAAAGCCCAGGCCCTGCGCGACTATTTGGCCGGTTTGGATGAAGCGGGCAAGGCCCAGGCGTATATTACCATCCAAAGCATCCCCTCCGATGAGATCATCGCGCAAAGCGTGCAGCAGCAGTTGGCTACCGTGACCCGGCCAGACATGGAAATCATGATGGTTCAGGCGCTGTCCGCCCAGATGAGCATGGACGAGGCTACCATTGCGGAATATCTGGCAGCACGCAGCGATGACGAGCTGACTGACATGTTTGCGCAATTGTTGACAAAGCAAGCGCAAGCACAGTACAAGCAGCATGTCGCTGCGCGCCTGTCTGGCATGAGCACACAGCAACTGGCGATGGCGTTGGATGTCGATGCCGCCAAGTATACCGATGCACAGTGCATTGCCTATTATGAGCATGTGCTGACGTTCTCGGATTCCACGCTTGAAAAGAACTTAGAAGAACTAGGGTACGTGGATTTGTCCTCCCCGGCCACTATTAACTTATATGCCGCTACCTTTGCCGACAAAGACCGCATGGAACAGGCCATTGCCGACTACAACGAAAGTGTGAATGATCTGGAAGAAATCACTTACACGGACTATGTGGGGCTGATGATGCGCTCGGTAACCACCATCATCAATGCCATTACTTGGGTACTGATTGCATTCGTGGCCATCTCTCTAATTGTTTCATCCATCATGATTGGCGTCATTACGCTCATTTCGGTGCAGGAGCGCACCCGGGAGATTGGCATCCTGCGTGCGATAGGCGCCTCCAAGCGCAATGTATCCAGCATGTTTACTGCTGAAACAGTGCTTATCGGCCTGGCAGCAGGTGCGCTGGGTGTGTGCATCACCTGGCTGCTGTGCATCCCCATCAATGCGCTGCTGCATCAGCTGACCGGCATTGCCAACCTGAGCGCATTCCTTGACCTGCGCGTGGCGCTGATCCTGGTGGCCATCAGCATGCTGCTTACACTGATAGCAGGCGTAATTCCTTCGCGCAGCGCAGCGAAAAAAGACCCTGTACTTGCACTGCGGACGGAATAGATGCAGCTTGTTAGTGCGCTGTTCATTTCCCGATATTCTGGATGTATGCTTTTTGAATATGATGGCGCTGTCCCGCTGGAACAGGCCACCGCGCAGGAAGTGGCGCAGGCCGCCTGGATGACCAAAGCGCAGATTCGGCAACTCTTTGATGCCGGACAAATGGTACACACGTTGAGTTGTTTTTTTGAAACAGAGGGGCTAAAACGATTTATATAATTACTTCACCCCCCGCACAATCATCGTAACAGACATATTCGTATCCCACTGCTTAATCCTCTGATGATAGAGCGTGATCCTCTTATCATATTTTGCGTTGACGATGCGTTTTAATTCTTCAACCTCAGATGCGGTCACAACATCCCCTGCAACATGCAGCAAACGCTCCGCTCCGTCAAGGCTGCACTGGCGGTTGGCGTTGATCATGGCTTGGGCCATTTCTGCCGAATGATGCGGGTTGTCTGGCGTCAGATTCACCGTGATATATGCCGTTGTAACATGATGAAAGCCATGCTGTTCCATGCATAGCGGCAGCTCCGCTTCGTTTTGAGGGAATGCGCATATTTCATATTTTCTGTAAATGTCGGAATAATGCTTTTCTACCCGCTGCCATATGTCTTTTTCAAATTCCGTTTCTTTGGCAATGCAGGGGGCTGCGATGTTTATTCCCTTCCTTGCGGAGAGTACGATGCACACCCCGTTTTCTTTTAACACCCTGTATTGCTCACCGTAGAATTTTGACGGCTCGATGTGCTCTGCAACGGTGTTAGATATCGTTACATCAAACGAGCCATCCTCAAAGGGCAGCGCCGTGGCATCGGCCTCCATAAACTCTATGTGGGCTGCGCGCGCACGGGCAAAATCGATAAAATTGCTGTCCCTGTCAATGCCGCATACCTGGGCCTGCGGATACCACCGGCTGAGAGATTCCGCCAACGCGCCGGGGCCGCATCCAATTTCAAGGATTTTGCTTGGATCATCAAGGGCAAAGGCCTTTTTATATTGTTCCTTGAGGTGGTCGGAAAACCTGAGCGAACGGGAAGTATACAGCGTATGGATGTTCTGAATATACGTGGACCAGATCGCGTTCATGCTTCGGCAAACTCTACTTTCTCTTATTAACATTTAACGCACGGAATGGACGATTGCCGCACCTCGGGACAGCCGAAACCCCAGCTGCACGGTTGGCTCCCTTGTGAAACAGTTGATTTCCTCTGCATCGCTGTCAGGATGACGCTGAAAACCAACCCCCTTCAGTAGCTGAAGGCTTGCCGCATTATCAGGATAGCATCCCGCTGTTATTTCCTCATGCTCGAAATGCTCAAAAATATACCTCACGGCTAATGCAAATGCTTGTTTTCCATAGCCCTTGTTCCTGTGCTTCGGATAAATCCATATGGCTAAATCAGAATCAATTGCATCCGGGCTCAGCCTGATGGTACCCACACGGGTGCCCGATGTTTTGTCGATGATTGTCGCCCAAAACGGGAAGTCTGCAATATCAAACTGCCTGTAATCATCATAGTCCGTATCAAACAGACAGTTATACCCCTTTTGTGTGCCGATATCCTGCCAGCACAGATACATATCATGGTCATCATGATGTGTATACTGTATCAGTGCGATGGTGTCATTCTCTGCAAGCATCGTATCTGCTCCCAAGCTCCAATTCTCTTTTTTGTTTTACAAATCATACTGCACCTTGCTGCTTTATTCAACACATCGAGCCGCTGTCAAAACATACATACAAAAACCCTCCCGGCACGGCTGCTGTCCGGGAGGGTATGCAACGATAGATGAAATTATACGCCCACCACGGCTCGGATGCGGCGCACGCCGGCGGAGGAGCTTTCCTCTTTTTGAATTTTGAAGCTTTGCAGGTCGCCGGTGTTCTCGGCATGCGGGCCGCCGCAGATCTCCGTGCTGACATCGCCCATCTTGTACACGCGCACGCGCTCGCCGTACTTGGATTCAAACAGGCCGATGGCGCCCAACTCCTTGGCCTCCTCCACGGTCATTTCCTTCATGGTGATGGGGTGGTGCGCCTGGATGGCTTCGTTGACCAGCGCTTCTACCTCGGCCAGCTCTTCCTTGGTCATCTTGCGGCCAAAGGTAAAGTCAAAGCGCAGGCGCTCCGCCGTGATGTTGGAGCCTTTTTGATGCACGTCCTCGCCCAGCACCTTGCGCAGCGCTGCGTGCAGCAGGTGCGTGGCGGTGTGCAGGCGGGTGGTCTGCTCGCTGGCGTCGGCTAAGCCGCCCTTGAAGCGCTGCTCCGCCCCGGCCTGGGATTTTTCCTGGTGCTGGCGGAAACGCTCGTCAAACGCTTCGCGGTCTACGTGCAGGCCGCGCTCTTTTGCCAATTCCATGGTGATCTCAATGGGAAAGCCATAGGTGTCGTACAGCTTAAAGGTGTCGCGGCTGTCGATGGTGCGCGGCGCATCGGGGTTGGCCATGATGCGGGCATAGACCTTTTCAAACTCCCGCATGCCCTGGGTCAGCGTGCGCTGGAAACGCTTTTCCTCCAGCACCAGCTGCTCCAGCACGAAGGCACTGTTATCATGAAGCTCCGGGTACACAGCCTTGTACTGATCGATGATGACCTGCGAGATATCGGCGGTGAAGCCTTCCTCCAGGCCCAGCTGCATGCCAAAGCGCACCGCGCGGCGGATGAGGCGGCGCAGCACATAGCCCTGGTCAACATTGCTGGGCGTTACCGCGCGCGGGTCGCCTAAGATGAACGTGGCGGTGCGGATATGGTCGGCCACAATGCGGAAGGCGCGCACCGTTTCCTCGTCGGCATCTGCATAGGTTTTGCCGGACAGTTCCTCAATCCTGCCGATGATGCCGGTGAACAGGTCGGTTTCGTATACGGTTTTTTTGCCGTTTAACACCAGCACCGTGCGCTCCAGGCCCATGCCGGTATCCACGTTCTTTTGCGCCAGCGGCACATAGGTGCCGTCGGCCTGCTTGTTGTACTGCATGAACACGTCGTTCCAGATTTCCAGGAACCGCCCGCAGGAGCACGCCGGCGAGCAGTCCGGCCCGCAGGGCTCCTTGTCGGTGATGACGAACATCTCGGTGTCCGGGCCGCATGGGCCGGTCTGCCCCGCCGGGCCCCACCAGTTGTTTTCGCGCGGCAGGTAGTAGATCCTGTCCTCCGGCACGCCGCACTGCACCCACAGGTCGTGGCTTTCGATGTCGCGCGGGGCGGTTTCATCGCCCTCAAACACGCTGAAGGCCAACTTGTCAGGATCCAGCCCTAACCATTCCTTGCTGGTCAAAAACTCCCAGCTCCAGGGGATCATTTCCTTTTTGAAAAAATCGCCCAAGCTCCAGTTGCCCAGCATTTCAAAGAATGTCAGGTGGCTGGCATCGCCCACGTCGTCAATGTCGCCGGTGCGGATGCACTTTTGCACGTTGACCAGGCGATTGCCGGAGGGATGCTTCTGCCCCATCAGATACGGCACCAGCGGGTGCATGCCCGCCGTGGTAAACAGCACCGTGGGGTCGTTTTCGGGGATGAGCGAGGCACTGGGAATCACCGCGTGCCCCTTGGATTGGAAAAAATCAAGGAAAAGCTTGCGCAGCTGATCGCTTGTTACGGTTTTCATGCAGGTCTCCTTATACGTGATCTACAAACTGCAACAGCAGCTTGAGGGCGCCTTCCATGTCGCGCATGTCGATCATCTCGCACGCGGAATGGACATAGCGGCAGGGGATGGACAGCGTGCCGGTGGGTACGCCCGCGCGCGTGCGCTGGATGGCACCGCCGTCGGTGCCGCCAAAGGGCAGCACCTCGCGCTGCACCTTGACGCCGGCCAGGTCGGCAGCCTCCAGCAGCGCATCGCGGATGGCAGGCGTGGCGATCATGGAACGATCCATGATCTTGACGGCCGGGCCTTCACCTAACTTGATGGCGGGGATTTTGTCTTCCGGCGTATCGCCCCAGGCCGTTACGTCCAGCGCCAGGCCGATGTCCGGGTTGATGGCATAGGCGGCCACGGTGGCGCCGCGCAGGCCCACCTCCTCCTGGGTGGTGAACACGCCGACGATGGTGTTTTTCTGCCCCTCGGTGTATTGCAGCAGCTCCACCAGCAGCGCGCAGGCGCAGCGGTCGTCCATGGCGGGCGCGGCCACCCTGTGCTTGCCCACGTTGAACACGTTGGGTGCATACACCGCCACATCGCCTAAGCTGACCATGGCGGCCGCTTCCTCGGCGGTGGCGGCGCCGATGTCAATAAACAGGTTGGCCATGGTGGGCGCGCCGTTTTCCTTGGGCTCCACCCAGCACACGCCGTTGACGCCGTTGGCAAACACCACGTGACGGCCGCGGGACATGTCCACGCTGACGCCGCCCACATTGGTCACGCGCAAAAAGCCGTCGTCCTCGATGTGCGTCACGATCAGGCCGATGTGATCCATGTGCGCGGCGATCATGATGCGCTTGGCGTTGTCATCGGTGCCGTATTTTTCCACGATCAGGTTGCCCATCACGTCGGTTTTCATGCTGTCTACATGGCCTTCCAGCAGCGTGCGGATGGCCTCGGCCACGCCGTGCTCGCTGCCCGAGCCGCCGTAGGCTTCCAACAGGGTTTTCAGGGTATCGCGCAGCATAAGAGTTCCCTCCTTATAAATTGTTGAGGAATGCATGGGCCAGCGCGTATTGCGCGTCGATGTCGCTTAATTTGGCGACACTGGCCCCGGAGTGTATGTAACGGCAGGGTACGGACAGCACCACGGTGCGCGCACCCACGCCCGTGCGCTGGTAAGCGCCGGCATCATTGCCGCCCGTCACCGCGCGCTTGACCTGGTGGGGGATGCCCTCGCTGGCGGCCAGCGACAGCATGGTCTGGAACAGGCCGCGGTCGGCAATGGACGCGCCGTCCATGAAGCTGACGCACACGCCGTTACCAGCCTCGCACACGCGTGAACGCGCGGGCACATCGCCCACATCGTTGGCGGCGGTACCCTCCAGCACGATGGCGATATCGGGCTGCAGCGTGAACGCCGCGCCCTTGGCGCCGCGCAGGCCCACTTCCTCCTGCGTGACAAACGCGCAGGTGACCTTGGCGGCGTAATCATTTTCCAAAATGCGCAGCAGCGACAGGCAGCCCACGCGGTCATCCAGCGCCTTGGCGGCCACAAAGCCATCGCCAAAGGGCGTGTACGGCGTGTCAAAGGCGGCGAAGGTACCCAGCGGGCACAGCCTTTCGGCTTCTTTCTGATCCTTAGCGCCGATATCGATGTATAACTTATCAAAGCCCAGCACGCGCTGCCGGTCTTCCGGCGTTTGCAGGTGGATGGCCATGGCACCGATGACGCCGGGCAGGGCGTCCTTGCCCACGCGCACCCACTTGCTGACGGCCACGCGCGGGTCAATGCCGCCGATGGGGCGGATGCGCAGCAGGCCGTCGTCGGTGTAGCCCACGATCATAAAGCCCACTTCATCCATATGGGCGGACAGCACCACATGCGGCAGCCGGTCGTCGGTGCCGGGCTTGGTGGCGATGACATTGCCGCTGCGGTCGATGGTGACATCGTCGCACAGCGCCCTGGCCGCCTCCACAATGGCACGGCGCAGCGCGTTTTCGTTGCCCGAAACGGCGTCTATGTCGGTCAGCTGTTTTAAGTCCATAATTCATCCCCCCAGGAGGCCGTCACTTCGCTGGCTACCTGCGCCAGCAGGCGCGCGCACTCCTCCAGCGCGCGCATGTCAAAGGTTTCCACCGTGGTGTGCATGTATTTGAGCGGCAACTCCAACAGCGCGGTGGGCACGCCGCCGCAGGCGGTGCCGATTTCGTCGGCATCGGTGGAGGTTCTGCCGCGCATCAGGTCGGTCTGCACGGTGACGTTGATTTTATCGGCAATGTCCACGATTTTCTGCCGCAGCACCGGGTGCAGATACGGCCCCATGCCCAGCGCGGGGCTGGTCAGCTCCTGCGTGGAGATGCGCGGCGCGTCCGGCGTTTGTGCATGGCACACGTCCAGCGCGATGGCATAGTCCGGCGCGATGCCGTAGCTGGCCGTCAAAGCGCCATGGCCGCCGATCTCCTCCTGGCAGGTGGCCACAAAATATAAATCAGCCGTGGGGCGCATGCCCTTGAGCAGCTGCATGGCGCGGTACATAATGGCCACGCACGCGCGGTCATCGGCAGTTTTGGTGGCGATGCGGTTGTTTTTGAGGTTCACAAACCGCTGCTCCAGCTGCACCAGGTCGCCGATCTGCACGTTGGCGATGACCTGCTCATACGGCAAGCCCAAGTCAACATAGAGATCCTCGCGCTTGTAGTTGGCTTTGCGCTCCTGGGCGCTTAGCAGATGGATGGCCTTTGCGCCGATGACGCCGGTCAGGGCCTGCTTGCCCAGCACCTTGACCATCATGCCCGGCAGAATGCGCGGGTCCACCCCGCCCACATTGCCTAAGCGCAGCGCGCCGTCCTTTTCGATGTTGGTCACCATCAGCCCGATTTCATCCAGATGCGCGGCGAACATCACCTTGGGCCCGTCGCCCTTGATGCGCGCGATGACGGATTGCATGCTGTCCACACGCACCTCGTCCGCCAAGGGCGCAAACGCATCGGCGATATAACGGGCAACCTCCTGTTCGTTGCCGGTGAGGCCGGGCAGGGCAGTCACCTCGCGCAGGAACTGCTCAATGAGCATAAAACCCTTCCTTTCGTCGTGGGAAAATGCCGTCAAATCGCGGCAAAAAGCAAAGGCAGTATACCATCGGCGTGTTTGTTTTACAACCGCGCAACTGCTATAATCACCCTATATACGGGAGGTTCCAATGGCAAGGAGACGGTGGGCATGGTATCGGCTGAAGCGTGTGCGTATCAGCACCCCGCTGTTTTTAGCTATGCTGATGGTGGTGGTGTTTGTGGGCTGGCGGCTGCTGATGGTGCAGCAGAGCGGCCTGGAAGCGCTGCATGCCACCGTGGTACAGGCCAACGAAATGTATACAAGGGAGCAGGATGCCCTGATCGAATTGGCCCAGCGCTTAGAACTGTCCAAGACCGAGGAGTTTATCGCCAACGAAGCGCGCACAAAGCACGGCTTTCTGGTGCCGGGGGAGATCCGCTACGTGGTCATCAACCCGGAGGTGCTGTGGGACAATTATACACCCCCGCCTGCCGACGATACGCCATGACTGAGCGCGCCGGCGTCATCATTCTGGGCAGCAATTCCACCCGCATGCTGGCGGCTGATATTCCGGGGCTGACCTGCCCCGTGCGCGGCCGCGTGGAAACGCGGCTGTTTTTGGGCATGGATGAACACCAGAATATGGCCGATGATGCCATCCGGCGCGCGGCGCAATCCGCAGGCCAGCTGTGCAGCAAGGCGCGGGAAGAGGGCGCGCAGCGCATATTTGTGCTGGCCACCAGCGCCGCGCGCGATGCCCGCAACACGGCCGATCTGGCGCGCGCCGTGCAGGAGGCCTGCGGCTGCGCGCCGTGGATACTGTCCGGGCAGATGGAAGCGCGGTATGCCTATCTGGGCGCAGCCAGCGCCGTGCAGGGCGATGTCGGCGTGATCGACATCGGCGGCGGCTCTACCGAGGTGGTGTGGGGCACGGGGGACGACATTACCTGCGCCCACAGCTTTCAATTAGGCGCTGCGCGCCTGCATGCGCAGCACGCCATCCGAACGCCGCAGGACATCGCCCCGGCCTTAGAGCTGGCGGCAGATGCGCTGGGAGCCTTTCCGCAGCCCATACCCGACAAATGGATGCTGGTGGGCGGCACGGGGGCGGCGCTCAAGGACATTGCGCTTCAGCTGCCCGCAGCCAGCCCCACGCCAGAGGAGTTTGCCTTTGACCGCGCGCTGGTCAGCGAGCAGTTGAACCATATGGCATCGCTTACGCCGGAGCAGCGCCTGCGCGTGACCGGCCTGCCCCCGGGGCGCGAGCATATCTTCCCCACCGGCTTAGCCGTGCTGCTGGCTGTGATGGATACATTGGGCATCGCCCAGGGCACCGTCACCCTGCGCAACAATACGGATGGGTTTTTGTATGCATATGCCAGGGGGATAGTTTAAGCACCGTAGCGAGGAGGGATAAGCATGGCAGAGCAGCCAAAGGACAGCGTTATTTTCCACTGCGACTGCAATGCGTTCTATGCCTCGGTAGAGGCGCTGGACAATCCGGCGCTGCGGGATGTGCCCATGGCGGTGGCGGGCAGCCCTGAAAGCCGCCGCGGCATCGTGCTGGCCAAGAATGAACAGGCCAAGGCGCGCGGCATTTTTACCACCCAGACGGTGTGGCAGGCCAAGAAACTGTGCCCGGAGCTGGTGCTGGTGCCGCCCCGGCATGACCGATATGCCGAGATATCCCGGCAGGTCAACGCGCTGTATATGCAGTATACCGATTTGGTGGAGCCCGCCAGCATAGACGAATCCTATCTGGACGTGACGGGCTCGCTGCCGCACTTCGGGCTGTCGGCGCATGCGCTGGGCGATCAGGTGCGCCGGCGCGTGCGGGAGGAAATCGGCATCACCATCTCGGTGGGCATCAGCTTTTGCAAGGCGTTTGCCAAAATGGGCAGCGACCTGAAAAAGCCCGACGCCACCACCGAAATCACGCGCGAGAATTACCGGGACATCCTGTGGCCGCTGCCGGTGGGCGCGCTGCTGTACGCGGGCAAACGCACCTGTGAGCAGCTGCGCATGCAGGGCATCCATACCGTGGGCGACCTGGCGCGCACCGACCGGCAGGCGCTGGCCGCGCTGCTGGGGCGCGGCGGCGATGCGCTGTGGCTGGCTGCCAATGGCTTGGAGGATGCGCCGGTGGTGCCGCCGGAGGAGCAGCCCGCCGTCAAATCGGTGGGCAACGGGCGCACTTTCCCCCGCGATCTGGTCACGTATGACGAGGTGCGCCGCGCGCTGATTACGTTGAGCGACGAGGTAGCCACCCGCCTGCGCGAGGCACACATGATGTGCCGCACCGTGCAGGTAAGCATCAAGGACCCCAAATTAAAGGTCATTGTGCGGCAGATGCAGGTGGGACGCCCCACGTGGCAGCGCCGCGAGATCAGCGATACCGCCTTAAAAGTCATGGCCGCCAACTGGCGCGAGGGCGCGCCCATCCGCGCGCTGACCGTCACCGCAGAAAACTTAATCCCCGCCGACCAGGCCACCGAGCAAATCAGCCTGTTTGACGCTGTGCCGCAAAAACAGCGCGAAAAGCAGGAAAAACTGGAGCGTGCGGTGCTCCAGCTGCGCAAAAAATACGGCGCGGACAGTATCCTGTTGGGGCCGGGGGATGAGGAGCATTAATGCATCATTGCGTCAGGGCATAGGTTTATTCCCCGTCATTGTGCGCAAAGGACTTATACTGGGTGGGCGAAAAGCCATATTTTTGCTTAAACGAACGGCTCAAATGAAACTCATCGTAGAAACCGAACATGGAAGCAATCTCTGAGAGCTTAACCGCCGGATCAACCTTCATTTGCGAAGCTGCCATTTCCAGCTTGCGGTCGGACTGATACTTGGCAAAGGATTTGCCGGTGCTGCGAAGCATGATGGCGTTCATCGTTTTGATGCTGACGGAAAAGCGCGCAGCAATTTCCTTTGCGGTAAAGCGCTTGTGCGGCGTGCCGTTGATCAGCTGCACAATTTCATTGGCTATGTCCGGCTCCGGACGGGATGCGTTCTGGTAAACGTCCAGCAATTCCAAGACAAGCAGGTTGAAGTACGCCGCAAGGCGCTCCTGTTTATACTTCTGGTCGCTCCAGAACGTAGAAACAATATTCTCAAAATAATTTCGGACTTTGGCGTGCCCGCCAATGTTCAGATGGGTGGGCAACGTGATCGCAGCGGGAGAAGGCGTCAAGTCCCCCTGTTCACAGCTGATATGGACGCACATGGTGCGCGTGTGCGGCGCACAGGGCAGGCGCGTGTAGTGCCGGTGCCCCGCAGACAGCAAAAGCACGTCATCCTTTTCTAAAAAATAGTCGGTATCGGATTCCGTCACCATCCATTGGCCGTCGCGCAGATAAATAAAGTTATGGAATTGTAGCGTCCGGTTCAGGTAAAGCGGCTCCGTGGGCTGCTTGTAGTAATGGGAATTTGCTGCGACCACCTGGTGGGGGGCCGAAAGATTCAGGTGAATGGGCATTGTTGCAACCTTCCTTTTTGTACATGCAAATGGGGCATTTATACATGGACATGAACTTGGCGTGATTATAACATACAAATAGAATTTAGAAAACTGCGGCAGATGTAGCTTGATTTACGGCTCAAAAACAGCGGGTTTATGCTACACATGGATAAAATGTAATCAAGCAGGAGGAGGGAAATTATATGCATGCGATTCTGGTTGGCGATGACGGCAAACTTCACTGGAGCGTTGTTCCGGATCCGCAGCCCAGGGATGATGAGGTGCTGCTTGAAATACATGCAGCGGCGCTGAACCGCGCTGATCTGCTGCAAAGGGCGGGGCAATATCCGCCGCCTGACGGCTGGCCGGAGTGGTTCGGGCTGGAAGCGGCGGGCGTTATCAAAGCCATGGGTCCCAAAGTTACAGCGGAGGGCAAATGGCGCGTGGGCGATGAAGTCTGTGCGCTGCTGGGCGGCGGCGGATATGCTGAATATGTGGCCGTCCCCTCCGGCATGCTGATGCCCATCCCCAGGGGGCTGAATATGATAGAAGCGGCGTCGCTCCCCGAAGTCTTTGGCGCGGCATGTTTGTTTTTGTTTTATGATGGCAATTTACAAAAAGAGGAAACGCTGCTGATGCAGGCAGGCGCCAGCGGCCTTGCCAGCGCAGTAATCCCCGTGGCCAAGGCCTATGGGGCGCGCGTAATCACCACCGTGGTTTCGGAGGAGCAGGCCGAGGCGATCGCATATTTGAAGGCAGATATGGTTGTGAACACCTCCCGGCAAAAGTTGGCCGATGTCCTGAAGGCGGAATTAGAAGCCGGCCGCGGGGTGGACATTGCTGTCGATTGCCTTGGCGATGCCCCGGTTGGCGAATGCCTGCCATATATGAACGTGGGCGGCCGGTGGATCATGATTGCCACGCTGGCCGGGGATTTTGCCAACATCGACCTGCGCAGCATGTACGTGCGCCGCACACAACTGATCGGGACGACGCTCAGAAGCCGCACGCCGGAGCAAAAGGCCGATATCCTTGGCCGCATGGTGCAGGAGATTTGGCCCATGCTGGAAAACGGCAGCATCCGCCCTGCAATTTACAAGGTGCTGCCCATCCAGGAAGCCGAGGAAGCGCAGGCCATCATGGCTTCGGGTAGGCACGTGGGCAAAATTGTGTTGAAGGTGCGTTGATTCAGTAAAGATGATCCAAGATAAAAACCATCGGGACTTGACCGAAAAGAAATTTCTTAAAGAAGGTGATAGGCATTGAAACGACCCTCTTTTTTGAACCTGCCGAAACCGATTGTTGCCTGCATTCTGTCAGAGCGGACAATTGCAGACGCGGTGGCCACCATCAAAAACGGCGAGTTTGAGGGAGCGCCGGCGTTCGCCGTGCATATGGAAGCGCTTGGGAAAGCCAATCTCACGGATGAGAACCTCCTCCGCATCATCCAGGCGACAAAACGCCCGGTGATGATGCTGCACTATCGCCCCAACCCGTGCCCATTCACGGAGGAGGAGCGGGTGGAATTATTGCTGCGCTGCGCAAAGCATGGGGCGGCGGCCATTGACTTTACCGCCGATACCTTTGACCCTTCGCCGATGGAGTTTTCGGACAAGCCGGACGCCGTCGACAAGCAAAGGAGCGCCATCGACCAGGCGCATGCCTTTGGCGCGGAGGTTGTTATGTCCTCCCATATCTATGAGCCCCGGACATGTGAGCAGGTGCTGGAGCAGATGAAAGCCGTGGAAAAGCGGGGCGTGGATTTTGCCAAGGTTGTGACGATTACCGATACGGAAGAGGATTTCCTAGAAGCGGTAAAGACAACGTTGGCGCTGCGCCGGGAGATGAAAACCCCCTTCATCCACCTTTGCGGCGGGAAGTTCGGGCTGGCGCATCGGTTTTTAAGTCCCAAGTTAGGCAACGCGGTGACGTTCTGCGTCAGCCGCTATACGGAGTGTTTCACCACCATACAGCCCCACCTGACAAATATGCTGACGGTGCTGGACAAAAACCCCTGGCACATTGATTTGTACGAGTAAAGGAGCAAAGCAATGAACATGCGTTTTCAAGGCCGCACGGCGATCATCACCGGCTCTGCTTCCGGCATGGGGCTGGTGGCTTCGCAGGAGATGGCCAAGGAAGGTGCGGTCATCTACATGGTGGACATCAACGAGGAGCGCCTGCGCCAGGCGGCGCAGGACATTTGCAGCCATGGCGGCCAGGCGGTGCCCTGCGTTTGCGACATCCGCGATTATGAGCAGATCCAGGCCGTTGTAAAGCAGTGCATGGACGAACAGGGCCATGTGGATATCGTAATCAACTTTGCCGGCGGTTTCCCGGCCAGGATGTGCGGCCTGACAGACGGGGCCTTTATCCGCACGCCGCTGGAGGTGCTGGATTGGGGCATACAGGTCAACTTCCGCGCGCCGATGCTGTTTGCACGTTCGGTGATGGAACACATGATGAACCAGAAGCGCGGCGTGATTATCAACATCGGCTCCATTGACGGCGTGACCGGCGGCGCTGTGGACTATGCCGCTGAAAAGAGCGGCATTTGCGAAGGGCTGACCAAAGCCCTGGCGCGCATCGGCGCGCCCTATGGCGTGCGATGCTGCAGCGTTTCCCCCGGCCCGGTGCTGACCCGTCCAAACATGAGCAGCATGAAAACCGCACTGGGGCGCGCCGCCGAGCCCATCGAGATTGTCAAACTGGTTATGTACCTTTGCTCGGATGACGCAGCATTTATTACCGGCACCCATTATCTGATCGATGGCGGTCGTGCGTTGCTTAATAACGCCTGATCCACGATATAAACACGGACATAGAAAGGAGTGAGCAACCCCCATTGCTATGAGGAATCGGAACCTGAATCCTCAAAAGAAAAGGAGACTACCCATGTATCAAACAAAGGAAAGGAGACTACCCATGCGTAAACTACTTGCTGTCCTACTGGCCCTGCTGTTGTTGGCCCCAAGCGCCTTTGCCGTTACGTTAAGCGAGCCAGGCGTGCTTCCGCTAACCGAGGACGATGTGACCATCACCATTGGTCTTGTGCAGAGCCCGCTGACCACCGACTACGATGACAACTATCTGACCAAACTCATCGAGGAAAGAACCGGCGTCAACTTAGAGTTCTTCTTCTTCCCTTCTGGTAACGAGGCCGGGCAGAAATTCTCCATGATGACAGCCAGCGGCGAAAAACTGCCCGACATTGTCATACTGGGGTTGACGGATGCAGAGCGTTACACTTATGGCTCCTCCGGCTACTTTATCCCGCTGAATGACTACATGGAGAAGGACGCATACTTCTGGAATCAGTCCATGGATACGTGGGCCACGCCCAAGCAGAAGGAAGACGTGATGAAGTATGCCTATTCGTTCGATGGCAACATCTATGGCTATCCCCAGTTCTACTGCGACCCTGCCGATGCTGTTGCCCTGTACATGACCATCAACAAAAAATGGCTGGACAATCTTGGCCTGGAAGTGCCCACCACCACGGATGAACTGTACACCGTGCTCAAAGCCTTTAAGGAGCAGGATGCCAACGGAAACGGCGACCTTAACGATGAAATCCCGCTGATTGGCCATACCGGCTGGGGCGGAAACGTGGTTACCTTTCTGATGAACTCCTTTACCTACTATGCCTATGACAGTATGTTTGGCTACCAACTCAATGTAGAGGACGGGAAACTAAGCGCTCCGTTCATTACGGAAGAGTTCCGCGATGGCCTGCGGTTCTGCCGCAAATTAGTAGCAGAAGGGCTGCTTTCGGAGCTGAGCTTTTCCCAGACCGATGCTGAAATGCGTGCCATGATGCAGGCGCCTGCGGATCAGGACAGCATCGTCGGCGTGCTGGTAGGGCATCCTTCCCCGATGTTCGGCACCGACGTGCCCCGCGTGTTGGACTATGTGGGCATCCCCTCGCTGACGGGGCCTGAAGGTGTCAATTGGGCGCCTTTCGGTATGCAAATCGGCAATTACAATGTGTACATAACCGCTGATTGCGAGCATCCTGATGTGGCTTTCCGTCTGATTGATGCAATTGCGGAAACTGACCTGAGCCTGTCCATGCGCTTTGGCGAGAAGGATGTCAACTGGCGGTATGCCGAAGGCGATAGCCGCTATATGGGCATTGGCGAACAGTACAAGGCCACCTATGAGCAGAACTTCAACCCGGATATCCCCGTGCCATGGACGACCGAAAACAACACGATCTGGCACGCAAACGCGCTGAACATGCTGCCCCCCATGCTGATGGGCGGCAACCTGCTGAAGCCTTTCCCCAACGAATATCATGAGTATAAGCTGGGCGGGCTGTGCTACGATGTGTTCCCCCACCGCTATAATTTGCACCCTGCCGAGATGCCCATGAAGGTCACCTTTAATGAAGAAGAGACCGACCTCATCAACGACATCCGGGCTACCATCCAGAGCTATGTCAACGAGTCGATTACCCGCTTCGTGCTGGGAGATCTGGACATTGAGAAGGATTGGGATGGATACCTGCGCGAGCTGGATACCATGGGCCTGGCGCAATACATGGAAACCTCTCAGACTGCTTACGACCGTACCAACAAATAATGAACCTTTGGGCGGGGAAGGGCCTTTCTTCCCCGTCCATTCCTTTTCGGAAAAGGAGTGTTTCGGATGCAAAAGAAACTTTCCGCCTTTGGCTTTAAGTGCAGGGAGCGCTGGCAGTTGTTCCTCTTTCTGATGCCGGCCGTCATTATCGTCCTGCTGTTTAACTACTGGCCCATGGTGGGCGCACAGATTGCCTTCCGCAATTATCAGCCCCGGGCAGGTATCTGGAACAGCCCATGGGTCGGCCTGAAGCACTTTACCAAGTTTTTTAACTCCTATCAGTTTGAACGCGTGCTGGGCAACACACTGGCGCTTTCGGTATATAGTATGGTTGTGAATTTCCCGCTGTCTATCATTATGGCGCTGGCCATTAACCTGGTGCGCAACGCGAAGTTCAAAAAGACCGTGCAAACCATTTCCTATATGCCCCATTTTATCTCCATGGTGGTGCTGGTGGGCATGATCAATCAAATGCTCAGCCCCGTAGTGGGGCTGTATGGGAACATTTACAGAATGTTTTTCGGCTCCGGTTATCCGCCTGATATCATGACAAAAAATGCAGCGTTCCGCCATCTGTATGTCTGGTCGGGCGTCTGGCAAAACTTGGGATGGAATACCATCATCTACATCGCAGCGCTATCCTCGGTGGATCTGGAACTGCACGAAGCTGCGCAGCTTGATGGCGCAAGCCGCTGGAAGCGCATCATCTATATCGATTTTCCGGTGCTGCTGCCCACGGCGGCCATCATGCTGATTTTGAATGCGGGCAGCATCATGAGTGTTGGCTTTGAGAAAGCCTATTTGATGCAGAACAATGCGAACCTGGCCAGCTCCGAGGTTATTGCTACCTATATTTACAAAACTGGTATGAGCAGCGGAACAACCCAGTTTTCCTATGCCACGGCCATTGGTCTGTTTAATTCCGTTGTCAACTGCCTGATGCTGCTGATTTTTAATAAGCTGGCAGACAAGATCGGCGATGGCGGCTTTGGGCTGTTCTAAGGAGGACGTATGGCAAAGAATAACAAAAGTATTCTGGGAAGCAGCGCTATCCGCGATCCGCGGGAGGACAGGATTCTCTATGGCGTGGTGACGGTTGTTTTGCTGCTGTTTATCATCGTTGTGGCCTACCCGCTGATTTATGTGCTCTCCTCCTCCTTTTCCTCCGGCACAGCGGTCAGCACAGGGCGAGTAATCCTCTGGCCGGTGGATTTCAGCCTAGAAGGCTATAGGACGGTATTTGCGCATAAATTGATTGGAATAGCCTATCGCAACACCATTTTTTATACCGTTGCAGGCACGCTTATCAATGTTGTTGTTACGGTGATGTGCGCCTATCCCTTGTCGCGAAATGATTTCCCGATGCGCAGGTTTTTTATGCTGTTTTTCTTGGTTACGATGTTTTTTTCGGGCGGCATGATTCCAACCTACATGGTTGTTGCGCGGCTGAAAATGACGAATACGATCTGGGCCATGCTGCTGCCCGGCGCAATTTCTGTGTACAACATGGTGCTGGTGCGCACGTTTATCAAAAACAGCATACCAAACGAACTGTTGGAATGCTCCAAAATTGACGGCTGCTCGGACGCCTGGTATTTTCTGCTTATCCTGCTTCCGCTGTCCAAGCCGGTCATTGCGGTCATTACGTTGTACTATGCCGTTGGCCATTGGAATGCTTATTTCAGCGCCATGATGTACTTGAATGATCAGAATTTGTATCCGCTGCAAATCATCCTGCGTCAAATCCTGGTCGCCAATCAAATCAACCTGAATGACTTGGTCGATGTAGAAGCCATGGTGGCCAAGCAGGGCCTTGCGGATATCCTGAAATTTGCGTTGATTGTTGTTTCCACAGCGCCCATCCTGTGCGTGTATCCCTTTATCCAGCGCTACTTCATCAAGGGCGTGATGATCGGCGCGGTCAAGGGTTGATGCTTTGCAATTGTAAAGATGGGGGGGAATATAAATGCGATTTAAAAACCGCGTTGCCATTGTAACCGGGGCGGCAGCGGGGATTGGCAAAGCGGTTGCCGCCCACTTGGCCAGAGAAGGCGCCCAGGTAGTTGCGGTGGATTATGATGCCCAGGCGCTGGCACAACTGGTGCAGGAATTTTCCTGCAACGGGTGGGAAGTCACAGACTTTGTGGGCGATGTCAGCAATGAAGCGCGGGTGCAGGCCATCGTACAACAGGTACAAAACATCCACGGGCGCATAGATATCCTTGTTAATAACGCAGGTATCTGGCGCGAGAACTTCGGCGAATTTGCGCAGTCGGACAGCGCCGTGTGGCGCAAGAAAATAGATATCAACATTTTGGGGACGATGTATTTTACCCGTGCGGTCATCAACGGCATGCTAAACCAGCGATATGGGCGGATCATAAATGTTGCGTCCGTTGCAGGCGTGTACGGAATCCGTACCATGGCGGATTATTCCATGACAAAGGGAGCGATCATTGCGTTTACCGTTGCACTGGCCAAAGAGGTGGCGGAACATCATGTGACGGTAAACGCAGTTTCTCCGGGCAACATTCTTTCAGATCCAATAAGAGAAAAGAACAATACGCACCTATCCTACATGCGCAGATCCGGCACAACCGATGAATGCGCAAACGTAATTTGCTTCCTGGCAAGCGAAGAAGCAAGCTATGTGTCCGGCCAGAATTATCTGGTGGACGGGTGCAGGGCTGCGATATAATCCTGCTAAAACCCTACCCCAGCAACTTCTTCATCAATAGCACAGCCAACCTCAACTGTTTATCCACCCTGGTCAAATCTGCATATTCCTCGGTGGTATGCATACCGCCGCCTTCCATGCCCAGGCCGTCCAGCACCGGGATGTTGGCCTGCGCGGCGAAGGCGATGTCGCTGGCACCGCCGGTGGCCACCAGATGGGGCGACAGCCCCAGCGATTGGCCGATTTCCTTGGCGGTTTCAAACAGTTGCAGGCTGGCCTCGGTGGCCGGGCAGGGCGGGTGGCTGTCCGGGAAGGTCAGCGTGGTGTTGGCACCAGGCAGCGCGGGCGCGGCGCAGATGTCCTGGATGGCCTGATGCAGGCGCTCCAATTCCGCCGGATCCCAGGAGCGTACCTCGCCATACGCATAGGCGGTGGGGGCCAGCACGTTGTCGGCCGTGCCGCCGCTGATGACGCCGATGTTGACGGAAATGTCCTTGCTCTTGTCCTGCAGCTCGTATAGGCGGTTGAGTTTAACAATGAGCTCCTGGATGGCGCTGCCGCCTTTTTTATAGTCCGCGCCGGCATGGCCGCCTACGCCGGTGGCGTGCACCTGAAAGGCGGTGACGCCCTTGCGCTGCACCGACCAGGCACCGTTGTGGCCGGGCTCAAAGCTCAGTGCTGCAAAGGATTGCCTGGCATTTTCTACAATATGCCCCCGGCTTTCACCGGTGCCGACCTCTTCATCGGCGTTAAGCACGCATACCACCGAAAACTTAGTTCCGTCCACCTGGGGCAGCACTTCTTTGAGGGCGTGCACCATGATCGCCAGGCCGCCCTTCATGTCCACAATGCCGGAGCCCGTTGCGCGCTGTTCATCCACCAGCTGGAAAGGCTGGGAGATATTTTCGGGGAACACCGTGTCATAGTGCCCCATCAGCATCAGCTGCCGGGGGCCGCTGCCCCACTTGGCCACCAGCGTGGGGCCAAACCGCTTCCCCTCGTGGGCGGTTACCTGCATGCCCAGTGCCTGCAGGTCGCACGTCAGCTGTTCGGCCATGCGGGCACACAGATGCTTGTCATAGCTCCCCGAGGGCAGGTTGACATATGTTTTGAGCGTTTCAAGTACCGGTTTCATAGCTTACTCTCCTTACAGCACCTTGCGCAGGAAATCCTGCGTGCGGGGGTTGGCGGGGGCGGTGAATATCTGGCTGGGCGGCCCTTCCTCGGCGATCAGGCCTTCATCTAAGAAGATCACCCGGTCGGCCACCTCACGGGCGAAGCGCATCTCGTGCGTGACCACCGCCATGGTCATGCCATTCTCAGCCAGGGCCTTCATGACGTCCAGCACCTCGCCGACCATTTCCGGGTCCAGCGCGCTGGTGGGCTCGTCAAAAAACAGGATGTCCGGCGACATGGCCAGCGCGCGCACGATGGCCACGCGCTGCTTCTGCCCGCCTGACAGCTGGCTGGGCCAGGCGTCGATCTTGTCGTACAACCCCACGCGCTTGAGCAGCCGCTCGGCCTCGGCGCGTGCCTCGGCTTTGGACATTTTCAGCACTTGGATGGGGGCCAGCGTGATGTTGTCCACCACGTTCAAATGCGGGAACAGATGGAACTGCTGGAACACCATGCCCATCTTGCGGCGCACCTGCGGCAGGTCGCGGTGCCTGGTGTGGGTGATGTCCTGCCCCTCCAGCAGCACCTGGCCGCCGGAGGGCTTTTCCAGCAGGTTGAGGCTTCTCAGCAGCGTGCTTTTGCCGCTGCCCGAAGGCCCGATGATGACCACCACTTCCCCGCGGTATACGTCCATGTCAATGCCATTTAGCACCTTCAACGAACCAAAATGCTTTTGCAGCCCGCGGGTGCTGATGATGGCGTCAGATGCTGCGGTCGCCACGGCGCATCCTCCTCTCCCACATGCTGAGCAATGTGGTCACCGCATACGTGAGCACAAAGTACAGCATCGCTGCAATGAGCATGGTTTCGATATAGAAAAAGTTGGTGCTGGCCATTTTGTTGGCCTCGTAGGTCAGCTCATACACGCCCACGGCGTACATGATGGAGCTTTCCTTGATGATGGCCACAAACTCGTTGCCCATGGCGGGCAGCGCCACCTTGACGGCCTGCGGCAGCACCACAAAGCGCAGCGTCTGCCCGGAGGACAGCCCCAGCGTGGCCGCAGCCTCGCCCTGGCCCGCGTCAATGGACTGGATGCCGGAGCGGATGATTTCCGCCATGTACGCGCCGGAGTTGATGATCAGCGCGATGTTGCACATGGTCAGCTTGCTCATCTTGATGCCCAGCAGGCCGGCCACGCTGGGCAATATGCCATACACCATCAGCAATGTCTGTACCAGCAGCGGCGTGCCCCGGATAAAGGCGATGTAGGCATTCATCAGCCATTGCAGGGGCTTGATGTGGCTGCGGCGCACCAGCGCCACGATCAGCCCCAAAATGGAGCCGAACAGCACCGTTACCATCGCCAGCTGCAAGGTAATCCCGGCACCCTGCAAAAACACGGGGTACCGGGTGCTCAATATCTCCCATAGTTTGGAAAAATTAATCATGCGTGCTCCCAAATGGTACGCGCCCGCGCCGCCTGAAACACGGCGCGGGCATGAATATGGTTATTTGCTTTCCTGCAGCAGCAGGCCGTTGATTTCGTAGGCTTCATCCACCCATTTTTCAAACGTGCCGTCGGCCAGCACTTTTTCAAGGTAGGCATTGATGGCCTCTAAGAACGAAGCATTGTCTTCGGACTTAGCCACGGCGATGCCCACGCCGGCGGTGCTGTACGCCACCGGAATCTCGGAGATAACGATGTTCGGGTTCACCTTGGCATAGGAAGCCGCCACGCTGTCGGCCAAGATGACGCCTTCCACGTTGCCCATGGCCAGCTCCATGATCAGCGTGGGGATGGAATCCAGCTGCATGGCTTCAGACGCGGGGAACTGCTCGGCGGCCAGCTCCACCTGCAGCGCGCCCATCTGCACGCCCAACTTCTGGCCGTTGATGCTCTCCACCGTCTTGTAGGTGTCGGCCTTGTCCTTGTGCACCAGCATCACCTGCTTGCCAAAGAAGAACGGCGTGGAAAAGTCCACCAGTTCCACGCGGTCAGGCTTCATAACCATACCGGAGATGATCACGTCAATGCTGCCTGCGCGCAGCTCGGTGATCAGGCCGCTGAACGCCTGATCTACCGGCACAAACTCAACGCCCAACTCCGCAGCCAGCCCCTCAGCCAGCTTCATTTCAAAACCTTCCAATTTTTGCTCCTTGGTGACCGGATCGTCATACCAGAACTCAAACGGCGGGAAGTTAATCGACGTCCCCACCAGCAATTTACCCGACGCTTTCACATCGGCCAGCTTGTCCGCCATGGCGATCGCCGGCAGCATCAGCGCCAGCGCCAAAATCAGGGCCACCCACAATTTCATCCGCTTCATGTCCATACCCTCCTCGTGAATATGGATGCAAGATAGCGCATAACAATACAGGTTGTCAACCCCTCTTCCCGAAAACTTTTGAAAAACATTGTTGCGGCTATACGGATATTAAAGCTGTGTTTGACAACACCTTTTCCGTCCAATATAATGCAGCTAATACATTGTATCCATTGTGCGATACAAGCCATATTTTGCAAACCCCGCGGTGCCTCAAGTCAATATGAGCGCGAAAGTTGTAACGATGCCTCACATAAAATGAGCGCGAAAGTGAGGTAGGGAGCGCAGGAAAATTCTTCGGGGATGGATAGGGAGAGGCCGCCATGATAGGCTCTCTGCCGGGGCAGCCTACGATAGGGCTGACCCTTACGCTGACCGGCATGGCGGCAGAGGCTCCCTGTCCATCCGGAAAGAAGAAATTTCCGGCATACGCACACAACGTTCCCTTCACCTCCTGACCGTGTCTGCATATGTTATGGCACAATGCGTATCCCACCCATTTGTTTGTTCAGTCGTTTTTCTTTAGCGAGTTCTGCTGCCAGCACCAAATCATCGGTCTTGGATTTGGCTAAGTCTGACAAGATGCATTGCAGACGGACAATATCGCGTGTCAGTTCGGCGGGATTGATAGAATCTCTGTACGCGATAAGCTCCTGCGCCTGTTGGGGAGATAGTATCTGCGCATCCAGCAACCGCTCCAGTGGTGTTTTCGGTTCATCATAGATGCGCTTACGCCTGCCGACTGCATCCGTTTTCCAGCCTATGGGCTTCCGGGTGGCGGTAAAGTAATTCGTTTTCAGGCAGACCAACCGCCACAACTCCGCCAATGTTTCGCGTTCCTCTTGGGTATCATAGCGGAAGTAGAAACCATATCGGCGCACGATGTGATTGTTCTTGGACTCCACATGCGCCTGATCATTTTTCCTGTAGGGACGAGCGCGAGTAAAGAAGATATCTTTTTCTGTCGCCCAGTTGAGCACATCGTAGTTAATCAATTCGCTTCCGTTATCGCAGTCCAACCCCTCCACCTGGTAAGGGATGGCGTCCAATGCTGCATCCAGTCCCTTGCGGATATGGACATGTGCGTTGTTACGCAGCACTTCCAGATGAACCCAACCAACGATTACATCTGTCATGACCAGAGATCGGGCAAACTCTCCTTTCAGCGTGGGCCCACAGTGCGCCACTGTATCTACCTCAAAGAACCCCGGTTCAGGCGGCATCTCATCTCCAGCCTTGCGAATCTGGATACTGTTCCTGAGCAGAACACCCGGCTTGGTGGTACTGATTCCTTTCAAACGTAAACGTTCACGCTCTTCTTTCAGGTAGCGGTCTACGGTTGCCGCACTCATTTGCAGCAATTCCTGCTTCACCTCCTCAGACCATCCATGTTCGTTTAACACCAGTTCTCCATGTGCCTCCAGCGAAGCAATCCATTGCGGCAAATCGGCTACCAGATACTTCCCACAGGGCTGATACATGACGCGCCACAACCAGACCAGTTTCTCCTTGGCTGCTGGACTATATTTGGTTGCTCGGTTTCGTCTGCGATCCATGCGCGGCACATGCTTGTTGCCCAGTGTAGGCGAGGTGAGATACCGCCTGGCTGTCGACCTGCCTAAGTTTGTACTCTGGCAGAAAGTATCTAGGATGCTGCCTTTCTCCTTTTTGCTGCCTCGTTGATACGATCCCTTTAGTTGCTTGGTGACCTCAATTCTTGTCGCCATTGATACTTTCCCTTTCATTCAATCAGCATACTACTCTTTTCGCGCTCATTCTTATTTGAGGCACCACTGTCGCTTCGCGCTCATTTTATATAAGGTACGCCGACCCTTTCTTTTATATTGGCAATGGGCATATAATGGTAAACAGAAATCAGAAACAATGACTCTTGCAGCCAATCGCCGCAAGCGCAGGGTGTTGGTGCGGATGAGAGCATCAACAACAGGGAGGATTATAAATGCTTGAGAACGATAAAATTATCGCCTTGCGAATGGAGCGGCAACACCTCACCTGCAAAGCCAACGAAGCCGAGTACATAAATCTTTATCGTGATACTCAACTGGGACAGAATGTTTATTGGAATGGTTTTGGCAATCCGCCAACACTAACCTATCGGGCGGATTTTAACGATATGGAGTTTTACCGTGAGCGGCAAAGAGCCCGCACGCTAATAAAAGGTCGGTTTACGGGAGGCAATCTCGGCTGGATTGTGCCGGATGATATTGAGGTGTTTGCTTGTGCGTTTCAAAAGCCGCTCGACAATCCCACCGAGCGGCAGACGGTGTTACTCACGCTCATAGAGCGTCAGGGGCCGCTGAACATCCAGCAGATGAAAGAGGAGACGGGAATGCTCGTCAAAGAAATCACTCCCGCACTCCATCGCTTGCAGGAGGCATTCCTGCTTTACGAAGACCAGAACGATGGCGAATGGGATCGAGGCTGGGTGCGCTTTAGCGAGATGTTCCCCGATGCAAATTTGACGAAGTACACGCGTGTGCAAGCGATAAAGGTTTTGCTGCAGCGGTTTGCTTATCGCCATGTGCTATTTGACGTGGACATGGCGCGGTCGTATTTCAAGCTGTCCGTGAAGGACATCAAGGCGGCAATCACCGGGCTTGTCACGGAGGGCGTCTTGGTTGAGGTAGATGGCGGCTACATACTCGCTACAGATGCGGGCGCACTGCCGCAGGGAGAAGTTCCAAAAGCCATATGTGCTATGCATCGTAACGATTTTCTGGTCAAGTCAAATGAACATTGGCTGAAAGAAAAGTGGTCGCATAGTTACCCGGACACGCTTTACTATCTTTTGGTTGACGGCAAATTTCATGGTGCGGTCGTCGGTAAATTCCGGTACACGCCGGAATTTGAAGATGTGCTGCTCGACTTGCCAACCGAGGAAGCGACCACAAGAAAAGATGAAGTGTTAGCGGCCATACACGAAATCTGCCCGTGGGCACAGCCGCCAAGACGTTACCAAGGGAGTGAATTCGTATGAGAGCGAAATTTATGGCGTACATAAATAACACAATGGAAGCGCTGGATTTTTACTGTAAAGCATTCCATGCCACGGCGCAGAATGTTTTCAAAAATGCAGATGACGATGATTATTACGCTCATGCTGAAATTGTCATTGGAAAACAAGCTGTTTTGGGTATTAGCGAAAGGGCTCATTATGACACGGAGTTCACAAGCGGAAATTCCATGCAGTTTTGGCTACTGTTTGACGATGAACAGCAGTTGAAATCGGCTTTTGATGTCTTGAAGGAAGATGCCCAGGTGCATTGTCCACCATCTCCGGGCGGCTGGTGTACCGTTTTGGCGGACATTACAGACAAATACGGCATCCGTTGGCTAATGTCATATTAAATACGGAGGAGAAATTTATATGAACTTATCATCGTGCGGCATTGATTGTGATGCCTGTAAATTTAAAGTTGAAGCTGGCTGTACCGGCTGTCGCGCCATCAAAGGCAAGCCCTTCTGGGCGGGAGAAAGTATCTGCGACCTATATGCTTGTGCCGATGGCAAAAGTCTGCACGACTGCGGCAAATGCGGCGATTTCCCCTGCGGTATGCTGAAGGAATGGGCAAACGGCACAGATGACACCACCGGTCTGCCGGAGGACGGACAGCGCATCAAAAATCTGCAAGCACGTAAGGAATAAACCCGCAATTTGGGTCGATACACGCTGTGATCATCTGGATAAAGTGAAAGGGCTTTTGACGATTTCAGGGGTTTTCCTTGCAGCGGCCACCACTTTACAACCCCTTCAATGTATCCGCAATATGCAGCGTCTTTAACTGCCTGCTGCTGACGGACAGCGTCAGCCAGGAAATCAGAAACGATGCGGGGATAACGGCCAGCACGGTGCCCCAGGCGGGGACAAACGGCAGGCCGGTGGCCAGCAGGCGGTGCATGGCATAGGCGCACAGCAGCCCCAGCGGGATGCCTAACATGCAGGTGGTCAGCGCGTACAGCACGCTTTCCAGCCGCAGCGTGCGCATCACGCCCGGCGGCGTCATGCCGGTGGAGCGCAGCAGCGCAAACTGCCGCCTGCGCAGCGCCACGCTGGTGGACAGCGTGCTGACCACGCTGGTGATGGCAATCATCGTGAGCATCGCGATAAAACCGTATACGAACAGCTTGACCACTAAAATGAGCCGTGCGGCCAGGCTTTGATTGGCGGCCGCGTCCTGTACATAGCCGTCATGCAGCGTGCCGGCCAGCGCGTGCTGGTCGATCAGCTCCTGGGCCTGGCGTGCAAATTCGGCATGCGCCGGGGTAGAAAGGCTGTATTCCATGCTGATGCGCTCCCGCGCGGCATTTTCCCCCAGCACGGCGATGAGCTGCTGGTGCACATGGTCAAAATGCGTGTCGGGCAGCACCAGCACCACGCCCGGCGGCAGCGGGATGCCCGCAGGATTATCGGCCTGCGCCACAACAGTGAGGTGCGCAAAGGGTTTTTCCGGCTTTGGCTCCTCGTGCCACGGCTCGTAGGGCATCAGCGGCAGGGCCAGGGGCAGCGGGGCTTGTGTGTCGCCATCGTCAAACATCGGCATTCCCTGCGCGTTGCACAGAAGTGCGCTGGGCTTGGGGGCATCCAGCACGCTATCGGCCTGCACGCCGTTGGCAGCGGCATATATGCGCAGCGTTTCGGGCGGCAGGGATACCAGCATCACAGGCCAGCGCGAGCCTTCCTGCACCTCGGCTTCTAAGCTCATGCTTAACATGCGCGCAACTGGCCCCTCGGCATATTGGCTGACCAGCGCATCCATTTGGGTCAGCACCGCGCTGCCTGCACCGCTTAACGTAATGTGCAGGTCATAGGCGCCAGCACTTTCGCCGTCGCCATCCGCGCGCTGCGCAAGCGCGGCAAACGAGGTAACCGATATAAACAGCACGCTGGCCGCCGTCAGCGACAAAATGCCGGTCAGATACTTGCGGCGGTTGCGGCGCATGGTGCGCGCAGCCAGCACGCCCTCCACGCCCAACAGGCGCTGCACCCACCTCGGCGTGCGCACATCGCGCGGGCGCACCCGCACCTGTTGCAGTTCGTGCACGGCCTGCAGCGGGGCCACCCGCGCCGCGCGTGCAGCCGGGCGCAGCGCGCTTATCAGCACCGTGCCCAGCGCCACCAGCCCCGGCACCCACACCAGCCGCCAGGACAGCGCAGGCCGCAGCGACACCTCCGTCAGCCCCGAAAAGGCATCGCCCAATATCATCCGCACCACGGCCAGCACGCCCCATTGCAGCAGCACGCCCGCAACAATGCCAAGCGGGATGCCCACCAGCGACAGCAGCCACGCCTCCACCAGCACGCTGGCGTATATCTGCCGCGCCGTGGCGCCTGCGGAGCGCAGCAGGCCAAAGCGCTGCGTGCGCTCGGACAGCGAAATGGAAAAGCCGTTGGCGATGACCACCACCGCGCACACCACCACCACGCCCATCAAAAACCGCGTCATGTGCATAAACCCCTCGCCCATGGGGACTGCGCCCGGCGCTTCCAGCGCGATCAGCTCGCGGTTAAAATCCACATCCACATCGGCCCATACAAGCGCCAGCGCAGCCAGCGGCGCTGATTTCAACACGGCCTCGGGGTCGGCCAGCGCCTCGCGCCGAAAGCGCACGAACAGCACGCCGGGCGCGTCCTGCTGCGTCCACGTTTCCTGCACGGCGGCCAGCTCGCCCACCAGCAGCTGCTGAACGCCGTTCAGGCCCTCTACCTTCACATGCTGCCGCCCGTTTTGTTCCATCACCTGCCGCAGCATGGCATCCTCGGCACTCTGCAAAAAGCCCACAATGGCGGTCAGCATCGCTGCCGACAGCGCGATGGCCAGCACCGCCATCGCCGTGCGCCCGGGGAAGGCCTTGAGCAGCCGCGCGGTCAGCCGCGCAATCAGGCGCATCAGGCGTTGCCCTCCGCGTGCATTTGGTCATCCACAATGCGGCCGTCCTCGATGGTCAGCACGCGGTCGGCCTGGCGGGCGATGCGCTCATCGTGCGTGATGAGCACCAGCGTCTGCCCCATGTCGCGGTTGGCTAAGCGCAGCAGCTGCATCACCTCGTGTCCGTTGCGGGTGTCTAAGTTGCCGGTGGGCTCATCGGCCAGCACCAGCGCCGGGCGGTTGACCAGCGCGCGGGCAATGGCCACCCGCTGCTGCTGCCCGCCGGACAGCTGGCTGGGCAGATGCCTGCGCCGGTCGCTTAAGCCCGTGGCCGCCAGCAGTTCTTCCAGTTGCTGCTGATCGCCGACCTTTCCGTCCAGCAGCTGCGGCAGCAGGATGTTTTCCTCCACCGTCAGCTCCGGCACCAAGTTAAAAAACTGATAGATCAGCCCGATGCGGCGGCGGCGGAACACCGTCAGCTCGGTTTCGGACAGCGTATATAAATCCGTTCCATCTATGATGACCCGCCCGGCATCGGGCTTGTCCACCCCGCCCAGCAAATGCAGCAGCGTGGACTTGCCCGAACCGGACGACCCCATCACCGCCACAAACGCGCCCTGGTCAATGGTCAGGCTCACATCGTTGAGCGCCACCACCCGCGCCTCGCCCTGCCCATACTGCCTGCGCAGGTTGTCCACCTGAATAAAAGCCATCGTTCCCCTCCTGTCAATTTATGCATTGTACATCGCGGGTAGGACAGCGTCAAAATGTGCGCAACAGCAGGCTATATGGTAAAATAACGCCATCCAATGCGTACAACCCAACAGGAAGGATAAACATGACCCAATGGACACCGGCGCAGCAAAGCGCCATTCATGCAGATAACCGCGATATCCTGGTCAGCGCGGCGGCGGGCTCGGGCAAGACGTCGGTACTGATTGAGCGCATCATGGAAAAGCTGCGCCAGGGCATGAGCATTGAGCGCATGCTGATCATCACGTTCACACGCGCGGCCTCGGCCGAGATGCGCGAGCGCCTGGAAAAAGCCATCGCCAAAGAGGCCGGGCACAGCGCGCACCTGCGGCAGCAGTATGCGCTGCTGTCCAACGCCGATATCAGCACGCTGCACACCTATTGCTCCAAGATCATCAAGCGGCATTTCCAGGCCGCAGGCGTAGACCCCATGTCCCGCGTGGACGACACCGGGCAGGCCGCGCGGCTGCTGGACGAGGCCGTGGACAGCACCATCACCGAGCTGTATGAATCGCCGGGCGCGGACGGGCAGGCGCTGATCGACCACTACCCGGACAAGGATATTGAGGCCATGCTGCGGCGGCTGTACACCTTTTTGCTGTCGCAGGACGACCCGTGGACATGGCTGCACGCGCAGCAGGAGCTGCCCACCGCGGACACCCTGCACGACCATATCTGGTATCAGGTAACGCTACACGAGGCGCGGCAGCTGCTGTCCGGCGCGCAGCAATTGATCGCCGAATGCGTGGACATCGCGCAGTCCCCCGGCGGCCCGGCGCGGTACCTGAACAACGCCACGCTGGACGGCGAAATGGCCGATATCTTAGCCGAGGCGCTGGACGGCACGGGCCGCCTGCCCGAGGGCGTCGACCCGGTGTTCAGCGACCTGTCGCGCGCAAAGGCCGCCGAGGACGAGCAGCCGGAGCTGGTGGCCGCCTTTAAGGCGCGGCGCGACAGCGTCAAAAAGATGCTGCTGGAGGTATGCGCCATGCTGCCCGCCAGCAGGGAGCAATGCCAGCTGTGGATTGATCAGATGGCCTTTACGCTGCCCCCCCTGCGCGCGCTGTGCAAAACGGTGGAGCAGCTGCACCAGGCCTATACGCACCTGAAGCGCCGCCGCACGCTGTGGGACTTTAACGATCTGGAGCATCTGGCGCTGCAGGCGCTTAAAAACCCGCTGGCCGCGCGCGACGTGGCGGAATCCTTGGACGCAGTGTTTGTGGACGAATATCAGGACATCTCCCGCATCCAGGAGGCCATCATCCTGCGCATCCGCGAGCAGGCCGACCTGTTCATGGTGGGCGATGTCAAGCAAAGCATCTACCGCTTCCGCCTGGCCGATCCGGGGCTGTTTTTGCACAAATATGAGCAGTTTGAAAAAGACCGCCACGCCCCGCGTCGGCTGATCGTATTAAGCCAGAACTTCCGCAGCCGCACCAACATCCTGCGCGCGGTCAACCGCGTGTTTGAGGGCGCCATGCGCCGGGATGTGACGGAGATAGACTACGACGAGGACGCCGCGCTGCGCCGCGAGCCGGACACCGTAAACGACCCGCCGGTGGAGCTGACCATATTAACCGGCGCGCCGGAGGAGGAGCGCCCGGCCATCGACGCGCAGGAGGATACCGGCGACGCCGACGAGCCCGAGGTGGGCGGCAGCCTGATCTGGGAAGCGCGCTGGATAGCCGAGCGCATCCGGCAGCTGGTGGGCACGATGATTCAGGACAAAAACGGCCCGCGCAAGGCCTCGTACCGCGACATGGTCATCCTGATGCGCAGCGTATCCGGGCGCGCCGAGACCGTGGCCAACATCCTGAAGGATGCGGGCATCCCGGTGTTCAGCGATGCCAGCGCGCAGTACTTTGACCTGCGCGAGGTGGACGATGTGCTCAACATCCTCAAAATCCTGGACAACCCCCTGCAGGATGAAGCGCTGATGGCCGCGCTGTGCACGCCGTGCTTTGGCTTTACCTATGAGGATCTGGGGTGGATCCGCGCGGCCTCGCCGGGGCGGGACGTGCCCTTTTATGTGGCGTTTGACAACCTGATCGCCACCGATGAGCGCATCGCCGCCGCAGCGAAAAAGCTTCAGGACTGGCGCTTCCGCGCGCAGCACATGTCGGTGGAGGCCTTTTTGCGCTATTTGCTGCGCGTATCGGGCCTGTATGCGCGCGCGGGCGCGCTGCCCGGCGGCGAGCTGCGGCGCGCCAACCTGCGCCTGCTGTGCGAGCGCGCGATGAACTTGGGCGCTGACATCAGCCTGTCCAAGTTCTTAGCGCGGGTAAGCGATGCGCGCAAGCGGGATGATTCGTCCAGCGCTTCGGGCTTAGGCGAAAACGAGGACGTGGTGCGCATCATGACCATCCACAAGTCCAAGGGGTTAGAATTTCCCATCGTGTTCTTGCCCGGCCTGTCGCGGGCGTTCCGCATGGCCTCGCAGGGCGATACGCTGCTGTGCGACCCGGATTTGGGCCTTTCGCTGCGCCTGCGGGATCAAAAGCTGCGCCTGACGCATCACACATTTTCCGGGCGCGCGCTGATGTACAAGGCCAACCGCGCTATCCGCAGCGAGGAAGCGCGGCTGCTGTACGTGGCCATGACCCGCGCCAGGGAGCGCCTGATCATGATGGCGGTGCCGCGCTCGCTGCCCGCGGCTGAAAAACAATGGTCGCTGCCGCAGGGCGATTATGCCGCAGGCA
The DNA here is from genome assembly GCA_040766135.1 of Christensenellales bacterium. Lineage (GTDB taxonomy): Bacteria > Bacillota > Clostridia > Christensenellales > Aristaeellaceae > JAGVSV01. The sequence continues at coordinate 108,597 of JAXGRA010000003.1, forward strand.
GCGCGGGCAGCATGATGGACTGGGTGGGCAACGCGCTGTGGCCTGCGCTGTCCCAGCGCAGGGACACGCTGTGGGCGGCGCCCGATCAAAGCGTGTGGGACATCCGCTGGCGCAGCACCGACAGCTTGTTAAAGCCGCAGCCGCAAACGTCCGCAAAGCGTGTGCCCTGGCCCGACCCGCCCACGACGCCCTCGCCGTTTGTGCCGCTGCCGCGCTACCGCGTGGCGCTGCAAAAGATATCGGTCACCGCGCTGCTGGAAAGCGCGCGCGCGGGCGACATCGAGGAAGAAACGCCCGAGATCAAGCGCCGCCTGCGGCAGCTGGAGAAGCCGCCCATGGCGCTGCCCGTGCTGGGGCAAAAAAAGCGCCTGACCGGCGCTGAACGCGGCATCGCCGCGCACAAGGCGCTGTCCGGCCTGGCGCTGGATACGCTGCGCGGCCTGACAGGCGCTAAGCTGGTAGACGTTATCTCACAGGGGCTGGATGCACTCGCCCAGCAGGACATCCTGACGCCCGAGGAGCGCGCCGCCGCGGACGCCCGCGCCATCGCCCGCTTTTTTGAAAGCGACTTAGGGCTGCGCCTGCTGGCCGCGCCGCGCGTGGAGCGCGAATGGTCGTTCACCTTAAAGACCGAGGGCAACCTGCTGCTGCAAGGCGTGATCGACTGCTGCTTTGAGGAAAACGGCCAATGGGTGCTGGCCGATTACAAAACCGACCCGGACGACCGCGACGGCATCATGGCCAAATACCGCGACCAGATGCGCTGGTACATGCGCGCCATGCGCGAAATCACCGGTAAGGCCGTGAAAGATGCCTACCTGTACTCGCTGTCCCGGCACGTGGCGTGGCGCGTGGAGGAGGAGAGGGCGATATCGCTGGAGGAGTATAAGAGGGAAGGGCGGGACGAGCCATGAATGATATCATACATTGCAGTGCTTTTTTTAGAACACAAAGACGGTATTGACATGCATCCAGGCATCTGATATCCTCTCGCATTAATTCCTATCTATATGAGAGGAGGAAATAAATGGTTGGAAGAATATATCATGTCGGATTAACCGTTTCCGATTTGGATAAATCGATTTATTTTTATCGAGATGTCCTTGGGCTTGAATTCCAGGGGGAAGTTTTAATGGTCGGCGAAGAAACGGATAAATTATTTAACAAGAAAAACTGTCGGGCAAGGATCGCCTATTTAAACGGCTCTAAAAATATTGCAGCGCCTCCTATAGAATTAATTCAGTTTGTAGATAATGAAATAAGCAAAGGGCAACCGGATTTATTTACAACATCCATATCGGAAGTATGCTTTTATACAGATGATATTGATTCAATTTATGAGCATTTAGTCAAAAACAACGCAGAGTGTTTGTCTGAGCCTCAATATTTTGACTTTACATCCCACGGCTTTGGGAGAAGCAAGGCCTTTTATTTCAAGGATCCCGACGGAATCATACTGGAAATGATGCAACCGTTATAAATACGATATAGAGAGATGATTTCGGCAATTAAGTTATAACCAATGATATAATTGCTGAAGGCAAAGGTAGTGTCAGCCATAAACAAGCAGTTGAGAAAGCCGAGAAGGAATTTGAAATATATCGTGCCAGAGAAATGCGACAGCTCGAAAGCGATGTTGACCATGCTGTAAAGCTATTTCAACAGCAGTATGAAAAGGGCAAAGGAAAAAGCGACGCCATTGGTGCCACGATTGAGGAGGAATATTTATGATAAAAAGAAAAAAACTGTATTTTGCATTTGCTTGTGTGGTAGTTTTTGCTATCTGTTTAATATCGGGATTCTTTTTCAAGCCTTTATTCATTATTGCTATTGTTGCTTTGATAGGATATCTGAGGATCGATAAACAGCATCTGCGGTGTCCTAATTGTGGCGGTTTTGAAAATCTGGATAGGCTTTTCTATGCAAAAAGTCATAGATATCACTGTAGGCATTGTGGGGAAATTGTCAGGATTGAAATAAATTAATAAAACCCCGTTTGTTTCGCCTGAAATCACTTAACTTTTGATGTCTAACAAATGCTACACCCGGTAAAGGGTGATTTTGCTGGGTTTTAGAATTATAAAAAAGCCTAAAAACAACGTTTTGCTTTCGACTTCTCCGGCTCCGGCGGTTTTATCCTGAGATGGCCAAGGCCTCTATCGAAAGCCCGCACAACTACGCCTGAGACCAGGTGCGCAACAGTTGTTTTGCGCGGCACATCACCCGTTATCCCCCCACTGCGTACATTGCGTACGTTGCGTACATTGCGTACGTTGCGTACATTGCGTACGTTGCGTACGTTGCGTACGTTGCGTACGTTGCGTGCACTGCGTACGTTGCGTCATTTGCGTCATTTGCGTCATCTGCGTCATTCCTCTCCCTACAAGAAGAAATAAAATATGCTCAAATACTGATGTAAAACAGTACTGTATCCAAAGGGGAGAGGGATTTTGGCTTGCAGCAAGGAGCAGCCGAGGGAAGCGTAGCAGCGCTACGCTGACCGAGCAGCCGACACAGCTGCAAAACAAAAGACCCGACACGACGATGCATTAATGTTTGGAATCAGTATAAAAAAAGAAAAAGAAACCTATAATATCTTTCTTATTGTAGGGAGAACCATGGTTTTCTTTTTTCTTTCTATATCTTTATATTCCCATATATTTCTTTATATTTCTTTCTGTTTGGTTCTCATCAGCCCGACAGTTGTGTACGTTGCGTACACTGCGTCATTTGCGTCATTTGCGTCATCTGCGTCATCTGCGTCATTCCTCCCTACAAGAAGAAATAAAATATGCCCTAAAAAGAAAAAGAAACCTATAATATCTTTCTTATTGTAGGGAGAACCATGGTTTTCTTTCTATATCTTTATATTCCTATATATTTCTATATATTTCTTTCTATTTGGTTCTCATCAGCCCGACAGTTGTGTACGCAGCGTACGCAACGTACGCAATGTACGCAGTGTGCGCGGATGACGCAGATGACGCAGATGACGCAAAATACACACCGGGGTCTGTGTGGCACGTTCGCTCGGTTGTATGGGAATACACAGCCAGAAATATCACGAATATAGGATATATATCGGCACACCGATATATCGTCAATATGATGTGCTCTAATATCTTTATATTCCTATATATTTCTTTCTATTTGGTTCTCATCAGCCCGACAGTTGTGTACGCAACGTACGCAATGTACGCAGTGTGCGCGGATGACGCAAATGACGCAGATGACGCAGATGACGCAAAATACACACCGGGGGCATGTGTGGCGCGTTCGGTTACACGGGATATTGTTTTCTACTCCTTTTCTTTTGTGCTTGATGACTGTTTTGAAGCCAGCATTTGTAAGATTTCGTCTACATTCGATTCGGTTACAGTCTGCGGATGTTGCTGCTGAAACTCGATAAGCATCCGTTTGGACAGTTTTTCCTGCTCCTGAACTTGCTCAAATATCTCCTGGAATCGTCCTGTTTTCAAGGCATTCTGTATAAAGGTTTTTGCACCTTTTGGAATGCCATCCCAGCCTTGATACAGGTTGGTTACCGCCTGATCAATCCTGTCCCAAGTGATGGCCTGTCCACGTTTTTCATGCTCTGACAGGATGCCGATAATATCCGATAGATCGCTCTTGAATTTTCTGCCTGATTTTAACTTCATGGCAATCAAATATTCTGCAGAGATACTGCGCACCTGAAGAACGCCGGAAAAGGTTTTATAGTATTGGGAAAATTCATTAAGTTTTATGGTATAGGATGCGGTGCGCATAAAGTCGGCATTCAGCCAACCATTGGGCAGATTGTACTGGTCACCAATATGGTTGATGGCATCTTTCATGGAGGACGAGGCATGAATGATGGCATCAATATCCGTTGTCATATCCCGAAAGCCATAGTTAACCAGTATGGCCGCACCGCCTACCAAAACAATTTCTGCTGTTGCACCCTTGCCGTTTTGCTTTCGGAATAGTTTGGCCAACGCTTTCAAATAAGTGTCCAAATTGTTTTTGTTAAATGAATGAACCCTATCAGATGACATTCCGAACCTCGCTTTCTACGATGTTATGACGCAAAAACTCCGGAATGGATTGAGACCGGGCATGTATCTTGGCTGTTTGCTGCGCATTCACTGCCGCCATGGCCAGCACGCTAGCAGGATACAGCGTTTCCTGCAACCTGATACTGCGCAAGGCCTGGTACTTTGTGCATAGGGGGATATTGTTTTCCCGGCTTACATAGTCAAGCATCGCAAGCAGGTAGAGGCTTTCGGGGTACCATTTTCGTTGGTACAGCTTGCTGATATCATCTTTTTGGAGCGTTTCCAGGATAAATTCTATATCGCCCAGCTCTTTCAGCCGATGGCAAACATTGCTTTTATACAGTTCAAAACTGATGCGCTCCCTCAGGTAGGGGGCAAGAAGTTCCTCCATGGACAGGCCCAGTTCCTTGGACAGTTTGTACACAGTTTCCGCCGTGCACTTGTCCAGGCTTGTTTTGCCATGGCAGATATCATGCACCGTTGCATAAGGAACGCCGCTGTTCTTGGATAGTCTGTACAGCGAAATGTTCCTGCGCTCCAACAATTCTGAAACCGTCACTTCCATCACCTCTCCTTGAATACATTATATCGGCACACCGATATAGCGTCAATATGCTGTGCTCTATATCTTTATATTCCTATATATTTCTTTCTGTTTGGTTCTCATCAGCCCGATAGTTGTGTACGCAACGTACGGCAATGTACGCAGTGTGCGCGGATGACGCAAATGACGCAGATGACGCAAAATACACACCGGGGGCCTGTGTGGCAAATTCGGTTACACGGGAATACAGCGCATGGCTTGCCTGCAATGGAAGCGCCAATATCGCCGGAGGAATATAAAGGGGGGCAGGCTATACGCCCAGCCATCACCCATACACAAACTGCTTAAGCGCGCCCAGGGCGCTGACCACATCGGCAGGGTATTGCCCGGTCAGGTAGGGCAGCGCCTCTTCCAGCTGTTGCTGGCTGGAAAAGGCCGTCAGGGGGATGGCCGCAAAAGGCTGGGCGGCAAAGTACAGCAGCGTAAGCAGCAGCACGGGGATGTGATGCTGTTGGGACAGGCTTTGCAGGTTTTCATAGATGCGCTCATTGCTGGCGTTGCCGTACATGCGCTGCTGCGCTGGCGCAATGTCCTTGCCGGCGGCCCGTTTGGCAAAGTAGCCGCCCGCGGTGGACGTATAGGCCATGGCGGCCAGGCCGCTGCCCTGATGGTACGCCCACATCTCCTTGTCCATGGGCACCAGCGTGGTGTCGGCCACGGCGGGCATGTTGATATCCGCCAGGCTCCACAGCGCCTGGTTGCAGGCAAACCCGGCCGCACCATGCTGCCGGGCATGGTGCGCCATGTCCTTCATGCGTTTGAGCGTCCAGTTGGAGCAGCCGTAGTATCGGATGCGCCCTTTCTTCACCTGGTCTTCTAAGCATCCGGCAATGTCGGCCACGGGCACCGCGGGGTCATCCCGGTGCAAAAAGTACAGGTCAATGGTTTCAATTTGCAGGTTGCGCAGGCTGTGGATGAGGTCGCTTTCGATATCCTCCGGCGTGCAGCGCGGGGTATGCATGGATTCAAGGCGCGGGTGCGCGCCCTTGGTGGACAGCACAATGCGGCTGCGGTTGCCGCGCTTTTTCATATAATCGCCGATTACAATCTCGCTGCGGCCACGCGGGCCGGGGCTCCAATCGTTGTACACATGCGCCGTGTCAATCAGGTTGCCGCCTGCATCTAAGAAAGCATCCATCTGGCGCTCCGCTTCCTGGGGCGACAAATTGGCACCAAACTGCACGGTGCCCAACCCCAACGGGAACACTTCCAGCGCCGTTCCAGGTACAAATAATAAAAACCACATAAATTTGGGGCACCCTTGTTTTTGATATCGTATTGTTTTATAATAATTAGGGATGCAATAAAAAAGATACTGAGAGTAAAGAAGTAATGCTAAGAATAAGACAAAATAATTATCAGCCGCTCTTCCTTAATGGATTAATTGATGCTATATTTGCTTTTATAGTGTGGCTTTTTGGTTTGCCCGTCAGCGCAACACCAATAAGAATTAAGTATCTTACGGATGCATCTACAGAATTTTCAGTTTCTGCATTTTTGCACTATTTTTTATCCGATAGGGAGTGCACTTTCATTTTTGTTGTGTTGGGTTTTATGCTTTTATTAGAAGGTGATCGTTTTCTTTACAAAAACAGTAAATACGCTGAAATGATTGTCAAGGTTGCTCGAATTTTTACTCTAGTTTCTACACTGGTGTATGTAATCTTTTTTCTAGTATTTTACACACTGAACGCAACAAGTGAGGTGCTTTGGACAAAATTGGGGAACTCTTGCTATGATCTTAATTTAGTAGCATTTGTAACAGTAATGTTCTTAGGAGTAGTAAAATATAGCCTTATTTTTTATATGAATTGTTTAAGCTTAACAAGTACACGAAAGGGTGATAACTAATGGTAGTCTTGGCATATATAATATGTGGTTTGATAATCATAGGCTCTGTTATTGTAATAACTCTATTGATACGCTCTATACGTTTATCATTATATCATAAACCCACGGTCAATTCAGTAGCCATGGGCAGCAGAGGCTATGTTATTAAGCCGAAAAACGAACAAGTTTTCATTTCTGCAAATAGTAAGTACCAACCGTATATTTTTGTTAGAAACCAGGACTATCCACCAGAAAAACTTTTTCTGTTAATTTTAGAGATATCTCAGGAATTGAATCAAGAAATGGAAGAAGTCTTACTTAGAGACATTTATCGAATGGATAATTTAGATATTCTCAAGGTTCTTTCTGAAACCAGAGATATCAAAAGAAAAAGTCCATTCACCTTAGAAAATAATTTTGATATAGAAAACAAATCAAATGAGGGGTTTGCATATGTTGTGTAAGGAAATTGAAAATATAAAAGACAGCATGCAGGGATATCTTGCTTCTGTTTCTTGCAAGTCTGTCTCTGATAAACTTAATGCTTGTGCGCATATTTTTAGTATGATAGAGAAAAATCCAGAAAATTCCCAAGAACTTTTTGAACACTTTCTTTCCACCGCAAAAAGCATAGAAGGCAGAGGGGAAGCAAAAATTGATGTTATCTACACGGATAAAGAAAGAGAGGCTCTTAAAAAGAAGTACGGAACACTGATTAATGAGACTTTGGAGTTACTACTGAAACGCAATCTTGACGAGCATGATTTTTATACACAACTCTGGAATAATATTTTTTGTACAACTGCCTTTCAAGAAAAAGATAGTAAAGTATTTGCTTTATATTATATATGGATTGACGCACGCATCCCGTATTTTAAGTTAGAAGCTGGTCTACAAATGGATAACAGCGAATTTGTTCAGCGCACACAAAACTTGAACAGTAATCTTGCCCTTGCCAAAGCACAATTCATTTTGAAAACAAATTATTTTTCTCAAAAAACAGCAAGAGCATCTGTTCTATTATCATTAATTGATTCATTGAAAGAGAAAGAAGAAGATCGAATTGTTCTTATGGCACATGTCCTTGATCTAGCCGATTCAAGCAAATATATTGAAGAGAGAATAAAGCAATTGTCAGATAAGCTCTCGGCTGTTGAGAAAAAAATAAGACAATTATCAGATAAGCCGTTGGCTGAAGGTGCTGAAGGTATTGAGTGAATAATCACCTAAGTTCTGGACTTAAATAAAATTATCTTTCCCATATAAATTAAAAGTACATATCATTCCTCAATCTCTCTTCTTGGCACCAAAGTCATGCTTTTCTCCAATTGTGAAAAGGGTGTTTTGTTCAGCTATAAGGCAAGGGCTGTATCGTTTGCCGTAAGCATATAGTTTCCATCATCTTCCGGCATCACGGAAAAATGATAGGTTGCCCCCGTTTTTATAGGCCATTCATACAGCCAGGACACGGATACCTGGCTGTTGCTTGTCCACAGATGAACAATCATGCCAAACGTTTGGGCGGTAAAATCCGTATTTTCAGGAAAACCCCGTCTTCATAGGAAAAATCAATGGTCTCGTTTTCGCGGAAAGGCAGGCTCATTTGAGGGTTGCGGCTACACGCCCCTATACTCAACGCCTTTCTGTCCATATAATATTCGATAGCAATTTGCCTGATATCCTTTGTGCATAATTCGCATTGTACCTGAAACAGCGCTGCCTCCTCAACTTTTTCTTGGCCTGTTATTATCATGGCTAAGACAAGAATAAACACAGGTACCAGCAGCAGCCACATAATGAATGCGTGTTTTTCGCTGCGGTTTGTTGCCGTTATCTGTCACTGCACTTCTCCTTACACATTGTTAATATAAAACATTATACGCCTTTTCTCTGTGCAATGCTCAACCGTCATCGCACTGCATACACCTCCCCGAACCCTGTCACCAAATGTCACCCCATGTCAGTGCATGTCAGTCCCCTTGCGTGGTAGGGTGCGCGCGGAAGGAGGTGAAAACATGATCACAAGGGATCGCGCTTGGATGGGGGCGGTGCCGTCGGCGCGGCTGGTGGACGGCGTGGTGCGGGAGTTTGCGCAGCAGCAGCCCCGGCTGGAACGGCTGCACCGCTATGCGCAGGGGCGGCATGATGTGCTGATGCGCACAAAGCCCGACGGGCTGCCCAACTACTGCATGCCGCATGCGTTTGGGCGGTATATCGCGCAGATGACGGCAGGGTTTCTGGTCAGCCAGCCGGTGGCGTATCACGGCCCGCAGGGCGATAGCTTAGCGGACTTTCTGCGCTTGCTGCGCGCCATGGACGCCGATGCCGCCGATGTGGAGCTGGCCATGGATCAGGCCGTGTTTGGCCGCGCGGTGTCGCTGTGCTTTGAGGGCGAGGACGGGCCGCAGGTGGCGGCGCTCGACCCGCGCAGCGCGTTTGTGGTGTATGACGACACGGTGGCGCACGCGCCGCTGTTTGGCGTGACCATCACCCCGCGCAGCGATGAGCAGGGGCACATGCGCGGCAGCGACATCACGGCGTATACCGCCCGGCACATCGTGACCTACGCCGGGCAGCCCGGCCACGCAGGCGCGCTGCCGCAAGTGGCGGCGCATGGCTTTGCGCGCGTGCCCATGGTGGAATACCGCAATGACGAGCACGCGCGCGGCGACTTTGAGGACGTGATGCCGCTGATCGACGCCTATGACGCGCTGCAAAGCGACCGCATGAACGACCGCGCGCAGTTTGCCGATGCGCTGTTAGTGCTAACCGGCGTCATGGGCATCGGCACGCAGGAAAACCCCACGGACTTCCGCGCCGGCATGCAGCGCCTGCGCCAGGACAGGACGCTGTCGCTGCCCGATAGCGATGCGCGCGCGGACTGGCTGGTCAAAACGCCGCTGGAAAACGACATCGACGTGCTGCGCAACGCCATTGCGGCGGACATCCACAAGTTCAGCATGACGCCGGACTTTGGCGATGAGCGCTTTGCGGGCAATGTCAGCGGCGTGGCCATCAAGTACAAGCTGTTTTGCTTGGAGCAAAAAATGCGCATCAAGGAGCGCTGGTTTGTGCGCGGCCTGCGCGAGCGCGCCCGTGTGCTGGCCACCTGGATGGCGCAGCATGGCCTGCACGCCCCCGATGTGCGCGATCTGCGCATTACGCTGTCGCGCACGCTGCCGGATGCACCCCACGACAAACAATGAAAGGAGACCCCATGGACAACACCCCCGAAATGATCCCAGAGAAACTGACCCTGCGCGAGCAGGCCGTGGCGCTGCGCGAACGGCGCTTGAAGGCGCGCGAGCTGCTAAGCGAGCATCACCTGCCCCCGCAGGTGGGCGAGGCGCTCAACTATGACAGCGATGAAGCGCTGGAGCAATCCATCGCGCTGGCTAAAGCCGTGATGGCCGCCGCGCGCAGCGCGCCCCAAGCGCCGCGTGCGCCCGCCCCGGCCCCGGACACGCGCAGCATGACCTATGCCCAGCGCGCGGCGCTGTACCTGGCCCATCAACCCATGAAATAAAGGAGGAAAACACATGTCTGTCACACTCAAGGAACACATGATTATCCCGGAAGTCGTCGCCGAAATGGTGGAGCAATCCTTCGGCGGCAAGGTAACGCTGCTGCCGGTGGCCACGCAGGACAACACCCTGCAGGGCAAGCCCGGCGATACGCTCAAATTTCCGGCCTTCCGGTTCATCGGCAAGGCCGCGCGCGTGGACGAAAACGGTCAGGTGCAGCCCGGCCTGCTCAGCGCCGATACCGTCAGCGCCGCCGTGCACAAGTATGCCAAGGCCGTGGTCATCACCGATGAGGCGCGGCTGTCGGGCTTTGGCGACCCGGTGGGCGAGGCCGCGCGCCAGCTGGCGCAGGCCATTGACCACGCCGTGGACGATGAATTATTCCAGGCGCTGGAAGGCGCGGGGCTGGCGCGCAAGGTGGTCATTGAAAAGCTGACCAGCGACGCCGTGGCCGATGCGCTCACGCTGTTTGGCGAGGAGCAGGACGGCCCCAAGCTGCTGATCACCGATGCGCAGGGCGTGGCGGCGCTGCGCAAGGATCCGGGCTATCTGCGCTGCGGCGACATGGCGCAGGAGCTGATCTGCTCCGGCGTGGTGGGCGAGATCTGGGGCTGCCAGATATTGATCTCGCAAAAGATTGCCGCCAAAGCCGACACCGGCGAGCTGCAATACTTCATCGTCAAGCCCGGCGCGCTGCGCCTGGTCAGCAAGACCGGCACGCAGGTGGAGGTGCAGCGCGAGCCGGAGTACATGCGCGACACCATCTATGCCAGCAAGCACTGCACGGCCTACCTGTACGATGCGGGCAAGGTGGTTAGCCTGACGCGCTTTACGGGGCTTCAGTCGCTGACCAACAGCGGCATCGCCGCCCTGCCCGGCGGCGCCCCGGGCACCATGCGCATCGCCATCCCGGACAGCATGCTGCCGCCCGCGGGCTATGCCTGGGTGTACAAGCTGGACGACAGCGCGCAGGACGCGGGCACCTTCGGCACGGCGTTTACGGGCACGGCCTGGCCGGGCAGCGGGCAGGACATCGCGGTGGGCGCATCGCTGTACGTGCACGTGCTGCTGGTAGCCACCAAGGACCAGAAGCCTGTCAAAACGCTCACCCTGCCCACCGTCACGGCGTAGGAGGGCACATGGACGCACTGAGGACGCGCCTGCGCGCGCTGCTGCCCGGCGAGCAGCCCGGCGATGAGCTGTTGGACGAGATGCTCATGCATGCCGCCGACACCGTGCGCGCGCTGACCGGGCGCACCGACATCCCCGAGGGGCTGCAGGGCACGCAGCTGCGGCTGGCGGTCATTTGCTACAACCGCTTAGGCACCGAGGGCGAGCACGCCCGGCGCGAGGGCAGCCTGACCCTCACCTTTGACAGCCTGCCCCAGGACGTGCGCCAGGTGCTCAAGGCCTGGCGTGTGGCGCGGGTGTCATCATGACGCGCCGCATGTACCGCCACGCGGTGCGCGTGCGCGCCGTGCCGTGCTTAGACATCCAGGGCGAAAGCGGGGGCAGCGCGCGCGGCGAAATGACGGCGCTGGCGTTCACGTTTGACGCCTCGGTCACGCCGGACAAGCAGAGCGAAACGCGCGAAACCGGCACGCTGCGCCCGCGCGAGCGGCGGCTGCTGTTAGCCGCGCGCAGCGTGAAGCTGTACCAGGGCGACCACCTGTACTTCCCCGGCGATACGCGCTGCTGGCGCGTGATGCAGGCGCGGTATTACCCGCAGCACACGCACATTGAAGCGGAGGTGGAGGGATGAACGCACTGATGGTGCGCGTGTACCAAGCGCTGCTGCCCCTGCCCTGCGCGGTGACGCGCCTGTGGCCGCAAACGCTGGTGCCCATCCCCTCGGTAGCCTTCGGCGTGGCCGCAGCCGCGCCGGGCGAGCGCGGCACGCGCTGCCAGCTGCTGTTGGAAGCGCGGGCGCTGACCCCGGAGGCGGCCGGTACGCTGGCCGCCTCCGCTCGGGACAGGCTGGTGCCGCTGGGGTTTGAGCTGGCCGGCTGGCACGATGAGGAGGTGCGGGACAGCGGATGCTTTGCGGTGGCGCTGCGCATGGCGGGTGAGTTTTTGCCCGATGGCGCGCCGGTGCCGCTGCCGGACATCACGCTCAACGGCACCCCGGTGGGCGGGCTGCGCACGCTGACGCCGCCCACCAGGGAACGGCTGTTTATCGACACCACCCAGCCCGACAACCCCATGCGCACCTATGCGCCGCAGCCGCTGCAACCGGGGCGCATCACATTGACCGCGCACCTGCTGCCCGATGACCCGGGACAAATCCTGCTGCGCGATGCGCTGACCACGGGCAGCAAGATGAGCATCACCATCACCGACCCGCCGCAGGCGCCGGTCAGCGCGCAGGGCTATGCCGCCAGCATCACGGCGCACGGCCCCATGCTGACCGCCGTTATCCAGCTGACGGGTTGATATGAAAGGAGAACCGATGAACAAAGAACGCATGATTGCCCAATGGGCGCTGGACGCCCAGGGCAGCCCGTATGTGTACGGCGGCACCGGGCGGCGCTGCACACCGGCATACCGCAAGCAACTCATGGCGCAGTACCCGCAGCACGCCCCGGCCATCCAGGCCTTTTGCCCGGTGTTAAGCGGCATTCAAAAGGATTGCCGCGGCTGCCGCCACGAGGGCCGCAGCTGCTATGACTGCGCGCAGTTTACGCGCCGGGCGCTGGAAGCGGCGGGGATCTCCCTGCCCAGCGGGGCCAGCAGCCAGTGGCGCAGCGACAGCTGGGCGCACAAGGGCGATATCAAAAATCTGCCGCGCGGGCGCGTGTGCGTGCTGTTCCGCCAAAGCGGCGACAGCGCCTATCCCATGGCGCACACCGGGCTGTACTTGGGCGATGGCACGGCCATGGACGCGCGCAGCCATGCGCAGGGCGTGCTGCGCCGCCCGGTGGAGGCCTACCCCTGGACGCACTACGCCATCCCCCACGGGCTGGACGGGGAGGCGGGCATCCGGCAGGGCGCGCGCGGCGAGCACGTGCGCAAGCTGCAGCAATTGCTGCTAGCCTGCGGGTACAAGCTGCCCCAATACGGCGCCGACGGCATCTTCGGCGAGGAAACGCTGGCCGCGCTCAACCATTTCCAGCGCGACAACGGCCAGCCCGCCGCCCCCGCCGCCGATGACCAGCTGTTAATGCTGCTGAAAGACATGGCTGACAAGCGGGATGGCACCCTGCCCGATGCCTGCGCCACCTGCCCGCACCGCAAGGCGGTGGGCGCATGAAAGAAACGCTCAAAGCGCTGTCCGGCACCGTATGCGGCACCGTATGCGCGGGCGCGCTATACCTGTTAGGCGGGTGGGACACCGCCATCGGCATGATGTTTTTGCTGATGGGGCTGGACTTGCTGACCGGCGTAATGACGTCGCTCAAACAAAAAAGCGCGCACACGCCGGGCGGCGGCTTCCTGTCGCGCACGTTTTTCTTAGGGCTGACGCGCAAGCTGACCATCACGCTGATGATCATGCTGGCTACTGCTCTTGACCGCACGCTGGGCACGCAGGGCATATGCCGCTTAGCCGCCATCGGCTTTTACACCGCCAACGAGGGCCTGAGCATCGTGGAAAACGCCGCCCTGCTGGGCGTGCCCTTCCCCAAGGGGCCATTAAACGCCCTGGAACGCCTGCGCGAGCGCAATGACAGCCAGAACCCCAATCCAACGGACGTTGACTAACCAACCAAGAAACAGCCCGCCGGGACGTATAACCTGGCGGGCTGTTTTTGCCCCCTTGATTCTGCCTGCCTGCCCCTCTATAATGGAGGAAAATATAAACAAAGGACATGTGGGGAGGGCTATATTTATGAACGTACAGGAACTATACCGCGCATGGTTAAAGGATTTTGCGGATGACGCGGCCACCGTGCAGGAGTTGACCGCCATCCGGGACAACCCGGCCGAGATTGAGGACAGATTTTATACCGACCTAAGCTTTGGCACTGCGGGCATGCGCGGCGTGCTGGGGGCGGGCACCAACCGCATGAACCGCTACACCGTGCGCCGGGCAGCGGCCGGTATGGCCGATTATTTGCTGGAGCAGGACGCCGATGCCGCCGCGCAGCGCGGCGTGGTCATCGCCTATGACTCGCGCCGCATGAGCCCGGAATTTGCCGAGGACACGGCGCTGGTCATGGCCGCGCGCGGCGTGAAGGCGCTGCTGTTTGACGCGCTGCGGCCGGTGCCGGTGCTGTCCTTTGCCGTGCGGCATTTGAAAACCGCCGCCGGTGTGGTCATCACGGCCAGCCACAACCCGCCGGAGTACAACGGCTTCAAGGCCTACGGCCCCGACGGCGCGCAGTTGTCGCCGGAGTATGCCGCCGGCGTCACCCAGCACATCCAGGCGCTCAAATACAACGAGTGCCACCCCATGGACAGGCAGGAAGCGCTTGATAAGGGGCGGCTGCAGATCATCGGCAACAAGGAGGTGGACGATGACTACATCGCCATGCTGCTGACGCTGGTGGTCAACCCCAAGGTGTTAAAGGAACAGGGGCCGAAGCTGAACATCGTGTACACGCCGCTGCATGGCTCCGGCCTGGTGCCGGTGCGCCGGGTACTGAAGGAAGTGGGCATCGGCAACGTGACCATCGTCAAGGAGCAGGAGCTGCCCGACCCGGACTTTTCCACCGTGGAGGCGCCCAACCCCGAAAACCCCGATGCCTTTGAGCTGGCCATCCCGCTGGCTCGGCAGGTGGGCGCCAGCGTGATCTTCGGCACCGACCCGGACTGCGACCGCTTAGGCGTGTGCGTGCTGGACGGCGAGGGCACCTTCCGCACGCTGACGGGCAACCAGATCGGCGTGCTGCTGCTGCACCACATCCTGTCCTCCCGCAAGGCGGCGGGCACGCTGCCCACCAACGGCGCGTGCATCAAAAGCATCGTCACCACCGAGCTTGCGCGCACCATCTGCGAGGACTATGGCGTGGAGCAGTTTGACGTGCTGACGGGCTTTAAGTTCATCGGCGAAAAGATGCAGCAGTTTGAGGACACCGGCAGCCACACCTTCCTGTTTGGCTTTGAGGAAAGCTTCGGCTACCTGTCCAGCACCCATGTGCGCGACAAGGACGGCGTCAACGCCTCGCTGCTGATCGCCGAGGCCGCCTGCGCCTGCATGGCCGAGGGCATCACGCTGTACGACCGCTTGCAGCAGATCTTTGGCAAGTACGGGTATTACAGCGAGAAGGTGGTGTCCAAAACGCTGCCCGGCAAGGACGGCCTGACCGACATGCGCAACCTGATGGCGCGCCTGCGCCAGAACCCGCCCAGCAAGGCCGGGTCGCTCAACGTGTTGGCCGTGCGCGACTACAAGGCCGGCACGCGCACCGCCGGGGGCAAAACCGAGGCGCTGGACTGCCCCCCCAGCGATGTGCTGTACTACGAGCTGGAGGGCGGCAACTGGCTGTGCATGCGCCCCAGCGGCACAGAGCCCAAGATTAAATTATATGTCAATGCACGCTCCAAGGCCTCGATGGCCGAAGCCGATGCGCTGTGCGCGGAACTTCAGCAGGCCGGGGAAGCGTGGCTGGAATAAAGGAACAAAAATAAAAAAGCGGAGGGATGTCATTGGCCCTGTACCTGTCCGTTGACGGCGGCGGCACCAAGTGTATCGCAGTGCTGTTTGATGAAAACCTCACCCTGCTGGGCAAGGGCCTGAGCGGCGGCATCAACACCACACAAAACTCCCCCGAAACAGCGCGCCAGCACATGGCGGAGTGCTTAGATCAGGCGCTGGAAAGCCATATGGGGCAGCCCCTGCACCTGACGTACCTGAACTTAGTGGGCGACCGCGTGATGATGGAGCAGCTGCTGCGCGAGCGTGTAGAAGTGAATGCCATCCATCATTTTTCGGAGCCGGGCGCCGCGCTGCTGGCCGGGATGCTGGCACAAGAGGGGCTGGTTGCCCACGCGGGCACGGGCTCCGACGCGTTCTGGGTGGGCGATATCCCGTCGCTCAAGGATATACCCTATGAGCGCGGCGGCGTGGTAGGCTCCTGGGGGCCCATCTTGGGCGACCAGGGCAGCGGCGCGTGGATCGGGCAGCAGGCGCTGCTGCACATCGTGCGCGCGGTGGATGGCTGGGACACGCCCACCCTGATGACCGACCTGCTGATGCAGGAATGGGGCCTCGCCCGCCCCTATGACATGGTGCCCAAGGTATACCGCAACCCCGCGCCCTTCCGGCTGGCGGCATCGCTGACCAAAATGGTGGGCCGTGCAGCGGATGCCGGGGATGAGCCGGCGCTGAATATCCTTGCGCAGGCCGGCATCCAGATGGCCGAGCAAACCGCCTGCCTGGTGCGCCGCCTGCCATATGTGGCCGCGCAAAAGCAGGTGCTGTGCGCCGGCGGGGCATGGAAATCACACATCCGCATGTTCACCGCCTTTGGCGAGCATCTGGCCAAATTAGGGGTCACGGCGCAGCCCGTCAAGCCCGCCTTTGACCCCGTGGCCGCAGGGCCGGTGCACACGGCCCTGGAACAGGGCCTGCCGCCTGAGCACGTGCGTTGCTTGGTGGCGCAGCACTTCCCCCACTTAGTTAACACTTGGTAGCACCGATTCCAAACATTACCGCATCGTCGGGTCGGGTCTTTTGTCTCGCAGCTGTGTCGGCTGCTCGGTCAGCGTAGCGCTGCTACGCTTTCCCTCGACTGCTCCTTGCTGCAAGCCAAAATCCCTCTCCCCTTTGGATGCATTACTGTTTCTCATCAGTGCAAAAGGAGGATATATGAACGACGCAATCAATGCCTATCTCGATGAAGTAACCCGCACGCTGCAAACCGCCCGCGACACGCAGCATGACGCGCTGCAACAGGGCGCGCGCATGATGGCCGATGCCGCGCTAAATGGACACAGCCTGTTTGCCTTTGGGTGCAGCCATGCCGGGCTGCTGGCGCTGGAGCTGTACTACCGCACCGGCGGCATGGCGCTGATCAACCCCATCCGCGCGCCGGGGCTGAACTTGGATGTAGACCCCGCCACCATGACCAGCCAGATGGAGCGGCTGCCGGGCTATGGGCGGGTCATTGTGGATCACCAGCCCATCAAGGCCGGGGATGTGGTGATCATTCACTCGGTGTCCGGGCGCAACCCGGTGCCGGTGGACGTGGCGCTGCGCGTGCGCGAGCTGGGCGGCAAGGTCATCGCATTGACCAGCATGGCGTACACCACCGGCGTATCCTCGCGCCATCCCTCGGGGCAAAACCTGTACCAGGTGGCCGACATTGTGATTGACAACTGCGGCTGCCCCGGCGACGGCGCGGTGACGCTGCCCGGCCTGCAGGAAAAGGTGGGGCCCACCTCCACCGCGGTGGGCGCGGCGCTGCTCAACGCCATGATGACGCAGGCCGTTCAATATATGTTAGAGGCCGGGGCCACGCCGCCGGTGTTCATGTCCGCCAATGTGGAGGGCGGCGACAAGCACAACCAGGACATGCTGCGCGAATATGGCGCGCACATCTATTACATGGGACATATTTAGGAGGAAAACAACATGCTGCTGGACAAATACTGGGACCGGGTGGACAGCCTGTACAAACAGGTGCGCGACACACAGCGCGACAACATCATCGCCGCAGGCCAACTGATTGCCGAGGCCGTGGACAACGGCGGCTGCGTGCACATCTGCGATTCCGGGCACATCATTGACTCGGAGCTGATATACCGCGGCGGCGGGCTGATATTGTACAAGCGCTTTAAGTATAACCTGAACGTGGAAAACCCCGTGCGCAAGCGCGACCGCAGCGACCTGGATACCTCCATGGAGGGCCTGGCCAAGTACGCGCTGCGCGCCTCCGGCGCGCGCCCCGGCGATGTGATGATCTTGGGTTCCGTCTCCGGCCGCACCTTTTATATCGCCGACCTCGCGCAGGAAGCCAAGGCCTTCGGCATGAAGATCATTGCCTTAACCAGCATGAGCTACGCCACCACGGTGGACAGCGTGCTGTCCTCCGGCAAAAAGCTGTATGAGCTGGCCGATGTCGTGCTGGACAACTGCGCCCCCGCCGCCGAGGCCATGATGGACGTGGAAGGCTTGGACGCGCACTTTGGCGCGGCCTCCGGCCTGGCCGGTGCCTACATCCTGTGGAGCGTGAGCGCCGTGGTGATCGACGAGCTGCTCAAGCGCGGCAAAATGCCCGGCATCCTGCGCAGCGCCAACTATCCCGGCGGCAATGATTATAACAAAACGTTTGTGGAGCCGAGGTATGAGAGGGAGGGGTTGTAACCTTACGACAACCGCGTCATCACCCCGCCGTCCATCTCGCGCACGGTGTCGCACAGCGTGGTGATGTCCAGCGGGTTGTGGCTGGCCAATAAGATGGTTTTTCCCTGGGCTTTGAGGCCCATCAGCAGGGCGTGCACATCCCGCACGCCCTGTTTGTCTAAGCCGTTGGTGGGCTCATCCAGGATCAGCAGGCGCGGGTCGTTCAGCAGCGCCTGCGCGATGCCCAGCCGCTGGCGCATGCCCATGGAGTATTTGCCCACGCCTTTTTTTAAGTCCGGGTCAAGCCCCACCATCTGGATGCATGCGCGCACGCGCTCGCGGCCCTTGAGGCCGGACAGCCGCGCCAGCCACAGCAGGTTGTTCATGCCCGTTTCATACGGCAAAAAGCCCGGCGCTTCAATCAGCATGCCGGTGTCGGGCGCAAAATCAACATCCTTGCCGATGACGCGGCCAAACACGCGCGCCTGCCCCTGGGTGGGGCGCAGAAAACCGCAGATGCATTTCATCAGCACCGTCTTGCCGGAGCCGTTGCGCCCCACAATGCCGTGGATTTTGCCGGTCTCCCACGTGCAGGTAATGTCCTTGACCACGGTGTCGGCGCCAAAACGCATGCGGATGCCCTCCGCTTGTATGGCGGGCGCGGTTGTATCAGTCATGGGCGATGCCTCCTGAAAATACATAGTTATAGTGCCGCATGCGCAGCGCCGACAGCGCTAACAGCGCGGCGCTGCCCCCGCCCAGCAGCAGCATGGAGGTGGACAGGCGCGGCAGCAGGTCATAGCCAAAGTTGTGCATCATGTAGGTGGCGTGCTGCAGCGGCGACAGCCACGCCGCAAGCAAATTGGCATAAAAGGTAAACTCCAGCGGCAGATGGAGCCACTGCATAAACCGCTCCGGCGTGAGGATAAACCCCGTCAGGCAGATAAGCAGCGCCAGCGCGGTGCCGGTCTGGCGGCTTTTGAGCACCGTGAACGCCAACTGCACCGAGGATAATAGCAGCATGAACAAAAACAGCAGCACGAATATCTGTAGGAGCGCGGGGTAAGGCAGCGTCAGCTTGACCATCTTGCGGGTAACGGCAAAGGCCGGGTCAAACCCGCCCGGTGAAAAGGACAGCAATGTGGCCGTATCGCTCCAGGCGTTATGAACATGCACGCGTCCCGCGCCCAGCAGCATGGAGCACACCAGCAACAGCAGGCAGTAGCCCAGCGTGATGACCAGCACGGTCAGCACCTGCCCCAACAGCCACGCCCTGCGCCCGGCGCGGAAGCTGATATAGCTGCCCGCCGCATCCAGCCGGGGGAATGCCGACAGCACCAACATCAGCACCAGCGAGGCGTACAGGATGCTGTCGCCATCGGCAAAGCACCAGATGAACGCCTCAAACACCTGCAAATCGGTGTGAAAATCGCGCGATATGGCCAGCGTGCGGTCGGTGAGCATCCAGCACAGCAGGCAGCCCATCACCAGCGCCAAGTAAAAGCGCGGGTTTTTGCGCAGGGTGTACAGGTTCCACCCCGCGCATAGCCAGGCCTTGCGCAAATCACACATGCTGGCGCACCTTCCTCCCCTGCACCGCCCACAGCAGCAGCGCAATAACTCCCAGCACCGCCCACGGCAGCGCTGAAGCGCCATCCAGCCACGAAAGCGGGTTGACCCACGCCGTGTCCGGGAAAAACCGCGTGCCCACCATCATCAGCCCATAGCACAGGCACAGCGGCCCCACCGTGGCGGCGCTGGCCGTGCCCGTCAGCAGCGCCAGCAGGCTGCCCGCGCCCGACCAGATGCCCCCGCAGGCCATGCGCGCCAGCACGGGCGGCCATATGTCCTGCCACGCCGCCCACGGGATGGACGCGCCCAGCGCACGAAGCCGGATAGTGTGCATAAGCCCCATCAGCAGCCCGATGCCCGCGGCCTGCACCGCCATGCCGCCCGCCAGCGCGGCCACCACCTTGCCCATGCGATAGGGCTGCCAGCCCACGCGGAACAGCGCGCTGCGCGCAGCACCGGCCTGTAGTTCCAACAGCGCCAACCCTGCTGCCGGTAATGCCGACAGCGCGGGCAGGCTTAACTGTGCAAAGCTGCCCTGCAACGCCTGTTGAAGCATCCCCGCCCAGTGCGGCTCGTCGTTGTACATCAGGTAATCATCCATGCCACGCAGCTGCTGCGAGATGCCCAGCCACAGCGAAAACAGCGTGGCCAGCACGGCGATGACAAACCACCGCCCCCACAGCGCTTTGGCCAGGTCAACGCGCAGGGCGCGCAAAAAGGGTTTGACATGCATTAGTACCCAAACCCCCGGTCGATAATCGTGCCGTCCGCCGCGTTGATGGTGAGCAGGCTGCCGTGGGCATCGTTGCATGCATCATCGTCCCCCGATTGCCAGGTGCCCATCAAGTCCCATGCCGGCACCAGCATGTAGCGGCCGGGGTCATCGCGCATAAGAACGCGGGCATAGCCAAACACAAGACGGTGCGCCTTTAACGTAATGGCGCCGGAGCGCGCCGCAGCAGCATATTTAAGCGGCAATGTTTTGGTGATAATCTCCTGAATATCTTGAATAGGCAGGAGTTGCACCTGTGCGATGGGGTCGGGCAGCACCTCATAGGGCGATTGATAGGTAAACCCAATGATTCCCTCCAGGCTGATGACCATCTGCAATTTTTCATAGGCAAACGGCACCGTGTAATCATCGTCCATGCTGTCCAAGCTTCGCCCGTCATGGGCCGATTCATAGGTAATGGGGATGCCGTTTACCATGCGGGTAAAGCTGAACACAACCCCTTGCCCGGCGATTTCATGCCGGTATTCAACGCTGCTGGTATCCGTATAGCGGATCAGGGGCACCGTTTGCACCGTGCCAAGGGTCATCGCTTTGTCGATGGCCTGGGCGCAGGACAGCGCGCAGGCGCGGGCTTCCTGCAAGGGCAAGGAACCTATTTGCTCCGGCACGGTATCTGAAAAATCGTATTGCCCCTGCACATACTGCGCGGCCAGCGTTCCATGGGCGATATGCAGCTGCGCCAAAACCTCCAGCGGCTGCCCGTTGGCCAGGGTTTGGTAACTACCCTCGACAAAACGCGTGCCATCGCCGATGACCGCACGATAGAATACAGGCTTGGCGGCGCTGAACACATGAAACTCCGCAGATACATCCCGGTAGGCGGAGATAGGCTCCGGCTGAGGGGACAAGGGGTTGAGGGAGCTGTCGGCAGCAAACAGCTTGCGCCCCGGCATGCAGCATTGCGCGATGCGCATCAGCTGCTCCTGGCTGACGATGGCCCGTTTTACCTCATACACGGGAATTTCTGTAAACGTTGGTGCCTGTATGTCTGCATCGATGATCACATGCACATTGTGCTGCGTGCTGTTGTCCGCATGCCAGCGGGCGGTGCTTTCAGCGTGCATAACGGCTGCGCACAGCAGCCACAGGCAGGCGGTGAGTATACAGATGCGCTTCCTATATGTTTTCATATCAGTACCCATAATCCCGGTCAATCACCGTGCCGTCCATGGCATTGAGGGTGAAAAGCGAATAATTTGTAAAGTCATAGAACTCCTGGTCAATGGTGCGGGTGCCGAAGAAATCCCACACCGGCACCATCTGATAGCGGCCGGGGCAGTCCTTCATTTGCAGGCTCATATAGCCCAGCACCACGCGGTTGATTTGGATGCCGTTGTTTTTCGCATGCTCATACGCCGCGTACTTGAGCGGGCTGACCTTGGCAAGGATATCCAGCACCTGGTCAAAGGGCAGCAGGGCGGGGTTGTCCTCCAATGTTTGCCCGATGCGCAGCGGATTATCGTATATCAACTGAAAAATGCCGTCCTCGCCCACGTCCACAAACAGGCGCTCATACGGCAGCGGCAGGTGGTAGCCGGGCTGCTGCCTGCCCATAAAGAAATAGTTGACATCCTCCGCGCCCTGTTGGCTGACCGGCGTGGCCACTATCCCGTGCAATAGCCGGGCAAAGTAGATGCGGTAGCCATAGTCAGCCGACTTGCCTTCCCAGGAGGTGCGCTCGGTAAAGATGTCCAGATCCTTGTCAACAGAATGAAATTGCATGTCCGGCCAGATGCTGGTGACCACATTTTCGGCCAGCGCCACCGCATCCTCCGGCGCGCCCACGTTACACCCCAGGTTGTCCCCTGACTTGAAAGAATATTGTAGGCGTACCAGCACCTTGGGCGTATCCGGGCCGTCCTGCTCATAGTAGTTGGCAGAAACCATTTTATATGGCAAATCATACACCCAGGCACCGCCGCCGCCCAAGGAGAGTTCATATCGCGTCATATACGATGGCGAGGCATCCGCCTGCCGGTAGCCGGGCTGCGGGCCATTGTCCGTGCGCTGTCCGTATTTGCCCTGGTCGGTATACACCTGCCATGCGCCGGGGCCTATCAATGCATCGGCCAGCGCATGCACCTCCTCCGGCGCAAAGATGCGGGGGAACACTTCAACGACGGGCATGCTGTCCACATCGGGCACCACAACCTGCGCATCCAGGCTAATTGTGGTGCGCCCCGTGGGGCTGTGCCAGGTACCCTGCGCGTGCAGCGGCGCGGCCACCTGCTCAGGCACGGTCTGGGCATGGGCGGCGGCCATCAGGCAGCAGGCCGCCAGCATTAACAACATCAGGCGTTTCATCATCGGTTTAGCCCTCCTTCCGGGCACCACATGCGCCCTTGCTGCCCCATGATGGCAAACGCGGGACGCAAAGTCCGCATCAAAACGTGAAAGAGTTGTTATCAGGTTGTAATATCAAAAAACTTAGCCGTTCACAGCCCCTCGGCCCAGGGTTCCTCCGGGGGAACGGGCGTGGCGGTGACCTGCGGGTGCATGGATATCTGCCGCTCAATCAGAAAGTTGGTCATCTTAGGCAGCAGCAGCACGGCCAACAGCACCGCCGCCAACAGTGCAGCGACGGCCAAAAAACCTT
Organism: Christensenellales bacterium; assembly: GCA_040766135.1. Classification (GTDB taxonomy): domain Bacteria; phylum Bacillota; class Clostridia; order Christensenellales; family Aristaeellaceae; genus JAGVSV01. The sequence continues at coordinate 131,777 of JAXGRA010000003.1, forward strand.
TTTTATGGCGCATGGGCATCCTCCCCCAGCAGCACCAAGTGCACAGCGGTGCCCCGATTTTCTTCGCTGTCCAATTGCAGCTGCCCGCCGTGCGCCTGGGCAATTATGCGGCACAGCGCCAGCCCCAGCCCCGCACCGCCCAACTTGCGGCTGCGCGCCTTGTCCACGCGGTAAAACGGTTCGGTCAGGCGCGGGATATCAGCCGCCGGGATGCCTCGGCCCTGGTCAATGACGGACAGCACCACGTCCCCGCCCGCGCGCCGGGCGCACAGCGTGATGCGCTGCCCCGGCTGCGAGGCCTTGACGGCGTTGTCGATCAAATTGGTCAGCGCGCTGTGCAGCAGGTCGGGGTCGCCCTGCAGGGCAGGGATTTGCACATCGGGCACGATGGTTACCCCTGCGGCCTCGGCTGCCGGGCCTGCCGTGCGCGCGGCCTGCTCCAGCAGGTCGGCGGCGTTGATATGCTTTTTCAAAAAAACATCCTGCTCGTGCCCCAGCGCAATCAGCTGCATCATTTTCTGGCTCAGGCGCTCGGTGCGGCGCGCGGCCTCGTGGATTTCCTGCAGGGCATCGGCGCGCTCGGCCTCGGTCAGCGGCATGGTCAGCACGCTGTCGGCAAAGCCGATGATGGCCGTCATGGGGGTTTTTAATTCATGCGTCAGCGCGCCCAGCAGCATCTCTTGGCGGCGGTTGGTTTCCTCTAACGTGCTGATCTTGTCCTCCACGGTGGCGGCCATGCGGTCAAAGGCACGGGATAGGTCGCCCACCTCATCGGCGGTGTCAATGCCCGCGCGCAGCGCATACGCGCCGCCCGCAATTTGATCGGCCACGCCGGACAGCGTTTCCAGCGGCGACAGGCTTTTACGCACCAGCGGCGGCAGCACCAGCGCGCAGAACGCCAGGCTGCACACCAGCGCCGCCTGCGCAATGCGTACCAAATTGTCAATCTGCTCCTCCACCCGGCTGATGTTCTCGGTCAAATACAGCGTAACGGGCACCCCCAACACGCGCAGGCTGCACGAGGAAATCAGCATCAGTTCCCCACCCTGCCGCAGCATGCGGCTAGCAGTGAGCACCTTGTCCGGGACGGGCAGCTGCGCCGCCGGGTCCAGCGGCGACAGGTTGTACAGGTAAGCGCCGTCCGCCCACAGGGAGTACGCCCTGTCCGCGCTTTGCAACAGATGCGCATAGGTGGAAAAAGTGTACTGCACCAGCGCCTGCCGGGTGATATGCGCGGCCCCGGCCTCTAACGCCGCCGTGCGCTCCAGCGCGGTGATGTGCTCGGCAAAGGCATCCAGCTGCCATGCACCGTTGCGCCGTGCGTCGGACAGCAGGCGGTCGGTCTGCACGCCCGTATAGGCATACAAAAACACGCCCATGACCACCAATATGATGGCCAGCGGGATGAGCGTCTGCCGGGTGCGCAGCTTCATACGCCCTGCTCCAGCCGGTAGCCCACCTTATATACCGTGACGATGACCTCCTGCCAGTTTAATTTGCGCCTTAGCAGCGCCACATGCACGTCGATGGTGCGCGTTTCGCCCAAAAAGTTTTCGCCCCACACGCGCCGCAGCAGCTGCTCGCGCGTTAATACCATGCCGGGATAGCGCATGAACGTGCGCAGCAGTTCATATTCCAGCGGCTTGAGCGGCACTTCCGCATCGCCCTGCATCACCACATGGCTGCTTTCGTCCAGCACCACATCGCGGTGGGTGAGGATGGCGGCCTGCGGGCGGCTGCGCTCCAGCACCTTTTCCATGCGCACCAACAGCTCCAGTATATCAAAGGGTTTGACCAGATAATCTTCCGCGCCCAGGCGCAGGCCCTGCACGCGGCTTAGCACATCGGCCTTGGCGCTGACGAATATCACGGGGATGTCCTGCTCCCGCAAATACGGCAGCAGCGCAAAGCCGTCCATCTCCGGCATCATCACATCCAGCAGCGCCAGGTCAAACACCTGCGCGTGCGCTGCCTGCAAGGCCTGCTGCCCATCGGTTGCGCACACCACTTGATACCCTGCCACCTGCAAATTGGTTTCCAGCAGCTTCAAAATGGCCGGGTCATCCTCGGCAACGAGAATTTTGCCCTTCAATGCGTTCACCTCTCGTGTCATCATAGCACAGGCCAGCCCGCAGGCGGCATCCAAGGATGTAAGCAAGTTGTAATTTCATCTGAATGCCCTCGTTGACCCGCCGACACAAACCCTTTACAATGAAACACATACAAGATAGAACGCGCTGCACACTGTGCCGCGGAGTATGCAACAACCCATCAATCATATGTAGGAGGCAACCATGGCTCAGATTTTTCCCAACATCCCCAAGGTAGCATTCGAGGGGCCCAAGTCCAAAAACCCGCTGGCGTTCCGGTACTATGAGGCTGACCGCATCGTGCTGGGCAAGCCCATGCGCGAGCATCTGCCCTTTGCCATGGCGTGGTGGCACACGCTGGTGGCGACGGGCACGGATATGTTCGGCCCCGGCACGGCGGACAAGTCCTTTGGCGAAAAGCCCGCCACCATGGCGCATGCGCGCGCGAAGGTGGACGCAGGCTTTGAGCTGATGAGCAAGCTGGGCATTGAATACTTCTGCTTTCATGATGTAGACCTGGTGCCCGAAAGCGATGACATCAACGAAACCAACCGGCGGTTGGACGAGATTTCGGACTATATGCTGGTCAAAATGAAGGAGACCGGCATCAAGTGCCTGTGGGGCACGGCCAACATGTTCTCCAACCCGCGGTTTATGAACGGCGCGGGCAGCACCAACAGCGTGGATGTATACTGCTTTGCCGCCGCACAGGTCAAAAAGGCGCTGGACATCACCGTTAAGTTGGGCGGCAAGGGCTATGTGTTCTGGGGCGGACGCGAGGGGTATGAAACGCTGCTCAACACGCGCGTTAAGTTTGAGCTGGAAAACATCGCAGCGCTGATGCGCATGGCGGTGGACTATGGCCGCAGCATTGGCTTTACCGGCACATTTTTGATTGAGCCCAAGCCCAAGGAACCCATGAAGCACCAGTACGATTACGATGCCGCCACCGCCATTGCGTTTGTGAAGCAGTACGGCCTGGACAAGGATTTCAAGATGAACATCGAGGCCAACCACGCCACGCTGGCCGGGCACACCTTCCAGCACGACCTGCGCATATCGGCCATCAACGGCATGTTGGGCTCCGTGGACGCCAACCAGGGCGATATGCTGCTGGGCTGGGACACCGACGAATTCCCCTGCAATGTGTACGACACCACGCTGGCTATGTACGAAATACTAAACGCCGGCGGCCTGCCGGTGGGGCTGAACTTCGACGCCAAGACCCGCCGCCCCAGCTATACGATGGAGGATCTGTTCCAGGCGCATATTTTAGGCATGGACACCTGGGCGCTGGGGCTGCTCAAAGCCGCCCAGCTGATTGAGGATGGCCGCGTGGATGAATTTATCCAGCAGCGCTACGCCTCCTTTGACGGCGAACTGGGCCGGAAGATCCGCGCGGGCCAAGCCACGCTGAAGGAATTGAGCGACCACGCGCTGCGTATGAAGCAGCCGGCGCTGCCCGGCTCCGGGCGGCAGGAGTATCTGGAAAGCGTGCTCAACGACGTGCTGTTTGGGGGCTGACATGGGCTGCATACTGGGCATTGATTTGGGCACCAGCGGCACCAAGACCGTGCTGTTTGAGGCCACGGGCAAGCAGCTGGCCGCCGCCACGCGGGAATATCCGCTGTACCAGCCGCACAACGGCTGGGCCGAGCAGCACCCGGAGGACTGGTACCAGGCCGCGCGCGACACCATCCGCGAGGTGCTGGCAACTTCCAAAATAAATCCAGAGGACATCAGGGGCATCGGCATCTCCGGGCAGATGCACGGGCTGGTCATGTTGGACGAGCACGGCCAGGTGCTGCGCCCCTGCATCATATGGGCCGACCAGCGCACCGCCGAGGAATGCGCATGGGTGGAGGAAACCTTTGGGCGCGAGCGCCTGATTGACATCACCTGCAACCCGGCGCTGACGGGCTTTACGCTGGGCAAGATTCTGTGGGTCAAAAAGCATGAGCCGGACATCTACGCAAAATGCCGCCACATATTGCTGCCCAAGGATTACCTGCGCTACCGCCTGACGGGCGAGTTTGCCACCGAGGTATCCGACGCCAGCGGCATGCAGCTGCTGGACGTGCCCAACCGGGCGTGGAGCCAGGAGCTGCTGGCCGCCATGGACATCCACCCGGACTGGCTGGGCAAGGTATACGAATCCCCCGACATCACGGGGTATATAAGCGCGCAAGCCGCGCGCGACACCGGGCTGTCCACGCGCACGGCGGTAGTGGGTGGCGCGGGCGACAATGCCGCCGCCGCAGTAGGCACCGGCGTGGTGCGCGAAGGCGCGGCCTTTACTACCATCGGCACCTCCGGCGTGCTGTTTGCGCACACGGACAATTTGCGCCTGGACCCCGGCGGCCGCGCGCACACCTTCTGCTGCGCCGTGCCGGGTGCCTGGCATGTAATGGGCGTGGTGCAGTCGGCCGGGCTGTCGCTGCAGTGGTTCCGCAACAATTTCTACACCAGGGACACGCCCTACCGCCAGCTGGATGACGAGGCCGCTGCCTCGCCCATCGGGGCCAACCGGCTGCTGTACGCGCCCTATTTGATGGGCGAGCGCACGCCGCATCTGGACGCCGATTGCCGGGGCGCGTTTGTGGGCCTGAGCGCCATGCACACAAAAAGCGACCTGGCCCGCGCGGTGATGGAGGGCATCTGTTTTGCGATGAAGGACTGCCAAAGCGTGCTGGAGGAGATGGGCGTCACGCCCACGCGGATGACGCTGTGCGGCGGCGGGGCCAAGGCGCCGTTCTTGCGGCAGATGTTAGCCGATGTATACAACCTGCCCACGCAGCTGCCGCTGCTGGCCGACAGCGCGGCGCTGGGCGCCGCCATATTGGCCGCCACCGGCACCGGCCTGTACCCCGACGTGCGCACCGCGTGCGACAGCATCCTGACCTTTGAGGCCGCCGAACAGCCCGACGCCGCGCGCGCGCAGCGCTATCGGCAGGTGTACGCAGCCTATCGCACCATCTACCCCGGCCTGCGCAACACGTATAGCGCGCTGGCCGCGCTGTAATATCAATAGCAGGAGAAAAAACGCATGAAATTAGCCGAAGCCCTAATTTTGCGCAAGGACATCCAGCAGCGGTTGTCCATGCTGGACAGCCGCCTGTCCGCCGCCGCGCGCGTGCAGGAGGGCGACCAGCCCGTGGAAAACCCGCACCAGCTGATGGCGGAATTGGACACCCTGACTAACCAGCTTGCCACGCTGATTGCCGATATCAACCACACCAACAGCGCCACCCGGGACGGCGAGGACACGCTGACCGACCTGCTGGCGCAGCGCGACACGCTGCAATACAAAATCCGCGTGTTGCGCGGCTTTGCCGGCGAAGCCGGGCAGCTGGTCAGCCGCCAGCTGCGCTCCGAAATCCGCATCATGAGCACCGTGGACGTGGCCGCGCTGCGCAGGCAGGTGGACGGGCTGTGCAAGGAGCTGCGCGAGCTGGACATGCGCCTGCAGGGGCTGAACTGGCAGGTGGAACTGATTACGCGCACATAAAATTCCCCTTGGTGTAGCGCGATGGATGTGGGCACCAACCGAAGCCTGCGGGCTTTTCTGTGGTATAACAATGACGGGGCGTTGTCTGAAGTTCGAATCTTCTTGCTGACGTTTATCCCCTCACGGTGCACAGGCGCAATCATACGGTAACATTCATCACCGGGTGCCGGCCAACGCGCGAGGGTGGGGTTGGGGTTTGGGGAAGTATACTGATGGAAAACAGGCCGATGACACAGTGATGGCTCGAATTTTAATGTACCAAAATCTTTGGGAAATTAATATTTAGGAGGCATACTTAATGGAAGAATACATTCAGGAAGTACGCGATGCACTAAAGAAGGAATGCTATCTTGCCGCATTGACTTTGTCGATGACATTGCCAGATATTTGTTCACAAGTGGAAAATGGTGTTAAAGATGGCAACAGAACACTTTACATTAACTGGATTAAAAAGCATATGGCTGAAGATAGTTTTCATTTTCCGTTATCTGGTTTTGAGACGCAGACCTTCACTGGTGAAATGTGTTATTCACTCCGATGCAAAGTCCTTCATAACGGAAACACAGAGGTAACAAATAAAACGTTGCAAGTTCTTGTCGATCACCTAGTATTAACCAAGCCTGGAACAGAAGAACATAAACACGGATATAATTATGTGGAAAAAAACAACCTGATGGTACTATTATTTATATAGCTTATATTGGAATAGACTACTTGTGTGAGCAAATATGCAATACGGTTGAAACGTTCTATGATGCTTGGCCGAATAAGTCAGATTTTGATGCACATAGTATTTGGAAAAAACAACAGATGATTTCGGAAACACAAGTCAGAATATAGGAAAAATGTAAAAAATGAGAACCCAATCTCAAGTTACCTACGTAGGGTCTACTGAACAATAACTGTTTTCAAATCTCTCTCTGCACCCCAAACTAGAAGCACGCTCATTGCCACCAATTTTCTGTACCAAACTGGCGCTCGAAGCGCTCTTTGGAACAACGCAAAAAGAAGTGCTCGCAGGCGCTTCCATAGATTCATCGTCAGGATGCTGACATGAATAGCTACTTCACTGGTTTCTTGCAACCGTTCCATCACTAAGTTCAAGCTATAACGCCGCTTGCCCACGCCAAAGGATGACTCTATGGCACTGCGCTCTCCGGATTCCAACCGCTCTTCCAACAGTTGCTGACGATACAACGCTTTGTCCTTGGGCGGACGGCCTAGTTTGGGGCCCGACATTCGAATGCCGCGCTCCTTGCAGTATTGCAGGTTCTCGCGGGTACGATACGCTCTATCGGTCAGCACGCGCTCCGGATACACCCCGGTATCCGCACGGTAGCTTTCCACAGATTCCTGCAAAGTCGTTCCCTCATGAAAGTTATCCCAGGACAGGTGTTCAATACGAGAATAACCATCCACCAGAGATACTGCTATCTTTGCTCCAAACTCCACCGCTGCCTTTGCCTTGCCCCGTACGATGGGGCGCACCCAGGGCTGGTGCAGGCTGACAATCCGGTCATCCACGCGCTTGCTTCCCTGCTCGTACATCTGTTTCTGCTGGGCATACAATACCTCAATCACCTGGAGTTGTTTCTGATCTTTCTCGCTCAAACTGGCTTTGACCTCTGACAGATACCCCAGATTGCGAGCCACATAGGACAGTTGTTTGCGCAGGCTCTTGCGCAATAACTTCTGGGAAGGACGGCGATTCTTCGCATAACGCAGATAGTCGCGCCGGGCGATCCTGCGATAGGTACGGGGCTTCTGACCTTTGGGAAATGCGCTGTCTATCATGCCTTCCAGGCACTCTCGGGCTTCATTCAGCAAACTGATGTCCGTTGGATAGCGGATATCCTGCGGCACACAGGTCGCATCCAGTATCAGCGTTCCCCGGTTGGTGGGCGGTTCACTTTCGTTTAGTTCTTGTGTGTCCGCGTTTTCGTCCGATTGCCCAGTTGGGGGATCTGGCGGAGTGCTGTCGGGAGGATTATCGTCCTCAGCATAGGGATTGCAGCGACCGATGATATAATCGTGCAAATCAGCCAACAAATCAGCCGGGATTCGTTTACGAAACAACGTCATCGTACTTGCGTCAAAGGGCGCTTCATGTTGAAATGCAGGTAGACCAAGAAAGAACTGAAGATAGGGATTCATCCGTATCTCCTGCACCGTATCCTCGTCTGAGAACCCGTATCGCTCCTTGATAACGAGTGCGCCCAGGGCCATACGGGCGGGCTTGCCTACATTCCCTAACTTGCTGCCAAAGGTCTGGGCGTAGCACCGTTCCAACTCCGCCCAGGGAATCAGTTTCGCCAGCCTAACCCAGTCATTGTCAGGGTTCAGACCGTGAAACTGGAAGAAACTTTCGTTCTCAAACACGCTGACTTGTTCGCTTTCTGGCCGATACACGCGGACTTCCTCCAAATAAAGTGCAAGGGTTTTGGACGATTTCAGGAGTTTTCCTTGCACCAGTTTATCACGTATCAGGCCAGAATGCTTGTGAAATATAGGGAATCGAGTTGTTCAGTAGATACTACGTAACAAAAATCCCGCCGCCCGCATCATTCGCACGATGCGGGCGGCATTGCCGATACAGTTATTGTTTAGTCCTGCGGTTGGTTGGTTCCCTCTTTGCTGACCATCCGCTCCACGTCCTTGCCGGTCAGCTTGAAGCGGAAGCCGAAGAACAGCGCCACGATTGTGCCCGGGATAATCACCCAGAACGCTACCAGCGCCAGCAGCACCACCACCAGCATCGGCAGCGACATGATGACCTTATCGTTGCGGCGCATTTCCACGCGGTTGCGCATGCCCAGCTCAGCCATGCGGCTTAAGAATGCCCCGATGCCACGCAGGACGTCGTCGGCCTTGGCTGCGCGTTCCTTGTCCTTGTTCATGTCCTTCTCCTTTTCCTTGTCGCCGGTGTTTTCCGCTGCCGCCTGCTGCGGCTGATCGGCCTTGACCTTGCCTTCGTTTTCCAAACGCACCATGGCCTCTAACAAATCCCAGTTGCTGTTCTGCAGCGCGGCCTTGGCTTCCTCGTAGTTCAGTCCGGTGCGCTCACGCAGTTTTTCTACCAGTTCAAAGTGTTCCATGTTGGTACCTCCCTTTCGTTCTCGGTTCCTTCCGATGGTGCCAGTGTAGGCCATGTACATGAAAACAACAGGGGAAGTACATGAACATTTGATTAAAACATCCTTGCGTTTGATTAACCCTGCGCCAGCGCGCCCATCAAACGCAGCTTGTCCGCCAGCGCGCGGATATACGCCGGATTGCTGCCGCAGCAGCCGCCGATATACGTGGCGCCCAGCGCCGCGGCCTTGGACACCTCCTCGGCAAAGGCCAGCTCATCCACGGCGGGGTTTTCCTTGCCGCCCACCGGCAGCCCGGCATTGGGCTTGAACAGCAGCGGCCGGTCGGTGTGCTGCGCAAACTCCTGCAAAATGGGCAACGCCTGCTCCGGCCCCAGCGAGCAGTTAAGCCCTATAGCCTCTAAGTCAAAATCCGCCAGCCCCTCCACGATATCCGCCACGGAGTTGCCCATCATGGTGCGCCCGCGCGCTTCAAAGCTGAACGCTGCCATGGTAGGCGTGCCCAGCGTGGCCGCCGCCTTGAGCGCCACCTGCATCATGGCAAGGTCCATAAAGGTCTGCACCATCAGCACATCAGCCCCGGCCTGCACGCCGGCCTGCATGACCTCCAGAAACATCTCGTAGGCCTCGTCCTCCTCCAGGTCACCGTATGGCTCCATCAGGATGGGCAGCGGCCCTACCGACAGCGCCACCCGCGCCGCGCCTTGCGCACCCTCGCGCGCCAGCTGCACCGCGCGCGCGGCCACCTCCGGCGCCTGCCAGGAGCTTTTTTTGAGGCTGATGCGGTTCACCGCAAAGCTGTTGGCCAGCACAATCTGCGCCCCGGCCTGCACATATTCCCCCACCAGCTCGCGCACGAGATCCGGTTTCTCCATATTGTAGCGCCACACCGGATCCCGGTCGCTGCTCTTCGCCCACAGACTGGTGCCCACCGCACCGTCCAGCAATACTACCTTCTTCATGTCCCCGACCTCCTTTTGTATACAACAAGTGTAAGCGTGCAAAGTAGGGATGTCAAACGGCTGTATTAATCCCCTATTTTGGACAATAAGCGCCCCACGCAACGCCCAGTTTGTTTCCTGCCAGCAAATACTGCTTGACCAGGCGCTGAAGGGACGTTTCCTCAGGATAACCGTCGGGGTGATCCAGCAGCCGGCCAAAGATGCGCTCCTCCGCCTGCCGTTCGTTATCGTCTATGTCAAAGGCTGTAAACAACTTCTGAAATTGCACGATGCGCGAAGTGGCGGGCAGAATGTCCTGAAGCACCGGGTTGATCAGCCAGGAATGGCACACAAAGACCGGATACACGCCGCGGAAGAAACGAAGCGCCTGCCCGAATGAATCGTGAACGGCGTCCATATCCAGCGGCTCCCCCTGGGCGATGTGCGTGTCCAGCACGACCGCCCCGGCGGGCAGCTTGATGTGTTCCAATGCCAAAGGTTTTTCCAGCGCCTTGGGAATAAACTGCAGCCGGCCCAGCCGGAACAGCAAAAAGCGCATGGGCAGCCACAGCCAATCATATTCCGCCAGCCCCGGCTCACCAAATACCCGCAGGCAGTTGCCATACCAGATTTTCTGATCCGAATAGGTATCCCAGAAAACCTTCTCCGGGATGCCCCTTTGCCGATATTCCTCCCACGTCTCGCTGGCCAGGCGGGTATAGAGATACAAAAGCCGCTGCCGCCAGTCCTTATAAGACAGCACCTTTTGCTGAAAAGCAGGGATATCCCGATAAAACAGCCCCTTTAATCTGGCATATTCTGCCTCCGTAATCGCAGATTGCCGGATGCAGTCCAGGGCTTCGCCCGGCAGGTCAATGCCGCGGCAATAGGCAAGATGATCCATGGCGTTCCTCCTTTAGCTATAAAAGTTCCAGCGGCGTTTGCAGCTTCTGAACAGCAATATTATACTGATTTTTGTACTTCGTTTTGTACGCTTTTAGAATTTCATTGATTCTTTTTATATACATCCTGTACCACGCCGCTTGCAATCAGTTTTGGCGCAGGGATAGTAAGAGCGTTGGCCCGCTTCAGTCCAAACAGTTCCGTATCAAAATTTGTGCCAACTTCCATCTCCGCTTCCTTCGGCGCAAAATTTTTGATAACATTTTTGCCTGCCTTGAACACGGCGTTCGTGCCGGGAGTCAGTTTTTCAATACCAGTAAAGGTCAGTTTTTCTTTTTTATAGTTCTTTTCTTACAATGACAAAGCCGTCATGTTCCGCAACCTTCTCAAAACCCGCGTTCTCATACAGTCGGACGGGGCCGGCACAGTCCCATTCATACCGTTCGCTTCGGATGACCGGAAAGGCCTCTACGGCTACATAACCGTTGCTTTTTGCGTCAGCCAATACGCGGTTTAAAAGCGCGGTTGCAATGCCTTTGCCACGGTATTCCGGCGCGATGGTAAAGCACACCACTGCCATTTCGCGTTTTTCAGCGGGCGCGTGAAAATGAGCACCATGATCTGCCGAGTAATATGCTTTGTCGTTTGCGTTACACCATCCGATGGCTATCCCGTCCGAATATGCCAGATAACCGCGAAGCACGCCCTCGTTGATTTGCCGCTGCGCCACCCGCCTTGAAATAAGTCCTGCATCGGCTCCGTTTGCATTTTCGATTTCCGCTTTTTGCTGCTCTGCTGACATCTGATATACCTGACAATAGCAGCGATACGGCGTATCGTCGGTAAACGCCCGGTTCTCGAAAAAGTCAAAGTAGTCATTGGAAAGTTCAGGGGTAAGCGCCCTGATTTCCACAAAGCATGAATTCTCTTTTTTATTATTGAATGCCATAGGATTAGCCCCCTCTTTTTATGACAGCCTTTTTCTCATCACAAGCTTATCGCCCGCCTCATAGAATAGCTCAAACCCCGCCTTTTCATACATGTCGACGGTTCCCATAAAATCATCCTCTGTATTGACGAATTCCTTGTTCGGGTAGGCTTCGACAGCATCAAAACCATCCTTCGCCGCGTCCTCGCAAACCCGATGAAGAAGCTGCGTAGCGATTCCTTTTCTGCGCATTTCAGGGGCGATGGCAAAACAAAAGATGGATTTCACCTTTGGGCCCGGCTCGTCCTTTTTTATGCTCTGCATAAACATTTTCCAGGAAATACAATCATAGCAGTCAGATTTTGTGTTGGCATTGCACCAGCCGACAACCTTGTGACCGATGTAGGCCAGATAGCCTTATATCGCGCCGCTTTTTATATACTCTGCGGCGACCGCCCTGCGTTTTTCGGCGGTTGAAAAGTCGCGCCCGTCACAGTTTGCACCCGCCCAGCAGACGCAGTAACAGCGGTGCTCTTCCTTACCTGTCGAGTGCGGTGTAACATCAAAAAAGTGCAGATAGTCCTTGGCCCTGTCCGGCGTGAGCCGCCGTATTTCAACATTCATCTTCTTTCCCGCGTTCACAGAAAGCCCCGGCTCGCCCCAACCGGCTATTCTGTTGCCATTCCACCCAAAATAGGTGTTGCCGGTGGTGCACACCGGCGCGATACGCCTCATCTTTTCTTCCAGGGAGCCGTCGCCATCGCAAAGCTCCTCATCGGCCAGCACATTACGGATGCGGCAGAGATAAATCCTGCCCGCCTCCAGTTCAATTTTTCGATAAACTTCCAGTTCAAAGGCAATCGGGCTGTCTGAAAGCACCGGAACATCCAGCACTTGACCGTTTTCCACGTTAACAGGGATATTCATTTTACCCTTGTCATAGCCCGAATTGCAGCCGAAATAGTCGGCCAGCGCAAGCGTTTTTTCGGTGACGAGATTGGCCGAGAACACGCCGGTTCTGTCAATGTTGTCGCGTGTCAGCTTGTCCTCAGAAAGCCCTGCCATCATGCACAGCCCATTGTCGCCGTAATAGCTTATCCAACAGAAAAGCCCGAAGTTTGGTTTGTCGTCCTCCCGCTTTGTGCCATATACAAAAAGCGTTTGCGGGCAGAAGGTGTTGGATATCGCAACAGACTTTTTACTCATGGCATGGCTCCTTTTCAACGATGTCCGTTGATCTATCTTTTTTCGCACTGGCTGTGCAGCGGGCACCCCGTGCACACCGGCTTGGCCCGGCAGTGCGCCTTGGCGTTGACCACAATCAGCGCGTGCATTTGGTTGTAAACCTCAGTCTCCCGCGGCAAGTGCTGCTCAAAATATGCTTTCACCGCTTCATACCCCTCGCCTGCGGGCAGGGGATAGCGGCGGCACAGGCGCATGGTGTAGGCGTCCACCACAAAGGTGGGAAAACCAAACGCATACAGCAACATGGAATCCGCCGTTTCGGGCCCAATGCCGCGCAGCGTCAGCAGCTGCGCGCGCAGCACGGGCATGGGCTGTTGCTGCACGGTGCCCACGTCCCAATCATACTGCGCATACCATGCCGTGATGGTTTTGAGCGTATCGGCCTTGCGCACAAAGAAGCCGGACGGGCGGATGATGTCCCGCAGCTGCTCCACGGGCATACCCGCCACCAACTGCGGCGACAGGTCATCGCCAAAGCCCGCGATGGCTTTTTCCACATTGCTCCACGCGGTGTTTTGCGTCAGCACCGCGCCCACCATCACCTCATACGGCGTGCGTGCGGGCCACCAGTGCGGATCGCCATAATGGGCATACAGCGTTTTATACAGACGCTGCGGCATCGTATCCCCGGCCATTTTACCGGCTGGCGCGCGGCCTGCGCATGGAACAGCAGATCATGCGTGCTTGATAAGCCGTTCGCGTACCAGCGCGACCAGCTCATCCGGGTGGTTGATCATGCTGTTCGGGTGCTCGGCGCGCAGCATATCCCTGGTTTGGAAGCCCCAGGTGACCGCCACGGCATACAGCCCCACCGCATGCGCGCAGCGCATGTCCATCACGGTGTCGCCCACATACAGGCCGTTGTGCGCCTTCAGCCCGTGCAGGGCCATCAGCGCATCCAGCGCCGTGGGGTCGGGCTTTAGCGGTATTCCCGCGCGCGCGCCCAGCACGGCCAGGAATTCATACCCCGGAAAATAGTGCCGGATGACATCCTTTGTATCTGCGTCGTCCTTGTTGCTGTACACCAGCGCATGCACGCCCATGCGTTTCAGCTCCGCCAGCGCTTGCGGGATGCCGTCATAGGGCGCGGTGTCCACCCGGCTGTGCGCGGCATAGTCCTGCGCATAGTCCTGATACACAGCCTGCCACATATCTGTCCGATCGCCCACCGCGCGCTGTGTAAGCACCTTGGCCCCATTGCCGGTGAACAGCTTATAGCTGTCGTTGGGATGCTGCGGCAGCCCGTGCCGTTTCAGCGCCCGGTTCATGGCCCCTGCAATATCCGGGATGGTGTTCAGCAGCGTGCCATCCAGATCAAACACCACAAATCGTTTCATATTATCCCTCCCGCGCAGGATTATAACGGAGTGCACAGCGGCGGGCAAGAAGCGGCCTTGTGCGCGGCAACAACTCGTTGACTTCCTGCCCCTGACAACTGTACACTGCATACAGCAAAAAATACCTGGCAGGATGATTGAACAGAAGAGTCGCACGATGCAGTTGAAACATTGGGGATTGATATGGTAAGAAAAGCAGGAAAAAGTGATGTGGAACTATTGGCGGAGTTGGCCGTGCTGCTGTGGGACAACCATTCCGTTCAGGAGTTCATCGCTGATTTTTCAGAAACGATGTCCGAAGGCAAAGCGCAGTTCTTTTTGAAATATGAAAACGGCATCCCTGTCGGCTTTGCACAGGCCCAGCTGCGATATGATTATGTGGAAGGCACAAAGACAACGCCCGTTGCGTACCTGGAAGGAATATTTGTAAAGGAAGGCTACCGAAACAAAGGGTATGCAAAAGAATTGTTAGCCGCATGTGAAGCCTGGGGCAAGGAAAAGGGATGTCGGGAGTTTGCCAGCGATTGCCCCATAGACAATACCGACAGTTTTCGATTTCATATGGCCATGAATTTCACAGAAGCCAATCGGATCATCTGTTTTACCAAAAAGTTGAGCAGCGAAAACTGACCAAGAAGAATGATGCAATCCAATTTCTCAAATAATAAGGAGGGTTCTATCCATGGCAGGCATACTCGGCACCAATACATTGACCCAGGTGGGGTTCATCGTGCGGGATATTGAAAAGACCAAGCGCAAGTTTGCGGCATTCTTTGGCGTGCCCGTGCCGGACACCGTGGACGGCGGCCGGTACGAAATCACCGGCACCACGGTGGCGGGCCAGCCTGCGCCGGACGCCAACTGCCAGATGGCGTTCTTTGACGTGGGCAACGGCGTATCGCTGGAATTAATCCAGCCCAACGGCGTCAAAAGCACCTGGCAGGATTATCTGGATCAGCACGGCGAGGGCATCCATCACATCGCCTTCATCATCAAGGGCATGGATGAGAAGATCAAAGCCATGGAGGAATTTGCCGGAGCCGTTTGCGTGCAGCGCGGCAAGTACGGCAACGGCGGCGGTGAGTATGCCTATTTGGACGTTCAGGGCGAAATGAAGTGCCTGCTGGAGCTGTTGGAAAACTACTGAGCAGTTACTCCTTCATATAGAAAACCGCCCGGCAGGACGATATACAGTACAAGCATGTTGAAGAAAAAATATTTTCGACATCCTGTAGATTCATCTATACTATGGTTGCTTTGCGTTGGTATAGCAAGCGGTGCTGAACACGGGACTTGCAAAACAAATAACTGCGCCCTGTACAACGCAATCAGGGAGCAGTTATTCCTATTGGTTTTGATTATCCCCGCATAAACTTGGGATACGCCGGGAACTCCGTCTCGCAGTCGGGCAGTTCGGGGTGCCATTTTTTCTCCCATTCAAGGGAGAAATAGCCGTCATACCCATCGGCCATCAGCGTGCTTACAATGTCGTGGATGGGCACATCGCCTGCCCCAACGCGGCACAGGCGGTTGGCACCGTTGTCGCGGTGATGGTCTTTGATGTGCACGTGCCGGATATGCGGCCGGATCACTTCATAAAACGGGCGCCAGTTGTCGCCATAGACCTTGTCGCTGTGCTGCACATCCCACAGAATGCCGAAGTTCTCATCCGGCACCTGAGCAAGCAGCGAATCCATCACTTCAATGGTATTAAAATTGCCATGCACTTCCAGCGCGATGTGCACATCGGTGCCTTTTGCGTAGGCGCACAGTTTCCGTATGCCCTGGGCGGCCAGCGCCGTGGCTTCCTGCACGCTGCGCCCCTCGGGGATCCTATCGCCAAACACGCGCACCAAAGGGATGCCCATGGCCGCGCACACATCAATGGCCTTGCGCCCCTCGTCCTGCATGGCTTCGGCCTTGTCCACATCATGGAAACTGACCGAGCTGCCAAACCCGCACATTTTCAGCCCATGCGCCGCCACCGCGCGCCGGGTGTCCTGCTGCTGGCCGGGCTGAAAGAAAGGAATTTCCTCCGCGCGCATCTGTCCCTCAATGCCGCGGATTTCAATGGCATCATACCCCATGCGCTGCGCCTCTTTTAGGGTGTGCTCAAACGTCCAGTCCGGGCAGCCCAGCGTAGAAAATGCAAGTTTCATTGGTGGTACCTCCTGTAGAACAAATCAGAGCCTATTTTTATGTTAGTTGCTACCGCTGTTGAAACGCAACAGCTGCTCCCAATCAATACGGCCGTCCGGCAGGCAGTAAAGGTCATAAAACTCATGAGAAAACCGGTTGATTAATTGACTAAAACTAGCCATATATGCATCGTTTTTCTCCTTGGCACGGTAGCCCAGCGGTTCAATGATCGTGGCGTAGTATTCGCTTTCTCCAGTGATAAACTGCCAGAATTCCTGGCCGCATAATTTAAAATAGGAACCCTTATCGGGCTTTCTGTCGCGGCCATAGCAGCAACCATTTATCGCAACAATGTGCTGTCGGCGGTTCTGCGTGCGCAGGATAATCTTTGCCTTGTTAAAATCATCAACCATTTTACGTATCTGGCTGCTGTTGCCCCAGTTGGGGCCGGATTTGATGGTGATGATATACCGTGTCCCATCTTCCTCAAACTCTAGGTCTATGTTTTCAATGCCAGATTTAAACCCGCCCTTTGCCAGTTGGCAGGAATAAATGGCCAGTTTCTCAAGAAACTCGCCAAATATGGTTTCTTCTTGAGAGGAAGAAAAGGCAACAAGCAACTGACGAATCAGTTCATCTACCGTGGTGATATTTTTTGCTCGGAACAGATAGGGGTTTTTGCGGCGCAGTACGTCCTGCAGGTTTAACTGCGACAGGCGCCGGATGCGGCTGTCATGAAATTCAACAATGTGGTCTTCCACAAATTGCTGGATGTCCTTAGGATCAATCATCGTTTTGCCCTGCTAAGTTGTGTCGGGATAATTCACAATATTCCGGTTCTTTGTCAATGCCAATATAATACCGCCCCATATCTTTCGCGGCCATGGCTGTGGTGCCGGAGCCAATGAAAGGATCCAATACTATATCGTTTTGTGTAGTAAACAATTTGATAAACCATTCAGGCAGCGCATAGGGGAATGCAGCGCTGTGGTTGCGGTTGCTGCACTCGGTTGCCAGGTGCAGCACATTGGTCGGATAGACTGAATCTTTACCCAGCCAGTTGGCGATGCGCTTGCCAAAGCCGCTTTGGTTTTTGGCTTCATCACGTATCTTGTCCGTTTCGCTCAGGTTGCGCAGGCGTGTGTTGGCCCAATCGCCAATGGGCACCTTGACAGCATCCTGATACATATGAAATTGTTTTTGCTTGTTAAACTGCAAGCATCGTTCCCAGGCATCACGGAAGCGGTTAGGCCACTTGCCGGGGAAGCAGTTTTTTTTATGCCAGATAAATTCCTCTGTCCATAGCCAACCCTGCTTGCGCAGTTCCAATATCAGCTCCAGCACATAGGTGCTGCGTTCACCATCCACTACCTTTTCTTTGATGTTGAGAATAAAGGTGCCTGTGGGCTTCAGTACTCGTAGAAATTCTTGTGCTTTGGGCAAAAACCACGCCACATATTCATCAACAGGAATGCCGCCGTAGGTGTTTTTACGATTATCGGCGTATGGCGGTGATGTAATAATCAGGTCAATAGAATTGTCAGGGAACGACCGCAATACCTCCTGACAATCGCCACACAAAATCTGGTCCAGCGGCAAATCATCAGAGGGCTGAACAATATACAATTCCGGCTGTTCCCCTAAAAAACTCTGTTGTACCGCTTGTTCCATACCATCACCTTTCATTTTCCGCCTTTTATTATAGAGTGCCCGCACCTATATCGCAAGGCGAACCGTTCAAAACAGTATCGCCCGGTATGCATCGTACGATTTGTGCCCTTGGTGCAGCGAAAGGTTGATCGCTTTGTTATAGCAGTTTTATCCCAAACACCTTTTCCAGCACCCCCGGCACTTCTTTATCATCCAGCAGCCGCTGCTCGGTCACCGTATCCCCTACCAGGGTTTTGAAGGTGTTGCCGACCAGGTTGTAGCTGCCATTGTCGGTGCGGATGCCCACCATGCGGTGCTTGTTAAACGGCGAGGAGGGGTGCTTTTCGCAGAAAAAGCTGGGCATAACAAAGTCGTCGGGGATTTGCGGCTCTAAGGTAAAGCCAAACAGCGGGGCATAGTCCTCGCCGGGGAGGGCCTGATCGATAATGTGGCCGTAAAAATCATCCTTGCGCAGCACGTAGCTGGCCACGCCGTCAAACTGTTCCACGCCCATCTGGAATGGGTGCGCGGCGCGGCAGCTTTCGCGCATGATGCCTGCATCCACCAGATATTGTCCCTCCGGCAGCGTCACCAGCAAAACATGGTGCCGCCGCATGGGCAGTATGTCCTTTGGCTCGCCCATGATGAAGCGTCCGGTGAGGTGCAGCACCTCAAAGCCCATGCTTTCAAGCAGCGTGCCCAGCGCGGCGTTGAGTTCAAAGCAATAGCCGCCGCGGTTGCGAACCACGATTTTATCAAACAGATCCTGCCTGTCCAGCGATATTGGAATATCTGCCAGCACGTCCAAGTTTTCGTACGGCACAGTTAAATAATGCGCCCGCACAATGCGCGACAAGGTATCCGCGCTGTGCGGCAGACTGTCCGTCAGCCCGATGCGGGCGAGGTATTGTTTCGTCTGCTGTTGATTATACATGGTGTACCGTCCTTTTTATAATATGTATGTTTATGTTTTATCCACGCCGCCAAAGGCATCCTGTTTGACATTGGGGCTGGAGCGTTTGCCGATGGCCGGATAGCGCCTGTCCAGCGCTGCGCGGCTGATTTCGATAACTTCCTCGGCCTCGTCGCGGGTGGTGCAACCCACCGTCACCATGTCGCAGGCGCGCAGCGTGTTCCACACAAAGTTTAGCCCCACATACGGCGTCAGTCGGCCGGCGGCCATGGGCTTGATGGTCATCACCGGCTTTTTGGCGTTGTGGATGATGGATGCAATGGTTTCTACCTCAATCTGCATCAGGAACCCGGCAGCATTGTACAGCTGGATATAGGTTTCCACGTCATAGCCTTGCTCATCGCTGTACAAAACCAGCTCCGGCATGTGCGCGGACAGGCCGGGGATTAATCCCTCCTGCCGGATCATGTCTAAATAATCGGGCAGGCGCGTAATCTGATGCAGGTTTTTGTTGACCAGTTGCTCGGCGCTGCTGTGATGGATTAAACAAAAAGTAGCGCCATATTCGCGGCTGCGGCGGATGATGGCACGCGTCTCGCGGCGGGCGGCTTCATTGTCGTCCACGTTGATGATGGGTGTGTCCACCACGATAAGCTTCCTGCCGGATTTTTGCTGTGCGTACTGAATGGCTTCGTACAGGATGTTGGTGGGGTTCATGGGCCCCATGATGGTGTCTATCCCGTTGTCCAGGTATGCTTCCAACATGGGATACGCGCTGGCTGCATCCGGGAACCGATCGCGGATGCCCTTGTCATGGGCGGGGCTGCGATGGCTCCACCCCAGCATCCAGTTGGTGCCGATGATCATCCGGGACAAGGACACCCCGGCCACCTGCGTGCGCGGGAAGGGAGCGATATGTTCCATAGATAGGGCCTCCTTGTTGTATGGTTATGTTACCGGCATTATACATGGAAATATTGTGGATGAACAGGGTGTTTACGCCTGTGCGCTTGTGATAAGATGCATGCAGGTTCCAGCATGTGTTCTGCGCTATATCTGGGTGTATTCAATAACACAAGAGTGGTTTGGGAGGTTCGCTGTGGGAAACCTGATAACGCCCTGATGCTAATCAGCCCGCCCGCCTAAGATAACCCAATGCCGCGCCCAGGCCAGCAACGCCTGGGACATATCAGCCAGTTCAACCGGCTGTCCCGCGCGCAGGTTCATCCATGTGCGCAGAATGGCCTGCTCGGGCGCGTTGAGGACGTTTTCCAAATCCTGCTGCCGCCGGACAAAATGCCCGGTGGCGCGGTAATGAATGGCCTGGATGACATAAACAGCCTGTTTATACAGGCCTCGCAGCGTTTTTTCCTTCTGAGCGTAAATCATGTTGTGCACGCATCCGTGATAGATGTTGCACGCGCCCAAATGGATGGCGCGCTCCACAGCCTGATCATCTAAGCGCGGCAGCAGCGTATCCAGGCTGCCCCGCAGCGGCAGCGTGTCATGATATAGCTGAAACAGGTCGGCTGCGTCCCAGTGGGTTATTTCCTCCCACCCGGCCAGGAAGCCGCACGCCTTGTCCCGGTGTGCAAGGCTGTCCAGCAGCGCGCGATAGGTTAAAATATCGTCCGCGGACAGTGTATCTAGGATAACCACCATGTCAATGTCGCTGTCCTCGGTCGCTTCGCCGCGACTGTAACTGCCTTGCAGGCCCACAAACCAGATGCGCTGGCCAAACGATGCGTCCAGTGCGTTCATAAAGGCCTGCGTCCAGGTTGCTATATCAATCATAGACCCTCCACCAGTGCCTTTGCCTTGCGGGCGATGATGATCTCCTCGTTGGTCGCCACCACGAACAAACGGGTAGGTGAACCGGCGGCGGAGATATCATCCCCTGCACGGGCGTTGTTGTTTTTTTCATTGTCCAGCACAAGCCCCATGCACGCCAGCCCCTCCAATGCCAGGGCGCGTATCTGCGGGCTGTTTTGGCCGATGCCGCCGGTAAAGGCGAGGGCATCCGCGCCGCCCAGCGCCGCCACAAAAGCCCCGATCTGTTTTTTTAATTGATAGCAATACGCCTGCACCGCGATGGTGGCGCGCTCGTCGCCCTGGCTGCTGGCCTCGGTCAGCGTGCGCATGTCGCCGGACAGCCCTTGCGACAGCCCTAACAGGCCGCTTTGCGTGCCGTACAGGTGCTTGATGTCCTGAAGCGGCATGCCCAGCGTTTCATGCAGGTAAAAGACCAAATAGGGATCGATATCTCCGATGCGGTTGTTGTGCATCAGGCCCGTTTGCATGGACAGCCCGATGGTGGTGTCCGCCCCGCGCCCGTCCTTTACCGCCGCCAGCGAGGATGACCCGCCTAAGTGGCAGGAAATCAGCTTTACAGGCCGCCCCATGCGCCCGGTGACCCAACCCGTTACATATTCATGCGAGGCACCGTGCGCGCCGTTGCGGCGGATGCCCTGCTGCGACAGCGCATACGGCAGTGGGTACAGGTAGGCGTGTTCCGGCATGCCGGAAAAGAAGCCCGTTTCAAAGCTGGCAATCAAGGGGGTGTTTGGCATCAGCTGCATAAACTGCCGGATGGCCGCCACATAGGGCGGGTTGTGCGCAGGCAGCAGGGCATTGAGCCGCTCCATGCGCGATAGCACATCCTCGTTTAAGCGCACCACGCCGGTCACGCCCAGCGCCGCTACGGTTTTAAAGGCCACCGCATCCGGCAAGCCTGTCATCACGCCCGTTTCACTCAAAAATCCTAACATGTCCGTGATGGCCTGCTGATAGCCGCTTTCGGGCGTGTCCTTGGTGCGGGTGTGTGCGCTGGCCTGCTGGCGGCTGCTGCCCGTGGTGCGCGCTACGCCCTCAAAGTGCCCGGATGCCAGCTCCGTTTCGGCGGCGTCCATGCGATACAGCCTGTATTTAAAGGATGTGCTGCCCACATTGACAGATAAAATGTGCATGGTTGTCCTCCCTGCTGCGTTGTCTTTGCATCATACCCGCCCCGGGGTGTGCGTGTCCATCCCTTGTGTGCGCGTGGACAAACTGGGTAGAATAGATACATCCCAGCAAGGAGGGATCGTATGGAGCGTTTACAGCCTCTCATTATTACGATATTCGGCGCTACCGGCGACTTGACGCACCGCAAGCTGCTGCCCGCGCTGTATATGCTGTACAGCCAGCAGCTTATTCCTGATAATATCCGGGTGTATGCCATCGGGCGCAGGGATTGGAGCGAGGGAGAGTACTGCGACCAGGCCATGCAGCAGCTGGCCGGGTTTTTGAAAGACCGGCCGCAGCCCATCGACATTGAGCAGTTTTTGGCGCACGTGCACTACCGCAAGCTGCCCTTTGATGCCGATGCGGCGGCATATCAGGCCTTTGGGCGGCAGTTGGACGCCGATGAAAAGACGCTGGGGCAGCGGGCGGTGCGGCTGTTTTTCCTGGCCACAGCGCCGGAATATTTTGACGTCATTGCCCGCAAGCTCACCCAAGCACACATCATGACCAAGGGCGATCTCCACGGCCGCATTTTGATTGAAAAACCCTTTGGCGAGAGCTTAGAAACCGCACGCCAGCTCAACCGTGCATTGACCGGTTTGTTGAGCGATGAACAGATATACCGCATCGACCATTATTTGGGCAAGGAGATGATCCGCAATATCTTGGCGGTGCGCTTTGCCAACGGCGTGTTTGAATCGCTGTGGGACAAGGAACATATCGACAACATCCAGATTACGCTGGACGAGCAGATCGGCGTGGGCACGCGCGGCGGGTATTATGAGCAATCCGGCGTGCTGCGCGACATGCTGCAAAACCATCTGCTGCAGATGCTGTCGCTGGTGATGATGGAGCCGCCCGCCACGCTGGGCGCGCAGGATGTGCGCCAGGCCAAGAAGGACGTTGTCAAGGCGCTGCGCCTGTACACGCAGCAGTCCGCGCGCTCGGATGTGGTGCTGGGCCAGTACGGGCCGGGCAACGGCATGAAGGGCTACCGCGAGGAGGATAGGGTGCAGGAGGATTCCCGGACGCCCACCTATGTGGCGCTGCGCGCGCAGGTGGACACCCCGCGCTGGCAGGACATGCCCGTATATCTGCGCACGGGCAAGCGCATGCCGCGCAGCCGCGCCCAGGTGGTGGTGGAGTTTGCACGCCCCAAGGATGTGCCGCCATATCCCGAATTTGCCGGTGTCCCGCCCAGCCTGCTGGTCATTGAAGTGCAGCCCGCTGATGGCCTGCGTGTGGCGTTTAACGCCAAAAAACCGGGCAGCGCGCTGGCCACGCAGCGCGCGCAGCTGGACTATTGCCACAGCTGCCAGTACGGCGGCAACGTGCCCGAAGCGTATGAAACGCTGCTGTTAGACGCCTATCTGGGCAATGGCACGCTGTTTGCCGACTGGGAGGAGATTGAAGCATCCTGGGCCTTTGTGGAAAGTATCCAGCCCGCAGCCGACCGCGCGCAGTACCCCAACTACGCCGCCGGCAGCGAGGGCCCCGATGCCGCAGCGCAGCTGTTAGCGCGCGATGGCCGACGCTGGCATCATGTGGAGCCGCCGGTTACCGCCTGACGTACGTCCTGCGGCAGCCCACCGCTACATTTTCAAATCCCTTTTGGTAAGTGCGCCCCATGCGCCCAAAGCATAAACAGCAAACAGCACGCCTGCGGTGATCAGCAGCTGCCTCGCCGGGCCGCCGGGCGCGTATTTACCGGCTTGGTTCATCATGGCATAGTCGCTTAAGCGGAAAGGCAGCCAGCCCAATGTATCCAGCAAAAAGAATATCATGCGCTGGAAGTTAAATGCTTCTAACATGCCGAACACCAGCGCGGCGGTTTTGTTTTGCGTAAGCGTCAGCACGCACAGCACCGAGGCTGCCAGCGCCAGATCTACCGCCATGTGTACGCCGAAAAACGAAAGCAATTTGGCTGCATCAAAGGTGGCCGGGTTGCCCAGCAGCAGCGAGCCGATGACCGCCGAAAGCAATGTGGTCAGGTACAAAAGGGCGGAAACCAGCAGCGCAATCACCAGCTTGGAAAGCAGCCATTTGCTCTTGATGCCGCGCAGCGTGAGCAGGTTTTTCAGATACCCGGTTGCATAGTCCTTGGCTGCAAACAGCGCCACCACAATCACTGACATCAGATGCGCCATGCCGATTTGCTGGATGGGCACCATGGACAGCGCTTGCACATCGGCCTGCCTGCGCAGCTCCAGCATCGCGTTTTGGGCGCTTTCCGGCGATATCCGCGCGGCCATGGCCAGCTTGGACTGCATATCGTCGCCATCCTCATGCCACGCGCCCATCTGCGCCAGGTCGTCCACGCTTTGTGTGGTCAAAAAGTGCATGGCCGTCGTGGCGATGCCCACAATCAGCGCGATGATGAGCATGCCCACATACAGCGAGCGCGCGCGCAGCAGGCGCCTGATATCCATGCGCAATATATTACGCACCGTGCCCACCTCCCGTCAGCTGCATGAAGTACTCCTCTAACGTGCGGTGGCGCACCTGGAAGCTTTCGGTGTAGATGCGCGCATCAAACAGCAGCCGGCTGATGACCTTGTGCTGATCAATGCCCTGCGTGATGCGCAGCGTGCGCCCGTCCCCGTCGATGTGCGCGGGCAAGCCGGTCTTTTCAAAAATCAGCGCCGCTGCCTCCTGCGCCTGGTCGGTCACGATGGAGATATCGGCCTGGTTTTCAATTTCCAGCGTCTCGCGGCTGACCTCGCGGATCAGGCGCCCTTCGTTGATGATGCCGTATACCGAGGCAAACTTGGCCAACTCGTCCAGAATATGGCTGGAAATAATAATCGTGGTGCCCTTTTCGCGGCTGAGGCGCACCAGCATGTTGCGGATGTCCGCAATACCCTGCGGGTCCATGCCGTTGATGGGCTCGTCCAACATCAGCAGATCGGGATCGCCCAGCAGCGCCATGGCAATGCCCAGCCGCTGCTTCATGCCCAGCGAATATTGCTTTACCTTCTTGCGCCCGGCATCGGCCAGGCCCACCAGCTCCAGCAAATCGGCGTGGTTGTTGCTGCGGGGCAGCCCTAGCGCGATACGCTTGTACGTCAGGTTTTCGCGCGCATCGGCGTCCGGGTACAGATTGGGCATTTCCACCAGCGTGCCGATGCGCAGGCTGTAGCTGGCGGCCTCGGATAATTTGGCACCGTTCAGCCACGCCTGCCCGGCGCTTTGGTGCACCTGCCGGTTGATAATCTTCATCAGCGTGGTCTTGCCTGCGCCGTTGCGGCCAATCAGGCCGTATATGTCTCCCTTGCGCACGTGGATGTCCACATCCTGAAGCGCGTGTTTTTGCCCATAGCGCTTGCTCAGGCGTTCGGTGCGCAGCAGCATATCGTTCATGCAGTCACCTCCTGAATAACCAGTATACGCTGTTGTATGTGCGCTGTGCTTGTGCGGTATGTGAAAATTTGGCAAAATTTGGTGCGACGCTGTCCATGGGGGCAGCAGGCATGCTCTTTCTGTGGCATAATGCTCGATGTGCCCGCGATGGGGCATGAGCCCTGGAGGCTGGAAAGGAAATACTGTGCGTAAGCTGCTGCTCCGTCATCCGTTAATCCGCACGCTGACCGAACTGCGTGGAAACACCCTGGCCTGTGTGTGGACGGAACCCTTGTGGGGCCTGTCCATGAACCTGTGCCTGCCGTATGCCTCGGTGTACATGCTGGCCCTGGGGTTAAGCGATGCCCAGGTGGGGCTGGTGGCGTCCATCTACATGTTTTCGCAGACGATTTTTGCGTTTTTGTCGGGTGCCATCACGGATCGGTATGGGCGCAGGCTCAGCACCGCACTGTTTGATTTTATCGCCTATAGCATTCCCTGCCTGATCTGGGCCAGCAGCCAGGGCTTTTGGTTTTTTGCGGTGGCGGCGCTGCTCAACGGCGTGATGAAAGTGCCCACGGTGGCCTGGAGCTGCCTGGTGGTGGAGGATGCCCCGCGCGATAAAATCACGCACATCTATTCCTGGATTACCATTGGGGCCAACATGTCGGCGCTGTTTGCACCCATATCGTCCATTTTGGTGTCCCGGCTTACGCTCGTCCCGGCCATTCGCATTCTGTACATCAATGCGTTTGTGGTGATGACGCTGAAAATATTCCTGCTGTACAAGTTTACGACCGAAACAAGCACTGGTCTAAAGCGCATGGAGGCTGTCCGGGGCATGATCTGGGGGCAGCAGCTGCGCGGCTACAAGGGCACGTTCAAAAGCATTCTGACCTCGCCGGCCACGATCTTCGCCATCATCATCAGCATTTTGGTGGAGATTGTCACCATGATCAATATGACGTTCTGGCAGATCATTGCCTCCCGCCGCATCGGCATCCCCGATACGATGCTGCCCATCTTTCCGATGGTGAAAAGCCTGCTGGTCATTGTATTGTTTTTTACCGTGCTGGCGCGTATCCAGCAGGCGCGGCCCATTGTGCCGCTGGCGGGCGGGTTTATCAGCGCCATTGTCAGCGCGCTGCTGCTGATCAGTGTGCCTGGCGCCGGGTTGACGGGCTATGTGGTGTTGGGTGTATCCCTGCTCCTTGAATCGCTGGGGTATTCCGTGCTGTCCACCATGCGCGAATCGCTGGTGGCCACCAGCGTCAACCCTGATGACCGCTCGCGCATCATGGCGCTGCTGCAAACCAGCGTCATGCTGGTCAGCGTGCCGTTTGGGTATATTGCGGGCCTGTTAAGCGACCTTAACCGCGCGCTGCCGTTTGTGCTCAACATGGTGCTGCTGTTGCTGGGCCTGCTGGCTGCGGTGGTGTTTTTCAGAAAAGAGAAGCACGCTTGAGCGTTTATCCAGACGAAAAGAGGAATAGACAAAAACTCCGGTGAAGCAACCGAGATTTTATCTGCAATGTAAGGAAGCGTCTGCAAGGCCGCTTCCTTTTTTATCCCATAATAGGGCGCTAAATTCCCACATGGGTGGTAGGCTGGCCCATATTTGGGCGAAAAAACAATAATTTTTGCATGCGTCTTGCATTTTTCGTCCCAAAGAGATATTGTATACATAAATCAGGGCATAGCCTCGACCTAAGGGGAGGGATCGCCAATGAAACGGATGATTGTAATCGCGCTGTTCGCCGTGATGCTGCTTGGATGTGTGTCCGGCGTTGCGGAATATCAGACGCTGCGGCCAGGCGCACGCGGGGAAGCCGTGGTGCAGCTGCAGCAGGCGCTGACGGCCCAGGGATACGCGCTGACCGCCGATGGCGTATATGGCCGCGCCACGCGCGCGGCGGTACTGAACTATCAGCGCGCGCAGGGGTTGCGGCGCGATGGCATCGCCGGCCGCCAGACGCAGGCACGCCTGTACGCAGGGCAGGGCACGCCTGCCGCTTCTACAACTCCAGATGCGCCTGCCGCACAGCCCGCTGCCCCGGCACAACCGGCAACGACCAATTATGGCACCGTGCGCCCGGGCGCGCGCGGCCAGGCCGTTACCGCGCTGCAGCAGGCGCTGATCCGGCACGGATATAAATTGACCGCCGATGGTATCTATGGCCGCGCTACCCGGCAGGCCGTGCGTGCGTTCCAGCAAAAGCATAAGCTGAAGGTGGACGGCATCGTAGGCAGCCAAACCTGGGCGCTGTTGCTGGCGGACAGCACCGCGCCCGCTGACACCGCGCCACCCCAGGACGCTGCACCATCTACCGACACCACACCGCCTGCTGCATCTGCCGATACCGCGCCGCTGCTGCCCGCAGCACCGGGCGCCGAGGCCTCCGTTGCGCGCACGCTAAGCCGCGGCAGCAAGTCCAAGCAGGTGCGCCTGCTGCAAGCCGCGCTGGGCAAGGCCGGGGTGGCCGCGCTGGCCACCGATGGCGATTATGGCAGAAAAACTGTGGGTGCCGTGCGCGCATTCCAGGGGCAATACGGCCTGATGCAAACAGGCTCGGCTGATCCCACCACGCTGGCGCTGGTGTATGCCAAATCCGGCACGCCCAGCGATGCGCTGCTGGCCACCGGCATCAACGCCACCGCCCGCACGGCCACCATCCGCAGCGGTGCCAGCAGTGCAGCCAGCGCCGTGCAAAATGTGCCCGCAGGCGCTGCTGTGACCATCCTGCGCAGCCAAAACGGTTGGTACCATGTATCCTACAAGCAGCGCAGTGGCTATCTGCCCGCTGATTCCGTGCGCATCATTGACCGCCCGGCACCGCTTATCAACCTTTCGCGCGCGTATGGCGAGGGGGCCTATGCGCTGACCGGCGATAAAAAGGCCGACCTGCTGGGCGTTGCGTTTACGCAGTTGGGCTTTGCAGGCGGCAGTAGCAGCGTGCAGGTGCTGTCCGGCACCGGCCCCGGCGGCCCCTACTCCAAATACGGGGCGGCTTATAACGACCCCGGCGAATCGTACTGCTCTTACTTTGTGTCCTGGTCTGCGCGCAAGGCCGGCATTGATGCAAGCATCATCAACGACGCCCGCGATGTGGATGGCCTGTTCTACGACGCACAGCACGCGTTTGTCTACTTCGGCACGCCCACACCCACCCAGGTGCAGGCGCAAAAGCTAAGCGCTGCCTGCCGTGTGGACAGGGCGTCCTACACCCCCGAGGCCGGCGACCTCATCTACCTGCGCTGGGACGGCGCGCGCGCCACCACCACGTTCTCGCACATTGGCATTGTGTATGATGTGGATGCCAATTATGTCTACACGCTGGAAGGCGCTGCCGCCGGCCATGTGGACACCCGCATGTACAAGTTGACGGATTCCGACATTGTGGGGTACGCTAAGCCTAAATACTAAATCTACGGAGGGAACATGTTTAAACTTGGCTTCATCGACTACTTCCTGGACGAATGGCACGCCAACCAATACCCCAACTGGATTAAGGAAGCATCGGGCGGGGACATGGCCGTCACGCATGCTTTTGGGCTGATCGACGGCCCGGGCGGCAAGCTGACCAGCGCAGCCTGGTGCGAAAAGCACGGCGTTGTGCACTGCAAAACCATAGAGGAACTGATCGCCGCCTGCGACGGGCTGATTGTGCTCTCGCCCGATAACCCGGAGATGCACCTGCAGCTGTGCGAAAAACCGCTGCAAAGCGGCAAGCCCACCTATGTGGACAAAACCTTCTCGCCCGATCTGGCCACGGCGCAGGCCATTTTTGACATTGCCGCGCAGCACAACACGCCCTGCTACTCCACCAGCGCGCTGCGCTATGCCAGCGAATATCAGGGCATCGACACCGCCGCCATCACCGCCTTGCGCAGCTACGGGCCGGGCACGCTGGGCAACTACAGCGTGCACCAGTTAGAGCCCCTGTGCATGCTGATGCAGGCAGCGCCCGCGCGCGTGCTGTGCCTGACGGGCGACAAATGCGTCAGCATGCTGGTGCAGTTTGCCGATGGCCGCCACGCCACCGTCAGCAACTTTGAGCAGGGCAGCGGGTTCAAAATGGATATATGCACGGGCCAAGGCGTCACGGAATTAACGATACAGTCCGACTTCTTCAAGGAGTTCATTAAAGTGCTGGTGCAGTTTTTCCGCGACAGCAAGGTGTCCGTACCCCATGCCGACACGCTGCGCATCATGGCCCTGCGCGAAGCCGCGCTGCGCGCCGCGCAAACGCCGGGCCAGTGGGTGGAGGTACCGGGAAAATAAGATCAAAGGTCATATAGATATCGGCTCAGAATGCCAAGAAATACGCGTTTGTCAATTCGACAAGCGCGTATTCATATTGCTCTGGCTCAATAAAAATGTAACGTTTTAT
The DNA here is from genome assembly GCA_040766135.1 of Christensenellales bacterium. GTDB lineage: Bacteria > Bacillota > Clostridia > Christensenellales > Aristaeellaceae > JAGVSV01. The sequence goes on from JAXGRA010000003.1 coordinate 161,256, forward strand.
TCGCACACTATGGTATGATGCAATCACAAATACAAGCCATTATCCGGTTGCTTCAGGAGGGGGATACATATGACAAATCATAATCCAAGATACCCGCTAAACGCGGGGCAACTGACGCCCGATGGCATGCGCCTGCTGCATCAGGGGCAGCCGGTGCAGCTGCGCGGCATCAATCTGGTGGACAAGGGGCACAAAACTGCGGACGGATGGCGGTTTATTCCCCGCTGGCCGCAGCAATTGTGGCAGCGGTTTGCGCAGGGCGGCATGAACGTGGTGCGCTTGGGCGTTATCTGGGCGGCTATTGAACCTGCTCCGGGCGCATACGATAAAAAATACCTTGACTTTATTGAACAACAGCTGGATCTGGCCGCGCAGGCCGGGATTGCGGTCATTTTGGACATGCACCAGGATCTGTATGCGCAGCGGTATGCCGATGGCGCGCCGGATTGGGCGGTGCTGACCGATACACCGTTTACTCCCACCGCGCTGTGGAGCGATGCCTATCTGACCTCCCAGGCCGTGCAGCAGTGCTGGGATGCGTTCTGGAGCGACCAGCCCGTCCCCCAAACCGGCATCGGCTTGCAGCAGCATTTTGCCGCCACCTGGCGCATGCTGGCGCAGTGCTTTGGCGGCCATCCGGCGCTGCTGGGCTATGACATCCTGAATGAGCCCGCGCCGGGCAGCGAGATACTGGAGATGTTTGCATTGCTGATGCACCATGCGCTGGCGGATCTTTCGGGCAAGGAAAAGGATGCGCTGGGCATCGTTTCTGACGATGTTGCGGCCATGGCCGCCGTGTTTGCCGACCCTGTGCGCAAGCTGCGCTGGCTGGACATCCTCAATGACAGCGCGCGCTATGAAAAAATCGGGCGCAGCAGCCAGGAGCCGGTCATGCGCTTTGAGCGTGAAACCTTAGGGCCGTTCTACAGCCGTGTGACCGCCGCCATCCGGCAGGAGGACAGCACCACATTTTTGCTGCGCGGGCACAATTACATCAGCAACATCGGCGTGCCGCCCGGCCTTGCCGCCATTACCATTGACGGGCAGCAGGATGCCCGGCAGATATTTGCGCCGCACGGCTATGACCTGGTGGTGGACACGCCGGACGTGCCCCTGGCCAGCAACAGCCGCGCGCACAGCATCTTTGCCCGCCACCGTGAAACGCAGCAGGCTATCAACCTGCCCGCTATCGTGACCGAGTGGGGCGGGTTTGATGCATCGCCCGTGGCCTTTACACACGGGCAATACCTGATTGATTTGTTTGAAGGGTGGGGCTGGGGGCATACTTATTGGTGCTACACGGACGAATTTTTTGACGCCCCCATGGCGCAGGTGCTGGCTCAACTGTCCTAATTTTACCGCAGCGCCCGGCGTACTTCGCTGGGCGGGGTGCCCATGCGCTTTTTGAATAAACGCGAAAAATACAGGGGGTCTGCATAGCCCACGGCGCGTGCCACCTGCGTGACGCTCATGTCGGTGCGGGTGAGCAGCTCCATTGCGCTGCGCATGCGCAGGCGGATCAGGTATTCCTTGGGCGGAATGCCTGTGCAGGCGCGGAACAGCGCGGAGTATCGGCTTACGCTCAAAAACTCCATGTTGGCCAGCTCTGTAAGCGTGATGGGGCCGCCATAGTTGGCTTCCATATGCGTCAGTGACCGGCGGATGGGTGCGGTGGCCGGGCGCACGTGCCGCCCCGCTACGGCGTGCCCCAGCGCCGAGAGCAGCACCAGCAGCCGCCCCGCGGCCTCCTCCTGCTGCCAGCCGTCCATCAGTATGAACGAATCCATCAGGCTTTGGAACGTCGCCGCCAGCGCTTCATCCAGCCCCACCGGCAGCAGTTGATCCATGCCGATGCCCGCGCGGCGGATGCATGCAGGCGCTGCGCTGCCGGTAAAATGCGTCCAGAAATAGACCAGTTCGCCTGAGCCATCAAACTCATAAAAATAAGCCCTGCCTGGCGGCAGGATGGCCAGATCGCCCGGGCGCATGTGCTGTTCTTGTCCGTTCAGGCGGATGCGCATGCTGCCGCGCGTGCAGTACAGCAGATAATAATCCTTGCGCCCCTGGGGACGGTCGGACGTGAACGGCGTGCGGAACACTACCCGGCCTGCGCAATTCACCACGAGCGCCCGGTCAGACACCGCTATGTTGCACTCGCTGTCGTTTTGGCGGTAGTAGCTCAAAGACCGTGCCATGATGATGCCCCCTTTGGACGAACGTTGCTATTGTGCATATCTTATCATTAGAACAGAGCAGGAATCAATCGATTTGTCCATGTTTGTGCGAGGAAAACACATGTACCCTTGCTGCGGACAACGCTATAGTGATTCCACAGAAGACATAGTCAGGCGCGTATAACCGAAAAGAAAGATGAGGTGCAGATCATGAAAAAATCCATCAACGCCTGGACCATCCCCGATTCCTTTACGTTTGAGCAGACGTTCGCCTGTGCCGCGAAGGCGGGTTTTGACGGCATTGAGCTGAACGTGGACGCCCCCGGACACTCCGCTCATTCGCTGACCATGCAGACCACATCCGCAGAAACAAACGCCATCTTAGAACTGAGCAAAAAGTACGGCGTGGCTGTGTCCGGCATTTCTACGTCCCTGTGGGGTCACAGCCCCATCGGCGCGGTGGAGCCGGAAAAACGCAAACAGGGCTTTGAACTGCTCAAAAAGCAGGTGGGTTTCGCGCAGGCCTTCGGGTGCGATGGCGTGCTGGTTGTGCCCGGCGGCGTAAGCGACGAGCTGTCCATCCAGGCTGCTTGGGACAGCGCGCTGGATACCCTGCGCCAATGGCAAAGCTACATTGAGGACTGTGGTGTGCTGGTAGGCGTGGAGAACGTGTGGAATAACTTCTTCATCTCCCCGTTTGACATGGCCCGCTTTTTGGATGAACTGTCCATCCGCAACCTGGGTGCATATTTTGACGTAGGCAACGTGGCCATCTTCTCGCGTCCGGAGCACTGGATTGAGATTCTTGGCCACCGCATCCAAAAGATCCATGTCAAGGACTTCCTCAAGTCCGGTACGAACGCAGGCACGTTTGTGAACCTGATGGAGGGCAGCGTCAACTGGGACAAGGTGGTGTCCGCGCTGCGCGCCATTGGCTACAAAGGCTACCTGACGGCAGAGCTGGGGGCCATGGAAAAGGCCAATGACTACATGATGATGATTACCGAGCGCGCGTTGGATCATATCCTTTCGCTGTGATCAGGACATCCATTATTTTTTACGGAGGATCGCTATGAAAAAGTTGGTTTTTGTGGGCTGCGGCGGCATCGCAGAGTATCACTTGGGCAACATGCTCGGCTACAAGGCGGATTTCCTGGACAAGCACGGCATTGAGCTGGCAGGTTTTTGCGATATCATCCCCGAGCGGGCACAGGCGTTTGTGGACAAGGTGGGGGCGGGCAAGGCGTATACGGACTACCGCACCATGTACGATGAAATACAGCCGGACATCGCTTTTATCTGCATCCCGCCATACTGCCATGGCGAACTGGACCTGGAAACCTTCCGCCGCGGCATCCACGCCTATGTGGAAAAACCGGTGGCGCTGGACTTGGACCTGGCGGGGGAAATCTTAGACGTAATCCGCCGCAACAACGTGATCACCGCCGTAGGCTTTCAGTGCCGCTATGGCAGGGTATCCGATCTGGCCAGGCAGTTCTGCGCGGAGCACCGCGTTGCGTTTGTCGATATGACGCGCATGGGCGGCATCCCCGGCACGTTCTGGTGGCAGAAAAAAGAACTTTCCGGCGGGCAGATTGTGGAGCAGACCATCCACAACTTTGACATCGTGCGCTATGCATTGGGCGACCCTATCGAGGTGTGCACGTTTGGCACGCGCGGCTTTGTGGGCAACGTGCCGGATTATGACACCGAGGATCTGACTACCACCATCGTGCGCTTTGAAAACGGCGCGCTGGGCACGTTCTCCACCGGCTGCTATGCGGAAGGCCCCGGATGCTGCGAAAACAAGATCGTTTTCTCGGCCAAGGACTGCCGTCTGGACTATCACCTGATGGACAAGGTTGTGCTGTATGACAGCAGCGCCAAGGAGGAGGAAGGAGCCTCCGTGGTCAAGGGCGATGGGCGCATGCGCGGCTCCAACAAAGGTGTGGTCACCAAGGGCGAGGGTGACACCGGCCCCATCGCGGAGCAGACCTTCCTGAAGGCCGTGCTTACGGGCGATCCCTCCCAAATTCGCTCCCCGTATTCCGACGGTATCAAATCCCTGGCGTTCACGCTGGCCTGCAACGAGTCGATGGCCAAGGGCGGTGTCGTCCGGGTGCGCACTTTCTGACCTTTGAGGCGTTCTGCAAAACGTGTTTTTGCCGGTTGCATAATCCCTTAGTAGGACATAATGGAGCCTAAACCGTGGAAACACGGCAAGGGCTCCGTTTTTGTACACACTGGCTCAATGATGTTGATACTGCAATAGGAATCCGGGCATCCACACTTACTTCCATTTTTTATCTTCACTGTGGAACTTACTTGGCTGTGTCTGTTTAAATATCGCTATTTTCGCAACGCCTGCACCGCCCGGCGCACAAACCCCTGGTACGCGTCCAGCGCCTCACGCACAGCATCGGCCGGGGCGCCGGTTTCGTGCATCACGATGGCGGTTTTGACGTTTTGCCCGGCGGCCTCGTACAGCGCTTCGGCCTCGGGGCGCTCGATATGCAGCGCGTTTTGCACGATGCGGATGGCGCGGTCTTTCAGCTTGTTGTTGCTGGGCTTCATGTCCACCATCAGGTTGCCGTATACCTTGCCAAGCTGCACCATGGTCAGCGTGCTGATCATGTTCAGCGCCATTTTGGTGGCCGTCCCGGCCTTGAGCCGCGTGGAGCCTGATAAAATTTCAGGCCCGGTGGGCATTTCGATGGCGATATCGGCGTGTTGGGACAGCGTAGCGCCGGTGTTGCAGCTCATCGCGATGGTCAGCGCGCCCTGTGACCGCGCATAGTCCAGCGCGCCCACGCAGTAGGGCGCATAGCCGCTGGCGCTGATGCCCACCACGCAGTCCTTTTCTGTCAGCTCAATAGCACGCAAATTATTTTCGCCCAGCTCGGGCTTGTCCTCGGCGTTTTCAGTGGCATGGCGCAGCGCGCGGTCGCCGCCGGCGATGAGGCCCACCACTAAGTTGCCGTCCACGCCAAAGGTGGGCGGACACTCCGATGCATCCAGCACGCCCAGCCGCCCGCTGGTGCCCGCGCCCATGTAAATCAACCGCCCGCCGACCTTGAGGCGCGCGGAAACGCCCTCCACGGCCTGCGCGATGGCGGGCAATGCTTGCTCTACGGCCTCGGCGACGGCGCGGTCAATCTGGTTCATCAGCGCGGCGGCCTGAAGCGGGGTCAGCGTGTCCAGCGCTAAGCTGTCGGGGTGTACCTGTTCGGTCTGCAGGCGGTCAAATTGCATCGATATGCCCTCCCATGCGCGTATTTATGGTATGATTATAGTATCGATTGATAAACATCACAACGCCGCACATGCGGCGCACAACGGGAGGAACCATGCGGATTGTGGGTATTGACGGCGGCGGCACCAAAACCGACGGCGTGCTGTGCGATGAAACCGGGCGCGTGCTGCGCCGCGTGCGCGGCGGCCCTGGCAGCCCCACCAGCCAGCCCATGGCGCAGGCCGTACAGAACATCAATGCTGTGGTGCGCACGCTGATGCAGGGGGATGCGCCCATTGACGCGCTGTATGCCGGGCTGTCCGGCGGCTCGGTGGGCAACAACACCGAGGTCATGCACCGGGAGCTGAAGGCTGTTTTCCCGCAGGTGAAAAACTTAGGCAACCATACCGATGCCATCAACGCGCTGCGCAGCGCCATCCCGTCGGGTGACGCGCTGGTGGCCATCTGCGGCACGGGCTCCAGCGTGTTTGCCCAGGTGGGCGAGGAGCTGCACCAGGTGGGCGGCTGGGGGCATCTGGTGGGCGATGAAGGCAGCGGCTTTGACCTGGGGCGGCGCGCGCTGACTGCCGCACTGCGCGAGCTGGACGGCCGCGGCCCCTGCACCGCGCTGACCGCAGCCTGCCGCATCAGGTGCTGGGACAGCCCGTTACCATGGCTATCCCGGATTTGTATGTGGGCGGCCGTGCGCTGGTGGCTTCCTTGGCGTGGTGCTGCCTGAACAAAGCCGAGGCAGGCGATGCCATTGCCGTGCGCGAGCTTCAGCAAGCCCTGTCCGGCCTGGCCGAGCAGATCGTTGCCGCCGGGGCGCTTTTTGCCCACTGCGTGCAAGCCCGTGGCGCTGGCCGGCAGCGTGTGGCAAAACGACCTCTACACGCAACAGCATGCAGCGCGCCTTGTGGCGAAAAACCTATGTTTTCCACACCACCGACCTGCCGCCGGTGTACGGCTCCTTCGCACAGGCCATGGGCCAGTTGGGGCTGGCCGTGACAGACGAGGTGGAAAAAACGTTCCGCAGCACACTGATCGTTCGCCTCATGGCGTATCAGGAGGAGGAAATTATGCAAGAACTTGTCAACACACACTGGGATGTGCTCGTCGTGGGCGGCGGGCTGACGGGGGTGGCGGCGGCGGTGGCTGCGCGCAGGCAGGGGCTGGAAGTGCTGCTGCTGGAAAAGGCCGGCTTTTTGGGCGGCGCGCCGGGCACCATGCTGATCAACCCGTTCATGCCGTACAGCACCACTGTGGACGGGCAGAAATTCCCGCTCAGCCGCGGTTTTTTTGCCGAGCTGCAGGGGCTGCTCAAGGAAGTGGGCGGCTACCACGGGCCGGGGCGGGAGGACATCCACGAGGAATATTTAAAACTGGCGCTGGACAGGCTGGTGGTGCGCGAGGGCGTGCAGGTGCTGTTCCATGCCACGCTGTGCGGCGTGGAAAAGAACGGCGATACCATCATCGCGCTGCACGCTGCCACCAAGGCCGGTGTGCTGGTGTTCACCGCGCGCACGTATATCGACTGCACCGGCGATGCCGACTTAGCCGTGATGGCGGGCTGCCCGCATCAGCTGGGCCGTGAGGATGGCCTGTGCCAGCCCATGACGCTGTGCTTCCGCATCGGCAATGTGGATATCCCCACTTTCCAGAAAAACCGCCAGCTGATGCAGGACAAGTACAAGCAGTTCCAGGCCGAGGGCAAGATTACCAACCCGCGCGAAAACGTGCTGGTGTTCAACACCCTGGTGGACGGCATGCTGCACTTCAACACCACGCGCGTGATTAAGCACAACCCCGTTGACCCCCTGGACGTCACCCGCGCTGAAATGATCGCGCGCGAGCAGATGTTTGAGATGTACCATTTCCTCAAGGAGCATGTGCCGGGCTTTGAAAACAGCCAGCTGATATACTCCGCCGGGGAAATCGGCGTGCGCGAAAGCCGCAAAATCGTGGGCGAATATGTGCTCACCCAGGAAGACCTGGTGGCCTGCACCAAGTTCCCGGACAAAATTGCCGCCGGCAACTATGACATCGACATCCACAACCCTGCGGGCAGCGGCACCAGCCACTATTACTTTGCGCCGGGTACCTGGTATACCATCCCGTACCGTAGCCTGCTGCCGCTGGAGGCCGATAACCTGCTGGTGGCCGGGCGGTGCATTTCCGCCACGCACGAGGCGCAGGCCTCCATCCGTATATTGCCCATCGTGGCCACACTGGGCCAGGCCGCAGGCGTGGCAGCGGCGGTGGCGCACCATGCCGGTGCAACGCTGCGCGAGGCCGACGTGGCCGAGATTCAGCGCATCCTGACCGAGCAGGGCGCGTTTATCGGATAAAATAACCCCCAACATGAAGGGGATAAAAGGAGATATTATGCAAAACAGGTATGCGCAACTGCCGGTGGCCGACCATGCGGATGTAGTGGTATGCGGCGGTGGGACGGCCGGTGTATTTGCGGCCATTGCCGCCGCCCGTGAAGGGCGCGATGTGCTCATCATTGAGCAGCTGGGCATGTTGGGCGGTTCGGCCACCGCGGGGCTGGTCACGCCGGTGATGTACAGCGGCATTGAGGGCGACCCGCCCAGCAGCTCCATCAGCGACCAGGTGCACGACAGGCTGATCGCCCGCGGTGCAAGCACCCCGGACAGCCGCATGTTTGACCCTCTGGCGCTGAAAATCGTGCTGGAGGAACTGTGCTGCGAGGCCGGCGTGCGCATCCTGTACCATACCTTCATCCCGCAGGTGGTGGTGCAGGGCACGCAGGTGGACAGCGTTGTGATCGCCAACAAATCCGGCCTGGCCCGCGTGCGGGGCAGCATATTCATCGACTGCACCGGCGATGGCGATGTGTGCGTGCATGCCGGCGCCGGCTACACCCAGGGTGCGCCGGACACCGGCATCAACCAGCCCATGTCGCTGCGCTACATTGTGGGCGGCATTGATATGATTGCACTGCGCCAGCAGTTTGAGGAGCTAAAACAGCAAACAGGCGTTGACAACTCCGCCCGCGTGTCCGAGGATGGCCGCCAGATGTACGCTGCGTGTGTCAAAAACAAGCCCTTTACCCTGACCCCGCTGTTTGAACAGGCCGTGCAGAACGGCGATTTGTTAGAGGAGGATCACCTGTACTGGCAGGCCTTCCACGTGCCCGGCCGTCCGGGCAGCATGGCTGTCAACAGCCCCGAACTTTTTGTGCACATCAACGGCGCCTCTCCGCACGATCTTACGCTGGCCCAGCTGGAGGGCAAGCAGCGCATCCTGCGGCAGCTGGAATTTTACAAAAAATACCTGCGCGGCTTTGAAAATGCCTACCTGGAAGACATCGCGGTGCTGGTGGGCGTGCGCGAAAGCCGCGAAATTGCCACCGACTACGTGCTGACGGCGGAGGACTTGTTTGCCAAGCGCAAGCACGAGGATATGTTCTGCCAAAGCAACTACCCCATCGACGTGCACGGCAAGGTGCTCAGCAACACCTTCCTGACCCAACCGGCACAGGACGGCAAGCCCTGGTATGACATCCCCATGCGCTGCCTGTACGTCAAAGGCTTTGACAACCTGCTGGTGGCCGGGCGCTGCATCGGCGCCGATTTCTTCGCCCAGGCCAGCATCCGCGTGCAGCACTCTGTCCGCTCCTCCGGCGAAGCTGCCGGCATTGCCGCCGTGCTGGCGCTGCAAGGGGGCATCCCTCCGCGCCAGCTGCCGCCCGATGCCGTGCGCGCGCGCATGATCGAGCATGGCGCGCGGTATGCTGAGGAGTAGATAAATATAAGTGCCCGGCTTTTTGCTGATAAACACCTTGGCGTATAAGCGATGGAGGTGCGCTTGGTGAGCACATACGAAACGATTGTGGCATACCTTATGGAAACCTATCACCCGGATGCGATGATTGTATACGGTTCTTTTGCCGATGGCAGCGCAAACGAGCACAGCGATTTTGACGCACTGCTCATGGCAGATAGCGCAGAAACGCATGATTCCGCCGTCATGGACGGGATTGTTCTGGATGTATTCATCTACCCGCCCAAAGTATTTCAAGGCGAATACAACCCGGCAGACTTTGTCCAGGTATATGATGGCAACATCCTGCTGGATAAAAGCGGGCTGGCAAAGGCATTGAAAGACCGGGTGCTTGCATTTATCAAAAACACCCCAACAAAAACAGGGGATGAGATATTGCAGCAAATTGCCTGGTGCAAAAAGATGCTGGCGCGCACATCCCGCGGGGATGCCGAGGGATATTACCGATGGCACTGGCTTTTGTTGGATAGCCTGGAAATCTATATGGATGCCAAGCGGCTGTACTATCATGGCCCCAAGAAAGCGCTGCGCGCCATGGCGCAAATGGATGCGGAAGCGTACCTTATTTACTCGCGCGCCTTGAAAGAATTTACGCAGGAAACGCTTTGCCAATGGGTGGCTTGTTTGGAGGGCGTGTCCCTGGCCTATACCAACGCCAAGAAATAATGGGCCTTTGATGTATTATCGGCGGGGAGGAATATATCATGAGAAAAAACTTTGGACAGAAAACCTGGATGTATCCGATGCCGGTGCTGATGGTCGGCACCTATGATGAAAATGGAACGGCCAATCTGATGAACGCGGCCTGGGGTGGCATCTATGACGATAATCTTGTGATGCTTTCCCTGAGCGAGGGTCATAAAACGACGCAAAACATTCGGGCACAAGGGGCGTTTACCGTCAGCTTTGCGGATGCGGATCATGTGGCAGCCTGCGATTATGTGGGGCTGGTTTCGGGCAACAAGGTTCCCAACAAGGTGGAAAAGGCAGGCTTTACCACAGAAAAAAGCGCCTTTGTACATGCCCCGATCATCTGCGAGCTGCCCGTGGCGCTGGAGTGCAAGCTGGTAAAGTTCAATGAGGACGGCAACGTCATCGGGGAGATTGTCAACGTCAGCGCCGATGAGCGCGTGCTGGGCGAGGATGGCCTGATTGATGCCGCCAAATTGAAAGCCATTGCCTTTGACCCCGTGCGCCATGAGTATCTGGTACTGGGCGAGAAAGTCGGCCATGCGTTCAAAGATGGGAATCAGTTAAAATAATAGGCAGGGTGTTTTCCGCGCTCGTTCTACTCCGTACGCTTGATAATCTCGCTTGGCTCATCCGGGTCGATCACCGGATACCGCGAGGAATATAGCCCTTGTGCCTGGCGTTCAAGGCACCGCCTGCGCAGATCCGGCCAAAGCGCGCGCACCTTCTTTTCGATGTCCTCTGGTATATTAGCAAACAGCACCAACTGGCCGCCGGGGCGTATCGTGTAATACCCCGATGCAAAAGATAGTTCATTACTGTACGACATTTTTTACCTCAGACTTTTCTTACACTAAGCCCAAAATTCTGTTCAAAAACGCCCCGAATGGGGCGTTTAGGTACCTTGGCAGGCGTAGCATTCTCCTGCGTCTCTCGGGTTACCCCTGTCGTACCATCAACGTGTGAAGCGATGACAGCTCCGCTTTTGTCAGCTTCTTTCGTTGTTGGCAACTTTGGCGACGCTACATTTGTCTCCGCACTGATTGGCATAAGGACATCCGACACAGGTTTCACCGCGTTTTTTCGCACGGACAAAATACAGAATGATGGCCGCCACAGTGGCAAACAGAATCAAAACAATCACGATGTCTTTCATAACCAAGGACTCCAGCAAAAAGATTTAGCTCTTAGCGATTATTAAGAGCATATTCTTCTTTCAGCTTCTTATTAGTGTTTGCAATCAGGCCAGCTATAACTGCCGCTATGGCAAGAACAGCGACAAGACCGCCTATTGCAGCGCCGACATTAAGGACACCGCCGGTAACAAGCGTGCCGATTGTATAAACAAGGTATGCCACAGTATAACCGGTAGCAAGCTGAAGGCCAATAGCTCCCCAAACCCATTTGCCGCTCTTCATCTCGGCATTCATAGCGCCGATAGCCGCAAAGCAGGGGGGCGTATAAAGGTTGAACATCAAGTATGCGAGGGCCGCAACCTTGGTGATTGCCATAATACCCGCAACCTCCATGCCCGCGCCCTCCATCAGGGCAAGCTCTTCAACGTCGATAAGGTTCTCAAGCCCAACAAAAGTAACGGCAAGCGTTCCTACGACATTTTCCTTGGCAATAAGGCCGGTAACTGCCGCTGCCGCAAGCTGCCAGGACAGTACGCCAACAATCGGAACGAGCAGATGAGCGAAAGGTGAAGCAATGGAAGCAAGGATGGACTGGTCTGCGGACTCGGCAACCTGGAAGCTCCATGTGAAGGTCTGCATGAGCTGTACCGCCAAGTTGCAAAGCAGGATAATGGTGGCGGCCTTCACAATGAAAGCCCAGCCGCGAGTACACATGGATTTGAAAGCGCTCCAAAGGGAAGGAACCTTGTATTCAGGGAGTTCGATAATAAAGAAGGATTTTCTTGCTTTGTGGCCTGTGATCTTGTTGACGAGAAGTGCGCCGAGAAAAATAAGCACAATACCGGAAAGGTACATCAAGGTGCTTACCCAACCCGCGTCGTCAAAAAACGCACCCGCAAAGAGAGCGATGACAGGAATCTTTGCTCCACAGGGCATGAAAGGGGCAAGCATGGCAGTCGTTCTTCTTTCACGCTCGTTACGGATAGTACGGCTTGCCATAACACCCGGAATCGCGCAACCAATAGAGATAACGAAAGGAATGACGGACTTGCCGGAAAGGCCAACCCTCTTGAAGATTGGATCAAGCACAACAGCGACACGGGCCATATAACCGCAGTCTTCAAGCAGAGCGATGAGGAAGTACATGACCATGATAAGGGGCAGAAAGCCAATAACTGCAATCACACCGCCAATGACGCCGTCAACAAGGATGGTGGAAAGAAGCGGGCTCGCATCTGCAAGGAGTTCTCCTACCCAGCCTTGGAAGGCTTCCAGCCAGCCTACGAGCAGGTCGGCAATGGGGGTGCCCACCCAAACCTGGGAAATTTGAAACACCAAATACATCACAACCGCAAAGATCGGAATGCCGAGCCATTTATTCGTGAGCACAGCATCGATCTTATCGCCTGCGTTTCTATCCTTGGTAAAAACCTTTCGGGTCTCAACAGCCTCTACAATTTTATTTACAAATTCAAAACGCTTGCGGTCAGCATTTTCAACTGCCGTCTTGTCGGTCAAATCAACGTCGCCTTGAGCATAAGGGGCGCTCTGCGTGTTTTTTGCATGAGCGACAGCAGCATCAACCACGGCCTTCAAGCCTTCGCCAGAGGTAGAAATGGTGTTGACCACAGGGCAGCTAAGCTTTTTAGACAAGATGTCCACATCGATCTTAGTGCCTCTTTTTTCATTTAGGTCGCTCTTGTTCAGGGCGACAATTACAGGGATTCCAAGCTCTAAAAGCTGTGTAGTGAAGAAAAGGCTGCGGCTTAAATTGGTAGCATCCACGATATTGACGATGACATCCGGATTTTCCTTCTTCACATAGGAGCTGGTGATGCTCTCTTCGGAAGTGAAGGGAGACATGGAGTATGCACCGGGAAGATCAACTGCAATTAGCTGTTCATCACCTGCATACGACTTTCTAATCGGGTACTCTCTCTTTTCTAAGGTAACACCTGCCCAGTTACCGACCTTTTCGTTACGGCCGGTCAAAGCATTGTACATTGTGGTCTTACCTGAGTTCGGGTTGCCTGTCAAAGCAATTTTCATGGGTACTCCTCCTTCGATTTTATCTTTATGCCGCCTTTAAGGATTGGCTTGCAATTTTGTTAGTATTCACTAACATGCGGTCAAAAAAAGCAGCTTGCTTTTCTTTGCGTTTTATCAAACAACAATGGCATTAGCTAAATGAGTATCGATGTTATAACGTCCATCTTTAATGGAAACCGTGCACCCGCCTTTTCGATGAGCAACGACTGTAATTGCCTCGCCGACATAACATCCAAGGGAGAACAGGAACGCATTTAATTCCTCGTCTCCCGTTTTAATCTGCTGAATAATGTACTCTTTGCCTTCGATAGCCTCTTTTAAAGTCATACTACACTCCACCAATTACCATGTATCCTTGATCTGTGTCAACACACAGCATTCCGCTAGCAAATACTAACGATTAGCGCAAATCAAAAGTTAGAGCATGCTAACAATGATAATAATACCCCCGGATTTCAAAGTTGTCAATAAGGATTACAGCATTTTACGCTACTATTCACGATTATCTTTTTTTGTCTTTTTCTGTACCATATCATGGTATAATAAACACACTATATATCGTTGGAGGAACGCCATGCAAGTCACCGAAGCAACCCAGATGTACTTAGAAACCATCCTTGTATTGTCCAAGGGAGGCCAGGGCGTGCGCAGCGTGGATATTGCCAACCACATGGGCTATTCCCGCCCCACCATCAGCGAGCAGATGAAGCGCCTGCGCGAGAGCGGCCTGATTGAGATGGACGACAATGCGCTCATCACGTTGACCGATGAAGGCCTGGCCATCGCCCAGACCATGTGGGAGCGGCACAACCTGCTGGCTCAAATGCTGATGGCCATCGGCGTGAGTGAGCAAACCGCCCGCGAGGATGCCTGCCGCATCGAGCATGACGTAAGCGAGGAAACCTTTGAGTGCCTGAAAAAACACTTTCAGGAATCTCCCGATGCAGGCAAAAACATGCTATAATCTGGTCGTCATAAAGAATTGGCGTGCCTAAAGCACGCCAGCGTTGTAAAATGTCACTGCCTTTATACCTTTATACGGATGAAAAGCAAAGGCAGGGACATAGACACTCTACTTGCATCAAACTACTTTACCAAGGCCGTGCTACTATTTACCCGGAGGTGGATTCCATGCGGATACGGGACATCGTGCGCATTCTGGACGCACAGGTGCTGCGGGGCGCCGAAAAGCTGGATCAGGAGGTGCAAAGCGCATGCTGCTCCGACCTGATGAGCGACGTGTTGGCGTTTGTCAATGAAAAAACCGTGCTGTTGACGGGCCTGACCAACCAGCATGTGGTGCGCACCGCAGAGATGCTGGATTTAAAATGCCTGATATTTGCGCGCGGCAAGGTGCCGTCCGAGGATGTGCTGGACAGCGCAGACGAGCTGGGGCTGGTGGTGATGACTGCCAACCGCACTATGTTTACCTGCGCGGGGCTGCTGTACGAGGGCGGGCTGCGCGGCGCGGCCATGACCTGGCATGAAGAAAAGAAAGAGGCTGAAACCACATGATGCACACGGATTACCCCATCGCAGCCGGGGATTATACGCGTGCCGGCGAAGCTTCGGCGGATATCAAGCGCCGCCTGCGCCAGCTGGGCGTAAGCCCTGAGTTGCTGCGCCGCGTGGCGGTGGCCTCGTATGAGCTGGAACTGAATTTGGTCATCCATTCGCACGGCGGCAACCTGATGTTCGAGATTGACAGCGAGTGCGTGCGCCTGAGCTCCAGCGACCGGGGGCCGGGCATCCCCGATGTTTCCGAGGCCATGCGCGAAGGGTACTCCACCGCCAATGAGGAGGCGCGCAGTCTGGGCTTTGGGGCGGGCATGGGGCTGCCCAACATGAAGCGCAACGCCGATGTGTTTCAGATAGAAAGCGAACTCGGCCGCGGCACCGACATCAACATGCTATTCGAACTGCAATAGGAGAAGGAATAATGACGCGGTTTCACTCCGTCCGTCTGGACAAGGACAAGTGCAAGGGCTGTACCAACTGCCTCAAGCACTGCCCGACGGAAGCCATCCGCGTACGCAATGGGCGCGCGCATATCATTGACGAGCGCTGCGTGGACTGCGGGCAGTGCATCCGCATCTGCCAGTATCACGCAAAAATCGCAATGACCGACCCCTTTGAGGATATCTATAAGTTTGAGCACCGCATCGCACTGCCGGCGCCCTCGCTGTATGGGCAGATCCGCCACCTGGAGGATATCGGCATCGTGCTGGATGCGCTCAAGGAGATTGGCTTTACCGGCGTGTTTGAGGTGGCGCGCGGGGCGGATGTTGCCACCCGCGCCATTCAGCTGCGCCTGCGGCAGCCTGACCGGCTGCGCCCGCTGATTTCCTCGGCCTGCCCCACCATCACACGCATCATCCAGGTGCGCTTCCCATCGCTGATTCACCATATCATTGACGTGCGCCAGCCGATGGAGATTGCCGCCGCTTTGGCCCGCGTGGAATACGCGCGCGAGCATGGCGTCAAGCCCGAGGACATCGGCGTGTTCTTTATCACGCCCTGCGCGGCCAAGATGACCTCCATCCGCAACCCGCTGGGGCAGGAAAAGTCCGACATTGACGGCGCCATTTCCATGGCCGATGTGTTTGCGCGCCTGATGCCGCATATACACAGCACGGATCATTCCCAGTGGCAGACGGACGCCACGCCGTATGGCATCGGCTGGGCCAACGCCGGCGGTGAAATCCACGCCGCCACGCCGCGCAACAGCATGTCGGTGGACGGGGTGGACAATGTTATCCGCGTGCTGGAGGAAATTGAGGACGGCAAGCTGACGGACCTGGATTATTTCGAGGGGGCGGCCTGCCCCGGCGGCTGCGTGGGCGGCCCGCTGACGGTGGAAATCAACTACGTGGCGCAAAACACCATCAAAACGCTGCGGGATGCATTGCCCGAAAAACACCCCAAGACGGCGGTGAGCGCCGCGTGCATGAACGCCGTGCCGCTGTACTTTGACCAGAAGATAAAGCCCATCCATGCCATGCGCTTAGACGAAAGCATTGCGGGTGCCCTCGACCGGATGGAGCACATGAACGCCATTTTGGAAAAGCTGCCGGGGTATGACTGCGGCGCGTGCGGATCGCCCACGTGCGAATCCTTCGCCGAGGACATCGTGCGCGGCTATTGCACCGAGATGGACTGCATCCACCTGCTCAAGGCGCGCCTCAATGAGCTGGCGCTGCATATAGACAATCTGTTGCCTGACCCTACCGAAAAAGGCGAAGATAGCCAATAACGCGGCCCTTGTGCCGCTATACAAGGAGTACCCATGCAAGTAAACGAACTGATCACCCTGCTGGAGGCCACCGTGCTGGCCCAGGGCAAAGAAGAAGACATCACCTGCGGATACACCTGCGACCTGCTCAGCCTGGTCATGGCGCGCGGCTGCCCGGGCATGGCCTGGGTGACGGTGCAGACGCACCTCAACGTCATCGCTGTAGCCTCTTTGGGCGACATGGCCTGCATCATTTTGCCCGAAAACATCACCATGGAGGAGCCCGTTTTGGCCAAGGCGCGCGAGGAAGGCCTAACCGTGCTGACCACCGCCAAAACGGCGTATGAAATTTGCGGCTTGATGCACGCCGAGGGCATTGCGGGCATCTAACATGCCGTTTTTCTACGATTTCCACATCCACAGCTGCCTGTCGCCCTGCGCCGATGACGACATGGAGCCGGGCAATGTGTGCGCGATGGCGGCGCTCAAGGGCCTGCAGGCCATTGCCATAACCGACCATAACACGGCGCGCAATCTGCGCGCCTTTTCTGTGGCGGCCCAGCGTCAGGGCTTGCTGCTGCTGCCGGGGATGGAGCTGTGCACCCGTGAGGAGGTGCACCTGCTGGCCTATTTCCCGCATGTGGACGCCGCCGAGGCCGTGGGGGCCCTGTGCCGCCCGCTGCTGGGCGATTTTAAAAACCGCCCGGATTTTTACGGCCATCAGCGCGTTGTGGATGCCGATGGGCAGCAGCTGGCCGAGGAGGATGCGCTGCTCATCGGCGCGCTGGACATTGACCTGACTGCTCTGTGCGATCTGGTGCGTGCGCACGGCGGCGTGCCCGTGCCCGCTCATATCGTGCGCGGCAACGGCCTGGTCACCATGCTGGGCTTTGTGCCGCCGGACGCTGGCTTCCGCACGCTGGAAGCCCCGCTGGGCGCTATGGATGCCACCGGCTACCGCGTGCTGCACTCCTCCGATGCGCATAACTTGGGCGACATCGCGGAGCCCGAACACACCCTGCCCTGTGAAATGACCGTGCCGGATATTTTAGCGTGGATGCGGGGGGAATGATATATAGCTGTTCGTTTTTACCAGTGACCTCCCAATGCAATGATGGGCACTGTACCAGCCATGTGGAACAATGATGTGTTCCACTTTTGATCTTTATACCATGCCTCAAATGTCACTGTCGCATCTTCAGACAGCATACGCAGCCAGGCATTCTCATCTACCAGCAATTCGTGCAATAATTCCTTTTCACCCATGCGCATTAGGCCGTAAATAAGATACATGCCGATATATACATTACACGTCCATCGTTTTTCACGCATTAAATTTAAGATATTGTTTTTGGTTCGCTCATCCAGGCCTATATCAAATGCCAAAGGTAAGATATTGCCATGCTGGCTGATATGCTGTGATGTTTCACTGTCTCGGAACAAGCCACGTTCTTCATCATAGAAGGCTTGAATATAAGCTTGTACCAATTGATCTGCGCGGCCTGTAGTTGTCATTCCCAAGGCTTCCAATATGCGGTCAATGTCACGCCACATGCCTATGTAATAACCGTTGATTACGTTGTGACATCCCTTTCCAATAGGGATGGACAACTCAAAATCATAATCATCCCGCATATTGGCAGGCCAGTCGACAAGGTTCCATTTTTCTGTCACGTTTTCAATCAAGCCATCAGAACGTTCATGCGCTTGGAAATACTCCGCTATGCCCATAATGACAGGCAGCATTTCGCAAAGGATGCCTTTATCACGCGTGTAAAGATAGTGCCGATACACATCACCAGCAAACTGCAAGGAATAGTCGGCGATTTCCTGGGAGAAAGAGCATACGGATTCTGACATCATACCTTTGCAGATTGTTACTGTTTCGGCTGCATCACGCAAAAACTTACGCGGTAGAGCGATATCACCTGTCAACAACATGTGTGCATAACTGGCGAATGCTTCGTCTCCCAGGTACTGACCTTTTTCTCGATCTAAGGAATCCATGTACTTGTCCTGTACGCCATACTTGATGGTGTTTGCACACAGGCGGAACACACGCTCCAGTTTTTCATCCATCTCCTGCGGTTTTAGCACTTCCTGATAGGGGTAGTGGCGGACAATTGCACATAGCGATGCATCCTCAACCGTTGCACCATTAGGCAGCTGCAATTCAATATATCTGAAAGGTTTATAATCATACTGTCGTAACGTATCTGTACCACCTGAGAGCAACCATTTTTCCTCATAACGGCAGTTGGCGCGCATGTCAAAGCGTACTCGGTTGTTTTCAAGCAGTTCCTGCCCTGTGCGTATGATAATAGCACTGCCTTTTACGCCTTGGGCACACGCTTCAAAATAACCAACAATCGCCTGACCGAAATCTAAATGTATCAGGCCTCCATCATACCGGACAATCACGGGTTTGATACGATAGATATTCAATTGTTCTACCGGCTGTGCGTATAAACCATAATCCACATGTTGGCGAAGGCTGGCATTATTCCATGCGCTGTCATCAAAGTCGGGATCTTCAAAAGCGGTTTCGGACGCTGCGCTGTCATACTCCTCTAAAAATTGGGTTTTATATCCTACCATCCCCAGTGAACGGTAGCCGGTATGTGGTGCTACTTTCCAACTTTCGTCTGTACCCAGCGCAGTAATTCCATTTAGCACAAGCTCCGCAATAAGCCCATGGCGCTGATCGCCACTGACCCACACGCGGTTAATAACGCCTTGATAGTATGTATGCACCGCAATTACGTTGCGCCCGGTACGTAAGAAATGCGAAATATCAATCGTATTATAATAGTAATGCTGAGGGTTGCCGGGTGCAGGCCCTTGATCAACAAACTGACCATTGATATATAGTTTATAATAATCGTCTGCCGAGATATACAGTGTTGCACGCATTCCTTTTGTTGCATTAAATGAACGGCGAAATAACAGGTGACTATTCTCCAACTTTGGATCGGGCTTCCAGGAAAGGGGTTGTAGTTCCTTGTGGAAAACGTTCATTGGCTGTAGTTCTGCAAAGCGATGGTCAGTAATCCATTTGGCGTTCCAAATACGTTGCATGATGTTTCTCCTTTCATAAGCGCATAGACAGGGCGTGTTTATATTCCAAATGTTTCGGATATCTCTGAGTCGAACATTGCCTTATCTACCTTGACAGCGATTTGATGGTAACCAGGCAGATAGGCTGCATGTTTGATGACCGTCATGCCCAGCAAGGCATCAGCAGTCAGCTCTACTTCCACCAGTCCATTGCTCCAAGAGATGATATGGTCATTAAAAATACTAGCAGCTGCACACAAGTCATGAAAATACATGGCTTTTCCGCCGTTGCTGAAATACACGTCTGCCATAGGAAGAACCGCATTGAGTACTTTGTTTTTGGGAAAACAAGCGTAGACGATATCTTTTTTCATGAACAGGCCATTGGTCACATCACAGCCAACTGATCTATGAATGTTGGCTTTTGCAATGTACACAAGCGCGCTGGCATGCGGATCGCACATAGTGTTACTTTCCATATAGCCCAAGCCCGTTAGAGGGTTTTGAAAATTTCCCCCCATCAGCACAAGGCTGCGAAGGGCTTGTGCTGTTTTGGGATAAGCTGCAAATAATAGCCCGATGTTGGTCATTGGTCCAACTGCCAATAGCGTAACTTCACCAGGATACGCCATGATAGTATCATTCAAAAAAGATAGCCACGTATCCTCCACAAAGTTTTTTTGATGCGGCAGTGCGTCCAATGCTTTTGCCTGCGGGACAGGTTTACGGATGCGTTGAGTAAGCAGTGTATCTTGTGCGCCAGGATAGATAGGCACTTCGCGGCCTGCTGCTATACACAGAGCGCTTGCCAGCTTGGCCCGGGCTATGGTATCACCATTTACTGTAGTGATGCCCAGCAAGTCACAGTCTTGGCGTGACAGCAAATAAGCCAAACTAACAGCATCATCAATATCACAGCCGATATCCGTATCAAAAATAACTTTGTACACCGGTAATCCTCTCTAATGTGCGTTTCTAGTGCTAATTGAACTGAGTTTAGGAATATATTTTTTATATTATACCAAATTGTTACTGAGAAATTCAAGAAATCTGGCTTAAAAATACAAAGTGGGTGCAAAAATGGAAACCCCAATTGCAACAATAAGTGAAACATACAGCCCTGTGGATGGTAGACCAGGCCGAGGCCTGGTCAGGCTGCCTCGGGCGAGCCCGAGGCGATTTTTGCGCTCTTGCCATTGAGGATGCGCCTGGGCAGATCGTTCAACCAGTCCTCGATGCGTTGGATGTCTGCGCTGGAGAGTTTGCTAATGTCCGTACCCTTTGGAATAAAACGACGAATCAAACCAATGACATGTTCGACTGTCCCACGCTCCCAGGCGCTGTATGGATGACAGTAGTAGGTACTTGTACGCTTTTGGCCTGTTAGGCAGGATCGTTCCAGTGAACGCCAGTCGCTAAACTCAGAGCCGTTATCCATGGTAATGGATTTGAAACGCTTTCGGAAGGCCTTTGCACCTGACTTTCTTTCCAAACAATCTAACGTGTTCACTACTGATTCAGCCGTTGCAGACCGAAGGATCCTGACGATCACTTCACGATGCTTCCTTTCCGATAATACCAACAGGCAAATTTTACTCTTTCCCCGGCCAGAGAGCATACAATCCATTTCCCAGTGCCCTGCCTCCTCCCGGGTGTTGGCTGCCTGCGGGCGCTCCTCAATGCTTTTTCCATCTCCTTTGAATGCCCGGCGTAAATGGCGGTATTGGGGTTTGCTGGGGCGTCCGCGACGAGGGAGGTGGCAAAGCTCAACGCCTGGAATGTACCCGCGCTCAATATAACTGTACAGGGTGCGGGTGCTGACGGTGGTTTCATAAGGATTCCCATCCCTGTTCAAGCGCATGATGATGGCATCCGGTGATTGCTTGTGGACGAGGATTTGCTCACTGACATAGTTTGCGAATGCGTGATCCTGGCCTATCTTGATGTTCCTGCCCTTGGCTGTTCCTTTCTGGTCATAATCTCTTTGGGCAACATCCGCAGAGTATGAATAGTATGGAGCCAGCTCTTTTCCATACAGAGGCCCCACACGGCCTCTCTTCAGTTCTCTGCTGATGGTGGCCGGACTGGATTCAAGCAGACAAGCTATCTCACGGATGCTGTGCTTTTTATACGCCGGTAAAGACTCGTTCTTCCTCACCAACATCTCAAGTTTTTGCCGGTCAATGTACGTAAGGTGTTCTCCTTTCTTGCGTTTCTTGGTATACTTCCACTGGCTCATGTTAATCCTCCTGATGTGTTTGTTCTGATCCCATCTTAACAGGGTTTGCATGAGCTTTGCTGTTTCACTTCATTCTACAACTCGGGGTGCAAAAATGGAAAATGAAAAAATCTTGACCATTGTTTATTGTTGTGCTATGGTACTATCAAGTTTAATAGTTGCACCGGACTCGTATTCAAAAGGAGCAGCATATGCAGTATAAAGCTATTGGCCAACACAAATCTTCGCGCAAGCGGTATTTTAAAGCTGTGCGCATGCATTGGGATTTGCTGCTTTTGATGGTGCCCGTTGTAGTATATTATGTGGTTTTTGCATACATTCCTATGTCGGGTATTGTGATTGCATTCAAGGAATTCCGATTGCTGGATGGTATTTGGAAAAGTCCATGGGTTGGTTTGAAACAGTTTCGTATATTGTTTAATACTCCCAGTTTTTTCGAGGTATTGCGCAATACCGTAGTCATCAGTTCCTTGCGTATTGTGTTCGGTTTTCCGGCACCTATTATATTGGCATTGCTGCTGAATGAACTACGTTCGCAGCCTTTCAAACGGGTGGTACAAACTATATCATATCTTCCGCACTTTCTTTCTTGGGTGGTGCTGGCGGGCATACTGATTCCGTTTTTATCTCCATCGTCAGGCCCCATCAATGTGTTGTTGGTCAAGATGGGGCTGAAGCCAATCTATTTCCTCGGCCAGCCCAACACTTTTGTTCCTACTATTATTGCTACGGGCATATGGCAAAGCTTTGGTTGGGGTTCTATCATCTATCTTGCTGCTATCTCCGGGATTAGCCCGGAGCTATATGAAAGTGCGTTGTTAGATGGAGCCAACCGTTTCCAACGTATGCGTTATATTACCTTGCCATCCATTGCGCCCACTATTGTGGTTTTGTTTATCCTGAATACCGGTAGCATCCTGAATGGCGGGTTTGATCAGATATTTAACTTGTATAATGATGCAGTTATGTCGGTGGCTGACATTTTGGATACTTATGTTTATCGCCGTGGTTTGACCGGGCTTCAGTATTCCTTTGCTGCGGCGGTAGGCTTGTTCAAGAATGCCGTTGGCTTCATTTTTGTATTTGGCACCAATATGATTGCCCGTCGCCTTGGCGAAGCCAGCTTGTGGTAAGGAGGGAACATGCGCACTGTATATAAGAAAGGAATTCGCCGTTCCTTTGGAGAACGAGTTTTTGATGTGTTTAACGTATTTTTTATGGTAGTTATCTCGTTTACCATCCTCTATCCGTTTTGGAATCTGATGATCCAATCGCTGAATGAAGGAATAGTGAATGTTAACAATTTACGGCTGTGGCCATCGCATTTTACTTTCAGCAACTATGCCTATGTGTTGGAGAACAAGTATATTTGGTCCGGGTACCGCGAAACGCTTATCCGTACTATTGCAGGTACGACATTGGGGCTATTGGTTACAATGTTTGGTGCGTATGCTACCAGCAAAAAATATCTGCCTTTCCGTTCGTTTTTTATGCTCATGATTGTTATTCCTATGTTTTTTAGTGGTGGCTTGATTCCTAGCTACTTGTGGAATGTGCAGTTAGGCTTGCGCAATTCACGCTGGGTATTGATTTTACCAGGATTGATTAGCAGCTATAATTTAATTGTTATGCGTAATTTTTTCCAAGGTGTGCCATTAGAGCTTGAAGAAAGCGCACGTATTGACGGAGCCAACAACATTCGTATCTTGTTCTCTATTTATATTCCAGTGTCCTTGGCTGTGCTGGCTACCATCACGTTATGGGTTATGGTAGGGCATTGGAATGCTTGGTTTGATGCCACGATCTATATCAACCGTGCTGAACTGTATCCTTTGCAGGTTGTAGTACGCCGCATATTATTGGAAGGCACCCAGCAGTTGATGGACATCAACCCCAACATCGGTGAAACGTCACAGACCGCTTCGCCTGATAGCATCAAAGCAGCTACTGTTTTTGTATGCATGTTACCAATTATGTGTATATATCCCCTTTTGCAACGCTATTTCGTCAAAGGAACTCTGGTGGGTGCAATCAAAGGATAGTATCTGGTGGCGATTGGTGGGCAATACCCACATCGTAATATAATCACCCCATAACGAGAAGGAGGCATATCTATGAAAAGGACAGTTGCGATCCTGCTGCTGGCATTGATGGTGTTTGTCAGCCTACCGTTCGCGGTAATGCAAGCAGAAGAACCCTACACTTACACGATGGTCATGTACAACTTCGGCCCCTTGGATGAAGACCCGCTAATGGTTAAACACTGGAACGACAAGTATGGCGTGGTATTCAAGCCCATCAATGTCGAGCAATCCTCCGCTCAAGAGCAAATTAATCTAATGATCTCTGCTGGCGAAGTGCCGGACATCATGCAGAGCATTGATGCTAACGCCTACTTCCAACAAGGCATCATCGGCGGCTGGACGGAGGAGTTCTTCCGTGAGCATGCTCCTCGCTTGGCCAAGTACATCGATGAAACAGAGTCAAAGTCTTGGGCGTATGCTAAGTATGATGGCACCAACATGTATTCCATTCCCGGATTCCGCTTGTACAATACAGTTACCAAGCCGTTTATTTGGCGTACAGATTGGCTGAAAAATCTAGGCATCGACAAGCCGCCGGAAAAGCTGGAGGATATCGAGAAAGTATTCTATCAGTTTGCGAAAGAAGATCCCGACGGTAACGGCTTAGCTGATACCTATGCGCTAAGCAATGAAGCGCTGGGGGCCATCTATGGAGCATTTGGATTCCAGCGTGGTATGTGGATGCCTACAGATGATGGCAAGGTTGTATATGGCGATGTTGTACCTGCCGCCAAAGATGCCCTTGCATTGTTGCGCAAGTGGTATGCTGATGGTGTGCTGGATCCTGAGTTTATCACTGGGGAGAATCAGGGAGGTTATTGGGCAATCTCGCATGCATTCCTGAATGGCCGCATTGGTGTGTCCGGCATGGGACAGTTCTACCATTGGGTGGATTCTACGGTATTGGGTGGACAGATGGTTGGACGCATGGCGCAGGCTATCAAAGATACAGGCTTGCCCATTGAGTATGCCCCAGGTCATCCGCCCATTGGTGCAGATGGGCAATGTGGCACAACCAAATCACATGTAACTTCTCTACGCACACACTTCTCTTCCATGCTGACCTCGGATCTGCCTCGGTTTGGCCGTTTGTTGGAGATCATTGATGATATGATGATGGATTTGGAAACGGCCACCATGGTTTCGCGTGGTATGCCGGGCGAACACTTTGAAGTAGTTGATTGGAACGGGAAAAAGGTTATCAAAATGCTGGTGGAGAACAATACCAGCGCAGTTAATGGCATTGGTGCTGCTGCCTGGTTTATGTTCACCGAAGAATACAGTTATGACTTCCAGCATATGGCATATGCCTATGATTTTGCCTGGTACGATGCCTTTATGGCTGATTTCAATCAGGGATACACAAACGCCATCTTTGGCGCACTGCCGTCCAACGCAATGTATGCTACAGAATGCAACAAGATACTCAACGAAGGTTATATTGCGATTATCACGGGCCAGCAGCCTTTAGAGTACTTTGATGACATGGTTAAGGCTTGGGAAGGTGCCGGTGGTAATGTTCTAACAGAAGAAGCGAACACATTGTACGCTCAGCAGTCTCAGTAAAATCATTGTTCTGGCAGGGACGGCTTGCCGTCCCTGCTTTTTTATAACGAAAAGGAGAAGCAATAATGCTATTTACCAACACCAAACGCCACCATTTTGCTAAGGATCCGGCGGTGGTGCGTTTTCAGGGTGCGTATTACTTGTATTACACCATCCGGCTAAGTCAGGATCCGATGAAAATAGGCATCGGCATTGCGCGCAGCACAGATATGGAACATTGGCAGGATGTGGCAGAGGTGCCGTTGACACAGCCCTGCGAGCAGCAGGGTATTGGCGCGCCGGGGGCCATTGTGCTGGAAGGGCGGGTACACCTATTTTATCAAACCTATGGTAATTGGCGTAATGATGCCATTTGCCATGCGGTGTCGGAGGATGGCATCCACTTTGTTAAAAACCAGCAAAATCCGGTGTTTCGCCCCACGCGGAATTGGTGTTGCGGGCGTGCCATTGACGCGGATGTATGCCTGTTTGAGGATAAGCTGTTTTTATACTTTGCCACCCGTGACCATGACATGAGGGTGCAAAAGGTGGGCGTGGCCTGGGCCGACCCCGGCAGCGCTTTTGGCCGTGCGGACTGGCATCAGGCCATGGCTCAGTCTGCATTGGTGCCCGAAATGGCTTGGGAGGGCGAGTGTATTGAAGCCCCGGCCACCATTGTGCATGCGGGCCGGGTGTATATGTTCTATGGCGGTGCGTACAACTGCAAACCGCAGCAGATTGGCTGCGCTGTTTCAGAGAATGGCGTGTTTTTCCGCAGGCTGTTTGTGCAGCCGTTCCTTTCCAATGGCCCGGAGGGCAGCTGGAATGCCTGCGAATCGGGTCATCCGTATGTGTTCCGGGACGAGGATGGCCGCGTGCACCTGTTCTATCAGGGCAGCAACGACATGGGCAAAACCTGGTATCTGTCCCGCTGTGAAATCGGGTTTGACGGTCAGGGGATGCCGTATATCCTATAACGCCCCTCCTTGCTATACACATAGAATATATACAGGACTTTGTGCTTGACGGGAATAAAACATCCCGATATTGACATGCGCGGAAGTTTTGTGGTATATTTATGTGTATGAGGGGAGGTAGAACCATGAAGATGACGGGCAAAAAAGTTATTAGCGAAAGATATGGTGAAGGCAGCGTGATCTCGCAGGAAGGCAAGCGCATCCGCATAGCCTTTGACAGTGTGGGCGAGAAACTGTTCGCCTTTCCCCGTGCGTTTATGCTGGACCTGCGCATGAAGGACAGCCGTTCCCAGAAGCAGATGGACAAGCTGCTGCAAGAATCGGCTGAGCATGAGGAGGCTGCGCGCGCCCAAGCCAGGGCCGAGGCCGCCGCCAAGCTGAACGAGGCCTTCGAGCAGGCGCGTGAAAAGAAACAACGCACACCGCGTAAAACTGCAACAAAAACTACCAAGACCACAAAGGCCACCAAGACAACCAAAACCACCAAGGCTGCCAAGACAACCGAGGACACCCAACCCGCTCAAAAGGCTGGTTGATTATACCGATGTATTTACCCGCTGCGAAGCGGGTTTTTTCTTTTCTGTGACTGCAATAATTGACCAAAGCGATATGGCTGTGGTGTAATGGGGCAACTGCCGAAAAATACAGCGCCACGCGCAAAAGGAGAGAACGATGAAACTGACCTATCTGGGCACCGCTGCTGCCGAAGGATTCCCCGGCCTTTTCTGCGCCTGTGACACTTGCCGCGAGGCCACGCGCCGCGGCGGCAAGGATTTGCGCACGCGCTCACAGGCCATTGTTGATGACGTGCTGCTCATCGACCTGCCGCCGGACACCTATCTGCACATGCTGCGCAATAAAATCAATCTGCCGGATATTGAACACCTGCTGCTTACTCACACGCATTCGGATCATTTTCAGCCGGGCGAACTGTACTATCGTCGCCCAGGCTTTTGCGATACGCGCTCCTTTATGACGGTGTACGGCAATGACGCGCTCAAGCGCCGCATGGACGAAATGGTGGAGGAAACACAGACCACCTATGAAAAAAGCAAGCTGGCCTGCGTGGAGCTGACGGAGTTTGTGCCGCAGGAGATTGCGGGCTACACGGTGGTCCCGCTGCTGGCCCGGCATGCCCGCAACGAAAAGTGCTTTATCTATTTGATCGGGAAAAACGACAAATGGCTGCTGTACGGCAACGACACCGGCATTTTCCCTGATGCCACCTGGCAGTATATCCGGGACAAAAAGCTTGACCTGGTCAGCCTGGACTGTACCTGCGGCCAGATGGGCGAGGGCACCAATCACATGGGCGTGCCCGACCTGATCAAAATGCGCCAGCTTCTTGCGGATGCAGGCTGTCTGCACGCGGGGACGCAGCTGATTGCCAACCATTTTTCGCACAACGGCGGCCTGCTGCATGAAGGGCTGGAACAACAGCTCCAGCCCCATGGGTATCAGGTATCGTATGACGGCATGACCGTCACGGTGTAAAGAAAAATTTTATAGTTTTGCAGCCAACTCCAGCGCCACGTAGAACGTTTTCAGCTGGTGCGCGCGCTCGTCATCGTTGCCCAAGATGCGGCGGTCCCACTGCGGGCTGTCCAGCAGGTCGGAGCTGATCAGGAAGGGGTAATACTTATACCCCCTGAAATCACACACGGCCTGCAGCGCTGCGCATTCCATTTCCACCGCGATGCAGCCCTCGGCGCGGCGGGCTTCCATGTTGCCGCGCGTTTCGCGGTAGAAGGCATCCGTCGTCCACGTGCGGCCCTGCACATGCGGCAGGCCCATTTCTGCAAAGGCTTGCGCGATAAAATCGCTGGTGGGGATGGGGATGTAGGACGTGTCTGCCGGACGGTAGTGATAGGATACGCCCTCATCGCGGTAGGCATGCGTGGGCACGATCAGCTTGCCCTGCGCGATGTCGCTGTCCAGCACGCCGCAGGAGCCGAACATAATGAAATTGGTAGCGCCCAGCAGCTGGCTGGCCTCTTCCAGGCTCATAGCGGCCACGGGGGCCGTGATGGGGCACATGAAAAACGCCACGTTACGCCCCTTATAGGACATGACATATATTGGCACAGGGCCGTTAACGCTGTTCAAAGCGCCTACTTTCTGGGCTGGAAACTGCTCCAGCGCATTGTCGCGCACCTCGCAGGAGAAAGTAAGGATGCAGATATCCGCGAACTTTTTGCCGGAGCGATAGTTTTCAGGCGAGATGATGGCCGGGGTCCTATTATCAAACGTTTTGTGAATCATGTTTTTGCTCCTTTTAATCTATTACATATAGCGGCCGTTTGGCCAGCGGCGCGAACAGCGCCCAGGACAGCACGGCCAGCACCGCCGCGCAGCTGATGGCCGTCAGCACATAATAACCGCCGCTGAAATACACCGCCGCACCGCACACGGCCAGCGTGGTAAAGCCGGTAAGCATGGTCAGAAATACCTGCGCGGATTGTTTAATCATATCGATTTCGTTTTTATACGTAAAGCGCTTGAAGCGCACATCCCACCGCAGCCCGGCCACCCCCATCCACAGGCACAGCGCCGCAGACAGCAGCACGGTCGCGGCTATTTCACCTGCGCTTAAGGGGATTAGCAGCAGCGCGCCGATTACGGAGAGCGGGATGGTGGGCAGCGCGACGATGAGAAAGGTAATCACCTTGCTGCGGTATATAATTTCCGGCGCAACCGGGCATGTGCACATCAGCCAGGCCGCAGGCCCCTCCAGCGACACCGCCACCGCAGTGCTGCTGGTCATGGACAAAAACGCGGCCAAGATAACCGGGGCCATGCGCCGGATCAGCGCCAGGAGCGCGGGCTGGGATTGAAGCATTTGGCGCGCATCGGGCATAAACAGCGCTACTGCAAACAATATGATGGGTGTGAGCCACATGCTGATGCAGCTGTTCATCAGGTACATGGGGCGGCCCAGCAGGCCGCGCAGCTCCTTTTGAACCAGCGCGCACAGCGGGCTGCGTGAATCAGCCGATTTTTCACGCCTGCGCGTGCGTTTGACCACCATCACCGCATCGTGCAGCGCATAATAGGTGCGCCCCAATATGCCCACGGCTGCGGCCAGCGGCAATGCGTTGACCAGCACAAACAGCACCAGCTGCCATACGCCCTGCGGTTGCATGGCTTCGTTTGCCCACAGCGCGGGCGGGTACAGCGCGGTGAGCGGCGCTTTGATTGCATCCACCAGCGTGTACAGCTGCGCGCCGGATTGCGCGACCTTCATGGGCAATATCTGCGCAGCCACCACGATACCCGCCGTGGCCAGCACGCCCAGCAGCACGATGAGCAAATTCTTGTGCCGGAAACGCGCGCCCACCCAGGCGATGCTGGCGCTGCCCACGACCCCCAGCGCGGTGGGCAGCATGGGCGTACACAGGATTATCAGCAGCAGTTTGACAAGCGTGCCTGCCGTTACACCGGCAGCCAGCATATACAACACGCATGCCGGGGCCATCAGCAGCAGGGTAGACAGCAGCGCCGACAGGTACATGGGCACCAGCCGCGACAGCGCCACCATCCCCTGGGAAAAGGGCAGTGCGCCCACCAGGTCGGCATCCCGGCGGCCAAACAGCACGGTATACCCGCGTACGATGGACACCACCAGCGCCAGCACCGCAGACAGCGCGCAGGTGTATAGGATTAACACATCGCTGGCATCGGCGGTATACAGCCCATAGGCTAACATGGTGCCATACGCAGGCAGCATCAGCCCCGCCAGCGCATAGGCCGGCAACAGCGCCATCAGGCGGCGCTTTTCCTTTTTATCGCGGGTGTGGCGTATTTCGTTAAGCCGCAGCAGGTTCACGCGCTGCGGGTATAGCAGCAGCCGCAGGCTACGCATGCTCCATCACCTCAAGGAAAAATTCCTCCAGCGATTGATCGCCGCGCACGGCGGCGGTGTCGCCCGAAGCCATCAGGCGGCCGTCTTTGATCATCGCGATTTTGTTGCACAGCTTTTCGGCCACCTCCAAGATATGCGTGGAGAAAAACACCGCGCTGCCGCTTTGGCAGAAATCCCGGATGATGCGCCGTACACGCACCACGGCCTCAGGATCCAGCCCCACAAAGGGCTCGTCCATCAAAAACAGCCGCGGCGCGTGCAGAAACCCGCCCATCATGGCTAACTTTTGCTTCATGCCGTGCGAGTAGGTGCTGATCAAATCACTCAATCGCCCCGTTAAATCCAGCGCGTCGCCATATTGTTCAATGCGTGTTGTGCGTTCCTGCTTAGGCACTTCAAACACATCGGCTAAGTAGTCGAGGTACTGTGTCCCCGTCAAAAACTCGTACAGGTCGGGGTTATCGGGGATGTAGGCAATCCTGCGCTTGCAGGCCACGGGGTCATCGGCCACGGAAATGCCATCCACCCGGATGCTTCCCGCGTCAAAGCGCAATATACCCGCCACCGCGCGCAGCGTGGTGGTCTTGCCCGCGCCGTTTTTGCCGATGAAACCGTAAATATCCCCCGCATGAATGGTCAGCGACACATTGTCCACCGCCGTGATGCCGCCGGGGAAGGTTTTGGTGAGGTTGGTGATCTCCAGTATAGGAACTGCCATCGCGTTTTCCTTTCGTGCTGGGCGCTGTACAGCCCTGCGCCCCATGATAGCGCTATCATAGCATTGCCATGCAAAACCGGGCAACCCAATGTACCGGCGTATGTTATGGTTAAACACCGCAGGGGAACGTGCTATAATCCCTGTATCATATCATCGGAGGTACCTATGTGGGCAATCGTGGGGACGTGGGCGTTTGCTGTCCATGCCGTGGAAGCGGCGGCGCCGTGGCTGGCGCAGGGCGGGGACGCCATGGAGGCTGTTATCCGCGCCATTGAGCCGGTGGAAAACGACATCTCGGAGCAATCTGTAGGCAAGGGCGGGCTGCCCAACGCCGCAGGCGAGGTGGAGCTGGACGCCGCCGTGATGGACGGGCGCACGCTGCAGATGGGCGCGGTGGCGGCGATGAAAGGCTTTGCCCACCCCACGCGCATCGCGCGCGATGTGATGCTGCGCACCAATTATGCGCTGCTGGCTGGCAAAGGGGCGGAGGACTTTGCACGGGCCTGCGGCTATGAGCCGGAGGAACTGCTCACCGAGGCTGCCCGCGCGCGCTGGCAGGAGGCTGTGGCCGCAGGCGAGGTGGCCCGTGTGCTGCCCGCCCCACGTATACAGCAGATTACGCCGGAGGGACACGACACCGTGGGCTTCTGCGCGCTGTCTACCCATGGCGACATCGCCGTGGGCGTGTCCACCAGCGGGCTGGGGTTCAAGTTGCCCGGCCGGGTGGGCGATTCGCCGCTGGTTGGCTCAGGCTTTTATGCCGACAACGCCGTAGGCGCTGCGGCTGCCACCGGCGTGGGCGAGGACATCATGAAGGGCGTTATCAGCTTCCGCGCGGTGGAGCATATGCGCCGGGGGCTGCACCCGCAGGCCGCGGCGGAATTGTCGGTGCGGGAGGTGCACCACACGCTGCTCATGCGCGGCCGTGTGCCGGGCAACATCGCGATGGTGTGCCTGAACCGCCGGGGCGAGGTGGGCGCCGCCGCCAACCACGGGAAGTTTTCCTTTGCCTGGGCCACGCAGGCGCAGGCCGTGCAGCATGAAAAGGTAATCTCCGTTGTACAGCGCCCGCAGGAGGACAGCGCGCATTACGACATTGCAACGGCGGGCGGCAGCCACGCCCCCAAGGAGGTCACATAATGGATTACACCACCTATCGTTCCCCTTTTTCGGCGCGCTATGCCAGCCTGCCCATGCAGCGTATCTTCAGCGAGCAGCACAAGTTTGAAACCTGGCGCAGGCTGTGGGTCATTTTGGCGGAGTGCGAACAGGCGCTGGGCCTGCCCATCACCGATGCGCAGCTGGACGAACTGCGCGCCAACATCACCAACATTGACTTTGACGCCGCGCGCCAGCATGAGCGCACGCTGCGGCACGATGTGATGGCGCATGTGCATGCCTATGGCGATGTATGCCCCACCGCGCGCCCCATCATCCACTTAGGCGCCACCAGCTGCTATGTGGGCGACAATGCCGATGTGCTGCTGCTGCGCGAGGGGCTGCAGCTGGTGCGTGCGCGCCTGGTGCAGGTGGCGCGCGCGCTGCATGCCTTTGCCTGGCAGCATAAGGATGTGCCGGTGCTGGGCTTTACGCACTTCCAGCCCGCGCAGCCCACCACGCTGGGCAAGCGCGCCTGCCTGTGGCTGTACGATGTGCTGTGTGATTTATTGGAAACCGACCAGGTCCTGGATAGTTTGCTGCCGCTGGGCTGCAAGGGCACCACCGGCACGCAGGCCTCCTTCCTGGCGCTGTTTGACGGCGATGTGGACAAGGTGCTGGAACTTGACCGCCTCACCGCACAGGCCATGGGCTTTGAGCGCAGCATGCCCGTGACCGGGCAGACCTATTCGCGCAAGCAGGACAGCCGCGTGCTGGCGCTGCTCAGCCAGATTGCGCAGACCGCGCATAAATTCAGCAACGATATCCGGCTGCTTGCGCACTTAAAAGAGGTGGAGGAGCCGTTTGAGCGCAGCCAGGTGGGTTCCTCTGCGATGCCGTACAAGCGCAACCCCATGCGCTGCGAGCGCATGGCCGGGCTGGCGCGGTTTGTGATCTCCAACGTGCAAAATGCTGCCATGACTGCCGCCGAGCAATGGTTGGAGCGCACGTTAGACGACAGCGCCAACCGCAGGCTGTCCTTAGCCGAAGGGTTTTTGGCCACCGACGGCCTGCTGGTGCTGTTTGCCAATGTAGCTTCCGGGTTGGTGGTATACCCCCGCGTGATTGAACAGCGCCTGCGCGAGGAGCTGCCGTTCATGGCTACCGAGGACATCATGATGCACGCCGTGCGCAAGGGCGGCGACCGCCAGACGCTGCACGAGCGCATCCGGCAGCACGCCATGGCCGCCGGCCAGCGCATCAAGCAGGAGGGCTTGCCCAATGACCTGTTAGAGCGCATTGCCGATGACCCGGCCTTTGGCTTGTCGCCTGACGAACTGCCCGATCTGCTTGACCCCGCGCGCTTTACCGGCCTGGCCGCCCGTCAGGCCGAGGACTACCTGTCCGGCGAAGCCGCGCAGATACTGGAAACATATCAGGATATCCCATCGCCTGATGCCGAGGTTACGATTTAGTGCATGGTGCGATGAACAGCCCACAGCCTGATCCGTGGGCGCGCAGCCGCATGCTGGTGGGCGATGCAGGCGTGGCGGCGCTCAAGGACAGCCGGGTGGCGGTGTTTGGCGTGGGCGGCGTGGGCGGCTATGCCTGTGAGGCGCTGGCCCGCGCCGGTGTAGGCGCGCTGGATGTAATAGACGGCGACACCGTAGCGATGAGCAACCTGAACCGCCAGATCGTCGCGCTGACCAGCACGCTAGGGCGCAACAAGGCCGAGGCCATGGTGCAGCGCATCCGCGACATTCACCCGGCCTGCCAGGTGCGCGCCATCCCCCGGTTTTATACACAGGATACCTGGGATGATTGGCCGCTGGATGGCTATGACGCCATTGTGGACGCGGTGGACATGGTATCGGCCAAGGTGGAGTTAGCCGTGCGCGCGCAGCAGTCTGGAATATTTATTGTCAGCGCCATGGGCGCGGGCAACCGCATCTCGCCTGCCGGGTTTATGGCCGCCGATATCCAGGATACCTCGGGCTGTCCGCTGGCGCGGGTGATGCGCCGGGAGCTGAAGCGCCGGGGCGTTGCGCATCTGCGCGTGGTGTACTCGCCGGTGCCGCCGCAGGTGACCGTGCAGCCGCCGGGCAGCATGGTGTTTGCGCCCGGCGTGGCGGGGCTGTGGCTGGCGCATGAGGTGGTGGCGCAGCTTACGCGCAGCGGCGCGCCCGGCATGGTATAATTGAGCAAACCACCGGCAAAGGAGCGTACCGTGCTGTCCGACATTCACTCCCCGCAGGATATCAAAAACCTGACCGACAAACAGGTGCAGGCGCTGCTGCCCGAAATCCGCGAGGCCATTATTGACGCCGTAGCGCATTGCGGCGGCCACTTGGCCAGCAATCTGGGCGCGGTGGAATTGACCGTGGCGCTGCACCGCGTGTTTGATACGCCCAAGGATAAGATTGTATTTGACGTGGGGCATCAGTGCTATACCCACAAGATATTAACCGGCCGGTATGGCCGCATGCACACGCTGCGCCAGTTTGGCGGGCTGAGCGGCTTTCCGCGCATTACGGAAAGCGAGCACGACGCCTATGGCACCGGCCATGCTTCCACGGCCATTTCCGCAGCGCTGGGGCTGGCCCGCGCGCGGGATTTGCAGGGCGGCGATGAGCATGTAGTGGCCGTGGTGGGCGATGGCGCGCTGACCGGCGGCATGTGTTATGAAGCGCTCAACGATGCCGGCAGCTGCAAAACGCGGCTGATTGTCATCCTCAACGACAACCAGATGAGCATTGCGCCCAATGTGGGCGCGCTGTCCAATTATTTGACGTATATGCGCACCAGCCGCGGGTGGATTCATGCCAAGCGCGCGGTGGAGCGTGTGCTCAAGCGCCTGCCATTGGTGGGCAAGCCGCTGCATCATATGGTGCAGGGCTTTAAAAATCATCTGCGCAATGTATTTGTGCACGATAAATTCTTTGACGCGCTGGGCTTCCGGTATTTGGGGCCGGTGGACGGGCAGGATGAAAAGGCGCTGGAAACATTTTTGCGCCGTGCGCGCATGTTGGAAGAGCCCGTGCTGCTGCACATCGTGACCACCAAGGGGCAGGGCTACACGCCTGCCGAAAGCGAGCCCGCGCGCATGCACGGCGTGCAGCCCTTTGACCGGCACAGCGGCTCGCCCGCAACAAGCAGCGCAGGGCGCTCCTTTGGCAAGGCGGCGGGAGCTTGGTTGACCCAGCGCGCCCGTACCGACCAGCGCATTGTAGCGGTGGCGGCGGCGATGGTGGATTCCACCGGGTTGGGCACCTTCCGAGACGAACACCCCACGCGCCTGTTTGATGTGGGCATCGCGGAGGAGCACGCCGTCACGCTGGCCGCCGGCATGGCGCGCGGCGGGCTGCGGCCTTTTGTAGCCATTTACGATACCTTTTTGCAGCGCGGCTTTGACCAGTTGATTGCCGACGTTGCGGTGCAAAACCTGCCCGTAGTCTTTTTAATGGATCGCGCCGGGCTGGGCGGCGAGGACGGCCCCACGCACCATGGCGTGTTTGGCCTGTCCTACCTGCGCATGATCCCCGGCATGACGGTGCTGGCCCCGCGCTGCGTGGAGGAGCTGCAGGGCATGATGGCATGGGCGCTTGCGCATTCCGGCCCCGTGGCCATCCGCTACCCGCGCGCCGAGGCGCCCGAACAGCCGCCCTACCCCGGCAAACCGTTTGTGCCGGGGCAATGGGAAGTGCTGGCGGAGGGCAAAGACGTGGCGCTGTTGGCCAGCGGCAGCATGGTGGCTGAAGCGCTGTCTGCCGCGCGTTTGCTGGCGGACGAAGGTATCCAGGCTGTGGTCATCAGCGCAGGCAGCGTCAAGCCGCTGGATGAATCGTTGCTGCGCCGCTTGGCGAAGGAACACATACCGTTTGTGACGCTGGAGGAGCATGTGCTGATCGGCGGCTTTGGCAGCGCGGTGGCCGAATACTGCACGGCCCATGGGCTGACCGGCCCGCGCGCTATGTTAGCCCTGCCCGATGTCTTTGTGACGCATGGAAAGCGGGATAAACTGCTGCATCAGCAGGGGCTGGACGCAGCTTCCATTGCCGGGCGCGTCCAGCAGGCGGTGAGGAAGATCCCATGAAACAGCGTGCCGATGTGCTGCTACACCGGCAGGGGC
>JAXGRA010000004.1:0-192220 GCA_040766135.1 Christensenellales bacterium
AGGGCCTCATGGCCCGCAGTTTGTCACTCAGCGAGCTCATCACAATCCTCTATTTGCAACCATGCGGGGAAGCAGCGAGCAACAGCCTGTGCATAGGTTTCTTGCGTGCTTAGGTATGCTTTTGTTGCTGATTCCAGCGTTTCCACTTGTTCTTCAGGTGTTGTAACGCGTAATGCTGTAGGGATTTCTTTCCCATCCAGTACGTCGCGTACAAGGTTTTTTAAAAGCACATCAGTCCCCTGAAGCAGTATATACTCCGGTATGTTCAACAGGGCAGTATAATAGGTTTCATAGGGGATATCCAGCTCGTATATAGCAGATGCATGTGAAATGCCTATATAGCGTATGTGCCAGGGTTCATACCGATAGCCTGTTATCTCTCGCCATTCCTGTTTATACCGTATGATAAAACCAAACCGATGTGCGTTTTGTGCCAACCAGATCCCCTCAGGAGACTCGCCAAATGCACGATTCAGGCGGGGCACGGTGGGGCTTTGTACGTCCATAGCGAGCCCCAACTGATGCTCGCTTGCGCCGGGCGGTGACACGGTACGCCATGCCTTTTGTTTTGTACCTACTTCCTTTACCTTGGCTTGGAAAAGCAAATCCTGAATGCCAAAGCTGCGATAACCTGATGCTGCAAGCAGCGTGTGCTCCTCCTGCAGCGCTGCTTCAAACAAGGCCTCCAATGCGTGCGCTGCTTCGGCGCGCAGCATAACAGCATCCTCCCGCCCTTTTTTGTTCAGGGCTACCTTGGGCACAACCAAGTCAGGTGGCACGTACTTCTTGGTTACCTTTCGATCACGATTCACCAAGCACAGTATACCATGGTATGAAAGGACCTGCGGCAAAGAAGGATCGTCTACCTGCACGGCACATGCCTGCGGCATTATCATCGCCAGTAACAGAAAAAACGCCAGCAGCCTGGCGCCTTTGTATGTTCTCATTGCAATCCTCCGCCGAAGGATACCTCGCTGTCCCCTTCGCTGTCGGTCTGTGTCAAGGTAACGGCCTCTGGCAAGGCGGTTAAGCGCCGGGCCAGTGCGGCAAAATCGCCGCCTGCTGCTTCATAGTCTGCAATGGCAGCGCGGTATTCCTGCGTAAATTCTTCCAAGGTTAAGCCATTATCCATAATATATCGTGCGACCGGCTCCCCTACATAGCGGAAATGCCAGGGTTCGTAAATGATACCGGTGATATCTTCTTTGCCCTCTAAATACCGCAGGATGAAGCCATATTCGGCACACACCGAGGCCATCCACTTCGCCTCGGCAGTTTCACCAAAGGCAGGCGTCATGCCTTCCTTGCGTGTCCACTCATAGTTAAGCACGTCCACGCCCAGCCCGGTCTGATGATCAGAAGAGCCCGGATAAGCTACCACGCCGTCATCTTTTTTATACTTTTCCAGACGGTTGTGATACATGGTGTTCTGTGTCTGATAGCTGCGGTAGGCGCTTTTAATATACAGTGTATATCCGTTTTCTTGCGCAGCAGCAAACATGGCCTCCAGGGCCAATGCGGCTTCCTTGCGCAGCTGTGGGTCTGCCACAACGCTGCGTACATTGACGCGTTGCAGGTTGCGCGGCACAAAATCACTGTCGAGCAATTCGTCCCGGCTGGCGATGGTCAAAAAACCGTTGCGGTTTTCCAAGATATCCGCAGTGATGGGATACACCCATTCAGGCTCCTGCCCCTCGCCCATTGCTGCAAGCGGTATAAAAACCAGCAGCAGACTGAGCAGCAGCGCTATCCGTTGCCTCATCATGGCTGTATCCCTCCCAGCAAGGATTGATTGAGCATCGCCTCGGTCAATGCTTCTAAATAGATTTCCAGCGGCACATCCAGGCGATAAATCTGTTCTGCATGCTCCTTGCCCACATAGCGGATGTGCCAGGGCTCATAGGCATAGCCGGTTATGTGCGTCCATTCCGCCTTGTAGCGGATAATATAACCAAAACGGTGCGCATTTTCGGCCACCCATTTGCCTTCCTTGGTTTTTCCAAACCCGGCATTCAGGCCTGTGCCGCTTTTACGGCCTATGTCCATGGCCAGTCCTAACTGATGCTCACTGCTGCCTGGTGGGGCTACCAGCAGCTGTGCCTTTTCAACGCTGCCGGTTCTTTTTATTTTGCGGTTATAGATGGCTTTTTGCTTGGCATAGCTGCGGTAGCCAGAGACTGCTTCCAGCACATATCCCTGCTCTTCCTTGGCGGCCTTGAACAGCTCCTCCAGGGCCAAAGCGGCCTCCGCGCGCATGGTGATGTTGCCGTACTGGGTATGTACCTTAGGGCGCACCAGGTCATCTGGCACATAATCCTGCGATAGTACATAGTCCCGGTTGACCAAATACAGCGATGCGCCCAGATTGGTGCGTTTGGCAATGGTATCCGCCCCTAGGCTGCCCAGGGACAGAATAATGGCAGTGATAGCGACAATGCGGTTTAGCACGTGTTTACTCCTGTAATGCTTGATTGAGTTGGTATTTGGCCAGCACGCGGTGGATACCCTGCACAGGGCCTGCCACCGTTACCAGCGTGCCGCTGTCCAGGTGTTCCTCATTTTCCAGGCGTCCGACGCTGCGCAGCTCATGCAATGCGCCATAATCGGCAAAGGGCACCAGCACCTGGACGGACGTTTCCTGTGTGCGCAGGGTCGCTGAAATGGCCTGTAGCAGTTCCTCCATGCCCTCGCCGGTGCGTGCAGATACTTGCAAGGCGCCGGGCAGTTCGGGCATTGCATCGCGCCCGACCAAGTCCCATTTGTTCAGCACCTCAATGCGCGGCTGGGTATCTGCTCCCAGGCTGGATAGCACATGATTCACCACCCGGCGTTGCTCCATCCACTCCGGATTGGCGGCGTCATGCACCAGCACCAGCACATCGGCCAGCACAGCTTCCTCTAAGGTAGAATGAAAAGCCTCAACGAGTTCTGTGGGAAGTTTGCTGATAAAACCGACCGAGTCTACCAAAATAAACTCCCCGCCGTCCGGCAGCACCATGCGCCGGGACACCGCATCCAGCGTGGCAAACAGCAGATTTTCTACATAGACATCCGCACCCGACAGACGGTTTAGCAGGCTGGACTTGCCTGCGTTGGTATACCCGACCAGCGCCACCACCGGCACGGCTGA
Organism: Christensenellales bacterium; assembly: GCA_040766135.1. Lineage (GTDB taxonomy): Bacteria > Bacillota > Clostridia > Christensenellales > Aristaeellaceae > JAGVSV01. The sequence continues at coordinate 3,131 of JAXGRA010000004.1, forward strand.
TCGCTCGCGGTTGCGGCGGCGCAGGGCACGCTGTTTGACCAGTTCATCCAGTTCCCCACGCAGGGCATTGATGCGGCCGCGGATGTAGCGCCTGTCCATTTCCAGCTTGCTTTCGCCAGGGCCGCGCGTGCGTGTGCCCACGCCGGATGTGATGCGCGAAAGTACCAGGCCCTTGCCAATCAGTCGGCTGGCACGGTAGTTCAACTGCGCCAATTCCACCTGTAGCTTCCCTTCATGCGTGGTGGCGCGCTGCGCAAAAATTTCCAAAATCAAAGTGGTGCGGTCCAGCACCTTGAGGCCGATGATGCTTTCTAAATTGTTTTGCTGGGCATTGGTAAGCTCATCATCCACGATGACGGCATCCGCTTGCAGCGCTTGCGCTTCCAGTGCAATCTCCTGTGCCTTGCCGCTGCCCACATAGGTGGCCGGGTCAGGCCGTGTCTTCAGCTGCGCCGAGCGCCCCACCACGATCAGCCCTATGCTTTCACACAGCGCTTCCAGTTCATCCAAGTCCTCTACTCTGGACAAGCCCACGATCAAGGCATGCTCCTGTTCTGACTTGGTCTCCAGCTGGGCGTCGGATCGTATGCTGTCGCTGACCAAGATGCGGGCCATCCATTCTTCCTGCGGGATATCTGGAAGCGCCACCAACGGCGTCAGTTCGGGCTGGCCTTCCTGATCCTGGATGCCATGAAAGGCAGCCGATACGCCGGTAGCCTGGCCCTGTGCGCTTACCCCTATCGCACACATGGCATCTAACATCAGCGTTTTGAGTGCAGACAAATCCACATCCGAAAGCTCAGCACTGCCGCCCGGATGGGTATGGATACACCGGACGCCGGACAGGCGCGCTTCATTGCGCCTTAAGCGTACATCGGCCAGTTCTACGTTATCGACCGTGCCGATGGTTACATCCATCACACGGCCGGAGCGCGCGATATACACCGCAATTTCGCGGTTGATGCGCGCGGATAAGCTTGCCATGGCGCTGCCCAAATCCTCGGGCAAAAATTCATCGCGGCCAATGGGATAGTCGTAGAGGGTTTCCATTTCCTCCAGCAGGGTTTTGCGTACACCCTCAGTATTTCCGTGAATCTCCGCCATCGTATCTCCCGGCAATAAGCCTTGTTGTAAAGCATTAGTGTACGCGCAGGTCGGCCACCAGTTGGGGCAGCACCTGCAGCACCTGGTCGATTTCGTCCAATGTGTTGCCATCGGACAATGAAAAGCGTATGGCGCTGCGCGCCTGTGCACGGGTGCGCCCCATGGCGGTCAGCACATGTGAAGGCTCCAGCACGCCCGATGTACAAGCCGCGCCTGAGGATGCCGCAATACCCAGCAAATCCAGCCGGAGTAGCAGCACCTCACCTTCGATGCCATCAAAGTATACATTGACATTATTGGCAAGCCGCAAAGTCTGATGCCCGTTCAGATGCGCGCCCGGTATATTGGACAGAATACCCTCTATCAACCGGTCGCGCAGCGCGCGCACGCGCGGTACAGCCTCTTCCTTGTTTTCCTGAGTCAAACAGAGGGCCGTGCCCATGCCCACAATGCCCGCAACGTTCTCAGTGCCTGCGCGGCGTCCGGTTTCCTGCGCACCGCCATGCAGCAACGGCCGGATGGGCGTCCCTCTTCGCACATATAATGCGCCTACGCCCTTGGGCCCATGGAATTTGTGTGCAGACAGGGATAGTAAATCGGCCTGCCAGGCATTGACATCCACATCAACTGCGCCCATGGCCTGCACCGCATCCACATGGAAAGGAATGCCGTGCTCGCGTGCGATGAAGCCAATTTCCTTAACCGGCTGCAATGTACCCACCTCATTATTGGCAGCCATGACCGAAATCAGGCCGGTATCCGGGGTAATGGCTCGCCGGACATCATCAGGATGTACCAGCCCATTGCTATCCACCGGCACCAGGGTGACCGGGTGCCCCCGCTGTTGAAGCCACAAACAGGTATTCAGCACCGCGTGATGCTCTACCGCGCTGGTTACAATATGGCAACCTGGGCGTGCGGCCTCTGCCACGCCCTTAATGGCCCAGTTATCACTTTCCGTGCCGCTGCCGGTAAAGAACACTTCATTGGCATTGGCACCAATCGCATCCGCCACCTCCCGGCGCGCCTGCTCCACGGCTTTGCGCGAGGCGCGTGCCAATGCGTGCACGCCGGATGCATTGCCATAATCCTCTGTATAAAAGCGCAGCATGCTGTCCAGCACGCGGGGACTCACCATGGTGGTGGCTGCATTGTCCAGGTAGATCATCCGCATTCTCCTTTGCCCTGTGCGGATTTGATCGTAACATCGGCCACAGAGGGTGTCAAGGCAGGCAACGCCACGTTAATGCATGGCAATGTCTTTGACCGCACGCTCATATTTGACCATAGCAACCTGCTGTACCTGCGCCCATTCTGCCGAAAACGCCGGGTTTTGCACCAAATCCTGCACGCAGGCGCGCGTTTCCTCTATCAACGGCATATCGCTCAGGCCCAGCGCATCGGGGGCAAAATGTCCATGCTGCCGCGTGCCTAAGAAATCCCCCGGCCCACGCAATTGTAAATCTTTTTCAGCAATGGCAAAGCCATCCTGGCTGACGCACAGCGCCTTGAGCCGATCATTTGCGTCCCCCAGCAGAAAACACCAGCTGCGCTTATCGCCGCGCCCCACGCGCCCGCGTAATTGATGCAACTGTGACAGCCCAAACCGGTCAGCGCCTTCAATGACCATGATCGTGGCATTGGGGTTATCCACGCCCACCTCCACCACCGTGGTAGCCACCAGCACCTGGATTTTCCCCGCCCGAAATTGAGAAAGCGTTTCTTCCTTTTCCTGGGAAGTCTGGCTGCCATACGCAAGGCCAAGTTTCAACCCTTTCAGACCACCGATGGATAGCTCTGCAAATACGCCGCGTGCGCTTGCAGCATCACTCTCTTCGTTTTCCTCCAACAGTGGACACACCACATAGGCCTGTTCGCCGGCCTGCACGCGCTGGCGGATGAAAGCGTACATATCTTCACGCTTGTGTGCGGGTACGATATGCGTTTGAACAGGCTGGCGGCCCTTGGGCATCTCGTTGAGCACGGTCACATCTAGGTCACCATACACAACCATGGCCAACGTTCGCGGAATGGGCGTGGCGGACATGACCAGCACATGCGGGGATATGTCCTGTGTTTCCTCCAGTCGCCCGCGCTGGCGGACGCCAAAGCGGTGCTGTTCATCGGTGATGACCAGTCCAAGGTTTTGATACTGCACCTGCTCACCCAACAGCGCATGGGTGCCAATGACCAGCTGCCAGGCCCCGGAAGCAATGGCATCCAGGGCCTCGCGCCTTTCAGCGCTGCGCATGCCGCCCAGCAGCAGGCCGCAGCCAATGCCCTGCGGCTCCAGATAGCGCCGGGCGCTTTCCAAATGCTGGCGCGCCAGGATTTCTGTGGGCACCATCAAAGCGCTCTGATAGCCATTGGAGGCAACCACTGCAACCGCCCCCAGCGCAACCGCCGTTTTGCCCGACCCCACATCGCCCTGCAACAGCCTGCGCATCTGCCTGCCGCTGTCCATATCGCCTGCAATGATGTTCAGCGCCTTTTGTTGTGCTAAAGTGGGTTGGAACGGAAAAGCAGCCCAAAAGCCCTCCGCAAAGCCGGGCGGGGCAGCCAACCGGATGCCTTGGCTGACGCTCCCACGCAGCAGCCGAATGACCGTCTGGTATAAAAGCAGGTTTTCAAAGGCAAAGCGTCGCTTGGCTTTACGCAGCTGCTCCTGATCCGCAGGCGCATGTGCTGCATGAAGGGCCTGTGCAAGCCCCATCAGTCCATGCCGCTCTCGCAACCCATCAGGCAGCGTTTCCGGGCAAATGTCCTCGACATAGGGCAACACATCCCGTACGCAAGCTGCTCGTGTTTTGGCCGGTACATTATCGATAGGCCGGTAAACGGGAAGGATGCCACGCTCCATAACACGGGCCGGGTTTTGCAGCGACAGGGAATCCTTATAACGCTCTACACAGCCATATAGTACCAGCACATCGCCTCGGCGCAGCTGCTTAGCCATCCAGGGCTGGTTAAACCAAACCAGCCCCAAACCGCCGGTGTCATCGCGCAGAAAGCCCTGCACCACGCTTAATTTGCCATTATAGCGCAGACGCAGTTGTTCCAACGTGCCGGCTACACAAACGGTTTCGCCAGCCTTAAGGTTGCAGATATTCATCGTGCGAGAGGTGTCCTGATAGGCAACCGGGATATCCATCAGCAAATCAACAACCGTATGAATGCCTGCCTGATGCAGCGCCTGCACCCGCGCCTTACCCAGGCCGCGCAAATCCTGTAATCGCAGCTGACGAGGCTGGATGGAAAAAGGGCCGCCTGCGGCGGCCCCTGTATCTTGTGTTGTCATTCGACCGACAGCAGGTAATAGTACAACGGCTGACCGCCGGAGTGTACCTCTACATCGCAGGTGCAAAACTCTTCTGCTACCTTGGCTGCCAGGTTTTCAGCATCCTCACGCTGCGTATCTTCGCCATAATAAACGGTAATGAGGCCATCGTCCTCCGTGACCAAGCCGCGCAGCAACTCCATAGAAATGGCATCGGTGGAATCGCCGCTGCATGTCACTTCGCCATTGGTCAGGCCGATAATGCTGCCGGCCTTGATGTGCATGTCCTGATATTCAGAATCGCGCACAGCATAGGTTACCGTGCCGGTACGCACACGCTGGGCCGCTTCATTCATGCGCTGTTCGTTGTCCTCCGCCGGGAAATCTGGCTGGAAAGCAACGACAGCAGCAATGCCCATCGCCACGTTTTTGGTGGGGATAACGATCACGCGTTTTTCGGATAGTTCTGCCACCTGGCGCGCCGCCAGCGTGATGTTGCCGTTGTTGGGCAACACAAAGACAGTATCTGCGGGCACGCTGTCCACAGCCTTTTGCAGATCCTCAATGCTGGGGTTCATGGTCTGGCCGCCGTCCACTACACTGTCTACACCCAAATCCTTAAAGATGGCCGAAAAACCCTGCCCCAGCGATACCGACACCATACCAAAATCTTTTAGCGGTGCCGCAGGAGTATCCAGCGCATCTTTTTCGCGCTTCTGCTGCAGCATGTTATCGATCTTGATTTCATCCATTTCGCCCAGCATTGCAGCATATTGCAGCGCTTTGCCCGGCTCATTGGTGTGCACATGCACTTTCAGCAATGTCTGATCGCCTACTACCATCACACAGTCGCCAATACGGTTAAGTTTGCGGCGGAAAGAAACGATGTCGGCTTCCCGCACCTCTGGCAACAGGTTTTGCACCAAGAACTCGGTACAATACGCAAAGTGAATCTCATCAAGCGCATCATGGTCATCCACGATTTCCGCTTCTGTGTGGAAATCACCAGACATATCAACCTGGGCATCCTCAATCTGCTCGCCACGCAACACGGCGTCAGCGCCGGTAAGCAACAGCAGCAGGCCACGGCCGCCGGCATCCACCACACCAGCCTGTTTAAGCACGGGCAGCATTTCCTGCGTTTGTTTGAGGATGCTTTCACCGCTGGTCAATACGACACGGAACAGCGCTAAAACGTCATTCGGTTGCTGTTGTGCCTGTTTGACGGCGTGTTCTGCAATCACACGCGCGACAGTCAGAATGGTGCCTTCCTTGGGTTTCATTACTGCTTTGTATGCCGTATCTGCGCTGACTTTAAACGCATCGGCAATCTGGACAGGGGTGGCTTTGTCCACACCATCCAGAGACTTGGCAAAGCCGCGGAACAGCTGCGACAAAATAACACCGCTGTTGCCCCGGGCACCGCGCAACGCACCTTTGGCCAAGGCCGCCGCCGCCTGGCTTGTAGTGGTCAGCTCCTTGCCGTTCATTTCACGCACGGCAGAAATCATGGTCATAGACATATTCGTGCCCGTGTCACCATCCGGGACAGGGAACACATTAAGCGCATTGACTGCGTCGCGGTTTTTTTCTAAAAGCGCAGCGCCAGCGATGACCATTTCACGCATCATCACGGCATCCACGTAAGTGATGTCAGGCAAAACTATCCCTCCGTTCAGAGCGGCCGCTTAAACGCGAATGCCCTCTACAATAATATTGACATTGCGCACCTGGATGCCCGTCATGCTTTCCAGCTTATACTTGACGACTTCCTTGATGGCAGTGCAAACGGCGGTTACAGAAATGCCGTATTCCACAACAATGTACAAGTCGACATCCACCATGCCGTCCACGGACTTGATCTGGACGCCTTTGCTAAGGTTTTCGCGCCCCAGCCATTCTACAATACCGTCCTTGGCACGCTTAGAGGACATAGCTACAATGCCGTAGCATTCCAGCGCCGCATAACCGACCACTTTGAGCATGACCTCTTCGGAGATATAGATCGTGCCAATGTCGTTTTTAATCTTGAACTCCACAGTCAGACCTCCTTACCGGCGGATTGGCCGGTCAACTGTGCACAGTATATCGTGTTTGACCAGCCTGCGCAACTGCGCAGACGCGTTCAGGGCTGGTTAAAAGCCGTTTTTGCGGTTGATTTCATCAATCTCGGATTTGCGGATGGGCGGATTGCACGATGAACAAGGCGTCAGCTTGCGATTTTCCGCATCATCCAATTGCGCATAGGTAAACGAACCCTTGAGCGGCAGGTAGCGGTCGCGAATGCTGCGGCAGTTCTGATCCAGATGATAAAATTTGCCGCCGGTGGGGTTAAAGTACAGCATCATGTCATCGGAAGGATACTCATAAAACCTGCCCGGCGCATCGTCCCACACCAAAACCTTGGTGTTGACCTTGATGTTGTTCCACAGCCAGGTCATGTTCATGCCGTCGCTGTTGTTCTTTCGTTGTACTCGAACACAGCCATGGCTGGCCTTGGTACCTAGCTGCGCCTCCTGGGCACTATAGTCGCGATACTGAGTGACCGCATTGGTTAAGTACGGCACTTCATGAATCAAACAGCCGCCGTTGATGCGCATACCCATGGCACAGGTGAGGTTGCCGGCAGGAAAGTCACCGGTGCGGCTGACCATCAGAAATTCGCCGGAGGGGGTTTCGTTCCAAGGCTGCTGCCGGGTGGGTTTGCCGGTGGAGATCATCAGTGTGGTCAGCAACTTGCCTTCCTTGAATACATACATTTCCTGTTTCAGTTTATCAATCAGCAACCCAAAGTCTGTGCGTGGGGTAATCTGGGTGAGGTATTGGGTCTCCACATAACCACGGATGAGGTCATCGGTGTTGCCATATCCCCGGCGGCTGGCACAATTAGGGCCGTAGGAGGAGTTAAAGAACTCCACCAGCGACCAGCCGTCATCGCGCTGCTCAATCACGTTGACGCCCTGGGAGGCATAGGTGAGTTCTCCCACAACGTTATCTTTCTTGGTGCTGGCGTCTGGAGTGGCACGCAGCTTGTAGGTAAGGCGCTGATCTTTACCGGTAATCACCGTGATGGGCTGCATCATGACCTTCCAGATGGCCTCCTCGTTCCATTCGCCCACAGGCAGCGTCCAATAGCTGGAACCAATGGCCTTGTCCCCCAGCGGCTCCATGCTGGGGATTCTATAGTGTGGGGCTGGGGTAGCCACCGGCTCTGGCGTTTGCGGCACTGCGGTTGCAGGCGGCATGGTCGGCTGATCCACCAGCGTCAACAGCAGATGGTGCGTGTTGCTGGAAAAGCCTTCTGCATCTGTTAACGTGAAGGATAACATATGCTGACCTGCGGCCACCGGCTGCCCATTGATGGCGCCATCCCAGGCAATGGTCAGGCTGCCTGCGTCCACATGCTGGTCCAGCACCGTGGCCTCGCCATCGGGCAAAGACATGCTGATATGCAGCTGGCCGGGCATGTTCAGGGTTAAGTTCATCGTCCAATCCTGGCCGGGGGTCAGCGTGGCATCGGCCACAGATATCGACAGCTGCGGGCTTTCCGGCCCAATTGCAATGTTGGCAGTCGCAGTATCATCGCCCTGAGTAACGGCCAGTTGATACCAGCCCTCCGCCACAGCGCGGCCATCTCGGGTACAGCCATTCCAGGTAACATGGTTGACCCCTTCGGCCAGCTTAATGCCCTCAAAAATGGGAAACAACGTTTCCCCCATGCTGTCCTGAAGTGACAAGGTAACCGGGCCGGCTGAGGTTGTTTGGATACCAATGCGCTCCAGCCGACCCGGGCGCAGCAAAGACGGCACATCGGCAAAATGAATGGACGCAGCGCTGGCGGGCAGCGATGCACCCAACAACAATACAACAGATAATAAAACAGACAGAATTCTGCGCATTTGTCCCCTCCTTAGAACGGTAATATGATACCAAATCCAGCACAGGCCAACAAGGTAACCTTTTATGATTCATTGTAAAACATTGTATGTTCATTTATAATTTGCATGTATGCAACAGTTTAGCGACGAACAAAAATCTATGCCGGCACGGGTATTATCCGCACTGCAGGCCATCCGCGTCCCGGTGACGCTGGATGAATATGACCTGCACCAGTTGGTGCAGGAAGCGCTTGCCGCACATAACATTGATGTACTGCACGAGGCGCGGGTGGCTCCACGCTGCCGCATTGACTTCCTGGCGGGTGATGTGGGTATCGAAATCAAGCGCGGCAAACCTGCGCATGAACCCTTGCTACGGCAGCTTTCGCGATATGCCGCATCGCCCATGATCAGCGCCCTGTTTGTGGTGTGCGAGCGTGCGCTGAACCTCCCCCCTGTCATTGAGGGCAAGCCTTGCCGTGTCATTGCATTATGGGCCCTGTGGGGCGTCGCTATGCCTGAGCGTACTGGCCCTATCCGGCAGGTCGCAGTAGAAGAAGCTGCTTTTAAGTTGCAATCACCACAGGAAAACATGACAGTAGAGCTGCCGCAAGCGCCGGAGGATGTGCCGCTGCCTTCTTACTTGGACGCACCGCGCATTACCCAGCATACCTATGGAACATTAAGCTACAACCGCCAGCGCAAATGCTGGATGATTCGAGGAGAACCGGCGGTAACCGAGCTGGCCAAACGGCTGTTTCCGGGCAGTGATAAAGGCAAACGCGGCTTGGCATATTTTACGGCGCATCGGCGCGCGGTGGGCGACTTGAATTGGCTGATGCAGCGATATCCCCTGGACATTGCCGCACAGGATCGGGAACGTTGGGAAAAGGCGCTGGCGCAGGCACGGGCCCATGCCTACCACCGGGAGTTGTTGCGCGGGCAGCTGCCGCAGGTTACGGTGCCTCGTTCTGCATTTGTGGGTACGTTGCGGCCATTTCAGCAGGAGGGGCTCAACTGGCTGTATCACACGCAGCGCGCGCTGTTGGCCGATGAAATGGGCCTTGGAAAGACCGTTCAATGCTTAGCTTGCCTGGCTGCGCTGAGTGCATTCCCGTGTGTGATTGTGGTACCGCCACATTTGATGCGTAACTGGGCCGTAGAAATTGAACGTTTTTTACGTATTAACGGTGCTCCTGTTCGGGTTCATACACTGCAGGGGCTTAAACCCTATCCGCTGCCAGATGCTGATGTGTATATCGTGCACTATCTGTTGCTGCGGGGATGGAAAGAGGCGTTGCCTCGATATGGTTTTCGTGCTGTGGTGTTCGATGAAATTCAGGAGTTACGTCACCGCGGCACCGAAAAGTACAGCGCAGCCAGCCTATTATCAGATGCCAGTGACCGCGTATTTGGCCTGTCCGGCACGCCCATTTACAACATGGGCGGCGAAATATGGAATGTGGTGAATATCTTAGACTATCAGTTTTTAGGGGATTGGGAGTCCTTTACCCGTGAATGGTGCTATGGCTACGGCAATGCCGTGGTGATCAAGCCTGAACTGTTAGGCGAACACCTCCGGCGCGAGGGGTTGATGCTGCGCCGTACCAAGCAGGATGTGCTGCCTGAGCTTCCACCCAAGCGCCGCCTGGTACAGGAGGTGGACAGCGACAGCGCATTATACCGGATGCTGATGGAACCGGTGCTGGATCAGCTGCGACGGTGGCGGGAGGAACAAATGTCGCCGTCGGAACGCGCCCTGCTGGAAGGAACGATCTCGCAGGGCGAGCGCCAGGCCACCGGTATGGCCAAAGCACCCTTCGTAGGGCAGTTTGTGCGCGCGCTGGTGGAAGGCGGCGAAAAGGTGCTGCTGTTTGCGCATCACCACGCGGTGATGGATACGTACCGGCGTGATTTGAAAAGCTTGTCCCCTGTGTTTATTACCGGCCGCGAAACCATGGCACAAAAACAGCATGCCGTGGAACGATTTATGGAAGGTAAGACGGGCCTATGCTGCATTTCATTGCGCGCGGCTTCCGGGCTGAACCTGCAGCGCGCCACCTGCGTGGTGTTTGGGGAGCTGGACTGGTCACCGGCTGTGCACAGTCAGGCTGAGGATCGTGCGCACCGTATTGGGCAGGCCGACTCGCTGTTGTGCTATTATTTGGTAAGCCCCCAAGGCAGTGATGCTGATATCCAGGAGGCATTGGGCTTGAAGGTTAGCCAGTTTTTAGGGCTGATGGGAGAAACAGCCCCCAGCCAGGCGGATGAAATGGCCTCTGCTACCATGGCCCGACGGCATGTGGAACGACTGCTGGCGCGCATGGGGGAGCAGTCCATTTGACATACACGAATGTATGTTCTATGATTGCACGCGATGGGAGGGTATATGCGGATACTGGGTATTGATCCGGGCCTGGCTACCATGGGTTGGGGCGTTGTAGATGTGGAGCGCGGCATGCCGCGCTATGTTGCCTGCGGTACCATTACAACCACGCCGGACACCCTCTTCCCCCAGCGGCTGGTATCCATACGGACGGATGTAGAAAATCTGCTGGCACGCTACAAGCCGGATCATATCGTGTTTGAAGAATTGTTTTTTGCCAGAAACGTGACCACAGCGTTTACCGTAGGTGCCGCACGCGGGGTGGCTATCACCGTATGTGCGGCCTATACTAACCAGTTATACGAATACACTCCCATGCAGATTAAGCAAGCTGTGGTGGGCTATGGTCATGCAGAAAAGCAGCAAGTGCAGCAAATGCTGCGCATGATTTTGAAACTTTCTGATATTATAAAGCCGGATGACGCCGCAGACGCAGTAGCAGCCGCCGTCACCCATGCGCATACCGGCCGGGCAAGCGGCCAGTTTTTGATGAAATAGAGGCAAACGATGTACGCATTTATTGAAGGCACGGTAGAAGCGAAATCATTGACCGAGTTGGTGGTGTCTGCCGGCGGCGTAGGGTACCGTATCCTGTGTACCACCACCGCGCTGTCCGGTGCCCCAGCCATCGGGGAAACCATGCGGGTGTACACCTTCCTGAACGTACGGGAGGATGCGCTGGAGCTGTTTGGTTTTTTATCACAGGAGGAGCGGGCGCTGTTCCTGAAGCTTACCGGCGTTACGGGCATTGGCCCGCGCACGGCGCTGGGCATTGTGGGCAGCATGCCTATCAACGATTTGAAGTTAGCCGTGATGACCGGCGATATCGCGGTGCTTTCCCGCGCCCCGGGCGTGGGCAAAAAAACTGCGCAGCGCATTGCGCTGGAACTCAAGGACAAGTTTGCACCCGATGAGCTGATGATGGAGGGCGGCGATGTGCCGGTGATGACTGCCAGTTCCGGCGGAAGCCAGGGGGAAGCTATACTGGCGCTGCTGTCGCTAGGTTACACACAGACTGAGGCTGCCCGCGCCATTTCTCAGGTGCAAAAGGAAGCCGGCGACGCGCCGGCTGATCAACTGGTGCGGCTGGCGCTGCGCAGCATGCTGAAAGGATAATATGGACGCTGATCGTTTGATAGCCCCCGGCATGCAGCCGGATGACCTGGACACCGACATATCGCTGCGCCCCAAAACGCTGCGCGAATACGTAGGGCAGCAAAAGGTGCGCGAAAACCTGAGCATTTACATCGAAGCTGCGTTAAAGCGCCGCGATGCGTTGGATCATATCCTGCTGTATGGCCCGCCGGGCTTGGGCAAAACCACGCTGGCTTTTATCATTGCTTCTGAAATGGGCCAAAGCATACGGATTACATCCGGGCCTGCCATTGAGCGGCCAGGTGATTTGGCCTCTATCCTGACCAATCTAAACGCCGGGGATGTGCTGTTTATTGACGAGATCCACCGTCTGTCGCGCGCGGTAGAGGAAGTATTGTACCCGGCCATGGAGGACTATGCGCTGGATCTTATGATTGGCAAAGGCCCCACCGCGCGCTCCATGCGGCTGGAACTGCCACGTTTTACGCTGGTAGGCGCCACCACGCGCGCAGGTCAGCTATCTGCCCCCCTGCGCGATCGGTTTGGCATGCTGTTCCGGCTGGAGCTTTATACGCCGGAGGAGCTATCGCTCATCCTGAAGCGCTCGGCACACATCCTGAACATGCCCGCCGATGAGGATGGCATCCAGGAAATTGCACGCCGCTGCCGTGGCACGCCGCGTATCGCCAACCGCATGCTCAAGCGCGTGCGGGATTATGCGCAGGTACGCGCAGGCGGGAAGGTAACCAAACAGGTGGCGCAAGACGGCCTGGATTTGATGGATGTGGATGCGCTGGGCCTGGATCGGGTAGACCGCAACGTGCTGCTGACCATGATTGATAAGTTTGCGGGCGGGCCGGTGGGGCTGGATACGCTGGCCGCGTCTACCGGCGAGGATGCGATTACCATTGAGGATGTATATGAGCCGTACTTGCTGCAGCTGGGTTTTATCCAGCGCACGCCGCGCGGCCGGGTAGCCACCGAGGCGGCCTACCGGCATTTGCAGCGCACGCCTCCTGCTTCCATGCAGCAAGCCGACAACAACATGCAAATGGATTTTTTTGATGAAAACCAGTGACTTTTATTATGATCTGCCTCAGCGCCTGATAGCACAGCACCCCGCCCAACCGCGCGATGCCAGCCGCATGCTGGTATGCAACAGCAACAACGCTACCACACTGGACAGCACGTTCCGCGCGTTTCCGACCTATTTAAGGCCTGGGGATGTGCTGGTGCTCAATCACACGCGCGTCATCCCGGCGCGCCTGTTGGGTGTTAAAAAGGATACTCTGGTCCCGGTAGAGGTGCTGCTGCTGCGCCGCCATAGCCGGGATTGCTGGGAAGCGCTGGTGCGCCCCGGACGCCGGTTAAAGGCAGGCGCGCAGGTAATCTTTGGCGATGGCGCGCTTATGGCCACCATTGGCGAAACGACATCCGCCGGTGGGCGCATGGTGCATTTTGCATATGATGGGGTGTTTGAGCAAATATTGGACGCTTTAGGTCAAATGCCGCTGCCGCCCTATATCACCGAGCAGCTGACCGACAGCAGTCAATATCAGACGGTATATGCCAAGCATGACGGCAGCGCCGCAGCGCCCACAGCGGGGCTGCACTTCACCAGCGAAACGCTGGACACCGTCCGCGCACTAGGCGTAGACATTGTGCCCATCCTGCTTCACGTGGGGCTGGGCACCTTCCGGCCTGTCAAGGCTGATACGGTAGAAGAACATGTCATGCACGAGGAATACTATGAGGTAAGCCCGGAGGCCGCGCAGCGCATCAACGCGGCCCGCGCCCGTGGCGGCAGAGTCATTTGCGTGGGCACCACCTGCGTGCGCACGTTGGAAACAGTGGCCGATGAAAAGGGGCATATTGTCCCGGGTGCCGGCATGACCAACATATTTATCACGCCGGGGTACACGTTCCGCGCCACGGATGTATTGCTGACCAATTTTCATTTGCCCGAGAGCACGCTGCTGATGCTGGTATCGGCATTGATGGGGCGCGAGCATGCCTTGCAGGCCTATCAAAAAGCGGTATCGCTTGAATACCGCTTCTTTAGCTTTGGCGATTGCATGCTGATCGGGCCATCGCTTTTGTAGAATAATAAAAAAGCCGCATCGCTGCGGCGTGGGCATTAAGCCTGTGTGCTGGCCTTGTGAAGGGCCTTGGCCATGCGGGCCTTTTTGCGGTTGGCAGTGTTCTTATGAACGATCCCTTTCGCAACGGCTTTATCCATCACGGAGGTGGCATTCACCAGCTCCTGCTGGGCACCTTGTTCCGACGCCAGGGCGGTGGTGAACCGCTTGACGGCTGTCTTTACCTGTGACTTCACCATGCGGTTGCGCAGGTTCTTCTTCGCATCAGATTTCACGCGCTTAATGGCTGACTTAATGTTGGGCAACTTCTTTCACCTCCTGCCCTGCTTCGGTAAGCAAGCGGGATATATATTACCATTACAAAAACACGAATGCAAGCCTGAAAAACAACAGATTTTACAAAAACGTCAAAAACGCCTTAAACCTTTAGCCGCCGGTTATAACGCGGATAAAGAAGCCATCGTTGCCAAAGTGATGGGCCAGCTGGCTGGCAGCCATCAACTCATCAAAGCCTTCAATGGGAAGCGCAGTGGAAATAAGCGGCACCAGCAACAGCATCAGGTAGATAAACCCGGCCCCACGAATAAAGCCAAATGCCGCACCGGCCAGCCAATCCAGCTGGCGCAGGATGGGAAAGCGAAACACGTGCTGGATAATGCTGACAATGATCGAAATGATGATATATGCAATGAGGAAGGCCAGTAAAAAACCAAGCACCTGTAATGCAGCGGCTACAATGGTATTGGACACATAGTCATTGACCGTGCGCAGCCCCTGGTCTGCAAAGGACTGACCCAGCAGATTGTCTTTGAGCACATTGGCGATAGGTTCAGGCAGCGCTACGCTGGTTAATACGGTGTCCACCGTGCTCTCGCTGAGGCCGGATACCTGCTTGGTGGCCAAATCGAAGTCACCAACACGCGCCACAGCATCCGTCACATTGGTCAGGATTTCGCGAACCCAGTCAACGCCCGCCAGCCAGGCTGCCATTACAGGGCCCAGCAGAAAAGCAGCACCAATAGAAACCAGCATGCCTACGGTGTTGGAGATGGTTTGGATAAAACCACTGCTGCTGCCGTAAACTACGCTCAGCCCGATGATGACCACGATGATGATATCAACGACGTTCACAGATGGCTCCTTTCTTTAAAATATCATGGCAAGGTTACGGCAAAGACATCCATGCCGCTGCTTACCAGCGCCACGCCATTGGACAACCTGCCGATATAGCCGGTGATAGAACCGGGGATATCATCCAGGCGCAAGGCAGAAAAGCGTTGGGCCGACAGGTCGGCCTGATAGAGCGAGTTTTCAGAAAAAGCAAATAGTTTGTTGCCCCGTAAACCTGCGCCAACGCAGTTATCAGGCAGCGTATATCGGTTGTCACGCGTGCCCCATAGCACACGCAACTGCGTAATGCTTTGTTCCTGGGTGGTTTGCATGACCGGAGCAAACAGCATCAGGGCATCACGGCCGCTGATGCTGTGGTCAATCAGCTGCCAGCCATATACCAGCAGCGACTCATTGGGCGCGATCGTGCCGCGATAGTCGTACCGGTTGATTTGCCGTGTGTTGACAACATTGAGCTTATCGCCGGCGTACAGCACCGCATAGGTGATCTCTTCCCCCAGCTCCACTTCGCCTGTGTTCATGGCACCCACACGAAATATATTCATCACTGTCATGGGCGCAATACCATATACATCCAGCGCCGTGGTCCATAGGTATTCGCCGTTTTCAAAAAAGCCCATGTCCAGAATGATTTTGTCCTCGTACGCCACAGTATCGGAGTCGACCGCCAAGCCGTTGACATCCTTGACCAGCAACGTAGGGCTGACCATGTTGCCCACAGCGGCTGCTACAAATTGGCTGCCGGGGCGTGCAAACTGTATGGTGTCTGATAGCCGGTCATTATAAGTAACACGGCCATTGCGGTCCAGTATATGCAGGCTCTCGCCCACCCAGACGGTAACCAGCGTGTCGCTGACCGAAAAACCTGCGCCGCTGCCCACCATGTATTTCCATAGTTCACTACCTGTGGAACTCAGGCAATACAGCGTGGTGCCATCGTAGTACAGCACACGGTCACCAAATGGTGTTACTTGCTGGTTCACCACGCAGCGCAATTTGCGCACAGACAGGCGGCGGGAGGAACTGCCAAAGGCACCCCCAAGGTAAAGAATGACCAGCACAACCGCCACCGCAACAGGAACAAACCAGAAATTCCGTAGCTTGGGGCGGTCACCCGCTGCGTAGCGCTGCATTCACATCCTCCCAGTTTCACAACTTTCAGCGCGCACATTATACGTGTAACGGACTGGGTGCGTCAAACCAGCCGACCATTATGGACGTTTTCAGATTACGGCTTGAGCAACTCCCTTTGGATGCGGACGCGGTCGTTTTGGTCATTCCACTGGATGTAAAGCTCCTGCGTGTCCTCTCCAAAAAACATGGGGAAGCGCTCCGTCATGCCGCTGGCAAATGTATGCTCGTGCAGGCGATCAAGCGGAATCCATATCAGGCGGCCTTCTGGGCAGTATGTGCGGGTCTGCCCCGAAAAATCTCGCGTGTAAAAATGAAATACAAAATAGCGCTCGCGGTTATTCTCGCCATAAAAATGTGTCCAGCCGCGAAATTGTACGCTATGCAGTGTCAGACCCGTTTCCTCTAAGATCTCGCGCTTAATGCACTCCACGATGCTTTCCGCACCCTCAATGTGTCCGCCGGGGAAGGCCAGGCCGTTCCAATGCCTGCACCGGTCAATAAACAACGCCTCATTACGATCATTGACGATGGCGCACATGGTGGTGACGATGGTTTCATCCATGGGGCGGGTCATGGTATCTCCCCCGGTGTATTGGATAGAGGGGCATCGTCCAAATCATCCAGCTGTTCCTGCCAGGCGCGGCTCAACGCAAACAGTGTGTCAAAAAGAGCCTCTACATAAGGTTGTAGTTCGGGCGGGCTGTCCGCGCGCATAGCTTCAATGATGGCTTCCTCGCGCGCTGCATCGCGCACAGGCAGACCGGTAGCCCTCTTGATGCGCGCAATGTTTGAAGATAGCTGCATACGCTCAATAAACAGCTTGAGGATATTTTGGTTAATGCCATCCATACGTTCTCTTGCTTGCTGAAGCGGCATTTTGTCCTCCTCCTACACCTTTTTTGTCATCCATTTGTCGCCTTCAAACCGGCGGTAAAACATAATAACACGAATACCCATTTCGGCCATCGACATCAGCCATGTCATAGCCAAGTCAACACGCAGCACATAGACCGCTAATACTGCCATGATGGGGCGGATGATGCTGACGCATACGGCCATAACAGAGGCTACATACAGATTATCACCAGCACCACGCAAGCTGCCAGAGAGTACAACAGAGCTCATCTGGATAGGCTGCATCAGCGCCACTACCAGCATCGTGTTGGCCGCGTTGAACAACACAGCAGCCGCATCAGGCTTGGATGCGTCTAAAAACAGACTGGTCAGCGGCACGCGGAATATCGCCAGCGGAACAGCAATCATAATTGAAACAACCAACGCCAACCGCTGGGTGACCTTTGCATATAACAACGAGCGATCGGGCCGTTTGGCACCGATGCTCTGACCCACCAGAGAGGTACCTGCAATACCTAAACCATCAGCAAAAGAAAAGGAAAGGTTAAGAAACTGCATGCAAATGGTGTGTGCGGCAAACAGCGTGACGCCCAATCCATAGATGATACGTGAGTACATGAAAAATCCAAAGCGCATGCTCAACTGCTCTACCATAGCGTTGCCGCCCACCTTGATAATGCTACGCATAGTGGCGCTATCCGGGCGCCAGCTATCTTTACGCGATATATGCAAATAGGCATCCCCGCGCAACACGGCCACAAAGGATAGCATAGCACCAGCTACCATGCCGATAACGCTGGCCAAGGCGGCGCCTGCCACCTCCAAACGCGGGAAACCGAAATTGCCGCCAATGAGCAGGTAGTTAAACAACACATTGACCAGATTGCTGACGATATTCACCTTCATGGTTATCTTGGTGTTGCCCACGCCGCGCAGCGCAGCATTGATACACATAGACACTGCATTGATGGGCAGCGCTGAGGCCATGATAACAAAATAAGTGGTTGCATCCTTAAGTACCAGCGTGTCATTCGGTGTATTTGTATTGCCGCCAGATAGCCGCATGAGCGGCTCAGCCAGCGACATTACAATAGTCATTACCACCAAAGACAGCAACAATACCAGCACAATGGCATTGCGCAGCGTGCGGTTGGCAGCATCGCGCCGCTCCTCCCCCCGCCTACGGGCAACGATGGCTGTCACGCCCACGTTGAGCGCAAAGAAGATGGACAGCATAATCATGCGCGGCTGACCAGGCAAGGCAACGGAAGCCAGTGCATTCGGCCCCAACTGTCCGACCATGATGGTATCTGCACTGCCAATTAGGCTCATCAGCACCATTTCCGCGATAGAGGGCAGCGCAATACGCAGCACGTCATTATAAGCCGTGCGTGTATCAGGCAATTCCCCCAAGCGGCGATCCGGCCGAACCAGCCTTTGGGCCGAAAAAAAACGGGATAATAATGATCGCACTGTTATCCTCCCTCTCCGCCCAGCGGTATGTGAACTTGTGGCATATTGTAGCACAGACATATGCTTTTGCGAAAGGCGGAACATGAACAAGTTCACAAATTGTTCATTGCCAAGTAAAAACACTTATGTATGATAAGAGTGTGCCAAAGCACCAACAATTGCCGCCTTAAGCGACAGAAAGGAAGGAAGAATGTATGAAATTGAACAAAAAACGTTTTATGATGTGGCTGACAGTTGCGCTGGCCTTAGCGCTGGCCGTAGGCTTAGGAATCAACGCAAACGCCGCAGGTGTATTGACCAAAGATCAAATTAGCGGCATTGTAGACACCCAAACCGATGAAACTCAGATAACCAACCCTATTATTGAGGTAGCAAAGTCCGCACGCCAGAGCGTGGTGGGTGTCAACAACTATCAGACCCGTTCCAGCACCTTCTACGGCTATGGATTTGGCTATAGTGCCCCCCCAGCCGAGCCAACCCTTGCAGGCACTGGTTCTGGCGTAGTAGTCAGCACCTATGGACATGTACTAACCAATAACCATGTCATTCAGAACGCCGCACGCGTAACCGTTACCAGCGAGGGCAAGGAATATACAGCGGCCGTAATGGCCACCGACCCAGAACTGGACATCGCTGTGTTGCAGGTCCCCGATCTGAACCTGCCTGCTGTACCGTTGGGCGATAGCGACAAACTGCAGATCGGTGAGTGGGCCATTGTCATTGGCAACCCGTTAGGCGAAGAGTTTGAACGCACGGTAACATTAGGCGTAGTGTCCGCGCTTGACCGCGAGGTCAAGGACAGCGCTGTTGATCGTTATGGCCGTCGCTATGCCAAAACCAACCAGATGATTCAAGTGGACGCTGCAATCAGCTCCGGTAACTCCGGTGGCGGCATGTTCAATGTGATGGGACAGTTACAAGGCATCCCTACCCTTAAATATGATAGTAGCAACCGAAGCGGCAGCTTCTTCTTTGGTCAGCTACAACAGGGACCAAGCATTGATAACATTGGCATGTGTGTCCCCATCAACGCTGCCAAGCCGTTGCTGCAAGCAGTATTGGAGGATTATACCGGCGATGCCGAAGTGGCTAAGACCGCCGATCAAGATTCTTCAGACAATGAAAAACCCATGATTGGTGTTATGATCGGAACACTGTCACCCAACCTATCTCTTATGGCAGATCGGACGTTGCCGCAGGGTGCATATGTCTCCAGTGTACTGGAAAACAGCCCCGCCGAAGAAGCTGGCATGCTGGCTGGTGACATTGTGGTGGAAGCCAATGGGGAGATCATCGCCAACAGCACAGCGTTGCAGCGTGTAATCCAGCAGGCTCAGCGTGGCGATATCATCAAATTGAAGGTATATCGTGCAGAAAACTTATCCGATATCCTGAACAATAAGGCTGACCGCAGCACGTTGGGTGAAGGGAAATATGTGGAACTTGAAGTTACCCCCAAATTCCCTGAGCACAGCATGTAAACTGTCCAATTGCTTTAGGAAGCCCGTTTGCCTCATGGCGCGGGCTTCTTTATTATGTAACAGTTTGCGCAATGCGTTTACTTTGGCTGAAGTGCAGGCTATGATGCATGTGTGAAAGGAGGGGGAAGCATATGAAGCGTGCAACGAGCATTGTGGCATTGGCTCTGGCCGCATTGATTTCAGTGTATGCTCTATTCCTGCGTCCCAAGGAAAACTCCATTCCTTCGCCTTCGCCGGAACTGCTGGCAGCTGCCCGGCCGCTGGACACCTATGATTTTGACCTGGTGCTGCATCCGGACAGCAACCAATTGGGCGTAACCATGCATGCATGTTTTCAAAACCGCTGGTCGGAAACATTGCCTGACATTGTATTGCGTACCTGGGCTGGTGCCTATGCTTCGCCGGAAACCAGCCCGGCCGCCAGCGACGAATTATACAACCGCTGCTATCCCAACGGTTTTTCAGAAGGCGGCTTTGTGCTGCACGATGTGACGATAAATGAACAGCGCGTTACGCCAACCTTTGACGATGCTGCGCACACCGTACTGCGGCTGCCGGTAACGAATTTTGAGCCGGGACAATGGTGCGAAGTCAGCCTGCGCATGGTGTTGACCGTCCCGGACTGTCTGCATCGATTTGGGCGCAGCCAGGGTGTATGGCTGTTGGGCAATTGCCTGCCCATTTTATCGGTGTATGAGCAAGGGGCCTGGCGCACCGATGCCTATGCAGCCATTGGTGACCCGTTTGTATCCGCAGTAGCCAACTATAACTTAACATTATCGTTGCCTGAGAGGTATACACCCTTTACCAGCGGAATATTTGAGCATGCCAATGGCCTATACACCACCACTCTGCATGCGGTGCGCGAGGCAGCATTATTGGTGTATGAGCAATCCGTTACGGCCAGTATTCAGGCAGACGGTACGCGGATTGTATGTATCGGGCGCAACAAACAGCAGGCGCACAAGCCCCTGCAGATTGCCAAAGAGGTGCTCAAATACTATAATCAAACGTACGGCGCGTACCCGTATCCTGTGTTAACGGTAGCCGCCGTGCCCTTTGCGTTTGCCGGGATGGAGTATCCGGGCATGATCTGGGTGGGCGAAAACCTGTACGGACAGGGGCTGGACGATGCGCTGGAACTGACCGTTGCCCATGAAATTGCGCACCAGTGGTTTTATGCCCTTGTGGGGTCGGATCAATTTCGTCACCCCTGGCAGGATGAGGCGTTGTGCGAACACGCTATGCTGCACTATGTGCGCGCCAGGCATGGGGCAGGTGCGTATGACGCGCTGGCGCGCCTGCGTATTGCAGCGCCCATGCAGGAAAACATCCGGGAAGGCATCACGCCGGGCAGTCCCATTGATAGCTTCCATGACCTGGAGGAGTACACCACCGTGGTATATGGCCGGGGCGCTGCTATGTTGCAAGCGCTGGATGTACACACCAATGGCCGGGTAGATGACTTTCTCAAGGAGTATGTGCGCAGGCATGCGTTTGCACTGGCTTCTCGACAGGATTTTGAAATCACGCTAGCCGATGTCCTCAAGGAAGATATGCGGGAGTTGCTGATAGATTATCTGGATACATCCATGTAAGTAGGAGGCTTCATGACCAACTCTGTTCCCCAGGTTCCCAATGTAGTGGTGCTTATCCCCTCGCTGCACCCTGACCATTTGCTGCCGGCGTATGTGCATGATTTAATTGCACATGGTTACCGCCGCATTGTCATCGTTGATGATGGTTCAGGGCCGGACTATGCCGATATTTTTTCGGGGTTGGATGCGCTGCCGGAGTGCACCGTTCTTTCCTATGAGGTCAACCAGGGCAAGGGACATGCGCTGAAGTTTGGCATGGCCTATATTGCGGAGCATTTCCCAGATGCCGATGGCATCGTTACAGCGGATTCCGATGGTCAGCATACTTCCCATGATGTAACGCAGGTTGCAAACGCGATGATAACCGGCGGCAAGGGATTATACTTAGGCTCAAGGGATTTTAGCGGGAAGGATATTCCGCCCAAATCCCGTTTAGGCAACCGCCTGACTTCGGTGTTTTTTGCGCTCCTGTACGGCCATTGGCTGCCCGATACGCAAACCGGCTTGCGCGGGTTTACGCTGGATCAGGTGCCCATGCTGCGTACCATCGCGGGCAACCGTTTTGAATATGAGATGAACATGCTCATCCACTATGCGGGCATGCACATCCCGTTCCATATCGTGCCCATCCAGACCATCTATCTACAGGAAAACAAGGGCACGCATTTTCGGCCCATCCGGGATTCGGCGCGTATCTATAAGCATCTGTTTGGCAACTTTTTCAAATATGCTTCGGCCAGCGCGCTTTCAACGCTGGTTGATATTGGGCTCTTTACGCTGCTGAACCGCCTGATACTGCCGCTAATTATCTCCAATCCTTTCCAGAGCGTGTTATGGGATATCAACATTGTGGTGTTTTGGGCTACGCTGCTGGCACGGGTGTGCTCCTCGCTGCTTAATTATCGGCTTAACAAATCGCTGGTATTCCGCATCGAACGCTCGCGAGGGTCACTAATACGCTATGCAATGCTGGTAGTGGGCGTCATGTTGTTATCCGCTACGCTGGTCAGCTTTATGAGTAACCCGCTGCAGCTGGCCGCCACGCCCAGCAAAATTGTGGTGGATACCGCGCTGTTCTTTGCCAATTACCGCATCCAGAAACACTGGGTATTTCGTGAAACTTAAGGGAGGTAACAACCCATGAACCGTTCTCTTCGCGCTGTGTGCATCGCATGCTTTTTGCTTCTGGTCTTGCTTATCCCGCTGGCCATACCCTCTGGTGCTCTATTAGAAGATCACAAAACACGCCTGTTGGAAGAAAAGTGGGAAAGAGAAGAAACTGGCAGTATGCTGTTGGACCTGCTATTTCCCCGTGCGCATGCAGAAACACTGCCCGAAAATGCAAAGCCTCTGCCTATTGATTTTTCTCCTGGGTACATGCCGGATCCCGGTAAGTACACGGCCGATGGTTATAGCGATGACAGCATCCAGGTGACGCTGGAAACACGTGAACAGGATGGCGTGACATGGCGCATTGTGGATGTAGTGATTACACATCCCTCGCAGTTGCGCACCGTGACTTCCAAGCGTGATGCACGCATTTCAGATATGGCCGCCAAACAGCATGCAATCGTGGCTATCAACGGCGACTATTATGTGAATGACCCGGACAAGAAAACATTTGAATATCGTATGGGCGAGAAGCTGCGACATGCGCGCAACCCCAAGAAAGACCTGATGATTATTGATGAAAACGCTGACTTTCATTTGTTCGTAGGCGGCTTTATACTGGATGATGTCAAGGCATGGCAGGAAACGAGTGGCCATCAGATCATCAATGCCTTTACCTTTGGCCCAGCCTTGGTCAAGGATGGCGAGTTGCTGACCACCGACACCAAGTACAGTTATAACCCCAAGGGGCCCGAACCGCGCATGGCCATTGGACAGATGGGTGCGTTGCACTACGTGCTGGTACTGGCAGAGGGACGCCCCAGCCCTTCTCCCGGCGTTACGCACCAGGAGCTGGCGGATTTTATGTATGATATCGGCTGTTGGCAGGCCTACAATCTGGACGGCGGCAATTCCGCCACGCTGGTGTTTGGTGATGGCTACTATCAGACCAGCCGCAGCCGCAATAATGAACGTTCGCAAAGCGATGCCATATACTTTGCCACGCTGATGGATTTGGGGCTGGGGAACTAAGTATGTTTGAAGATGCCGCAACGCTGACAGTATGGTGGCAGACCATCTACATCTATGGCTTGTTTATCGCCCTGGGGTTAATTGCGGGTGCTGTCCTTCTATTGTGGCGGGCGCGCAAACAACCACAGACGATGGATGCAGCCCTGCTGGCCCTTCCGCTGGTTACTGTGATGGGCCTGGCCGGCGCAAGGTTGCTGTTTGCAGTAAGCGACAGCACCTTCCGCGGGGTGTTTTCCCTGTCCAATCTGATGGCTTTTCATACCGGCGGCTATGCAATGTATGGTGCGCTGCTGGGCATGGCGCTGGGGCTGTGGATCGCTGCGCGCCTGACCAGGCAAATGGCAGCGCCATTGTTTGACCTGGCAGCACCTTCATGGATGTTGTTTGTAGGTTTTGCGCGCTTGGGTGAAGGGTATACAGCCATTGGCACAGGACGGCCGGTACTGACCGATGCTTTGCGCAACACTGTGCTAACGGTGCAGGATGAATATGGCGATTACCTGCGCACCTATGCGTTGGAAGCGGTGGTTGCGTTTGCGCTGTTCATTGCCTTGCTTATATGGATGCGCAAGCCGCGCCGCGCCGGATACACGGCGCTCATCGGCGCGCTGTGGTATGGCGTCACCCAGACATTGATGGAGAGCCTGCGCAATGACCGCCATCTGGACTTTGGCTTTGTGGGTTTGCAGCATGTGCTGTCCGCCGTGCTGTTTGGTGCGGTGCTGATCTTTGCCGCTGTGCGCTGGCTGCGTGCAGGACGCCCGCGGCCGCTGGGTATTGTGGCCCTGGTTTCGCTGCCCATTTTGGTGGTCGCAGTTATTGCGTTGGAGTTTGCCATTGACCGCACCGACTGGAACAAGCTGCTGTGCTATGTAGTGTATGCTGTACTGCTGTGCTGGCCTTTATATATTACACACAAGCTGCTGGCCTTTGAGGAGGTTGTATGACCAAGGAACAGATTGCCCGCATCAACGAACTGGCAAAAAAGAAACGCGAAGAAGGCCTGACCCAGGAGGAACAAGAGGAGCAAACCTTACTGCGCGAGCAATATATAAGCGAATTTCGTGCCAACCTGAAATCGCAGCTGGATAACATCTATGTGGAGCAGGAGGATGGCACGTACCAAAAGCTTACCCAAAAGGACGAATGTCCAAAGGAGAACTACCTGTCATGAAGAAAACCCTTGTTGGCGCGCTGTGCCTGGTGCTCATGTTGTCCTCTATTGGCACCGTGCAGGCCGGAAAAATGCCGGTATTGTACAATGCCATCATCACCTATGAGTATCAGTCCAGCACGACGAGCATTTATGCTGAGCCCGATCACGAAAACAGCCGCAAGCTAGGCTCCTATAAGCCGGGCACACCTATTGAGATTGTGGAAGTGCTGCCTAATTATGTGCGAATCAACTACAAGAATGGCACGGGCTATGTGCTCCGGCACCGCATTGCCGATGCCATTGCTGTAAATCCTGCCAGCACGCCGCGCTTTGGTACGGCAATGAATATCTACTATAGCACCTTAAGCCGTGAAACATTGGTCAAGGAAGCGCCTGACGCCGACTCTGAAACGCTTATCACGCTGCAAGCTGGGACGATGCTGGGCTTTCTGGATGTGAACGATGGCTGGGCGCGCCTTATTTTCAAGCGTCAATATGGCTATGTGGACACCCGCACGCTGGGCGAACTGGCGATGGTTGCCCCCACGCCGGAGGAAGGCACCCAAGACACACCCATAGCAGTATATAATTCCTTTTATAACATTGCTGAAACCGAAGCCAACCTCAACCGCATCATCAACTTGAAAGTATGTGGGGAACGCATGGATCGTGTGATGCAGCCCGGCGACATACTCGATTTTAATGGCACGGTGGGCCCTTTCCGCGCCTCCTTTGGCTATATGCCTGCCCCTGGCCTGGTAGAGGGGGGATTTATCCAAACCTATGGCGGCGGTTCCTGCCAAGTATCCAGCACGCTGTATAACGTGGTGCTGCAGTTAACCGGACTAACAGTGCTGCAGCGCTCCCCGCATGGCAAAAACGGTATTTCCTACCTGCCGCACGGTGTGGATGCCTCCTCAGGGGCGCTGAATTTCCGGTTCCGCAACGACTATGATTTCCCCGTCCGCATCCAAACGCATGTGCAGGATGGTTCTTTGTACATCGCTATTTTCCGTGAGGTATAACGTGCGTAAATTTTTCCTGCTCCTGTTGTTGATTTTTATGTCTATATTTCCTGCATGGGCGCAGGAAGAGGCTCCATACAACGCGCGCACTTCGGCAGAAGCGCCGCTGTATCAGGTAATGGACAAAAAATCTGCGCCCATTGGTTCGCTGCGTAAAAATATGAATATCGAGGTGCTGGAAGTACACCCTGATTGGTTGTTGGTGCGCGCCGATGACCGTCAGGGATACATCCGCCGCAAAAATATCCATTTGAACGATGTAACCCGTACCGATTTGGGTGCAGCGCCGTTCTATGCCGCCGTTCCTTGCACCTATTTGGCGTGGGTCAAGGGTACGGCCCAGGTAATGGACAGCCCGAACGCCAATGCCACCGAACTAATTGCCCTGCATGATGGTGCGCGCGTGGCGCTCATTGACATTGAGGATGGCTGGGCACGGCTGATATTCAAGCGGCAGTATGGCTATATCAACACCAACCAATTGGGCGAGCTGGAAATGATCAATGCGACACTGGAAGGCCCTAACCCCAACGGCCCTATCGCTGCGTATACATCTTTTTATCTAACCACGCAAAGCGAGATCAACATCGGCCGCATCAAAAACCTGCAGGTCTCCTGCGACAAGTTTGCCTCCATGGAGATTGCGCCGGGCGAGACGTTTGACTTCAACCGCGACTTAGGCCCTTACCGGGCTTCAAACGGCTATTTTCCCGCCATCGTGCTGGTGGGTGGCAAGTCCGTGACAGGATACGGCGGCGGCACCTGTCAGGTGTCCAGCACCCTGTACAATGTAGTGCTGCAAATGCCGGGCATTGAAATTGTGCACCGCAGGGCGCACGGGCCGGGGGGCATTTCCTATCTGCCGTTGGGCGCAGACGCCGCTGTGGGCACAAAGACACAAAATTTTATTTTCCGCAACCACTACCCCTTCCCAGTACGCATTGACGGAACGGTACAGGATGGCGCACTGACGCTTGCAGTGTATCAGGTCAGAACACAATCAGGAACTTAAAACGTATTGGCAATTAGCCTCCCATAGAAAGGCAATGCGGCTGCTACCTGAAAACAGATAGCAGCCGCAAATTATTGTTGGTGCAAGTCTGTATTATTTCTCCAGCAGCGTGCGCAGCACCTGATAGCCAGCCTTGATGGCAGGGATGTTTTCCTCCATGCCTTCAAACTCATAGGACAGCCAGCCCTCATAGCCGCTGTTGCGCAGCACATCAATGCAGTAGGCCAAGGGTACTACGCCGTGCCCGACGATCGTGCCACGCAGATGTGCGCCGCCACGGCTGGCAAACCAACCCTCACCGGGGTTGGGTTCCCAGCTGGGCTTGTACAGGAAATCCTTGGCATGGGCATGGAAGGCATAGGGGGCAGCAATGGGCAGCGCGTGCACGGCTGGTTCGTCCGCGCACAGGAAGTTGCCCATATCCACCAGCCAGCCATAGTTGGGATGGTTAACCGTTTGGATCAAGGTTTCCACACGGTGTGCATCCTGCAGCACATAGCCATGGTTTTCAGTGCAGGTGCGGATGCCTTTACCCTGCGCATATTCGGCTACCTCGCGGATGGGGGCGGCGATCTTATCCACCGCTTGCCGCCAGGTCATGCCTTCTTCCAGCTTCCAGGCTGCGTCATGGCGCATAACTTTCGCGCCCAAGCGCTCAGCTATGTCCACCTTGGCTTTCACCTTGTTGACTTCCTCCGCACCGCCGCCGATGAAGTCGGCCCCCACCGTGTAGGCGATGATGGTCAGGCCGATTTCGGCACAGTAGGCCTTGATATCGTCGGCCAGCGCCAACACATCCTGCGCGGGCTGCACATTCAGGTCCAGATCAATAAATTCAATGCCATCAAACCCGATATCCTTGGCCAGTTTACAGATGTCCCGATAGGTGGCTCTGGTTTGCTTGATATGCTTTTGAAAACTATAGCTGCTAACGCCTAATTTCATGATGTTCTCTCCCCTCAAAACAAGTCGCGCAGGAAGCCAACGGCCATTTCGATATCCTTTACAGGCTGATCCCCTACTTCGCGCTCAATGGTCAGGAAGCCCTTGTAGCCAATGTTGCGCAGCGCCTGAATATAGGCCGGGAATGGCACATCCCCTTCGCCCAGCGGCAGCTCAATGAAAGACGCATCCGTAACGATCTCGTCCATCACAATGCCGTAAATGGCTTCCGGATCTTTGTCAAACAGCTTGCGGCCATCCTTGGCATGCGTATGCACGATATACTTTTTAAGCGTGTGCACGGCCTGCACCGGATCATCGCCCGTGACCATGACCAGATTGGCCGGATCCATGTTGACGGCCACACCGGTGGAATGCAGCGAATCCAGGAAGGTGACCAGCGTCTGGGAGGTTTCGGGCCCCGTCTCAATGGCAAAGTGAGAATTCATGCTGTCCGCATAGGCGGCCAGCTCGCCGCAGGCATCCTGCATGATACGGTAGCGCGGGTGATTGGGATCGCTAGGCACTACACCGATGTGCGTGGTAACAATGTCTGAACCCCATTCCTTGGCTAAGTCAAGGATACGCTTGGATTTTTCAATAAGGGCGGGGTTCTT
The DNA here is from genome assembly GCA_040766135.1 of Christensenellales bacterium. Classification (GTDB taxonomy): domain Bacteria; phylum Bacillota; class Clostridia; order Christensenellales; family Aristaeellaceae; genus JAGVSV01. The sequence goes on from JAXGRA010000004.1 coordinate 31,536, forward strand.
TTCCGGGGTGCCGAAGCCGTGGCCCAGATCGCCGCACAGCGCGGAAATCACCAGGCCGCGGTCATCCACCATGCTTTTGAATTCCTTCTTTTTTGCAGGGGTTAGATTGTCCGGCGACAGTTCGCCATAGGTTGCATAGGCCTGCAAGCCCTGTGCACCCAGCGCGCGGATGGTATCCAGCGCCTGTGGGATGGGCTGCTTTAAGGATTCTAGGATGATACCAATGGGAAATGTGCTCATGTCTTATCCTCCATATAATTTTTTATAGTGCAAAATGCGCAAAGCGCAACACTTCAAAATAATCGTCGGTTTCAAAGGTTAATACACGCGGACTGGTCTTTTTAACGCCGGGATAGAAGCTAAGCTTGTGTGCACGCGCGTGCTCACGGTACATCACTTCTATGTGAAAGTGTTCAGGCATTGGGAACAAGCAGCTTTCACGCGGCTGTTGCACGGCCTGTTTGACAGCTTCCTGAATACGCTCAACAGCTTCCGTTGGATGCAGGCTGCGGGAGGCGCCGCCCATGCCAAAGTTTACCGGCACCACCACGGTGTTGGGCGATTTTTCCTTCATCCAGGCACAGATGCCATCATCGCCGGTTACCGCATATACCGGCACACCTTCACGCGCAGCGGTCAGGGAGTTCATGTGCAGTTCGCTGGCTAACTCGCCATTGATGTGGAATTCTACCACGTTGGTGACCATGGTATGTGACAGCGGATTGCTGTCGGTGCCCGCCGCATTATGATAGCCGGTAAACACCACACCATCAAATGTGCTGTCCAGCCCCAGCATCATGGAATAAGGATGTCCGCCCCAGCCGCGGATGATGCTAGCATATTGCGGCAGCATCAGGGGGTTGATGTTGCGCGCAGAATCATGCGCATCCTTCACCAGCACCTGATCGTATCCTGCCTCATGTGCGCCTGCACAAGCGGCGGCCACCTCGCGTGACATTTGGTTGGCAAAATAGGCATAGTCCGGATGATTTTTTTCGGTCTCATCCCAATGCATGATGCCACAGGTGCCTTCCATATCGGCACTTAGAAACAGTTTTTTCATGCTCTACCTCCCTAAATCTTGTTATTATAATGGTAAATCCCGTCGGGAAAATCGCACACTGCCCAGCACCAGGCAAATAAGACCTACCAGCAGGAAAAACATTGCCCCGCCCCAACCTTCTGCACGCAACAGCACCAGCCGCTCCGGCTGATACAACGTAAAGGGAGTCACATAGGACAGGTACGCAAGCATGCTATCCGCCCGCGACAACATCCATAGTACAAACGCAAGCCCAATCCATGCATGGGCTCTGCGCCGGGCGGAGAGCGCGGTATCTCGATTGGCGGAAATCATCAGCGCAAACAGCGCAGCCCCTGCGGTCAGCGCCAACAGCCCTGTAAAGGCTGCTGCAATACCCGGCACGCTCAGCAACCCGGGATGCAACAGCAAGCCACCTAGTACTGCGGCAGCAAAAGGCATTGCCACCACTGCTACCACGCCCAGCAGTAACGCTGCTGCTTGCGTGCATACAATGGCGCTGCGGGACTTAGGTGCGGCCAGAAAGTGCGCCATCTCGCCGGATTCCACCAAGGCTGCCATCAACTGTGCTGCTGCGGATACCGCAAACAGCAGGCACACCAATGGCAAGTAAAACCCAAGCGCAATGCTGACCAAGTGCAGCGACAGCGAGGCACTGCCCCCCACCCCAAGCGCCTTAAACAAAGGTTCAGCCTGCGAGCGCATCTGCGTTATGGCTTCCAGCGCAGGCTCGTTATACAGCAACAGGGCTGCCATTACCCCGGCCACCCCACATACTGCCGCCGCCAACACACGGGACAGCAGCCTGCGCAGGCTAAACCTTAACAGCGGCCGGATCATGCCGTGTCATCCCCATAGTAGCGCAAATATGATTCCTCCGATTCCTGACGCCCTCCAATCAGATCAACCACCGTATACTTGGCCAGTGTGCGCACCAGCACCTGCGGGCTGCCCGGAATGGCAACGGTAGCCCTGTTTTGCAACACTTCAACAGCGGTCTGCCATTCCTGTGCAAAATCGCTTGCCTCCTGATTGGTGGCAAAGGTGATATGATATACCTTTTGCCGCGTGTATTCCAACGCGCGAGCAGGCTGCACCACAGCCAGCCTGCCTTTTCGGATAATACCAATAACGTCACACATGCGCTGCACATCGCGCAGCACATGCGAGGTGATAAAGATGGTGGTACCTTTCTTTTTTTCTTCAGCCAGCACTTCCTGCAGCGGGTGGTAGGACAGCTCATCTATGCTTAATGTCGGCTCATCCAAAATAAGCACATCCGGGGCACCCATCAGCGCGCCCAACAGCGACAGCTTTTGCTGCATGGCATCGCTCATACGCCCGCAGGGGCCCAGCGGATTGATGGCCAAGCGTTCGATCAGCTCCTGTTCTTTTCTGGGTGAGCGCGTACCGGCCAGGGCGCTTTTCATGCGGATAAACTGCTCCCCCGTCATACGGGGCGGCAACGCGGGATGGCGCGGCACATATCCCACGCGCGCCTGAATGTCCTGCCGTTCGCGAAAACAGTCCCGTCCGCCTATCTGGCAGGTGCCGGCATCAGGCCTGATAAAGCCCATCAACAGTGCAACAGCCGTGGACTTCCCTGCGCCCTTGGGGCCCAGCAGACCAAAGGATGCGCCTTGCTCCACCTGAATGGTGCAGTCAAACAGCCCGCCGCCATCCGGGTGCGCTTTGGTTACGTTTTGAAGGTCAATCAGCGCCATCAGGGTACCGCCTTGGCTGCGTCTTTGTGCGCGCGCTTTTCACGCTGGCTGGTTTCTTCACCCAATATCCGATATCCTACTGCAGCCAATGGAATAAATATAAACATACCTACAATGCCCAGGATGCCACCGCCCAAGGTGACCGCAACCAATATCCAGATGGATGGCATATCCACCGCGCTGGACATGATGCGCGGGTAGACCAGAGAACCTTCCAGCTGCTGCACCACAAAAAACATCAGCAAAAACCACAGTGCCTTGCCTGGCGCAACGGTAAAAATAAGCAGGGTGCCAATAGCGCCAGAAATATATGGACCAAAGATGGGAATAAACGCCATGACAAACACAATCAATGACACCAGCGTGGCGTACGGCATGCCAAATATCATCATGGCAATCCAGGTGGACAACGAGGATAGCACAGCCTGTACAATCTGCCCGCCGATAAACTTGGAAAATGCGGATACCAGCATGTCCAGCACGCGGCGTACCTGGAAACTGTGGCGAGGGCCCATGTAGGCATCCACCACGCGAAGCAGCTGATGCTTGATGCGTTCCTTGGAAAACAACAGGTAAATGGCAAACACTAGGCCCACCAGCACATTGACCAGCAACTGAGCAGCAGACAACACCACGTTGGACGAATAACTAATGCCGCCGATCAGAAAATTATAGCCCGCTTGGAACTGTTGCCGTATGGTAGATTCATCTGTAGCTGTCATGCCGAAAAACTGCCGCAGATTGGCACTTTGTTCCGTCAGCCAGGCTTCCAGCTGATCAATCAGACTGGGCAGCGCCGATATCAGCGCCTCCACAGCAGCTACTACCTGCGGGATAATAACAAGCATCAGCACCGTAATAACGGCCAACACAATCAGCACCGACAGTGAAAGGCAAATCGAACGGCGAAGCTTGTGAAAATGCTGTATATTACCAAGGAAAGGCATATGATTTTCCAGAAATCGCAGCGGCAAGTTAATCAGCAAAGCCATCAACGTGCCTACTACAAATGGTGAAAGGATGGCTAATAATTTTTTAAGCAGGTCAATAACAGCATCCACCCGGTACAGCATAAATGCAAGCAAAAGAAACCCTATGAAAAAGCGGGTTCTTTGGTACCAGGTAGATTGATCCGTCAAACTTTTCACCTTCCTTTTTATGACGATGACAGTATAGCAAACAGCCCTTTATCATTCAAGGCAACAAAGCTTGTAAAAGCCGTTGACATCTATATGAAAAGTGTTATACTGATAATGGTCAAAGATAGTCAGTCTTTGCCTTAAGAAAGGAGAGAACCCATGAACGGGAATCAGTATACACAAAAAAGTATGGAAGCCATTGAACGCGCCCAAGCCATTGCCGCCGAATATGCCAATCAAACGCTGGAACAGGCACATCTGCTGCGTGCGCTGTTGGAGGCGCGCGAAGGGCTCATCCCCCAGCTGCTGGTGCGGATGGGGACAGATATTGAAGGCCTGAGTGCTTCGTCGCTGACCGAAGTGGAAAAGCTACCGCGCATCAAAGGACTGTCACGCGAGCAGGGCAAAACTTATGTATCACAGGATATGGATGCTGCCCTTCGGGAGGCCTCCAATGTAGCCGAGCAGATGAAGGATGAGTATATATCCGTAGAACATCTGTTTCTGGCACTGCTCAAAAAAGCCGATCGCGCGTTAAAATCACTGTTTCAGCGCTTTGGCGTGCAGGAAGCTGCTTTTTTATCCGCGCTGTCCTCTGTACGCGGTGCCACCCGCGTTACCTCGGCTAACCCGGAGGATACCTATGATGCGCTGGCCAAGTATGGCACCGACCTAACGCAGTTGGCGCGGCAGGAAAAATTAGACCCGGTTATCGGCCGCGATAGCGAAATCCGCGATGTGGTACGCATATTGAGCCGTAAAACCAAAAACAACCCTGTGCTCATTGGGGAGCCCGGCGTGGGCAAAACCGCCATTGCAGAGGGCCTGGCACAGCGCATTGTGCGCGGTGATGTGCCCGACAGCCTGGCCAACCGTACAGTGTTTTCGTTGGATATGGGTGCGCTGGTAGCGGGGGCTAAGTTCCGAGGCGAATTTGAAGAGCGCCTGAAGGCTGTGCTGGCCGAGGTGAAACAAAGCCAGGGGCAGATCCTGCTGTTTATCGACGAACTGCACAACATCGTGGGCGCTGGCCGTGCCGAGGGCAGCATGGACGCGGGCAACCTGCTAAAGCCTATGCTGGCACGAGGTGAACTGCACTGCATCGGCGCTACCACGCTGGACGAATACCGCAAATATATCGAAAAAGACGCTGCGTTGGAACGCCGCTTCCAGCCCGTTATGGTAGACGAACCAACGGTGGAGGATACCATTTCCATCCTGCGCGGCCTGCGTGAACGCTATGAGGTGTTCCACGGTGTCAAAATACAGGATGGCGCGCTGATTGCAGCGGCCACGCTATCCAACCGCTATATCACTGACCGCTTCCTGCCCGACAAGGCCATCGACCTGGTGGACGAAGCATGCGCAATGATCCGTACCGAGATGGACTCCATGCCCACGGAGCTGGATCAGGTAAGCCGCCGTATCATGCAGTTGGAAATTGAGGAAGCAGCGCTTAAAAAGGAAACGGACAAACTTTCCCATGGCCGTCTGGAGGATATCCAAGAAGAACTGGCACGCCTGCGGGATGAGTACGCACAGATGAAGTCCAAATGGGAAAATGAAAAACAAGATATCGGCAAGGTACAGCGCCTGCGCGAGGAAATTGAACATATTGGCGCTGAAATCGTCAAGGCCGAACGCGAATATGATCTAAATCGCGCTGCCGAGCTGACCTACGGCACGCTACCCAAGTTAAAGCAGGAACTGGCGCAATTGGAGCAAGATGAGGCACAGTCTGGCAAAGCCACCTACCTGCGCGACCGCGTCACCGAGGAAGAAATCGCACGCATTGTGGGACGCTGGACAGGCATTCCGGTCAGCAAATTGATGGAAGGCGACCGAGAGAAACTGCTGCGTCTGCCGGAACTTTTGCACCAACGCGTGGTGGGACAGCATGAAGCCGTGCAATTGGTCAGCGATGCCATCCTGCGCTCCCGTGCGGGCATATCGGATGCCAACCGGCCTATCGGCAGTTTCCTGTTCCTTGGCCCCACCGGCGTGGGTAAAACCGAACTGGCCAAAGCGCTGGCCGAAGCGCTGTTTGACAGCGAGCGTTCGCTGATACGCATTGATATGACCGAATACATGGAGAAATTTTCGGTCAGCCGCCTGATTGGCGCACCTCCGGGATATGTAGGCTATGAGGAGGGCGGACAGCTGACCGAAGCCGTGCGGCGCAAACCCTACTCCGTCATCCTGTTTGACGAAATGGAGAAGGCTCACCCGGATGTGTTCAACATCCTGCTGCAAATTTTGGATGATGGACGTGTAACGGACAGCCAGGGCCGCACAGTGGACTTTACAAACGCTATTTTGATCATGACTAGCAACTTAGGCAGCGACCTGATATTGGACGGCATCAGCGAGGATGGCGAACTGTCCGAACAGGCCAAGCAAGGCGTCACCGCGCTGCTGCGCAGCCACTTCCGACCGGAATTTTTGAACCGCATTGATGAAACGGTGTTCTTCACCCCGCTAAGCCGCGAGCAAATCCGGCGCATTATTGACCTGCAACTCGCCCGCCTGCGCGAACGCCTGAAGGAAAAGGAGCTTGATTTCACCTTAACTGAAGCAGCCATAGACCGCTTGATGGCGCAGGGCTATGATCCCATCTACGGCGCGCGCCCCATGAAGCGCTTGCTGCAAAGCAAGATTGAAACGCTGATCGCCCGCAAGTTAGTTTCAGGCGATATAGAACCTGGCACTACACTGATAGTCGATGCCAACCAAACCGACGGATTCCAAATTAACTAAGTTATGCCTACCTCCCGTTTCGGCGGGAGGTTTTTATTATCAGGGCATGTTCATGAAAACCGATGTAATGAACAAATTTGCGTGTTGTGTTCATAAATACAAGCATTGATGACAAGTATTACTGGTGAATTGAATTATAGACAAGCACTTATGATGTATCAATTGGCGTGGAATCGAACCAGTTTCTTTTCATGAACATGCCCTGTTTTTATTATATTGGCCGTTGAAAATTTACACTTTTATATGTTATACTTCTTGTTACATTGAAAGGAGAAACGCATGGGAAAAAAGTGGCGGGATAATCTGAACGTACCTAATGCGCTCACGATGCTCCGCTTGTTGCTCATTCCTGTGTTTTGTGTGCTGATGCTGCGCGACTATAATATGCCAGCATTGGCTGTATTTATATTGGCAAGTGTAACGGATGTACTAGACGGTTACATCGCACGTAAATACAACCTGATTACCGACTTTGGCAAGCTGGCAGACCCAGTGGCCGATAAGTTAATGGTGCTCAGTCTGATGATCCTACTGGCTTATCAGGGCGCAGCACCATGTGCGGCCGTCATTATTCTGTTGGCGAAGGAATTGGTCCTGATGCTGGGTAGTCTGTTTGTGTTGCGCAATAGAAAAGTGGTCGTTTTTGCGCAGCCCATTGGCAAAATCGCGCAGTTTGTTTCGGTAGTAGGTTTGGGACTGTGCTTTTTTCACCGTAGTTTCGTGCCCCCTGTATGGCCCTGGCATCTGATCGTGTTGTGGCTGGGTGTGGGATTGGCTATGGTTGCACTAGTATTTTACGCTAAGGCATTTTTTGATATACTTAAGGATAATACCCGTCAGGGCACATGAAGGAGGAAGTATCTATGCTGGGAAAGACCATCCGTGAGGGACTGACCTTTGACGACGTGTTGTTGGTACCGCGCAAAAGCGAGGTTTTGCCCAAGGAGGTGGATCTGTCTGTCCAGCTGACCCCCAAGGTGCGTTTGAATATTCCCCTGATGAGCGCCGCGATGGATACGGTGACCGACTCGCGCATGGGCATTGCCATGGCGCGCGAAGGCGGTTTGGGTATTATCCACAAAAGCATGCGCATTGAGGATCAGGCCGCGCACGTAGACCGCGTCAAGCGCAGCGAGCACGGCGTTATCACCGATCCTTTCTACCTTTCCCCCACGCACTTGGTATCCGATGCCAAGGCATTGATGGCGCGCTATCGCATCAGCGGTGTGCCCATCACGGATGAAAACATGCGACTGGTGGGTATCCTGACCAACCGTGACCTGCGGTTTGAAACGGATGATACACGCCCCATCGGCGATGTAATGACAAGCAAGAACCTGGTTACCGCGCCGGAAGGCACCGGCCTGGAGGAAGCTAAAAAGATACTGGCTGCTCATCGCATTGAAAAGTTGCCCATCGTAAACTCAGAATTTCAGTTGCGTGGGTTGATTACCATCAAGGATATCGAGAAAAACATCAAGTACCCCAACAGCTCTAAAGATCAAAACGGCCGCTTGTTGTGCGCTGCAGCGGTGGGTATCTCTCAGGATATGCTGCCGCGCATTGAAGCACTGGTTGCCGCCAAGGTAGACGTAATCAGCATTGATACCGCGCATGGTCATAGCCGCGGCGTGCTGAAAGCGGTAGAAGTCATTCGGAATCAGTTCCCAGATCTCACGTTATTTGCTGGCAACGTAGCCACAGCCTCCGCCACCAGAGATTTAATCCTGGCGGGCGCAGACTGCATCAAGGTGGGCATTGGTCCTGGCTCCATCTGCACAACGCGCGTGGTAGCTGGCGTGGGTGTACCGCAGATGACAGCCATCAGTGACTGTGCCGAAGAGGCCGAAAAACACGGCATCCGAATCATCGCAGACGGCGGCGTAAAGTATTCCGGCGATATCGCAAAGGCGCTGGCAGCGGGTGCATCTGCTGTGATGCTGGGCAGCCTGCTGGCCGGCACTGAGGAAAGCCCTGGAGCCACCGAAATTTATCAGGGACGCTCCTTCAAAGTATACCGGGGTATGGGTTCCGTGGGTGCCATGGCGCAAGCGCATGGCAGCAGCGACCGGTACTTCCAGGAGGATGCCAAAAAGCTGGTGCCCGAAGGCGTGGAAGGCCGCGTTCCGTTTAAAGGCCCGTTGGCTGATACCGTGTTTCAACTGATGGGCGGTTTGCGATCCAGCATGGGATATTGCGGAACACCCACCATTGATGCACTGCGCAGTGAAGCAGAGTTTGTTCGTATCACCGGCGCAGGTTTGATCGAAAGCCACCCGCATGATATCTTTATCACCAAGGAAAGCCCCAACTATTCGCGCATGGATTGATCGTTATTTCTGTATTGCAATCAGCGCCCGGGCAAGGCCCGGGCGCTGATTCTTGATCCCAATAACAAGTTATTTCGCGTTCTTCACTTCGGACCAGCGGTTGTTGTACAGGGTAAGGAAAGGCTCCTCAATGTCCTCATAGAACTCGCACTGGTCAATGACCTCCTGCGGCGGGTTCAGGTTGGGGTTGCTGGTGTATTCCTCGCCCATCAGCTCAATAGCGGACTTGTTGGTGGAGGAGTAGCGGATGTATTCGCAGTTGCGCTGTGCGATGTCCGGACGCAGCATGAAGTTAATAAATGCATGGGCATTGTCCATGTTGGGCGCGCCTTTGGGGATGACCATGGCATCTACAAATATATTGCTGCCTTCCTTGGGTACAGCGTAGGCCAGGTTTTCATTCAGGTCAATGGCGTACTGCGCATCGCCGGAATACTGCACCGCCATGGCAGCTTCGCCAGCCACCATTTTATCTTTCATTTCATCGCCCTGATAGGCTTTCACGATGCCATCAACCTTCTGCTGGATTAACAGCTGCGTGGCTTCCTGAATTTCTTTGGCATCACGGCTGTTGGCGGAGTAACCTAAGTAGATTAGCGCAATCCCCATGGAGTCGCGGATGGAATCCCACATCAGCACATCCTTTTGATACTTCTTGTCAAACAGGATGGCCCAGGAGTCTACTTCTTCAGTTATCATGGTGGTGTTATACAAAATGCCCAGCGTACCCCACATATATGGCACCGAGTGCGCGCCCTGCGGGTCATACGGCAGATCCCTTACCCAGTCCAGCAGGTTTTCGGCATTGGGCAGCTTGCTATAGTCCAGTTCTGCCAGCAGGTCTTCTTTAATCAAGCGCTCAATAGCATAGTCAGACGGGAATACCACGTCAAAGGTATTGGGGCTGGTGCGCACCTCTACCAGCATATCTTCATTCTGCGTAAAATTGACATACTTTACCTGGATGCCGGTTTCCTGCTCAAACAGATCCTGCACATCGGGGTCAATATAATCCTCCCAGTTGTACACGACCACCGTGCCTTCGGCCGCGGCCAGAGGTAGCACCGCTGCGCTCATCAGCACAGCTAATAGGATAGCTAACATTTTTTTCATTCAAGGTACCTCCTTATGTTGATGATTGGCTGCTGCGGCGGTTGACCAACAGCAGCAATAATAGCAAAGCGACGAACATCATCGCGCTTAGCGCATTCATGGTGGGCTTGATGCCCCGGCGTGCTTCGGAATAAATCAGTGTAGACAAGTTTTGTACCAACGGGCTGGTGGTGAAGTAACTGATGGTAAAATCGTCCAGCGACAGCGTAAACGCCAGCAGCGCGCCTGTGATAACGCCAGGCATCACATTGGGGATAATGACCTTACGCAGCGCATAGCCCGGCGTGGCCCCCAGATCAAGGGCGGCTTCATAGCTGTGTTTGTTCATCTGCTTCAGCTTGGGCAGCACCGACAGCACTACATACGGGGTATCGAAAGTAATGTGGGCCAGCAACATGGTCCAATAGCTGCGGGTGATATTGGTAAACAAAAACAGCAGCATAAGGGAAATACCGGTTACGATGTCGGGCATGGTCATGGGAATGTTGGTCATTGCCATCATGATGCTTAGCGGCCGCTTGTCCATGGCGTGAATACCAATGGCCGCAATGGTGCCCATAATCGTGGAAATAATCGCTGCCAGCACCGCAATGGATAAGGTGACATACAGCGCGTTCATGATGGAGCGGTTGTTGACCAGTTCCCGATACCAGCGCAATGAAAACCCTTCCCACCGAGCGCGGCTAACGCCGGCGTTAAAGGACTGAAAAATCAGTACCGCAATGGGCAAGTACAAAAACAACAATATCAGCCCCAAATAGGTACGCTTAAGCGCTTTGTTCATATCACGCTTCCCCCTTCCCCTTCCGGATCGACCTTGCGCAGGATGCTCATGCTGGCCAGGATTAACACCATCATGATCAGTGACAGCGCGCTGCCGCCATTCCAGTTGTTGGCCGTCAGGAATGTGCGCTCAATCAGGTCGCCGAACATTTCGGTGTTACCACCACCCAATACGCGCGGGATAAAAAACGTAGTTACCGATGGCATGAACACCATGGTGATACCTGACACAATGCCCGGCATGCTTAGCGGAAAAGTAACGCGCCAGAATGTGCGCCATGGGTTGGCTCCCAAATCCTGCGAGGCTTCAGACAAACGTACATCCTGTTTGGCCAGCGAGTTATAAATGGGAAACACCATGAACGGCAGGAAGTTATATACCATGCCCAGCAGTACAGCCTGCGTATTGTACATCAGCTGTACCCGGCCAAATCCCAGCCAGGATAGCAACGTATTGATGAGCCCGTTATCCTCCAGCAGCGACATCCAAGCGATGGTGCGCAGAAGGAAGTTCATCCACATGGGGATGACAAACAGCACTACGATGGTTGCACCCATTTTGAATTCACGGTCAGCCATGATAAGTGCGGCCGGATAGCCTATGAGCAGCGAAATCACTGTGCATAAAAAGGCCATCCACAGCGAATAAACCAGCGTATTTACGTTGACTAAACCACGCTCAGCCATGCCAACTTCAGCCGGGTCCAGGCCCATTTTGATCAATTCCTGTTTCATTTCAAAGTTGCTGTCCCAGAAATTGGCAAAGTTGGTCAGGGTAAAGTTGCCTGCCTTATCTGTAAAAGAATAATACGCGATCAATACCAGCGGCAGCACGGTAAAAATCACCATCCACACGCCGTAGGGCCATGCGTACAGCGATCGATGCATACCGCGATAACGCTTGATGGTACGCACAAGCATCACCACGAACGCCAGCAACGCCAGCACCATCATCCATACGCCCCACAGGGGCACGCGCAGATGGGTCATACCGGTGTCCTTTCAAGCATGGGATGCATGATGTGAATATTAAATGGCACCACTTGCAGCCCCACGCGCGAGCCTTCGGGCTGCATGGTGGTGGAGTGTACTTTCCAGGTCTGCCCGCCGGCGTCGATGATCATTTCATAGTGAACGCCCTTGAACAGCACGCTTTTGACAGTGCCGACAAGTTGCCCCAGCTCCTCATCGGTGAGCACGACATCCTCGGGGCGGATCAATACGTCTACCGGTGCATTGCTGCCAAAGCCCACATCCACACACGGGAAATCCACCCCGCAGAAATAGACCAGCTCGTCTTCCTTCATGATGCCCGGGAACATATTGGTTTCGCCGATAAAGTCCGCCACAAAGGCGCTTTTGGGCTCATCATAGATGTGCTTGGGCGTGCCGATCTGCTGGATTAAACCGTCCTTCATAACCACGATGGTGTCGGACATTGTCAGCGCTTCTTCCTGATCATGGGTAACAAACACAAAGGTAATGCCCAGCCGCTGCTGCATGCGCTTTAGCTCCAGCTGCATGTCCTTGCGCAGTTTGACGTCCAGCGCGCCCAGCGGTTCATCCAGCAGAAGCACTTCAGGCTCGTTGACCAGTGCGCGTGCAATGGCAACCCGTTGCTGTTGACCGCCGGAAAGCGACTCCACCCCGCGCTTGCCAAAGTTGGACAAGTTGACCAAATTGAGCATGGTTTGTACGCGCTCTTCAATCTCATCCTTGGGGCGCTTGGCTACTTTCAGGCCAAAGGCGATGTTCTCAAATACATTCAGATGTGGAAACAGGGCATACCGCTGGAACACGGTATTGACACGCCGTTTATATGGAGGCAGGTTTGTGATATCTTCTCCGTCAAACAATACCCTGCCAGTAGTGGGGCGCTCAAAACCACCAATGATGCGCAGCGTAGTCGTTTTTCCGCAGCCTGATGGCCCCAGCAGAGTTAAAAATTCATTCTTGCGGATATATAGGTTGATGTCCGACAGCACTGTTACGCCGTCGTATTCCTTGGAAATGTTCTCCAACTGGATCAATCGGGTTGTGTCGTTGCTCAAGACAAAGAACCTCCGCAGTTAAAATAGTGGGGGCGACGAAATCCAGAGAAACCGTGCCGGGCGTTTGCCCGGGTTGAGGATGTGATGAGTATCCGCCGGATGGATGCAAAAGCTTTCCCCTGCCTTGACGCGGTGTACTTGCTTGCCCAGCACCAGATCAATCATGCCGGACAGCACATACCCCACTTCTTCGCCCTCGTGCGGGTCAATATTGTGGGTTTGACCGCCAGGCCCTAAATCCACCAAGATGGGCTCCATACGGTTTTTTTGTGCCGTGGGCACCAGCCAGGTTATGCAACCATTAAGAATTTGTGCATCCTGTTTTTCAAACATATCCTGTGCGCGAAACACTACTTTTTCATTGGCCGTTTCGCTAAAGAACGCGCGCAGGCTGCTGCCCAAAGCATCCAGGATATCGGTCAGGGTGGCAATGGATGGCGAGGTTAAATTACGCTCCACCTGCGAAATAAAGCCCTTGCTTAGTTCGCATCGGTCGGCCAGTTCCTCCTGCGTCAGATTCAGCTGTACGCGCAGGCGTTTAAGCTTGTCACCAATATCCATCCCAATGTCCCTTTCCTGTTTAAAAGTTTAGCAACGCTAAACTCCAAATAACATTATAGTAAACCTATATATTCCGTGTCAATACCGCAGACAAAACAAAAAACGCCGTTAAATCGGCGTAAAATCTGTGTGTAGAAAGATTATTCCTGATGCTGGGAACTGCTTACCAGGCTATCGGCTAGCGCACGCAGCGACAGGGGCGTCAGCAGCCGCGCATCCCGCAGGCCATCCATCGCATCCCTGCGGCAAATCCCCATATAGGGGCAATAATCACAGGGGCCTCTGCCCTGTTTGTCCACTGCTGGGCGTCTGTGCACAGCGCCCGCCAAAATATCATCTGCCAGTTGTCCGGCCTTGTACTGTGCAAAATCCATGAACGCACGGATTTCTTCCTGGGTAAACAAGGGCTGGTTGGCGTAAGGTGAACCATCCTTCTTAAAACGGGTGCGCAGAGACAGGGGCTGATCGGGATCTTCCATCAAATTGTGCACCTGCACATTGTCCAGCGCAATCCCTCTGTAGCGCAGTTCCTTTTCAGTTTCGGCGGCGGCCTTGGCGGCATCGTCGGTGTTGATCATGGGATCGGTCAGGTGCTGATAAAATGCACCTGCCACCTCATAACGGCTATCCATCTGCAAGGCTGCTTTCAAATATAACAACAATTGCAGTTGAATGCCTGCAAGGATGTTTTCACCGCTTAATGATTCATCGCGGCTTTTATAATCTACCACGCGCAAATAGCGCCCGGCCGCACCTGCATAACGGTCTACCCGGTCAATCAGTCCCTTGACTGTCAGGGTGCTGCCATCGCCGAGTATTAGCGACAACGGCGACAAGCTGCCGGGGATGTCGTATCCAAAGCGCACCTCAGCCATGGCCGGTACAAATTCCGAGCGCTGCGCGCCCTTGGTAATCAACCACGCAATGCGCCGCACCACGTCCTCCATGGCTTTGACAGCATAGCGCGTGCGCGCGTTGTCGTGAAACGGGGTGCCCGCACGACGTTCCAACGATGGCGGAATGAGTGTATCCATCACGCTATCCGCCTGTTCCTGCGGGATATACGGCCATCCCGGCACCTGCGGGATGTTGCGAACAAAGGCTTCCAACACTTCGTGATAGAACTCGCCCCGCTCGGCAGGCTGAACCAGCCACTCCTTGCGCGGCTGAGGGTTCAATCCATACTGTACATAGTGCTGGAAAGGACACTTGGCAAATGTTTCCAGGCGCGAAATGGAGGTAGTGCTGCGATCATACAAGCGATCTGCCAAATTTTTGTCGATATATTGGGGCGGCGGCTCACCCAAGGCGGCGGTATATATGTTCCGGGCAGCATCCTGCCATTCCGGGGCGTGGCACAGATGTGCCCACGCGTCCTGCCAATGATCCGGGACGTGCCCCTCCTGCAAAAACTGCGCCACCGCATCCAGCGCCGGGGCGGCAGCCAGCGGCGCCACATTGCTTTCCTCCGGTACCAGTGCACCGCCTTCTTCAATCAGCCAGGGCAGCATGTCGCGGATGGCCGCTATATTGCCCAGCGGACGCAGTACATTGCCCTCCTCGTCCTTGAGGGTATAGCTGAGCAGCAGCTGATCCACCGGGGCCGAAACAACCTTCCAGAAATCCAGCAGCGCCATCTGCTGCTTTAGCTTGCTACGCATGCCCAAGTTGGTAGACAGCCGCGTTTCGGCCTCCGATACCTCGCGATCATTGAGCAACTCCTCATTGGCGCCGGACAGTATGCCGTCATTCAGCCCTAACAGCACCATAACCTGCGGCTCATCGGGAATCAGCCGGCCTATGCCGCCGCACTGCACGCATTCTGCATGGGCGGGCAGCGCGCTGATGTGCTCCGCTGATAATCCAGCCTCCAGCCAATCTGCAAAGCGGCCAATGGGGATGCGCGCATCCTCCATCAGCGCGTACATTTGTTCAAACATCGCGCACAGCCTGCCCCACACCTGCCGGGTGCGGACGGCTTGCTCCGGCAAGCCTTTTTGAAGCAAATCGCGCTCCAAGTTCAGCGTGCGCGTATCGGCACCCGTTTGATGCAGGAAATCCAATACAGCCTGTATAGATGCTGTCGCCGACCTTGCCTTGCGCAGCCCGCGATGTAACTCTAGCAGCGGAACAATCAACTTTTGCCGCAGCTGTTCAGCCTGCTCACGCTCCTCCTCCGGGCCGCGATCAAAGGGATTGCGCCAGCGGTTGCCACCAATGCCATAGCCGTGGGCATAGTTTTCCAGCGTCCAGACCTCCTGTTCATCCAGCACAGAAAACCCGGATTTGAGGTAGTCCAGCACATCCTCCCTGCGCCAGCCATCGGAAAGGCAGCGCAGCGCGCTTAGCGTAGCGCGCACCAGCCCATGGGATGTCAGGGGGTATTTTTCTGCAATGTACGCAGGAATGCCAAAGTCGCGCAACACTGCATCCAGCAAACCCTGATAGCGCTCAAAATTCCCGCACAGTACCATGATGCGGCTGGGCGGAACGCCGCTGTGCAGCGCCGTGGCAATGTATTCTGCTGCGTTGCGCACCTCGGCATACGGCGAAGGCGCTGCAAACAAACGAACAGCGTGGGTAGGCTGCTCAAAACGCGGGCGCGTGGGATCCAGCACATGCCGTTCCAAGTGCATAATGTCGGCAGGTGCGTTGATGGCCTCATTATTCAACCATATAAAGCGATAGGGCGTATTGTGCTGCGCCAGCGCGTCCATCAAATGCTGCGTGCTTTCGCGCACCGGCGCAAAAGCCTCGCCGTCCGGTGCCTGCGCCGCATCGCTGACAATGGTGACCAGCACCTGACTGGCCTGTAAGGATAGCTGGGTAATTAAGTCGCACAGCTTTTGCGTGAACATATCAAAGCCATATACAAAGATATGAGCCCCTGCAAACAGCTGGCTTTGCTGCAACCGGCGGAAGACATCCTGTGCCTGGTCTTCCTCATCGGCAAACTGGTTGGACAGCAGCTCCTGATAGGCTGTAAACACGCGCGCGGTGTCATGCAGCTTGCTTTGCAGCGCGCTTTCAGGCCAATCGGCAATATGCTCTAACAGTGTGTCAGGGGTCATCCCCGCTTCTTTCATGGCAGAAATCAGGCGCGCCAACTTGGGCGAAAACCCCGGAAAGGAAGCCGCACTATAGTAAAACCACAGGTCTGCGCGCGATTTTTCCAGCGCGCGCATGACTGTCATGCTGCGCCCCAGTTCATCCACCGGCACACGTTGGCCTGTGCCCGCGCGGTCATGCACACGCTGTATCAGGCGCGATGGGGACAGCACTTCCGCAAGCAGCAACCCCTGCGTGCCCAGGCCGGATATCAGCGCACGCTCAGCCTGCAGGGTGTAATGCTCCGGCACGATGAGCACGCAGCGCTGTCCCAGCTCATACGCAATGCGCAGCTGCTGCAAAAGCGGCTGCCACAGCCTGCGCGTGCGCCCGGCTAGAATGGTGACTACAGGGCTATCCATCAAAAGGTGCAGCGCACCTGCACGATGCTGTATGCTTGTACCGGTACAATTACTTTGTCCTGTGCAGGCTGTAGTTTTTGAAGCACCTTGCCTGTAAGATCCGTCAATTCAGCACCCTTCAGTCCCTGTATGGACAGCGTGACCTTATCGTCTTTGCCCTCTAATTCCTGCAGCCGCAGGCATACCCCTTGCTGCGTGTGCCACAGGGCAGACACCGTGCTGGTAGCGGCTTCTATACCAAACAGACTGTCCGACCGCTTGCGCGCGCCCTGATGGATGCCGGTAGAAAACGCAGCCACCGGGTGGTTGAGCAGGCGTGCTTGCTCCTTTATCTTTGTGGGCGAAGCATCTGAAACGCCTACCCATACGGTAATGTGATGAATGCCGCGCTCTGGGTATGGATCCGGATAGTTGGCGGTATTGATCAGCGTTACGGCCAAATCGTCCTCATAGCAGCGGTAGCCATATTTGCAATCCGTGGACAGGAACACCGCGCGCTGTTTGTTCTTTACGGCAGCAAATGTCAGCGCGGCCAAGTCCTGCGGTATCTTTTCACGGCAGGCCACACCGGCCGGCACATCGCACAGGAACTGCTGCGCGCCTTGAGCAACGGGTATGGAATATACCAGCACGGGCACCAGGTTGTTTCCGCGCGCAGCCTCATTCCAGTCCACCTGCATGCGCAGCGTAAGGGCTCGTGCCCCCTCATCTAGCGAAACATTGGTTTTGACATTGGAATTCAGCACCCGCTGTTCCAGCTCAAACCCTGTGCGCAGTTGGTTGTGATAGGGCTTGATACGTACCGTGTCCTGAACGGGCGTGACTTTCAGCCACCGGCCAATGTTCCAGGCGTTGCTGGTTGCGGCCTCGGAATCCACCAGCAGCAATCCCCCGCGCTGGCCGGGGGCAAGTTTTTCAGCATTTGTCGCCTTGTCCACAAGCGAAATCAGCGCACCATCCAGACGCGAAAACACTGCGCGCAGATGCTCGTTTTCCAGCACCATATCGGTATGGATGGGACTGGTACGCACATCATCCAGGCGGTAGGTGGGATAATGCTCAGCAGGTTTTTCGACCACGGCGATCACGGTATAGCCCAGCGCGGGCACCTCCGCGCGTACCAATATGCGGAACTTGGTATGGTTCCAGTATTCATTAGGCTTTTCCTGAAGCAGTGCAAATGGAATACTTTGACCGTCCGGGCCAATGACATCCAGCCGCCCCATATCAAACGGCCAGTCCCACACCGTGATCTCGCTGACGACATCCCGGCTGGTAGCACAGGGGTTGTACAGCGTATACACCCGCGTACGGCCACGCCCTCGCTCCGGGTTGGGCACACCGGCATAGGCCTCAATGCCATACCCTGCGCCCGCGCCCTCGGACTGGCTGCCCTTGCTGTCGTCCAGCTTATATATAGAGGTATCAATGGTTTTGCCCAGCGTCTCCATGGCCTGGGTGGATGCCGTATTGGCCACCGCCATGGCTTCTGCATAAAGACCCATGGCATGCTCGCGCGTTTCCTGCACGCAGGAGCCGGTGAGGATGTCATGGAAATGCGTAAACAGCACGTTGCGCCAGGCCTTGTCCTGCAAGTTGCCCGGCATGGTCAGCCCAACCATTGCGGACAGCGTCTCGGCATCCAGCAGCGCTGCCTCGCAGCGGCGGTTGCCGCGCTTGATGCGTGACTGCGTGGTATAGCATCCCGTAAAAATGGCATTGAGTTCCCCTTCGCGCACAGGCAGTTTTTCGCGTACAGCCTCGGCCCTGCGGAAATATTCAGTTAAGGAGCCAAAGGACACCTTGGGGAATACCGGCCACTGCTGCATGTCCAAAATGCGCTCCACATCGCGCCGGGTGGGCCCGCCGCCATGGTTCCCCACGCCGTACATGAACATGCTGGTCTTGAGTCCGCCTGCGTGGTGGCTGATGGCAATCGCGCCGGTGCCCAAGTCCGGGACAATGCCGCCGTTGTACCAATAGGGTTCGCGGTATACCAGCACCTCGGCCCCTGAGGGTGCCTTCCAGCGGTACAGCACATCCTTGGTAGTCAGGCCGCGGCAGTGGTACATATACCGGACGCCGCCAAACTGGTCAATCTCCGGGATATGCGGGCTGTGTCCAAAGGTATCGGGCGAAAAATCTATGTTAAGGCTGCTGCGGTCAACACCCCAGACCTGCTCCATATAGTCGTGCGTATGCTGGATATGCCGGATAAGTGATTCGGTATCGGGCATGTTTTTGTCGGTTTCCACCCAGGCGCTGGCCGTTACCTCCCAGCGCCCCTCCTGTATGCGTGCCTTGATTTCCTTCATCATGGTAGGGTCGTATTCCTCCACAATGCGGTAGACCGATGCCTGCGATTGCGAAAAGGTAAAGTCCTTATACTCTGACATCAAATTGAGCATCGTGCGGAAAGTGGCCAGCGTGGCGGCTACCGTTTCCTGATAGCCCCACATCCAGTTCATGTCAATGTGTGCATGGGCCACACACAGCACCTCGTATTCCTTGGCAGCCTTTTCCATGGGCAGCAGCGCCGCTTCCGCCTCTGCGGCTGCTGTCTGTGTGACAGCCCCTTCCTGATCCAGCACATTTTCCATCAGCGTCAGGGCTTCCCTGATATGATGTGTATAGAGGCCGTCCGCCTCTTCGTTGAGCTTTATGGCAAAGTCGATTTGCGACAGTACACGGGTAATGTACGTGGGCGGCATGGTCATACGGGCAAGCTCCTCCCGGGGCATGCCGAAGCTCCACTCAAAACCAGATTTTTCGCGGTTGCCGGCAATACGGGTTTTGACATCAATGAAACGCTGGGCGAAGTTTTTCATAATATCCTCCATGCGCAATATGTTTGTGGTTATCCATATGGTATTGTACCATAATTTTACGATGCGTGACGATAGCACACATTGACAAAAGCATTCCGGCGGTTATGATACCCATGGGTCTAAATCGTGTATGCAGGATGGTACGGATGAAGATAGAACATCGCATTGAATGGAATTATGCAGGGGCACAGTCCTCTTTTTGGATTGGACACTGCGCACTGACAGGATATACCGCCGTGTTGCTGGGGGTTAGAGGGTTTAGCGACGTACAGGTAGGCCTTACCTCTTCTCTGATGTCGGTGCTTACCATCGTTTTCCAGTTGCTGATATCCAATTTTTCTGACCACCATCCTCGCATTGCCATCAAAAAAATCATTACGGTGCTCTATTTACTTGCCATGGCAACGGGCGGCGTATTGCTGGCCGGGGGCGTGCCCGTTGCGCTGATGATGATTGCTTTTGCACTCAGCGGTGCGTTCAAGAACACCATTGTCGGGCTGTTCAATGCGCTGGTCATGCAATATGTCAACGCTGACATTCCGGTGCGCATCGGTTGGCCCCGCGGGGTAGGCAGTGTGGTGTACGCCGTGTGCGCCTATATTCTGGGACGCGCCTTGGAGATATATTCCCCGGACATCCTGATTCCAACGTTCTTGTGTACTACGATTATATCCATTACATTGGTGTTATTGATGCCCGATGTCAACCGCCTGACCGATCGCAGCACGCCGGCCTTCCAACAGGATCAGAATGCAGCGCGCATTTCCTACCGACAAATGCTCACTGGAAACACTCCGTTCCTACTCTTTCTACTGGCCGGTGTGGTGCTCTACATTGGACAGACCACGGCTTTTCTGTTTTTGATTCGCGTGGTGAAATCGCGCGGCGGCGGTGCAACGGAGTTGGGCATCAGTATGTTCCTGCAAGCTGTGGTGGAAATGCCCATCATGTTTATGACGCCCTGGATTCTCAAGCGCTTCAAACCTGCCAATGTGCTGGTGGTATCGTTCTTTGCCTATGCACTTAAGACCTTTCTAATGCTGATATCCCGGTCAATGGGCATGGTATATATAGCGATGAGCCTTAACATGTTTAGCTTCGGCCTGTACTGCATCAGTTCTGTTTACTTTGTAAACAGCCTCGTGCGTCCGGGTGAACGGGTACGCGCTCAGGGGCTGATATCACTGTGCGGTTCGGCCGGCGGCATCATAGGCAGCGCATTTGCAGGTGCAGTGCTGGACAGCTATGGCATCCAGGTACTTCTACTTATCAACACCCTAATCAGCTTATTGGGTGCATTTATCATGATTGTATGCAACAAATCCAGCCGTGGTTATGTTCCGGCTCCGCTGCCCAATTGACATCATTTTGTCAGGCGTGGTATTATTCTTCCAGGCCATGACGGAGAACAACCTCCTGACAAGCGCAGCACAAAGAGAAGGTGGTCTCGGCTGAAAGCCGCCGGTGATGTGCAGGAGCATTCCCTCCCGAGCCGTGGCGCTGAAATCATAGTAGGCGTTGCCGTCCGCCCTCGTTACGGGCTTGAAGCGCAGGGTTTTATATCCTGTGGAAGTTGGGTGGTACCACGCATACCATGCGTCCCGCGTTGCGGGGCTTTTTTATTATCAGAATGGAGGAAGTATGAGTTTATCAGAGCAAATCCAGGCCATTGTTAACGAGGCGGAACAGGCCGTAAGCGCCGTCTCTTCCACGCAGGAGCTGGAGCAGCAGCGCGTGCATTTGCTGGGCAAGAAAGGCGTGTTGACAGCCTTGCTGCGTTCCATGGGGCAAATGTCGCCGGAGGAGCGCCCGCGCGCCGGGCAGATGATCAATGACGCGCGGCAAACCATCACCGGGCTTTTAGAGCGCGCCGAAAGTGAGCTGGCCGAAAAAGAGCTGCGGCAGCAGTTGGCCAATGAAACACTGGATGTGACCGAGCCGCGCGAATTGCTGCGCGTGGGCGTGCCGCACCCGTGTACCATGGTGCTCAATGAGGTGCTGGACTGCTTTATCGGCATGGGGTTTGAGGTGGTGGAGGGCCCGCAGGTGGAGTTGGACCACTATAACTTTGAACTGCTCAACATCCCCAAGAACCACCCAGCACGGGATGCGCAGGACACCTTTTATATCGATGAAAACATCGTGCTGCGCACGCATACCTCCCCAGTACAGGCGCGCACCATGCTGACCCGTAAGCCGCCCATCCGCATCATCTGTCCTGGGCGCGTGTTCCGGGCCGATGAGGTGGATGCCACGCACAGCCCGGTGTTCCATCAGATTGAAGGGCTGCTGATTGACCGCGATGTCACCATGGGCGACCTGCGCGGCACGCTGGCTGCCTTTGGCAAACGTTTGTATGGCGAGGACACGCAGCTACGGTTCCGTCCATCTTTCTTCCCCTTTACTGAACCCAGCGCCGAGGTGGACTTGACGTGCTTTAATTGTCACGGTAAAGGCTGCCGTGTGTGCAAGGGCACGGGCTGGATCGAGGTGTTGGGCTGCGGCATGGTCAACCCCAAGGTGCTGGACATGTGCGGCATCCCCAGCGATGAATATACCGGCTTTGCCTTTGGCATAGGCCTGGAGCGCATCACGATGCTGCGCTATGGCATCCCGGATATGCGCCTGTTGTTTGAAGGCGACGAGCGTTTCTCTCGGCAATTCCGCTGATATAAAGGAGCAAAGCATGAAAGTACCAATGAATTGGTTGCGGGAATATGTGGACATCCCGCTTTCTGACAACGAATATCAAGACCGGATGATCATGACGGGCACCGCCCTGGAGGGATATATATACCCGGGACAAGACCTCCAGAACGTGGTAGTTGGACGTGTATTATCCTGCCGGAAGCATGAAAACAGCGACCACCTGCAGGTATGCATGGTGGATGCCGGGCAGGGCGAACCCTTGCAGGTTGTTTGCGGAGCGCCCAACGTAAAGGAAGGCCTGTTAGTGCCCGTTGCTCTGATTGGCGCAAAACTGCCGGGCGGCCATACCATCAAGAAGGGCAAACTGCGCGGGGTGGAAAGCTATGGCATGCTGTGCTCGGCAACGGAGCTGGACATCCCGCAGGAACTGTACCCCTCTGTGGGCGATGAAGGCCTGCTGGTGTTCAACGAGGAATATGAGTTGGGCACCGACATCCGCGATATCTTTGGCCTGAACGATGCGGTGGCAGATTTTGAAATACTGGCCAACCGCCCGGACTGCTTGAGCATGTGGGGCATTGCGCGTGAAAGCGCGGCGGTGCTCAACCAGAACTTCCGCATGCCGGACACTTCCTTTACAGAGCACGATCCGCACATTGACGGGCTGGCACGGGTGACGGTGTTAGAGCCAGAGCTGTGTCCACGCTATACTTCGCGCATTGTGCACAATGTGCGCATAGGCCCATCGCCGCAGTGGCTGCGCAATTATTTGCACGCTGCCGGTATGCGCTCTATCAACAACATTGTGGACATCACCAACTATGTCATGCTGGAAACCGGGCACCCTATGCACGCATTTGACCTTGAGCAGGTGCGCGGGCGGCACATCATTGTGCGCAAGGCGCAAGCCGGTGAAACGCTGACCACGTTAGACGGCAAGAAGCATACAATGTCAGGCGATGAACTGATGATCTGCGACAAGCAGGGGCCTACCGGCTTTGCGGGCATCATGGGCGGCCTGGAAAGCGAAATTACCGACAAAACACACACCATTCTGTTTGAGTGCGCTTCCTTTGACCGCACATCCATCCGTTTGACCGCGCGCAAGCACGGCATCCGCACGGAATCCAGCAGCCGATTTGAGCGTGGTGTAGCGCCGGCTACCACTTTGACTGCGCTGGAGCGCGCCTGTCATCTGGTGCAGGAGCTAAACGCCGGGGATATCGGCACAGGCTGCATCGATGTCTATCCCGTGCCTGTCCACAACAAAGAGATCTGCGCGTCCATTCAGGGTATTTCCCAATTAGCCGGTGTGCCCATGCAGGGCGAGGAAATGGTGACTTTGCTGCAACGTCTGCAATTTGATGCCCGCTATGAGGGCGATACGCTGTGGGCCACACCGCCCAAGTATCGGCAGGATGTGGAAACACAGGCCGACCTGTGCGAAGAGGTACTGCGTTTAGGCGGATATGATCGCATACCTTCTACGCTGCTGCGTGGTGAAACAACGCCTGGCCATGAAAGCAATGCACGCCGCATGCAGCGCAAACTGGGGCAGATATTAAACGGCTTGGGACTGGACGAAATCACTACCTATTCTTTCACCAGCCAAAAGCAACTGGCCATGTTAGGGTTTGAGCAGGATGATCCGCGCCTGCAGCCGCTGACCATCCTCAACCCGCTGGGTGACGATACGTCGGTGATGCGTACCACGCTGGCGGCGGACATGCTGCGCGTGCTGTCCACCAACATGAACCGCGGCAACGCGCAAGCGCAGCTGTATGAGTTTGGCACGCTGTTTGATGCATCCTCCCGTACCGAGGAAGGCTTAATCCACGAGC
Organism: Christensenellales bacterium; assembly: GCA_040766135.1. Taxonomy (GTDB): domain Bacteria; phylum Bacillota; class Clostridia; order Christensenellales; family Aristaeellaceae; genus JAGVSV01. Next base: position 55,824 of record JAXGRA010000004.1, read on the forward strand.
TGCCAGCGCTGAGCGTGGGCGGCTATGGCGAAGGGCTGGATTTCTACTGGCTGCGCGATGTAGTGCGCACCCTGTTAAGCCGCTTGGGCATTGAGGCCGAGATTGAAGCCGGCGGCGAACCATATCATCACCCCGGCCGCAGTGCGTGCTTGACCGTCAACGGGCAACTGTTAGCCGTACTGGGAGAAGTGCACCCCAAGGCCGCCCAGCGCTTTGCGCTGCCGGAACGCGCCTATGCCGGTGAAATCTATCTGAACGCCGTAACAGCCAATGCTGTACGATTGGAGGCGGTGGAAGACCTGCCGCGTACCCCCGCCGTCACGCGCGATGTGGCGCTGGTGCTGCCCGAAAAACAGGAATTAATGCCTGTGTATCAGGAAATTCGCAAAGCAGGCGGCGCGCTAATAGAGGATTTAAAGCTGTTTGATGTGTATCGCTCCGCCCATCTGGGTGAGGGGCTTAAATCCGCTGCGTTCTCCCTGGTGTTGCGCGCCCGGGACAGAACGCTGTCTGAAGATGAAATCAATGCGGCGATGGATAAGGTCATCACTGCGTGCAGAACGCGCTTTGGCGCGCAACTGAGAAGCTAATTTTATAAAGCCTCGGGGGATTGGTCGCGGATGCCGTCTACTATGGCTTCTAACAGCGCTGTGAAATTTTCTCGCGTCCTTTCCCCCATGGCCAGCACATCCTCATGGTTGATGGGCGCATCCAACACACCCGCAGCCATGTTGGTAATGGTGCTGATGCCCAACACCCGCATGCCGCTGTGCCGAGCAACAATGGTTTCGGGCACGGTGGACATGCCCACAGCATCGGCCCCCAGCAGGCGCGCCATACGAACTTCGGCTGGGGTTTCATAGGTGGGGCCGTTCATCCAGCAATATACGCCCTGCTGCAGCGGGATATTCAGTTGCGCGGCCTTTTCCAGCGCCAGCGCGCGTAACTCCGGCGTATATGCATCGGTCATGTCCGGGAAACGCGGCCCAAAGGCATCCATGTTGGGGCCGCGCAGTGGGTTGCGCCCGGATAGATTGATGTAATCGGTAATCAGCATCAAGTCGCCAGGATTAAAATCGGTGTTCACACCGCCTGCGGCATTGGTAAGGATAAGCGTTTTTACCCCCAACAGGGCCATCACGCGTACCGGCATGGTTACTTCATCCATGCTGTAGCCTTCATAGCTGTGAAACCGGCCGGACATAATCATCACGCGCTTGTCCCGCAGCGTGCCCACAGCAAACTCCCCCGCGTGCCCTTCCACGGTGGATACGGGAAAGCCCGGGATATCGCTATAGGAAATCCTGCGTGCGCCAATCAATGTGCTGTCAAAGCCACCCAGGCCGCTGCCCAGCACGATACCAATGTCCGCTTTTCCACAAATGCGGCGTACCGTAGCCGCAGCCTTTCTGAGTTCCTTCATCGTAATCATTCATTTGCCCTCCATAAGATCGTTCAGGAAAGAGGTGGCGCCGAATCGCTGCGGCGCATCAAAACAGTGCGCAATGGTGGCCGCCACATCGGCAAAGGTTTGGCGGGTACCCAGGTTAACGGGACTATTCATCCATTTTCCATAAGCCAGCAGCGGCGCATATTCCCGTGTATGGTCAGTACCCCTAAAAGTAGGATCGCAGCCGTGGTCAGCGGATATCAGCAGCAAATCTTCAGGGCCTAACAAGTCCAGCACCTGGGGCAGTTGGTGATCAAACTCTTCCAGCGCGCTTGCATATCCCTCTACATCGCGTCGATGGCCGTACAGCATATCATAATCCACCAGATTGACAAACAACAGCCCCTGAAAATCCGCCTTTAAAAAGTTAATCATACTGCGCATGCATGCTGTATTCCCCTCGGCATGGTCGCTTTGTGTCAGGCCGCGATGGGCAAAAACATCCTCAATCTTGCCTACGCCGATGGTATCCAAGCCGCGTGCTTTCAGCACATCCAAGATGGTTTCTGCTATCGGCTCCAGTGAAAAGTCACGGCGCTCCGGCGTGCGTGCATAGTTGCCGTTACCGCTGCCTGCAAACGGACGCGCAATAACGCGCCCCACCCCCAAATCACCGGTTAGCATATCGCGTGCAATCTGGTTGATTTCATATTGCCGCTCCAGTGGAATAACATCCACATGCGCCGCTATCTGAAACACACTGTCCGCTGAAGTATATACAATAGGGTATCCCGTTTCAACATGCTTGTCGCCCAGTTCATTGATGATGGCCGTGCCGCTGGCCGCTACATTGCCCAGTGTCTTTGTGCCGATGGCTTGCTCGTACGCTGTAATAAAGGCAGCAGGAAATCCATCCGGGAACGTGGGAAATGCTTTGGTCAGCGTAATGCCAGCCAATTCCCAATGGCCGGTGGTGGTATCTTTACCGGGCGATCGTTCCGCCATGCGGCCATACCCGCCACATGCATGTGGATCCGGCGCAAGACCGGCCTGCGCAATGTGCCCCAAGCCCAACGCACGCATATGCGGCACATCGAGCCCGCGTGCACTGACGATATTGCCCAGGGTGTTGGCGCCTTCATCGCCATACAGATGGGCATCGGGCAGGGCGCCGACGCCCACGCTATCAAGAACAATCAACACAACACGTTTCATATAAAATCCTCCCGGATGAGTAAATTGTACCATGCAGCCCATTCTTTGTATAGACGGGCTGTGCGTTGAAGAACGCTCGTGGTATGATAAGCAGCGAGGTGACGTATGAGTTTGACATGGTGGGCAACGGCGGCCTTTGGCCTGGAAGGCCAGGTACGCCGCGAGATAGAAGCATTGGGGTTTTCTGCGCAGGCAGAATCGGGCGGCGTACGGTTTTCAGGCACAGCCCAGGATGCTTTTTTGGCAAACCTGTGGCTGCGCACGGCAGACCGTGTGCTGCTGTTGACGGCCGAAGAAAAAGTAACAACCTATGAGGAGCTGTTCCACCTGGTGCGCGGCATAGCATGGGAGAAGTATCTGCCCCGGGATGCGGCCTTCCCCGTAGCCGCGCAGTGCGCGCGCAGCCAGCTGATGAGCCCGCGCGATTGTCAGGCCATCACAAAAAAGGCCATGGTGGAGCGGCTGAAAGCCACCTACCGTACCGAATGGTTTCAAGAAACGGGGGCTACCTATCAGGTGCGCGTGTTGCTGCACAACGACACTGCGCGTATCTGTCTGGACAGCAGCGGGGATGCACTCAATCGTCGGGGTTACCGCACCTGGACAGGTGAGGCACCGCTGCGCGAAACATTGGCCGCTGCATTGGTGGACCTATCCCCCTGGCGGCCCGGCATGCCGCTGTATGATCCCTGCTGCGGCACGGGCACGCTGCTGGTGGAGGCTGCCTACCTGATGGGCCATCGCGCGCCCGGCCTTTCACGCAGCTTTGCCATGGAAAACTGGCGCATGATGGACGCAAATGATGCCCGCGCGCTGCGCGAACAAGCCCAGTCGCAGCATCGTTTAGAGGATATTCAGGGCATTGCAGGCAGCGATATTGACCCGGATGCGTTAAACCTATGTAAAAAACACATCAAACAAGCTGGTATATCCAACCGCATAACGGTAACACAACAAGATGTTTACTCACTGCCCGCCTTGCAGCCTGGTACGGTTATCCTTACCAACCCTCCATATGGCGAGCGCATGGGGGATCGCCGACAAGCTGAGCGGCTGTATCAGCGCCTGTATGAATTGCATGCCGCCACGCCGGACAGCAGGCTGTGCGTCTTTACCGCCCACGCAGGGTTTGAGCGCGTTGTGGGCAAAAAAGCAGCTCGCAAGCGCAGGCTGTACAACGGACGGTTGGAGTGCGGCTTCCTGATTTACTGATCTTCTTCTATGATGGTTTCTGCTTCCATAAAATCTTCCTGTGCCGCAGGCATATGCTGGCTGACCATCAGCAAGGCGTCTTCTCCGTTTTCATAATAGCCTTTCCGACGGTTGACCGCTATAAAGCCATGGGATGTATACAACGCGATGGCCGCGGCATTGCTTTGGCGCACCTCTAAGGTAAGATAGGCGGCACCTAAATTGGACGCATACTGCATCATGGATTGCAGCAGCAATTTGCCAATGCCCCGTCCACGATCCTGCGCGCGCACAGCAATGTTGGTAATGTGTCCTTCATCCAAGATGATATGCATGCCGCCAAAGCCTATGATGGTGTCATCCTGTTCAGCAACCAAATAGCGCGCCACCATGTTGGTGGTCATCTCGCTTTCAAAGGATGCACGGCTCCACGGCGTTGCAAAGGTAGCTTGCTCAATAGCGGCCACCTGATCTACATCCTGAAGCGTCATGCGGCGTATATTAATCATTTCGTTCCTGTCTTTGAGCGCGCAGGCGCTCAGCCTGCGGCGCGCGCAAGTATCGTGGCAGCAGTTCCGCAGCGGGTATGTAATCCTGCGGCCTTTGCATGGCCAGCGCCGCCACGGCACCGGCCTTTAGCAGCATCAGATGTGGCGGCACGAACAGCGCCTGTTCTCCCAACAATTCCGCAATCCTTGCCCGGTGTGGCGCTACGCCATCCCCCACGAATAACATTTTCTTTCCCAACGGCCGCACCTGGTCAATGAACTCTGTCAACTGCAGCACGGCATCGGGCAACAGCCGTTGTCCGCCTTGAAATGCTGCGCCATATACCTGGCCTGCGCGCGCATCCCGGATGGGGCACACCACATCATGCTTCTCCCCTGTGCCCCAGGCCAGTGCTTCCAGTGCATCAATGCCCACACAGGGCGTGTTGAATGCACGGGCCAGCCCCTTAGCCGCTGCAACGCCAATGCGCACCCCGGTAAAGGAGCCTGGGCCATCCGCTACTGCCAGCAGCGAAAGATCCGATGGCTTAAGCTGTAGCGCATTCAGAGCGGATTCTACCATGGGCATCAGGTTTTGTGAGTGTGTCAATCCGCTGTGCAGCGTGGCTTCGTACACCAGCGCCCCCTCCCGCGCAATGGCGATGCTAAGCGATGGGCCTGATGTATCCAGCGCCAGGATAATCATGTGTTTTCCTCCAAGGTTATATGCCGGAATCCACCCATAGGTTGTAAGGTAATCTCACGTTGGGCATCACTTATAGTTCGTACAGTAACGTGCAGGCAGGATTGCGGCCACAGTTCCGGCGCGCGTTCGGGCCATTCTATCAGCGTGATGCCCTCGCCGATTATTTCATCCAGCCCGGATTCGTACAGCTCCGAAACATCCGTCACCCGGTACCAGTCAAAGTGATAAAGGGCAATGCGCGCTTCAGGATATGCATTAAGGATGGTAAACGACGGGCTGGGCACCGGGCCCATGATATCCAACCCCCGCGCCACACCGCGCGCGAACTCGCTTTTCCCCGCCCCCATATCGCCAAAGAGCAGCACAACATCGCCGGGAGCAAGCTGCTTAGCCAGCTTTTGTCCCAGCGCACGCGTTTCCTGCGCGCTATTGGTGCTTGCGAGCAAAGTTGTTTGCAATGTTCTTTAACAGCGTGGACAGCCGCTTGTACAGCAAGTAGACAATCAGGCTATTGAGTACGCCCTTTATCAAGTTAAACGGAATAACGCCGGTGGCAATGTACTTGGCCATATCAAACGATGCCAACTTATCACCTAAAAAGAAGGGCATCATGATGTACATGTTGGACAGCACCGCTGCCACAACCATCAACAGGATGCCCAGCCCCATGCCCACCAACGCCGTACGCAGCGTGCGCTTGTGCTGATACATCAGCATGGCCGGCAGCAGGTAGCTGGCACCCACCAAAGTGTTGGCAATTTCGCCCACGCCCGCGCTGGTGGAGCCCAGCAAGTGTGCCAGGTTGGTCAGTATCAGTGCAGTCAGCCCCGCTACTGGTCCCAGGGCAAAGCCTGCCAACAACATGGGTGTAAAGGAAAAGTCCAGTTTGAGCCACGGTGCAAAAAACGCCAGCGGGATCTCCGGGAAATAACTGAGAATAATGGCCAATGCCGTTAGCAATGCGGTGTAGGTCAGGTACAGGGTACGGTTCCTGGTTTGCATGTAATTCCTCCTTCAAACAAATCGCCCTTGGAAGCAAGCCAGGGCGAATGGAAGGTTATCGTTCCAACTTCTTTCATCCAGACTGTACTGTCGGCCATGGAGTTTCACCATGTCAGCCTTTTGGCTCGCGGGCTTTACCGCCGGTGGGGACTTTCACCCCGCCCTGAAGCTGTTTCCTATTTAGTTCATTCGAATCGTAACATTGCAGCTGTGTGGTGTCAATCCCCCGGCGTACCTTATATAAAATGAGCACGAAGCGAGAGTGGTGCCTCAAATAAGAATGAGCGCGAAAAGAGTAGTATGCTGATTGAATGAAAGGGAAAGTATCAATGGCGACAAGAATTGAGGTCACCAAACAACTAAAGGGATCGTACCAAAGAGGCAGCAAAAAGGAGAAAGGTAGCATCCTGGATACCTTCTGCCAGAGTACAAACTTAGGCAGGTCGACAGCCAGGCGGTATCTCACCTCGCCTACACTGGGCAACAAGCATGTGCCGCGCATGGATCGCAGACGAAACCGAGCAACCAAATATAGTCCAGCAGCCAAGGAGAAACTGGTCTGGTTGTGGCGCGTCATGTATCAGCCCTGTGGGAAGTATCTGGTAGCCGATTTGCCGCAATGGATTGCTTCGCTGGAGGCACATGGAGAACTGGTGTTAAACGAACATGGATGGTCTGAGGAGGTGAAGCAGGAGTTACTCCAAATGAGTGCGGCGACCGTAGACCGCTACCTGAAAGAAGAGCGTGAACGTTTACGTTTGAAAGGAATCAGTACCACCAAGCCGGGTGTTCTGCTCAGGAACAGCATCCAGATTCGCAAGGCTGGAGATGAGATGCCGCCTGAACCGGGGTTCTTTGAGGTAGATACAGTGGCGCACTGTGGGCCCACGCTGAAAGGAGAGTTTGCCCGATCTCTGGTCATGACAGATGTAATCGTTGGTTGGGTTCATCTGGAAGTGCTGCGTAACAACGCACATGTCCATATCCGCAAGGGACTGGATGCAGCATTGGACGCCATCCCTTACCAGGTGGAGGGGTTGGATTGTGATAACGGAAGCGAACTGATTAACTACGATGTGCTCAACTGGGCGGCAGAAAAAGGGATCTTTTTTACTCGCGCTCGTCCCTACAGGAAAAATGATCAGGCGCATGTGGAGTCCAAGAACAATCACATCGTGCGCCGATATGGTTTCTACTTCCGCTATGATACCCAAGAGGAACGCGAAACATTGGCGGAGTTGTGGCGGTTGGTCTGCCTGAAAACGAATTACTTTACCGCCACCCGGAAGCCCATAGGCTGGAAAACGGATGCAGTCGGCAGGCGTAAACGCATCTATGATGAACCGAAAACACCACTGGAGCGGTTGCTGGATGCGCAGATACTATCTCCCCAACAGGCGCAGGAGCTTATCGCGTACAGAGATTCTATCAATCCCGCCGAACTGACACGCGATATTGTCCGCCTGCAATGCATCTTGTCGGACTTAGCCAAATCCAAGACCGATGATTTGGTGCTGGCGGCAGAACTCGCTAAAGAAAGACGACTGAACAAACAAAAGGGTGGGATACGCATTGTGCCATAACATATACAGGCACAATCAGGAGGTGAAAAGAAAGTTGCATGCGTATGCCGGAAATTTCTTCTTTCCGGATGGACAGGGAGCCTCTGCCACCATGCCGGTCAGCGTAAGGGGTCAGCCCTGCGGTAGGCTGACCCGGCAGAGAGCCTATCATGGCGGCCTCTCCCTATCCATCCCCGAAGAAATTTCCTGCGCTCCCCACTTACTTTCGCGCTCATTTTATGTGAGGCATCGTTACAACTTTCGCGCTCATATTGACTTGAGGCACCGCGTCCCCAATCAACCAAACGCTACTGCACCCTTGTTGCGTACATCCAGCACCTGGCAGGCACCTTGACCAAACACTGCATCCATACCGGCAATAAAATGTGCACGCAGTTTGTCGGGCACAAAGTTCAGTGTGGTGCCGGCAAACCCGCCGCCATGTACGCGCCGTGCGCCATTGCCGGCCAGCAGGCCTTCGGCCAGGGCCAGCGCCAACGCCATGGGCTGATGATGCGCGGACGCGCTGATGTTTTGTAGCCATTCCCAGCTGCTGCGCCCGGAGCCGTTGACCTGCTCCAGGAACATAGGCAGATTATCCTCTCTCAACGCTTGCACAGCTTGGTCGACGCGGTCATTCTCATTAAAATAGTGCATAGAGCGCAGGATTGCGCGGTCGCCCACCGTTTCGCGCAGGCGCGGCATATGTGCGTTAAGCTGTTCGCGCGTGCAATCCCGTAGCGTCGCTTGCCCCAGGAACTGTGCAACCTGAAGCATTTCGGAACGGATAGCCGCATATTCGGCCACCAAATCATCGTGGCTGCCACCGGTATTAACCATCACCAGCGCATGCCCGCGCTGCGCAAAGCCATACGTAAGCGGCGTAATCACCGGCGTTTCGCCGCCAAAGTCAATGGCTACCAGGCCGCCCACACTGGAGGCCATTTGATCCATCAGCCCACAGGGCTTGCCAAAGAATTCATTTTCGGCATATTGCGCAATCTGTGCACGCACAACGGGCGACACAGTAAAGCCATTATATAGACGGTCAAGAATGGCGCACACCAGCACCTCATAGGCCGCGGAAGAAGATAAACCGCTGCCTCCCAGCACATCGCTGACCACTACGGCATCAAACCCGCCAACTTTATACCCGAGCGCCGCCATCCGAGCAGCCACGCCGCGCACCAGCGCAGCGGAAGTGCTCCTTTCCTGCGTCTGTGGGGTTAAGGTATTTAGATCCACATCCACAACGGGATAGCCCTGGCTGTGTACGCAGGCACGCATGTCTTCACGCGGCGAGACCACCGCCAGCGTATCCAGGTTAACCGCCGCTGCCAGCACCTTGCCATGGTTATGGTCGGTGTGGTTGCCTACGATTTCCGTACGGCCTGGGGCGCTGACAATGTATAGTTGCTCCCGGTTGCCAAAGGTATCCTGATGATTATCCACCAGATCCAGATACCGCTGCTGTTGCTGCGCTTGCCGCTGGCTGCCATATAACGCAGACAAGCGTTCCAGTGTTTCAGGTTTTAGCAAAAACTCTTTGAGTTTATTGTGTTGCATCATGTACCTCCGCATGCTGATCCAGCTTTTCCTGCCAGAACGTCATAAACTCCTGAAGGCCCAGGGCGGCAAGCTGCTGTGAGAACTCAGCAAACTGCTCGTCCGTCAGTTCCCATTCCCCAATGGTCCAGCGCGCGATAGATTCATCCACATATCGGCCAATAGCAGCCTGCAGAGGCGCAATGTAGTCAGCCTGCTCCTGCGTTAGCGGTATTGTGGGAAAAGGCGTTTGGGCAATGGCTGATACGATATCAATTTGCTCCGATACATTGCGCACGGTTTGGTCAGAGTATCGGCGTTGGAAGGCATCGTTGGAGATGCCGGGCGGTACAGTGCCCGTCATGATGCCTGATTCAGACAAATAGCCGGGCTGCGAGGTGATGTCGGTTTTGCGCCAGGTGCCATCACCATCCACGACATAGTCCACACCTTCCTGACCAGCCAGGGCCAAGGTGGCCCCTTCCTCGCTGTACAGATAATCCACCCAGGCCAGCGCAGCGCCTGCATCCTTACAGGCAGCGGTAATGGCAAAAGTGCCTGTGGTAACAGGATCGGCAATGGTACGATACATCTGCTGGCCCTGATAGGTAAGCGGCGGCACCACGCGATAACTGGCCGTCCACTCAGCAGGCAACACGCTGGACACCAGCGGCGCCAGCAATATGCCATACACCGGCGTAGCCTTGGCATCGGTGACCCGGCGCAACGCATCCATCGTTGAAAAACCGTCACGATCTATCAGCCTGCGCGTATACAAATCGTTCAGCCATGTAATATAGGTGCGGAACTCCAGCTCCAACGGCATAAAGACGGCCTTGCCATCGCGCTCAAACAAGTTGAAATCATTGGCCGTCAAGCCGTAGGCGTGGGCTAAGTATTTCAAATCATATGCACCTATAAACGCTAACGGAACCTCGTCATTCTTGCCATTACGGTTGGGATCGCGCGTTTTGAAAGCTTCCAGCACGCTGGTCAATTCATCCGCCGTAGCGGGCATGTTCAGCTTGAGCGCCGTCAGCCAGTCCTGATTGATCCACATGCAGTTCTGGGCCGGGGCTTCGTTAATAAACGGTAGACTGGCAATGGCACCATTGGGCAGTGTGATGGCAGCTTCCACCTCAGGCTTCTGCGCAAGGATAGCCGCCAGGTTGGGCGCATATTGCTCAATAAATGGCTTTAAATCCACCAGCACTCCACGTTCCAGCAATTGCATGCTTTCCGCAGGCGACAAATCAGCCTTAAACAGCACATCGGGCAAGTCCCCATCGGCAGTCAGACCTGCCAATGCTTTGTGATAGGCCTCGCTCTCCGTGTATTGCTGAAAAGTAAAAGTAACGCCGGTACGCTGCGCCAGACGTTCAAAGAACAAGTTTGTAGACCAATCGCGATAGGTTTCAGTATGGTCATAGCCCATCAGGCTGAAGGTAGGCTTCTCGCTCTCCGAAGAGGCCGCCACCGGCAGCAGCAGCGCAAAGATGAGCAGGACAATCAGGTGTTTTCGCACAATGTTCCCTCCTTGAGGATATGTCCGTAATTATAGCAACTTGACCGCATCTTTACCACCCTGTTGCACATCAGCCCAGCGCCTGCGATATCAAATACAATATCGCCAAATGTCCGGGGTAGGCGGCGTAGGACAGCCACTTGGGGATTTTGATGCCGCTGTTGGTTTTGACAATCATCAGCGGCAATGCCATCAACGCTAACCCCTGCAAGCGCAAAAAAGCATAGAACATGCTCAATATGCCATTGATCGGCCACGGCTGGCTGTAGGCATCCTGCGGCAGAGCGAACAACCCCTGCACCTGCGAGGAACTGCTTCCCCAATACAGGCAAAAGGATACCATCAAGGCCGCCAGCCCGCCTGGCGATGTGCGCGCAAGGTACATCAATTGGATCAACAGCACACCCTTCCAACCATAATCCATTTGAATAAACGCCGATAGCATCAGCGCCAGCACAGGGGCCCATATAGCGCTGCCATATTTGCGCACACGCATGCCCATGACGCCCACCAGCCCTAAAAACAGCGTAGCTATCACATTCAACTCCAGCCATGTGTGGCGCAGTGCCAGCATGTATGCGCCCTGGCATACCGCGGCCAGCACAAACAGCCGCATGGCGTAATTGTACAAGTTTCGTGTGTAAACCGCCCCTACCACAATGCCCCAGGCAAACAGCGGAAACGCAATACGGCCTATCACGCGCAGCCACATATTACTCGGAAAGAAGATGACGCCCACATGATCAATAATCATGGTAAGGATGGCTACGGTCTTAATAAGCCCGGTATCGGTGTTGACGCGGGCAAGTTCGACTGCGGGTGTGGCTTTCTCTTTCATGTGCATACCTCCCCATGCAGTATATGCCACCAGTGCCCCGCACGGCAATCATCTTTCATATATGCTTTGTACAAACGCTTTACGCATCCCCTGTTTTTTGGTAGTCTGTCAGCGAAAGGGGCGGATTGGGGTGGAGTGTGCCGAAATCGCAGTGCAGGCTGTTGTGTTGGCTGCGCGTACAATATTGGAATGTAGCGGGGAAACGTACCGGGCGGAGGAAACGGCTATCCTTATGTGCCGGTCTTTTGGAATGTCCGATGCGGAAATCATGGCGTTCCCCACCGGCTTTACGCTGGCTGTGCGCAAGCCGGACGGCACTACTGAAACCCGCGTGATGCGCATCCAACACCGGCGCATCAATTTAGGCCTCATCAACGATATCAATTCCGTCTCCCGCAGGGTGGTGGCAAGGGAACTGACGCCGGAGCAGGCATTGGATGAAATCATGGCGCTTCGCTCGCATCCTGAGCCCCCGATGCTTCGGCAGATTGCGCTATTTGCGCTAGCAGCCGGTGCGTTTGCCGTGATGTTTGGCGGCGGGGTCATTGAATTTTTCATTTCCTGTTTTGTAGGCGGCATCATGCAAGCCTGTATGCCGCTATATACCAAGGCGCGCCTTCCCTCTCTGCTGGTCTCCCTGGTCTCGGGCGTACTGGCTGCGGGCTTATCCCTTCCTTTGCTGTATGTGTTTGGCGGGTCGCAGGAATCCGTCATCAGCGGTACCATCATGCCGTTGTTGCCAGGATTGGCCATGACCAATGCTGTGCGTGATACCATGCGCGGCGACCTGCTGTCCGGCATGGCCCGCGCCACCGAGGCACTGGTGAATGCCGTATTGCTGGCTGCCGGGGTGGCGGTCGTTCTGATGCTGTGAGGATAGGAGCAATGGAGATAATCGTCCAATGTATCGCTTGCACGTTTGCTACCATGTTCTTTGGTAAGCTGTTGGGGCAGCCCCGCCAAACACTTCTGTACACCGCGCTGATCGGGTTAAACGGCTATGTGCTTTATTTGCTGCTGGGCGGTTCCACGCTGGCATTTTTCCTGTCCGGCCTAGTGTCCGGCCTGCTGTGTGAACTAATCGCACGTCTGCAGCGTATGGCAACCACGCTGTTTTTAATCAGCGCCATCATCCCGGTGGTGCCAGGCTTGGGACTGTACCGCACCATGATGTTTGTAGCAGCCGGAGACTATGCGCGTGCGCTGGCCGTAGGCACCGAAACGCTGGTGGGCATCGGCGCCATTGCGCTGGGGCTGACCATTGCAACGGCTGTGTTTGCCAACATTCGCTTTCCTTCCAATAATTCCTCATCTACATAAGGAAAAGGAGACTTTATGCACTTTCTGATTACCAACGATGATGGCATCACTGCGCCCGGCATCCAGACGTTGGCGCGGGTTGCTGTGGAACTTGGGCATCAGGTCACGGTATGTGCGCCCATCAAGCAAATGAGCGCCACGGGTCATCGCCTGACCCTCATGGATCCCCTGGTGGTGGGCGATTATCCTATCCCTGGCGCAAGGGCTTATTCGGTGGATGGTACGCCCGTTGATTGCGTGCGCATCGGGCGCGCCATTGCTGAACAACCGATAGATTTTTGCCTGTCCGGTATCAATGACGGGCACAATGCAGGCACTGCACTGTATTACAGCGGAACGGCGGCGGCCGCGCGCGAGGCCACTATGCTATATATCCCGGCCATCGCGATATCCATCATGCGCGGGGCCGATGAAGCCATGCGCCGCAACCTGGCCCAGGTTGCCATTGCCGTGGCTGAATACCTGCGCGACCGTCCCATGCCCAGGCTCACATTCCTTAATATCAACGCACCTGCGCTGCCGTCTGAGCATATAAAGCCATTGCGCCTAGCAAGCATCAGCGAGAGTTTTTATCTGGACAAGTACGAGATGCGTACCAACCCGAGAGGAGTCAATTACTTCTGGATGAAGGATGGTGAGCAGACCGAGCCGCCATTGCCTGGTACTGATCAAAAGCTGATAGAGGAAGGTCACATCACCTGCACATTTGTAGGTACGTTTACGCAGCACAATGATCAATATCTTCAACTGCCCCATGACCTTCGCTTAGAACACAATGAGCCGGAGAAGAAGCCATGAACGAAAATACCGACATCATCCGTTTGTTGAACCTATCCTCGGGAAAGCTGAGCAAGGGGCACAAGAAAATCGCCCAGTTCATTGAGGAGAATTATGACAGAGCCGCATTTATGACTGCTGCGCGCTTGGGCAAACTGGTCAGCGTCAGCGAAAGTACCGTGGTACGTTTTGCCAACGCACTGGGATATGAAGGCTATCCGCAGATGCAAAAAGCGCTGCAGGAAATCGTACACCACCGCCTTACATCGTCACAGCGTCTGGCCATGAGCGCCAGCGTCAATGCCGTGGAATTGCCGGACGTTGTGCTGCGCACAGACTTGAACAATATCCGCGCCACCATCGAGGAAGTGGATAGAACCGCATTTGCTGCGGTGGTTGAAACCCTCTCGCAGGCGCGAACCATCTATGTGCTGGGGTTGCGCTCCGCCGCGCCGCTGGCGCAATTTTTGGGACATTATCTGCAGTTTATCTTTGATGATGTGCGCCTGATTACCGGCCCTGGCGGCGATGTGTTCGAAACCATTGCACGCATCACCCCCAAGGATGCCCTGGTGGGTATCAGTTTCCCGCGCTACTCCAGCCGCACGCTGGAATCTATGCGTTTTGCACGTTCTCGCGGCGGTAAGGTCATTGGTATCACCGACGGCATGCTCAGCCCCTTGCATGAGGTTTCAGATCTTTGTCTGGATGCGCGCACGGACATGGTGTCGTTTGTGGATTCGCTGGCCGCTCCCCTGTCGCTGATTAATGCGCTGTTGGTGGCGCTGGGGGTGCGCAACAACGAACGCCTGACGCAAAACCTTCGCAACATGGAAGAAATCTGGGATACATATCGCATCTATGACGCAAAACAGTAAGCATGTTATTGTAGTAGGTGGTGGTGCCTCGGGCATGGCTGCGGCCTTGTTTGCGTTGCGTCAGGGGGCGCGGGTAACGCTGCTTGAGCACAATGAAAAGCTGGGAAAAAAGCTATATATCACCGGCAAAGGCCGTTGCAACGTGACCAATGCCTGTGACCTTGATACATTCCTTGCCAATGTGCCCCGCAATCCCCGCTTTTTACATGCTGCATTTGCTTTCCTGCCGCCGCAGGCCTTGATGAACCTTCTTTCTGAGCTGGGCTGTCCCACCGTGGTGGAACGCGGACGCCGGGTATTTCCTGCCAGCCAGAAGGCCTCGGATGTTACCAAGGCTTTGACACGCGCACTTGCGGCAGCTGACATCCATCTGAATACACATGTAGCTGAAATTACCGTGCAGGATGATATCTGCACAGGTGTATTGCTTAGTAATGGCGAAGCCGTTGCGTCAGATGCTGTCGTGCTGGCCACCGGCGGGGTAAGCTACCCGGTCACAGGTTCCACCGGCGATGGATATACTTATGCGCAGGCATTGGGCCATAAGGTGTCGGCTCCACTGCCCTGTTTGGTCCCTATGGAAACTGCTGATGCCTGGCCCCGGCAGTTGCAGGGGTTGACGCTTACCAATGTTGTACTGCAAGCAAAACGCGGCAAAAAGGTACTGTTTCACCAGCAGGGTGAGCTGTTGTTCACACACTTTGGTGTGTCCGGGCCCCTGGTGTTATCCCTGAGCAGCTATATTGCTGGACTTGTGCTGAGTGAGCTATCGGTATCCATAGACTTAAAGCCCGCCGTTACTCATGAACAGCTGATGCAGCGCCTGAACAACGTGCTGGCCGAAAACGGTCGCAAGCAGTTAAGCAGCATTTTACCGCAGTTTATGCCCATGAGTTTGTCGCAGGTATTTCCAGGCATCGCAGGCATAGAATCCTACGTTTTGTGCAGCCAGTTGACGCGCGCGCAGCGGCAAAGGCTGATTGATACACTCAAGGGTATTCCCTTGCACCTGTCGGCATTTCGGTCTTTGGACGAGGCCGTGATTACACGGGGCGGCGTAGCAGTATCGCAGGTACATCCGTCCAGCATGCAGTCCAAGCTGGTCAACGGCCTGTATTTTGCAGGCGAGGTGCTGGATGTAGATGCATTGACCGGCGGCTACAACCTGCAAATTGCCTTCAGCACCGGCGCGCTGGCCGGGCACCATGCAGCCCAACAATCTCTTACGTAAAGGAGCTATCGTGCATTATATCGTAATGGACTTAGAATGGAACCAACCTTTATTTCGCGGTCAACAGGCCAGCCGCCGGGCCGGTGGCACGCTGATGGTGGAATTGATTCAGATTGGCGCAGTCAAGATGGACATGCAGCGGCGTCTGGTGGGCTCATTTAACCGCTATGTCGCGCCCACACATTACCGCAAGATACATCCACGCATACGGCGTATTACTGGTATACGTCAGGAAGATCTGGCCGATGCGCCCAATTTTCTGCAAGCTGTGGAAGATTTTCGCATTTGGTGCGGCGAGGATCCGCAGATTATCACCTGGGGTTGCGATGACGCTTCGGTGCTCAAGCACAACATGGATTTTTTCCGTTGCGCCTTTGACCTGCCTGCTATTTATGACCTGCAAAAATTGTATGCCATGCAGGACGTGGACGGCAAGCCTGTGCAACGCAGCTTGCAGGCCGCTCTGCGCCATTACCGCATTATACCCCGAGAAGATTTGTCGTTCCATAACGCAGTGGATGACGCCTACTATGCCGCACTGGTCATGCAGCAACTGCCGGACATCACAGAAGCCACGCTGCAATCCTGTGTAGCCATACCGCGCGCGATGGGAGCGCCAGAAACGCCAACGCAATCCCAGCAGGAAAGTATCGCTATTACCAGCCCGGCACAATACTTTGCCAGCCGTGAAGGACGCATGGCTTCCTGTCCCACCTGCGGTATCAGGGCTGAAATCCCCGAGGGCTATGTGCGCCAACGCAATGGCGATTATATGGCCTTGGCCGATTGTCCTGCACATGGCTTATACTTTGTGGTGGTCAGCATCCGTGAGGATGCAGGCAAGCCCGTTGCCATCCGTAGCGCAGAATTATCCAACGAGCAAAACCCCGCCTATGTCAAAACAAAACACCTGCAATGGGCGCAAAAGGTAAAACTGGAACAGGAGGTTCGTCCATGATTGTCACTGTCAATGGTATTAAAGGCACGTTTGAACAGCCGCAGACCGTCCGCGAAATCATATCAGCATTGACACCTGATGCCATCGACACGGCCTTGGGTGCGCTGGTAGCCGGAACGGTGCTGGAATTAAACCATACCATCAACCACGATATGGATATGACCACCCTTAGTTTTGCCGATGAAGAAGGTCGCAGAATATACGAGCGCTCTTTGCGGTTTGTGTTTTTGTTGGCCGTCAAGCGGCGTTTCCCGGATGCACAGGTGCGTTTTGAGCATTCCATCGGGCAAGGCATTTATGTGCGCATTATTGGTCATCGCCTAGCCGCCTTTGAACTCCACTGTATTGAAAACGAAATGCGCGATATCGTGGCACAGGATATCCCTTTTGTGCGCAAGCGCTGGTCGCGCGGGCAAGCTATTGATTATTTTACCGAGCTTAACAGCCCGGATAAAGCGCGTTTGCTGTCCTACCGGCCATATAGTTTCTTTAACGTGTACGAAGCTGGGGGCATGGTGGAGTACTTTTATGGTGCCATGCTACCGTCCACCGGATATGTAAAAGTTTTCACGTTACAGCAGCGTTCGCCGGGGCTGGTGTTGCTGATGCCTGACCGAGATCAACCCACTCAGCCTGCACAGCCTATGCACGCGCCCAAATTGATGAACACCCTGGCCGAATCAGGCTACTGGTGCAGCGTGCTGGGGTGTGTCAATGTAGCTGACCTTAATGACCTGATTGCCCAAGGCAAGCTGCGTGATTTTATCCGTGTCAACGAAGCGCTGCAGGACAGGTCCATGGCAACCATTGCAGACGATATCACCGAGATGGGGGCACGCGCCATCTTTATTGCCGGCCCCTCCTCCAGCGGCAAGACCACCTTTGCCAACCGTTTGTCCATTCACCTGCGGGTCAATGGCTTGCGGCCGGTGATTATTTCCATGGATGACTTTTATCGTAACCGCAACGAAGTTCCGCTGGAAGCAGACGGCCAGCCCGACCTGGAGGCTGTCAGTGCACTGGATGTACCACTGCTGGAGCAATGCATTCTGAGCCTGCTGGAGGGGCGTGAAACCCCTATGCCCCGCTTTAACTTTGGCACGGGTCGGCGTGAGCCTGTGATGCGCCCCATGCAGGTAGACAAATCCCAGCCGCTAATTATTGAGGGCATTCACGGTTTGAACCCTGCACTGCATGAACATTTTGACCCCAAACTTGTGTCACGTATATACATCAGCCACCTTACCAACCTCAATCTGGACAACCACAACCGCATCCGTTCCACTGATGCGCGCCTGCTGCGGCGCATTGTGAGGGACTACAAGTTCCGCAAGACTGATCCGGAGCGCACATTGTCCATGTGGGCCAGTGTGCGCAGAGGCGAGGAAAAATGGATATTCCCCTATCAGGAACAAGCAGACTTTGTGCTTAACAGTGCGCTGCACTATGAGCTGCCAGTGCTTAAAACTATGTCTTTTGATATCTTAAAGCAGGTGCCCAAGGACAGCCCGCACTATGTAATGTGCAACCGGCTGTTGAAAATCCTTAACTATCTGTTGCCGGTGGACATGAGCGTGCTGGACGAAATCCCTCCCCTGTCTATTCTCCGGGAGTTTATCGGCGGCAACACGTTATATCTGTACAATCGCGACGATTGACGGTCTGACATCCATCCATATTGTGTTACTATTCAGCCTATACCCGCCTGGTACAATACTTTTCGCCCTTTGGGAATGTACATTTTCTCTTCTCTTGCGCCGCGGTGCCTCAAGTCAATATGAGCGCGAAATTTGTAACGATGCCTCACATAAAATGAGCGCGAAAGTGAAGTGGGGAGCGCAGGAAATTTCTTCGGGGATGGATAGGGAGAGGCCGCCATGATAGGCTTTCTGCCGGGTCAGCCTACCGTAGGGCTGACCCCTTACGCTGACCGGCATGGCGGCAGAGGCTCCCTGTCCATCCGGAAAGAAGAAATTTCCGGCATACGCATACAACGTTCCCTTCACCTCCTGACCGTGCCTGTATATGTTATGGCACAATGCGTATCCCACCTTTTTGTTTGTTCAGTCGTTTTTCTTTAGCGAGTTCTGCTGCCAGCACCAAATCATCGGTCTTGGACTTGGCTAAGTCCGACAAGATGCATTGCAGGCGGACAATATCGCGTGTCAGTTCGGCGGGGTTGATAGAATCTCTGTACGCAATAAGCTCCTGCGCCTGTTGGGGAGATAGTATCTGTGCATCCAGCAACCGCTCTAGCGGTGTTTTCGGTTCATCATAGATGCGCTTACGTCTACCGACTGCATCCGTTTTCCAGCCTATGGGCTTCCGGGTGGCGGTAAAGTAGTTCGTTTTCAGACAGACCAACCGCCACAACTCCGCCAATGTTTCGCGTTCCTCTTGGGTATCGTAGCGGAAGTAGAAACCATATCGGCGCACGATGTGATTGTTCTTGGACTCCACATGCGCCTGATCATTTTTCCTGTAGGGACGAGCGCGAGTAAAAAAGATCCCTTTTTCTGCCGCCCAGTTGAGCACATCGTAGTTAATCAATTCGCTTCCGTTATCGCAGTCCAATCCCTCCACCTGGTAAGGGATACCGTCTATTGCCGCATCCAAACCATTGCGGATGTGAACATGCGCGTTGTTACGCAGCACTTCCAGATGAATCCAACCAACGATTACATCTGTCATGACCAGCGATCGGGCAAACTCTCCTTTCAGCGTGGGCCCACAGTGCGCCACTGTATCTGCCTCAAAGAACCCCGGTTCAGGCGGCATCTCATCTCCAGCCT
Source organism: Christensenellales bacterium (assembly GCA_040766135.1). Lineage (GTDB taxonomy): Bacteria > Bacillota > Clostridia > Christensenellales > Aristaeellaceae > JAGVSV01. Next base: position 75,242 of record JAXGRA010000004.1, read on the forward strand.
TGCGAATCTGGATGCTGTTCCTGAGCAGAACACCCGGCTTGCTGGTACTGATTCCTTTCAAACGTAAACGTTCACGCTCTTCTTTCAGGTAGCGGTCTACGGTTGCCGCACTCATTTGCAGCAATTCCTGCTTCACCTCCTCAGACCATCCATGTTCGTTTAACACCAGTTCTCCATGTGCCTCCAGCGAAGCAATCCATTGAGGCAAATCGGCTACCAGATACTTCCCACAGGGTTGATACATGACGCGCCACAACCAGACCAGTTTCTCCTTGGCTGCTGGACTATATTTGGTTGCTCGGTTTCGTCTGCGATCCATGCGCGGCACATGCTTGTTGCCCAGTGTAGGCGAGGTGAGATACCGTCTGGCTGTCGACCTGCCTAAGTTTGTACTCTGGCAGAAGGTATCCAGGATGCTACCTTTCTCCTTTTTGCTGCCTCTTTGGTACGATCCCTTTAGTTGTTTGGTGACCTCAATTCTTGTCGCCATTGATACTTTCCCTTTCATTCAATCAGCATACTACTCTTTTCGCGCTCATTCTTATTTGAGGCACCACTCTCGCTTCGCGCTCATTTTATATAAGGTACGCCGTGCGCTTGACAAAGTTTGCCAACGCGTCTATGATGTTCCACGTCGCGTCTGGGTGTAGCGCAGCTTGGTAGCGTGCTTGAATGGGGTTCAAGAGGCCGGAGGTTCAAATCCTCTCACCCAGACCATGAAAAAGCCTTGTGGAGTAAATTCGCAAGGCTTTTGTAATTAATAACACTGCAGGCTTGACATTGTAGGCATAATAAGGTAAACAGAGATTACTGAATATAGCTCGTTGCACTGTAATGCAAGGCTCCTATTGTGTTGCTGCCACGGGCAGAAAGCAGAGAGGACAGATGAAAAAACAACTGGCGTTTACAGGCGGGCAACCAACGGTGGATGTAACTACACTGCCCGATGAGCTGTTCCACTGGCCCATCATCACCAAGGAGGATGAGGAAGCCGCACTGGAGGTTATCCGAAAAAACAAGTTTTCCGGGACCGATATTACCATCAAGTTCCAGGAAGAGTTTGCGGCCTGGCAGGGGCGCAAATATGCACTGGCTTTTACCAACGGTACCATGTCGTTGTCGGCGGCTATGTTCGCTATTGGTCTGGGAATGGGTGATGAGATCATCTGCCCTACCAAAACATACTGGGGTTCGGTTTCACAGGCCATCAACTTTGGCGCATCGGCAGTTTTCTGCAACATCAACGACAAATTGAGTATGGACCCCAACGACCTGGAGCGTTGCTTAAGCGAGCATACCAAGGCCATCGTAGTGGTGCATTACTTTGGCTATCCCGCGGATATGGACGCCATTATGGCGTTTGCAGAAAAACATAATCTCAAAGTGATTGAGGATGTTTCCCATGCGCACGGTGCGTTGTATAAGGGCCGTAAGGTGGGTACATTTGGCGATGTGGCAGCCATGTCCATGATGAGTTGGAAGGGCTTTGCAGCAGGCGAGTTGGGCATGTTGGTGACCGATGATCAAAACATGTATGAGCGCGCGCTGGCCTATGGCCACTATGAGCGCAACAACGCCAACCATATCACCGACCCAGAGCTTAAGCCCTACGCCAATATTGCCTTGGGCGGCGTCAAAGGGCGCGCCAACCAGCTGTGCAGCGTGTTGGGACGCGGTCAGCTCAAGTATTTTGACGAACGTGTACAGGAAATCGACAAGGCCATGAACTATTTCTGCGATCAGATGGAAGGCCTGCCCGGCGTGCATCCCCTGCGTCCTGAAAAAGGCAGCGGCTCCACCATGGGGGCATGGTACATGCCGCAGGCCGTTTACAAGCCGGAGGAATTAAGCGGTGTTTCGTCCAAAACATTTGCTGAAGCTATCCGCAAGGAAACCAACAGCTCCTTCTGCTGGGAGGGCGGCAATTTCCCGCTGCACACCCATCCCTTCTTCCAAACCTTTGACTTCTACAGCACCGGCACCCCCTCGCGCACACAGTTTGCACACCGCGATGTGCGTGAGCTGGACAGCGGCTTGGAGGCCTCCGAACACATCTATTGCATGACCATGCCCTGGTTTAAAAAGTATATGCCTGAGCACATTGATAAGCTTGTGCAGGCTTTCAAAAACGTGGTGGAAAACCATGAGCAGCTGTTGCCGCACAATGACGCCCACGCAGGTGGACGCTGGCATGGTGCCAGCAATGACGGCACCTGATCTTTTTTCAGAAAGGCAACACATATGATCATTGACGCGCACAACCATCCTGACTGGCACGGCCATGATCTTGAAAAGACACTGGCCAACATGGATCGCTACGGCATCGACAAGGCTTGGATGCTTAGCTGGGAGGCACCGCCAGGCGACTATGATCCAAACTATCTTTCGGTGCTTAATGGGCCTCTGTTTGGCAATTCCCCTATTCAGTCAGCAATTCCCTTTGAGCGCTGCTTGGCCTATGTCCAAAAAGCACCGGAACGTTTTGTGCTGGGCTACGCGCCTAACCCAGCACGACCGGATGCGGTAGATTGCTTAAAGGGCGCGCTTAACATCTATCACATCCAGGTGTGCGGGGAAATCAAGTTCCGCCTGATGTATGACAATCCCGACTGCATCGACCTGTTCCGTTTTTGCGGGGAAGCAAAGCTTCCGGTCACGCTGCACTTTGACTATGCTCAGGCGCAGCTTACGGGGGTGACCTATCCGCGCCGACATTGGTGGTATGGGGGCGGCATTGACACGTTAGAGCGCATGCTACAGCTATGCCCGGATACCAACTTTCTAGGGCATGCACCCGGATTCTGGTGCCATATTTCCAACGATGAACAGGGCTTGACACAGGCCTATCCCACCGGGCCCATTATCCCCGGCGGGCGCATTGAGCAGCTGCTGGAACAATACCCCAATTTATATTGCGATATATCGGCCGGATCAGGCTGCCGGGCGCTATCCCGCGACCCTGAATATACTGTGCGGCTGATAACGCGTTTCCCTGACCGATTTGTGTATGCGCGCGATTACTTTGACAACATTCATCAGGAGTTGATTGAATCGCTGCAATTACCCCAGGACGTTAAGGAATTAATCTACCACGGCAATGCTGAACGCCTGGTGTGCAAAGCATAGCACACATATCATTCACCAACCGTCACGATTCAATCGCGGCGGTTTTTTATTACTTGCAAGAGATACAGAGGATGTGCTATGCTTCAAACATCAGACGTCTGATGTTTGAAGAAAGGCGTGCGATATGGCGACAATCGATCAATCATTATTCTATTCAACCTCACCCCAAATGTCCGCAGTAGAGCGCGTGGTGGAGCATTTTCAGGAATTGCTGTTGCAACGCAAGATCCGCCCGGGCGACCTGCTGCCCAGCGAAAGTGTTTTAGCTAAAAGATTGGGCGTCAGTCGCGGGTCGTTGCGGGAGGCAATGAAAGTGCTCTCTGCTTTGGGGTTGGTGGAAATCAAGCGCGGCAACGGCACCTATGTATGCCATGATTTGGGCCGAGGATTATTAGACCCTTTCTTGCTTCGGCTGAATCTTTTGGGCTATGGCATAGAGCAGCTGATGGAATTTCGGATGCTAATAGAAATGGATGTGGTGCGTTCCATACTGAAGCATCCCAACCCAGAAGGGTTGTGCGGCATGGCTACCTCGCTTGAGCACATGGCTGCCTTAAACCCCGCGCACGCAGAGAGCGCTTGGGAATTAGACATGGCCTTCCATCATGCCATGGCGCAAGCTTCGGGCAACGTGCTGATACAACAGCTGTATACCTCGCTGCTGCGCTTTTTTGAGCCCATGATTCAAAAGACGTATCAGGTGCCTGGCAACCGTGAAATGGCCTTGCAGCTGCACCAGGCCATCTATGATGCACTGGTGGCCGGCGATGAGCAGGCCGCCACACAAGCCGTAGCCAATGCCATTGACGGATGGATCAAAGGAGGAGAATGATGCGGATCATCGATGCGCATGCCCATTTGGGGCATGATGTGGTGTTTGATGAGAGCACCACAAGAGAAGAGCGCCTGTACTGGCACGCTCAGTGCGGCGTATGGGGTGCCATTGTGCAGCCGTTTGTTACGCGGCCATATATCGAGGATGTACGCGCCATCCATGACGAGATTGCTGGCTTTAGCAAGGATTATCCGGGGCGCATCTTTGGCATGGCGTCCATTCCCCCTCATCTGCGTGAGGCAGAATACGAGCAGGAAGCCACGCGCTGTATCAAGGAGCTGGGCTTCGTAGGCATTAAATTGACCCCCATTGCGCATGCCTGCCACCCTAATTCCAAAGCCGGACGGCATGTGTTTGAAGTAGCGCAAGCGTTAAACGTCCCTATTATGGTGCACACCGGGGCCGGCGCCCCATTTGCCGACCCTGCTGCGCTGGAAAATCCTGCGCGTGATTTTCCGCATGTGCCCATCATCCTGGCGCATGCCGGTACGGACCTGTATTTTGCGCAGGCACTGTCCTTGGCACAGCGATACGAGCATGTCTATCTGGAACCCAGCTGGGTCAACCTGATGAACGTGCGCAAGGCAGTGAAAAATATAGGTGCCGGGCGCATTATGTTCTCCTCCGACCATGCCGACAATATCCCGGTGGAGCTGGCCAAGTATCGCGCAGCCGTAGAAGATCCGCGCAATTTAGAACAAATCCTGTGCCGCACAGCGGTAGAGGTGTTCAATTTAGACAGCCGTTTGGCATCGGAGGACATATGAGCAAGCCTTTGCGTATTGCAGTATTCGGCACCGGATACTGGGCGCAGTTTCAAATTGCAGCCTGGCAGGCCATTGGCGCACAAGTAGTTGCGGTATGGAACCGTACCCGCGAAAAAGCTGTTGCCACAGCGCAACGGTTTTCCATCCCTACGGTATTCGACACGCCGGAGCAGGCTTTTGCTGCTGGTGATTTTGACATCACCGACATCATTGCGGACGTGGGCGCGCACGAACCGCTGGTCCTGATGGCCGCACAGCATAAAAAGGATGTTATCTGTCAAAAGCCCATGGCATCGGACTATCCCAGCTGCCAGCGCATGGTAGAAGCCTGCAGAAAGGCCGATGTATGGTACGCAGTGCATGAAAACTTCCGTTACCAGCCGCAATTTGCGCCGGTAAAGCAGTGGCTGGACAGCGGCGCGCTGGGCGCCCCGCTGCATGCGCATGTGCAACTGCGCTCCCCCGACCGGGAAATCATCTTCAAACAGCCTGCGCTTGCCCAAAAGGATCACATGGTGCTGCGTGACATGGGGCCGCATATTTTTGATGTGATTCGTTTTTTGCTGGGCGATATCGCGAGTATTTACACGCACAGTGTGCAATCATACCCTGATATCCCGGTGCATGATACGGCGCTTTCACAGCTTACAATGCACAGCGGCATCCCGGTATTGTGCAGCCTGGTGCATGAATTTGCCTATAAAGTATATGTACAGTGCCAACATGGTAGTTTGCTGCTGGATCAGGACAATGTGCTGTTTGTCCGCAAGGAGGGCGAGGAAGAACAGCGCATCGACACGCGTACATGGCCCACGCTGCCCTACATACCGGCGGAAGACTGGGCGCTGCATGGCGGGCATGTGTTTGCGGCCATTCCCCTGTGCCTGGCCGATCTGGCCCAAGCCTATCGACAGGGCGTTCCTGCGCCCACATCGGGCGAGGATAACCTCAAAACCATGGCTGCGGTGTTTGCAGCCATCCGCTCTCAGGAAACTGGGCTGCCCGTACAGCTTGACAGCCTGTAATGCAAAGGAGGAACACCATGAACAAACCCTTGATCACGCTGGTAGGCGCCGGTGGCAAAATGGGCCGCCGCATCAGCCCCAACCTGGAAAAGTTTGGCCACAACTTCATTTGCTGCGAAAAAGATGAGCACGGCCTGGAGGCGCTTACGGCACGCGGTTTGCGCGCAATGCCCACCCCGGATGCCATGAAAATTGCGGACATCGTGGTGTTTGCGGTGCCGGACGCTGCCATCCCTGCGCTGTCCAAAACGCTGGTACCGCTGCTGAAGCCCGGTGCCACGGTGATTACGCTGGATCCTGCTGCTGCACATGCCGGGCAGCTGACCACACGAGAGGATTGTACATTTGTGGTGACGCACCCCTGTCATCCCCCGCTGTTTGCTTCGCGCGATACGCCTGAGGAAAAGGCCGACTTGTTTGGCGGCAGCGCCGCGCAGCAGGATATCGTGATTGCCCTGATGCAGGGAGAGGAGGTCAAGTTTGACGCGGCTGAAAAGCTCTGCCGCGATATGTTTGCGCCGGTAGGCACTGCACACCGGATTACCGTGGAGCAGATGGCTATCTTAGAGCCCGCCGCCGCTGAGGTTGTCATCGCCATGCTGACGGGTGTTATGAAGGAGGCCGTGGAAGAAGCCGTGCGCCGGGGTGTGCCGCGCGCTGCCGCTGAGGCGTTTTTGTCAGGACATATCCAGATCCCGCTGGCGATTACATTCAAAAGTAGCAATCCCTTCTCGGATGCTGCGATGATTGCTGTGAAATATGGCAAACGCCATGTGCTGCGCGAGGACTGGAAAAAGGTGTTCGAGCCGGAGCACATTCAGGCCGTGCTGCGTGAAATGCTGCACCTTGATAAAACGGACACGCTGTGAGCAATGGCATGAAGATTGGCATATCCTCCTGGGCTTGTCCCTGGCAGATTGGTGTGGCTGGCTATCCTGTTCTACAACAGCCGATGGACTGGCGAGGTCTGCTGGCACTGGCCCGGCAGGAAGGTGCGCAGGTGCTGCAAATTGCAGATAACCTGCCGCTGCACACCCTGCCTTCCTCGGAGTGGAATACGCTGGGGCAGGGCGCAGCCGCACACGGCATCACTCTGGAAGTAGGAACACGCGGACTGCAGCCTGATCGTTTGCGCACATACTTACGTGTTGCACAGCACACGCAGGCCAAATTGGTGCGCACGCTTCCACATGATGGCGCTGACCGCCCCAGCCAGGCAGAAGCGCAGAAGCGTTTGCGCGCTGTGTTGCCTCTGTATGAACAGGCAAATATAGCATTAGCCATCGAAAACCATGACTTTTACCCCGCTTCCTGGCTGCGTGAGCTGGTGGATGCCTTGGACAGCCCGTTTGTTCGGGCATGTCTGGATGCCATCAACAACCTGGGACAGGGCGAAAGTTTCCGCGAGGTATTGTCCGTATTGGGGCCGGTAACAGCCAGCTTTCATTGCAAGGATTATGTTATCCGGCGCAAACCCACACAATTAGGCTTTGATGTGGAAGGCTGCCCGGCGGGAGAGGGCTTCCTTGACCTCAAACTGGCACGGCAGGTATTGCCCCAGGATTGTACTTGGGTCATTGAATCCTGGCTGCCTTGGCAGGGGGACATCGATGCCACCTGTCAGATGGAACGAGATTGGGTGCACATTGGCATGAACAACCTGCGGGCGTTCCGCGACAAAACGCTATGAAGTGGCGCACATCGTTGTACCTGCGGCTGGCACTTATCTTTGTGCTGGTGATGTCGCCCATATACATCATAGGTATTTCCATCTATGATTGGGGCGTGCGCACCGTGCGCATGCAGCTGGAAAGCGCGATGGCCGACCAGGCCGCAGCCTATTTGAACAGTCTAGAAGCTGAAATACAGCGCATCCGATTGCTACAGTATGATGCCATCAATGACGAGGATTTAAGCGATCTGGCTTATGCTTCGGTGCTGATGGATCCTTACACGCGGGTGCGCAGTATTTTACAGTTAAAGCGCCGCCTGTTCACCATCCAAAACAGCAGCCGTCTGATTTATGAAGTGGTAGCAACGTTGCCTGCGCTGGATATGTCCATCTCTTCACTAACCGGGCTTAGCACAGCGGAGCGCGGATTGGGCGTCCCTTCGCTTACTTATCCCGCGTTGTCCGGGCGATCAACCATACGCAAGGGGGAGCGCTGGCTGTACCTAAATGCCGGCAATCTATATGCTTCACGTGCGGAACAAGGCTACGATTATCTGATAACCATTAAGCTAAACCCTGCCGCTCTGTCCAATGATTTGCGTGGCCTGCTACAGCCTGGCTGGCGTGCGCTGCTGACCGATGCCAATGATGTACTGACGCTGGTAGAAGGGTTTGACCATATGGACATAGAAAACTTTCGCCCGCTGCTTGTGGAAAAAGCTATCCCCCAGACCAAAACTTCTTATTTGCAACATCTGAACGGAGAAAACTGGGTGGCTTCCTGCGCTACGGCCCCTTATTTGGGGTTAACGCTGGCTCTGTATGTGCCCGAAAGCGCAGTGCTTAGCAACATCCGCCACTATGAGGGTTGGTTTTGGGGGCTATCCCTGGCAGCGGCAGCTATTTTTCTGATTTATTTAGCGTTGATGTATCGTATGCTGCATAAGCCATTGCGCGGCTTGGTGGCCGCATTTGAGCGTGTTCAGGACGGCGATATGAGCATACGGCTGGACACTACACAAAAGGACGAGTTCCACGCGCTATACCATGGGTTTAATAACATGACCGAGCACTTGGAACATCTCATCGGTCAGGTATATCAGCAAAAAATCCTGATGCAGAATGCGCAGTTAAAGCAGCTGCAGGCGCAAATCAACCCGCACTTTTTATATAACAGCTTTTTTGTGCTGTACAGCATGCTGCAAGGACAAGATTATGAAACGACGGAATCCATGCTGCTACAGCTGGGGCAATATTTCCGCTACATTACCAGGGATGGCAGTGATGAGGTGTCGCTTTTTGACGAAGTAGATCATGCTCGCACCTATGCCAATATCCAGCAGATGCGGTTCTCTTCCCGGATTAACATTTCCTTTGATGCGCTTCCTGCTGGCTGGGAACAGCTGCAGGTACCGCGCCTTATCATTCAGCCACTGTTAGAAAATGCGTTCAAATATGCATTGGCTGATAAAGAAGAAGATGGGCTGTTGCGCGTACAATTCCGCTGTGAGCCGGGCGCGCTGACACTGATGGTGGATGATAATGGTCCTGGGGTAAGCGATGAACGCCTGCAGCAGTTGCGAGAAACCCTGGCCAGCGGCGATACGCTTCAGGAAACCACGGCGCTTATTAACATCCATCGGCGCATACAGATTAAGTTTGGTTCGGGCAGTGGGATTAGGCTATATAAAAACGAGTTTGGTGCCATGGGCGTTGCATTACGTCTGGAAAGCGAGGAATTTGATGCGCAGGCTGTTGATCATTGATGATGAGCCCATCATCGCCGACGGTTTGTTCTCCCATGTACAGGAGCAAAGTTTGCCCGACCTGGAGGTATACCGCGCGTACTCGGCCTCCCAGGCGCTGTCCTTGCTGCGCATGTGGCGCATGGATGTGGTTATTTCGGATATACAAATGCCCGGCATGAACGGTCTGGAACTGGCCGAGTATATCTTGCGCGCCTGGCCGCGCTGCCAGATCATCTTTTTGACCGGATACGATAATTTTGACTACCTGTACCGTGCACAAAAATTGGGAACAATACAGTATATTCTGAAAAACGAAGGCTATCCCGTCATCATGGACGCGCTTCATAAAGCGCTGTCGCAGCTATCTCAGCAGGAGCGCAACCAGCAGTTAATTGCACGTGCCCAACAGCAGGAACAGATGCTGCTGCCTCTGCTGCGCCGCGAACTGCTGCTGGATTTGTTGCGTGGTGAAACGCCCTCCTCTATTCAACAACGGCTGGAAAGCCTGTCCATCCCCATGCAGACCGATGCGCCCGTGCTGCTGTTAACAGCGGTTATTTGTTCGTCAGAACGTACATACAACTTGAAAGAGGAGGAAATCCGTGTAAACCTCGTAATGGAGGAGCAATTGGATCAGGCCTTTGTCTTTCTGGCTGTCACCACACACACGCATTTTGTTTGGCTGTTGCAAGAGGTGTTGGACAAACAACCCGGACAACAGGAGCCTGTGCCGGCCGTGCAGCGTCTACGCGGATTGACAGAGAGTGTGCATCAAATATGCGATGACACCTTTGGTTTGCCGCTGTCCTTTGTATTGACGCACCGCGCCATTCCCTGGAATGAGGTGGGCGAAACCTTTTTACAGCACCAAATGATATTACAGGCATGTCTTTTGCCAGGTATGGACGGCGTGGTGCTGGATGGCGCAGCGCAACCTCCTTTACATTCACAGGAGATTTCTCCGCCGCCACAAATGATTGAACGACTGGAACAAATGCTGTTGCGCAATGAATTTGATACATTCCAGGAGGCACTGACAGAATTAGAGCAAAACATCGTAGGGCTGCCTTCAGCAGATGAACTGTATGCGCGCGTATTCCATACAGTGTTAGCCGCGCTGCTTGCCTGGAGCAGGCAACGCACGCTGGATATCCTGCCCTCAATCTCTGGTTTATCGCTTAAAACACCGCCTGCCATTGCCTTTGCAGCTTTCCGTGAAATCGTGGAGTCCTTCCGCCGGATTCAGCAGGAAGATGCCGATACGCGCTCAGGTCAGGCCGTGCAGGCCGTGCAACAATACATCCATGATCATCCGGACGGCGACCTGTCCTTATCTGCGCTGGCGGATTTGGTCTACTTCAACCCGAAGTATCTCTCTCGTCTGTTTAAGCAAGTAACCAACACCAATCTTTCGGACTATGTGTTAAGCGTTCGGCTGGATCATGCGCGTCACCTGCTGGCCCACAGCAATAAAAAAGTGCATGAGGTCGGTACAGCCATCGGTTACTTGTCAGCCCCTGCCTTTACACGTCTGTTTAAGAATGCCACCGGCATGACCCCGCAGGAATACCGCGACAGCATGCGCATTCCGCGCACGGATGGTGGACAAACGGAAAGAAAGTGACCATTTTACACGTATCCAATGGACAAATATTATGCAACAATATATGTAGAAGCGGTGAATACCGCCATAACGTTTATCAAGAAAAGGAGAGGAACTGTATGAAACGCTACACCAGAACCCTGTTGTCGATGCTGCTGGCAGTCGTTATGCTGGCCAATATCGGCGCCGCCTTTGCGCAGGACGCGCAAGAAAATCCCCTGGCCTTTGAGAAGTATGAGCCGGAAATCGACGTACACATTGGCCGTGCCACTGAAAACGCCATCAAATTTATTGAGGGCGAATCCTGGGACAATAACATCTGGATTGATTCCTACAAGGAGCGCCTGGGCATCAACATCGTCAACGATTTCATCGTAGACACCACCCAGTGGGATGCCAAGGTAAACCTGGTCATCGCCTCCGGCGACCTGCCGGACATCCTGTATGTATCGGCCAAACAGGCCAAAATGTTGGCCGAAGCCGACATGATTCAGGACTTGACGGATGTATTTGAAAAGTATGCCTCCACCATGACCGCCAGCATGCTGCCGCACGATTCCCAGACATGGAACGCTTCCATGATTGACGGGAAACTTATGGGCCTGCCGATGCTGTGGTCGCTGGTTTACCAGCTGCCGGTGGTGTGGGTGCGCGCGGACTGGATGACCAAACTAAACGCACAAGAGCCCAAGACCGTGGATGAGCTCATCGCGCTGGCGGAACTCTTTGCCACCCAGGATCCGGATGGTAACGGGCAGAATGACACCTATGGCATTGCCATTCAAAAGAACCTGAAGGGCAACGTGGGTGATGCGCGCGGTCTGCTCAATATGTTTGGCGCATACAAGGATATTTGGGTAAAGGGCGAGGACGGAAAGCTCGTCAACTCCAGCACCCTGCCCTCCATGCGCGCTGCCCTTGAAAAGATGGCCGACCTGTACAAGCGCGGCATCATCGACAAGGAATTCGGCGTAAAGGACGAAGGCAAGGTCGTTGAGGACGTAGTCAGCGAAAAGGTCGGCATTTTGGTCGGCCAGTTCTGGAACCCCGCCTGGCCCTTCATGGATCTGAAAACCAAGAACCCCGATTCCGACTGGATCGCACTGCGCCTGCTGGGCGAAAAGGAAGGCGAGTATGCCCTGTCCCAGGTAACGCTGAAAGTTGATAACTTCTACGTTGTCCGCAAGGAATGTGAGCATCCTGAAGCCGTGATCAAGATTGCCAACGTCGACTTTGACAACCTCTATGGGCCAAGCTCCAGCCTGTGGGCGGAAACCGCCATGAACGACACCTACCGCGACATTCAGACCTTTAAGTATGCCGTGCTGGGCTTTGAGTTCCCGGATGCAAACAGCGAAATGTATCGCCAGATGCAGCGAGCCATCAAGGAAGGCAATGGCGACAGCATCACCCTGCAGATCGTAAAAGACGAATATGAAACTGTGCTCAAGTGGATCAACGACAAAAACCCGGACGGCTGGGCTGCTTATAAAGTGCGCGTTGACCCGCAGTGCGGCATGGCTGTAGTGGATGCTATCATCACTGAGGATACCATCGTGTACAATGAGTTCTACGGCCTGCCCGGCCCCGTCGCCATCGAGCGTGCGGCCACGATGAGCAAGCTGGAGGACGAAGTATTCACCAAGATCATCATGGGCTCTGCCCCCATCGAGGACTTTGACAAGTTTGTCGAGCAGTGGAACCAAATCGGCGGCGTGGAGTTGACAGCGGAAGTCAACGCCTGGTACGACGAGTTGAGCAAGTAATACGCACACACAGCGGGCGGGCCGTCCGGGCCCGCCCGCTTTTTTACAGGAACCTGCATGAGGAGCGCTATGTCACAGAATATGCCTATACAAGCCCCGCTGTCCCGCACCAAGAAGCCCGGACAGTTTCGGCGCGAGTTGCCGCTGCACCTAATGCTGGTGCCAGGGGTTATCTTTCTCATCATCTTTTCCTATATACCCATTGGCGGGCTGGCGATTGGCTTTCAACGCTACATCCCTGCAAAGGGAATTTCCGGTTCAGCCTGGGTTGGGCTTGGCAACTTTCGCTACCTGATGAGCTTGCCTGATGTGTATCAGGTCATGTTCAACACGGTGTTCATCGCATCGATGAAAATCGTGGCCGGTATTGTGGTGCCGGTTGTTTTCTCCCTGCTGCTCAATGAAATCCGCTGCAAGCCCTTCAAACGGATAGCTCAAACCGTTATTTATATGCCATACTTCCTGTCCTGGATTGTGTTGTCTGGTGTGATTATTGATATCCTATCGCCATCAGACGGCATTGTAGGGCAGTTTTTAGCATCTTTGGGCATAGAACCTATATTCTTTCTAGCAGATGAAAATTGGTTCCCCTATATTATGGTCATTACCGATGTGTGGAAAAACTTTGGTTTCGCCACCATTGTATATCTGGCTGCGCTGACCAGCATCGACCCCACCTATTACGAGGCCGCCATCATTGACGGTGCCAACCGCTGGAAACAAACCATATATGTGACGTTGCCCGGCATCGCCCCCATTGTAATGCTGATGACTACACTGGCCTTGGGCAATGTGCTCAACGCGGGTTTTGACCAGATATTCAACCTCTACAGCCCGGCCGTTTACCGCACCGGCGATATCATTGACACCATGATCTACCGTATGGGCATTGTAGATGCCAACTTTGGCGTTGCAACAGCTATGGGGATCTTCAGCTCCTTTGTATCGCTGATTTTTGTGTCGATATCCTATCTGCTGGCATATCGGCTATCGGGCTACCGGGTATTTTGACAGGAAGGGAGATTGCCATGCATATAAAGCCTTCGCGCGCCTACCGCGCATTTACAATATTTAACCATGTATTCATGGTGCTGGTTATGTTCCTGTGCCTGTTTCCCCTGGTGCACCTGTTGGCACTGTCTTTTAGTGCCTCCTGGGCGGCGTCGGCAAAGTTAGTGAAACTTTGGCCGGTAGCTTTTACCTGGAGCAGCTATGAGTACGTGATGCAAAAGCCGGAATTTGTTTCGTCCCTGCTGGTATCTGTCAAGCGTGTAGCCATCGGCGTGCCATTGAATATGCTGATGATTATCCTGGCAGCCTATCCCCTGTCCAAGGAAAAAAGCGAATTGCGCGCGCGCAATATATATGCATGGTTCTTTATTATCACCATGCTGTTTTCCGGCGGACTTATCCCTACCTACATGCTGATCCGCTCGCTGCGCATGATTGACACCATCTGGGCGCTGGTGCTGCCTGGCGCAGTGTCCGTATACAACATGTTGCTGCTGATGAACTTCCTGCGGCAATTGCCCAAGGAGATTGAGGAATCCGCCTTTCTGGATGGCGCAGGCCATCTGACCAATTTGTGGCACATCCAATTGCCCCTGAGCCTGCCTGCACTGGCTACCGTTGTGATGTTCTGCACCGTAGGGCACTGGAACGCATGGTTTGACGGGTTGATTTACATGAACCGGCCTGAACACTATCCATTACAAAGCTACCTGCAAACAGTGGTTACCACCATTGACCAGCGCATGACCAACATGACCACGCGCGACATAGAGTTGCTCAAGGTCATCAGCAACCGCACGACCAAGGCCGCACAGATTTTTTTAGCTGCACTGCCCATTCTGGCCGTATATCCTTTCCTGCAAAAGTATTTTATGACCGGTTTAGTGCTGGGCAGCGTGAAGGGATAAGCTTTTTCCGCATACGTGAAAAACCCACCCGAGCAACTGGGTGGGTTTTTTGTGCACTATGGGAAGTTGGCTGTTACTTCAGCATTTGCTCAATGGCAGCCTTGGGGCGGGCACCTACGGCGGTCTGCGTAATATAACCGTTCTTGAACACCTTCAGCGTCGGGATGCTCATCACGCCATACTTCTGCGCCAGTGCGGGCTGCTCATCTACATTAACCTTGCCAACTTTATAATCCGTGGATTCTCTGGCGATTTCATCCACAATGGGACCTACCATGCGGCAAGGGCCGCACCAGGGTGCCCAAAAATCCACCAGTACAGGCTTATCGGATTTCAGCACTTCTTTCTCAAAATTCTCGGTTGTCAGTGTAATAACTGCCATGTTCCTCATCCTTTCTACAGTAAGTCGCTGTGCGTTACCTAATTATTATACCCACATTTCAGAGGTTGAAACAACACCCCTCATTATCGCACCACCAAATTAAGCAGCCGTCCGGGCACAAACACGGCCTTGACCACCTGCTTGTCCCCTACCAGCGCCTGCACATCTGCATGCTGCGGCAGGTCGCGCTCGCCGTCCTCACGGGACAGGTCGCTATCCACCATCATTTTGCCGCGCACCTTGCCGTTTATTTGCACGGCGATTTCCACCTGCGGGTGGATCAGGAATTTTTCATCGTAGCTGGGCCAGGGCTGTGTATACATACGGCCACCATAGCCCTGCATCTCCCAGATCTCCTCGCAGATGTGCGGGGCCACAGGGCTGAGCAGCAGCAACAGAGCTTTAAGCTCTCCAGCTGTGACCTGCCCTTTCTGGCTCATGGTGTTGACCAGCGTCATCAGCGCAGCAATGGCGGTGTTATACTTCATCTTTTCGTAGTCTTCAGACACCTTCTTGATAGTGGAATGCATGTCCACCATCAAATCGCTGCTGAAGCCCTGCGCGTTGTTGTCCACCATACCCTGCAAACGCCATACGCGGTCCAGGAACCGACGGCAGCCGTGCGCGCCGCTGGTGTTCCATGGAATGGCCTGATCAAATGCACCCATGAACATCTCGTACATGCGGAAAGCGTCGGCACCAATCTGGTCGATCATATCATCGGGATTGATGACATTGCCGCGTGATTTGCTCATTTTTTCGCCGTTTTCGCCTAGGATCATGCCATGGCTGGTACGTCGCTGATACGGTTCCGGTGCCTTGACCATGCCGATATCATGCAAGAACAGGTGCCAGAAGCGGCTGTACAGCAGGTGCAGGGTGGTGTGCTCCATGCCGCCGTTGTACCAATCCACCGGCATCCAGTAATCCAGCGCTTCCTGGGAGGCAAACGCCTCGTCATTGTGCGGGTCGGTATAGCGCAGGAAGTACCAGCTGCTGCCCGCCCACTGGGGCATGGTATCGGTTTCACGCTGGGCAGGGGCACCACAGGCCGGGCAAGGCACATTGACCCATTCCGGCATGGAGGCCAGCGGGCTTTCGCCGGAATCGGTCAGCTCATAGGTTTCCACGTTGGGCAAAATAAGCGGTAGCTCGCTTTCAGGCAGCGGCACCATGCCGCAGGACGGGCAATGCACAATGGGAATGGGCTCGCCCCAATAGCGCTGACGGCTGAACACCCAGTCGCGCAGGCGGAAATTGACCTTGCGCTCGCCGATGCCGCGTTCCACCAGGAAATTGATCATCGCTTCCTTGGCCTGAGCTACCTGCATACCGTTGAGAAAACCGCTGTTGACCAGCACGCCCTGCTCGATATCGGTATAGGCCGCTTCGGTCACATCACCGCCAGCCACAACTTCAATAATGGGCAGGCCAAATTCTCTGGCAAACTCCCAGTCGCGCTCATCATGGCCGGGCACGGCCATGATGGCGCCCGTGCCATAGGACATCAGCACATAATCCGAAATCCAAATGGGAATTTCCTTCCCGGTAGCAGGGTTAATGGCCTGAATACCTGCAATCTCAACACCGGTTTTGTTATGCGCCATCTCGGTACGCTCAAAATCGCTCTTGCGGGCGGCCTGCTCACGGTAGGCCAGCAGTGCCTCCATGTTGGTAATTTTTTCCTTAAGCGCATCAATGAGCGGATGTTCCGGCGACAATACCATATAGGTTGCCCCGAACAAGGTGTCCGGGCGTGTGGTATATACGCGCAGCTTGTGGTTGGTACCCTCAATGGCAAAATCCACCTCCGCGCCTTCGCTGCGGCCAATCCAGTTGCGTTGCTGCGTTTTGACCCGCTCGATAAAATCAACTGTATCCAGACCATCCAGCAGTTTTTGTGCATACTTGGTGATGCGCAGCATCCACTGGTTTTTAATGCGCCGCACCACTTCGCCACCGCAACGTTCGCATACGCCATCAACTACTTCTTCATTGGCTAAGCCGCATTTGCAGCTGGTACACCAGTTGATGGGCATTTCAGCCTTGTATGCCAGGCCATGCTCGTACAACTTAAGGAAAATCCACTGTGTCCACTTGTAGTAAGCGGGATCGGTGGTGTTGACCTCGCGCGAGTAGTCAAATGCAAAGCCAATGCGCTTTAGCTGCTTGCGGAAGTGATCAACATTTTCCTGCGTTACTTTAGCGGGGTGCACATGGTGCTGGATGGCATAGTTTTCTGTCGGCAGACCAAAGGCGTCCCAACCGATGGGATACAGCACATTGTATCCCTCCATGCGGCGCTTGCGCGCAATGATGTCCAGCGCCGTGTTGCTGCGCGGATGGCCCACATGCAGCCCTGCGCCTGAGGGATACGGAAATTCAATCAGGCAATAATACTTTGGTTTGGAAAAATCCGAGGATGCCTCAAAGGCATGCTCCTCCTCCCATATCTTTTGCCACTTTTTCTCGATGACATCCGGGTTGTACGGTGCCGAAAACATACACATCCTCCTTCGCAAAAACATAGATAGTATAGGCATTTTTGTGTGCATTGTAAAGGCGAGCGCAGCTGCGCAATATTTGACACATATCCTTTGCCTGCCTATACTGATAGGCATTACATGCATGGGGGCGCGCATGAGACGTACACTGGGGTTCCTGTTGGCTGTCCTGATTACTTTTTCTGCCTGTATTGCACATGCCACGGATGGTATGGCGCGCGACCTGTCAGCAGAATGCACATTTCATGTAGTAGCCAATGGCTGGATGGTGGAGCGTTTGACTGACCGTGATTATTCCTCGCGCTGGCGCGGAGAAAATGGCGGCAACCGCCTGGAAATACGCAGCCCGGAGCCTATTCACGGGCTATATGTCTGCTGGCGCGATGAGCCCCCGGCATTCCGCTTGGAGGCGTTTATTAGTGGTGCATGGCAGGAAGTTGCTGCCCACCCCGCAGGCGAGAAAGTTCATGTGCTGTACCCTGTGAATGGTCACAAGCGAGTGCGCCTGGTCGCAGAGCAGCGCAACAGCAAACGCTTTGCCATGTCCGAGATATTTGTGTTGAGTGAAGGCACTCCTCCACCATGGGTGCAGCAATGGCAGGATCCCTTGCCCAAGGCAGAACTGATGGTCATTTTTGCACACCCGGATGATGAAGTGCTGTGGATGGGGGGCACCCTTCCCCGTTATGCTGGCCAGGAGCAGCGTGATGTGGTAACCGTGCTGATGACCAAGCCCACCGAGTTGCGCCGCAGCGAATTGCTCAACAGTTTGTGGACGTGCGGCGTGCGCAATTATCCGGTAATCGCCCCCTTTTATGACCGTTACAGCGGTCGCCTTGTAACAGCCTATAAGTATGTGGAACAGAAAAAGCTGGACGCCTATGTGACCGAGCTGTACCGCAAATACAAGCCCGAAGTAGTGGTTAGCCACGATGTAAAAGGCGAATATGGGCACGGCATGCACATGGCTGTTGCCATCGCGGCGCTGGACAATGTAGCCCATGCCATGAACCCCAAACGGCACGCCGCTTCCTATAAGGAATATGGCCCCTGGCAGGTGAGCAAGGTCTATTTGCACCTATACCCGGAAAACAGTTTTGACATGGACTGGGACATTCCCCTGCCCGCCTTTGATGGGAAAACAGGTTTTGAGGTGGCGCAGGATGCATGGGCATGCCATCAATCGCAATATCATATTCAAGATTTCTTTGTCATGCCCCGCAACCATGAGTATAGCTGCTATAAGTTCGGCTTGGCCTTTACCAATGTGGGGCCGGATATAAACTGCAACGATTTTTTTGAAAATATACCTGAATAAATTATTTGGAGGCAGCCATGCAAGAAAGTTGTTACCAGTTCCAGGTGAAAGGATCGCCGGTTTCCTTTGAGCGCTACGGCAACGGACACATCAACGAAACCTATCTGATGAAAACCGATGCCGGGGAGCCGTACATCCTGCAAAAAATCAACCACAGGGTGTTTAAAGATGTACCGCAACTGATGAGCAACATCGGCAGCGTTACACGGCACCTGGCACAGAAGGAAAGCGACCCGCGCCGCGTGCTTACGCTGGTACCTACACTGAATGGCGATGATTTTTGGGCATCGCCGGACGGCAGTTTCTGGCGGGCATACATCTTTGTAAAGGACAGCCTGTGCTTAGAGCGCGCCGAATCCCCCGAGGATTTCCGGCAGAGCGCGGTAGGTTTTGGGCAGTTCCAGAACATGTTAAGCGATTTCCCATCTGCCAGCTTGCACGAAACGATCAAAGATTTTCATCATACCCCCAAGCGCTATGAGGCGCTGGTGGAGGCCATCCGAAAGGATGCGGTGGGACGCGTACGCGAGGCGCAGCCGGAGATTGACTTTGCCCTCAAGCGCCAGGCATCTGCCGCACTGATGACCGACATGCAGGCGAAGGGCGAGCTGCCGCTGCGCGTTACACACAACGATACCAAGCTAAACAACGTCATGTTGGACGACCAGACACGCGAGGCGCTGTGCGTAATTGATCTGGACACCGTGATGCCGGGATTGGCGGGCAATGACTTTGGCGATTCTATCCGCTTTGGGGCATCCACTGCCGCTGAGGACGAAAAGGATTTAAGCAAGGTATCCATGTCCCTTTCCCTGTTCCGGGCCTACGCCAACGGCTTTTTAGGCGCCTGCGGCGATCAGCTGGTGGATGCCGAGATTGAAACGTTGCCCCAGGGTGCACGCCTGATGACGCTGGAATGCGGCGTGCGCTTTTTGACCGACTTTTTGTCCGGGGATACCTACTTCCGCGTGCACCGGCCGGAGCATAACTTGGACCGCTGCCGCACACAGTTTAAGCTGGTGCAGGATATGGAAGATAAAATGGATGCCATGCATCACATTATCAAGGAGGAACGGCCATGAAGGTTCTTGTCACAGGGGGTGCCGGGTATATCGGCACGCACACGTGCTTAGCACTGCTTCGACAGGGCATGGAGGTTGTGGTCGTCGACAACCTGTCCAACAGCCACCCCGTGGCGCTCAAACGAGTAGAAGCGTTGGCGGGCAAAGAGATCCCTTTCTATGAAGGGGATGTGTGCGATGAAACGCTGCTGGATCGGATTTTTACGGAGCACGCCATCGATTGTGTCATCCATTTTGCCGGCCTCAAGGCGGTGGGCGAATCGGTGGTCAAACCATTGGCCTACTATGAAAACAACCTGATCAGCACGCTGCATCTTCTGTCGGCCATGGCGCGGCATGATGTCAAACGCATTATTTTCTCCAGCTCCGCCACAGTGTATCGCAGCGATTCGCCCATGCCGGTGGATGAAAGTGCACCGCTGGGCTGCCTGAACCCCTATGGCTGGACCAAACTCATGTGCGAACAAATCCTGCGCGACGCGGTTGTGGCCGATGACAAGCTATCCGTGGTTCTGCTTCGGTACTTTAACCCCATCGGTGCCGATGCCAGCGGCGATATTGGGGAGGATCCCGATGGCATTCCCAACAATCTGGTGCCCTATGTGGCCCAGACTGCGCTGGGGATTCATCCGCATGTCAACGTGTTTGGGGATGATTACAACACACCGGACGGTACCGGCGTGCGCGATTACATCCACGTCACCGACCTGGCCGACGGCCATGTAGCGGCCATCGCCTATGCCGAAAAGCACACAGGCTGTGAGGCGTTCAACCTGGGCACGGGCATCGGATACAGCGTGTTGGACATCATCAGCACCTTTGAAAAAGCCAACCGCATCAAGGTGCCCTATGTGATTGGCCCGCGCCGCCCCGGCGATGCCGATGCCGTATACAGCAACCCCGAAAAGGCCCGCAAGCTGCTCAAATGGGAAGCGAAAAAGACGCTGACCGATATGTGCCGCGACAGTTGGAACTGGCAACAGAAAAACCCGCGCGGCTACCGCACGGGTGAAGAATAATACTGATATAAAATCACCATTCCCTCACGGGGCCGTCATGCAGATGGCCTCGTTTGTTGTATCTCGATGGTAATACGATTAGCACCCCGGCATTGCTCTAACAGCGCAGGCGTCAGCGTCACCACGGCCATTTCACCGGGCGTCAGAATCATTTTGCGCTGACAAACGATCAACGTTTCATCTGCACGCACGCACAGGAATGCATTGGAGAATACGCGCGTGGGGCGAAACATCAGGTCAATGGGTACTACTTGGTCGGCTGCGGGCAGCACGATTTTTTGCGGCACGCTGCCGCGCACCCCCTGCCCATCGCACACAGGAATCGTCACGCCCACGGCCCGGGTGCCCTTGATATAGGCCGCCGCAGCTTGCCCTGCCTGCGTGCTTTCAGCGCTGACATAATCCACCAGGTCATGCACGTGCAGCACATTGCCGCACGCAAACACGCCGGGCACATTGGTTTCAAAGTGGTTGTCCACATACGCGCCGTTGGTGGCCGGGCATATCTCGACCCCTGCGCCCAAGGATAACTCATTTTCTGGGATCAGGCCTACGGACAAAAGCAGCGTGTCGCAGTCGAAATGAATCCCGGTGCCCTCCATGGGCTGAAGTTTATCATCTACGCGGGCAACGGTGACGCCGGTCAAGCGGTCACGCCCATGGATATCCACAACCGTGTGCGACAAATACAGCGGGATATCATAATCCTGCAGGCATTGCACAATGTTGCGGTTTAGGCCGGATGAATAGGGCATCAGCTCCACACAGGCCAGCACTTTCGCGCCCTGCAGGGTCATGCGGCGCGCCATGATCAAGCCGATATCCCCGCTGCCCAAGATCACCACACGCCGCCCCGGCATAAAGCCTTCCAAGTTTACATATCGCTGTGCGGTGCCTGCACTGAAGATACCTGCGCACCGCGTACCTGGGATGGCCAGTGCGCCGCGCGGACGCTCGCGGCAGCCCATGGCCAATATAACAGCCTTGGCCTGATAGGCATGCAAGCCCTGCTCCCGATTGATGGCCGTGACCCGGCGCTCACCGGACACCGACAGCACGGTGGTGCCGGTGCGCACTTCAATATCCAGCAGCCGCGCGGCATCTATATCGCGCTTGGCATATTCCGGGCCGGTCAGTTCTTCCTTAAAGCGGTGCAGGCCAAACCCGTTGTGGATGCACTGCTGTAAAATGCCGCCCTGCCAATCCTCGCGCTCCAGCACGACCAGGTTATATATCCCGGCCTCACGCGCTGCAATGGCAGCAGCCAAACCGGCAGGGCCTGCGCCCACGATAAGCAGGTCAACTTCAAATTCCCGCACGCTCATGCCTGTTCCTCCTGCTGGACGTTCAAATCACCCGAAAGAATCCAGCTGTCGCCGCCAAACTTGGTCACTTGGGTGGGGCTGAGGTTCAGCTCCTCACACAGGATTTCCATCACGCGGGGGCTGCAAAAGCCGCCCTGACACCGCCCCATGCCCGCGCGCGTACGGCGTTTGACGCCGTCCAAGCTTGTAGCGCCCACCGGACGCCGGATGGCATAGCGCACCTCGGCTTCGGTTACCTGCTCACAGCGGCAAACGATGCGGCCATAATCCGGATTGTTTTCGTAAGCGGCAGCGCGTTCTTTTTCGTTCATCTGATTAAAAGCCTTGGGAAGCGGGGTAGGCTCGCGGTAGGCAGGGTTGCGTGGCAGCTTTAACCAATAAGCTACCCAGTCGCCCAACTCCTCGCCGATGGCAGGCGCAGCGCTGAGCCCAGGGCTTTCAATGCCGATGGCCTCAAACGCGCCTTCGGGTGCACCCTCGACAGCGCCGATGATGAAATCTCCCGAAGCCTCATGCGCACGGATGCCTGAAAAATTGGTGATGACCGTGCGCGTTGACAGTCCAGGCCAGGTTAAGCGCGCCTTGTCCAGCACATCTTTTAGACCTTCGCGGGTGGTGGCTACGTCCGTTCCATCAGGAATATCCTCCGCTGTGGGGCCAATCAGCAGGTTGCCATGTGTGGTGGGGCTGACCAGCACGCCCTTGCCCATCGCGGTAGGCACCTGAAACAGCGTCATGGTAAAGGTCAACGGGTTTTCATGATCCAGCAAATAATATTGCCCGCGGCGCGCAATGATACACACCGGACGGGTGGATATTGCGTTGTGCAGTTTTTCTGCCCCCACGCCCGCGCAGTTGATGACCGCGCGGCAGGGAATGTCGCCTTGTGAGGTATGGACAACCCAATGCGCTCCGCTATATGAAAGGCCCTCTGCATTGCGGCCTAAAAGGAACTCCACACCATTTTCGGCCGCGCTGTCGGCCAGCGCACAGGTCAATTCATAGGGGCTGACCAGCCCGCTTTCGGGCACATGCAGTGCGTATAGCACCTCTGGGTTGACGCGCGGCTCCAACTTTAAAATTTCCTGTCTTTCAATGATACGGCAGCCGGACACTTCATTCTCTCGTGACTGCTCCAGCAACTTTTCCAGCGTGGCCTTATCATTCTCATCAAATGCCAACACCAACGCGCCGGGTTTGCCATACAACACGCCCAGTTTGGCACACAGCTGCGGAAACATGCGTGCTCCTTTCAGGTTAAGGCGCGCCTTCTCGGTGCCGGGCTTGGCATCATAGCCCGCATGCACAATGCCGCTGTTGGCCTTGCTGGCTCCCTCGGACACATCGTGCGCGCGGTCGATGACTGCAAACTTTCCCTTATACAAAGCCATGCGCTGCGCCACGGCACAGCCTACTACTCCAGCGCCGATAATCACTGCATCGTACATGCTTATCCCCCGCTTTCTCAAAACGCCTGCATTATACCATCCGCCAATTTTTCTGTCCATTCGCTTTGTGATATACTGACCGTGGTATCCGAACGGGGAGGGAACATGCGCGTTTGCGGCATCGTTGCAGAGTATGACCCCTTTCACCTGGGGCATGCCTACCATCTGAACTCCGCACGCGAACAGTCGCAGGCGGATTTTGTGGTGTGCGTGATGGGCTGCGCCTTTTCCCAGCGGGGTACTCCCATGCTGTTGGGTCCGCATACGCGTGCGCGCATGGCTGTGCTTGCAGGCGCTGATGTGGTGCTGGGTATGCCGGTTTCTTTTTCCTGCGCCGCGGCCGACCGGTTTGCCATGGGCGGCGTGGGCATCCTGCATGCATTGGGCGTGGTAACGCACTTGAGTTTTGGCAGCGAGAACCCGGACATAGCGCAGCTGGTACGCTTGGCCAACCTGTTGGAAAAGCCAGATGAGGGTATGCGCAGGGCGCTGCGAAATGGTCTTGCACAAGGCAAATCCTTTGCGCGCGCCCGCGGTGAATCGCTGAATACGCAAGCGCCGGGCGCACAGGCTTTGCAGCATCAGCCCAATGCAACGCTGGCCATCAGCTATCTGCGTGCACTGCAACGGCTGGGTAGCGATATTCAGCCTGTACCCATTGCGCGCATGGGTGCTTACCACGCCCAGGCGCTGCAAGGCTTGGCTTCTGCCAGCGCAGTGCGCGCGGCGATCCTGCGCGGGGATTGGCAAGGTGTAGCGCGCTCGGTACCCGCTTCCTCGTATGATATCATTGCACAGGAGGTCGCCCAGGGCACGCTGCATCTCCCCCACGCGCTGGACACGCTGTTATTAGCATGCATCCTTGCCCAAGACCCGCACCAGGCTGCCGATATTCCCGAAATGTCTGAGGGGTTACACCTGCGCATTGCACGCGCAGCACGGGGCTGCACCAGCCGGGAGCAATTGCTGGACAGCGTCAAAACCCGCCGCTACCCGCGCACGCGCATCAACCGCGGGCTGACGCACTGGATGCTGGGCACGCGAGCATCGATACTACCGGAAAGGCCATCGTATGCCTATTTATTGGCCGCCAGAGAACGCGCAAAACCCTTGCTGACCGCCATCGGTAAGCGTGGTTTCCGGCTTATCTCACGCCCGGCCCGCGAAAAAGACCCCGATGTGATGGCGGACATGCACGCGGAGGAGTTATGGTGCTTGGGCGCTCAATTACCCGTTGCACAAGCGTACCGCCACCATTTTACACTGCTACAGGATACAGGAGAACTGCCATGAAAGAAATTGCTGCATCTGCCCTTACACAGACCATAAAGGATATGTTTTTAGAATTGAGCTATGTGGGAGGCAAGGATTTGATGTGCGCGCTGGACAATGCGCGCACGCAGGAGGAATCCCCGCTGGGACAGCTGGTGCTGGATCAGCTGATGAGCAACTATCAGATTGCAGCCAAGGAGCGCGTAGCCATCTGTCAGGACACCGGCATGTCAGTGGTGTTTGCCGAGGTAGGCCAGGAGGTACACATCACGGAGGGCGGCTTTGAAGAAACCATCCAACAGGGCGTGCGGGAGGCTTATACCGAAGGCTATCTGCGCAAATCCATTGTGCGGGATCCGCTGTTTGATCGGGTGAACACCGGGGATAACACGCCGTGTGTCATCCACACGCGCATTGTGCCCGGCGATACGCTCAAGCTGACGGCGCTGGCCAAGGGGTTTGGCAGTGAAAACATGAGCGCACTGAAAATGCTGGTACCCGCCGATGGCATCGAGGGCGTCAAGCGCTTTGTGCTGCAAACGGTAGAGGCTGCCGGCCCCAACCCCTGCCCGCCCATCATTGTGGGGATTGGCATTGGCGGTACGTTTGAGCAATGCGCACTGCTGGCCAAGGCCTGCACCGCGCTGCCGCTGGATCAAAAAAACCCGGATGAACGCTATGGCGCGCTGGAGGATGAACTGCTGGAACGCATCAACGCGCTGGGCATCGGCCCAGCAGGCATGGGCGGGCGCATCACCGCATTGCGCGTGCACATCCGTCAGGCCGCCACCCACATTGCAGGACTACCGGTGGCCGTCAACATCTGCTGCCACGCCGCACGCCACGCCACGCGCACGCTGTAGGAGGAAAAACCCATGAAAGAACGCCGTTTAAACCTGCCGTTTGATGAAGATACCGCGCGCAGCCTGAAAGCCGGCGATCCGGTGCTGCTGACGGGCACGCTGTATACCGGCCGTGATGCCGCCCATAAGCGGCTGATAGCCCTCATAGACGCTGGACAACCCCTGCCCATAGATTTAATCAACCAGACCCTTTACTACGTAGGGCCTGCCCCTGCCTCGCCCGGTCATGCAGTGGGCTCCGCCGGGCCTACCACCAGCTATCGGATGGATGCCTACACGCCCCAGCTGCTGGCGCTGGGCCTGCGCGGTATGATCGGCAAGGGGCTGCGCTCGCAACCGGTGATTGACGCGATGAAGCTATATGGCGCAGTGTACTTTGGGGCCGTAGGCGGGGCAGCTGCATTGATTGCGCGCTCCATCCAGAGCAGCCGGGTGGTTGCGTACCCCGATTTAGGGGCTGAAGCCATCCACGAATTTGTGATAAAAGACTTCCCCGTAACTGTCATCATTGATGCCCATGGCAACAACCTATATGAAACCGGGCCTAAACAATATCGAAAGGACATGCCGTGAGGGTACGCGCGCTGCGCATGTTTGCGCTGCTGCTGGCGCTTTTATGCCTGACGGTTTCCGTTCAGGCCTCCAGCGAATACAACGAAAATAATCCCGGCGACCTGCGGCCCAACAACCTGCGGGCAGAATCTGCTATCGTCATTGCAGCAGATTCCGGCGAAGCGTTGTTTGAAAAAAACGCCGACGACCTGCGCTACCCTGCATCGCTGACCAAGATCATGACCGCCATGATTGCACTGGTGCGCGGCAACCCGGATGATTTGGTAACGGTGTCGCAAAATGCCGTCAGCGTGCCCGAGGACAGTTCTCTGATCGGGCTGAAGGCCGGGGAACAGGTGCCGCTGGGCGAATTAATTCGTGCAACAATGGTCATATCCGGCAACGACGGCGCAGTAGCCATTGCCGAACACATCGCCGGCAGCGAACCGGCCTTTGTGAGCATGATGAACGAGGTGGCGCGCTATTTAGGCTGTACGCATACCAACTTTGCTAATTCGCATGGCTATCACGATGAGTATCACTATTCCACCGCACGCGATATGGCGCTGATCGCCCGGGAAGCCATGCGCTATGAGGAATTCCGTGAGGTAGCGGCGCTGTGGCGCTATACGCTGCCGCGCACCAACCTAAGCGGGCCACGCACCTTTACATCCAAGGATGCGGCATTTTTAAACAGCGAGAACACAGAAACCTACTACCCTTATGCCAACGGCATTAAAACCGGTGAGCACAGCCAGGCTGGGCTGTGCTATGCCTGTTCGGCGTACAAGGATGGCGTGCAGCTTATCAGCGTGGTGCTCAAATCCAACGCTGCAGGGCGCTGGCGCGATACCAGGCGGCTGATGGACTATGGTTTTTCGCGCTATGTATCCACCAGCGTTGAGCAGCTGTTCCGTCAGAACCCGAAGGTAGTGGACATTTCCTCTTATGCGCTGGATGATGTCAATTTGGGGCGTTTGGAATTGTCGCTGCGCAAAATCGACCCCATGCAGGATGACCACCTGTTTGGCCTGGCTGACCAGGTCGATACCTGGAAGCAAGTGTACAACACCCGCACCTCCATCAGCTACAACCGCGTGCTGGAAGCGCCCATTGAAGCCGGTGATATTGTAGGCACCATGACGTACATGCCAGAGGACAGCGAAGACGGACCCATCATGTATGAGTTGATCGCCACGCGCTCTATCGCGCGCAGGGAATCAGCAGCGCCGTCCATTGAGGAAATATACATCTACACCGCCAACGACCCCAACCCTTTCCCCCGCTTCTCGCTGGAGTTTGTGCTGATTATGCTGTTGCCTGTGTTGCTGGTGATATTCCTGGCCTACCTGGTGTACCGCCTATTTACGCGCAAACGAAAGCCGCGCTTGGTGCGCACGCCGCACTATCAAAACAGGTTTTATAGATAAGGTTTTATGCTGTCCCGTTGCGCTCTTGCAGCAGGCGCAGGCCTTTTAATGTTAGCAGGCCGTCAATATGCTGGATGGCCTTGGACTCCGTTGCGATCAGGCGGGACATGCCGCCGGTGGCGATAACTTTTATCTTGTCGTCGCCAAGTTCTTCTTTCATGCGTTCCACAATATAGTTTACTTGCCCCACATAGCCATACAGCAGCCCTGCCTGCATGTTGGTCACGGTCGTGCGGCATATGACCTTTGGTGGCATCATCAGTTCAAACTGCGGCAGTTTGGAGGTGCGGGTGACCAGCGCATCGGCTGCCAACTTGATACCTGCGCAGATGCAACCGCCCAGAAAAGCACCTTTGGCATCAATGGCGCCAAAGGTTGTGGCGGTACCAAAGTCGATAAAAATGCAGGGCGCACCATAATACCAGTTGGCAGCTACTGCGTTGCAGATACGGTCGCTGCCCAATTCCTTGGGGTTTTCATACTGGATATTGAGGCCGGTCTTGATGCCGGGGTTAACAAACAGCGGTGTTACGTGAAAATAATCCCGGCACATATGGTCAATGGTAAAATTGATGGTAGGCACCACAGAGGATATCATCACCGCTGTGACCAAGCCCATCTCAAGATTGGCATGCCGGAACATACCATCCAGCATCACGCCATATTCGTCGCTGGTGTAGCTATGGTTGGTGGATATACGCCAGTAATGCACCAGCTTTTCGCCATCAAACAGGGCGGTTTTGATATTGGTATTGCCGATGTCCATGGTATAAATCATAATAATCTCCCTCAGGCAAAATAGTGCAGTCTCTTTAGGGCAAGCACAATGGGCGGCACCAGCAAGGCGGCGACAACGGCTTCGGAGGTGCCGGCAATCAGACCGGTACCGCCAATCAATAGCGCCACTTTTTGCACATCCAGCCCTGTCAGAACATAAAACAAAAACATAAGCCCTAAATAGAACACCGTGTTGGTCAGCGAACCAGCCACAGCAGCCACAGCATAGCCCAGTTTTTCATTGCGTGTTTTGAGCGCACAGAAAGTCAGGTGTGCAGCCAGTGGCAGCAGCAGGCGAGGCACATAGCACATCAGAACAGCCAGTACGGGGCTCGCCCCCATCAGGGCTGAGGCCAGCGCTGAAGCGCGTGGGCCTAGAAGGTTAATCAGGCTGACACTGCCAAAGGTAAAGCCCAGCAATAGCCCCGTTTTAAGCCCCATCAGAAGGGTACCGATCACCACCGGGATACATAGGATGGTTACATTGATAAATCCCAACGGGATCAGACCAATGGGGGTAAAGCCCAGCAACAGGACAAGACCAACCAGCAGCGATGCAGCGGTGAAGCGTTTGAGTTCTAAGCCGTTCATTTTTTCCTCCGTTCAAGTCCTTACAGGATACCTGACGCTAAGCAACAGTACCACCGAGATGTCCAGCCCATTAGGTGCCAGCAACGCGATTATAACAGGCAAAGAAAACAGATGTAAAGGTTCCTTGCCTTGCCACGATATATTCCATCCTCTATAATGATATTAGAAAACGCCCGCGGCGTCATGGAGGGGCACATGCTCAGAATTGGACAGTTTACCGACACATTCCTGCCGATTGTTGACGGCGTGGGGCGCGTTGCGCTGGCATACGCAGAAACGTTGTCGCATATTGGGCATGAAGTTACGGTATCCGCCCCCATGTACAACACCGGCCACCGGGGCGGATATCCCTTTGAATTGGTAGACTATACGGCGATGCGCGTACCCACTGCGCCCCAATACCGGACAGGCACGGCCAGCTTGGATTTGCGCTATCGTCGGCGGATGGATATGATCCCGCTGGATATCGTGCATGCACATAGCCCCTTTGGTGCAGGCCGCGAGGCGCTGCGCATTTCCAAGGAGCGTGGCATTCCGCTGGTGGCATCGTTTCACTCAAAATATTACGATGATTTCTATAAAGTATTGCATTCCGATTCCTTGGCCAAGATGGTGGTGGCCAATGTTGTGCGTTTTTATCGCAAATGTGACGAGGTCTGGGCAGTGAGTGAGACGACTGCCAAGGTGCTGGAAAGCTACGGATATGAAGGCCCCATCCGCGTGGTACCCAACGGCGCCACCATGCGCTCGGCAAGTGATGAAGCCGTACGCCTGGTAGAGGAACGCTTTCAGTTGGGGCAAAAGCCATTGCTCTTGTACGTGGGGCAAATCAATTGGAAAAAGAACCTCGCGTGCGTGCTGGATGCCGCAGCGCTGCTGGCGAAGCAGGGCGAAGACTTTGCGCTGTTGATGGCCGGGCAGGGGCCTGATACTGAACAAGTGCAAAGCAAAATTGACGAATTGCACCTGAATGACCGTGTACGCCTGATTGGTCATATCAGCGAAACGCATGTGCTGGACGCGCTGTATGCGCGTGCAATAGCGTTTACCTTTCCATCACTGTATGACAACGCGCCCATGGTGGTACGCGAGGCTGCCGTAATGGGCACGCCCGCCGTGCTGGTAGCGGGCAGCGATGCTGCCGAAATCATCCACGACGGTGCCAATGGCTTTTTGTGCCGGGATGACGCCAACGACCTGTCTCGCGTGCTGACAGACATTCTAAACAATCCAGACCGCGCTAAGGAAGTCGGCGCAGCTGCGCGGGAAACCATCCCGCTGCCCTGGGAGGATGTCATGCAGCAGGTGACTGGATATTACGAACACTTGATTGCGTTGCATGCTGGGCGCCGCAAGCGCACTGCATCAATCAATACAAACAATTCATAAAGGAGGCAACTATGAAACTTGGCTTGAGTTCCTATTCGCTAAATCGCGAAATAGCCCGTGGTGCTATGACGCTGGAGGGTGCCATTGATTGGGCCGCTGCGCAGGGCGCTGAATGTATGGAGCTGGTCCCCTTCGCTTTCCGCTTTGACGATCCTGACACGCTGGCCATCGACTATGGCCGCATTGCCGCTATCCGCAAGCATGCCCGCGATGCCGGAATAGAGTTGGTCAACTACTCCGTGTTGGCCAACCTGCTGGTGGAGGGCGAAGAGCGCGAGAAGGCCATTGAACGTGTATGCCACGAAGTGGACATTGCAGCAGAGTTGGGCATGCCCCGCATGCGGCATGATATTTCTGCCTTCCGGCGGCCGCTGGATCAAAACACCTTGAAAGACTTTGATGACCTGCTGCCCGTTATGATCGAAGCCACACAGCGCATTTGCGAGCATGGGCGCAAGCGCGGCGTAAAGACACTGCTTGAAAACCATGGCTTCTTTGTCAACGGCTGCGACCGGGTGGAGCGTGTGCTCAACGGCGTCAATAATGACAACTACGGCCTGCTGCTGGACACCGGCAACATTATCTGCGTGGATGAGGACCCCGCTGTGGCAGCGATCACGTTAGCACACCGTTGCGAAATGGTGCATCTGAAAGATTTCTATGTCCGCACGCGCGACCCAGGCGATTCCACACAGTTTGACTGCGGCGGACGCTGGTTCCGTTCACGCGGAGGCAAGTACCTGCGAGGCTCCATCCTGGGACAGGGCGACCTGGACGTTTATGCTGCCCTGAAGGCCTTGAAAGACAGCGGCTATGATGGCCCCATTGCCATTGAGTTTGAAGGACTGGAAGATCCTACCTACGCTTCTGCTGTCAGCTTAGCCAACGCGCGCCGCATCTGGGACGAAGTATAGTGTCCGAGGAAGTCGCCGGTACGATCTTCAGCATAGTATATCGCAGCCCGGACACCCTGTTCACTGTGCTGCAGGTGCGTTCTGGGCGGGAGATCATTACCGTGACTGGGCAGATGCCCGAATTTTCGGAAGGTGAAAAGGTGGCCTTTCAAGGTCAGTGGACGGAGCATGCACAGTACGGCCGTCAGTTTAAGTGTACATCCTGCGCGGTGGAAACGCCCTCTACCCTGAGCGATATCGAGCGCTATCTGGCCTCGGGATTGATTAAAGGCGTGGGCGCTTCCACTGCGCGGCAGATTGTAGAAGCCTTTGGCGAGGACGCACTGACCGTCATGAGCGAACAGCCCGAACGCCTGATGGAGATATCAGGCATCGGGCGTGTTCGTTGCGCGCAGATTACCGAAAGCTTTGAAAAACAGCACGCCGCGCGCCGCACCATGATCTTTTTGCAGAGCTATGGCGTGTCGCCGGGGCTTTCAGTTAAAATACATAAAAAGTACAGTATTGAGGCGGAAAGCCTGATCCGCGCCAACCCATACCGGCTGATTGATGATATTGACGGCGTAGGCTTCCGCACGGCGGATCGCATCGCCCAATCGCTGGGCATTTCCGCAAACAGCGAATACCGTTTGCAGGCCGGGCTGGTATATGCCCTGCAGGAAGCGGCCAGCGCCAGCGGGCATACCTATCTGCCGCGTGAGCAGCTGATTTTTCAGGCTGCTCACCTGCTGGGCTTGCCGGAGGAAGCGGTGGAACATCATCTGCAGGCACTGGTGCTGTCCAAACGCTTACAGGCTGAAGAAATAGACAGCGTTGCCGTCATATCGTTGCCTGATTTCCACCGCGCAGAGTGGGAGATAGCGCACCGACTGATGAACCTGTCGCAGTTTGCGCAGCAGGTCATGGACGGGCATGTACCCAGCCAGATTGCAGCCTTTGAACGGGACAACCACATCACATTCAGCCCCACGCAACGCGCCGCCATCCAAAGCGCCACCGAATCCGGCGTGCTGGTCATTACGGGCGGCCCGGGCACGGGTAAAACCACGCTGATTAACTGCATCCTGCATGTAGCAGGCGGTGACGATGTTTTGCTGGCTGCGCCTACCGGACGGGCCGCCAAGCGCATGAGCGAGGCAACAGGCCGCGAAGCCAAAACGCTGCACCGCCTGCTGGAGTTTGGCGGCGATATGGAGCAGTTCCAGCGCAATGTGGACAACCCGCTGGATTGCTCCATGATCGTGGTGGACGAAATGTCCATGGTGGATATCTTTTTGATGCGCAGCCTGCTGCGTGCCATACAGCCGGGCACACGCATCATACTGGTAGGCGATGCCGATCAGCTGCCGCCGGTAGGGCCGGGCAATGTATTGCGCGATATTCTGTCCAGCGGCATGGTGCCGCATGTAAGGCTGACGGAAATTTTCCGGCAGGAAGAGCAAAGCATGATTGTCATCAACGCACACCGCATCAACGGCGGCGAGAACCCGGTGGTCAACCGCCGGGATGGCGACTTTTTCTATGCGAGCGCTGCATCCCCGCAGGCCGCAGCACAAGAAATCGTAGGCTTGTGCCGGCACCGCTTGCCGGGATTTTTAGGCAACGATAGCCAGGGCGATGTGCAAGTGCTGTCTCCCACGCGCAAGGGCACCTGCGGTGTTGCAGAACTGAATGCGCTGCTGCAGCGCGAGCTTAACCCTCCGCACGAGGATGCGCCGGAGTTGGTTTTTGGCGACACCATATTCCGGCTGCATGATAAGGTGATTCACATCAAGAACGATTATCACCTGGCCTGGAGCACACCGGATGGTGAGGAAGGCGAGGGCGTTTTTAACGGCGATGTAGGCCGGGTAACACACGTGGATACTGAAAACAGGCTGCTGACGGTGCAATATGATGATCAGCGCACTGTAGAGTATGCCAATGCGCAGTTTGAGGAGCTGGAGCTGGCCTACTGCCTGTCGGTGCACAAAAGCCAGGGCAGTGAGTTTGAGGCCGTTGTGATGCCGGTGGTAGGGGGCCCGCCCATGCTGCTGACGCGCAACCTGCTGTACACCGCTGTCACACGCGCACGCAAGCTGGTGGTGCTGGTGGGCTATGAGCGCGCCATTGCGCAGATGGTGGCAAATAACGTTATCAACCGCAGGTACAGCCTGTTGGAGCAACGGTTGTTGCAGTTGGGGATGGGATAATGCAGCTGCTCCGCGCCGCCATGCGGGCGCTGTATCCAACATGCAGGTGTTTGGCCTGCGGGGAACCCCGGCGCATCACTCCGGGGGAACCGCTGTGCGATGCATGCTTAGCGGAGTTGGCGTTGCATGCCATCCCGGACTCCGCCTGCCCCCATTGCCTGTCTCCCAAGCGTTCGGGCAATCCCTGCGGATATTGTCAGGATGGCGGCATGATCGGGCTTACCCATGCGTATGCCCCGTTTTATTATGGCGGTGTGGTGCAGCGCCTGGTGGTGATGTTCAAGTTTGGCGCAGTGGATGCGGCCGCACGCCCGCTGGCCAGCGCCATGGCTGCGTGCTTAGGCACAGCCCGGCCCGATGCGTTGGTGCCCGTTCCCCTGCACCGGCAGCGCCAACGCGAACGGGGCGTTAATCAAGCACACCGGCTGTGCCATCTAATCAGCGAACAAACAGGCCTGCCCATACAGGAAGCGCTGGTGCGCACGCGAAAAACAAAACGCCAATCTTCGTTGGAACCCCGAGACCGGGAAAGCAATGTACGGGGCGCATTTGCAGTAACGCAACCTGTTGCAGGCATGCGCTTGATGCTGGTGGACGATGTGCGCACCAGTGGCAGCACCGCCCGCGCCTGTGCACAAGCCTTACGCGAGGCAGGCGCTGCGGAAGTCAGCCTGCTGACTGCCTCTGTTGCCCCACAGCACGCGCGCGGCTGGGAAATGCAGCAGGATTAATCTTGTTCCTTCTGCGCTTGCGCTTTTTGCAGCGCCTCGCGCGCCATATCATAGCTAAACCCCCGCCGGACAAGGCTGGCAATAGCCTTCTGACGCTCCTGCGGGGTTTTGATTTCTGGATGTCGGCGCAGGTATTTGTGCGCCAGGTCGTCTATCAGCTCCTGTTGTACATCTTCAGTAACATGCTGCTCTAAGACGGCCTCCACCGTTTCACGCGCAATGCCCTTTTGCTGCATGGATTGCGCAATGCGGCGTGCGCTGTGTTTTCGCTGCCGGGCTTGCACCAGCTGCATGGCATAGCGTTCATCATCCACATACCGCCGCTCTGCCAAATAATCAATGATGCGCCGCGTGGTATCCGGGCGATAGCCTGCACGCAGCAAAGAGCGTTCCAGTTCCTTTTGGGTGCGTTCCCGTGCGGTCAGCGCGCGCACAGCTTTTTCCATGCCCAATGTATATTCATCTTTAGCGCACTTTTGCCAGTACGCTTCCACATCGACCGTATCGCTTACTTTCAATGGATGCAAGCGAAACAAGGCGCGCGGCACAGCCAGCGTATCGCCACTTAGCAATGTAATGCGTACAACACCATACACTACCGCTACCTGCTGCACGGTATCAGTCATGAAAGCTCCCTTTGCTGGAAAAACACAGCTGCATCAGGTCACGGTTTATATCGGACAGAAAGTTCGTCTTAGCCTCTGAGGCCGCTGAGGTAAGCAGCACCATGCCGCGCCCGGCAATAGGATCAAAGAACGCACCATGCATGGCGCCATAGGCATTGCCCTGATGGCCATACAGGGTGTGAGCGCATATGCCAGGCTCATCGATCACAAATAGCCCCATGCCCTGCTGCATGTACGGCGAACGCTGCCCAAAGGACACAAGCGGCGACCGCATCGCAGCTATCATGGGGGCATCCAGATATCTTGGCTGCATCGCTGCTTTGAGCAACAACAGCATACCGGCCATGTTAGTCACACAATTGCCCTGCGCCAGGCCGTAGTGCCGCTCCGGCTGCGGGATATCAGCATCGCCAGCGGGGCGTTTTTTGCGCTCCCGCGCGTCAAAGCCGGACTTGCCCCAGGGCGGTATCACGCGGTAGGCATCTGCCAGCGCACCAGATATTCGCTGCGGATAAAAAGATGCCTCAACGCCCAGCACATCGAACAGGTGGATGCGCATGATGTTCTCAAACGATTGATCCAGCGCTGCTTCCAGCACGCTGGCCACCAGCCCAGCGCCAAGATTGCTATATTCCCAGGATGTGCCGGGGGCGTGCTCGCCCCAGCAGGCTGGAATAATGGCAGACACCGGCACGCGTGAACCCACACCCTGATGGTATGCAGGGGCATCCATCAGGCCGCTGGTATGGCTTAGCAGCATACGCAATGTAATGAGCGTATTTGGAAACTGTGGATGGCGCACCGCAAAAGGAAGGACGGCATTGATATCCCGATCTAAGCTAATCAGGCCATCCTGCGCCAGGCGCAGCACGCACAGCGCGGTAATCATTTTGGATATGGAGGCTACACGAAAAAAAGTATCCTGCGTAACAGGCCCCATCTGGCCCGCCGTGCCTACGCAAAGGCAAAGCGGCGTATCATCGCCCGAAAAGAAAGCAACTGACGCACCCGCCGCGCGGTGCTTAGACAAAATTGCAGCAATTTCACGTGCCATGCCCGTTTGGTTTTTGTCATAACGCGGCGCGGGCAGCGCCCGTAACAACAGCCGATAAATGCGCTGCCGGTCAAGCATGGACAACCTCCGAATATAGCCTGTACAGCCAAAAACCTGCCGCCACAAAAAGCATTGCAGCTGCTGCACCCCACATTGGCCTTCCTTGCATCAGAAAAACTACTGCGCACACAGCCGCCAGCGCAGTGCCGGCCCAAGCCGGCCATGGGGCTTTCAGCCCGCGTGCTATCAGCAGCAGTCCACTTGCACACAACACCAGGCTGACCAGCTGTGAAATACGTATATCACCCAACATCAGGCTGTCGGTGCGTAGGCCCTCGATATACAGCCTGCCTAGGCCGTACCACGCCATATACCACAGGAACACATGGCCGGTGCGCCCATTGGCACCAAAGCGCCTGCGGCTGCGGTACAGAAATATAAACCCCAAAAAGTTCCATAGCGATTCGTAAAAGAACGTGGCCATATGCCATTGCCCCTGTACAAACACCGCAACCGGGAAAAACTGCCATTGGGGGGAGGATATAATATATCCAAACGCTTCGCCGTTAAAGTAATTGCCCCAGCGGCCAATGGCTTGCCCCAACAGCAGGGCGGGTGCTACTACATCGGCCAACAGTGAAAAGCGGATGCCGCGGCGTTTGGACAGCAGCCACACACCCAGCGCGCCGCCGATAACCCCGCCATAAATCGCCAGGCCGCCCTCCCACACATAGAAAATGCGCAACGGCTGCTGCGCAAACTGCTGCCAGGAAAAAATCACATAATAAATCCGGGCAAACACTACTGCCAGGGGCACTGCATATAGCACAATGTCCAAGCCCGTATCCTTGGGCAGCGACAGGCGCTTTTCCTCTCTGGTGCACAGCCAGGCCCCAACAGCAACCGCCGCCGCAATTAACAGGCCATAGAGCTGAATCACGGCAAGCGGAAACATAGCGATCATTTTCAAAACGTTACTTAGTCGCCTCTTGATGTATCTTGTCCAACAGCTTGATGATTTCCAGTTGCTGCGGGCAAGCAGCTTCGCACTGGCCGCAGGCTACGCAGCGCGCACCGTCGCCCTCATCTTTGATGACATTTTTATAATCGCGCACCAGTTGGGCGTTGTTGTCAAACATATAGGCACGGTTGTAGATTTCAAAGATGCGGGGAATAAGCACGTTTTGCGGGCAGGGCTGGCAATAATCACAATGCGTGCAGCCCACGGCGATGCGGGCCATATAGGCTTTTTTCAGCTCCGCCACAAACTTTTCATCCTCAGGCGAAAGGT
The DNA here is from genome assembly GCA_040766135.1 of Christensenellales bacterium. Lineage (GTDB taxonomy): Bacteria > Bacillota > Clostridia > Christensenellales > Aristaeellaceae > JAGVSV01. The sequence continues at coordinate 112,463 of JAXGRA010000004.1, forward strand.
TGCCTACCGTGACATTCTGGAAAATGCGCAGGTTGTCCTGTACCTGCTCCATGGTACTCATACCGCTTAGTATGGTCACAATCTCCGGATAGTTGCCCACATACCGGAAAGCCCATTCCACCGGCGAATAGCCGCGCGGGTGCGCCTGAATCGTATCTTTAATTTCCTGGGGCGGGCTGGCCAGCGCGCCGCCGCGCAGCGGCTCCATCGCCACCACGGGCACGCCCTTGCGCCCGGCATAGCGGATGCCTTCGGCGGTGGCCTGCGCCTCGTCATCCAAGTAGTTAATCTGCACCTGTGCAAGTTCCCAGTCAAAGTCGTTGAGAATATCAATGAATGCGCCCTTGTCGTCATGGAAAGAGAACCCTGCATGGCGGATACGACCATCCCGGCGGGCGCGGTTTAAAAACTCCGCATAGTTGAAGGACTGCATTTTTTCAAAGGATTCCCGGCGAAGGGCGTGCAGCAAATAGAAATCCAGATATGGCACGTCCAGTTTTTTCAACTGCTCGTCCAGCAAGCGGTCCATGTCCTTCGCTTCGTTGACGTGCCATGTCGGCAGCTTGGTGACAAACTTGACTTTTTCACGGTAGCCGTCCTTGAGGGCCAGGCCGGTAACAATCTCGCTCTCGCCGCCGTGATAACCATAAGCAGTGTCCACATAGCTAACGCCATGGTCAATGGCGGTACGCACCATTTTTATGGCCTGGTCACGGTCAATTACGTGTTCACCCTGATCATTTTCCATGGTGGGCAGGCGCATCATGCCAAAGCCCAGCCGCGATACCTCAAACCCTAACTTGCCAAACGGTACTTTCTGCATATTGAACCTCCCAAGTTTCGTTTACGTATAATTATAGCATGCATGAAAGAAGGCGTGCAAATCCTTACCGTTAGGTTATCGCAATGTTCCTTGCATAATCATCCGCTGCCTGCGCCAGCCATGCTGCGCCCAGCGGCAGTGCATTTTCATCCAACGTAAACTGATTGTGATGCAATGGCAGGTTGCCCGCCGAACCATCGGGCGATGCAATGCCTAAAAACGCATAGCAGCCTGGCGCTGTGGCCGTAAACTCCGCAAAGTCATCGCCGATCATAGAGGGTGCCTGCGGCTGCACATGGTCTGCGCCAAACACAGTGATGGCGCTTTTGCGTGCGTGCTCGGTCAAATCAGCATCGTTCGTAATGGGGCCGCACACAGGGTGTACAGTGAGCATTGCACGGCAGCGATGCGCCTGTGCGGTGGCTTTGATGACCTCCTGCATGCGGGTAAGCGCTTCCTCACGCACGGTCTGTGAGAAGGTGCGTAGCGTGCCTTCCAGTTGAGCAGCACCAGGAATAATGTTCCAGCGGTTGCCCGCATGGAAACTGCACACCGACAGCACACAGGGTTCCATGGCTGGAACAAAGCGCGACACCACGTGCTGCAGCTGCGTGACCAACGAAGCACCGGCGGCCAACGCATCGGTGCTGCGCTCGGGATATGCACCGTGGCCTCCGGCACCCAGTACCTCAATCACAAGCCGGTCGGTGCTGGCACATACCGGCCCTGAGGACAGCTGGATTTTCCCCACCGGCAGCGTGGGCCACACATGCAGGCCAAAAATGGCACCCAGGTCATGGGCAGCCCCGGTATCCAACACCTTGAGAGCGCCCTTTCCCCCTTCCTCCGCGGGCTGGAATATAATCTTGACTGTGCCTGCACGCTGTGCGCGATGCTGATGCAGCAGCAACGCTGCATACAGGCCCATCGTGATATGTCCATCATGTCCACAGGCATGCATCATGCCTGGATTTTTTGATTGATACGGCAAGCCGGTCTGCTCCTGCACCTCCAGCGCATCGGTATCACATCGAATGCCGGCCATACGCCCAGGAGTTGCGCCCGGCAGAACAGCCACCGTGATGTTATCCGCAGGGGCAATATACGCAATGCCGTGCTTGTCAAGAAATGCACGAATGCGCCGGTTGGTCTGTACTTCCTGATGCATGGCCTCCGGGTGCTGATGAAACTCCCGGCGGGTAAAGATAATCTCCTGTACCATACTCTGTGCTAATGTGAGGTAATCACGTGCCACGGCTTATCCCTCCTATCATGCCGCTGTCCAACAGGCACTGATATACCGGCTGATGCAGCATCTCATCCTTTTTGTAGATGTATTGGAAACTGGACAGCACCTGCCGCCCATCGGGCCAGCGCACGCTGCCGCTGCCATCATCTGCCAGCCCCAATGCTTGCGCGGCGGTTTCGGGCACAATGCGCGACACCCGGTTGTGGCAGCGGTTGCCCAGGAATATATCAAACACGCCCAACTCCGGATCCAGCGCAAAATGGTTGCCGGTATATCCGCTCATGCCGATGGCACGCTGACCCATCCAGGAAGGAAGCTCGCTTAAGCGCTGCACCGGGGACTTGGCAAAGCACAGCTGCCCCAAATACTGCCGGTAGCCGCGCTGGTCGTTGTAGCCTGTGCGGTTGACGCCCATGCCCAGCAAGGTATCGCGCGCAATCAGCTTGCCCTGAAGCAAGGCCTGTGCGAAGCATGCCATGTCCTGCGCGGTGCTGAACAGCCCCGCATGCCCACACAAGCGCCCACCGCGCAAAAGCAGGCGCGCCTTAGGGTCATGCGGCTGCCCGGCGGGCTGGTCATCCAGCACCTGGTAGTCACCTTCTATAATCCGATGTTCCAGGTTGTAGTCCACGCAATCATCCACACGCTCAGCCGGCACTTGCGCAAAGGTACGCTGCATTCCGACCGGTATGAGGATATTTTCCTTCACATAATCATAGAAATCCTGCCCCGTTACGCCCTCCACCACATAGGACAGCAGCAGTGCATTCATATCGGAATACAGGCGTTCCGGCATGTGCTCACTGCGATATATGGCAAACACCTGCCGCTGTGCGGAATCAAAATCAGGCTGTGCATCCACGCGCTGCGGGGATTTAAGCACAGCCTGAAAAGTCAGCGCCTCCTGTATGGTGGTGTTGTAAAGCTGCGAAAAACGCGCGTCAGCAGCAGCAACCGTATCAGTCAATCGCAGCATGCCGCGCTCTACCAGCTGCAGCACGCTGACTGCTGTAAACAGCTTGGTCAGCGAAGCCAGGTCGTACAGCGTGTGCGCCGTCAGCGGACGCACATCTGGCACAATGCCCTCCTGGGTTTTGATTACCTCACGGGCATTACCCACGGTGACCGAATCATATTCACGCGCATTACCATACACTACGGTCAGCCCGGTCAGCATGCGCTGCTCAAACACCAGGCGTTCAATCGATCGCAACAGGCCGTGTTGAGCGTTCACCCCACGAAATCCAGATAGCCAAACACGTCAGGGACATGAAATGTAGACTGCATCGTGGGCTGCCAGGCCTGCAGGGATTGCCCGCGCGTGCTGTGATGATCAATCCTGAAAGCATTGATGCGCCAGTGTGTGCCGGCCTTGGGCTCCTGGTCAAAGGCATCATACGGCAGCGCCCAGACCGATATCAGGCGATTGTCGTCAACGTGCGTGCGCGTTTTCCAGCCAACAATGTCATAATCCATGTTCAACACCTGACCGCCATCACGTTTATCGATGGTGCCGTCAAAGTGCACATCATAGGGCGTGCACTCCAACTCCTTATAGTAGGTCAGGTCATTGGTATCAGCGATGAACAGTTCCATCACATCCTGACGATATATTGGCGAATCGTGCAGCCTGTAGTTCGAATGTACTTCATCATCCTGCCCCGAAAAACGCACATACAGCATGCGCGCCTGATCATCCCTCAGCAGCCGCAACTCGGTAGAAAGGAACGGCTCCTCGCCTGTTTGCGTTTCACACAGCTGCACGGCAGGCGCTTTGTCCCATACGGCATCGTCAGCCTGCGGCATGGCCGCGAGCGTCACATTATGGCAAGGATATCGGTTGTCTGGCATATACGGCTCCTTTCGATCAAAAAACTATTTCAGCGCTTCAGCAAAGGACTCGCCGAAGGCATGTGCCTGCTGCAACTCCTCCTCGCCCGGACGGAAGCGCACGCGGAAACCCTCGACCGTTTTGGCCTTCAGATGACCCAAACGATCCATCAGATTGGGCACAGCCTCCCCGCTCCATCCGTAGGAGCCGAAGGCCGAGGCCAGTTTGCCCTTCATCATAAACGGATACAGCTTATCCACAATCTCGTCAATAGGCTGCAGCTGCTTGCCTAAAATGGTGGGCGATCCAAACAGAATGCCATCGGCTTGCTGCATTTTTTGCATAATCTCGCGTTGGCTGGCAGTACCCGGATCCAGCAGCGTTACCTGCACGCCTTTGTCCTGTATGCCCTGCGCAATGGTCTCGGCCAGCTTGGCAGTATAGCCATAGGCGCTGACATATACTATCACTACATTTTTTCCTTCCTGCGGCGGCGGCAGGGTGAGCTGCTCATAATGCTCAAACACCTCTTCAATGCCCGTGTCCAGAATGGGGCCATGACCGGGCAGAATGATACCCGGGTTCAGTTCCCGCGCACATTTCAGGCCATTGGCCGCAAAGGGACGGGAAAACGGGCTCATGATATCCAGATAATACGCTTCACGCGCAGCTACATAGGCAGTGGTATCCGTCATGCGGCTGAGCAGCAGCTCCGGAAAGGCATAGTGCGTGCCCAGAAAGTCACAGGTAAACAGTGCCTTATGAACCGGGTCAAAGGTGAACATGGTGTCCGGCCAGTGCAAATTGGGCATGGGATAGAATTCTAACTCCCGATCGCCCAGCGACAGCGTACCGCCTTTACCGACCACGCGGGAATTGAACGCCCCCTTGATAATGCTCGACACAAAGGTAATGCCGCTGTTGGTACCCACGATGGTGATATCCGGGTTCTTTTGCAAAAGCAGCGGGATGGTGCCCGCATGGTCAGGCTCGGTATGGTTGATAATCAGGTAGTCTATTTCGCTGATGGGCTTGATGGCTTCGATGTTTGCAAAGTATTCCTCGGCAAAGCTCATCTTGACGGTTTCGATCAGCGCCGATTTTTCACTGCCCACCAGCAGATAGGCGTTGTAGCTGGTGCCATGGGGGGTGTTCATGATGATGTCAAAGACGCGCAGGCCGGGATCCTGTACGCCTACGGAATATAAATTGGGCTTGATTTCCAGCATATTTCCTCCTGTGTACGGCTTACACCGTGTTCAATTATGAGGCCATCAGGTACGCTCAGGCATAATTTCCAGCCAATACCCATCGGGATCCTCTATAAAGTATATACCCATCGCTTCATTTTCAAAGCAGATGCAGCCCATGGCGCGGTGCATTTCACGCGCGGCATCCATGTCCCTGGTGACAAACGCCAGGTGTATTTCATTGTCGCCTAAATCATAGGCGTCCTTGTCAAAGTCCTTTAACCATGTCAGCTCCAGCTGGTGCTGGCTGCTGCCATCGGATAGGTACACCAAGGTGAAACCCTCGGCTTCATGGCGCCTGACAGGCAACAGCCCCAGTGCATCACGGTAAAAAGCCAGGGATTTTTCTAAATCCTTTACGTTTACGTTGTTGTGGGCAAAACGGAATGTTCCCTGTGCGGCAGTTTTCATGTTCATACGTCCTCCTCCATGGTATTCAGGTCGTCTGGTATATCCAATGCATCGGTGTCCTCGTCATCAAGCAGTGGGGTATCAACATTTTCCACCGTGCGCAGCCTGCGCTGAATGCTGCTGCTTTTGCGTGCGGCGCTGTCGATGCTGTCCGCTGCTTGCTTTAGGCGCTGGCGCGTCTTGTCCAGCAGCTGGGCAAAATCTGCAAACTCATTCTTGACGCTGCCCAGAAGTTGCCACACCTCGGCGGAGCGCTGCTCAATGGCCATAGTGCGAAAGCCCATCTGCAGGCTGTTGATCAAGGCGCTGAAGGTAGTGGGGCCCGCGATTACCACACGGTAATCGCGCTGCATATCTCCGGCCAGGCCGGGCAAGCGCAGCGCCTCGGCGTACAGCCCCTCAATAGGCAGGAACATTACAGCAAAGTCGGTCGTGTAGGGGGGTGCTATGTACTTGCTGCTGATGCGCGCGGCTTCCTTGCGCAGGGCGGACAAAAATGCCGCGCGCGCGTTTTCGGCGGGCTCCCGTTCTCCGGTTTCCAGCGCAAGCACCAAGCGTTCGTAGGATTCCACCGGAAACTTCGCATCAATGGGCAGCAGCACGGGCGCGTCCGTATCGCGCCCAGGCAGGCGGATGGCATATTCCACGCGCTCCTGGGTATCAGGCCTGACGGCCACATTGGCCGCATACTGGCGCTCGGACAGCATTTCAGCCAGCAGCGCGCCCAGCTGCACCTCGCCCCAAACGCCCCGCGTCTTGACGTTGGTGAGCACCTTTTTCAGGTCTCCTACACCCACGGCCAATGAACGCATCTCGCCCAGGCCTTTATACACCTGCTCCAAGCGCTCATTAACCAGAGAAAAGCTTTCCCCTAAGCGCTTGTTGAGCGTGGTGTGCAGGTTTTCATCCACAGTCTTGCGCATTTCATCCAGCTTGAGGCCGGTATCCTTGCGGATATCGCTCAGCGTGCCAAACAACGTCTCCCGCATGCGTTCCAGCTTTAAGTCATTGGCGCTCAGGCGCTGGTTGAGCACATCGGTCACGTGCCGCAGGCGCTCCTCCTGGCCGCTGGCATGCTGGTCAAAGCGCGCGCCCAGCGCATCCACGCGCGCGGCGCTGTTCATCTGCACATCGCGCAGCGCTTCTATCATGGCCTGCTGGGCATATTGTTCGCGCGTGGTCTGCCGCGCGTCCAGCGCCTGCAGCGAGCGCTCCACAAAGCCTGTCAATTCTTCCTGTCGGCGCAGCACGCTGCGCGTCTCCCGCCGCAATGAGGACAGCCGCACCAGCAGCACAACCATCACCAACAACAAAACACCCAGCAAAAGCACAGGTAGCCACGTATTGACATCAGACAACATACTAACCGTTGGCACTGGATATCCCCTTGCGCCAGTGTTCATAACACAGGCCGATGTAGCGGATGTCTTTGAGCTGGCTATCAATCAGCACCTGCTCACCCTCTTTAATGACACGACCAGCCGGGTCAATGCGCGTGTTCATGGTAGCCTTCCTGCCGCACCAGCACAGCCCACCGGGCACCTCGGCAATGTCCTCGGCCAGGCGCAGCAGCGCAGCGGAACCCGGAAAAAAGTTGCCCATAAAGTCCGTCCGAAGGCCATAGCAGTATATTTCTAGGTCCATTGCCATGTCCGCCATTTCCTGCACCTGTGCTTCGGACAGGAACTGCGCTTCATCCACTAACACAAACTGATAGTCCATGAACGCATTTTGTACCGCCAGCCATGCCAACTGCTCCCGCACGCTGTGGTGCGATTCCAGCACAATTTCGGCTTTGGCCTGCAGCCCCGCACGGGAATAGACATTGTTAGCGCTCATGCGGGTATCGATGGCCGGTTTAATCAAGGCCACCTTCAGCCCCAGCTGCTGATAGTTATACCGCTGCATGAGCAGCTGCGCCGTCTTGCTGGAACCCATCACGCCATAGTAAAAGTGCAGCATTACAGTTCCCGCCTGCCTTCCATGGCCTTGAGCAGCGTCACCTCATCGGCGTATTCCAGCGCGCTGCCCACCGGCACACCGTGGGCGATGCGTGTGACCTTAACCCCTAAGGGCTTGATAAGCCGCGCCAGATAGGCCGCAGTAGCCTCTCCTTCAATATCAGGGTTGGTGGCAATGATAACCTCTTCCACCTGATTGTCGGCCAGCCTGTCCAGCAGCTCGCGCACGCGGATGTCGTCAGGCCCGATGCCGTCCATGGGCGACAGCACGCCCTGCAGCACATGATAGCGCCCGCGGTAGGTATGCATACGCTCCATGGCAGCAACATCGCGCGCATCACGCACCACGCACAACACGCTTCCGACGCGATTGGGATCTGCGCATACACGGCACAGCCTGTCCTGGGTGTAGTTGCCGCACATTTCACAAAACCGGATGGACGTGCGACCCACCCATAGGGCTTCGGCCAGTGCGCGCACCTCGCTTTCGGGAAGCGAAGCGAGGTGATAGGCTAGCCGTTGCGCAGACTTGCGGCCAATGCCGGGCAGGCGCGCCAATTCCGACGCCATACGGTCAATGGGTTCAGGGATGTTTGTCACCTTAGAACAGGCCGCCCATCCCGCTGGGTGCCAGCGCTGCCATGGTCTTTTCGCGATTTTCCTCGCCCATGCGCAGCGCCGCGTTGACCGCTGCCATCACCATATCCTGCAGCATCTCCACGTCATCAGGATCCACTGCTTCAGGTTTGATGGTCAGCTCCAGCACCTCGCGCTTGCCGTTAACGCGGCAGGTTACGACACCGCCGCCTGCGCTGGCTTCATACTCCTGCTCATCCAACTGCTCCTGGGCCTGGGTCATCTGTTCCTGCATCTTTTGTGCCTGGCGCATCAGTTGCTGCATGTTCGCGCCGCCGCCAAAGCCGCCAAATTGTTTTCTTGCCATGTGTTCTCCTCGTTCCTGGATGTCCCCCGTACAAGGCGGGGGACATCACCAATTGTTGTAGATACCTGCAACCAGTGTACCATATGTTGTTAGTGGCATTCAACGTTTTATGCCTGAGCCAGTGTCCTCTTACCCTGGTCATACATATCCAGCAGCAAGCTGACGGTGTTTTTTACGGCCTCAATGCCGATGGGCGCAGGCTGGTTGTTCTTCACAGCATTATAGTAATCGTTGATGCATGCGGCATGACCGCTGCCCCAGTAATCCTTGCCCAACGCATCAGCCTGCTCAAAGATAATGTCCTCGGTACGGCCGTTGTGCCAGGCGGCACGGAAGCGGTTATCCTCCAGTGCAAAGGTTGCCTTTTCACAATCCACATAGATCTGCACAGGCGAGCCACAGGCCGCTGCATTGGTAGCGTAGAAAATGACCACTGCATCGCCAAAGGCAATGCGCGCATCGACGGTATCCTCTACCTCAATCACGCCGCGCAGATGCCGATTGCCCATCCATGTATCCACCGATGTGTGCGGCCCCAGCAGATTCACCAGCAAATCCAGCGTGTGAATGGACTGATTGATAAGCGCGCCGCCGCCCTCCAGCGCCCAGGTGCCGCGCCAGCCGCTTTTGCTGTAGTACTCTTCATCGCGAAACCATGCTACATAGGCACGTGCGCCCAGCACCTTGCCGGCCACGCCACTTTGCACCACCTGTTGAAGATGGCGGTAATTGCGGTTGTAGCGGTTCTGGAAGCAAACCCCCAGCGTGGCATCCAATTGATTTAGCTCCTGCCATTGCTGGCGTGTGGTAACAGGTGGTTTTTCCATAAATACACGGATGCCCTTGCGATGCGCTTGCTGCGCCATGGGCACATGCAGTGCATGCGGCGTGCAGATATGCAAAACATCAATGTCCTCATGATCCAGCATGGCATCCAGCGAATCATATGCACGAGCTTGATAGGTATTTGCCAAGCGTTGCGCGCGCTCCGGAATGATATCGGCACAGGCCACCAAGGTGGCCTGGCCGGTTGCACCAATCAACGGCGCATGAACAGCTGCAATGGATCCGCTGCCTACAATGGCGGATTTGATAAGCGGCTTGTCCATTCAGTACGTGCCCTCCGTGGAGAATGTAACGTTCGCATCCTCTTTGTGCGGTGATGCAGCACGCCGTTCATTGAGGCGCTTCAGGAAATCCTCCTCATCGACAGGCAGCGTGACCATCTCCCCCGTCCAGGAGGACAGGTGCATAGCGTTGGACAACATCAGGCCGTTGATGCCTTCGACGCCTTCTGCCACCAGCGGCTCGCCACGCAGGATGGCACCAGCAAACGCATTGAGCACGCCTACATGCTGCTCATTTTTGCCATCGGTCTCAACAATGCTGTCCGTTTGCGGCGGCGTGGCAAAGCCTAACTTTTCGGTCTTGGAAAACTCGCGTTCACTGACCGAAAGCTGGCTTAGGTGCAGCGTGTTGTTTTCACACACTAACTTGCCCATGTCGCCCAAAATTTCAAACCGGTTGGTGCCCGGCGCGTCGCCTGTGGAGGTGATGAACACACCGGTGGCGCCGTTTTCAAACTCTAAATAGGCCGTGACATCGTCCTCTACCTCAATGTCGTGCCACTTGCCTTCATGGCAGAACGCGCGAACGCGCACCGGCAGGCCGCAGATCCATTGCAGCAAGTCCAGGTTGTGCGGGCACTGGTTGAGCAGCACACCGCCGCCCTCGCCATCCCAGGTGGCGCGCCACGCGCCGGAATCATAGTAGCTCTGCGTGCGGTACCAGTCGGTGATGATCCAGTTGACGCGCTTAATTTCGCCCAGCTGGCCGCTGTGCACCATTTCGTGCATTTTGCGGTATACGCAGTTGGTGCGCTGGTTGAACATCATGCCAAACACCACATCGGACTTGGCGGCAGCCTCGTTCATCTCGCGCACCTGCTTGGTGTATACGCCGGCGGGCTTTTCGCACATCACATGCACGTTGTGCTCAAAACCCTGCATGGCCAGCTCCGGGTGCTGATAGTGCGGTACAGCAATCAAGATAGCGTCGCAGGCACCGCTTTTGATCAGATCGCTGCCCTCTGTAAAGTAAGCGGCCTTATCCCCCAACATTTCCCGTGCAACCTGCAAGCGCGACTCTTTGCGGTCGGCCACGGCGGTCACTTCAATCTCCGGCATTTTGCCATCCAGCCAGTTTTTTGTGTGGCTGGTGCCCATGTTGCCAAACCCGATGATGCCCAAACGAACCTTTTTCATGATGATATCCCCTTTCTTAATATCCTAATTTGCGTATGTTGCGGTAGCTTTTTTCCAGGCATACAAACGGTGATTCGTAGCAGGTATCCTGTTCCACCAAAATGTGCTCCGTTACGCCGTTTTGCTTCAGTTCTGCCAAAATGCCTTCAAAGTTCATGTTGCCCTCCAGCACCGGCGACATGCGCGGCTCGTTACCCGCCATGGCCAGATCCTTCAGGTGTACGCAGGGCAGCCACTCACGGTGCGCCTTCAGCCACTGCACCACGTCCACGCCTCCCACCTGCAGCCAATAGGTATCGGCCGTTACGCCCATCAGGCCAGGCGAAAAACGGCCCAACAGATGCTCCATCATGGGGCGTCCATCTGCAAACTTGACAAACTCAAAGGCATGGTTGTGGTACATGAACTTGAGGCCTGCCGCTTTCAGCTGCTGCATCACGGGCACAAAGTCCTCCTCAAAATCGTCCAGCCCTTCCTGAGAACGATATTTTTCATTCATGCCGCCCAGGCCCACATACTTGCAGCCGTACATCAGATGCTCGTCTATAACGGCATTTAAATCGTTCAGGAACCTTGGCTCCGGCGTATGTGTCAGCACAACGGCCAGGCCATTGTCATCGCACAATTCCTTGATGCGCCTGGGGGCAATGGGGCCGACGGCAGACAGCTGAATGGTCTGATAGCCGATGGCACGCACCTTTTTGAGCGCCCGCGCCAAATCGCGCTCGCTTTGTGTGTAGGCCCTGATGGTATACGTTTGTGCTCCGAGTTGCATGCTCATTCCTCCTTATGTGCAGGCGTTGAAGCCGCCTTAGCATTCCTGTTGGTTTTGTTGTACGCAATGCCCACATCCACAGCAGGCTTGTCTGTGCCCTTTGGTGTAAACTGCAAGCGGTTGTTGGTAAGTGCGATGGTGCCGGTGCTGCCCAAGACCTGGCCCGTTCCCAGCAGCTTGATCACAATGACTGTTGTTAACTCTGGACCGCCACCTCGAGTCAGTGCGTTTTTCCATATTGTGAAAGGGCAACCTTCCTGCCAGTTGGCACAACCAAAGGCTTTCTCATTTTCTACCACGCCTTTATGGCATAACGGACACTTGACGCCGGGCAGTTCCTTGGTCTTTGGGGCGCTGGACTTACGGCGGGCGGGCTTGTCCCGCTCAAAGGCAATGTCCGGCCCCTGGGCAAAGGCATAGGTGACCAGAAATTCGGTAAACCGGCGTATGCCTTCGTCAAAGCGCTGCGTGTCCCTTTGTCCTTTGGCGATATCCTCCAGCGCCTGCTCCCACTTGGCGGTGGTTTCAGGGGAGGCAATCTGCTCCGGCACGGCCATGATCAGCTGCTCGCCCTTTTGGGTGGCGTGCAGCGCCTTGCCCTGTCTGCGCGCATACCCCACGCGGAGAAGCCGCTCAATAATCGCGGCGCGCGTGGCGGGCGTGCCCAGGCCGCTGCCGCGCATCTGCTCGCGCAGCGCTTCGTCCTCAATGTCGCGCCCAGCATATTCCATGGCAGACAGCAGGCTGGCATCGGTGTGCGGCGCGGGTGGCTTGGTGGTTTCTTGCTTTACTTTTGCCCCCTGCACCTGGCGCGTGTCCCCAATAGCCAGATTAGGCAGGGTGTCCTGCTCCTCCTGTGTACGCTCGCACAGCACATCCTTCCAGCCATTGACCAGAACAGAGCGCCCCGTGGATCGGAAATTGTGCTCAACGCTCTGCGTGACCACGCGCACGGCCTCATACTCATGTGCGGGATAAAAGGCCGCGATAAACCTGCGCACAACCATGTCGTACAGTGCCCGCTCATCAGGTGTCAGGCGTGTGGGATCGGTCTTTTGCGTGGTGGGGATGATGGCATGATGGTCGCTGACCTTGGCATCGTCATATACGCGCGCAGGCATGGGCAGCTTGCCATCATCCTTGCGGGGAATGTTTTCCACCAGGGGCTGATAGAGAGCGCTTAGGTTGTTCAGCGCTATTTGCACGCGTCCAACCATGTCCCGAGGCAGATACTTGCTGTCCGTGCGCGGATAGGTAATGGCCTTGTGCGTTTCGTACAGCGCCTGGGCAGTTGATAGCGTCTTGGTGGCGGTAAACCCCAGCGCCTTGTTGGCCTCGCGCTGCAGGCTGGTCAAATCATACATGAGCGGCGGCGGCTCGCGCTTTTGCTCGCGGTTGACATCAATCACCGTGGCTCGCTTGCCGCGCACAAGCTTGGCAATGTTCTGGGCGGTTTCTTTGGCTGGTATGCGGTGGCTGGTTTTCTGATCCTCTGCTTTGGGATCAAACCAGATGCCCTTGTAATCCCCAAAGTCCGCGGTAACGGTATAAAAGGTTTCCGGTTCAAAGGCGCGGATGTCCTGCGCACGCTTGACCAGTATGGCCAGCGTGGGCGTCTGTACGCGGCCTACGGACAGCAGCGCGCCATAGCGCAGCGTGAACGCGCGGCTGGCATTCATGCCCACCAGCCAGTCGGCCTGTGCGCGGCTTAGCGCACTTTGATACAGGCCGTCATAATCGGCGCCCGGGCGCAGCATGTCCAGCCCTTCTTTGATGGCGCTGTCGGTCATGGAGCTGATCCATAGCCGGTCAAAGGTTTTTTTGCAGCCGCTTTTATCATAGATCAGGCGGAATATCAGCTCGCCTTCGCGTCCCGCATCCGTGGCACAGATAATCCTGGTGGTATCCTTGTCACAGAGCAGTTTTTTGACAACCTGATACTGGGATTTGGTTTTGGGGATGATTTTGGTAGGGATGGTTTGTGGCAGGATGGGCAAGTCCTCGCGCTTCCAGCGCTTGTATTGCGGATCGATCTCATCCGGCTCACACAGCGTGACCAAGTGCCCCAACGCCCAGGTCACTGTATGGGTGTCGCTGGATAGAAAGCCCTGCCCTTTTTGCCTGCAACCCAGCACGCGCGCAATATCGCGCGCTACACTGGGTTTTTCGGCCACCACCACAATCAATGCGGCCCTCCCCATGCTTAAACGGACAGCCGACCGAAACAACGGGCTATCCGCTAATCGTCATGTATACATTGTATCACAGCGCTGAGCGAACTTCCATGAAGAAGCGGATTATGACAACAGCGTATCATCATCCGGATCCAGGGGCATTTGCAGCAGCTGCATGAAGTCCACTTGGTTGGTGTTGGACATATCCTTGAGCGCTCCCGCGCGGCTGAGCAAATCCACACCTGATGACCCCACCTTGGTGCGGTTGCGCAAATCCTCTATGGATACAAACGGTTCACCACGTTGCTCCACAATGCTAATGGCCGCCTGCTCGCCAAAGCCCTTGAGTGCGGTAAACGGTGCGCGCAGGGCATTGCCTTCCATCACAAAACGCGTAGCGTCGCTTTTGTATAGATCCGGCGGCAGCATTTGATACCCGCGCAGTCCCATTTCCAGCAGCACTTCCAGCGACACCAGCATGTCCTTGTCTTTTTCAGGCTGACCGCGCTCTTCAGCTGCGCTTAATTCCTCTACCATGCGCTGAATATGCGCAACGGGACGCGCCATTTCCAGCGCGTCAAAGCCTTTGGCACGGATGCTGAAATAGGCCGCATAGTAGGCCAGCGGATGGTACAGCTTAAACCATGCCACGCGCAACGCCATGATCACATAGGCCACCGCATGCCCCTTGGGGAACATGTAACCAATCTTCATGCAGCTGTCGATAAACCACGATGGCACCTGGGCAGCCTCCATGGCCTCGCGCATGGAAGGCGTCAGACGGCGTCCCTTGCGCACATGCTCCATGATATCAAAGGATATCTTGGCCGGCATGCCTATACCAATCAAATAGTTCATAATATCATCGCGTGTACAGATGCACTGGCTCAGCGTAGCCGTGCCATTGATGACCAGGTCGCGTGCGTTGCCCAGCCACACGCCGGTGCCATGGGACAGGCCGGAGATACGAATCAATTCCTCCATGGTGGTGGGCTTGGTGTCCATCAGCATTTGCCGCACAAACGGGGTACCAAACTCCGGTACGCCCAGCGTGCCCGTGGAGCAGCCTAACTCCTTGCTGGTAACGCCCAACGCATCGGGTGAGGAAAACAGCGACATTACTTGCGGGTCGTCCAGCGGTATTTGTGCATAAGGCACACCGGTCAATTGTTCCAGCGCGTGGATCATGGTGGGGTCATCATGCCCTAAGATATCCAGTTTTACCAGAATGTCGTGCATGGAGGCAAAATCAAAGTGCGTGGTGACAGTTTCGGCATCCACCTTGTCGGCAGGGTATTGAACGGCCGTAAACTCTGCAATTTCATAGCCCTTAGGCAATATGACCAGCCCGCCGGGATGCTGGCCGGTGGTGCGCTTGACACCCACACAGCCCGCAGCCAGACGGCTGATTTCCGCACGGGAAGCCGTGCGTTCACGATCTTCCAGATAGCGCAGGGCCAAGCCATAGGCTGTTTTCTCCTGCAAAGTACCGATAGTTCCCGCACGGAATACAAAACCCTCGCCAAACAGTTCCTCGGCGTACTTATGTGCCGTTGACTGGTAATCACCGGAGAAGTTGAGGTCAATATCGGGTACCTTATCGCCTTCAAAGCCTAAAAACACTTCAAACGGAATGTCAAAGCCATCTTTGATGAGTTTCTTGCCACAGACTGGACATTCCTTGTCCGGCAGGTCAAGGCCGGTGCGGCAATGCTCCGGCACGTCGAAGTGCGCCTGGCAGCAGTCCTCACAGCGGTAATGCGGGCTCAAGGGATTGACTTCGGTAATGCCGCACAGACGAGCCACCAAGGAAGAGCCTACCGAACCCCGGCTGCCTACCACGTATCCATCGGAAATGGACTTGCTGACCAATTTAGCGGCACTGCTGTACAGCGTGGCATAGCCATAGCCAATAATGGAAGCCAGTTCCTTGTTCAGGCGCGCCTGAACAAGCTCCGGCAATTCATCTCCATACAGTTGATGGGCCGTGCGGATGGCGGTATCTTTGATGTCATCCGCCGCATCCTCCCACAAAGGCGAGAAGGTCGTTTTGTTCTCCGGGTGGCGCGGGAACAGCGTTATCTCCTCCACCTGGTCGGCCAGCGCATTGGGGTTGGTGATGACCACCTGATAAGCTATTTCCTCGCCCAAATGCCCCTCAAACGCATCCAGCATTTCGCGCGTGGTGCGCAGCGGCACCTCTGCCAGGTCATCACAATCGCGGTTGTGCTGGCTGTGGTGCAGGATAGCGCGGAACACTTTGTCCGATGCTTCCAGATAGTGCGCATCGCCGGTGGCAACCACGGGTTTGCCCAAGCGTTCCCCTGTCTTCACAATCTTGCGATTGATGCGCATCAATTCACGCTCGCTCTTTGCCACGCCATCCTTTAGCAGCAGTGAATGATTGGCAACGGGCTGTATTTCCAGATAATCATAAAATTCTGCGATACGGTCCAACTCGGCATCGCTGCCGTCGTTCAGGGCAGTCTCAAACAACTCGCCCTCGGCACATGCCGAACCCACCAACAGCCCCTCGCGATAGCGGGTAATAACATCGCGTGGCACGCGCGGCGCTTCGTGGAAGTATTTTAAATGCGATAGCGACACAATGCGGTTGAGGTTAACTAATCCCTCGCGGTTGCAGGCCAGCAGTACTACATGCTTGCCGCGGGATTTGGTGAACCCCTGCGTCAGGTCGTTGACCTGCTCCAGGGTGCCGGCCCCGCGCTCCTGGACCTGAGACAGCATGATGGCCAAACATTTGGCCGTAGCGCGCGCGTCATGCACCGCACGGTGCGCATTGCGCAGCGTGACGCCTAAGAATTTACACAGCGCAGACAGGCGATAGCGTTTTAACTGCGGATATAATTTTTGTGCCAGCACCAGGGTGTCCAGTTGCGGCGATTGACGCTCCAACCCTAAGCGTGCCAATTCCTGTTTCAAAAACGCAGCATCAAAGCCGGCATTGTGGGCGGCGATGGGATAATCCTTGAGAAATTCAAGGAACTTGGGCAGTGTCTGCGCTGCCGTGGGGGCACTTGCGACATCGCTGTTCTGGATGCCTGTCAGCTCAATAATATTGGGCGGCAGCGGGATGCCGGGGTTAACGAAGGTAGAAAACGTATCCTTGATTTCGCCACCTTCAAGCAACACGGCACCAATTTCAATAATGCGATCGTTGAGTGGATTAAGGCCCGTGGTTTCAAAGTCCAGCACCACAATGGGGCCATCCGCAGGCCTGTCATCAGCAAAGCGGATGACATCATCCTCGTCAATCATGTTGACTTCTATGCCGGGGATAAGCTTGATTTTGCGCTTGGCGGCGGCAGAAAACGCCTCCGGGAAGGCCTGCAGCACGCCATGATCGGTAATGGCGACAGCCTTGTGCCCCCAGTCCGCCGCGCGGTTGATCAAATCAGTAGGCGACATGATACCATCCAGCGCGCTCATCTGTGTGTGCGCGTGCAATTCCACACGTTTTTCGGGCTCCTCATCCTCGCGCTTGGGCAGCCGATACTGCATTACATCATCCGGGCGCATGACCAACTCATTCTCAAAGCGATCGTGCTGACATTGTCCGCGCAGCTTGAGCCCCTCACCCACCTTGATCATAGCAATGGACGCTTCCATGCGTTCCAGCTGCGCATCCGTGGGCGGCAAAACTTCATCCCCCCTACGGCGGCTGCCACCAAAGAACACTTTGCAGTTGATCGTGTCGGTGCCGTCAGTTACAGCAAAGATCATCAGCACCGCATCTTTGGCAGGCAAATCCTTGCGCTCTACCGTCACAACCTTGCCGGCAATGATAACTGTGCCTGATGTTTCGCTTAAGCCCTGAATAGGCACGCTATTCCCTGCGATGCGGCGGCCTTTAATGACCTTGGGCGCGTCGGAGGCAGGTGCCTGCGCGGCGCGCTGCTTTTCACGTTCAACGCTGATGGCAGCGCGCTCCTCCTCACGCATCTGGCGCACGCGCTCCATGCGCGCCAGATAATCGCTGCGCACACGGAAATCAATGGGCGGTGCAATGCGGAACACGTCATAAATCGCCTGTTTTAATACATCCTGAGCCATGGAATCGCGCAGATAATTGATGGCAAACTCGTCGGGCATTTCAAGGATTAGCGTGCCCTTTTCGCCAATCCACCGGGCATCTGCCAGCCAGGCAGACGCCGAGGGGTGCGCACGCAGCAAAATGTCTGTCAGCACATCGGCGTAGCGCTGCGGGTCTTCTAAAAACTGTTCCGCCAAATCCGGCGAAGCCACCCGCACAGAAAAATGCAACTTGGGAAACACATCCTGGATAGCCTTGCGGATGGCCATAAACTGTTCGCGCCGGATCAATTCCTCAGACGAGAAAAATATGAGCGCACGGTTGCGCTCAAACTGATATTCAATGCGCTCAAACTCTAACTTATCCCGTAAATCAGGCAGTGTCTCATAGATACGTTCCATTACATCAGTGGTTGTCATTTATCCCTCCCGTGGTCGATCAAGCTTGCAGGTTCAAAAACTTGAAAACATGCGCTACCAGCGCTTCGGTGGGGTCGCCGGTTACACGCTCGACAAATGCGCCGCGCACATAAATAGCGCCGGCCCCATCGCCGCCGCAATAGGCCACATCGGCGTCACGGGCCTCCCCCAGGCCGTTGACTACACATCCCATCACTGCCACCTTAACAGGCACTTTGATATGTCCCAAGCGGCGCTCCACCTCGCGGGCAACAGCTTCTACATCATAGCGCGTGCGGCCACAGGTGGGGCAGGAAATCAACTGCAGCCCAGCATTCAGGCGTAGGGCGCGCAGTATCTCATGCGCAGCGGCGGCTTCAGGCAAAGGAGAACCGGTCAGGGACACACGGATGGTGTTGCCAATGCCGTCCAGCAGCAACGCACCAATACCAATAGCGGACTTGACCGTACCCGATCCGGGCAAACCAGCCTCCGTAATGCCAACATGCAGCGGATAGTCGAAGGTTTTATCGGCCAAACGATATGCATCCACGCAAAGGCGCAGATCGCTGGCCTTGAGCGACAGCACAATGTCCGTAAACCCAGCTGCTTCTAACAGCTCCACATGCTCCTGCGCGGCGGCGACCATGGCCTGCGGCGTAGCGCCGCCATGGGCATCGACCAAGTGCCGGGGTAGCGAGCCTGCATTGACACCGATGCGGATGGGCACCTTGTGGGCCTTGGCGCAGTCCGCCACACGGCGCACATGTTCTTGTTTCCCTATATTGCCAGGATTGATGCGCAGCTTGGCAATACCGCCCTCAACAGACGCCACGGCCAGCGTATGGTCAAAGTGGATGTCCGCCACCAGCGGCACCGGGCTGTTGCGCACAAGGGCAGGCACAGCCTTTGCACATTCCTGATCGTATACCGATATGCGCACCAAATCGCACCCAGCCTCGGCCAGCGCCTGTATCTGAGCGGTAGTGGCCTCAACATCAGTGGTCAGGGTATTGGTCATGGACTGGATGCTAATGGGGGCATGGCCGCCAATTTCCAGGCCACCCACAAAAACTGATTGTTTGATAGACATAGGCTCTACCTTATGCGCGCTACTGGAACAGGCGCAGGATGTCGCGGAAGTTAATCCAGATCATGAGCCCCAGCAGAAACAGCATGCCGATGGCGTGCACATAGGCTTCGCGCTTGACGGGCTTGCCGCGCACGCCTTCCCAGACCAGAAACAGCAGCCGGCTGCCGTCCAGGCCTGGAATGGGCAGCAGGTTGAACAGCCCCAAGTTGATGGAAATCACGCTCATCAAATACAGGTATCCTTCTAACTTGGCCTGGCGCGTTTCCTCCACAATAAAGCGCGTCACGCCCACAACGCCCGATACGTCCCCCATGCCTTTGCCGCGCAGCAGCAAATCACGCAGCCCGTTGAGAATGGCGCTTCCTGCATCCACGCACAGCTTATATCCAGCCTGAAACACTTCTATGGGGTTGCCGCGCTGCCAGGTAACCGGTGCGGCCTGCTGGATGTTGATGCCGATCAAATATCGCCCTTCGTGCGCATCGTATAACGGGGTAAGCATCATTTCGTGTTGGGTTAGAGCATCGCCCTCTCCGCGCTCGACAACGACCTTCATTGGGAAGGCATCCGCTTCGGCCAGGGTGGCAATGACATGGCTTAGGTTATCCGTAATGGCAACGTCATTGACCCGGGCAATGCGGTCACCCGGCTGCATGCCCGCCAATTCACCGGGGCTGCCCTGGCCGACGGACATAATGCGCGTGGTATATGGGCCCGTAATGCGCGGCACGCCGGACAGCGCATAAAACAAAGACGCCACCAAAAACGCCAGCACCAGGTTCATCACCGCGCCCATCAACACGGTAATAAACCGGCGCCACACTGCGTGAATGCCAAAGTTGCGCGGGTCGTCCTTATACTTCCCGTCAATATCATCCTCGCCATAAAAGGCGCAGTACCCGCCCATCGGGATGGCGCGAATAGCAAACTCGGTTTCGTGCTTTTTGCTCGTCCATTTGACAAGCGCCGGGCCAAAGCCCACCGCAAACGCGCGCACAGGAATGCGCGTCAAGCGGGCGGCAACAAAGTGTCCCAGCTCGTGCACGGTAATCATGATGCCGAACATCAGCACCGCTAATGCAACATAAAAAATCGTCATGAACCCTCCAGGTCAGGTTAGAGAACATAGCTGCCGCGCAACGTCCCGCGCGCGGCGGTCAGCCTCCAGTACATTGGGCAGAGTATCTGCTGCTAAATAACCTATGCGCGATAGCGTGTCCTCGACCACCGCTGCAATGCGCCTAAAGGACAAGGCACCGTTTAGGAATGCATGCACGGCCACCTCATTGGCAGCATTGAGAATGCAACAGGACGCGCCGCCTGCCTGCAGCGCCTCCTTTACAAGACGCAGTGCCGGGAAACGTACGGGATCCGGCGCTTCAAAGGTGAGACTACCCAGCTTGATTAAATCCAGCGGCGCGCCCATGGTAGGCAGTCGCTCCGGGTACGCCATGGCATATAGAATGGGCAGTTTCATGTCTGGGGTGCCCATCTGTGCCATCACCGCGCCATCGGCAAAGGTCACCATGGAATGAACAATGCTTTCAGGGTGAACGACTACGTTTATCTGATCAGGCGCTGCATCAAACAACCAGTGCGCCTCTATGACTTCCAGCGCCTTGTTAAACAGCGTGGCCGAATCAATGGTAATCTTTTGCCCCATGGCCCAGTTGGGGTGCTTGAGCGCATCCGCCACGGTGGCGGTGGCCATGCGTGCACTGTCCCAGGTGCGGAAAGGGCCGCCTGAGGCCGTCAGCGTAAGCGAAGCAGAGGTATTGCCTTGCGCTGCAGCTAAGCACTGATGGATGGCACTATGCTCACTATCCACCGGCAACAGGTTGGGGTTATCCCCGCCAGTTGCCAGGCGCATGACCAGCTCGCCCCCGGCAACCAACGCCTCTTTGTTAGCCAGCAACACGCGGCGGCCGCTTTCCAGCGCCGCCAGCACGCTTTGAAGCCCTGCCATGCCTACCACGCTTGCCAGCACATCTTGTGCCGGTGCGTGCCGAGCCAGCTGCACAAGGGCCTCCGGGCCAAAATACCATTCGCAAAAGCGCAGATCCTCAGGGATGTCACACTCCCCACCGGTCAGCGCCGCCATGCGCGGACGAAAAGCGCGCACCTGCTCAAACAGTAACTCTGCATTGCGGTGTGCTGCCAGCGCGATCACCTGAAACCGGTTAGGATACAGCCTGACCATCTCCAGGGCTTGGGTGCCAATGGAGCCGGTGGAACCAAGTATGGTTATCGTACGCAACAAAATAACTCCCTTATACGGCAAACAACCGGTACAGATATACCAGCACCGACATAAACAGCACGCTGTCCAGCCGATCCATCATGCCGCCATGGCCTGGGAAAATATGGCCATAATCCTTGATGTTGCAGTGACGCTTGACCATGGATGCGAACAGATCGCCTGCCTGGCTGACGACACCGCCCACCAGCCCCAGCAGCGGGAAATGCCAGAAAGGCGGCAAGTTGGAACCAAAGCTGCTTGCAGCTAAATAAACGATTATGGCAAACAGCATGCTGCCAAGCAAACCGCCTACGGCACCCTCTACCGTTTTTTTCGGGCTGATGGCTTCATTCAGTTTAACATGGCCGTACTTTACGCCTACAAAGTACGCCGCTGCGTCCCCTGCCACCGGCACAAAGAACGCTAACGCCAGCAGCATGCGCTGCAGCGCCCAGGGCTCTACCCGCAACAGCGCCAGCAGGCACATGCCCGGCAATGCCACCGCAAATAGCGGCAGCACGGACATCAAAAAATCCTCCAGCTTGGGTTCGTATCGGAACATGACCAGTATACTAACCAGCATCATGCTTATGTACAAGATGGCCAGCAATATGGTAATGGCCTCCGATGTCTTCAGCAGCAAAAAGCACGGAATACTAATAATCAACGCTGCCCAGGTAGGCCAAGCTATCGGGCGATGACCCGCAGTGGCCAGGGCGCGGAACAGTTCCCACATGGCAAGGCATACCGCAGCTATCCAAAGGATAGCAAACACCCAGCCCCCCATGTACAGTGCAAATATCAGGGTAATCAACAACCCTAATCCCGTGATAATCCGTGTTGTCATTCGCTTCTGCCTCCAAACCGGCGGCTTCTTGCAGCAAATGCATCCAGGCATTGCCGGAAATCCTGAACGCCAAAGTCCGGCCACAGTTTTTCTGGGAATATCATTTCAGCATAAGCTACTTGATACAGCAAGAAATTGCTGATGCGCAGTTCACCGCTGGTGCGGATGAGCAAATCCACATCCGGCTGTCCTGCCGTATACAAATGCTGCTGAAACAGATCATCCGTAATCTCTTCAGGTGATATTTGTCCTTGCGACACCTGGCTGACCAGCGCGCGCGCCGCGCGCACAATCTCATCGCGTCCACCGTAGTTTAGCGCGATGTTCAGCTGCATGCCGGTGTTGTGCTGCGTGCGCACTTCGGCATCCATCACACTGCGCCGCTGCGGTGGAGGCAGGCCATCCTTATTACCTAAAATGCGGATACGCACACGCTCGCGGTGCAGTTCGTCAATCTCACTGCGAAAAAACTCTAAAATCAGCGCCATCAGTGCGCTGACCTCGGCTGGTGACCTGCGCCAGTTCTCAGTAGAAAACGCGTATAGTGACAGCACTTCAATGCCAACATTGCTGGCTGTACGCACAATTTCGCGCAACGATTCTACACCACGGCGATGCCCCAGTGCGACAGCCACTTTGTTTTGCTTGGCCCACCGCCCGTTGCCGTCCATGATAATCGCCACATGCCGAGGCAAGGCAGCGCTCATGAAGGATTCTCCTTTATGGTAACACGATCCTCAAAAGCACCCACCAGCAACCTGTCCCCACGCACAGCAATGACGCGCAAGGTGCCGATGGCCTTTTCAGATCCGGTAAAAACAATGCGTTCTGACGTAATATCCGGGTAACGCGCCTGTACTTGGCTAAGCGGCCACCCAACCGTATCCTGAAGGTTCAAACCTCCATGATCTCTTTCTCTTTTTCGTCAGCCAGAACATCAATTTCTTTGACGGCTGCATCGGTTATTTTTTGCAGTTCATCCTCGCCCCTGCGACGATCATCCTCGCTGATAGCGGAATCTTTCTCCAGCTTTTTGATTTGCTCCATCGCATCACGGCGGATGGAGCGCACCGCCACCTTGCTTTCCTCGGCCGTTTTGCGCACCAATTTGGTCAGTTCGCGGCGGCGTTCCTCGTTCAACTCTGGAATAACCAGACGGATGATTTTGCCATCATTGGCAGGGTTCAGCCCCAGATCACTTTTGAGGATAGCTTTTTCTACCAATGGAATGGCCTTGACATCCCAAACCGAGATGGTCAGCAGCCGGGGCTCCGGAGCTGAGATATTAGCCATCTGATTAAGCGGCGTCTGCGCGCCATAATAGTCTACCGTGATACGATCCAGCAGCTGCGGGTTGGCACGGCCTGCGCGCAAGGACTGCAGCTCCCGGCGCAAGACCTCGCGCGTTTTTTCCATCTTTTCTTTAGCTTGTTTGTTCACGCTTTCGTACATATCGTAAACCTCCGTTTCATGTTTGCTGTACCCATTGTACCTATTCTGTCCATGTTAGGCAAGGTAATTCTATGGCGCTAAAAACGCGTGCAGGGCGTTCAGGTTGCGCTTCATGCCGGGTACGATAAACGATGCACCGCGTATCATCTTGGCTGAGTACGCCCCATCAATAGGGATGCGCAGCGTGCGCACCTGAGCAATGTCCAGCCCCTTTGCCTGGGATATCAGCTTCAATGCCTCTGCCGCAGAAATATCGGTTTTTACATCCCCCATGTGCGCAAACACCAAATCCATCAGCGTGCCGGTGTCCAGCGCTGTGACCTTATGGTAGATGGCCTCTATCACGCGCTGTTGGCGCGCTACGCGCTCAAAATCGCTGTCTATCTTGCGGATGCGGGCATAGGACATGGCCTGTAGGCCGGTCAGCACTTGAAGCCCGCTTTGGGTTAACAGGCCTACGGATTGCTCCTGCCCGCGCAGGTAACGATAGTAATCCAATATGCCGTTGAGGGGCTTCAGCTCATGCTCCGCCACTTCGACTGGTATGCCGCCAATGGCATCCACCAGCGTGACCATGCCTGTATAGTTGACGGCCACATAACCATCCACCGTGATGCCGAACACTTCCTGAAGCGTGCGCATCAGCAGCTCCGGCCCGCCAAAGGCATACGCGGCGTTGAGCCGGTTATGCCCGCGACCGGGTATGGCTACATACAGATCACGCATAAAAGACGTCAGGCGCAGTTCTTTTTGCGGTGCGTACAGTGAAGCCAGCAGCATGGTGTCGCTGCGTCCGGTGATGCTATCCCCTGGGTTGTCTATCCCAAGCAACAGCAGGTGATACACGCCGTCATAGCCGGTGGCAGGCTCCTCATACCCTTCGGGCAGCACTAGAAAACTGCCTGCGCCGGATTCATCATCCTGCGCATATACCTCGTACATGAGGTCGTTTACTTCCTGTTCGGTAAGTGCAAACTCCTCCGCCTGTACAGGCATCAGCATGCACATCAGATACAACAAGATGACAACCTGCCGCCACATGGCTAAACAGGAGGCGCGCTTGCGCGGCCTCCTGTTTAGAGCGCATTGCACCCTTAGACGATCGTGATACATTTGGCGGGACACACGGCCACACAATCGCCGCAGCGCGTGCATTTGTCCATATCAATGGTTGCACAGTTGTCCACCACATGGATGGCGTCATGCTGGCAGGCCTTTTCACAGCGCTTGCAGCCAATGCAGGCAGCTTGACATGCTTCACGTGCCGCACGTCCAGGCTGGGTGTTGCGGCATTTTACCAACACGCTGGCAGACTGTGGCATCACTTTGATGACATTGTGCGGGCATACACCTACACACAGGCCGCAGGCCGTGCACTTTTCCTCATCAATAACGGCCAATCCGTTCTCAATGCGCAATGCATCAAATTTACACATGCGCACACAGTCCCCCAACCCAAGGCAGGATACGTGACACATATTGGGACTGCCAGACATCTGGGCTGCTAAGCGGCAGCTTTGGTAGCCTGTGTACGCATAGCGAACCTTAACAACATCATTCTGCCCCAGACACAACACACGGGCCACCATGCGCTCCTGCGCTTCGGCATTCAAGCCCATAATTTCAGCCAGCGCTTCGGCCGCTTTGGCACCGCCTGGAAGGCAACCGTTGACAGGTGCTTCGCCTCTTACTACCGCCGCCGCAAAGGCATCGCAGCCAGGGTATCCGCACACGCCGCAATTGGCACCGGATACAGCCTCGCGCACGCGGGCCTCGCGCTCATCCACCTCGACGTGGAACTTAGAATCTGCAAACGTCAGCACCAGACCAGCCAGGATACCTATCCCGCCCAACAGGCCGACCGCGTACAGAATAGATGTAATGTTCATTGCACGCCTCCCTACTTAACCAGGCCCTGGAAGCCAAAGAAAGCCAGCGACATCATGCCGGCGATGATCAGGCAGATGGGGAACCCTTTGAATGCTTCGGGGATATCGGAATGCTCCAGCCGCTCACGGATGCCTGCCATCAGCACAATGGCCAGCAAAAAGCCCAGCGCACCGAACACACCGCTAAGCACTGATTCAATCATGTTGTAGCCAGCCTTGATGTTGACCAGGGTAACGCCCAGCACTGCGCAGTTGGTGGTGATCAGCGGCAGGTAAATCCCCAGCGCGCTGTACAAGGCGGGCAGGGATTTTTTCATGAACATCTCGACAAACTGCACCAACGCCGCGATAATCAGAATGAAGGAAATGGTTTGCAGATACTGCAGATCCAGCGGCACCAGCAAATATGTGTTGACAATGTAGGCAAACAGCGAGGACAGCCCCATAACAAAGGTGACCGCGATGCCCATGCCGGTGGCAGTGCTCAGCCTGTTGGAAACGCCCAAGTACGGGCAGTTGCCCAAAAAGCGGCTGAAGATGAAGTTATTAACCAGCGCACAGTTGACAAAGAATAGGAAAATGCCCACGTCGTTTAGCCTCATGCCTGAACACCTTCCTTCCCTGCAGCCGCTGCTTTGCTGCGGCGGTTGCCTATAGCGTTAATTATGCCCAGTGCCAGGCCGTACACAATGAACCCACCAGGCGGCAGGATCATCATCAGCACCGGCTCAAAGCCTGCCCCCAGTACAGTTATGCCTAGGAACGTACCGGCACCCAGCACCTCGCGCACACCACCAATGAGAATAAGCGCCAGCGTAAAGCCTGCACCCATACCCAGCGCATCCATCGCAGAGGCCAACACGCCGTTCTTGCTGGCAAAGGCTTCCGCCCGTGCCAGAATGATGCAGTTGACCACAATCAGCGGCAGGAAGATGCCCAATGCATCGTACAATGCTGGCACATACGCCTGCATCATCAGCTGGATGATGGTTACAAATGTGCAAATGACCACGATAAAGGACGGGATACGCACCTTGCTGGGGATGAAGTTGCGCAACAAAGAAATGACCACATTAGAGCCCAACAATACAAAGGTAGCTGCCAACCCCATGCCCACACCATTCATGGCATTGGTGGTCACTGCAATCACCGGACATGTACCCAGCACAAGCCGGAAAATCGGGTTTTCCGTCAGGACACCATTCAGGAAAATTGAACGCATACTGTTTTTCTTAGGCATGTTTTTTCACCGTCCCATACACGCGCCGCACCGTAAAGCGATCCAACAACGGCGTTACGCAGTTCATCAGGAGGATGGCAAAGGTGACCCCCTCCGGATAGTTGCCATATTGCCGGATAACAACGACCATGATGCCACATCCGATGGCGTAGATGCATTTGCCTACCGTATAAACTGGGCTGGTGGCATAATCCGTGGCCATGAATACTGCACCGAACAGGACTCCACCAGATAAAACTGCAGCCAGCGGGTCAGCGCCTACAATCCAGCTAAGCAGTGCGGTGCTGCCTGCAAAGAGCAGCGGAATTTCCCAACGGATGGTGCCTACAAACAGCAGGTACAGAAAGCCAATAAGAATAGCAATCTTGCTGACTTCGCCTATGGTGCCGGGGATGTTGCCCAGCAGCAAGTCCATGTAAGACCAGTTGCCCTGCATAACCAGCGGCGTGGCAGAGGCCACAGCATCCACACCAGACAGCGCCTGGGATGCACCCAGCAACCGCTCCGGCAGTGCAAACACAATCATGCGTGCCGGGAAAGAAGCCAGGAGAAAGGCGCGGGCAAACATGGCCGGATTCATAAAGTTGTGACCGATACCACCAAAAAGCTCTTTGACTAAAATGATGGCCATCGCGCTGCCCAGAACAGGAATCCACAGCGGCACGGTAGAAGGCAGATTCAACCCTAAGATGAGCCCGGTAACCACCGCGGACAAATCACCTACACGCACCGGGCGCTTCATAAGCTTTTGCCACAGAAACTCCGACACTACAGCCGCCACCACCGATGCACACAACACCCATGCTGCTCGTAACCCGAATAAATAGATACCAGCTGCTGTTGTGGGCAGCAACGCAATAAGCACATCCAACATCAACGTACGGGTGCTTTCGCGCGTTACCAAATGGGGGGCGGCAGCAACACGTAACTTCATTTTGCCATCCTCCTTGCCAAAATCACATCACGACCGGCCTTAATGGAAGCAGACAGTGTGCGCCGTGCCGGGCACACATAGCTACAAGCGCCACAAACGCAACAATCAGTAATGTGCAGTTTTTCCGCACCATCCAGGTCGTCCATGTTATCCAGCACGTCCTTGATTTGGAAGGGGTTCAGGCGCGTCGGGCAGGCACGCACACATCGGCCGCAACGGATGCAGGGTGACTCCTTATAGTCTGTTACCTGCTTTTCGCCCAGCACCACCACGCCATTGTTAGCCTTGGTAATAGGGAAGCTATCCTCCGGCACGGCGATACCCGTCATGCTGCCGCCATAGAAGATGCGCGCCGGTGGTTCGGTGTAGCCACCGCAAAACTCCACGGCGTCCTTGATGCTGGTTCCTACACGCACACGCAGGTTAGACGGATTTTTAACAACACCCGTCACCGTCACAATGCGCGTGATTAAGGGTCTACCTTCCAGAACGGCGTCGCTGATAGCGGCAACGGTGCCCACATTCAATACCACCACATGCGCATCCAACGGCAGGCCGCCCGAAGGCACCTCGCGCTTTAGCAACGCAGAAATGATATATCTCTCGCCGCCTTGCGGATACTTGGTTTTCAGCATTGCTACCTCAATCCCCTGGTGGCCATGGACAGCCTTGCTCATCGCCTCAATGGCTTCGGGCTTGTTATCTTCAATGCCGATGATGGCACGGTCGATATCCATAGCGCGCATGGCCAGGCGCGTGCCCTGAATGATGCGTTCTGGATGCTCGACCATCAACCGGAAATCCGATGTTAAGAAGGTTTCGCACTCAGCGCCGTTGATAATCAGCGTGTCCACATGCTTACCCTCCGGGATCATCATCTTGGCATGCGTGGGAAAACACGCGCCGCCCAAGCCACAAATGCCCGCCTGCTGAATGGCCGGGATGATCTGATCCTTGGGAGCATCTTCAACGCCGCCCACTTTGGTCGGTTCTACCCAATCATCCTTATGATCGTTGTCAATCACGATAGTCATGCTGGGCACGCGGCCGGCAAGCTGCCGCAGGCCGACATCACTTACCGTACCGCTGACGGACGCATGCACCGGAATGCCACGCGGGCCGGTAGCCGTGGCAATGACCTGACCCAGCTTTACGTAATCTCCCTTGGCCACTATCGGCACGCTGGGCGCGCCTAAGTGCATGTCCATTGGGATAGTCACCTGATCAGGCGCAAAGTCCGTAATCTCGCGCATCCGGGTAGGGGCCTTGCCCTCGTGCTTATCGCTCAGCGGATGAATGCCGCCGCCGAACGTGTACTTCCGCATATTGAATCCCGCCTTTCGTTGGTCGTAGGTGCGTTATTTGCCGTGCTTAGTGTACGCCTCGTTAATGCCGTCGATTACCGCCTGGGTAGACATCGTAGCACCGGCAACAGCATCAATATCTTTGATGTCAATCGGGGGCACCTTGCCGATAAATTGCTGGGCAAACTCTTCCTCCAACACCTTATCGCCCAGGCTGGGTGTTTCGGCAAAGCGATCGTCACCGATTTTCAGGAAGGTAATCGCTCCTTTTTCATCAAACACCACTGCTACCGCTACTGGGCCGTTGAATCCCTGAAATGCTTCATTGATGGCATCCTCCGGGATTTTAGATGAAAACTTGTTATGCGCTTCGTTAATGCCATCAATTACTGCCTTGGTAGACATCGTAGCACCAGCAATGGCGTCAATATCCTTGATATCGATCGGGGGCACCTTTCCAATAAACTGCTGGGCAAACTCTTCCGTCAGCACCTTGTCCCCCAAACCGGGCGTCTCCGCAAAACGATCGTCACCAATCTTGAGGAAAGTAATGGCTCCTTTTTCATCAAGCACCACTGCTACTGCTACCGGGCCTGCATATCCATCAAAGGCTTCGATAATGGCATCTTCAGGGATTTCGTCCGAAACTGAAACCTTGCTGTAGGCTTCGTTGATACCGTCGATCACTGCCCTGGTAGTCATCGTGGCACCAGCAATGGCGTCAATATCCTTGATATCGATCGGAGGTACCTTTTCAATAAACTGCTGAGCAAACTCCTCTGTCAACACCTTATCCCCTAAGCCGGGCGTCTCTGCAAAACGATCGTCACCAATCTTGAGGAAAGTAATGGCTCCTTTTTCATCAAACACTACCGCTACCGCCACCGGACCCTTGAATCCTTCAAATGCTTCAATAATGGCATCTGTCGGCACTTCAGGAGCATCAGGAGCATCAGAAGCCGCAGGTGCCTCAGTAGCAACGGGTTGCTCACTGGGCTCTATGCTGTCTTCGGCTTCAGTGGCTTCTGCAACATTGCGCTCCTCATACGCCTGGTTGATGGCCGCCAGCACAGCCTTGGTGGTAACTGTCGCACCGGCAACTGCTTCAATATCACCCAGTTCCACAGGCAAAGATTTGCCTACAAACTGCTGGGTAAATTCTTTTTCCTGTACAAGCGTACCCAGACCATCTGTTTCATTAAATTCATCATCACCCACCGTCAGCGCGGAGATGGTGCCATCATCCTTGACAGTTACGAATACTGTGACGGGTCCTTTAAAGCCCTGCTGCGATGCCGTATAGGTGGTGCCTTCAGGCTTGGGCGCTTCCAGCACAACGATGTTTTTGTCTTCGTACGCCTGATTGATGGCTGCCAGCACAGCTTTGGTGCTTACAGTTGCGCCCGCCACCGCTTCAATATCGCCCAGCTCCACAGGCAAGGACTTGCCTACAAACTGCTGAGTAAATTCCTTTTCACGCACCAGCGTGCCCAAGCCATCTGTTTCGCTAAACGCATCATCGCCCACTGTCAGTGCAGAAATAGTGCCGTCATCCTTGACCGTGACAAATACCGTAATAGGCCCTTTAAAGCCCTGCTGCGATGCCGTATAGGTGGTGCCTTCGGCCAAACCACCCGGAGTTTCCGGATTAAGGTAAGCATCCACTTCAGAAGCGATGCGGTTAACGCCTGCCAATACGGCCCGGCTGGTGATTGTGGCTGCCGCGATAGCGTCAATGGTGTTATCTGCATCTTCTGCGCCGGAAGCAGCAATCTTAAGCGGGGCCTTCTTTCCCACAAACTGTTCGGCAAAAGCAGCATCGCGCGCCTTGGCACCCAGGCCGGGCGTTTCAGCAAAATCTGCGCCGCCAATGTTGACACCGCTGATGGTGCCATCAGGCAGCACACCGGCGATGATCTCGATGGGGCCGCCATAGCCCGTCACTACAACCTTGCCGACATGGCCAACGGTTTCGCCATCTGTGATACCCGCAAACAGCCCATCCAGCGGGCTTTTATCGCCGCCAGGCAGCTGTTCACGCGGGATTTCCAAAAAATCACCAGCCTCGGATAGCACGGCTGTGCGCGCATCTACCTCAGCCTGCTCCGCCTGCTTCTTAATGACATCACGGGTCACCTCGTTGGTAATCGCCAGGCTTAAACCTGCTACAACCGTGATGATGCCCAGTACCAACCAGGCGGCTAAACGCTTTTTCATACAAGTTCCTCCAAAGCGGTTAATTTCTGGATAAATTAGATATCATGCACTGCCAGCCAAGCTTCGCATATACACGCTTATGGGACGACCCAGCATAGCCTCCGCCTGGCGGATATTCCCCTGAGCCAATGCGGCGCGGATAGCTGTGCTGGAAATAGCCTGACCACCCGAAAGCGATACCGGGGGAACAATGGTAATGCCTATCCCCTGCTGATGGCACAGTTGGGTTAAACGCTTGGCATCTGTATCCCCACGGTAACCAAAGCGATGGTCATAGCCCGCTACAATGTACCGAACCTGAAGGCGCTCAACCAGCATTTGCACAAACGCCTCGCCGGTCATGTGCCGCAGCGCATCATCAAAATGACTAACGGCCAGCAGCTCCACACCTAATGCCTTGAACAGCGCAGACTTTTCCTCAAAGGGGGTAAGTTCCAGAAACTCCTTATCTGGGTACAATACGCGCGCGGGCATCTGGTCGTAGGTGTGCACACAGAACATCAATCCTTCCCGCATGTGAATGGCACGGGCAGCGTCCAGAATGGCTTGGTGGCCCAAATGGATACCGTCGAAGAAGCCAAGGCAAACCACGGATGGTTTGTGAACGGGCTGTTCCGACCCCAGCCATTCAATCAGCAACGGAGATGCACCTTCGCTTCCTGCGCATGTCATGCGAGATTAATTCTGTCGAATATTATCATCCCAGAACCATGAAGTCAATATGAGCATCCCCCTATCATTTATTCAAAACGTAAAAAAACCATTATGATTGAACGCCCAGTACCGGCTGTGGTATTATGTGTATAGCAAAGGAGGGCCACATGCACAAGCTGATTTCAAATGCTGACCATGTTATCTTTGACATTGGCAACGTGCTGCTTTCCTTTAGCCCCCAGTGGATACTGGACAAGATGGTGCCCGCATCCTTGCACAAGCTATTCCTCTCCTCGGTATTTGGTTCGCGTTTTTGGGTTCATTTGGATTTGGGTACGTTGGATTATCCCGAAGCCGCGCACCGTATGTGCCGGGCGGATCCAGCGCTTGCTCCGCACGAGGATCTGGTGCTCAAACTGCTGCACCGTTTCCCCGAGGTAATGGAGCCCTTGCTGCCTTCTCAGTTGCTGCAACCGCTGCGGGATATGGGCAAGAAAGTTTACTTGTTATCCAATTTCCACAAAGGCTCGTATGAACAAATCAGCGGCAAGCATGCCTTCTTAAGCAACGTAGACGGTGCAGTGATTTCAGCATACGAGCATTGCATCAAGCCCGGACGACGCATCTATGACACCTTGCTTAAGCGTTACAGTATCCCGCCGCAATGCGCGGTATTCATTGATGACATGCCGGACAATGTGCGTACCGCGCGCAGGCTGGGCCTCGCCGCCATCCAGTACGATGGCACGCAAAAGCTATAAAACTTATACTTTCGCACGAAAACGATTGTTATCTCCGTTATATACTTGAAGGTACAGGCACTATGTTTAAAGGAAGGGATTTCATGAAATCAACCAAGTGGATGAAGCTGGCATTGCTGGCAGGGATGTTAGCCCTGATTATTCTGCTGGCAGGCTGCAACCCCAAGCCGGATAATTCCGGCCAAACCGGTAACACAGGGGTAGGCACCATTGGGGATGATTTGTTCCCAACGTTCAGTGTTGGCCCGTCAGGCACGGCAACACCTACCGCCGTCATTGTAACCCCTGAGATTGTGCCGCCCAGCAGCGAGTCCCCGCCCATTAGCACCAATGCAGGGTGGGCAGATATTACGCTGCCAACCGGTGATTATCCCACGCCCACCTATGCGCCTGCCACATCGGTGCCCCCCATGCAGACCCCACAACCCACTGCAACGCCTGCGCCCACATCCTCTGCGCTGCGCCTGGGCAGCAAGGGTGACCGCGTGCGCAGCGTACAATCGCGTTTGAAAGCACTGGGTTATCTGAAAGGCTCTGTGGATGGCGACTTTGGTAAGGCCACTGAAACCGCGCTCAAGGCGTTCCAGAAACGCAACAAGCTGACTGCCGATGGCATCGTGGGCCAAGCCACCATCGCCAAGCTTAATTCCCCCAACGCTATCAAAGCGCAGCCTACCGCTTCCCCCACGCCGCGTCCTACGGCCACGCCGCGTATCAATGCCAACACATACTTGCGCTTGGGTTCTTCGGGCAGCGATGTACGCAAAATGCAGTCCCGCCTGATTGAGTTAGGCTATTTAGAGGGCAAGGCCACAGGCTACTTCAACGAAGCCACCGAGGCTGCCGTCATCGCGTTCCAAAAGCGCAATGTATCCTACTCCGATGGTGTAGCCGGCCCCATGACCCTGGAAGCGCTGTACAGCAGCAAGGCCAAACGCACCTCCTCGTTTGCAGGTGTCGTAGGCACCTCGCTTAAGCGCGGTATGACGGATTCTGCAGCTGTGCGCTCCATGCAGCAAAAGCTAAAGAGCTTAGGCTATTATACCGGCGGTATTGACGGCGATTTCGGCGCCTCCACGGAGCTGGCCGTGCGTGCCTTCCAGCAGCAGCATCGCATCAAGGTGGACGGCATTGCCGGTGAGGGCACCCTGAACTTGCTGTTTAGCAAGGATGCTAAACGTGCTGGCGCACAGACCCCGGCACCTACCCTGCGCCCGCCGGTTACCATGGCGCCCCAGTTCACGCCTATTACAAATTATGTCATTGTCACACCTGATCCCAATGGCGGCTATGTCACGCTGCGTCCGGGGGATGCCGGCGCGCTGGTTCGCAACCTGCAGCAAAGCCTTAAATCTCAAGGCTATCTGGATGATGAGGCCGATGGCAAGTACGGCTTGGCTACTTTTGAAGCGGTCAAGCGCTTCCAGGCCAAGCACGGGCTGTCGCAGGACGGCATTGCAGGCCCTGCCACACAACGTATACTGTACGAAGGCAACTTCCCCAAAGGAGCCTAACCACACATTAAAAAATCACCTCTGCACTCTGCGGGCAGGGGTGATTTTTTGTGGCCATGGAATTTAAAACAGCGCGTCCACAAACTCCCGGGCATCAAAGGCCTGCAGGTCATCAATGCCTTCGCCCACGCCAATGTACCATACGGGCAGGCCCAATTCGCTCTGGATGGCCAGCGCGATGCCGCCTTTGGCCGTACCGTCCAGCTTGGTCAGGATAATGCCGTTGATCTCTGCAGCTTCCTTGAACATTTTAGCCTGCGCCAGACCGTTCTGGCCGGTGGTGGCATCGATAATCAGCATGCTGCGCACGGTGGCCTGCGGATACTCCCGGTCAATGACACGGCGCATTTTATGCAGCTCGTCCATCAGGTTTTTCTTGTTGTGCAGCCGGCCAGCGGTATCCACAATAAGCAGATCTGTGTTGCGCGCCTTGGCGGATTGCACTGCGTCAAACACCACCGCAGCAGGGTCCGCGCCCATCCCCTGGGTGATGACAGGCACATTAGCACGCTGGGCCCACACGGCCAGTTGCTCATCCGCTGCTGCACGGAAGGTATCGGCAGCAGCCAACACCACGCTGCGGCCAATCTCCTTAAAGCGCAGGGCCAGCTTGCCCACGGTGGTGGTTTTGCCCACACCGTTGACCCCCACAACCAGCATGACCATGGGCCAATGCAGCGCCGGGCGGCCGATGTTCATTTTGTCGTACAGCACCTGTTTAAAAACATCGCGCGCCTTGTTGGCATCGCGTACCTTGTCGCGTGTTATGCGCGCGCGCAGTTCATCAATGATTTCCTCGGTGGCGCGGA
This sequence comes from Christensenellales bacterium, assembly GCA_040766135.1. Classification (GTDB taxonomy): domain Bacteria; phylum Bacillota; class Clostridia; order Christensenellales; family Aristaeellaceae; genus JAGVSV01. The sequence goes on from JAXGRA010000004.1 coordinate 147,549, forward strand.
TGCCCACATCAGCAAGGATAAGAATATCGGTGAGCTCCTCGTAAAAATCCTCATTGACCTCCGGTACAGAGGTCACCAGATCATTGACCTTTTCGGTGAAATTGCCGCGCGTTTTGCTCAGGCCTTCCACTAGGCGTTTAAAAAAACCGGCCATAAAACGTCCTTTCCCGCTATACAGCGTAGTCCTGCAGGTTGACGGAGATCATGGAGGATATGCCCTTTTCCTCCATCGATACGCCGTACAGCGCATCGCACTGCTCCATCGTGCCCTTGCGGTGTGTGATAACAATAAACTGTGTGGTTTGGGAATATTCACGCAGATAATCGGCAAAACATCCGATGTTCGCATCGTCCAATGCCGCCTCAATCTCATCCAGCACGCAAAAAGGCGTGGGCTTTAGCTTAAGCATGGCAAACAGGATGGCAATGGCCGTCAGCGCACGCTCCCCACCGGACAAGAGGCTGAGCAACTGCAGCTTCTTGCCGGGCGGCTGGGCCGCGATCTCAATGTCGCAGTCCAGCGGACGGCTGGGGTCTGCCAGCCGCAGCTCTGCATGCCCGCCGCCGAACAGGCGTTCAAAGGTTTCGCTAAAGTAGGTGTTGAGCTTGTCAAACTCCGCAGTAAACTGCCGGGCCATATCCTGCAGCAGCTGGTCAATCAGCTGCATCAGATCATTTTCAGCCTTGATGGTGTCATCACGCTGGATGGTCATTTCCTGATGACGGGCCAGCACCTCGTCATACTCGGTGACAGCATCCAGATTGATAGAGCCCAGTTCACGGATGGTTTCCTTCAACTGCGCCGCCTGTTTTTCGGCCGCCCCTACCTCAAACCGTCCTTCCGCACGCAATTCATTGGCACCTTCATAGGTGAGTTCATAGGAGGCAAAGAGACGCTCACTCAACGCCGTGGCCTCGCCATCCAGCCGGGCCAGCAGCAATTCATTGCGGTGCAGCTTGTCGCGGTTTTGTTCGCGCGCGACATGCAGTTGATCCAACGCCAGCGCGCAATCACGCTGCGCGGCAGCTTTTTCGCGGCGTTTGGCTTCCAGATCATTTACCCGGCGCGTCGCGGCGTCCGTTTGCTGGGTTAGTGCATCCAGCTGTGTTTGTTTGTCCGCTATGTCCTGCATCAGCTGCTCACGCTGCTGGCGGGCACTATCGCTTTGCACGCTGCTGCGTGCGGCCATCTGTTCAAGGGCGTTAATTTCGCGGGTCAAGCGTTCGCGGTCACGCACCAGCAAATCCCAACGATGCTCCTGCTGCGCCAAATCAGCTGCACGTTGTGTGGCCACCGCTCGCAAATCATCTGCATGTCTGCGCGCTTCGGCCAGTGCCTGTTGCAACTGCTCAGTCAGGGCGTCCATGCTTTCACGGTCCATAGTGGCACCACGCGATTCGTCGCTGACCTGCTGCAAGTCCTGCGAAACATCCGATACAGCCTGCCTGAGCTGCTCCAGCGCATCCTCGGCCTGCTCCAGACGGGCTGTACAGGCCTCCAGCGCTTCGCGCGCTTTGTTGCGCCGCTCGGTATCGCGGGCAACGGCGATACGTTCGTCCTGTACCTGCGCCTGCTGCTCCGCCCAAGCGCGAGCGTTCTGCTCCATCTCCTGTTCCAGCGCGTGCTGCGAATCCTTTAGTTTACCCAACTCATCACGGGCCTCAGCGATGGCCTGCCTGCGCTCCACCAGTTCACGCTCCCGGCCCAACAGGCTAACCGTGCGGCTTTGTGCGGTACCGCCGGTCATCGCGCCGCCCGCGCGCAGCAAGTCGCCCTCCAAGGTAACTACGCTGATGTTTTGCCGCCCGGCGCGCGATATTTGAATCGCATTGTCCAAGTTGTCCGCAATCAGGATACGGCCCAAGATACTGCGCATCACGCCCTCAAAGCGGCTGTCATAAGAAATCAGTTCACACGCCACGCCCAGGCATCCGCGTAAAGACAGCAGACGCTCTTCCTCACGCGACAGCGTACGCCCGCGCACGGCGCTGATGGGCAAAAAGGTGGTGCGCCCCAGGCGATTGGTGCGCAGATAGTCAATCATGCGCTTGGCTGCGTCCTCATCCTCTGTGACAATGTGCTGCAGCGTTCCACCCAGCGCCATATCAATGGCCGTTTCATAGCGTTCCGGCACCGATATCAGCCTTGCTACCACGCCATATACATCCGGGTCATCGCCTGCAAAGGCCAACGCACGCTTAACGGCCTGGTTGTAGCCCTCATACTCGCGCGCCATGTTATCCAGCATGGCCAGCTGATTTTCCATCACGCGCAGCTGCGTGCTGGCATCGGCCAGTTTGGTCTGCCCCTGCTCCATGCGCTGGCGCGCCTGTGTGGTCTGCTGCGCCAAGGCCTGCTCGACTGCAATCATTTCGTCCAAGCCGCTGATGGTATGGGCCAGCACTTGTTCAGCCTCAGTGAGGGTATCGGCCAATCGCTCCTGTTCCTCACGGATTTGTGCCGCAGATGCAAGCAGCTGTTCCTGCTGTTGCTCCATCTGTACCAACATGGCTTGCTGGCGTGCCTGGCGGGATTTCACATCGCTCATGCGGTTGACGGCATCCAGAATTTTCTCACGATGGGCATTCAGCGCAGTTTCAGCTTCCTCGGCCAACAGCAGGGCCTCGGCCAGCGCAGCATCGGCCTGCTGACTGACCTCCCGCGCTTCCGCTACTTGTGCATCCACCTTTTGCGTATCCTGATTGCCAGCTTCCAGCGCATGTTTCATATCGCCCAGGCGCTGCTGTGTATCCTGCTGGGCTTCGTGGCTGCGCGCTAGGTCCTGATCCATGGCATCGGCCTGCGCCTGAGCACGGGTTATATCGTTCTGCGCTTCGTGCAGGCGCTCGCGCAAGGTATCCTGCGCTGCACGGGCGGCGCTGACATCCTCGTCGGCCAGGGAAAGTTCCGCCTCCAAGCTGTCGCGCTGGCGCAGGCTGGCTTGCACCTCTTCTTCCTGCTGCGCCAAGACGCGCGACAGTTCCTCCGTTTGCCGCTGAAGCGTCTGGGAGCGTGTTTTCAGGTTGTCATAGCGCACCAGGAAGATATTGATTTCAAGGTCTTTGAGTTCGCCGGCCAGCACAATATAGCGCTGTGCTTTTTCGGATTGCTCAGCCAGCGGGGCTAAGCGTGCGGTGACCTCCGACAAAATATCGTTGAGCCGGGTCAGGTTTTCACGCGTGCGGGCCAGCTTGCGCTCAGCCTCATCCTTGCGCGCGCGGTAGGTGACAATACCCGCCGCTTCCTCAAACACCATGCGGCGATCATCGCCGTTGTTGGACAAGATATCATCAATACGCCCCTGCCCAATCAAGGAATATCCGTCGCGGCCAATGCCGGTATCGCGAAACAGCTCAACAATATCCCGCAAGCGGCAGCTGGCTTTGTTGAGGAAATATTCGCCCTCCCCGTTGCGGTATACGCGGCGTGTAACCGAAACTTCCGCATAGGGAGAGTTGAGCGCCCTGTCCTGATTATCAAACGTCAGGGACACCTCGCAATAGTTCATGGCTTTCCGCGTCTGCGTGCCGCCAAAGATGACGTCCTCCATGCGCGCGCCGCGCAGCATTTTGGCGCTTTGTTCCCCCAACACCCAGCGCACGGCATCGGCAATATTGCTTTTACCCGAACCGTTGGGGCCCACAATGCCGGTGATGCCCTCATTGAAGCGAATCTCCGTGCGGTGCGGGAAGGATTTGAAGCCATACAGCTCCACACTGTTAAGCTTCATGCGTGCCCTCTCTTAGTTGCGCCAACGCATCGCGCGCAGCTTGCTGCTCCGCCGCTTTCTTGCTGCGGCCCTGGGCCTGTGCCAGCACCCGGTTGTCCACCAGCACCTGCACCTGAAAAACGCGCTCATGCGGGGGGCCGTCCTCGCCCACCACCTGATAGACAGGCACATCGCGCCCTTGTGCTTGCAGCCATTCCTGCAGGGCACTTTTATCATCCACCGGGCGCAGGGCGGTCAAATTAATGGGCAGCCACAAGCGCTCAAAAAAAATGCGTACAGCATCCAGTCCGCCGTCCAGCCAGATAGCAGCCAGCACCGCTTCCATCGCAGCAGAGATAATGCTGGGCCGTGTGCGGCCGCCGTTGCGGGCGCACTCGTCCGTCATGATGATATGATCGGCTAAGCTGATTTTACGGGCAGCGGCCACCAGCGCGGCTTCCTTGACCATCGCTGCGCGCAGGCGCGTCATATCGCCCTCCGGCAGCGCAGGTTTTAAAGCATACAAAGCATGGCTGGCACAAAACTCCAGCACCGCATCGCCCAAAAACTCAAGGCGTTGATTATGCTCCTTCCCCATGGAGGGGTGTGTCAGGGCTTGTGTCAGCAGCGCCGGATTACGAAAAGTATAGCCCATCGATTTCATCAGCGTATCATTAAAAAGCTGCCGCCTGTTGTTGCGGCAGCCATTGTCTTCCAGCAACTTACTTTTGTTTTTCCTCAATATAGTCAACAACGTCGCCCACTGTCTTGAGCGAGGTGATTGCGCTGTCCTCTACCTGCATGCCGTATTGATCCTCCAGGTCCATGATCAGCACCATAACATTGGCGCTGTCCGCCCCCAGATCCTCCACCAGCTTGGCATCGCGGGTGATCTTGCTGAGATCCACCTTGAGTTGATCTGCAATCATCTTGGCTACTGTTTCAAATACCATAATGTTCTCCTTCCTATGCGTTAATTTTTTCATCAATGATGCGGGCAACATTGCCCTGCACCATATGAACGGCCTGTCGGATGGCGCTTTCAAACGCCTTGGCATTGCTGCTGCCGTGGGCCTTGACCACGCTGCCTGCTACGCCCAGCAGCGGCGCGCCACCCACCTCGGAATAATCCATGTGTTTTTTCACCCGTGAAAAAGCAGGCTTGGCCAGCAGGGCTCCCATCTTGCTGCGGGTATCGGCCAATAACTCTTGCTTGATGATTTTCAGCAAGGTTTCAGACACACCCTCCATAAACTTCAGGATGAGGTTGCCGTTAAAGCCATCGCATACCACCACATCGGCTCTATCTTGGGTGATATAGCGCGCCTCGATATTGCCCACAAAGTTAAAATCCGCCTGCTGCATCAGGGGGTAGGTATCTTTATACAGCGCGTTGCCCTTTTCGGGCTCCTCGCCAATGTTGACCAGGCCCACGCGCGGGTTTTTAACGCCCATCACGTGCTGCATGTAGATATCGCCCATGATGCCAAACTGCACCAGATAATCAGGCCTGCAATCCACATTGGCCCCACAGTCTATCAGCAGAAAGCTGCCTTTGCCATTGGGCAAAAGCGGAGCCAATGCAGGACGCTCCACACCTTTGACACGGCCTAAGCGCAGCATGCCGCCCAGCAGCACTGCACCGGTGGAACCGGCCGACACAAAGCCATCGGTTTCGCCGGAGCGCACCGACAGCATGCCTTCAACAATGGCCGAACGTTTTTTCTGCCGGATGGCAATGGCTGGGGCATCGTGGTTGGTGATGACTTCGGGTGTATCGCGCAATTGAAGCCGCGCGGCCACGTCCCCTGCATCGGCTACCAGGCCTTCCAGCACACGGATATCCCCACCCAGCGTAAGCTTTAAATCAGGATCGGCACGCAACGCAGCAATGCTGCCCGCAACCTGGGCTGCCGGTGCATGGTCGCCGCCCGTAGCATCTACAAACAAATGAACCAACTTGCCACCTGCCATGGAACAATAATGCGATAGACAATGCCTATCGCACAAATAGTATCATAATCACCCTTTGTACACAAGCGTTAGAGATCGCCCTGCATGTTGGCGTACTCCTCCCTTGTAATGAGGGTTTTGCGGGCCTTGGTGCCTTCATTGCCGCTGATGATGCCGCGGCGATCCATTTCGTCAATCAACCGTCCGGCACGGCCATAGCCTACGCGCAGCACGCGCTGCAGCATGCTGATGGACATCTGCCCCGCCTCCACCGCCATTTCAATGGCCTTGGGCAGCAGCTCGTCAAACTCCGCACTGTCCGCATCATCGGCCGCAAGACTGCCATTGCCATTGGATTCGTTTCCGCCCTTTTCAATGTGCTCCATGATGTCCAAGTTGTAGTTTGGTGTATTGTGGCTCTTGACATACTCCACCACACGGCTTACATCCGCATCAGTGGTCAGGCAGCCCTGCACACGTTTGGGCGAGGAATAGTTGCGCGGCAAATACAGCATATCGCCAAAGCCTAACAATTTTTCAGCGCCAGGGCCGTCCAATATCGTGCGGCTGTCCACCAAGGAACTTACCTGAAACGCAATGCGGCTGGGGATATTGGCCTTGATAACGCCGGTAATAACGTCCACCGATGGGCGCTGCGTGGCCAGGATTAAGCAAATGCCTGCCGCGCGCGCCTTGGCGGTGATGCGCTTGATATGCTCATCGATGACCTTGCCGGAGGTAGCCATCAGGTCGGCCATTTCATCTACAATAACAATCAGCTTAGACAGTTTTTCTTCGTCCGATCCCATCTTAGCGTTGTAAGCATCCACGTTGCGCGTACCGGTTTTTTGCAGTTTCTGGTATCGTTCATCCATCTCCTGGCATACCCATTCCAGCGCACTCACAGCCTTCTTGGGGTCGGTAATGACAGGCAGCAGCAAGTGCGGTATGTCGTTATAGGGCTGTAGTTCCACATACTTGGGATCCACCAGAATCAAGCGCACAGCATCCGGCGATGCACAATACAAAAGGCTGGTGATAATGCTGTTAATGCACACAGATTTACCGCTGCCGGTGGCACCGGCAATGAGCAAATGCGGCATGTCCATCAGGTCGCACAGCACCGGGGTGCCCGTGATATCAAGGCCCAGCGCCACGGTGGTGGGGGTCTTGGCCTCGCGCATTTTCTGGCTTTCCAGCACCTCGCGCAGATATACGGGGGTGGACTTATCGTTGGACACCTCAATGCCAATCAACCGTGTACCGGGAATGGGGATTTCAGCACGTGCAGGCGACTTGGACAACAATTCCATGGAAACATTGTCCATTACATTGCGCAAACGGCTGACATTGACCCCCTCGGCCAGCCGGATGGCAAAGCGTGTAACCGCCGGGCCACGCACTACCTGATGCAGCTGTGCGCTGATATTGAAATTCTCCAGCGTTTGGATCAGATTCTCTGCGCGGGCCTGATCAGCCTCGGTTGTATCAGTGTCTTGATTGGCCGGAGGCTCCGTCAGCAGCCGGAAAGGCGGGCGCTCATAGTTGCTGCCCGTCCATTGCAGCTGCATGTGTTTGCGCTGCGTACCATCCACCATGCCATCCATACGGCGTTCGCCTGTGCTGGCAGCAGCCAGCGGATTGACTGGTATACGCTTGCCGGTCAGGGGTACGGCCGGCGCGGTGTTTACCTCACGCACAGGTGCGTTGCGAACCGGCGCAGGGGCCGGCACAGGTTGAGGTTGAATAGGTTTACTGGCCGCAGCAGCAGTTTTCGTAGCAGCAGGAACAGGTGCAGCGGGCTTTTGCGTTTCAACTGCTGGTGCCGGCTGCGGTGGTGTTATGGGGGTTTCCACAACAGGAGCAGGCTGTGGAACGGGCTCCTGCTGCACAACAGGCGCCGCAGGGACAACGGTGGTTGAACGCTGCTCATGCGCAGGCTGTGAAGTAACCGGTATACGGGGCGCTTCAGGCCCTGCTTGCGATGTAGCAGCCGGACGGGCGGATGGGACAACTTCCGCATAGGTAACTACAGCGCCTTGCTGTATCGGAATAAATCCATTGTCATCCTCTTCCATGTCCTCCTCATAAGAAGGAACAGGCTGTGGCGGCGTATAAGCGGGAATAGGTATGCTGCGCTGTGCCGGGGCAGGCTGCTGGGGCACCGGCTCCTCTGCAACCGGTGCAGCAGGCGTTATTTCAGGAGAGGCCGCAACCGGGGCATCCGCCTGCTCCGTTGCAGGCTGTGCCACCGGATCCATGCCAAGCACAGGTACTTGCTGGGGAGCTCCCTCCTTTGGCTGGCGACGTGCCCGGCGCGCATCCAAGGCACGAATCAGCGAGGCAGGGGTGCGCCGTATCATGCCAAAGAACAGCGAAATCATCGCTAAAATAAGCAGCACAAGGCTCCAAGTGGTACCTGCTAATCGCCATAGTGGATACGCTAGCACCATGCCGAGCCAGCCGCCGCCGGGCACCGGGGTCATGGTATCGCCATAGCGCCGGAAAGCCAGCGATATATATGCACTGTATCCGCCAGGGTCCTGTACGGGCAGATAGTTTTTGTTCACCTTATGTGTATAATCCATCAGCGACCCAAAGCCCTGCACATTGGTACACAGTGTAACGGTCGCCCCCAAACACATATAAAACACAAAGGATAACACAAACGCCCGGAAGGACACATATCGCCGGGATGAGAGCACCAACAAGGCCCCCAGCCACAGCACCAGCACAGGCACCACAGGGTACAGCAACCCGCCTAAGCCAAGGGATACATACAAAAACCAGCGCAGCGAGGCTGAGGTGGTCTGCTGAAATAAGCCCACCAGCAGGCCGATACCAAAGGCTATCAGCACAATGCCAACCGACAGTGAAAGAAGCCCCCCACGGTCCGTAGACCGGAGGGCGGGTTTCGTTGTTCTGCGTGCACTGGACAATGATATCCCCCTGTTTATGGCTGTCCTGCCGAAAGATAGATAGCAGTCAGCACCTGGTCATACCCGAAGACGAGCATTAGGCTGTTTTGTCCAAATAGATACGTAAGCAATTCCCCTTCCGAGAAACCATAGGCTTCAGCCGTACCTGCATCCATGGGCAATGTAGTGAATGGCACACCCAGCGTTTCCTCACACGCATTGCGCGTGGTAACTCCAGGGAGAAGCCCATACAGCCCCAAACGTTGCGATACAATACCGGTCACTACTGCATCCTGTGCGTTGTCAGCATCGGAAATCACATAGGTCTGTCGAAAAATGGCATCCTCTAGGTAATGCTTTTCACCGGCAGGGAAATACTCTGTATCCAAGGGCTGCCCAAAGCGGTCAGCCAACGGCTGCACAGCCTCGCCCAGCTGCACCGGGAGCCCGGGCAGCAACCCTTCACTTACACTATTGGCAATGTTTTGTGCGCTTTCGGGCTGCAGCATCCATGCGTCAGCTGCCAGGCCCATCAGCGCCAGCGTATGTCCCGCTTCAAAATCCCACAGTTCCGGCAATTCATGAAAGGCCAAATGTATAGCCACACCACGGCCGGACAGGCTGGTAAACTCCTCCGCCGGGTAGTAAATGGTAACGCCGGTTTTATCGGCCACAAGCCGCTCCAGCGGGGCCGGGGTTAGCATAAACGGATCCAAATATACGCTCAAGTCGGGCACAATATGCTCATCAATATATGCATCAATAACCTCCTGCGCAGCGTTGCGATCCAGGAAAACACTTTCGCCAGATATAAGCGCGCCATCAGATAGACGGAACATCATGGGTTCCATCATGCTGCCAGGACGGCCGGCAGGCATCCGCCCATGCGCTTCCATCAGCACGGTAAGCACTGAAGGCACACCAGTTTCGGGATATAATGCTGCCTGTGAAGTCACTGTCAGGCTCGTTCCGCCCTCCGTCAGAGTAGCAAGCGTCGCAGTATGATCGGCAATGCGGCCTTTTTCAAGGATGCTATTGTTGATGGCATCCTGTACAGCAGCATCAGGATGGATAATCTGCGGATAAGAAAGAGTGCCGCCGTTCCGGGCTATTTCCTCCGTCCTAACTTCAATTTCAATAACGGGCGTGGGCTGCGCGCTGACCACCAAGGGTACGAGCAGCAAACACACCAACACACAAAGCAGCCTGCGCACAAAAAACACCTCCCTTTGCCGCAATTGTAGCGGAAAACGGAAGATGTTTCAAGTTGGCAACAACTTTTCACATTTTTGTTACAACCATTGTTTTTTAGCAGCGTATAGATAAGACGCTCTATTCATTCCCCGATTATCCGCCGTACAGCTCCTTTTGCGCCCACTCAACCAGCGTGGGTGCTTTCTTGCCCACTGCCGCCACATTGCAATGAACACCCAACGTTTTATGTGCGACACGCATGACATCCTCCGCCGTTACGCGGCTGAGGCCACGCAGCACGGTGCTGGGCGTGCGCAGCTTGTTGCGCACTAGCAATCCGGTGCCCAGCGCTGCCATGCGATGATAGGCGCTTTCCTGCGCTAAAACATAGTTGGTCTTAATCTGTGTTTTTCCCTGCTCCAGTTCTGCCTGCGTAATGCCATCGGCCAGCAAACGAACACGCTCCTCCTCCATCTGCGCAAGGACGCTGCGCGCCTGCTTGGGGGCCGTGGCGGCATAGATTTGCAGATCGCCGCAGGTTGGGTACATGCTGGCACTGGAATAGACATTGTAGGCCATGCCCGCGTTTTCGCGAATGCGCTGAAACAGGCGTGAGGACATGGAACCACCTAAAATATTATTGAGCACCAGCATGGCATAGGTATCCCTGCTGTTCATCGCAAGGCCGGGATAACTTACGCTCAGATGCGTTTGCTCCGACGGCGCATCCACCGCCAGCGCCACGCGCTGGTTGGCCTGGGCGCTGGGATAAACAGCGGCCTCATTTCTTGGTTGCCAAGCATCAAAACGCTCCTTGACCAGTTCCATCACTTGTTCACGATTCATTCTTCCGGCCAGCGCCACCACGGTATTGGCCGGATGATAGTATTTTTCGCGATATGCTGTAATGGCGCTACGGTCATAGGAAGCAATGCGCTGCGCATCGCCCAGCACCGTCTGCGCCAGTGTATTTCCCTGATAGGTGGCACGGCTGATTAAATCATCCGCCACATCCTCATAGCTGTCCTGCGCCATGCGGATTTCTTCCAGCACAACATTCTTTTCCCGTGCAATATCCTCCGCATCCATTTTGGGGTGCAGTACAATTTCACTCAGCAGCCTCAGCGCCTCCGGCAGGTTTTCATCGGTCACATTGGCATAGTACATCGTCAGCGTTTTGCTGGTAGCTGCGTTGACATTGCCGCCAATCATGTCCATGCGCATGGCCAGTTCCCGGCCCGTCCAAGTATGAGAGCCTTTAAACGACATATGCTCATTCAGATGCGACAGGCCGTTCTCGGCTTCGCTTTCCAACATAGAACCGGCTTTGACCCAAATGCCTACCGACACCGAACGCAGGTGGGCCATACGCTGCCACACCACGCGCAAGCCATTATCCAATGTAATGATATCCGGCATGTTTCTCCTTACAGATAAACGGGGAACCGCAAGGGTTCCCCGCTTCATACTTAATGCGCTAATCAGTCGTTGGACCGTCCATCACGGCGCGGGGGACGTCTCCGGTCACCTGTTGTTGGGCGGTTGAAAGGCTTGCGCTCGTACACCATGTCGTTACGAATAAGATTGACGCGGCCCTGGGAGTCAATCTCAGACACCTTGACCTCTACCTCGTCGCCTACGTTGAGCACGTCCTCCACCTTCTCCACACGCTCGTTGGCGAGCTTGGAAATGTGCAACATGCCATCCTTGCCAGGCAGCAGCTCAATAAAGGCGCCCAGTGTGCTCATCACGCGCACCACTTTGCCATGGTACACTTCGCCCACTTCGACATCCTTGGCGATGCCCTCGATGATCTTGCGCGCCTTGCTGGCAGCAGCCTCATCGGGGGTGGCGATGGCCACACGTCCATCATCCTCAATGTCGATCTTCACGCCGGTTTCGGCGATGATTTTGTTAATCATCTTGCCGCCGGGCCCGATCACTTCACGGATCTTATCCGGGTTAATCATGAAGGTGATGATCTTGGGCGCATACTGGCTCAGATTCTCACGGGGCTGTGCCAGCGTATCCAGCATGATTTTCAGGATATGCAGCCGTCCATCCAGCGCCTGGCGCAATGCCTGCTGCAGGATGGGACGATCAATGCCTTTGATCTTGATATCCATCTGAATGGCGGTGATGCCGTTCATGGTGCCTGCGACCTTAAAGTCCATGTCGCCCAGGAAGTCTTCCAGCCCCAGGATGTCGGTAAGCACCGCTACCTTGTCGGACTGTTCATCCTTGATCAAGCCCATGGCCACGCCAGCCACCGGCGCCTTGATCTTCACGCCGGCATCCATCAGCGACAGCGTGCTGCCGCACACCGAAGCCATGGAGGACGAGCCGTTGCTGGACAGCACCTCGCTGACCAGACGCAGCGCATAGGGAAACTCCTCTTCGCTGGGGATAACAGGCTCCAACGCACGCTCAGCCAGCGCGCCGTGGCCGATTTCGCGGCGCCCAGGCGAACGCATGCGGCCAGCTTCGCCGGTGGCATAGGGCGGCATGTTGTAGTGGTGAATATAGCGTTTGGAATCCTCGTTTGACAATCCATCCAGCATCTGCACCTCACGCAAGGAGCCTAAGGTGGTAACCGTCAAGGCCTGCGTCTGCCCACGGGTAAATATCGCACTGCCGTGGGTGCGCGGCAAGATGCCAGTTTCGCACCAGATGGGGCGTACTTCCTGCGTGGAGCGGCCATCAGGACGGATGCCCTGATCCAAAATTTTGCGGCGCATGACTTCTTTGTTCAGGTTGTACAGGGCATCAGAAACCTCTCCCTCACGGCCTGCAAAAGTCTCGGCAAAATAAGCCTTCACTTCAGCCTTGACCTGCTCCTCGCGCTGCTGACGCTCGCTGCGATCGGTGGTGTCAAAATTCCATACAACCTTGTCGTACGCGTACTCGCGCACAGCCTGAACCACATCCTCACCGGTAGTAACCAGCGGGAATTCTTTCTTGGGCTTGCCAATTTCAGCCACGATTTTTTCCTGGAAGGCCACTAGCTCCTTGATTGCCTCGTGGGCAAACAGGATGGCTTCCAGCATGGCTTCCTCGGACACCTCGTTGGCACCGGCCTCTACCATCATGATGGCATCCTTGGTACCAGACACGACCAGATGCATGTCGCTTACAGCGCGCTGGGCTTCATCAGGGTTGAGAATCAGCTGGCCATTTACCTTGCCCACCAGCACCGACCCGGTGGGCCCTGCCCACGGGATCTCACTGATGCTCAGCGCAATGGAGGATCCGATCATCGAGGGGATGTCCGGCGGGTTGTTGGTATCCACCGACAGCACGGTGGCCACCACCTGCACATCATTGCGCATGCCCTTGTCAAACAACGGGCGCAGCGGGCGGTCAATCAGGCGGCAGGTCAACACGGCCTTCTCGGTCGGGCGGCCCTCACGCTTGATAAAGCCGCCGGGAATCTTGCCCACAGAATATAGTTTTTCTTCAAAGTCAACGCTCAGCGGGAAGAAATCCACGCCTTCGCGCACGGTATCAGATACAGTAGCATTGACAAGCACCACGGTATCACCGTAGCGTACCAGTGCTGATCCGGCTGATTGCTGAGCATATTTGCCAAACTCAACCGTCAGCGGCCGGCCGGCAAAGTCCATCGTGTAGGTTTTGTAATCCATCCTCTTCTCCTTAACAACCATAGTGCGCCCTTGGGCGCTTGCAATAAAAGAGCCGGAACACGGCAGTTCCGGCCCGTGAGATACATTATCTGCGCAGATTCAACTCCGCAATCAGCGAGCGATACCGCTCAATATCGGTGCGGCTTAGATAGTCCAGCAGCCCGCGGCGGCGTCCAACCATCAGCAGCAAGCCGCGGCGGCTGTGATGATCCTTTTTGTTGAGCTTCAGGTGTTCGTTGAGATGGTTGATACGTGTGGTCAGCACGGCAATCTGAACCTCCGGCGAACCGGTGTCGCCCTCGTGACGGGCAAACTTCTCGATAATCTGGGTCTTGGTCTCCTTGTTCATGGTTCCTCCTTATTGGGCTTTTCGCCCCTTCAATCGCCGCCGACACAGATGGCCCACGGAGAAGCGGTACCCCCGAGCCTGCGGTTTGTCCTCAGACCAAATAAGTATATCATGCAAGAACAAGCGTGTAAACATATTTTTCAGCCCCATGTGAGGGGTTGGGGCAAATATGCAAGTTGCAAAGGTGCGGGAAGTACGGTATGATGCTTCTGCCGCATGCGATGTCGGGTCCTGTGCGATCTCATGGTGTGAACCCTGTCAGGTCCGGAAGGAAGCAGCAGTAAGCGCAAGTTGGGATGTGCTGCAGGGGCGCCTGACAACGCATGTGGTATTTATGTGTAGTTAAGGAGAAGCAATTATGTGGCAGGTTCCCGCTGTGCTTAACGAGGATATCGAGGTTCGCCGTGCGATTGCAGATGAATGTATCCGCCAGGAGGAGCATATTGAACTCATCGCCAGCGAAAACTTTGTCAGCCCGGCCGTGATGGCAGCCATGGGCAGCCCGCTGACCAACAAATATGCGGAGGGTTACCCGGGCAAGCGTTACTACGGCGGCTGCGAACATGTGGACACAGTGGAAAACCTGGCATGCGAGCGCGCACTATCCCTGTTTGGGGCCGAGCATGCCAACGTGCAGCCCCATTCCGGCGCACAGGCCAATGCCGCAGTGTATTTTGCATTGCTCAAACCCGGCGACAAGGTACTGGGCATGAGCCTGAACCACGGCGGCCATTTGACGCACGGCAGCCCGTTTAACCTGAGCGGCAGCTATTATCAGTTTGCTTCCTATGGCTTGCATCCGGACACGGAGACCATTGACTATGACGCGCTGCGCAAGATCGCGCAGGAGCATGGCCCGCGCATGATCGTTGCCGGTGCTTCCGCCTATCCACGCACCATCGACTTTAAAGCTTTCCGCGAGATTGCCGATGAAGTAGGGGCCTATCTAATGGTGGATATGGCGCACATTGCCGGTCTGGTAGCGGCAGGGCTGCATCCCTCCCCTGTGCCCTATGCCGATATTGTGACCACCACCACACACAAAACCCTGCGTGGCCCGCGCGGCGGCATGATCCTGTGCAAAGAGGAACATGCCAAGGCCATTGACAAGGCTGTATTCCCTGGGACGCAGGGCGGCCCGTTGATGCATGTTATCGCAGCCAAGGCCGTGTGCTTTGGCGAGGCGTTGCAGCCTACATTCCGCGAGTATCAGCAGCACATCCTTAATAACGCCAAGGCCCTGGAAAAACGCCTGCGCGAGCGCGGCGTGCGCATGGTGTCCGACGGAACGGACAACCACCTGCTGCTGCTGGACTTTGCCGACCTGGAGATGACCGGCAAGGACATGGAAACGCTGCTGGGGCAGGCCAACATCACAGTCAACAAAAACATGGTGCCGCGTGATCAGCGCAAGCCTGCCTTCACCAGCGGCATCCGCATCGGCACGCCGGCCGTTACCACCCGCGGCATGGATGAACAGGACATGGCTATTATTGCCGATTGCATTGCCGACATCTTAGAACAGGGCGAAGCCGCCGTGGACAAGGTCAAAGCCACGGTATGCAAACTGACCAACGCACATCCGCTTTATACCTGATTGATAGCACCAAGCGCCGCTATTCAATACTGGGTAGCGGCACTTTTCATGCGCTGATATAACTGTCGTGTTTGGTGTGTGTATGTTACAATGCCTGTGAGGTGATTTTTTTGCGCGAAACTTGCCTGATTGTGGATGGTCACAGCCTGATGCACCGGGCGTACCATGCGCTGCCCCCCATGGACCAGGATGGCGTGCCTACCAATGCTGTGCACGGCTTTCTGGCCATGCTGCTCAAGGCATTCAATGATTATGAACCGCAGTATTGCGTGGTGGCCTTTGATGAACATGGCCCCACCTTCCGGCACGAGCATTTCCCCGCTTATAAAGAGGGGCGGGCCCCCATGGCCGAGGACTTGCGCCCGCAGTTTGCGGTGCTCCAGGAAATCCTATCGGCCATGGGCATTGGCGTGGTGTCCAAGCCCGGCTATGAGGCCGATGATCTGCTGGGCACCATTTCGCTGCGCGCACAAAAAGACGGCATAGACAGCCTGCTGCTGACCGGCGACCGCGATGCGCTGCAGCTGGTGGGCGATGGCGTATCTTTGTTATTTACGCGCAGAGGTATTTCCGACATCGTGCATTTTGATCCCGAACAAGTGAAAGAAACCTATGGCGTTACACCGGAGCAAGTGCCCGACTGGAAAGGCCTGATGGGTGATGCCAGCGATAATATACCCGGCGTGCCCGGTGTGGGCGACAAGACGGCAGTGAAGCTATTGCAGGAATATGGCTCGGTGGACAATGTGCTGGCACACGCCGAGGATATCAAGGGTAAGTTGGGAGAGCGCCTGCGCGACAACCGCGAGCAGGCTCTTTCTTCCCGCATGTTAGCCACCATCGACCGCAACGTGCCCATCACCTATCAGTTATCGGACTGGCGCTTAACGCGGCTGGATCAAGGGCTTCCAGTGCTGCAAAAATATGGCCTGAACACGGCCAGCGAGCGTGTGCGCCGTATCGCAGAACAGAATGCGCCGGACAATAACCCCCCGCAGCCGGAACCCTCGCCCTGGCAAGCCTGGGAACAACCTCAAAGCGCTGCTGATGTGGCGGCCTTTAGTGAGAACGCTGATGAACTCAGCGTGCATATAACCGGCACAGAGCTAACGCTGGCACGCCCGGACAAACGCCGCCTTAAAATGGAAGCCGCGCCATATCAGCTGGATATGCTAAGCACCGCAGGGCCCTTGACAATGGAAGAAGCATTGTCCGCCCTAACGAAAACGCCTCACAGCATCGCTGCGCATGATGCCAAGACGCTGTTTCACCGCATGCGCAAGGCAGGCGCACAACAGCCTGCGTTGGCGTGGGACACCATGATTGCAGCCTATCTGCACAATCCGCAGGAAAAAAGCTTTGCGCTGGAGCAATTTGCTGCCCCCGATGCCTCCGGCGTGCATGATTTGCGTGCACTGCAGGTACAGCAGCTGAAAGACGAAGGGATGACTGCGCTGTATCATGAGATAGAATTGCCGCTGGTACAGGTGTTGTATGACATGGAGGTTGTGGGCTTCCAGGTAGACACGCAAGTTTTAACCGAATTGGGACAGGTGTTTACCGAGCGCACTACGGCGCTGCAGGAGGATATTTTCCGGCACAGCGGGGTCGCCCCGTTTAATGTCAACAGTCCACAGCAGCTGGGCAAAGTGCTGTTTGAGGACCTGGGCCTGCCCTTCCGGCGCAAGACCAAATCCGGCTACAGCACCGATGCCGACACGCTGGAATCCATCAGCGACCTGCACCCCATTGTGCCGCTGATTTTAGAATACCGGCAGTATGCAAAATTAAACAGCACGTACATTGACCCCATGCTGCGCAAGGTGGAGGCCGATGGGCGTATACATACTACGTTTGACCAGACGGGCACGGCCACCGGGCGTATCTCTTCGGCCGAGCCGAATTTGCAAAACATCCCGGTGCGCACGCCATTGGGGCGGGACATCCGCCGCGCGTTTGTATCCGCACCGGGCTATGTGTTGGTGGATGCGGACTATTCACAGATTGAGCTGCGCGTGCTGGCACACATGAGCCAGGACGAAGCCATGTGCGATGCCTTCAATCAGGGGCATGACATCCATACCCGCACGGCAGCGGCCGTGGCAGGCATTGACATGGAGGAGGTTACACCGCAGATGCGCTCCGCCGCCAAGGCCGTCAACTTTGGCATTGTCTATGGCATCAGCGACTTTGGCCTGGCGCGCAATATTGGCATCACGCGCGCCGAGGCGCGGGACTTTATAAACCGCTACTTTGAGCGCTATCCCGGCGTCAAGGCGTATATGGACAAAGCGGTGCGCGATGGCTATGCCAACGAATATGCTCAAACCCTGTTTGGGCGCCGCCGGTACCTGACGGAGTTAACATCCCGCAACGCCACGTTGCGTAACTTTGGTGAGCGCGCTGCCATGAACACGCCCATCCAGGGCACCGCTGCCGATATCATCAAGGCGGCCATGGTGCGCGTGCACGCAGAGTTGGCCAAAGGCGACACCGGTGCACGGCTTATCCTGCAGGTGCATGACGAACTGCTGGTGGAAGCGCCTGAACAGCAAGCGGACAATGTAGCAAAGATACTGAAAAGCTGCATGGAGCAGGTAGTCTCCATGCGCGTGCCCTTAATTAGCGATGTGCGCATCGGACGGAGCTGGTATGAAACCAAGTAAACCCTATGTGATTGGCCTGACGGGCGGCATTGCCTCGGGCAAGTCTAACTTGGCCCGCGCCTTGCGTGAAGCAGGCGCTATCGTCATCGACGCCGATGCGCTTTCGCGTAAGCTGACCCAGCTGGGTGGCGCGGCGCTACCTGCCATCCGTCAGGCCTTTGGGGATGGCGTTTTTATGGGCGAACACCTTAACCGCAAAGCGCTGGCAGATCTTATCTTTTCCGATGAGGACAAGCGGCAGCAGTTGAACGGTATCATACACCCCCTGGTATATGCGGACATAGAGCAGCAGATTGCCCAGTGTGTAGCTGACATCGTGGTGCTGGAAATTCCGTTGCTGCACGAAACGGGCTATGACGCACACTGCGACGAGGTGTGGTGTGCCTATGTGCCGCAACGCATCCAGATGGAGCGCCTGCGCAGGCGCGATGGTCTGACCATCCGTGAGGCGCGCGCACGGCTTCAAAGCCAGCTTCCGGGCATCGAAAAGGCGCGGCGCTCCACCCATGTCATCCGCACGGACGGCACGCTTGAGCACAGTGCGCAGAAGGTGCTGGCGCTGTGGGCTGATGTGCAGGAAAGAGTTCGTCATGACTGAGCCGCGCAAACCACAGGGCATGCCCTCTCAACCTCACAGCTCAATGCCGCCGCGTTCCATGCCTGCAGCGCAGCAGCCCAGTCCTCAGCGGGCGCCTATCCCCCAGCCTGCCCCGCGCACCAGCCGCAGCGACCGCCTGCATGCGCGCAAAAAAAAGAAAGCACCGCTCAAAGCGTTGCTCTGGCTGGCTGTGCCGTTGGCATTGCTGTTGGTGCTGATTTCCCTGAGAATTTCATCTGCCGGGACCCAGGCGCAGATCATTTCACTTCATGAGCAGCGCGCAGCGGCAGAAGCGGAACATCAGCGTCTGATCGGTTATTATGTCAGCATGCGACGCAACTCCGGCGTATATGACCTGATCAAGAAATATGCGGTCGAGTATCAGGTAGACCCTTCCTTTGTATCGGCCATTATCGCGCGGGAAAGCCATTACGAACCCTATGCAGAAAGCAAGGTTGGCGCGCGCGGGCTGATGCAAATCATGGAGGGCACCGGCACATGGATTGCGCAGCGCTTGGGCTTTAACGATTATCAATATGAGCACCTGTACGACCCGGACCTCAACATTCGCTTCGGCACCTGGTATCTGGCGCAATTGAGCAGCCAGTTTGCAGGCAACCCGGTGATGACGTCCGCCGCCTATCACGCCGGCGCTGACAATGTAAAGCTATGGGCCTTGCGCCTGGCGGAGGACAAAAAAACCATTTTACTGCCCCAGATCCCCATGCCCGATACCCTAAGTTATGTAACGAAAGTGATGGATGCGTATGCCTTGTACCACGAATATGATGTCTCGCGCAAATAGACTAATTTTATTGCTGCTGGTGTTGGTGCTGCTGCCTTTAAGCGGGCAAGCCACCAACCCGGAAGATTCGCTGCTGTTGGGGCTAACCTCGGTCACCACCCAGCGGCTTAACCCCTTTACCTCGGTGGAGCGGGAAATGATGTCCTTGACTGCGTTGATATATGAAGGGTTGGTTCAGATAGATGATGACTACAACCCCCGTCCCTGCCTGGCCGAGCGGTGGGAAAGCAGCAGCGACGGACGCACATGGTATTTTACGCTGCGCGAAGGGCTGACGTTCCATGATGGTTCGCCGCTGACTGCCAGCGATGTGGTGGCCAGCGCACATGAGATTAAGCGCCTGGTGGATGATGAAACCGTGGCCAGCAAAGGACCGTATGCATCCCTGCGGTATTTTATCGATGACATCCAATCCAACGACAACCTGACCGTAGTAATACGCACCTCGCGCCCTAACTATGGTTTTCTGTATGCCATGACCTTCCCGGTGGTGCCGCAGGCGCAAGTCGGGGCCGACAACCCACCGGGCACCGGGCCGTATATAGCGGATGCTTTTGTGCCCAAGGATTATATGCTGTTAAGCAAAAACCCTTTATGGTGGAATGGCTCGGTCACCGTGGGGCAGATTATGACCATTTTCCACGCAACGAACCGTGACCTGATATCCAGCTATGAATATAACCGCGTGGATGCCATCCTGACGCGCTCATTGACAGCGGCACAGTATCGCTCCGGTATGAACAGCTTCAACCTGACCTACCGCACGCGGCAGCTGGAAACGCTGATGATGAACAACCGTTCGGTGGAATTAAACGATATTCTGGTACGCAAGGCCATCCGGCACGCCATCAACCTGAACGCCATCACCAGCACCACCTATATGAACATGGCTGCACGCACCGATACGCTGATGCCGGTAGGCACCTGGATGTACAACGAGAACGCCGGGCGGCATGAATACAACCCCGATCTGGCGCGTGAAATGCTGGATGCCGCCGGATGGATCGATGGCGATGACGAAGACACCATCCGCGAGAAGATGATCGACGGCAAAAAACGTAACCTAGTGCTGCGTTTCTTTGTGTATGAAGAGCAAGAAAACAGTGTCCGGCTGAGCACTGCACACCAGATTGCAGGCATGCTGGCTGATGTTGGTATTCATGCCAATGTGAAGGCCATGAGCTTTACCCAGGCCCGCGAGGCCCTAAAATCCGGCAGCTTTGACCTGTGCTTGGCGGCGTTTCAAATGGATGTAGCGCCCGACCCCGGTTTTTTGCTGATGCGCGGCAACACCGGCAACTATTCACGCTATCAGTCCACAGAGATGGATGAGTTGTTCAAATCATTGCGCTCCGCCACCAAGCGCGAGGATTATCAGATGCTGCTGTATCAGATTCAGTCCCGCTTTTTTGAGGATTGCCCGTTCATCAGCCTGTACTATCGCAGCGGTGCGGTGCTGACACGTAAAATGTTTACCAACGCGCGCGACATGCGCGAACCTGAGGTGCTGCGCGGCATAGCCGAAAGCAGGCGCAGCGCCGGAGAGTGAGGAACACATGGCTTTTGTCCCGTTAAACCCAGGCACCTTATTGGCGCCCAACCCTGTTGTGCTGGTCAGCGCCGCCCGCGTGGGTGAACGCCCCAATTTGATTACCGTGGCATGGGCTGGCATTGTATGCTCCAAGCCGCCCATGGTGTCTATCTCGGTGAAGCCGGAGCGCTACTCTCACGAGTTGATTACCCAAACGGGGGAGTTTGTCATCAATCTGGTTTCCGAGGATATGGTGCGGTGGGCTGATCTGTGCGGCGTCAAATCCGGGCGGGATATTGACAAGTTTGCAGCCTGCGGATTTGACCCGGAGCCCGCGGTAGGTATGAAGTTAGCACCCGCCATCCGGCAGGCCCCAGCCTATCTGGCCTGTAAAGTAGATCGCACCCTTCCCCTGGGCTCGCACACCATGTTTGTTGCCAATGTTATATCCACCGGTGTGGCCGAGCACCTGATGGATCAAAACGGCAAGATACATTTAGATCAAGCCAACCTGGCAGCCTATTGCCACGGCATGTACATGACCATGCACGAGCCGCAGGGTTTCTTTGGTTTTAGCGTTGCCCGCCCTGAGGTGCTGGCACGCCGCCGTGCCGAGTTGCGTCCCGTAGATGACACGCAATAACGCCTCATGGCAAACACTTGTTTGGTTTGGCTTGGCATGATATACTTTGGCGGTGGGCGGAATGCCGCCCGGAGGTAGCATGAAGGTTGGCGTTGTTTCCCTTGGCTGTGCCAAGAACCGCGTAGACACAGAGCACATGCTGCATTTGTTGGTGCAGGATGGTTTTTTGTTAACATCGCAGCCGGAAGAGGCCGATGTGCTGGTGGTCAACACCTGCGGTTTTATTGAGCCTGCCAAGAAGGAATCCATCCGCACCATTCTGGAACTGGCGGAGTATAAGGAAACAGGCGAGTGCCGCGTACTGTGTGTGACCGGCTGCCTGACGCAACGCTATGGCCAGGAAATCGCCAGCGACATGCCTGAAATTGATGTGTTGACCGGCATTTCTTCCTATGAGCAATTGCCTGAGCTTATCCGCAAGGCCTTGGATGGCACGCGCGGCCTGGATACCACACGGCGTGCGCCGCTTGAACACTGCGGGCGTATCCTGACCACACCGCCATACTCAGCCTATATCCGCATTGCCGAAGGGTGCGACAACCGTTGCGCGTATTGTGCCATTCCGTTGATTCGGGGTGGGTTTGTCGGCCGCAGGCAGCAGGATATCCTGGATGAAATGCGCACACTGGCTCAGAATGGCGCGCGCGAGCAGATATTGATCGCCCAGGACACCACCCGATATGGCCGCGGCACCCAAAACACGCTGGCTTCCCTCATCCGGGAGGCTGCCGCTATCCCGGGCATAGACTGGCTGCGCCTGTTGTACTGCTATCCAGATGAAACTGACCAGCAGCTGATTGATGAAATGGCCGCACACAGCAACGTGTGCCGGTATCTCGACCTGCCGCTGCAACACGCCTCACCGCGAATACTAAAAAGCATGAACCGCCGCGGTGACATCGCACACACTGTCCAGCTGCTTGAGTACGCACGCGCCAAGGGGTTTGCGTTGCGCACCACGTTTATTGTGGGGTTCCCCGGAGAAACCGAGGAGGATTTTGAGCAGCTGATAGCCTTTGCCGCCCGCATGCGCTTTGACCGCATGGGCGCGTTTGCATTTTCACCGGAGGAGGATACCCCGGCCGCAACACTGCCCAACCAAGTGCCGGAGGACATCAAGGCCCAACGCTTAGACCGCCTGATGCGCCAGCAGGCCGACATCAGCCGCGAACAAAACGGACAGCGCGTAGGCACCACCGCGCGCGTGCTGGTCACCAATGCCAGCAACGGCATGTATACCGGCCGGTCTGCATACGAAGCGCCGGACGCCGATGGGCTGATTCATTTTACCAGCGCACAGCCCGTGGCTGTGGGCACCTTTGCCGATGTACGCATCGAGCGCGCGGACACCTATGACCTGCTTGGCACCTGTATTGGAAGGGAGAAAACGCTGTGAACCTGCCCAACAAACTAACCCTGCTGCGCGTGCTGCTTATCCCGCTTTGCGTACTGTTATTGTATTTGGGTTGGATGGTACCGGGGGCCATTGTGTTTGGCATCGCGATGTTTACAGATTTTCTGGATGGCTATCTGGCGCGCAAAAACAACCTGATCACCAACTTTGGCAAGTTTGCAGACCCGGTTGCCGATAAAATCTTAGCCATATGCGTGATGATTGTGCTGCAGCATCAGGGGCTGTATCCCTGGTGGGCGGTGGCCATCGTGGCTGCACGGGAGTTGGCCGTGGATGGCCTGCGCCTGGTGGCGGTGGAGCGTGGCATTGTCATCCCTGCCGGCAATTTGGGCAAGTTGAAAACCAATGCGCAGTTTTTTAGTATACTGTCAGCTATGCTCTCTGGCCCTCATTGGCTGACGCTTGCGCTGGTCATCCTTATGTCCCTGTTAACGATTGTATCCGGCGTGCAATATTTCCTGGGTGCCGGTGATTTACTCAAGGATTGGAAAGACCCGGCCTAATGCCGGAAGGAAAGGATATACTCATGGCTGCAAAAGACACCAAGGCCGCAGCAGCGGCTACCCTGGGCAACGACAAGAGTCAGGCGCTGGAACGCGCGCTATCCGCACTGGACAAACAGTTTGGCCGCGGCACCGTGATGAAATTGGGCGAACAGGCCAAAATGCAGGTGGAGGTCATCCCCACCGGATGCTTAGAACTGGACATGGCGCTGGGCGTGGGCGGCATCCCGCGCGGACGCATCATTGAAATCTACGGCCCGGAATCATCCGGTAAAACCACCGTGGCTCTGCACTTTATCGCCGAAGCGCAGAAGCGCAATGGCATTGCGGCGTTTATTGACGCCGAGCATGCCCTCGACCCTGCCTATGCCAAGCGCTTAGGTGTAGACATTGATGAATTGTACATCAGCCAGCCCACCTCCGGCGAGGATGCGCTGGAAATTGCCGAAGCACTGGTGCGTTCGGGTGCGATCGATATCGTGGTGGTCGATAGCGTAGCTGCGCTGGTGCCGCGTGCTGAAATAGACGGTGAAATGGGCGATACCTTCGTGGGCTTGCAGGCCCGTATGATGAGCCAGGCCATGCGCAAGCTGGCCGGCGTGGTCAGCAAGACTAACTCCGTGGTGGTGTTCATCAACCAGCTGCGCGAAAAAGTGGGCGTCATGTACGGCAACCCGGAAACCACGCCCGGCGGACGCGCGCTTAAATTCTATGCTTCGGTGCGCTTGGATGTGCGCCGCGGCGAGCAGCTAAAGAACGGCAGCGAGGTAGTAGGCAACCGCACCAAGATCAAGGTGGTCAAAAACAAGGTAGCCCCGCCCTTCCGCGTGTGCGAGTTTGATCTGCTGTACGGCCTGGGCATCAGCAAGGAAGGCTCGCTGCTGGATCTCGCAGTAGAACATGAAATCATCCAGAAAAGCGGTTCCTGGTTCTCCTACAACGATATCCGCATCGGACAGGGGCGCGACAACGCACGCAAGTACCTGCAGGATAACCCTGATATTTCCAAGGAAATTGAGGCCGCCATCCGTGCCTCTGTCACGCCGGTTGTCCACACCGAGGGTGAGAACGAAGCCACGTCTGATGACGAATAACCCTACAGGGATAAAAGAGGCGCTGCCTGAAAAATACTGGCGGCGCTTTTTGTTGCCTATGTTTGCTTATTTTAGCCGCACGTTCATCCACTTGCCTCCGCGCACGCGCAGAGAAAGCAACCCGTTACGTACGTAAGCATCTATATCAAACGCAATCCAGGCCCCCGTGGCAGCCAGATACAGATGCGGAAACATCGTATCCAGCGGATAACAAAACAAATACGTCAGCAGCGGCCGCAGCAGCGTCACGCTGACCAGTGAGCAGGCCGCCACATAGGTCACATCCCCTGCGCCACGCAGGCATCCAGAGTATACTACGCGCCCATTTTGCGGCATGATGCCAAAGACCACCACGATCAACGCATACGATGCGCTTTCAATCACCTGCGCTTCGCTGGTAAACAGCTGCGCCAGGTTTCTGCGCAGCAGGAATATGGTCACCATCAGCAAAAAGGATGCGATGATGGACATGCGACGCACTACCACCACATATTGCTGCGCGCGGTCCTTGCGCCCGGCGCCCAAGCTTTGCGCCACCATGGACACGCCTGCAGCTGCAATGCCATCGCCTAATGTGAAGGACAACGACGTCACCTGGCTGACAATCTGGAACGCTGCAAATGCAGCGGTACCCAGCCCGGCCACCAAAATCTGATTAATAAAGAATCCTACTCGCAAAAAGATAGATTCCGCCATGGAGGAGGAGCCCACCTTGGCCAGGCCTTGTAACGTATCGCGGTCAAAGCGTAGCCGTTTGAACGGGCGATAAGCAAAATAACTATCCGGCCGATAGGCAAAGCGCAGCGCGATGATGCTGGCCACTACCGTACCCACCGCGGTAGCCACAGCGGCGCCATGGACACCCCATGCCGGGAACCCCAGTCTGCCGCTGATGAGCAGAAAATTAAGCACCACGTTGACCAGATTGGCAATAATGTTGGTCACCATCGTGATGCCCGTCTTGCCAATGGCACGGAACGCAGCACAGATGCACAGCTGCCAGCAATTAGGCACAAACGCCAGCGATATGATGCGAAAATAGCCCGAAGACAGCACCAGCGTATCCTCATTGGCACCTGCCAGACGCATAAAAGGTTCGGCAAACAGCACGCCGATCAATGTTATGATAATCCCCACGACCGTAACCAATATCATGGATTGCTGCAGGCAGCTGCGCGCACCTGCATCATTGCCGGCACCTTTACGGCGGGCAACCAGCGCCGTGGTACCCACACACAGGCTTTGCACCGCCACCAACAGCAGCATGCGCGGCTGGCTGGTCAGCCCCACAGCGGTAATGGCCACACTACCCAGCACGCCCACCATGATCATATCCAGCGAGCTAATCAGGCTAAGCAGTATACCTTCAATGGTAGCAGGCCAGGCGATGGCTAAGCAGCGTTTGTACAGGCTCTGGCTTGTCTTGTTATCCACGCCCTGTAAGCGCAGAATGCGCCCCATCCACTTGCTCATACACCGGTGCCTGCCTTTCCCCTGCCCACCAGTGCGGCCGCCTCCTGTGCCAGCTCCGTCAGTTGCAGCCCCGCGATATCCTGCCCATCCAGCATGGACAGATACTGCAAAAAGGCCGGGCCAAACCGGCTGCATTTCACCTCGCCTACGCCTGAAACCTGTAAAAAAGCAGCCATGTCACGCGGCTTGCGCACCGCCATATCGCGCAGCGAAGCATCGGTCAGCACAACATAGGCAGGCACTTTTAAAGACTTGGCAATAGTGTTGCGCAACAGCCGCAGCGCCGCAAACAACGGCTCCTCGCAGGCGCTGACAGGTGTAACCGATTTTTCACGCACGCCCAGCGGGCTGACCCCACAGCACACGGAACAATTGCCACAGTGCTTGCCGCTGCTTTCACCAAAGTACGCCAGCACGGTATGCCGCAGGCACTTGCGCCCGGTAGCATACCACGTCATCAGCTTCAGGCGCTCTAGCTCGCTTTCGCGCACAGCGGCACGCTGCTCGGCAGTCATGTCCGGGTTCACCTCGGCATGGTCAATCATCCAACGGCCCAATACCACATCCTGCTTGGCATACAGCAAAATGCAATCTGCCCGGCTGCCATCCCGGCCGGCACGTCCTACTTCCTGATAATAGCTTTCCAAGTTGCGCGGCATGTTGTAGTGGATGACATAGCCCACGTTGGATTTGTCAATGCCCATGCCAAAGGCGTTGGTGGCCACCATCACCTGCGCACGGTCATGCTGAAAATCATCCTGTGCGGCTTGGCGCAGCGCATCAGGAAGCCCGGCATGATAGCGCGCTGCTGCATGACCATCCTTACGCAGCAAGTCGCACACCTTGTCCACATTCTTTCGGGTGGCGCAGTATACAATGCCGCTTATATCACGGCGCGCATGCAGCAGGGACAGCAGCTCGTCATCCCGCTTTTTGGGCTGGCGCACCTCAAAATACAAATTGGGGCGATCATAGCCCGTCACACATTCATATGGGGATTGAAGCCGGAGCAACGTGCAAATGTCATTGCGCACACGCTGTGTAGCCGTGGCGGTAAAAGCCCCCACCGGCGGCCGAACTGCCAGCCCATCTAAAAACGAGGCGATTTGCAGATAATCGGGCCTGAAATCCTGCCCCCACTGTGATACGCAGTGCGCTTCATCCACCGCCACCAGCGCAATGCGCAGGCGGCTGGCTACCTGCTGAAATCGCGGGGTATGCAGCCGCTCCGGCGCAACATAAATAATGCGGTAACGGCCTTGCTCTGCACGCCGTAAAGCCTCCCTGGTCTGGGAGGCTGTCAGCGAACTGTTGATATATGCCGCTGCCACGCCGGATTGCACCAGCGCGGCAACCTGATCCTTCATCAGTGAAATCAGCGGAGAAACAACCAGCGTAACCCCATCCAGCACCATGGCGGGCAGTTGATAGCAGATAGATTTGCCGCCGCCGGTGGGCATGATGCCTAAAGCATCCCGTCCGCTCAGCAGCGCTTCAATCAGCGCCTCCTGGCCGGGCCGGAACTGTGCATGTCCAAAGTAGCGTTGCAACGCTTCTGTAATGTTCAATGCAGCATCCTTGGTTCATCAAAATAAACAGTCAGCCTCATCGCCCTTACTTTACCGGGCCAAAGCGATCAAATGGGAACAGCACAAATGATGCCTTTCCTACAATCATATCCTTGGTCAAAGGCCCCACATCCGCAGACCGGCTGTCATGGCTGTTGGCGCGGTTGTCCCCCATCACCATGTATTCATTATCCCGCAGCACGCGGCGCGGGTAATCCATGCACGATACATGCGTCACATAAGGCTCCTCAACAGGCTGATCATTCACATATAGAACGCCGCCCAATATGGCCACTGCATCTCCGGGCAGGGCAACCAGGCGTTTAACAAACAATGTATGATTAGTCAGGCCGATATCCAAGGACGCGCCGATGCTCAGCTTATATTGCTTTTCCCGTGTAGGAAAGCGGCAAATTACCACGTCGCCGCGCTCTATCTTACCCAAAAGCATCTTTGGCTTGGTCACCAAAACAATCTCACCATGCTGCAGCGTTTCCAGCATACTGCGGCCATCGACCTTGATGGGTTCAATCAGCAGCGCGCGCACCGCAGTGGCAATGGCCACTGCGGCCAGCAGCAAGCCTATCCAGCTGAGGATTTCCTGCTTCACGGTGCGTTTCTTCTTCCCTTCCTCTTGCGCATTCTCTTGTTGCGTGCTTTCAGTTTGTGTATCCGGTGTATCCACTTTGGTTTCTTGTTCCTGCGTGTTTTTTTCCGCTTCGTTGTTGGTCACTTTTTTGCCCCTTCTTCAAACAGTTTGGTATACATAGCGCCCAGTGTCACTTCCGGCGCGTCTGGCCCAGGCGTTATCAGCTTTTTGCGTCTGCGCAAAAACTCGGCACGGTCTAACATCACAACACGACCGCAGGTAGCACACTTCATTTTGATGTCCGCACCAATGCGCACCACCGTCCAGATGTAGGAACCGCAGGGATGCTTCTTGCGCATCTCTACCACATCCTGCATCCTGATTTCCTCTGACATCGCCTTCACCTCACCGGGCAATTATAGTCCAGAATGCAGTATCGGGCAAGGCAACAAAAAAGCCCCTTTATGGGGCTTGGAATTGGGGACCGGCGGCGACCTACTCTTCCGGGCCGTTTCCAGCCAAGTACCATCAGCGCTGAAGGGCTTAACTTCTGTGTTCGAGATGGGAACAGGTGATCCCCTTCGCCTTTGCCACCGGAAAGCTGCACTTAACAACCGCACTTAAAGTTCGAGAGATATGATATATAGCCAGTCATTCTTGGACTTGATCCTGGTCTCTTTGAAATCAAGCCCTCGGCCTATTAGTACCATCAAGCTGCATACATTACTGCACTTCCACCGATGGCCTATCTCCTGGTAGTCTTCCAGGGGCCTTACTTCCTTTTAGAAATGGGAACCTTATTCTTGAGGGGGGCTTCACGCTTAGATGCCTTCAGCGTTTATCCCGTCCGCACTTCGCTTCCCTGCTATGCCGTTGGCACGACAACAGTTGCACCAGTGGTGCGTCCACTCCGGTCCTCTCGTACTAGGAGCAGCTCCTCTCATGATTCCTTCGCCCACGATGGATAGGGACCGAACTGTCTCACGACGTTCTGAACCCAGCTCGCGTGCCGCTTTAATTGGCGAACAGCCAAACCCTTGGGACCTGCTTCAGCCCCAGGATGCGACGAGCCGACATCGAGGTGCCAAACCTCCCCGTCGATGTGAACTCTTGGGGGAGATCAGCCTGTTATCCCCGAGGTAGCTTTTATCCGTTAAGTGACGGCTCTTCCACTCGATACCGCCAGATCACTAAGCCCGACTTTCGTCTCTGCTCGACTTGTCAGTCTCGCAGTCAGGCACCCTTCTGCCTTTACACTCTTCGAATGGTTTCCATCCATTCTGAGGGTACCTTTGGGCGCCTCCGTTACTCTTTGGGAGGCGACCGCCCCAGTCAAACTGTCCGCCTGACAATGTCCATACGCCGGATCACGGCCGTGTGTTAGAACCCCAGCAACAGAAGAGTGGTATCCCAACGGCGGCTCCACATAAGCCGAAACTCGTGCTTCCTAGCCTCCCACCTATCCTGTGCATCAGTTACCGGAATCCAATATCAGGTTACAGTAAAGCTCTACGGGGTCTTTCCGTCCAGTCGCGGGTAATGGGCATCTTCACCCATACTTCAATTTCACCGGGCCCCTTGTTGAGACAGCGCCCAAATCGTTACACCATTCGTGCGGGTCGGAACTTACCCGACAAGGAATTTCGCTACCTTAGGACCGTTATAGTTACGGCCGCCGTTTACTGGGGCTTCGGTTCGCTGCTTCTCTCGCGATGACAGGTCCCCTTAACCTTCCAGCACCGGGCAGGTGTCAGCACCTATACGTCAGCTCTCGCTTTCGCAGATACCTGTGTTTTTGCTAAACAGTCGCTTGGGCCTCTTCTCTGCGGCCTACTTGCGTAGGCACCCCTTCTCCCGAAGTTACGGGGTCATTTTGCCGAGTTCCTTAACAAGGGTTCTCCCGTCCGTCTCAGGATTCTCTCCCTGCCCACCTGTGTCGGTTTCCGGTACGGGTACCCGTAAATATACCAGCAGCTTTTCTCGCCAGCGTGAACTCGCTCGCTTCCCTACTTGACTTCGGTCCTCTCACATCTCATGCTTCCCAGGTTGCGTACTTCACTACAACCCACACTCGACACTTTCACGCAGTTGACCATCACCGCGCTCGAGCTATCCTTCTGCGTCACTGCTTCATTCCTTCGGTAGTGCAGGAATCTCCACCTGCTATCCATCGCCTACGACATTAGTCCTCGGCTTAGGCCCCGACTTACCCTGGGCGGATGAACCTTCCCCAGGAAACCTTGGGCTTTCGACCGCCATGTTTCTCGCATGGCTCTCGCTACTCATACCGGCATTCTCTCTTGTGTACTGTCCACATGTCCTCTCGGTCATGCTTCAGCCTATACACATTGCTCCTCTACCACTCCCTGCAATGATTTCTACTCTCGTTGTGTCATGCTTTGCTTTTGGGAATTGGCTGCGCTCGCGCATTTCTCAACTCCCTCTTCCCATCTCCCTGCGCTCGCGCAGGAAAATGTCCTTGCAAGAATAGAAATCATTGCAGGAAATCCGCCGCTTCGGTGTCATGTTTTAGCCCCGGACATTTTCGGCGCACAACCACTCGACCAGTGAGCTGTTACGCACTCTTTAAATGTATGGCTGCTTCTAAGCCAACATCCTGGTTGTCTGTGCAATTCCACATCCTTCTCCACTTAACATGAACTTCGGGACCTTAGCGGACGATCTGGGGTGTTTCCCTTTCGCCCGTGAAACTTATCTCTCACGGACTGACTCCCGTACATCAATTCTCCGGCATTCGAAGTTTGATAGTGTTTGGTAGGCTTTGAGACCCCCGCCCACATTCAGTGCTCTACCTCCGGTAATCTTGTACGAGGCTAGCCCTAAAGCTATTTCGAGGAGAACCAGCTATCTCCGGGTTCGATTGGAATTTCTCCGCTATCCACAGCTCATCCCCGCGTTTTTCAACACACGTTTGGTTCGGTCCTCCATGGTGTTTTACCACCACTTCAACCTGGCCATGGATAGGTCACCCGGTTTCGGGTCTGCCCCGTGTAACTATGTCGCCCTCTTCAGACTCGCTTTCGCTACGGCTCCAAACCTCTCAGTTCTTAACCTTGCTACACAGGCGCAACTCGCCGGTCCGTTCTACAAAAAGTACGAGGTCGCACATTAACCGTGCTTCCTCTGCTTGTAAACATAGGGTTTCAGGTTCTCTTTCACTCCCCTCCCGGGGTCCTTTTCACCTTTCCCTCACGGTACTATGCGCTATCGGTCACCAAGTCGTATTTAGCCTTGGGAGGTGGTCCTCCCTGCTTCCCGCCGGATTCCTCGTGTCCTGCGGTACTCTGGGTTACGGCTCGGCCCGTCCATCTTTCGTATACGGGGCTGTTACCCGCTCTGGCCGGCCTTTCCAGGCCTGTTCTACTAAACTTCCGGGTCCTTTCTGCCGTCCCGCAACCCCACAGAGCATGCTCCATGGTTTGGGCTCTTTCCCGTTCGCTCGCCGCTACTAAGGAAATCGATCTTTCTTTCTCTTCCTCCGGGTACTTAGATGTTTCAGTTCCCCGGGTTCCCCCGACATGACTATGGATTCATCATGCCGTGACAGGACTTCATCCTGCCGTGTTTCCACATTCGGACATCTACGGGTCTAAGCCTGCTTGCGGCTCACCGTAGCTTTTCGCAGCTTGCCACGTCCTTCGTCGGCGCTTGGTGCCAGGGCATCCACCCTATGCTCTTGTTCGCTTGATTATCCTGAGACCAATCTCATTATCCTGCAAGACAACTTCCATTGCCTTGCCTTTGCGTACTCTCGTACGCCCGTGACTGGCCTATATTAATTTACCTTAATAAGGTCTTTCTCTCTCGTCCTCTTTGTGCGGTTGTCAAGGTGCGCGGCCGGTAATCCGGCCTTCAATGTTCTTGCGAACATTGAAAACGATACAGTTTCGACGAAGCGGGACAGTGTATCCTTGGGACACTTTTTGTGTCCGCTGCCCCGTAGGGCAGTTTTCCTTTTCAGTAACTGGCCTTAACCAGTCACCGATCGACCTAGGGATGATTCCTCCCCCTTTCAGGGTCGGAATGCTCCTTAGAAAGGAGGTGATCCAGCCGCACCTTCCGATACGGCTACCTTGTTACGACTTCACCCCAGTCATTGATCTCACCTTCGTCAGATGGCTCCTTGCGGTTACCTCTCTGCCTTCGGGTGCTACCAACTCCCATGGTGTGACGGGCGGTGTGTACAAGGCCCGGGAACGTATTCACCGCGACATGCTGATTCGCGATTACTAGCAACTCCTCCTTCATGTGGGCGGGTTGCAGCCCACAATCTGAACTGAGACCGCTTTTTTGAGATCTGCTCCCCCTTGCGGGTTCGCTCCTCTCTGTGTCGGCCATTGTAGCACGTGTGTAGCCCAGGTCATAAGGGGCATGATGATTTGACGTCGTCCCCACCTTCCTCCGAGTTGTCCTCGGCAGTCCTGATAAAGTCCTCAGCATTATCCGTTAGTAACTATCCGTAGGGGTTGCGCTCGTTGCGGGACTTAACCCAACATCTCACGACACGAGCTGACGACAACCATGCACCACCTGTCTCATCTCGAGCTTGCTCACACTGCGTCTCCGCAGCTTTAGATGGATGTCAAGACCTGGTAAGGTTCTTCGCGTTGCTTCGAATTAAACCACATGCTCCGCTGCTTGTGCGGGCCCCCGTCAATTCCTTTGAGTTTTAATCTTGCGACCGTACTCCCCAGGCGGAATGCTTATTGTGTTTACTACGGCACAGATGGGGTCGATACCACCTACACCTAGCATTCATCGTTTACGGTGTGGACTACCAGGGTATCTAATCCTGTTTGCTCCCCACACTTTCGCGCCTCAGCGTCAGTTGCAGTCCAGTTACCCGCCTTCGCCACTGATGTTCCTCCCGATCTCTACGCATTTCACCGCTACACCGGGAATTCCGATAACCTCTCCTGCACTCCAGCCACACAGTTTCCAAAGCAATTCCACCCTTGAAAGATGGACTTCCACTCCAGACTTGCATGGCCGCCTACGCGCCCTTTACGCCCAATCATTCCGGACAACGCTCGCCCCCTACGTATTACCGCGGCTGCTGGCACGTAGTTAGCCGGGGCTTCCTCCTTGGCTACCGTCTTCTTCTCTTCACCAAGGACAGAGGTTTACAATCCGAAAACCTTCTTCCCTCACGCGGCGTCGCTGGGTCAGGGTTCCCCCCATTGCCCAATATTCCCCACTGCTGCCTCCCGTAGGAGTTTGGACCGTGTCTCAGTTCCAATGTGGCCGATCACCCTCTCAGGTCGGCTACCGATCGTTGACTTGGTGAGCCGTTACCCCACCAACTATCTAATCGGACGCGAGTCCCTCCTTCACCGGATTACTCCTTTGACCCCTGCACCATGCGGTGCTGTGGTCTCATGCGGTATTAGTGCACCTTTCGGTGCGTTATCCCCCTGTAAAGGGCAGGTTCCTCACGCGTTACTCACCCGTCCGCCGCTAAAATATATAAATTCCATCCGAAAACTTCCTCTACATATCTCCGCTCGACTTGCATGTGTTAGGCACGCCGCCAGCGTTCGTCCTGAGCCAGGATCAAACTCTTGTGTTTAATCCTTAACGTGTCAGCTGCAAGTATCTCTACCCGCTAACTCTCACGCCAAAACTCTCAGAATTCACTGTCGTTCTTCGCTTCGTCTTCTCTGTATCGTTTTCAAGGTTCGCGCACCGGATAGGGTGCCTAATAAATGTATCATATATAAGGCAGGTCAGTCAACCCCTAAACGCAACTTTTTATGTTTTTTCGAAAGAGTAAATTTACGTTATCCAATGCTGGGAATTGTTTTCATCCTCTTTACTTCATCACAATAAAGTGATAAACTGCTAACATTCAGGAGGTGAGCGCATGGCTTGGAGAGAGGACGCAGACGTAAAACAGTTTTTGCGCGCGGTGTTGACGCTGCAAAATGAGCAGGAAGCGCTGCTGTTTTTCCAGGATGTCTGCACCATCAAGGAGCTAAACGATATGGCCAAGCGGCTGGAGGCCGCGCGCATGCTCTCCCGGGGCAGCAATTACCGGGAAGTGACCCAGGCCACCGGCATGAGCACCGCCACCATCTCGCGGGTAAACCGCTGCCTGGTATATGGCGAGGGCGGATACCGCGCCGCGCTGTCACGGCTTAACCCGGAGGATACACCATAATGGATGAACTGTTAGGCATATTGGGCGCGGATGAACGCGCTGCGCTGGCGCTAAGGTCGCTGTATACCGCCTGGGGGTATGCGCGGTACCGGGTCAGCAATTTTGAGGATTATGACCTGTATGTGCACAATAAGGAATTTTTGCTGACCGAGGGCGTGCTGACGTTCAACGACGCCAACGGGCGGCTCAAGGCGCTGAAGCCTGATGTGACGCTGTCCATCGCGCGTGACCGGCCGCCGCCTCCGGGCCAGGTGCAGCGCCTGCACTATCATGAGCGGGTGTTCCGCGCCTCGCGGTTAAGCGAGGGCTTTGAGGAGATCACGCAGGTGGGGCTGGAGTGTATGGGCGCCATCGGCCTGTATGAAACCTGCGAGGTGCTGCTGCTGGCCGGGCGCAGCTTAGCGCAGATGGGGGATACCTACATATTAAGTATCTCGCACATGGGGCTGCTGGGCCCGTATTTGGCCAGCTGTCCGGCGGGGCAGGCCGTGGCCGATAAAATGGGCGACTGCCTTGCGCGCAAAAACCCGGACGGCATGGCCGAGCTGGCCGCGCAGTATAACCTGCCCGCGCCGTGGGTGGCGCGCGCGCTCACGCTGGAGGAGGCCTGGGGCGACCCGGACAAGGCGCTGCCCCGGCTGCGCAAAGCGTTCCCGGAGGATCACTACCAGCAGGTGCTGGACGAGCTGCAGCAGGTGACCCAAACGCTGGCCGGGCATGGCCTGGACGGCCGTCTGTCGCTGGATTTCTCCGTGATGAACAGCGCCAGCTATTACAACGGCATTGTGTTCCATGGCTATGTGCCGGGCATTGAGGCGCGCGTGCTGTCCGGCGGGCGCTATGACCCGCTGATGCGCCGCTTAGGCCGCAGCGACAGCGCGCTGGGCTTTGCGGTATATCTGGACAAACTGGCCAAGAAGCCGGTGGGCGGGCGCATCGCGCCGCAGCCGCTGCCCTTTGCCGATGACCAGCCGCCCGGCGAGGTGCTGGCCCGCGCCGCAGCGCTGGCCGCGCGCGGCGGCGTGCGTGCCGTACGGGAGGTGCCGCGTGGTTAATATTGCGTTGCCCAAGGGGCGCTTGGGCGAAAAGGCGTATGGGCTGATGGCGGCCGCCGGATATCCCTGTCCGGGGCTGATGGACAACAGCCGCAAGCTGATCTTTGAGGATGCGGCGCTGGGCGTGCGGTATTTCTGGGTCAAACCCTCGGACGTCGCGGTGTATGTGGAGCGCGGTGCCGCCGATATCGGCATCGTGGGCAGCGACGTGCTGATGGAGCAGGGCAATGACGTATATGAGCTGATGGATCTGGGCATCGGGCGCTGCCGCCTGGCAGTGGCGGCCCCCGTTACCATGGTGGAGGATCCTGCCGCGCTGCTGCGGGTAGCCACCAAATACCCCGGCGTCACGCGCCGCTTTTATGCCGAGCGCAGCCGCCGCATCGAGGTGATCTACCTGAACGGCTCGGTGGAGCTGGCCCCCATCGTGGGCCTGGCCGATGTCATTGTAGATATTGTAGAAACCGGCGCCACGCTGCGCGAAAACAACTTGGAACCCCGCGAAATCATCGCGCAGGTCAGCGCGCGGCTGATTGCCAACAAATCCGCCATGCAGTTTTTGTACCAGCCTATCACCAGCATGCGGCGGGCATTGTATGAACAGCTGCGGAAGGAGAAACTATGCGAGTAGTCCAAGCGTCGTCCGGCACATGGCGCACCCGGCGCGAGCCGGGGTTTGACCAAAACATTGCCGAGGCCGCCCGCGAGATTATTGCCCGCGTGCGCAGCGAGGGCGATGCCGCGCTGTTTGCGCTGACCGAGCGCTTTGATGGCGCGAAGCTAAGCACGCTGCAAGTAAGCGAAGCCGAGACCGCCGATGCCTTGCAGCAGGTGGGCGAGGAGGGCTTGCAGCTGCTGCGCGATGCGGCACACAACATCCGAATGTTTCACGTGAAACAATTGCGGCCCGGCTTTTCTTTTTCGCCGCGCGACGGCGTGATACTGGGGCAAACGGTGGAGCCGCTGGAGCGCGTGGGCCTGTATGTGCCGGGCGGCACGGCGGCCTACCCCAGCACGGTGCTGATGAACGCCATCCCCGCGCACATCGCAGGCTGCCCGCATATTGTCATCACCACCCCGCCGGGCAGGGACGGGCGCGTCAACCCCTGGGTGCTGGCGGCGGCGCATCTGGCCGGCGTCACGCAGGTATATAAAACAGGCGGCGCGCAGGCCATTGCCGCGCTGGCCTACGGCACGCAGACCATCCCGCGCGTGGACAAGATCGTGGGCCCGGGCAATGCCTATGTGGCCGAGGCCAAGCGGCAGGTATATGGGCAGGTGGCCATCGACATGATTGCCGGGCCCAGCGAGGTCATTATCATTGCCGACGGAAAGAGCAATCCTGACCACCTGGCGTGCGACCTGCTGGCCCAGGCCGAGCATGATGCCATGGCCAGCGCCGTGCTGCTGACGCCGGATGAAGCGCTGGCGCACGCCGTGGCGCAGGCCGTGGAAAAGCGCTTGCCCACGCTGTCCCGGGAAGCCATTGCGCGCGCATCCATCCAGCAGCATGGCATGGCTGTTATCACGCGCGACCTGGATGAAGCGATGGACATCGCCAACCAGCTGGCCCCGGAGCATCTGGAGCTGTCGGTGGACAACCCCTTTGATTGGCTGCCGCGCGTCAGGGCGGCGGGCAGCATTTTCTTAGGCAGGTACTGCCCGGAGGCGCTGGGCGATTATTATGCCGGCCCCAACCATACCCTGCCCACCAATGGCACGGCGCGGTTCCAAAGCGCGCTGTCCGTGGATGATTTTATCAAGAAAACACAGTACACCTACTACACGCGCGGGGCGTTCCTGCGCGAGGCCGACGCAGTTGCACGCTTTGCCACCCAGGAAGGGTTGACCGCCCATGCGCTGAGCGCCACGGTCCGAAAGGAGTCCTGATCTTGAGCCGCTTTATCAACCAGCATCTGGCCAAACTGGCCCCGTATGTGCCGGGCGAGCAGCCCACCGGGCGCACGTTTGTCAAACTCAACACCAACGAATCGCCCTTCCCGCCGGCACCCGGCGTGGCCAAGGCGCTGAACCGCGAATGCATTGAGCGCATGCGCCTGTACCCCGACCCCAGCTGCACCCGGCTGCGCGAGGCCGCCGCGGATTACTATGGCCTGTCGCAGGATGAGGTGCTGCCCACCAACGGCTCGGACGAGGCGCTGTTCTTCGCCTTTCAGGCTTACGCGTCGGGCGGGCGCAGCGTGTATTACCCGGACGTTACCTACGGGTTCTACAAGGTATATGCCAGCCTGCTGGGCGCAAGAGGCACCGCCATACCGCTCAATGATGCCTATGAAATCCAGTGGAAGGATTATTTTGACCGCGACGGCATGATTGTTTTTGCCAACCCCAACGCGCCCACCGGGCATTATCTGAATCACGAACGCATCAAGCGCATCTTAGACGCCAGCCCCGACCAGGTGGTGCTGGTGGACGAGGCGTACATTGACTATGGCGGCGCGTCGGTCATCCCGCTGATCAAGCAATATGACAATTTGTTGGTGGTGCAAACGTTCTCCAAATCCCGCGCGCTGGCGGGTCTGCGCTTAGGCTTTGCCTTTGGGCAACAGCCGCTGCTGGAGGATTTAAAGCGCATCCAGAACTCCATCAACCCCTATTCCGTCAACGGGCTGGCGCAGGCGGCGGGCATCAAGTCGCTGGAGGACCGGCGCTATCATGCGGAATGCTGCAGCGCCATCGTCCACACGCGCGAGCGCACCGCGCAGGCGCTGACCAAAATGGGCGTCAGGGTGCTGCCGTCCATGGCCAACTTCCTGATGATTTCAGCCCCCGGCCTGTCCGGGCGGCAGGTGTATCAGGGGCTGTACGAGCGCGGCGTGCTGGTGCGCCACTTTGATGCGCCGCGCACGCGCGACTGGGTGCGCGTGACCATCGGCAGCGAAAAAGACATGGACGCTTTCTTAGCCGCACTGACGGAGGTATTGGCCGCATGAGAACAGGACAGAGCAAGCGCACCACCCGCGAAACCGACATTGCCGTGCGCGTAACGCTGGATGGCACCGGCCAGGCGCAGGTAGATAGCGGCAACGGCTTTTTTGACCACATGCTCACGCTGCTGGCCGCGCATGGCGGCCTGGATCTGGACATATCTTGCAAGGGCGATACGCAGGTGGATTTTCATCATTCCTGTGAGGACATCGGCATATGCTTGGGCCAGGCGTTAAAAGACGCGCTGGGCAGCAAGCAGGGCATTGCGCGGTATGCCGACCTGCACCTGCCCATGGATGAGGCGCTGGTGTTGGTGGCGCTGGATGTGTCCGGGCGCGGCGGGGCCTATTTGGATGTGCCCGTTGCAGCCCCCATGGTGGGCGCCTTTGATACCGAGCTGCTGCCGGAGTTTTTGATCGCCTTTGCGCGGGAAGCCGGGCTGACGCTGCATGTGCGGCTGCTGTGCGGGCGCAACGCGCACCACACCATCGAAGCTGTGTTCAAGGCGCTGGGGCGCGCGCTCAAGGCCGCGTGCCGGGAGGTGGGCGGCGGCGTTCCGTCCACCAAGGGGGTATTGTGATCGCCGTTCTAGACTACGGCGTGGGCAACCTGTTCTCGCTGATGGCGGCGCTGCGCCTGTGCGGCGCGGACGCGGAACTGACCGCACAGCCCAAGGACATTGAGGCCGCCAGCCATGTGATATTGCCCGGCGTGGGCGCGTTTGGCGATGCAGCCGCGCGTTTGCATGAGAGCGGGCTGTGGCAGCCGTTGCTGAAAAAGGCCGCTTCGGGCGCGCCGATGCTGGGCATTTGCCTGGGCATGCAGCTGCTGTTTGCCCGCAGCTTTGAGTATGGCGAGCATGCCGGCCTGGCGCTGATCCCCGGCGATGTGGTGCCGCTGTCCGGTCAGGTGCAGCCCGGCACCAAGGTGCCGCACATCGGCTGGAACGCGCTGACGCTGCGCACAAATCCGGGCGCGCTGTTTGCGCACACGCCGCAGGGCACGCATGTGTACTTTGTGCACAGCTTCGCCGCGCAGATGGGCCCCTATGTAACCGCCACGGCGGAATACTCCGTCCCTGTGCCGGCGGCGGTGATGCACAACAACGTGATGGGCTGCCAGTTTCACCCCGAAAAAAGCGGGGCGGCAGGCCTTACGATCCTGAAGGACTTCTTTTTTATTGGAGGGCATATATGATTATTTTTCCCGCTATTGATTTATTTCGCGGCCAGGTTGTGCGCCTGTACCAGGGCGATTATGACCGTATGACGGTGTACGGCGATGACCCGGCGCACACCGCGCGCACCATGCAATCGCTGGGCGCCACGCATCTGCATGTGGTGGACCTGGAGGGCGCGCGTGCGGGCACGCCGCTTAACTTAGCCTCGCTGCAGGCCATCCGCAAGGCCACCGGGCTGTTTATCCAGGCCGGCGGCGGCGTGCGCGATGAAAACGACGTAGCCGCCTATCTGGACGCCGGGGCATCGCGCGTGATCGTGGGCACGGCGGCCGTGCGCGACCGCGTGTTTTTGCAACAGATGGCGCAGGCCTACCCCGGCAAGTTAGCAGTCAGCGCGGATCTCAACAACGGGCGCGTCATGGTGCGCGGGTGGACGGAATCCACCGCGATGACGGTAAATGACATGGTGGCGCAGCTGCACGAGCTGTCCATCGACACCATGGTGGTGACCGATATCTCCCGCGACGGCGCGCTCAAAGGCGTCAACGAGGAACTGTACGCGCAGCTGATGGGTTCCGGCCTGCAGCTGGTGGCCAGCGGCGGCGTGACCACCCTTCAGGATGTGCGCAACCTGCGGGCGATGAACCTGTATGGCGCCATCGTGGGCCGCGCCTATTATGAGGGCAGCTTTGACCTGACCCAGGCCATTCAGGAGGCACAATGATCACCAAACGCATTATTCCCTGCCTGGACGTGCGCGACGGGCGCGTGGTCAAAGGGGTTAATTTTGAAGGCCTGCGCGATGTGGATGACCCGGCGGCGCTGGCGGCCAAGTACTCGCAGGACGGCGCGGATGAGCTGGTGTTTTACGATATCACGGCCTCGGTGGAGGGGCGGCATCTGTTTACCGATGTGCTGCGCAGGGTGGCCGAAAATGTGTTCATCCCGCTGACGGTGGGCGGCGGCATTGCCGACATGGCCGACATCGACCATGCGCTCAAAAACGGCGCGGACAAGGTGAGCATCAACTCCGGCGCCATCAAAAACCCAGATTTATTGGCGCAGGGCGCGCAGCGCTATGGCAACCAGTGCATGGTGCTGTCGGTGGATGTAAAGCGCGTGGACGGGCAGTATCATGTGTTCACCGGCGCGGGCAAGCGCGATACCGGCATGGAGGCGCTGGAGTGGATCCAGCGGTGCGTGGCGCTGGGCGCAGGCGAGGTGGTGGTCAACTCCATCGACACCGACGGCGTGCGCGGCGGGTTTGATATCCCCATGCTCCGGGATGTGCTGTCCGTAATTAACGTGCCCGTCATCGCCTCCGGCGGCGCGGGCAGCGAGCAGGATTTCATTACGCTGTTTCAGTCGCTGCCCACCATTGACGCGGGGCTGGCGGCCAGCGTGTTCCACTTTGGCGATGTATCCATCCCGAAGCTCAAACAGCGCCTGCGTGCGCACGACATCCCCGTGAGGTAAATATGGATTTGCGTTTTGATGAAAAGGGACTGATTCCCGCCGTTGTGCAGCACGCCCAGACCGGCCGCGTGCTGATGATGGCTTATATGAACCGTGAAAGCCTGCAGCGCACGATGGACACCGGGCTGGCGTGTTTTTTCAGCCGCTCGCGCCAGCAGCTGTGGACAAAGGGCGAAACCAGCGGCCATTACCTGCATGTGCAGGGCATTGCGGCGGATTGTGACGGCGATGCGCTGCTGGTAACCGCGCTGCCCGATGGCCCGACCTGCCACACCGGCGAGGAAAGCTGCTTTTTTGAGGAATTGCATGGCGATGCCGCGCCGCCTTTTTCGTTGGAAGCGCTGATGGCGCTGATTGCAGACCGCCGCCAGCACCCCAAGGAGGGCAGCTATACCAATTACCTGTTTGACAAGGGGCTGGACAAAATCCTCAAAAAGGTGGGCGAGGAATGCACCGAGGTCATCGTGGCCGGCAAGGGCGGCGACTGCGGCGAAACCATCTATGAAATTGCGGATTTGGCCTATCACGTGCTGGTGCTGATGGCGCAGATGGGCATCTCCGTAGGCGATATCCGCAAGGAACTGGCCGGGCGCCACGTCATTGACAAAAAAACCAAGCAGGAAACCAGCAGCGCGAAGTGATTACTAAACGTTCGCGATGTAGATGCCTGCCAGAATCAACGCAGCCCCGGCCATCTGCACTGGTGTGAATGGTTCTTGAAGCAGCAACACGCCGGCCGCGATGGACACCACGGTGGATACCCCGATAAAGGACGCGGTGCGGTTGACGCCCATCTTAGCGATGGCCACATTGGACAGAAAAAATGCCAGCACCGAGCAGCCGATGCCCTGATACAGTATGGCCATCAAAAACTGCATATCCACAAAGGGCAGCCGCAGCAGGCCGGGCAGGTCGCGGGCGGCCATCGCTTCGCCCAGCGCCAGTGCGCCAAACACCGCCGCGCCGAAAGCCAGCATCACAAAGGTAATCTCCACGCCTGTATACGCCTGCGCCCTGCGCACCGAAATGCTGTACAGCGCATAGGATACCACCGCCAACAGCAGCATGGCATAGCCGGGCACCGACAGGCTGGCGGCAGCGCCCACCGCGATCACGGTCATCAGCACGCCTGCCAACGTCAGCAATATGCCCGCCACCTGCCGCTTAGTGGGCTTTTCCTTTAATATCAGCGCCGAGGCCAGCAGCGAAGCCACCGGGATGCAGGCCAAAAACACGCCGCTTTCGGACGCCGTGGTGTCGCGTATGCCAAACGTTTCGCCGATAAAGTACAGCGCCGGGCTGAACACCGCGACAGCCAGCAGCGGCTTTATATCTTTGCCGGACAGCTTCAGCCGCACCACGCCCAGCAGCACCAGCACGCCCATCACCGCCAGTGCAACCACAAACCGCCACCCCAGCAGCGCCAGCGCACTAGCCTGCCCGGTGGCCTGCTTGGTAAACAAATAGCTGATGCCGAAAAGGATTTCACACCCCAGCGCCGCCAGGCTGCCCACCAGGATGTTTTTGCTTGCCGCGCTTTTGCCCTGCACGTTTGCACCTCCATCTGCCCAAAGGGAAACGGCACGATTATACACGACAATGGGGCCTTGTGGGGCATCGGGCAGCAGCACAATGTTTCACGTGAAACATTTGAATAAGAAACCCCGGCGGAGTTGCTTTCCCGCCGGGGTTCTTGCTGTTAGTTGGGTTACACCACCCAGTTCCCATCCACGAAGATCGGCACCTGCGTGCCGTCGGGCTGCACGCCCGTCACTTGCAGCTGGGGGCCGCCCACCATGAAATCCACATGCGTGATGGAATCGTTCATGCCGGCCTCGCGTTTTTCCTCCGGCGTCATATCCTTGCCGCGCACATGGTTTTCGGCATAGGCGCTGCCCAGCGCAAAGTGGCAGGCCGCATTTTCATCAAACAGCGTGTTGCGGAACAGCAGGCCCATGTTGCTGATGGGGCTGTCGTCCGCCACCAGCGCCACCTCGCCCAGGCGCCGCGCGCCTTCGTCGGTGTCCAGCATGTCCTTCAGGATCTCCTCGCCCTGGGTGGCCGAAAACTCCACTACCGCGCCGTCCTTGAACACAAAGCGCATGCCGTCAATGATGCGGCCGCGCGTGCTCAGCGGCATGGTGGCGGCCAGCGTGCCATCCACCTTGTAGGCATGCGGCATGGTAAACACTTCCTCGGTGGGGATGTTGGGCATAAAGCGCACGCCGTTGGCGCACACCGATGACCCGCCCATCCACCGGTGCCCCTGGGGCAAATACACCGTCAGGTCGGTGCCGGGGGCGGTAAACAGCAGCTTTTCAAACGCATAGCCGTTGAGCACCTGCACATGACGCCGCAGCTGCCGGTCGTGCGCTTCCCAGGCCGCCACCGGGTCATCCTGATCCACGCGCGTGGCCGCAAAAATGGCCGCCCACAGTTTGTCGATGGCCTCCTCCTCCGGCACGCCGGGGAATACCGCCCCCGCCCACGCCGGCGAGGGCAGCGCCGCAATCGACCACTTCACGCGGTTTTCCATCACATACTTCATCACGCGCTCCCCAGCCCGCGCGGCCACCTTCTGCCACTTGCTGATGCGCTTGGGGTCGGCGTCCTTCGGCAGCTCCGGGTTGGGCGCCACCAAGCTTAGCACATGGAAATTGTTCTGATAGGCGGCCTCGGTAAAGTCCGTCATAAAGCCCGGCAGGCTGTCAAAGGCCGCGTCCTCGGCCAGCTGGTAGCGCGTCAGCGTGAGCACATCGTCCGAAAACACCGGGTGGATATGGTGCACGCCCAGCGCGTAGGCTTTCTTTGCAATCTCCCGCGCCAGCGGCAGACCGTTGACATCCAGCCGCAGCAGAATGTTGTCGCCCGGCTGTACATTCAGCCCCACCCGGACGATCAGCTCGGCATACTTGGTCAAATTGTGTTGCAGGTTCATACGTTCCTCCGTTTGTTGTTATTGTACCGGGATATACGCACGCACCCAGCTGCCGCCCTGCTGATAATCGCACTGCCAGAAGCCGTTTTCGATGCGCAGTATGTTCAATGTAGTGCCCGCGGGCACGCTGTTTTTGCGCTGTGCGTACTGGTAGTCCGGGCCATAGTAGGCCGGCGATGCCGCAGGCAAAGACATCGTTGTGTATTCCTCGCTGCCCTCCGGCACAGGCCCCTGCGTGTCGATGCGTTTCATGCCGGTATACGCACGGTAGGGCAGGCCGCGGATGGTAAACTCCACCAGGCCCCAGGGCGTGCCGCGCGTGGTCACGGTTTCCACCAGCAGGATGGGCGTGTCCTTGGGCAGCGTGCCCAATTCCTCGGTGTATTTTGTGCCCGGCCCGCTGCGCGTGGCCATGCGCTGGTTTAAGGTAGCCGGCAGCAAGGCCGCCTGTGCCGGGGCTGCACCCACCCAATGCGGCGGGGTTAATACCCCCGGCGTCAGCGCGGGCAAATACAGCTGCCCCTGCTCATTTACCGACAAAAACTCAATGGTCGGCGATGTTATCCGCCGCCCCCTGGCATCGGCTACCTTGACATATACGCTGCCATAGCCCGTTTCTTCAGGCTTAAACGTGCTTTGCAGGT
>JAXGRA010000005.1:0-149431 GCA_040766135.1 Christensenellales bacterium
TCAGATGCGGCACATGACGCTGCATACGCGCATGGTGGTGCTTACCACGCTCATCCTTCTGGCGGGCGGTATGTTATACTTTGGCCTGGCCGAATGGCACAACCCGCGCACGCTGGGGTATGGCAATGCGAGCGCCGGAGAAAAACTGCTCAATGCATGGTTTCAGTCCGTCACG
Source organism: Christensenellales bacterium (assembly GCA_040766135.1). GTDB lineage: Bacteria > Bacillota > Clostridia > Christensenellales > Aristaeellaceae > JAGVSV01. The sequence goes on from JAXGRA010000005.1 coordinate 176, forward strand.
CCGCGCACGGCTGGCTTTTCATCCTTTGACCAGGGCGCGTTGTCGGATGCATCCAAACTGGTTACTATTATCCTTATGCTGGTAGGCGCTTCGCCTGCTTCTACCGGTGGTGGTATCAAGACCAGCACGTTGGCGGTCATTGCAACCATCATGATCTCGGTAACAACAGGCCGGCAGGATTTTGAGGTGTTTGGCCGCAGGCTGCCAACCAATGTGGCGCGTACAGCGCTGTCCATTTTGGTTATTTATCTGGTGCTGGTGTTGTTTGGCGGCGTGTTTCTTTCGTTGGTGGAACAGGGACGGTTTCCGATGATCGATCTTTTGTACGAGGAAGCCTCAGCGCTGGGCACTGTGGGCTTGACTGCGCTGGGAACGGCCAACCTAAAAGCGCCCAGCCAGCTATTCTTGATAGTACTGATGTACTTCGGACGCGTGGGGCCGCTAACCATGATGCTGACCATGGGCAGCACCAGCGGACATCCAGGCACCATTCACTACCCGGAGGAGGGGGTTCTGCTGGGATAATCCGGCAGGGAAGGAGAACCAATGGCAAAGGATACAAAGCAATACCTGATCTTTGGCGTGGGCCGGTTTGGCTCGGCGCTGGCGCGCAAATTGTCCGAGGACGGGCATGAGGTGCTGGCGGTGGATTCTGATGAAAACCGCGTGCGCAGCATCGCGCCGTATGTGATGCAGGCACTGCAAATGGATGCAAGCGATGAGGAGAGCATCAACTCATTGGGCGTGCGCAACTTTGACGCAGTGGTGGTATCCATTGGCGACAACCTGAAAAATTCCATATTGGTAACGCTGGCCTGCAAGGACCTGGGCGCACAGCATTTGGTGGCCAAGGCTTCGGATGAGGCGCATGCGCGTGTGTTGGAAAAAATCGGCGCTGACCGCGTGGTGTTTCCGGAACGGGATGCCGGCATCCGCCTGGCCAAGACCATTTCCTCCCCAATGTGCGGGAGCTGATGAGTTTGAGCGGCGGCTTTACGCTGGAGGATGTGCGTGCGCCGGAAGCCTGGGTGGGGGCATACGCTCAAGCAGCTGGACATTCGGCGCAAATATAATGTGTCCATTCTGTTGATTTCCCGCAACGGCGAGGCACCCATCACCCCCAACGCAGATACCCTGATCAACCGGGGGACGAGCTGCTGGTGTTGGGCATGCAGGACGATGTGAACAATGTGGAACGGCTGGTGCAGGCATGATCATCGTATTTGACACCGAAGCCACCGACCTGGTGCCCGGCCAAATCTGCCAGCTGTCCTATCTGATGGTGGACGACAAGCAGGTGCAGGGCAAAAACTTGTTTTTCTCGGTGGACGATATGAGCGAGGGCGCTCAGGAAGTGCATGGTTTCAGCATGGACATGCTGGCTGAACTTTCTGTCGGGCTGTACTTTGAGGATGTAGCGCAGGAAATCTTTGATGATTTTTCGCGCGCATCCCTGCTGGTGGGCCATAACGTGGCGGCGGATGATCGCTACCTGCGGGTGGAATTTGAGCGCGCGGGTATGAAACTGAGGAAAATCGCCACGTTTTGCACCATGAACTACGCTACCGGCATTACAAATCTGAAGCGCAAGGTGGAGATTGGCCGCCCCAAGCCGCCGCGGCTGGAGGAACTGTGCGCCCATTATGGCATTACCGAGGAGGCCATCCAGGCGGGTGCTGCCCAGTGGTTCGGCGGCGGAGACGTGCAGCATGACGCGCGCTATGACACGGCTGCCACCTACCTGTGCCTGGTCGCTGCGCACCAGCAGGGTGACCTGCGCGGCGTGCTGCCGGAGGCGCATGTTTCGACTTTGTGAACTTTTGTTGCACTTTGACTTGATTTGTTTCGCCTCTGTCGTGTACAATGGGAACAGCGCAAGCGATTTACAAAGAAAGGTATGATCACGTGGCAAAGAGGATATTGCTGGTAGACGACGAGCCGTTGATTATCAAAGGCCTCAAGTTCACCTTGGAGAAGGATGGATATGAGACGCTGGTGGCGGCTGACGGCGAGGAAGCGCTCCAGGTGTTCAAGGAGAACCAAGTGGATTTGATTCTCTTGGACGTGATGCTGCCCAAGCTGGATGGTATTGCCGTATGCCAGCGCATCCGCGAAACCAGCAACGTGCCCATCATCATGCTCACCGCCAAGGGCGAGGACATTGACAAGATTCTGGGCCTGGAATACGGCGCGGACGATTACATGACCAAGCCTTTCAACATCTTGGAGGTCAAGGCCCGCATCAAGACCATCCTGCGCCGCGCGTCCGGCGCAGGCACCCAGGAGGAACAAAAGATATTCCGGGTGCGCAATTTAGAGGTCAACAGCGTCAACCGCTCGGTCACGCTCAACGGCGAGGACGTGCGCCTGACCGCCAAGGAGTTTGACCTGTTGCAGCTGTTTATGCAGCACCGCGGGCGTGTGTTCAGCCGTGAAGAAATGCTGGATGCGGTCTGGAAGAATGATTATAGCGGCGATGCGCGCACGGTGGACGTGCACATCCGCCGCCTGCGCGAAAAAATTGAGAACAACCCCACGCAGCCGGAGTTTATCTTTACCAAGTGGGGCGTAGGGTATTACTTTACCGACCGTGACGAATAAACGGTTTGTCAGCATACGCTGGAAGGTGTTGCTGGCTTTTTTTCTTATCATCGGCCTGTCGTCCTTTGTGATGGCGCGGACCATGACCCGGTTAATGAGCGATTATATGGTAGACCAGCGCGTGCGCAGCGACCGTGCGGGGCTGGAAAAATGGGCGGTGCAGGCAGCGCCGCTTCTGTTTGCTGCCGATACCGAAACGCTAAGCTGGCGCATGGCCGAGGCCGGGCGCGAGATGAACGGCCGCGTGCTGCTGATCGACCGCGACGGCAAGGTGCAGACCGATACCTTCCATGAGGCCAACGGCACGCGCGTCAACGTGCCGGAGGTGGCCGATGTGCTGTCCGGCGCGGCCAGTGTCGGGCATGGCGTATATTCGCTGGACAGCGGCGAAAAGGCGAAAGAAGGACAGCTGAAGGCCTTTGGCATAGGGGATGAATGGGTCAGCTATTCCACGGCCAGCCTGGTGCACGCCTCGGACGTGATTGGCGTGATCATGCTGGTGTCCTCCGCGCGCGAGATGGTCAAAAGCATGAACACCGTGCGCGAAAACATGCTGATGATCTATGCCGCGGTGGTGCTGGCGGCGCTGCTGTCGGGCATGATATTTACACGCGTCATTACCAAGCCCATCGGCGAACTGACCGCCGTCATCCGACAGATGTCCAAGGGCACGTTCTCCGCCCGCGTGCCGGAGCATGGCTCCGGCGAAATCCGGCAGCTGGCCAGCGCGTTTAACTCCATGAGCGAGAAGCTGGAAACGCTGGATCAATCGCGCAATCAGTTTGTATCCAACGCCAGCCATGAATTGAAAACCCCGCTGGCCACCATGAAAATCATGATCGAATCGCTGATCTACCAGCCCGAGATGGAGCAGGAGCTGCGCACCGAATTTTTGACCGACGTAAATTTAGAGATTGACCGCTTAAGCCGTATTGTCAGCGAACTGCTCACCCTGGTGCATGCGGATTCGCACTCCATGAAATTAGACCGCGAAAAGATGAGCCTGTCGGCCGTGGTCAAGGAAACTGCGCACCGCCTGGAGCCTTTGATCGAACAGAAAAAACAAACGCTGTCCCTGCAGCTACAGGACAGCGGAGACATGTTTGCCGACCGCGAAAAACTAAAACAGGTTGTATATAACATTTTGGACAATGCCGTCAAGTACACGCAGGAGGGCGGCCAGGTGCAGGTCAGCCTGCAGCGCGTGGGCCGTGACGTATTGCTGCAAATCACTGATGACGGCCCGGGCATCCCGCGCGACAGCCTGCCGCATGTGTTTGACCGTTTCTATCGGGTAGACCGCGCGCGCAGCCGGGAAAGCGGCGGCACCGGCCTGGGGCTGTCCATCGCGCAGCAGATTGTTGCGCTGCACGGCGGCATAATCCGTGTGGACAGCGAGGAGGGCAAGGGCACCACGTTTACCGTGGAGCTACCGCTGCACAAGGGTTAGTGTCCGATAATCTCCGGGTTGCGCAAAAATTCGCCGGGCAAAAACAGGCTGCCGGCCAGCGTTTCGGGCTGCTGTCCCTCAATAAACAGGCTGACGCGCTTGACGCCGGGAAGGGATGTCAAGGTGTTGACAATGCCATACACCAGCTGCCGCTCCTGCGTGGGCGGCAAATCTTTGGCACTGTCCAGCAGCGCGCCTGAAAAGTTGACAACTATCGCATCGTTGACCTGCGATACGCCCACAATGGCGGCATCGTTTAGCCCCTGCGGCAGGCAGGCGTGCAACCCCTGCACGCTGTCGGCGGCGTGAGGTCCTTCCATCAGCTGGGCCAGGAGGTAGCGCGCGTTGCGCGCGTGGCGGAAGGGCACCGGCCGCTTTGTCTCGGTCAATGTGCCGTTTCCGTTGGCAAAGTACAGCGCCACATGCGTCAGCAAAAAGGGTGAAAACTGCGCCCTGCGCATGATGCCGTCCTCAAACAGGATGGACGTGCCGGAGCCCTCATAGGTGCCCGCCGGCACCACCGCCGTGACAGCCTCGGCCCCGATATAGGCCCGCACCCCGGCAATCCCCGGGATGAAGGTGGTCAGTGTCAGCGCCAGCGATGCCATCATAACGGAGCGGGGAATGCCCGCTTCAATCAATTTTTCGTTAAAAACATCTAGAAAATGCAGGTCCATGACCTTTTCGCCGGTTCCGGGCAGCGTGGTAAGCTGCGGCACCTGGCTTAATAGACTGCTCAGCTCAACGATGCGCGGCACGCCGGGCAGTGTCTGTGCGCCTTGCTCCAGCGCCTGGATCAGGGTAACGGCCATTTGCTCGCGCGATTGCCCGGCAAAGGTAAGAGCACGCGCCTCGGCTGCCACGCCGCGCCCGGCCGCTACCGGGAAGTACAGCGTGGCGATGGCGGAAAACCGCCGCTGGGATTGTGCATCCAAGCCAGCCTGTGCGCTGACGTTTTCCCAGCGTGCCAGTGCGTCCTCATTGCTGGTCTGCCGGAAACTGCCCACCGGGAAGGTGGCGGCCGTGTCCACGCCTTGCTGCTGGCCTGCCACCAAAATATTGACGTAACGGATATCGCCCAGCTGGGTCAGTGTGTTGGCAATGGCGCGGCTGACGGTGTGCAGGCTGCGCACGTCTAACATCAGCGCGTTGGCCGACAGATCCACCGTGGCCACATCGCCGGATATTTCCACGCGGCTGCCGGTGTTCAGTTGCAGCGTCCCTTCTGGCCACAGCGGCTGCGCCTGCTCGCTGCCGGTATATGATAACAGCTTGCGTACCACAGCCTCGGCGGGGTGCCGGAAGGGTTCCAGCAGCATGCGCTCAGGCACCAGCATCAGCTGCCCGTTGAAGGCGCTGGGCAGCGATAGCTGCACCGTTTGCGCTATTTCCGTCAGCGTGTCCCCCACCGGCACCGCATAGCGGCTGACCACCGGCGGCAGCGTGGTGGATGATTGCGCCAGTGCAGGGGCTGTATTGATAAGTATCAGCGCGCACAGCAGCGCTATCCATCGTTTCATGGCCGAACCGCCGCCAATCGCAACAGGGATTCGTACTGCGGACGCCAGACGCCGCCCACGCGCGTCAACACCAACGGGAAGGCTGGTAGTGAAAACACCGCGCCGCCGTCATCCTGTAAATCCAGCGTCACGGACACCACCGCGCTGATGCCATCAGGCGCCACTGTGCCGGTCGATGCGGCATAGGCGACCAACCGCAGAGAGGATTCAAATGCACGGGCCACTTCATCCTGTGAGGGGCGCAGATCGCGCATTTGCTCATACAGCGTGTGCCAGTCGCGCTTTTGCCAGGCGTCCAGCGTCATCTTGGCGGCGTCAGCGGGCGTCAGGATGCGTGCTTCATCGCGCGTGAGCGGGTCCAGCAGGACATCCGAATCTTCCAAATAATAGGACGCCGCCAGCCGCATGGAGGTACGGATATTGGTTTCGGCGCGCACCAGCACTTGCACGCGGCGATATTCGCCGCGTTCGGTTAGGGTGTTGACCAGCGCGGCCATCGCCAGCCTGCGGCGCAGCTGGGCTTGGGCCAGGTCGTTGGGCAGCGTTTCATCGGGATAGCGCCCCAACAGCGCTTCATTGAACGTAACAAACAACAAATCCCCCTCAGGCTGCACCGACAGCACTTGCGTGCCGGGTGGAAACGGGGGGGACAAACTGTCTGATGGCGCGTCAGGGCCATCCACCAGCGCCTGGACGGCAGCGTGCTCGAAGGATATGGTTTCGCTGGCGGCGATCATGCGCACCTGGGTGCCCAGCCACGGCGTGCCCGTAAAGGGAAAATACAGCACCGCCGGGCGGGTGGTATGTTGAGATTGCTGTGCGCGGTAATCCAGCACCTGCGCGGAAGCAGGGCACAGCGTGGAAGCAATCAGCAGCACCAGCAGGAGGGCACGATACCTGGTATTTTGCATCAGCTATCGCGTGCAGGGTCGGTGCCGATATAGCAGCTGCGCAGCTTTTGCACCGCGCGCTCCAGCGCGTCCTTGCTGTTGTTCCAGGGTTTGTCGGCGTTGCGGTAGTCAAATTTGAGGGTAAACCATTCCAGATCATCAGCCGTGCGCGTAAAGCTGCTTTGTGCAAGCTCTGACAATGTTTCCAGCAGCGTCACGCGATGTGCGGCCTTTAAATGATCCTTGGCCATGTCCATCAGCAGCGCGGTGTCCTTCAGGCAAAAACCCTTGGATTGCTGAATGGCTTTAACAAACGCCGGGTCAGTCTTCCACAGGTGCAGCATGGTGTACACATAGCGGTTCATGGTGTCCGCCAAGCTGTCGCACAGCACGCAGGCATCGGCCAGCGCGTGGATGGCCTGGGCGGCCTCCTGCAGGCCGTCGCCGCCCTTGCGCGTCCAGCGTTTGAGGGCCGGCTGACCGGCCTCCTCGCGCGCGGCAGCGGTGGCTTGTTCCAGTTGATGAACAAATTGTTTTTGAACATGCTGCATGTGCGAGTGCATCATCAGCGCATGCCCCAAGCGGTTCTGCTTGGCGTACAGCATGGCCTGATGACCGGGGCAGAAGCCCTTTTCGTTGACTGTGATGCGCGTGTCGCTTTCCATGACCGATGCGCCCAAATAGCGGTCTATCAGCAGGTGCTCGGTCTGGCGGCGCAGAAAGCACAGAGGGCATTCGCCGTCCAGTTTGACGGCGTCCCATACCGGGATGGTGTCAATGTGATATCGCATATTACCTCGATGGTGCGTGGCAGTACACGCACGGTTTTAATTCGCTGTAGGGCGGGTTGTTAATGTCGCGGAAGTAGAAGCTGGCTGTCAGCGGAAGATATTTCTTGTTGATGCTGCTGCAATTGTCATCTGTGTGATAAAACTGGCCGCCCGCCGCATTGTAAAACAGCAACATGTCCGGGTTGCCGGTGGTCATGGGCGCCAGCGATACGGTGGGCGTGGCGGCGGCCTTGGGCTGCGTTAATTGCTGCGGCGAGGTAAGGGAGTTGGGGTCAACGTACCACACGTCGTTCACCCGCAGCATAATCACTAAAAAACGGTAGCGCATGGGCTCCTGTCCATTGCTTTTGTCAATGGAGGCTTCCATCGTGACCGTGCGCAGGGAGTCGGCATCCACGCCGGAGATCTCGGTTATCTTATAGTCTACCGGCGTGCGGTTGGAGCGTATCTGGAACATCTTTCGCTCAGGATCGTCCTGCGCCTGCACCCAGCTGGGCACGGACAGCGACACCATGCCGCTATAATCCTGTCCGATCCAGGCACTCATGAACTGTTCCAGGCGCTGCTGCACCAGCGTGGTGCTGCCGGGGTCGGTGGTGGGCTTGGGCTTTTTTTCTTCTGCCGTGCGGGCCATGCTGACCAGCCCGGCCTGCGCGTTGCGGTCAAACTCCAGCGCCAGGTTGTTGGCGGAGGAGCTCGGATTAACGCTGGCTACCGGTGACAGCCACAGCGTGAACAGCACGATCAACACCATGGCCACGTGCAGCACGGTCAGTGTCAGGCGGGCGTTGGGCACAAAGGCGTTGGCCAGCCACATAGTCATCAGACTGGTGCAGGCGATCAGCACATAGATCAGGTTGAGCGTGTTGTCGTTCACAATAACGCTGATAACAAACAACAGCGGCAGCACAAACATAAGCAGAATTTGCAGCACCGCAAAGCTGCGCGGCGCGTTCTGCTCATCATGATAGTCGCCCACCCGCTGCGGCGGCCGAGGGGCATTGCGCTTGCGGCGGGACGTTCGTTTGATGTTATGCAGCGGCGCGCTTGAATAGCGCGTACGGTTGTCGCTCATCGTGCCATTCCCTTTCCATTGGCTCAGGCCGTGTTGTCAACATAATCATAACATATTTGTAAGGAAATGGATACATTGCCTAAGAGAGCGGCGGTTCTTTTTTGACGATGATATTTTCCCGTCCGAACACATCGGCCAGCGCCTGGATGTCATCCTGCGCGCGTTCGTGCTTGTTTTCCTGGTGGGCCTGGGTGCTGGCCTCGGCTGGCTCAAAATGCACCTGGGTGCCCATTTCTTCGGATAAAATAGCTTCTACGCGGTCTTTGCGCCCGGCCTGGGACAAAAAGGTAATAAAGAACTTCTTGTCGCTGGGGAATTCCAACCGGAAACTACCATCAGTATAACCGCCAAACTTACCCTCATTGAGTATGCTGTAGATGGAAGGCAGCTCCTTGGCGGCGCGCTTGAGCATGGCGTTCCAGGCGTTTTTGGGCAGCACCCCGCCGGGGGCGGCGGGTGCTTGGGCGGCGGGTGCTTGGGCGGGCTCCTCCGGTGCGGATGCAGGGGCAGGCGTTGCGCTGCGGCGCGGGGCTTTGGCCGGTGCAGGCTGCGGCACCGGGGCTGTTACAACGGGCGCTTCGTCCAGGCGGCGCTCCAGCTCGTCCAGGCGGATGCGTAGCGCGGCGGCATCGTTTTCCTCCCGCACCTGGCAGGCTTGCAGCGCAAATACCTCCAGCGCCGCGCGCGGGGAGGACGCCCAGCGCGTGCCGGCCTCGGCCACAGCGCAACGGCTGAGCAGCGCCGTCAACAGGCTGGTGGGCGCGGTGGCGGCTTGCTCCTTGTAGCGCATGCGGTTTTCATTAGTGGTGTCGCGCAGCAGGCCGCCGTCCAGCCCCGCGGCAATCACCTGCCGCAGGTGCGTGGATAAATCGCGCAAAAATACCTGCACATCGCGCCCAGCGCGCATGATGTCATCCACCCATTGCAGGCTTCGCGCGGCATCACCGGCAATCAGCGCATCCACAAAGGAAAACATCGTGGTCGGGTCAACGGAACCCATGGCTTCCCGCACGCGCGCCTGCGTCAGGTCGCCCTCTTCGCCTAAGCACATGTCCATCAGGCTCCAGGCATCGCGCATGCTGCCCTCGGCGGCCAGTGCGATCAGCTGCAGCGCCTCGGGTTCGGCATTGCGGTCAGCCACGGCCAATGCCAGGCGCTCAGCGATGTGTTTTTCGCTGATGCGGCCAAAGTCAAACCGCTGGCAGCGAGATAAGATGGTGGCCGGGATTTTCTGAGGTTCCGTGGTAGCCAGAATAAACACCATGTAGCTGGGCGGCTCCTCCAGCGTTTTGAGCAGCGCGTTGAATGCCGAGGTGGACAGCATGTGCACCTCGTCAATGATATAGACCTTGTTTTTCACAAACTGCGGGGGATAGCTGACCTTCTCCAGCATCTCGCGGATTTCTTCCACCCGGCTATTGCTGGCGGCGTCCATTTCAAACACGTCCAGCGTAGCATCCGATTGCAGCATCTGGCAGGCCTCGCAGGCCAGGCACGGGTCGCCATCCTGCGGGTTTAAGCAGTTGATTGCCTGCGCCATGATGCGCGCGGCGCTGGTCTTGCCCGTACCCCGGCTGCCGCAGAACAGATAGGCGTGCGCAAAGCGCCCGCTCATGGCCTGGTTGCGCAGGGTGCGTACGATGTTGTCCTGCCCCACCATGTCCGAAAATATACGGGGACGCCAGCTGCGATAGAGAGATTGATGCATGTGAACCCCTTGTCAGAATCCGTCGTCCAGAATGCCCCGGAAGCCTTCGCCCAGGGTCTCATGAGTATCCGTAATAAACATAAACGCGCGCGGGTCTTCTTCCTGCACGATTTGCTTTAAACGAGTTACCTCCATGCGGCCTACGATGCACAGCACCATGCGCACGCCCTGTCCGCTATAGGCACCGGTGGCGTCAAAGAGGGTGACCCCACGTCCCAGTTCGTCCATTAAGCGGCTGGCGATCACTTCGTCCTTGGAGGTGATGATATTGCAGGACTTATCAGTGCCAAAGCCAGCCAGCACAAAATCCAGCACGCGGGAGGTGATGTATACGCAGATCATCGCATGCATGGCGTGCTCGGCGCTCATGGTGAAACCTGCCATGATGATAACGGCCACGTCAAACGCAAACAGAAACGCGCCCACCGTGATGACAGGGATCTTCTGGTGTACCAGGCGCGCCAGCAGGTCGGTACCCCCGGTGGTCGCACCGCCGCGCAAAATCAGCCCCAGACCAATGCCCAGCAGCACGCCGCCAAACACCGAGGCCATCAGAGAATCGCGCGTGAACACGTCCACCTTGATCAAGTCGATCAGCACGGAGAACAGCACGGTAGCGATGGAGGTACGTATCAAAAAGAGTTTGCCCATTTGACGCCACCCAATCAAAAACAGAGGAATGTTTAATACCAGGCTGACCATACCGGTAGGCAAACCGAAGAGATAGTTGATGATTGTAGCGATACCTGTAACACCGCCAGGCGCAATGTTGTTGGGCGTTAAAAACAGGGGATAGGACAGCGCGCCCAGCGCGCACCCCACGATGATATAGGCATAACGACGCGCCAAATCACGGCGCTGAGGCGTGCCAAAGGCTGCCAGCTTCATTGATGGATGGTTCCTTTCCATAAAAGCGCGGTGCGAGGTTTTGCGCCGCGCCGTATCGTTCTCAGGATAGCCATCGGCAGGCGCATTGTCAAATGATATTCGGCGGTGAAAAAAGGACGCATCCTGCAGGCTTTTATGAACATCACTTGCGCGCTGTTTTGGCAAGTGATATCATGATATTGGTTGGCATATCGGCCTGTTTTGATGCGGGCAAAACATCTCTGTTTTCAGAGTTTTATGTATTTCACTATCAAACAATACAAGGAGGAAACCCCATGCACAGCAACAAGAACAAACAGACCATACACACCCCGCAGGCCCCGGCTGCCATCGGCCCCTATGCGCAGGCCATTCAGGCAGGCGGCTTTCTCTTTACCTCCGGGCAGCTGCCCATCAACCCCAAGGACGGCCAGATACCTGCAACGGTAGCGGAACAGACGCGCCAAAGCTTAGAGAACATCAAGGCCATCTTAGAGGCAGCAGGCTCGGGCATGGACAAGGTGGTCAAGACCACGGTGTTTTTGAAGGACATGAACACCTTTGCCCAGATGAACGAGGTGTATGCCACGTTCTTTGACAAGGACGCCGTGCCTGCGCGCTCTGCGGTGGAGGTAGCGCGCCTGCCCAAGGATGCGCTGGTGGAAATCGAAGCCATTGCTATCCTGTAAATGTCAATACATTTAAAAAAGGATGCGCCATGAAACATGATATAAAAATACATCAGCGGCATCGGGATACTCCCGGCAGTTACGATATTTCTTTTCTTGACCTGCATCCTGCGCAGGACATTGCTGCTTTCCATGCCAGCTTTCCGATGTACAAGCCTACGCCCTTCCGGCAACTAGCCGCGCTGGCCGGCACGCTGGGCGTTCAGGATATTCTGGTCAAGAACGAATCACACCGCTTCGGTCTGAATGCCTTTAAGGTGCTGGGCGGCAGCTATGCCATCGGCCGTGTGGTGGCTAATAAGCTGGGTGAGGATTTGACCAAACTGCCGTTTGAACGTCTGATTTCCGATGAAATCCGCCAAAAACTGGGCAGCGTTACATTTGTCACCGCCACCGACGGCAACCATGGGCGCGGCGTGGCCTGGACGGCCAACCAGCTCAAGCAGCACAGCATTGTGTTTATGCCCCGGGGCAGCGCCCAGGAGCGCGTGCGGAATATCGAGGCTGAGGGGGCCCAGGTCATCGTGGGGGATTGCAACTACGATGAGGCGGTGCGCATGGCAAACAACCTGGCGCAGGAAAAGGGCTATATTTTGGTACAGGATACGGCCTGGGAAGGGTATGAGGATATCCCGCGCTGGATCATGCAGGGCTATATGACCATGGCCCTGGAAATGGAAGACAGCCTGAAAGCCATGAAAAAGAAGCCCACCCACCTGTTCTTGCAGGCCGGTGTAGGGTCGCTGCCTGCGGCGGTGGCAGGCTTCTTTGCCAATGCTTATCCGGGCAAGGACAAACCCATCATCACCATTGTGGAGCCCAATGCGGTGGATTGCATCTATCGCTCCGCCGTGGCCAATGAGCGCGTGCTTATCGGCGGCGAATATTTCACCATCATGGCAGGTTTGGCCTGCGGCGAACCCAACACCGTAGCGCTCAAGGTGCTGATGGACTATGCCGACAACTTTATCTCTGCGCCGGATGAACTGGCGGCCTATGGTATGCGCGTGCTGGGCAACCCGCTGCCTGGCGATGCGCATATTATTTCTGGTGAAAGCGGCGCAGCGCCCTTTGGCGTGGTGGCCAAGATATTGGCCGACTCCAAACTGACAGCCTTGAAAGAGGCATTGAAGCTACATAAAGACTCGGTGCTGATGTTCATCAGCACCGAGGGCGACACTGACCGGCAGGGATACCGTGATATTGTATGGGATGGCAAATATCCCAGCGCATAAAAAATGAGTGGTTATACCGGCTTGTTCAGCTTTTCGGTTGCCCGGGCCATAAACTTTTCGTTATCAACAAGATAGCGCTCGTGCTGGCCCTCGCCGATGAGACCATGCGGGTCGTAGGCTCGCACCGAAAACAGCAAGCGCTTGCCTTTGACCTCCAGCAATTCGCATTCGCAGCGCACAGAAAGCCCCACCGGGGTGGCGGACAGGTGGCGCACCTTGACCAGTGTGCCCACGCTGCCCCAGCCCTCGTCTAAATGAGGCTGGACGGCGTCCCGGGCGCACATTTCCATCAGGGCGATCATGGACGGCGTGCTGAAAACCGGAAGGGCTCCGCTGCCCACGGCGGCGGCGGTCAGTTTATCCTCAACGGTGATGGTAAGCTCGTGTTTCAATCCTGCTGTAAGCATCGTGTTACCTCCTTGTTTTGTGCCATTATACTTGATTGTGTGCGTCCCGTATAGAAAATGTGGACGTTCACCTTGCATTGACAAAACAAACCTAGTACAATAAACCACAATTGCACAGGCAATGGGGGAACAGCACGCCACCTAAGCAGAGAGCGCGTCCCGGCTGAAAGCGCGCACGGCCTGCAACCCGCCCCCCGGCCGCGGCTAATCCCCGCCGTTTCCCTCGTTACGGGCAAGAGTGGATGCAGTTATGCATCAAGCAAGGTGGTACCGCGAGTTCCTCGTCCCTGCACAGGGCGGGGGGCGTTTATTTTTAAGGAGGCAGCATGGCAAAACAGGAAAAGCGTGATTTTGTACAGCACATTACACCGCGCAGCGAGAACTTCTCCCAATGGTATACGGATGTGGTTACCCAGACCGACCTGATGGACTACACGCCGGTGCGCGGCTGCATGGCCTTGCGGCCATACGGCAACCGCATCTGGGAACTGATCCGTGAGGAGATGGACACGCGCTTTCGCGAAACGGGGCATGAAAACGTATCCATGCCCATGTTGATTCCGGAATCGCTGCTGTTAAAGGAAGCCGAGCATGTGGAAGGCTTTGCGCCGGAGGTGGCGTGGGTGACGCATGGCGGCAATGAAAAACTACAGGAGCGCTTAGCCGTAAGGCCCACCAGCGAGACCATCTTTTGCACGATGTTTGCAAAGTGGGTGCAGTCCTGGCGTGATCTGCCCATGAAATACAACCAGTGGTGCTCGGTCATGCGCTGGGAAAAGACCACGCGCCCGTTCCTGCGCACGGCGGAGTTCTGGTGGCAGGAAGGCCACACCGTGCACGCCACGGCCGAAGAAGCGCAGGAAGAAACGTTGCAAATGCTGGAGGTGTACCGCGAGGTCTGTGAGGACGTGTTGTCCATCCCGGTGTTTGCCGGCCGCAAGAGCGACAAGGAAAAATTCGCCGGCGCCCGCGCCACCTATTCCGTAGAGGCCATGATGCAGGATGGCAAGGCGCTGCAAGCCGCCACCTCGCACAATTTCGGCACCAATTTTTCAGAGCCGTTTGAGATTCAGTTTTTGGACAAGGACGGAGCACTGAAGTACTGCCATGAAACCAGCTGGGGCGCGTCCACGCGCCTGATTGGCGCGCTCATCATGACCCACGGCGATGAGCGCGGGTTGCGCCTGCCGCCCAAGGTAGCGCCGCTGCAGGTTGTTATCCTGCCCATTGCCGCGCACAAGGGCGGCGTGATGGATGTGTGTGAAGATGCTTTTGCACAGCTCAAGGGTGCGGGTATCCGTGTCAAGCTGGATGACCGCGATCATGTCACCCCCGGCTGGAAGTTTAATGAGTGGGAGCTGAAGGGCGTACCGCTGCGTTTGGAAATTGGCCCCCGCGACATTGCCAACGGCGTGGCCACCTATATGCGGCGCGACACGCTGGAAAAGGGAACGTTGGCGCTGGACAATCTGACGCAGGACGTGGCGGATTTGCTCAAGGATATTCAGGACACGCTGCTTGCGCAGGCACGTGCGTTTATGGATGAAAAGACCCGCGATGTGTTTACCATGGAGGAATTGGCCGCGCAGGTGGACGGCGGCTATGCCCGTGCCATGTGGTGCGGCGAGCGTGAATGCGAGGACAATGTAAAGGAAGAAACCGGCGCTACCACCCGCAACATGCCCTTTGACCAGACGCCCTTTGCAGATACCTGCGCAGCCTGCGGCAAAAAGGCGCAGCATGTGATGTACTTCGCTCGGTCATATTGATAGCCGGGCGGGGAGATGCGATACACCCGAATACGTGTGCATCGAGAACGGGCGATATGCATTAAAGATGATAGCGTACAGCCTGTTTTTAGAGCGTACATAGCAAAATAGAAATCATAAAATTACGAAAAACACTTGCACAGACAGCTTGACCCGCGTATAATGGTCAAGCTGTCCCTTTTGGGATGGGTGATAGGTTGCCGCTCTGGCCGGAGCGGGGAATTATCGCCAGCCTAGTACCTGGATACCAGGTAGCGGACCCTCGCCGTTTGACCATACGGCCTGCACGGACAGCAGCCCACCGTCTACTGCGTGACAACGGGCGAGTGCAGAGGTTCGAACGACGAAGGAGGATCAACATGGCCAACCAGAAAATCCGTATCAAGCTCAAAGCGTACGAGCACAACCTGATCGATCAGTCGGCCGAGCGCATTGTCGAAACCGCCAAGCGTACCGGCGCGCGCGTATCAGGCCCCATCCCGCTGCCCACCGACAAGGAGATCATCACCATTCTGCGGGCGCCGCACATGTATAAGGACAGCCGTGAGCAGTTCGAACGCCGTACGCACAAGCGCCTGATTGATATTCACAACCCCAATGCACGCACTGTGGACGCGATGATGAAGCTGGATCTTCCCGCCGGCGTCGAAATCGAAATCAAACTGTAAGGCAGGAGGCAGCAACAAGATGAAGAAAGCGATTCTGGGCAAGAAGCTGGGGATGACCCAGCGGTTCTTAGAAGACGGGCGTTTGGTACCCGTTACGGTCATTTTGGCCGGCCCCTGCACCGTGGTGCAGAAAAAAACTTTGGAGCGCGATGGCTACGAGGCCGTGCAGCTGAGCTTTGACGAGCTGCCTGAAAACCGTGCCAAGAAACTGGTGAACAAGCCGACCGCCGGGCATTTTGCCCGCGCCAACGTAGCGCCCGCCCGTTACCTGCGCGAGTTCCGCCTGCAGGATTCGGCTTCCTATGAAGTGGGGCAGAAGGTACAGGCCGATGTGTTTGCCGCAGGCGATCGCATTGACGTGACCGGCACCAGCAAGGGCCATGGCTTTACCGGCGTTATCTACCGCTGGAACCAGCGCCGCGGCCCCGCGTCACATGGCTCTAAGTATCACAGGGGTCCAGGTGCCATGAGCGCCAACTCCACCCCGTCCAAAGTTTTCAAGAACAGGCACATGTCGGGTCATTACGGTGTCGAGCGTGTCACGATCCAGAACCTGGAAGTCGTGGAAGTAGATGCCGAGCGCAACCTGCTGTTGGTCAAAGGGGCGGTTCCCGGCCCCAAAAACGGCCTGCTGCTGGTGCGCAACACCTGCAAGGCCTGACGAGGAGGAAGTATGCCAACCATTAATGTTGTCAATATGCAGGGTAAGCCGGCCGGCACCATGGAGCTGAATGAGGCTGTTTTCGGCGTTGAGCCCAATGTGGCCGCCATGCACCTGGTCGTCCGCTCCATCCTGGCCAGCCGTCGCCAGGGCACCCAAAGCGCTTTGACGCGCAGCATGGTGCGCGGCGGTGGCCGCAAGATTTATCGCCAGAAGGGCACTGGCCGTGCACGCCATCATGGCAATCGTGCGCCGCAGTTCCGTCATGGCGGCGTAGCGTTTGCTCCGCAGCCGCGCGACTATGTGGTCAACGTGCCTAAAAAGGTGCGCCGCCTGGCGCTCAGGAGCGCGTTGTCGGCCAAGTATAACGCCGGCGAAATGATCGTAGTAGATGAAATTAAGCTCAACGAAGTAAAGACCCGCGTGGTGGCCAAGATGCTCAATGACTTGGGCGTGACCAAGTCGGCGTTGATGGTGCTGCCCACTTTCGATGACGGTGTGGTGCGTGCTTCGCGCAACATCAAGAAGCTGTATCAGGCGTCTGTCAACACCCTCAATGTGTATGACATCCTGCGCGCCGGCCAGCTCATCGTCACCAAGGATGCGATTTCCGGTATTGAGGAGGTGTTCGCACAATGAAGAACCCCCATGACATCATCCTGCGCCCTGTACTTACCGAAAAGGGCTACGATGGCATCGCAGACAAGCGCTATGTGTTTGAAGTAGCGGTCAAAGCTAACAAGGTGGAGATCAAGCAGGCGCTGGAAGCCGTGTTTAAGGATATTAAAGTACAGCGCGTCAACACCCTGCGTACGCTGGGAAAGATCAAGCGCCAGGGCCGTACCCAGGGTCGCACTGCCGAAGTCAAGAAGGCCTATGTCACCCTCACGAAGGACAGCAAGCCGATTGAATTCTTCGAAGGCATGATCTAAGGGAGGAGAGACAAGATGGCAATTCGTGTTTATAAGCCGACCTCGCCGGGACGCCGCCTGATGAGCGTGCTCTCGTTTGAGGAAGTTACCCAAAAGGCTTCCGTCAAGTCCCTGCTGGCCCCCAACAAGAAACATGCGGGCCGCAACAAACAGGGCAAGATCACCGTCCGCCATAAAGGCGGCGGCCATAAGACCAAGTATCGTCTGATCGATTTCAAACGCAACAAGCTCAACGTCCCGGCCAAGGTAGCCGGCATTGAGTATGATCCCAACCGGTCGGCGTTTATCGCGCTGCTGCACTATCTGGATGGCGAAAAACGCTACATCCTGGCCCCCCTGGGCCTGAAGGTAGGCGACATGGTGGTGGCCGGTGAAGATGCCGACATCATCCCGGGCAATGCGCTGCCCATCGCCAACATCCCCGTGGGCACGCTGATTCACAACATCGAACTGCGCCCCGGCTCCGGCGGACAGCTGGTACGTTCGGCGGGCACCTATGCGCAGCTGATGGCCAAGGAAGGCTCCTACGCGCAGGTGCGTCTGCCCTCCGGTGAAGTGCGCCGCGTTCCGATCAATGGCTATGCCACCATCGGCACCGTTGGCAACACGGACCACGAAAACGTCCGCATCGGCAAGGCTGGCCGCAGCCGTAACATGGGCATCCGCCCGACAGTACGCGGCTCGGTCATGAACCCGGTGGATCACCCGCACGGCGGCGGCGAGGGCAAATCGCCCATCGGCATGCCCAGCCCTGTGACCCCATGGGGCAAGCCCGCGCTGGGTCTGAAAACCCGCAAGCGCAAGAAATACTCCAACCGCTTGATCGTCAAGCGCAGGAATGTGAAGTAACCCCGCGGGGTGAGAGGAGGAAACATCTGTGAGCCGTTCGATTAAAAAGGGCCCCTATGTAAGCGAAGCGCTGCTAAAACGCATCGTTGAAATGAATAAGACCGGCAAAAAGTCCGTCCTGAAAACCTGGTCGCGGGCAAGCACCATTTTCCCGGATTTCGTCGGACACACCATCGCTGTGCATGATGGCCGCAAGCATGTGCCGGTATATGTTACCGAGGATATGGTTGGCCACAAGCTGGGTGAATTTGCCCCCACGCGCACCTTCAGAGGGCATGCGGGCGAAAAAACCAGCGGCAGGAAGTAAGGAGGAGGACATACATGGCAACCAACACCCAAAAGAAAGGACTGCGGCATGATGCCAACCGCGACCCGCGGCCCAAGGCGCATGCGCGGCATGTCCGCATCTCCTCCCGGAAGGTCAAGATTGTAATCGACCTGATTCGCGGCAAATCGGTGGATCAGGCGTTGGCCATCCTTGCGTTTACCCCCAAGGCAGCTTCGCCCATCGTAGCCAAATTGCTCAACAGCGCTATCGCCAATGCGGTAAACAATCAGGAAATGGATCGTTCGGCGCTGTATGTGGCGGAGATTTATGCCAACCCCGGCCCTACGCTCAAACGGTACTTGCCGCGTGCACGCGGCAGTGCGGCGCCCATCCTGAAGCGCACAAGCCACATCAGCGTAGTGCTGGACCAGAAATAAAAGGAGGGACGCAGAATGGGTCAGAAAGTAAATCCGCACGGCGCACGCGTAGGCGTAATTTTCGACTGGAGTACGCGCTGGTTTGCTGATAAAAAGTCGTTTGCTGACAACCTGGTAGAGGACCATGAGATCCGCGAGGACCTCAAAAAGCGTTACTATCAGACCGGCATCAGCCGTATCGATATCGAGCGCAGCGCAGCGCGTATGACAATTAACATCTTTACCGGCAAACCCGGTATGATCATTGGCCGCGGCGGCAAGGGCATTGAGGAGCTCAAGGCCTATGTTGAAAAGAAACTGGGCCGCTCGGTCAACATCAACATCATGGAGGTCAAGAACCCCGATGCTGATGCGCAGCTGGTGGCCGAGAACATTGCCCAGCAGCTGGAACGGCGTATTTCGTTCCGCCGTGCCATGAAGCAGAGCATTCAGCGCGCACTGCGCGCCGGCGCCAAGGGCATTAAGACCCAGGTCTCCGGCCGTCTGGGCGGCGCTGACATCGCCCGCAGCGAGCACTATCATGAGGGATCTATCCCGCTGCAGACGCTGCGTGCAAACATTGATTATGGCTTTGCCGAGGCCAAAACCACTTATGGTCGCCTGGGTGTCAAGGTCTGGGTGTATAAGGGACAGATTCTCCCGCAGGCCAAGAAATCCCGCGTCCGCACCGAAGGAGGCAAGTAACCCATGTTGATGCCCAAGAGAGTTAAGCACCGCAAGCAGTTCCGCGGACGCATGAAAGGCAAAGCGCACCGTGGCAACGTGGTCAGCTATGGCGATTACGGCCTGGTTGCGATGCAGCCGAGCTGGGTGACCAGCCAGCAGATTGAGGCAGCCCGTATTGCGCTTACGCGTCATACCAAGCGCGGCGGCCAGGTCTGGATCAAGATTTTCCCGGACAAGCCTGTCACTGAAAAGCCTGCCGAAACCCGCATGGGTTCGGGCAAGGGTTCTCCCGAATACTGGGTAGCAGTTGTGAAGCCCGGCCGTGTGATGTTTGAGGTAGGCGGCGTAGACGAAGCTGTAGCGCGTCAGGCCCTGACGCTGGCAGCGTCCAAACTGCCGCTGAAGACAAAGATCATGTCGCGTGAGCAGCTCAATCCCAAGGATGGCGGTGAAAATTAATGAAAGTCAGCGAATTTACATCCATGAAGCCGGAGGAATTGACGGCCAAGATCGCCGAGTTAAAGAGCGAGCTGTTCAACCTTCGCTTCCGCCTGGCTACCGGCCAGCTGGAAAACACCATGCAAATTACCGCGGTCAAGCGTGACATCGCGCGCGCCCTGACCGTACAGACCCAGGCGCTCAAGAAGAAAGCGTGAAAGGAGGCAGGTTCATGGAAGGCACCACTCGAGGCATCCGCAAGACCCGCACGGGCGTTGTGGTAAGCGACAAGATGGACAAGACGATCGTCGTGGCTACCAGCACTTTGACACGGCACGAACTGTACGGCAAAATCATGAAGCGCACCAGCAAGGTGAAGGCGCATGACGAGCTGAACCAGTGCTCTGTGGGCGACAAAGTCCGCATTGCAGAGACCAGGCCCCTTTCTAAGGATAAGCATTGGCGGCTGGTCGAGGTTATCGAAAAGGCGAAGTAAGCCCGATCACACAGGCGACCTCTCATGGGCCCAGGGCCACATGATGAGGATTTGATAAAGGAGGAAACCCGTACTATGATTCAGCCGCAATCGCGACTCAAGGTCGCCGACAACTCCGGCGCTAAGGAAATCATGTGCATTCGGGTGCTGGGCGGCTCTTTCCGCCGTACAGCATCGATTGGCGATGTGATTGTCGCCAGCGTGAAGACCGCTACGCCGGGCGGCCAGGTGAAGAAGGGTGACGTAATTCGGGCGGTTATTGTCCGCACGGCCAAGCAGCGTCGCAGGCCGGATGGCAGCTACATCCGTTTTGACGACAATGCCGCTGTGATCATCGGGGCCGACAAGCAGCCCCGTGGCACCCGTATCTTTGGGCCGGTCGCCCGCGAACTGCGCGAGAGAGATTATATGCGCATTATCTCGCTTGCCCCCGAAGTTCTGTAAGGAGGACACGATGAAAGTACACGTAAAGACCAAGGACGAAGTCATCGTTATCGCGGGCAAGGATAAAGGCAAGAAGGGCAAGGTGCTCAACGTCAACCCCGCTCAGGGCCGTGTAACGGTTGAAGGCGTGGCCATGGTGACCAAACACCAGAAATCCCGTGCCCAGGGCCAGCCCGGCGGTATCATCCACAAGGAAGCCGCCATTGATGCCAGCAATGTGATGCTTGTTTGCCAAAAATGCGGCAAGCCCTCGCGCGCAGGCGTCAAGGTGCAGGAAGACGGCAAAAAGATCCGTATCTGCAAAAAATGCAATCAGCAAATTGATTAACAAGGAGGAATAGCAGATGGCAACCCGTTTGAAAGAAAAATACCTGGCCGAAGCTGTCCCTGCCTTGCAGCAGAAGTACGGCTACAAGAACGTCATGCAGATTCCCAAGCTGGAAAAGGTTATCATCAACATGGGCTTGGGCGACTGCAAAGACAACGCCAAGGCGCTGGAAAACGCCGTGGCGGAGCTCACCCAGATTGCGGGTCAGAAGCCCGTGGTCACCAAAGCCAAGAAATCCATCGCCAACTTCAAACTGCGCGAAGGCATGAATGTTGGTGCCAAGGTAACCCTGCGCGGCGAGCGCATGGAGGAGTTTGTGGACAAGCTGGTAAACATCGTTTTGCCGCGCGTGCGCGACTTCCGTGGCGTTTCCAACAAGGCCTTTGACGGCCGTGGCAACTATGCCTTGGGCCTGCGCGAGCAGTTGATCTTCCCCGAAATCAACTATGACAAGGTGGAAAAGATCCGTGGCATGGAAGTCATTTTTGTAACGACCGCTCACACCGACGAAGAAGCCATGACGCTTCTGTCGCTGTTGGGCATGCCGTTCGCGCAGTAAAGGAGAGGTATTATGGCAAAGACTAGCCAAGTAGTCCGTCAGTCCAGGCCCGCCAAGTTCAGCACACGCGCCTATACGCGTTGCCGCCTGTGTGGCCGCCCGCACGCGGTGCTGCGCCGCTACGGCCTGTGCCGTATCTGCTTCCGCGAACTGGCCTATAAAGGACAGATTCCCGGCGTCCGCAAAGCAAGCTGGTAAGCACGTCTGAACGCAGTAAGGAGGTTTCCATGGTTGTAAACGATCCCATCGCCGATATGCTTACCCGCATCCGCAACGCGCAGATTGCCAAGCATGAAACGGTGTGCATCCCTGCCAGCAAGTCCAAGAAGGCTATTGCCAGGATTTTGTTGGAAGAGGGTTATGTAAAGAATTATGAGCTGGTGGACGATGACGGCCATCCGCAGATTAAGTTGACGCTCAAGTACTTGGGCGACAGGCAGCAGCAGCCCGTCATTGCGGGCCTCAAGCGCATCAGCAAGCCCGGCCTGCGGGTTTATGCCCGCAGCGAAGAACTGCCCAAGGTGTTGGGCGGCCTGGGTATTGCCATTGTGTCCACGTCCAAAGGCCTGATGACCGACCGGTTGGCTCGCCAGGGCAACCTGGGCGGCGAAGTGCTGGCCTACATCTGGTAACCGGAATCACGTAAGAGAGGTGCAAGAATGTCTCGTATAGGAAAACTGCCGATTTCTGTGCCCGCAGGCGTGACGGTGACCATCGATGACCATAACCTGGTCGTCGTCAAGGGCCCCAAAGGCACGCTGCAGCAACAGGTCAATCCGGACATCAAACTTTCGCTGGAGAACGGGGTGCTGACCCTGACTCGCCCCAGCGATGCAAAACCCCACAAATCCATGCACGGTTTGTACCGCACGTTGGTGCATAACATGGTTGTGGGTGTCACCACGGGCTTTGAAAAAGCGCTGGAGCTGGTGGGTACCGGTTACCGTGCGCAGGTGGATGGCAACAAGCTGACGCTCAACGTGGGCTATTCCCACCCGATCGTCTTTGAAGCGCCGGAGGGCGTAACCTTTGCCACCCCCGCCCCCACACAGATCGTTGTGCGTGGCATCGACAAGCAGGTGGTTGGTAACCTGGCCGCCGATATCCGTGCCACACGCAAACCCGAACCCTACCTGGGCAAGGGCGTTAAATATCAGGATGAGCAGATCCGCCGCAAGGTGGGTAAGGCCGCCAAGTAACAGGAAAGGGAGTGAACGCAAATGTTTCATAAGCGCGACCGTAATGATGTGCGCCTGATCCGGCACGCACGTGTGCGCAAGAAGATCAGCGGCACGCCCGACATGCCGCGGCTATGTGTATTCCGCAGCAACCAGTTTATCTACGCACAGTTGATTGACGATACCCAGGGCATCACCCTGGCGCAGGCAAACAGCCAGGAAGCGTCTCTGAAGGACGAACTCGCCGGCAAGAAAAAGGTTGAGCAGTCCAAACTGGTAGGCAAGCTGATCGCTCAGCGTGCGCTGGATAAGGGGATTACCACAGTGGTATTTGACCGTGGCGGCTATGTGTATACTGGCCGTGTGGCGTCCCTGGCCGAAGGCGCGCGTGAAGCGGGCCTCAAGTTCTGACAAGGGAGGAAGCGAGAAAGCATGCAACGCAGGGATAGAGACAATAGAGACCGCCGGGATCGCGACGAGCAGAACGAGTTTCAGGAGAAGCTGGTTAGCGTAAACCGCGTTGTGAAGGTCGTTAAGGGCGGCCGGAACTTCCGCTTTGCGGCGCTGGTTGTGGTAGGCGATGGCAAGGGCCGCGTGGGCGCGGGCATTGGCAAGGCCGTGGAAATCCCGGAGGCCATTCGCAAGGGTGTTGAGAAGGCCAAGAAAAACCTGCTCAACGTGCCCATCGTGGGCACCACCATTCCGCACCACAGCACCGGATACTTTGGCACGTCCAAGGTCATCCTGCTGCCGGCCGAGGAAGGCTCGGGTGTGATTGCAGGCGGCGCTGCGCGCGCCGTGCTGGAGCTGGCGGGCATTCGGGACATCCGCACCAAGTCCTACGGCAGCAGCAACCCGATCAACACCGTCAAGGCAACCCTGGAAGGCTTGCGCCAGCTGCGCTCGGCCGAACAGGTGGCCCGGATGCGCGGCAAAACTGTCGAAGAGATCCTGGGCTGAGGAGGTCACATGAAACTAAAAGTTACGCTGGTTAAATCTCCGATTTCCAGCCTGCAACGTCATATTGATACCGTCAAGGCGCTGGGGCTGCGTAAAATTGGGCAGAGTAAAATTCACAACGACAACCCCGCCATCCGCGGGCAGATCTTCGCAGTGAAGCATTTGGT
This sequence comes from Christensenellales bacterium, assembly GCA_040766135.1. Classification (GTDB taxonomy): domain Bacteria; phylum Bacillota; class Clostridia; order Christensenellales; family Aristaeellaceae; genus JAGVSV01. The sequence goes on from JAXGRA010000005.1 coordinate 24,229, forward strand.
TACTGTTGAGGAGATCAAGGAGTAAGGAGGACGTCCCTCATGAAATTGCACGAGTTGAAACCCGCACCGGGTTCTACTACTGCACCGAAGCGCCTCGGCCGAGGCGTAGGCTCTGGTCTTGGCAAGACCTCTGGCAAGGGTCACAAAGGTGCCAAGGCTCGCTCGGGCGGCGGCAAAGCCCCCGGCTTTGAAGGCGGCCAGATGCCCTTGACCCGCCGCGTACCCAAAAGCGGCTTTGTGAACATTTTCCGCAAGGAATATGCCACGGTAAACCTGTCGGCGCTGGAATGCTTTGAAGACGGCGCTGTAGTGACGATTGACACCCTGAAGGAACTGGGCCTGGTCAAACAGGTCAAAGACGGCGTTAAGATCTTGGGCGGGGGCGAAATCACCCGCAAGCTGACCGTACAGGTGACCAAGTTCACCGCGTCGGCCAAAGAAAAGATCGAAGCGGCCGGCGGCAAGGCCGAGGAGGTCTGACATGTGGGATACGCTCAAAAACGCTTGGAAGGTACCTGAACTCAAGAAGAAGATACTGTATACTTTCTTCATGTTGCTGGTTTTCCGGCTGGTAGGCGTCATTCCCGTTCCTGGCATCAACGCTAATGTCGTACGCGATGTGGCAAAGAACTTTGACATGCTGGGCCTGGTCAACATGATGACCGGTAACGCATTCAGCCAGATGACCGTGATGGCCATGGGTATTACCCCCTACATCAATGCCAGCATTATTATCCAGCTGCTCACCGTGGCCATTCCGGCGCTGGAGCGCCTGCAAAAGGAAGGCGGCCAGGAGGGCAAGGATAAGCTGAACCGCATCACCCGCTATTCCACCGTTGTATTGGCGGCGCTGCAGGCCATCGGTATCATTGCCGGCCTCAACTCCTCCACCACCAACGCCAATGAGCGCGTGCTGATGGCCAGCTATAACAACTTCTTTGGATTGCTTACCATCGGTATCATCATGTCCGGCGGCACAGCCCTGGCCATGTGGATTGGTGAGCGCATTACCAAGAACGGCATTGGCAACGGCATTTCGCTGTTGATCTTTGCCGGCATTATCTCCAACTTGTTTAATGGCATGGTGACTGCGTTTACCGACGTGCTGGGTATCACCCACTATGGCACAACGGTGGTTCAGTTCCTGATCCTGCTGGTGGTCACGCTGGCCATTATCACGCTGGTTACCTTTGTGGATATGGGCGAGCGCCGTATCCCGGTGCAATATGCCAAGCGCGTGGTAGGCCGCAAGATGTACGGCGGTCAGTCCACGCACATCCCGCTGAAGGTTGTTTCGGTGGGCGTGTTGCCGCTGATCTTCGCCTATTCCTTCATGGCCTTCCCCGGCACCATCATTGCGATGTTCGGCACCAGTTCTGCTGCATATAAATGGTGGTCGGCCAACATGACGCAGACTTCGGCGCTGTATCTGATTGTTGTTGGGCTGCTTATCGTAGCATTCTCGTACTTCTATCAGTCCATCAGCTTTAATCCGCAGGATATGGCCAAGAACATCCAACAGCAGGGCGGCAATATTCCGGGCATCCGTTCGGGCAAACAGACAGTAGACTTTTTGGCCCGGACATCCAAACGTTTGACGCTGTTTGCAGCGCTGTTCCTGGCGTTTCTGGCAACGGTGCCGGCGCTGCTTAAGGTATGGCAGAATGTGCAGATGCCCTATGCGGCAAGCTCCATTTTGATTGCGGTCAGCGTTGCGCTGGAAAGCGTACGCCAGATCGAGGCCAACCTGGTCATGCGCAACTACAAGGGGTTCCTGTAAGCTATGAATTTGATTTTTCTGGGTCCACCAGGTGCCGGTAAAGGCACACATGCCACACGGCTGGCAACCGAACTGGACATGGAAGAGATCTCCACCGGGGATCTCTTCCGTGCCGAGATTCGCGCGCAAACCCCACTGGGTGTAGAAGCTCAGCGCTACATTGAGCGCGGCGAATTGGTACCTGACCGTATCACCATTGATATGGTGCGCGCGTACCTGCCCAAGGTGCAGGCCACCGGCGGCTATATCCTGGATGGGTTTCCCCGCACGGTGGAACAGGCAAAGGCACTGCACTCCTTTGCGCACATTGATGGCGTAGTCAGCTTTGAACTGCCCGATGCCGTCATTATAGACCGCCTGACGGCGCGTCGCATCTGTGCCAACTGTGGTAAGATTCACAATCTGGCACAGCTGGATGATTCTTCCGCCTGCCCCGACTGTGGGGGGCACCTGGTAACGCGTAAGGACGACAACGAGGCCACTGTCCGTCGCAGGCTGGAGGTATATCACCAGGATACCGAGCCGCTGGTGACCTATTACCGTAATTCCGGCTTGCTGCGCAGCGTTGATTCCGATGGGCCGGTCGAGCAGACGTATTCCCGCCTGCGCAATGTACTGGGACTGTCCGATAATAGATGATCACCATCAAGAACGCGTCTCAACTGGCAAAAATGCGTTCGGCCGGGCATCTGCTGTACGATGTGCTGTGTGCCCTGCGCGAGAAAATCGTGCCCGGTATCACCACCAAGGACATTGATGCCTGGGCTGAGGAGCTTATCCGCCGCGCAGGAGCCATCCCGTCGTTCCTCAACTATCAGGGGTTTCCGGCGTGCGTATGCACCTCGGTGGACAGCCAGGTGGTGCACGGCATTCCCTCGGCGGATGTTCGTCTGAATGAAGGCAGCATCCTGAGCGTAGATTGCGGGTTGATCCTGGATGGCTGGCAGGCCGACAGCGCTTTCACGGTGCCGCTGGGCAAGGTATCGGAAGAAGTGTTGCAGCTGATTGCCGTGACCGAGCAGTGCTTCTTCGCAGGCGCTGCACAGGCCCTGCATGGTGGCCGCATGGGCGACATCGGACAAGCCATTCAAGAGCTGGCAGAAAGCCACGGCTATGGCGTGATTCGCATGTTGACGGGCCACGGCATTGGCCGGGCCATGCATGAGGACCCCAGCGTGCCCAATTATGGCGTGCGGGGGCAGGGTGTCCGCCTCAGACGCGGCATGACGCTGGCGATTGAACCCATGATTGCGCTGAAGGATTATGCCGTGCGCCAGCTAAACGATGGCTGGACCATTGTCACCGCTGATGGCGCACCCTGTGCCCACTATGAGCACACGATTGCTATCACGGCCGACGAGCCCGAGGTGCTGACCTTGCCCGGGTATCGTTTCCCGGTGTCCAAATAGGGGGAAAGGCACATGAAAGCCCCTATTCAGGCAGGATATGCAGCAATATCCAAAAAAGGTCGTGACAAAGGCAGGCTGTTTGTAGTATTATGTGAGTTGGACGCTGATTTTGTGCTGATCGCTGATGGTAATCTCCGTCGGCTGGATCGTCCCAAGAAAAAGCGCCGCAAACATCTTGCGCCGACAAGCCGGGAGCTGCCCGGATTGATGGCGTTGTATCATGCGGGACGGCTCAAGGACAGCGATATTCGTACCGCACTGTCCGAGCAGCAGCCCCTGAACCCCAACGACACAACGAGTGAAAAGGAGGGCTCTGTGTTTGTCCAAAAGTGATGTTATCGAAATTGAAGGAAAGGTCGTTGAAGCGCTACCCAACGCCATGTTTTCTGTAGAGTTGCCCAACGGGCATATTGTCATGGCACACATTTCCGGTAAAATGCGCATGAACTTCATCCGCATTTACCCCGGTGACCGCGTTACCATTGAACTTTCCCCCTACGACCTGACAAGAGGCCGTATCACTTGGAGAAGCAAACACTGAGACCGGCTCTTACCCTGAAACGCTTTAAGGAGGCTGCCCCATGAAAGTTCGTCCGTCTGTCAAGAAAATTTGCGAAAAATGCAAAATCATCCGCCGCAAACGCAACGTGATGATTATTTGCGAGAACCCCAAGCACAAGCAAAAGCAGGGGTAAGATACGCATGCAACCGCATGGGCGGCTGACCGGCCTAACCGCCGGTACCATGTGGTTTCATCATATATCCGCAGGGCACAGAGCTCTGCACGTTTAACCAGATTCATTGGAGGTGTTACCAGCACATGGCACGTATTGCGGGCGTTGACTTGCCCCGAGACAAGCGTGTGGAAATCGGCCTGACCTATATCTTCGGTATTGGCCTGACCACATCAAAGAAGATCCTGGCGGAAACCGAAATCAATCCCGATATCCGCGTCAGGGATCTGACCGAAAATGATATCAGCAAACTGCGTGAGTATATCGAGCATCACGTCAAGGTGGAGGGTGACCTGCGCCGCGAAATCTCGATGAACATCAAGCGGCTGGTCGAAATCGGATGCTACCGTGGCGTCCGTCATCGTCGCAGCTTGCCCGTGCGCGGCCAGAACACCAAGCAAAACGCGCGCACCCGCAAGGGCCCCAAACGTCAGCAGGTCGCTGGCAAGAAGAAGCCCACTCGCTGATTAATGTACGATGCTGCCCGCTTAGCGCGGCAGGGAGGAGTATTCCATGGCACGCAATGTAAAGAAAGTTTCACGCAGGCGCCGCGAGCGCAGGTTGGTGGAACGTGGTGTGGTGCATATCCACTCTTCGTTCAATAACACCATCGTTACCATCACTGATACCCAGGGCAATGCCCTTAGCTGGGCTTCTGCCGGTGGCATGGGCTTCCGTGGCAACAAGAAATCCACGCCCTTTGCTGCCCAGATGGCGGCGGAGACCGCTGCCCGCGCTGCGACCGAATACGGCCTGCGCACGGTAGATGTGTATGTCAAAGGCCCCGGCTCGGGCCGCGAGGCTGCTATCCGCAGCCTGCAGACAGCCGGCCTGGACGTGACGATGATCAAGGACGTGACGCCCATCCCGCACAACGGATGCCGTCCGCCCAAGCGCAGGCGCGTGTAAGGAGGACCAACGACAATGGCACGATATACTGAATCTGTTTGCCGGCTTTGCCGCCGCGAGGGCACCAAGCTGTTCCTCAAAGGTGAGAAGTGCTTCTCTCAGAAGTGCGCCGTTGGCAAACGTCCCACACCCCCTGGCCAGCACGGCCAAGCCCGCCAGCGCAAGATGAGCGAATACGGCACGCAGCTGCGTGAAAAGCAGAAAGCCCGCCGCGCTTATGGTTTGCTGGAAAAGCAGTTCCGCCGCACGTATGACCGCGCCACCGCCATGAAGGGCGTAACCGGCGAAAACCTGCTGCAACTCTTGGAGCGCAGGCTGGACAACGTAGTGTTCCGCGCGGGTTTTGCGCCCTCGCGTCCGGCTGCCCGTCAACTGGTCAACCATGGACATTTCCTGGTCAACGGCCACAAGGTGGATATCCCCTCGTACACCGTGGATCAGGAAGACGTCATCACTGTACGTCCCCGCAGCAAGGAAAATGCGCACTTTAAGCTGGTGCGCGAAGGCACGGCCCGCATCCTGCCCAAGTGGCTGACGGTCAATTCCGATGAGCTGACCGCCAAGGTAGCGGCGCTGCCCGCCCGCGAGGACATTGACTTTACCCTGCAGGAGAACATGATCGTTGAGTTCTACTCCCGCTAATCCACACTTATACTTCTGTTGTACGATAATTGTTTAGGAGGGAATCAGCGGTGAACGTAGAATTAGAATCCCCCCGCATCACTCGTTCCAGTTCGCGCGAAGATGAATTCTTTGGTCGCTTTGTAGTAGAGCCGCTGGAGCGCGGCTTTGGCACCACGCTGGGCAACGCACTGCGCCGTGTGCTGTTAAGCTCACTGCCTGGTGCGGCGGTTACCAGCATCAACATTGAAGGCATCCAGCATGAGTTCAGCACCATCCCGGGCGTCAAAGAAGACGTGACGGAAATTATTCTGAACCTGAAAGAGCTGGTTGTGCGCAGCCACTCCGACCAGCCCAAGCGTCTTGAAATCGACGTCAAGGGTCCGGCCGAAGTGACGGCGGCCGACATTCGCGTGGACAGCGATGTGGAAATCATCAATCCTGACGCACACATTGCCTCGCTGGGTCCGGACGGCCACTTGCACATGTGGCTGACCATCAACACCGGTCGCGGCTATGTACCGGCGGAAAAGAACAAGCAAACCCCGATGCAGATCGGCACCATCCCGGTGGACTCCATTTACACGCCCATCCGCAAAGTAAACTACTTTGTTGATGACAAGCGCGTAGGCCAGATAACCGACTTTGACAAGCTGACGCTTGATGTGTGGACCAATGGCAGCTTGAGCGCCGATGAGGCGGTGGGCATGGCAGCCAAAATTCTCACACAGCAGCTTAGTTTGTTTGTCGGTCTGACCGACCAGCAGGCTGAAGACCTGGTGCTTGAAGAGGAGCAGCAGGGCGGCAGCAAGACGCTGGACATGACCATCGAGGAGCTTGACCTGTCGGTGCGTGCGTTCAATTGCCTGAAACGCGCCGGTATCAACACTGTGGGCGAGCTGGTGGAGAAAAATCAGGAAGAAATGATGAAGGTACGCAACTTGGGCAAAAAGAGCCTGGAAGAAGTGGAGCAAAAGCTGGCACTTCTGGGCTTGCAGTTGCGTCAAGACGAAGAATAACAGCACCGCCCGCTTGGGCTAAGGAGGAAAACCCATGGCACTGCAACGCAAGCTGGGCAGGAGGGCCGATCAGCGCAAGGCTCTGCTGCGCAATCAGGTCACCAATCTTCTGTGGCATGGCCGCATCGAAACTACGCTGGCCCGCGCCAAGGAAGTGCGCCGTATGGCTGAACATATGGTGACGCTGGCTGTGCGCACGTATGACGATACCGTCAATGCGCAAAAGCAATACCATAACGAAAAAGGCCAGATCGTGACCATCGATGTGGTCAACGATGCCCCGGCCAAGCTGCAGGCACGCCGGCAGATGTTGGCGTACCTGTACAATGTAAAGCCCGAAAAGCAGCCCGATGAGAACAAGGCTGACTATCGCGAGCGCACCAAGGATGTCAAGCATCCTGTGATTGAAAAGGTGTTCCGCGAGTATGGCCCGCGTTACCGCGCCCGCAACGAGGAAAAGAACAGCGCCGGTGGCTACACCCGTATCTACCGCCTGGGGCCCCGTCGTGGCGATGCCTCGGAGCGCGTGATCATCGAAATGGTCAAGTAATTCGGCTGGTTTTCATACAAACGGCAGGCTCAGGTCTGTCGTTTTTTGTTTGTGTTAGCGTTAGCTTAAAATGATTGTTCGTTTGATTGCACGCTTATAGTTGTGTATAATAGGTATACACAAATGGAAAGGGTGATTGCGTGCGGCGTATCGGCGTCTATGGCGGGGCATTTGATCCAGTTCACATGGGCGACGTGCGCGTGGTACGCGAGGCTATGCGCCAGCTTTCGCTGGATGAATTGCTGATCATCCCCTTTCAGGCGTCGCGTGGGTCAAATACCACACCCCGGCGTGACCGGTTGAACATGCTTACCCTGGCGTTTACGGATATGCAGGATATATCCATCGTGGAGGAAGAGTATCCCGGCACGTCAGACGGCTTGACTGAAATGCTGCGTTATGTGCGGGACAGCAGGCTGCATGCGATATTTTATCTCATTATGTCCACCGACCAGCTGGCCGGATGGCTGGCGCAGCGCAATGGCTTGCGTGTGTTGCGTTCCTGCAATGTGGTGTTGTTTACCCGCGCAGGCAGCATGACGCAGGATGCACGCTTGAAAGCCATGGCGCTGAATGTGCGCGTGAGCATATTGCAAATGAAAGCAATCACAGCATCGGCCGGCGCGGCGCGGCAGTTGGTAGCGCAGCTGGATGATGCGCCCGACATCTTGCCCCAGCAGGTGGCGGAGTATATTGCGCTCAATGGCCTGTATAACCCGCCCTATGCTGAAAAGATGCGTTCCCATATGAGTGCCAAGCGCTACCAGCACTCGTTGGGTGTACGCGACACCGCCGTGCACCTGGCGCGTTTGCATGGCGCGTCCATGCAGAAGGCCAGCGTGGCAGGCATGCTGCACGACTGCGCCAAGTGCATGCCTTTGGGGCAGCTAAAGGCCATCGCGCGGCGTTACAAGGCTGACAACAATCAAACATACCAAACCAACGCGCTGCTGCACGGCCCTGTAGGGGCGGAGATTGCGCGTGTCACCTACAAGATTACGGACAAAGACGTATTGAACGCCATCCGCTGGCACACGGTGGGCCGTGCGGGTATGTCACGGCTTGAATTATGTGTTTATGTGGCTGATGCCATTGAGCCCAACCGCAAGCCATACCCGCAGCTGGATGAAATCCGCGCACTGGCTCAAAAGGATTTGGTGGCGGCCGCGCTGCAGGCCATGCTGGCCACGCGCGACTACGTGCTGGCAACCGGACAAGGGTATTGCGCCGACTCGGTCGAAGCAATCGGCGATTTGACAGAACGAGTAAGATAGAAAGGAGAAACATGGATGCAGGAAAAGGAATTGGCTCTACAGGCAACGCAGATACTGTACGATCACAGAGCGCAGGATATTTTGGGGCTTAGGGTGGCGCATCTGACGGTGGTGACGGATTATCTGGTCATTGCAAGCGGCACCAATGCGCTGCATGTGCGCGCCCTGCAGGAGTATCTGGAAGAAGAACTGGAAAAGAAAGGCGTTGTGCGCCGCCGCGTGGAGGGTGAGGCCTCTGGCCGCTGGGTGGTGCTGGATTATGGCTCAGTCATTGTACACCTGTTCCATCCGGAGGAACGTGCCTATTACCGCCTGGAGCGCCTGTGGGATGATGGACAAAACCGCCTGGAGCTGCCTTTTAACGAGGATGAACTGGTGCGTGAACGCGTATGAACCTGCAGCTGTACATGCACAAGCGTAATTTTGACACGCAAAAGGCCGAGCGCTTCTTAAAAGAACGACGCATTGCCTATACCATTGTGGATATGAAAAAGCGTCCGCCTGCCAAGCGGGAGCTGGAGTTGTTTGCCAACAAGCTGGGTGCGCGTGCGCTGATTGATCTGGACAGCCAGGCCGTCAAAGGGCACCCCATTGCGTATACCAACAGCGAGTCTATTATTATTGATTATCTGCTCACTCAGCCTGCGTTTTTGCGCACGCCGATATTGCGCGATGGGCAGCGCGTGCTGGTGGGTTTTGATGAAACTGCATACATGGATTTTGTGGGCCTGAACCGTACCTAACGCATTACAGGAGGAAGCAAACATGAAAAAGTCAACCATGATTCTGCTGCTGGCGCTGCTTGTAGTTGCCGTCATCTTTGGCATGCAGGCCGCCCGCAACAACACCCTGGAACAGGAAAAGAACGACGCACTCACCGAGTTGAGCAATGTCCAGGCCGAACTGAATACTACCAGCGAACAGTTGGCCGAGACCACTGCAGCCCGCGATCAGGTGACGGCTGATTTGCAGATGTTGAAAGCGGAGCATGAACTGCTCAGCAAGGGAAAAGAAGGATTGGCTACCCAGCTTACCCAGGCCAACAATGTGGTGACCGCTCTGACCGAGGAGCGTGTGACGCTGGCCGGTCAAATTGAGAAAGCCAACAAGCAGGTTGCGGACTTGACCCTTCAACTGACCGCAGCCGACCAGGCCATTGCTATGCTGACCGCCAACCAGGAAGGCATTGAAGCTACGCTGGAGGCCGCCAACATAAAAAATGGTCATGACCTTGACACGCGCATCCGGCAGCTGATTGCTGACAAGAACGCTGCGGAGGAGGCGCTGGCCAAGGCTGAGGAGGAGCTAACAGCCCTGCGCGCCGAATTGGCCACCATGGAAGAAAAACTGCAGCTGGCGCTGTCGGGCGGCGGCGATATAACGGTGCTGCACACCAATGATGTGCATGCCCGCGTGGTCAGCGGCGGAAAAAACCAAATTGGCTACACCAAGTTGGGCACCATTGTGGAGCAGGCGCGCGAGGCCGGCGGCACGCTGCTGCTGGATGCGGGCGATACGCTGCACGGCATGGCCATTGCCGGCGCCACTCAGGGGCAGAGCGTGGTGGACTTGATGAACATGCTGGGCTATGACGCCATGACGCCGGGCAACCATGATTTCAACTACGGCTATGAACGTCTGAAGGAACTGGAAAAGAGCATGGACTTTGCACTGGTCAACGCCAACATTTTGTTGGAGGATGGCAGCCATGCCTTCACGCCCTATGTGGTGCTGGAAGTTTCAGGCCGCAAGGTGGCCGTTGTGGGTGCCGCCAACCCGCAGATGCAAAGCGCCATTCATCCTGATCAGATCAAGGGGCTGACGTTTGCCGGGCTGGAAAAGATCACTGAGGCCGTGGAAAGTGCACGGCAGGAAGCCGATGCCGTAATCATCCTGGCGCACTGGGGCTCTAGCGATGCCTATGATCCCAACAGCAGCGTGCTGGCGCAAATCCCTGGCGTAAACTTAGTGGTGGACGGCCATAGCCATACGGCGTTTGCCGACATCAAGCAGGTGGAAGGTGCAGCGCTGGTGGTCAGTGCCGGGCAGCATCTGGAATATGTAGGCCGCGTGCAGCTGGCGTTTGACGCAGAAGGCGGCGTAACTGCCACAGCAAATCCCATTGCTTTTGAAGACACTGTAGATATTCCGATCAATCAAGCCATTGAGAATGCTATCATTGACTTGGAGAACACAATGTCCGAGGTGCTGGGCGAGGTTGTGGGAAAAACAGAGGTGTTGCTGGATGGCGAGCGTGAAAACGTGCGCACTCGTGAAACCAATTTAGGCAACCTGGCGGCCGATGCGCTTCTGAAAGCCACCGCGGCGGACTTTGCCTTTACCAACGGTGGCGGCATCCGCCGCAGCATCGCAACGGGTGACATTACCCGCAAAGACGTTGTAGAAGTATTTCCCTTTGGCAACTCGGTGCTGGTGCTGGAAGTGACCGGCGCACAGCTGTTGGCCGCCATGGAGCATGGCCTGCGCCAGTATCCGGAGCAGAGCGGCGGATTCCCGCAGATTGCAGGCGGTACGCTGGTCTTTTCAGCCGCCAATGAGCCGGGCAACCGCGTGATGGAATTTACCATTGCGGGCAAGCCTGTGGACAGCGCCGCCACCTACCAAGTGGCCACCAATGACTTTCTGGCTGCCGGCGGTGATGGTTTTGACATGCTGAAGGATTGCCCCGTGTTGGGCTACTTGGGCACCCTGGACGAGATTTTGGGCAAGCACATTACGGCGCTGGGTACGATTACACTGGCGGAGGAGCAGCGCATCGTGGAGGCTTTCCCGGTAGAAGAGACCCCGGAGGCCACGGAGGCTGTTGAAGCTTCCGAGGCAACGGAAAGCGAAGCGCAAGACACCCCCGCGACTTCGCCCGAGACGGAGACTGAAGCGGAGCCTGAAGCAGAAACTGAGACGGAATCTACCCCCGCGCCCACACAAGCTGCATAAGCATTTTGCTATTATCGGCCGCAGCGCAACGCGCTGCGGCTTTTGTGTTACAATGTTCGCCTATAGGAGGGCGAAGCTCATGATGACGTACCAAAGTACGCGGGGTGCCGCACAGGTAAGCCCCATGCAGGCGGTCTATGAGGGCATGGCGCCGGATGGCGGGCTGTATGTGCCCGCACATTTGCCGCAGCTGCCGTATGGCGACTGGGCACAGGGCACTTTTGTGCAGGTGGCGCAGCGCATTCTGTCGGCCTGGCTGCCGGGGTTTGACGCGGCGGCGGTGTTGCAGGGCGCTTATGATGCCTTTGATACCCCGCAGGTTGCGCCGTTGGTGCAGGTGGGCCCGGCCCATGTGTTGGAATTATTTCATGGCCCCACGGCGGCGTTTAAGGATGTAGCGCTGTGCGTTTTGCCCCGGTTGCTCAAGGCGGCGGGACAACAGCTGCACCCCGGCACGCGGCTGCTGGTGCTGATCGCCACCAGCGGCGACACCGGGTCGGCCGCGCTGCATGGTTTTTCGGGCGTGGAAGGCATCCGCGCGCTGGCGTTTTACCCAAGCAAAGGTATCAGCGCCGTGCAGCGCGCTCAGATGGTGACCATGCCCGGCGGCAATGTGGCAGCCTGCGGCATCCAGGGCAACTTTGATGATGCCCAGTCCGGCGTCAAGCGCATTTTTGCTGCGCCGATATCGGCGGATGTGCGGCTGTCCAGCGCCAACTCCATCAACATTGGCCGCCTGGTGCCGCAGATTACGTATTATTACACAGCTTATGCTCAGCTGGTGCGGCAGGGCACGATACGCGCCGGTGAACGGGTGGATTATGCCGTGCCCACCGGCAACTTTGGCGATATTCTGGCCGGGTGGCTGGCCAAGCATATGGGGCTGCCCGTGGGCACCTTAATCTGCGCCACCAATGCCAACGATGCGCTGGACGTGTTTTTGCGCACCGGCGTATACGACCGGCGCAGGCCGCTTGCGCGCACGCTGTCGCCGTCCATGGATATTCTGGTGTCCAGCAACTTAGAGCGTCTGCTGTGGTATGCCTGCGATGGCGACAGCGCCTATGTGTCCGATCTGATGGCGCAGCTGGCTCGCGAGGGGCACTATGCTGTCAGCGCAGCCGTGCGCGAACGCATTGCGCAGGATTTTATCAGCGTGTCGGTCAGCGACGCACAGGGGCTTATGCAGATACAGTCTGTTTGCCGGCAGCACGGCTATGCGATGGACCCGCACACCGCTGCGGCCTGGGCGGGCAGGGAGGCCGCGCAGGGCAACCGCCCGTGCGTGGTGCTGTCCACGGCTTCGCCGTTTAAGTTCCCGCAGGCCATGGCGCAGGCGCTGGGCTTTGCGGGCATTGATGATACCGTAGACGCAGCGGAGCGATTGGGGCAGGCTTTGGGCCAGTCCGTGCCCGCATCGCTGTCCGGGCTGGGACAGCGCCCCGTGCTGCACCCGGATGTGATTGAGGCAGGGGACATGGATGACTATGTACGCAGGATGGTAGACGCATGGTAAAGGTAATGGTACCCGCCTCTTCGGCCAACCTGGGGCCGGGGTTTGATTGTTTGGGGCTGGCGCTGGGCTGCTATGTCACGCTGTACGCAGCGCCAAAGGCAGAAGGGTTTGAGATAACGGGATGCCCGGTTGCTTATCGCAACGAGGACAACTTAGCTGTGCGCGCCTTTCAGGCTGCGCAGCAGCACTTGGGAAGCACGGGCGGTGCGCGGCTGCACATTGCATCAGACATTCCGGTGGCCAGCGGGTTGGGCAGCAGCGCCGCGCTGCTGGTGGCCGGATTGGTTGCTGCCTGTGCGCTGCACGGCCGGGATGTGCCCAAGCTGGAGCTGCTGCAGCTGGCCACTGCGCTGGAGGGACATCCGGATAACGTAGCGCCCGCGCTGTTGGGCGGCCTGCAGGCCGGGGTGATGGCAGACAATCAGGTGTACTGCGTGGCGAATGCGCTGCATCCCGCGTGGCGGTTTGTGGCGCTTATCCCGCCTTTTGAACTGTCCACCAAACAGACGCGCGCTGCGCTGCCGGCCAGCGTGTCGCGCGCCGATGCGGTGTTTAACCTTTCGCGCGTGGCGCTGCTGCTGGGTGCGTTCAAGCAGGGCGATGGCGAATTGCTGCGCGCCGCCATGCAGGACAAGCTGCACCAGCCTCACCGCTTCCCGCTGATTCCTGATGGAAATGCGGTACAGGAACTGGCGCTGGCCCAGGGGGCCGATGCCTGCTGCATTTCCGGTGCCGGACCTACGCTGCTGGCGGTAGGACACGCGGGCTTTGAGCCCGCTCTGGAGCGCGTCATGGCGGCCCAGCATCCCACCTGGCGGGTGTTGCCGCTTTGTGTAGATATGCAGGGCGCACGTGTGCAACCGCATCCTTTCCCGAATGGAACATAAAAGATACAAAAATATGCATGAAAGCCCGCCGTTTTCTGCATAATTCCATTGACATATTTTGGGCCGAATGATAGGGTAATGCTCGGAACTATTCTTGGAGGTTTGTATGATTCCTTGCAACGTCAATCTGCTGCTAGTATGCCTGCTGGGCGCGGTACGAATTACCAGCGTTCCCAGCGGGCATTGCTGTATACAAAGGCGCAGTGTGGCGTGAGGTTTTCTGAGTGAACCAGCCCGTCCCCTTGTATACAAAGGAGGCGGGCTTTTTATTGGTGAAAGGAGTGACACGATGCTCTTAACCGGCGCACAGGTTCTGATCGAAGTCCTTTGGGAGCAAGGGGTGGACGTAGTGTTTGGCTACCCCGGCGGCTCCGTCATCCCCATTTATGACGAGCTATACAAGGCGCAGGACCGGATATACCATTGCACGACTTCGCATGAGCAGGGGGCCTCGCATGCGGCCGATGGCTATGCCCGCGTCAGCGGCAGGCCCGGCGTGGTGATTGCCACCTCAGGCCCCGGTGCTACCAACCTGGTCACCGGCATTGCCAATGCGTATCTGGATTCGGTGCCCATGGTGGCCATCACCGGCAACGTAGCCTGTGCAATGATTGGGCGCGACAGTTTCCAGGAGGTGGACATCACCGGCGTCACGATGCCCATCACCAAGCACAACTACATGGTCAAGGACGTAAAGCACCTGGCGAGCACATTGCGCAGTGCGTTCAAACTGGCCATTTCGGGCCGCCCCGGCCCGGTGCTGGTGGATATCCCCAAGGATGTGCAGACCAACACCGTGCACTATCAGCGTGAGCCTGCCGTGCAAAAGACCAACAGCTTGAACGCCACCCAGCAGGAGATTGACGCTGCAATCAAGCTGGTGGCGCAGGCCGAGCGGCCCTTTATCTATGCAGGCGGCGGCGTCATCAGCGCCGATGCCTCGCCGGAACTGATTGAACTGGCGGAGCGCCTGGACTGCCCGGTAGGCACCAGCATGATGGGCCGCACGGCCCTGCCTGACAACCACCCGCGCAATTTGGGCATGACGGGCATGCATGGTGGCTATGCCGCCAGCAAGGTGCTGAGCATGAGCGACCTGATCATTGCGGTGGGCGCGCGTTTTTCTGACCGCGCTACCGGCGATAAGCAGGCCTATTCCGTGGGGCACCAGGTGCTGCATATTGACATTGACCCTGCCGAAATTGGCAAGAATATCCGGGAAGATTGCTCGGTGGTGGGCGATGTCAAACATGTGCTGCGCCAGATGCTGAACGCCGGCGTGCAGCGCAAGCCCGGCAACTGGTTTGAGCAGGTACGCAAGGTGGCCGATGCGCCCGACAGCCGCCTGAACATGCCGGAGGACGAACTGAACCCACAGACGGCCATCAGCGCAGTGCGCGCCAGGCTACAGGACGATGACGTGATTGCTACTGACGTGGGGCAGCATCAGCTGTGGACGGCGCAATACTACGCCTTTGAACGGCCGCGCACGCTGGTGACGTCCGGCGGCTTAGGCGCCATGGGCTTTGGTATGGGCGCGGCCATTGGCGCATGCTTTGCACGCGGCAAAAAGCGCACGGTGCTGTTTACCTCTGATGGCTCTTTCCACATGAACCTGGCCGAAATGGCGACTGCCGTGTCCAATGAATTGCCGCTGCTGGTGGTGCTGCTCAATAACCAGGCGCTGGGCATGGTGCGGCAGTGGCAGACGCTGTTCTACGAATGCCGCTATTCCAACACCTCGCTGCAGCGCAAGACGGACTTTGTCGCGCTGGCCGATGCCTTTGGCGCACATGGCTTCCGGGCGCATGATCTGGACAGCCTGAACGCGGCGCTGGATGCGGCGCTGGCGCTATCCGGCCCGGCGTTGATCGACGTGGCTATTGACTGTGATACCAAGGTGCTGCCCATGATCCCGCCGGGCGGTACCATCAACGACATCATCATGAAAGGATAGGCACATGGACCGAGACAAGTTTCTTTTGTCGGCCCTGGTGGCCAACGAGGCAGGCGTGCTGACGCGTGTGTCGGGCCTGTTTGGCCGACGCGGATACAACATTGAAAGCCTGTCGGTAGGCGAGACCGAAAACCCCGAGGTTTCCCGTATCACCATTGCCTGCCGCGGCGATGAGTACATCCAGGACCAGATGGTCAAGCAGCTGCGCAAACTGCCCGACGTAAAGGCCGTGATGCTGATGCCGCCCGAATCTACCGTGGCGCGCGAATTGATGCTGGTCAAGGTCAATGCGGAGCTGGCCACCCGTGCGCAAATCCATCAGACGGTGGACGTGTTCCGCGCCAAGGTGGTGGACATGATGCCCGACAGCATGACCATTGAAATCACCGGCGAAAAAAACAAACTGGATGCCTTTGTATCCAATCTGATTCCCTTCGGTATCTTAGAGCTGTGCCGCACTGGCGTGACAGCCATTGGGCGCAGCAGCACTATATTGACACAAGAAAGTGAGGAGTAAACCATGGCAACGATGTATTACGAGAAGGACTGTGACCTCAACCTGCTCAAGGGCAAGAAACTGGCGGTGGTGGGCTATGGTAGCCAGGGCCACGCGCATGCACTCAACTTAAAGGACAGCGGCATGGATGTCGTCATCGGCTTGTACGAGGGCAGCAAGTCCTGGGCCAAGGCAGAGGCGGCCGGCCTCACCGTGATGACCACCGCCGAGGCCGTCAAGCAGGCCGATGTGGTGATGATCCTGGTCAACGACGAAAAGCAGGCCGACCTGTACCAGAAGGACATTGCGCCCTACCTGCGCCCGGGCATGGCGCTGGCGTTCGGCCATGGCTTTAACATCCATTACGGCCAGATCGTGCCGCCCAAGGATGTGGACGTCATCATGATTGCGCCCAAGGGCCCCGGCCATACCGTGCGCAGCCAGTACAAGGAAGGCCGCGGCGTGCCGTGCCTGATCGCGGTGTATCAGGATGCCACCGGCAAGGCCAAGCAGGTCGCCCTGGCCTGGGCGGCGGGCATTGGCGGCGCGCGCGCTGGCGTGCTGGAAACCACTTTTAAAGAAGAGACCGAGACCGACCTGTTCGGCGAGCAGGCCGTGCTGTGCGGCGGCGTGACCGCCTTGATGAAAGCGGGCTTTGACATTCTGGTCGAGGCCGGGTATCAGCCGGAGAGCGCGTACTTCGAGTGCCTGCACGAGATGAAGCTGATCATTGACCTGGTCAACGCAGGCGGCCTGTCCTTCATGCGTTATTCCATTTCGGACACCGCCGAATATGGCGACTACACCGTGGGCCCGCGCATTGTCACCGACGAAACCAAGAAGGAAATGAAAAAGGTGCTGGCCGAGATTCAGGATGGCACATTTGCCAAAAACTGGATTAACGAGAACAAAACCGGCCGTCCCAACTTCACCGCCATGCGCAAGCAGGCGCAGGAAAGCCTGGTGGAAAAAACCGGCAAGGAGCTGCGTGACCGCATGAGCTGGAAGCGCGAGGAATACGGCGAAAAGTAAGAGAGGGATTATGCGCAGCAACGAAATGAAACAGGGGGCGCAGCGCGCGCCGCAGCGCTCCCTGCTGCGGGCCAGTGGCCTGACCGGGGAACAGATCAAAAAGCCCCTGGTCGGCATTGTCAACTCCTTTAACGAGTTGGTGCCCGGACACATTCACTTAAACACCATTGCCCGCGCCGTCAAGGACGGGGTGCTGATGGGCGGCGGCACGCCGTTAGAGTTTAACACCATCGCGGTGTGCGATGGCATTGCCATGGGGCACGAGGGCATGCGCTATTCGCTATGCACGCGCGAACTGATTGCAGATACCGTAGAGTGCATGGTCAAAGCGCATGCGCTGGACGCACTGGTGTTCATCCCCAACTGCGACAAGATCGTGCCCGGTATGCTGATGGCCGCCGCGCGCCTCAACCTGCCGTGCATCTTCATGTCCGGTGGGCCCATGTTGTCGCTGCCGGTGGATGGCGGCTATCGGGATTTGAACAGTGTTTTTGAGGCGGTAGGTGCCTATACCATCGGCAACATCAACGAGCAGCAACTGACCGATGTGGAGGAAACATCCTGCCCCAGCTGCGGCAGCTGCTCGGGCATGTTTACGGCCAACTCCATGAACTGCCTGTGCGAGGCGCTGGGCCTGGCGCTGCCCGGCAATGGCAGCGTGCCTGCCGTGCTGTCCAAACGCGTTCACATGGCCAAGCAGGCCGGTGTCCAGGTGATGAAACTGCTGGAGCAGGATATCACCTGCTTAGACATCCTGACCGAAACGGCGCTGCGCAATGCATTGACGGTGGATATGGCTTTGGGCTGCTCCAGCAACTCGGCGCTGCACCTGGCGGCCATCGCGCATGAAGCCGGACTGCCGTTCTCTTTGGATATGATTAACGAAATCAGCAGCAGCACACCCAACCTGTGCAAACTGGCCCCGGCGGGCCCGCATCACATGCAGGATTTGGACGCCGCAGGCGGCGTGTACGCCGTGATCAAGCAACTGCTGGATGCCGGGCTGATGGACGGCAACGCGCTGACGGTGCTGGGTGTGCCCATGGCGGAGGCTGTGAAGGATGCCCGCGTTAAGGACAGCAGCGTTATCCGCCCGGTGGACAACCCCTATGCTCCGGTGGGTGGGCTGGCGGTGTTGTTTGGCAACCTGGCCCCCAAGGGCGCCATTGTCAAGCAAAGCGCCGTTGCGCCCGAGATGCTCAAGCATGAAGGCCCTGCGCGCGTGTTTGACAGCGAGGACGAGGCGGCTGCCGCCATCTTTGGCGGCAAGGTCAAGCCCGGCGATGTGCTGGTCATCCGCTATGAAGGGCCGCGCGGCGGCCCCGGCATGCGCGAAATGCTGGCGCCCACCTCGGCCATTGCGGGCATGCACTTGGACAAAGAAGTAGCGCTGATTACCGATGGGCGCTTTTCTGGTGCCACGCGCGGCGCGTCCATTGGCCATGTATCGCCGGAGGCTGCGGCCATGGGCCCCATCGCACTGGTGCAGGAAGGCGACATCATTGCCATTGACATCCCCAACCACAGCCTGCAGCTGAAGGTGTCCGAGGATGAACTGGCCGCGCGCCGCGCCGCCTTTGTGCCCAAACGCGGCAAGAAACTGACCGGATATTTGAAGCGCTATCAGCGGCTGGTGTCATCGGCCGACTTGGGCGCAGTGTTCACGGAAAGCGAGGACGACGAATGAAGCGCATCAAAATATTTGATACTACCCTGCGCGATGGGGAGCAAGCCCCCGGCTGCAGCATGGACTTTGCCGAGAAGATGGAGCTGGCGCTGGCGCTGGAACGCATGGGTGTGGACGTTATCGAGGCTGGCTTTGCCATTTCATCGCCCGGCGATTTTGAATCGGTCTCGGCCATTGCCAAGGCTGTCAAAAACTGCACCGTGGCCAGCCTGGCGCGCTGCACGCGCAAGGACATCGATGTGGCCTGGGACGCAGTCAAGCATGCCGCGCACCCGCGCATCCACGTGTTTCTGGCCACCTCGCCCACGCACATGCAGTACAAGCTGCGCATGAGCGAGGAGCAGGTGCTGACTACCATACGGGACATGGTGGGCTATGCCAAAACAAAGCTGGACGATATCGAGTTTTCGGCCGAGGACGCCACGCGCTCCGACCGGGAGTTTCTGGTGCGCGCGGTGACAGCAGCCGTAGAAGCCGGAGCCACCACCATCAACATCCCGGACACGGTGGGCTACACCACGCCCTTTGAGATGGAAGAGCTGATTGCCTACCTGTTAGAGCAAGTGCCCGGCCTCAAAGACGTTGACCTGTCCGTACATTGCCACAACGACCTGGGGCTGGCGGTGGCTAACTCCCTGGCCGCGCTGCGCGCCGGTGCCACGCAGGTGGAAACCTCCATGTGCGGCTTAGGCGAGCGCGCGGGCAATGCCGCCATGGAAGAAGTGGTGATGGCGCTGCACACCCGCAAGGATGTGCTGCCCTTTGTGTGCAACGTGGATACCACGCGCATCTTTCCGGTCAGCCGGTTGGTTTATTCCATCTTGGGCGTGCAGGCGCCGCTCAACAAGCCCATCGTGGGCGCCAATGCGTTTGCACATGAGGCCGGCATCCACCAGCATGGCGTGCTGGCCAACCGCCAGACATACGAGATCATGACGCCTGAATCGGTGGGCGTGAACACCAGCAAGATGGTGCTGGGCAAGCATTCCGGCCGCCATGCGGTGGTGGATCGCCTGAACGACCTGGGCTATACGACGCTGGACGAAGCTGAAATAGACAAGCTGTTTGAACGCTTTAAGGCGCTGTGTGACCGCAAGAAGGCCATCACCGATGCCGACCTGGAGGCGCTGGTGCTGCACCGCGGCCTTGATACCGGTGCGCCCTACAAGCTGGATCGCTTTACCATCAGCGCCGGCAACTATGTATCCTGCTCGGCCGTGGTGCGCCTGACCCACAACAATGAGCAGCAGGAGGCCGTGGCCATGGGCGATGGCCCCATTGACGCTGCGTTCAACGCTGTGGACATCATCGTCAAGGCGCCGGAACACCGGCTGGAGGATTACTCCATCCAGACCATCTCCGAAGGCAAGGATGCGCAGGGTGAAGCCATGGTCAAGATACGCGCGGGTGACCGCATTGTAACAGGGCGCGGCCTGTCCACCGACGTGCTGGAGGCCTCGTTGCTGGCGTACATCAACGGCATGAACAAGCTGCTATGAACAAAGAAAAGATCCTGATATTTGACTCCACCCTGCGCGATGGCGCGCAGGGGGAGGGCATTTCCTACTCGGTGTCCGACAAGCTGTCCATCGTGCGTGCGCTGGATGACTTTGGCGTGGACTATATCGAGGCCGGCAACCCCGGCAGCAACCCCAAGGACATTGCCTTTTTCCGCGAGGTGCGCGGCGATGCGCTGAAAAATGCGCGCCTGTGCGCCTTTGGCAGCACTCACAAAAAGGGAGCAACGCCTGAAAGCGACCCCAACGTGCTGTCGTTGCTCAGGGCCGAAACGCCCGCGGTGTCGCTGTTTGGCAAGGCGTGGGATCTGCATGTGCACAAGGTGCTGATGGCCAGCTTGGAAGAAAACCTTGATCTGGTGGGCAACACGGTGCGCTATTTCCACCGGCAGGGGCGCGAGGTCATCTTTGATGCAGAGCATTTCTTTGACGGCCTGCGCGATAACCCTGAATATACTTTGAAGGTGCTGGAAGTGGCGCTGCAGGCAGGGGCATCATGCCTGTGCCTGTGCGATACCAACGGCGGCACCATGCCCATGCAGGTGTACAAGGATGTACAATTGGTGCGCGAACGCTTCCCCACGGCGCAGATAGGCATTCACTGCCACAACGATACCGGCTGCGCGGTGGCCAGTTCCGTCATGGCGGTGGAGGCCGGCGCCCGTCAGGTGCAGGGCACATTTATCGGCACGGGCGAGCGCTGCGGCAATGCGGATTTGAGCGTCATCATCCCCAATTTGCAGCTCAAAATGGGCTATGACTGCGTAGCTGACAGCCTGCAGGATTTGCTGCAAACGGTGCGGCAGGTGACGGAGATCAGCAACCTGCAGGTGCCGGGCAACACGCCCTATGTGGGCGCCAGCGCCTTTGCGCACAAGGGCGGCATGCACATTGACGGCGTCAGCAAGCTGTCTTCCTCCTTTGAGCACATCTCGCCCGAAACCGTGGGCAACACGCGCCGGTTTTTGATGAGCGAAGTGTCCGGCCGCAGCATGGTGATGCGCAAGTTAACCACCGTAGCGCCGGAACTGACGCGTGATTCCGAGGAAGTGGCCGCCATTTTAGCGCGGGTGAAGGAGCTGGAAAACGAAGGCTATCAGTTTGAAGCAGCCGACGCCAGCTTTGAATTGATGGCGCGCCGCACGCTGGGCCGCTTTGAGCCGCACTTTGACACCATTATGTACCGCACCACCGGCGAATATCCGCCGCCTGCGGGTGACAACAGCGCATCGGCCATTATCAGCCTGGTGGTGGACGGCCGCGAGGAAACCACCGCCAGCATGGGCAACGGCCCGGTGCATGCGCTGGATATGGCGCTGCGCAAGGCGCTTAACGTATTTTATCCCTGCCTGTCGCAGGTGCGCCTGACCGACTATAAGGTGCGCGTGCTGACCGGCGAGGAGGCCACGGCCTCCAAGGTGCGCGTGCTGATTGAATCTACCGATGGCGAACACCTGTGGACAACCGTTGGGGTGGGCACCGACGTGGTGGCTGCCAGCTGGGAAGCGCTGTGTGATTCGCTGGAATATATGCTTTACAGAAGGAAAGGGGAGTAACATGAGCCAAATGACCATGACGCAGAAGATCATCGCTGCGCATTGCGGCAAGGACAGCGTCGTTGCCGATGAAATCGTGCTGGCCCAGGTGGACATGGTGCTGGCCAACGACGTGACGGCGCCCGTTGCCATCAACGAGTTTCGCAAACTGAGCAACCCTGTGGTGTTTGACCGCGAAAAGATTGCACTGGTGCTGGATCACTTCACCCCCAACAAGGACATCAAGGCCGCCGAGCAGTCAAAGCTGGTGCGCGAGTTTGCCGGGGAGCACAACATCCACCACTTCTACGATGTGGGCGAGGCCGGGGTGGAGCACGCGCTGCTGCCCGAAAAAGGCATGGTAACGGCTGGCGATCTGGTCATCGGTGCCGACAGCCACACCTGCACCTATGGCGCGCTGGGCGCGTTCAGTACGGGCGTGGGCTCCACCGATGCGGCGGTGGCCATGGCCTCGGGCAAGGTATGGCTGCGCGTGCCGCGTGCCATCAGCGTGGTTTTGAAGGGCAAGTTGCCGCAGTATGTGTCGGGCAAGGATGTCATCCTGCACCTGATTGGCATGCTGGGCGTGGACGGCGCGCTGTACCAGTCGCTGGAGTTTTCGGGCGAGGGCGTACAGGCGCTGACCATGGACGACCGGCTGTGCATCTGCAACATGGCCATTGAAGCCGGCGGCAAGAACGCAGTGTTCCCGGTGGATGAAGCTACACTGAAGTATCTGACTGACCACGGCGCAGCAACCCCGCGCGTATATGCCGCCGATCCCGGCGCGCATTATGAGCGCGTGGTGGAAATCGACTTGGGCACGCTCAAACCCACGGTGGCTTTCCCGCATCTGCCTGAAAACACCAAAACGTTTGACGATATTCCCAAGGGCATGGAGATCAACCAAGTGGTCATCGGCTCCTGCACCAATGGACGGTTGAGCGACTTTGTCGCCGCCGCGGCCATCCTCAAGGGCCGCAAGGTGCACAAGGGCGTGCGCTGCCTGATCATCCCGGCTACGCAGAAGATATACCGCGATGCCATGCACATGGGCCTGTTTGATATATTCTTGGATGCAGGCTGCGCGATATCCACGCCCACCTGCGGCCCATGCTTGGGCGGCCACATGGGCATCTTAGCTGCGGGCGAGCGGTGTGTGGCCACCACCAACCGCAACTTTGTCGGGCGCATGGGCTCCCCCCAGGCGGAGGTGTATCTGGCCAACCCCGAGGTGGCGGCTGCCAGCGCTGTGCTGGGCGTCATTGCGTCACCGGACATGCTGTAAGGGAGGGAATATCATGAAACTGACTGGAAAAGCACTGGTATACGGCGATCATGTGGACACTGACGTCATCATCCCGGCGCGTTATTTGAACACCGCCGACCCCAAGGAACTGGCTGCCCACTGCATGGAGGACATCGACAAGGATTTCCTGAAAAAATTGTCGCCCGGTGATTTTGTGGTGGCGGGCGTTAACTTTGGCTGCGGTTCCTCGCGGGAACATGCGCCGCTGGCGCTCAAGGCCGCAGGCGTATCCTGCGTGATTGCCAAAAGCTTTGCGCGCATTTTCTACCGCAATGCACTGAACATCGGCCTGCCCATCATTATAAGTAGCATGGACATCGCCCAGGGCGACCATGTGGAGGCCGATCTGGAGCGCGGCACGCTGACCAATGTGACCCGCAACATCCAGGAAAGCTTCCCGCCCTTCCCGCCGTTTTTACAGACGGTCATTGCATCCGGCGGGCTGCTTAACTCGCTGGAAGGAGGCAAACTATGAACTATCATGTAGCCGTGTTGGCCGGTGATGGCATCGGCCCGGAAATTGCATCCGCTGCCTGTCAGGTGTTGGACAAGGTGCTGGCGAAGTTTGGCCACAGCGTGCGCTACACGCAGGTGCTGGCCGGCGGCTGCGCCATTGACGCCACCGGACATCCGCTGCCCGAACTGGCTGTCAAGCAGTGCTTGGACAGCGATGCCGTGCTGCTGGGTGCGGTGGGCGGCCCCAAGTGGGACACGCTGCCCGGCCACCTGCGGCCGGAGCGTGCGCTGCTGGGCGTGCGCAAGGCGCTGGGCCTGTACGCCAACCTGCGCCCCGCCAAGCTGATGCCGGAGCTGGCTGCCGCCTGCCCGCTGCGTGAAGAAACCGCGGCCAAGGGCTTTGATATGCTCATCGTGCGGGAGCTCATCGGCGGCATGTACTTTGGAGAGTCGGACCGTGGCGAGGGCGAAGGCGGTACCTATGCCTATGATACCGAGATCTATTCGCAACACGAAGTGCGGCGCATCGGACGCATCGCCTTTGAGGCTGCGCGCGGGCGCAGGCTGCACGTCACCAGCATCGATAAAGCCAACGTGCTGGAGTCTGGACGCCTGTGGCGCGAAACCATCCACGAGTTGGCCAAGGAATACCCCGATGTTACGCTCAGGGACATGCTGGTGGACAACGCCGCCATGCAGCTGGTGCAAAACCCTGCACAGTTTGACGTCATCGTCACCACCAACATGTTTGGCGATATTTTATCTGATGAAGCATCGCAGCTGACCGGTTCCATCGGGCTGCTGCCCTCTGCCTCGTTGGGCGATGGCACGCGCGGGCTGTACGAGCCTATCCACGGCTCCGCCCCCGACATCGCGGGGCAGGATCTGGCCAATCCGATTGCTACCGTGCTGTCGGTGGGCATGATGCTGCGCACATCCTTTAAGCTGCCCGAAGCTGCAGACCTGGTGGAGGCTGCCGTGCAGGGCGTGCTGCAGGATGGCCTGCGCACGCGCGACATTGCCTGGGGCGGCCCGTACATCAAGGGCAGCGAGATGACACAGGCCCTGCTTACCCGACTGAATTAGGAGGCAACCAATGGCAGATATCCGCATCACCCGCACCCCGCAGCCCAAAGCCAAGCCTGCCGATGAAAGCACGCTGGGCTTTGGACGCCTGTTTACCGACCACATGTTTTTGCAGGAATACGATGAGGGAAAAGGCTGGCACGATGCGCGCATCGTGCCCTACGGCCCGCTGACGCTGGATCCCTCCTGTGCTGCGCTGCATTACGGGCAGACCATCTTTGAAGGCATGAAGTGCTACCGCCGCGATGATGGGGGCTTGCAGCTGTTCCGCCCCAAGGACAACTTTGCGCGCATGGCGCGCTCTGCCGCGCGCATGGGCATGGCGACGCCGGATCTTGACACCTGGCTGGAAGGGCTTAAGCAGTTAATCAACATTGACCGCGAATGGGTGCCGAGCCGTGAAGGCACCAGCCTGTACATCCGCCCCACCATGATCGCCATGGATGAAAAACTGGGCGTGCACACTGCGCTGCGCTACCTGTTCTACATTATCCTGTCCCCGGTGGGCGCGTACTACCCCGGCGGGCTTGCGCCCAACGATATCTACGTGGAGGATGCCTATGTGCGCGCGGTGCGTGGCGGCATTGGCGAGGCCAAGACCGGCGGCAACTACGCCGCGTCCATTCTGGCCGGCATCAAGGCCGAGCAGGCCGGCTTTGCACAGGTGTTGTGGCTGGACGGCGTGGAACAAAAATATATCGAAGAAGTGGGCGCGATGAACATATTCTTCGTATATGGCGATACGCTGTACACGCCCAAACTCAACGGCAGCATCCTGCCCGGCATCACCCGCGACAGCGTGATCAAGTTAGCCGCCCACATGGGCTACAAAACCGTGGAAGCCCGCATGGAGGCCGAGCAGGTGATGAAGGATATCCAGTCCGGTGCAATCACCGAAGCCTTCGGCTCGGGTACGGCGGCGGTAATATCGCCCGTCAAGGCCTTTGCCTATAAGGGTGCCACCTACACCGTGGGCGATGGCGGCATCGGTGCCGTTTCTCAGCGCCTATATGATACCCTGACTGGCATCCAATGGGGCCGCGAGCCCGATCCCTTCGGATGGGTGATGAAGTTGTCCTAACAATTTAAACGGATTTTGCAACAGCTTTTAATGCTGCGCAGGGCCTAATGGGGCTGTCGCTTGTTAATGACAATCTCATTAGGCCCTTTCATGTACATACTGATTATTCAGGCAAGTAGGCACCAGCTGCACGTAACTTTTCGCGCAATACGCCGACATCAATGCCCCGGAAATTGTTCTCCTTTTCGGTTGCCATAGCAGCGGCCATTCCAGCTGCTTCGCCCATGGCCAGGCAAACCGGCATGACGCGCAAACTGCCATTGACAATACGGTCGGAAGAAACACTTCGCCCAGCAACGATTACATTGTGCAAGCCCTTTGGCAGCAGCGCGCGGTATGGAACGCCATGGGACTCGCCTTTTCCATAGTGGACTGCAGTTTTATTTGCCACATCCTCATAGGTTTTTTCGCCTGTCAAAACTGCTTTCGCATCTTCTTGTCGATCATGAACATCAATATAGTAGCAGTTACGACAGATTTCATCATCAAACGTGCGGCGATTGATAAAGTCTTCGCGCGTAATCATGTAGTCGCCAACGATACGGCGTGTTTCTCGAATGCCCATTAACGCGCCTGTCTGGGCCAGGTAGGAGTTTGCAAACGCTTCCGGGAAAAACTCGGCCAAGCCATCTCGCAATTGCCGTGCAAGTTTTCGTCCCAGCATCAAATCTTTGGAGAGGCTCCATGGTTCCGTGTTGTCTACATCAAACACATGTCCTGCGTTAAAACCAACCGTGCCTGGGCCGATGAAATTGTTACACATATGAAAGTCGTGCACCAGTGGATACTTGTCCGATTGCATGATTTGGTAAATGGGGCTGTCTGGATTGGAAGCATGCAATTTTCGACCATAGGTATAAGCGTAACTATCTACATTGCTCAGCACAAAGCAGTGAGAACCTGGCTGCATCTTGCCCTCATGATCACCCTTTTCATAGGGTGCACCCGCCCACACTGCGATATCGGCATCGCCTGTACAATCGATGTATACCTTTGCACGGTACGCACACAAGCCTTCTTTATTAGCGCCGAAAACGGCTGTCACATTTCCGTTTCCATCGGTTTCCAGGCCCGAAACAAAGGTGTTGAACAATACCTCCGCTCCGCTTTGGGAAACCATATCGTCATAGACCATTTTAAGCATTTCAGGATCAATGGGGACCCAATCCACCAAGGTCTTGGGCACATGCAGCATGGTCGCCTTGACAGCTTCCATAATTTTTTCGCCCAGACCAGCGTATACGATATTCTCCCTATCCGAGAATGGGCACCAGGCCGGGACAAGGCCGCTGGTTCCCATGCCGCCCAATGAACCGGTCTGCTCCAGCAGCAGTGTGCGCTTTCCTTCCCGAGCGGATGCAATGGCGGCAGTGCAACCGGCAGGCCCTCCGCCGATCACCAACACATCATAACCGTCATACAGCGGAATCTGCTGGGCAGGCATCATATATTGCTTCATAATATTTCCCTCCGATTATGTTGAAGTCGGCAGGAAAAATACTCTTCCTGCCGACTTGCTCAGTAGTTGAATGCGCGGTGTATCAAATCAGAAGTCAAACGGGTTTTCGCTGACCCACTTGTTCATGGCATCCTTGATGGCCTGGCCGCCTTCTGCCATGTAGCGCGCCGTAAAGTCATCAAAGTCCTTATCAGTGGTCTTGTTTTCAACAATGGCCTGCAGCGAGAAGTCATACAGCATGGTGCCCAACACCTGCGAGTGGGCTTGCACTTCCGGCAGGCTGTTGCACAGGCTGGTACGATCGATCTGGCATGTTGCGTTGGGCAGCGTATCGCCTACTGCGTCATAAGCGACCGCCATTTCAGGCGTCTTGCGGGCGCGCGCCTGCCATTGTTTATATTCCACTTCTACGGGCTGGAGGCTGGAAAACTGGTTGGCCCAGTTCAAGTCGTTGAACGCCGGGAAGATCGGCCAGTAATCGCCATTTTCATCCACGGTATAGTGTTCGCCTTCTTTGCCGATGTGGGTAATGATGAAGTTTTCCGGTTCTGCAAGGATGTTGAAGTAGTTCACCACATGCTCTACATTTTTGCTGGTGCGCGGAATGGCGTAGTATTTGTTGACACCATAGCTATTGACCAGCACGTACTTGCCGTTAGCATCGGTCAGCGGCTCGCGGAACGGCACCAAATCGGTGGACAGCCCACTGGCTGTTAAACCGGTAATCAGGCTGGGAATATCCCAGAAGGCATACTGAGAAACATAGGCACCATCGGTTGTGAATTTCTGGTTTCTGTTTTCGCTAGAGTTAACGGGATAGTCAGGATCCAGCAAGCCTTTCTCATACAGGCTGGCCATGTAGCGGATATACTCCCTGTATGCGGGCTTTTCGATGATGTTTTCTATACCAGCTTCATCTTCGATCCAAACAATGTTGGGCAGAGAGAAAGCAGTCATGATATCCCGGACCAGCCAAGTGCCCTTATTAAAGGTAAGAGGTGCTACCCCCTTGGCATCCTTGATGGCTTGAAGGAATGCAGTAAACTCATCCAGCGTTTTGGGAAGCTCAAGCTTCAGCTCCTCAATGATTTCTGGTTTTGTGTATAATGCGCCATTGCTGCGTGTACCCTTGGCAGTGCCATAAGCGGGGCCACCCACTTGGCGAACCAGCGCCACAATCTCCCCGTTGGCGTTCTTTGACGCATCCCAAAGTGTCTGGGAATGCGCTGCCAACAGTGTTTGACCATATTTGGCCAGTGCGTCATCTAACGGAGCCAGTATACCCAGGTCGGATAAGCGGCCAAAAATGGCGGGGTACAGTTCAAGGATATCAAAATCTGTGCCTGCAGACAGTTCCATCATCAGCTTTTCGTCTGCGTTGTCCTGTGGCAGCATTTCATAGACAACATCATACCCAGACAGTTCTTCCATGAACTTGACTGCCAGGTCCTCGTTGGGGTCAAAGGTGCGATGGTATACCAGGAACTTGAGCACCGGTTTCTCGCCCAAATCTTCTGCTGCAGCAGGAGAGACCATGCTAAGCAACAGCGCTGCCGTCATTACAAGTAACAGGATTCTTTTCAGTTTTGCCATGGGGTTCTTTCCTCCTTATTTTCAAGCGCTTCTCCGCGCTTGTAGTTCGTTTAAATAATCAGCCTTTGACCGAGCCGATGTTGATGCCCTTGACAAAGTACCGCTGCAAGAAGGGATAGACCATCAGGATGGGTGCCGTTGCCAGAAAAATCGTTGCAGCCCGGACGGATTCGGGGGATGTGTTCATGTACTGCGTCATGTCGGTCGTGATGGTATTGGCATCCGGAGAGATCTGCGATGCCTGCACCAGCTCATACAAATACTGCTGCAGGGGCTTGAGCGCAGGCCTTGTAATATACAGGATGCCCGCAAAATAACCGTTCCAGTAGGATACAGAGTAGTACAAGCTGACCGTAGCAATGACCGGCATAGACATAGGAATGACCACTGAAAACAGTGTGCGGAAATTGCTTGCGCCGTCAATACGGGCCGATTCTTCAACGCTTTCGGGCAGCTGTTCATAAAATGTTTTGACCAATAGTATATTGAATACCGAACACATGCCCGGAAAGATCAATGCTAAAATCGTGTTGGTCAAGCCCAATGAGCGGTAGAGCATGTAACTGGGCACCATACCGCCTGAAAACAGCATGACAAACACAAACAGCAACATGAAAAACTTGCGCCCTACCATGGTCGGCTTGGATAGGGGATAGGCCACTGTTGTGGTCAGAAACATGGCACAGATGGTTCCTACAATAGTAACGATGACAGATACCTTCAAGCCGTTGACAAACTCCACCGTGTCCAGCACATAGCGATAGGTGCCTAACTGGAACCCCACCGGCAAGAACTTGACGCTGCCGGTCATCACTGCCCCTTCGCTGGAAACCGATTTTGCCAGAACGTTCATGCAGGGCAGCAATGTAATAATAGCGAAGATAATCATACAAAAAGTACAAAAGTTGATGAAAATAACTTCACCTAATGTTTTGCGTTTCATGTCCGTGCATTCCCTCCTTAATGGACATTACCAGATGGATCTGTCCGTCAGCCGCTTAGAAAACCAATTGCTGGAAAGCACAAGAATAAGTGCAACGACTGAGTTGAACAGACCAACCGCAGTGCCGTAGGAAAAATTCATACGTCCAAGGCCTTCGCGGTAAACATACGTGCCGATAATGTCAGCAACTTCATACACAATGGAATTGTACATGACAAAAATCTGCTCAAAGCCCGCATCAAGAATTCGACCAATTCGCAAAATCAGCATCATGATGACGGTTGGCGCAATCCCAGGTATTGTAACGGACATAAGCTGTCTTATCTTTCCTGCGCCGTCAATGGTGGCCGCTTCGTATAACTGCGGATCCACCGAGGTAATAGCCGCCAGATAGACAATGGATCCCCAGCCCACGCTCTTCCAGGCGTCCGTTACAATCAACACACTGCGGAACCATTTTTTGCTTGATAAGAAGTTGATGGACTGCCCTCCCAGCGAATTGATGAACTGGTTGACCAGACCTGTCGATCCCAGCAGCGATAAGAATATACCGCTAACCACAGCCCACGACAAAAAGTGTGGAAGGTAAATGATTGTCTGAATCGTGCGTTTGAAAGGTACGCTAAGGATTTCATTGAGCATGATGGCTGTAATGATGGGCAATGGAAAGACAAACAGCAATCGATAAACGCTGATAACCAGCGTGTTGCGGAAAATTCTGGCGAAATCCGGGCTGCTGAACAGTTTGGAAAAGTGTTTAAGCCCCACCCAGTTGGATTTCAAAATTGCATCAATGGGGTTGTTTCCAGCAAAGATATTGTAATCCTTAAAAGCAATTGCAATACCCGCCATAGGAAGATAGTTAAAAATAAGGATATACACAAGCGCAGGAATCAGCAAAAAATACAAATCATAATTCCGTCTGATATATCCGATGCGATCACGCTTGTGACGTTTGGGTATTTGACGGGCAGAAATATTTGCTGCACCAAATTCAGTCGAGGGGATATCCCTTTTTTCTATCATAATTATAACACCACCATTTATAGTTATAATAATATGGTATCATCGCGTGTTAGCAATGTCAAGGCGCGGCTGGAACTTGTTTTGAGGGGTATGGCGAGTTGCTCACAAAAAAAGGACTGTACGCGGAGTTGTTCCGTATGCAGTCCCAGTTTTATCGATAAGCGAGGGTTCCTGATCAGATTCTGGCAAAGTAGTCGAAGAACGCCTGTCCTGCGATGTCACGCACGTCCTTGTCGCCAAAGCCGCGGCGGCGCAGGGCCTCCAGCAGGTTGGGGAAATCGGCGGGGTTGTCCAGCCCCACGGGCTTGCTGCTGATGCCGTCAAAGTCCGAGCCGAAGCCCACCATCCCGGCACCGCCTACATCGTACATGTGCGCGATGTGGTCCACCAGCATGTCCAGCGTGCAGACGGGTTGGTCGGTGATGAACAGGGGGAAGAAGTTCAGCCCTACAAAGCCTCCGGCCCCAAACAACTGTCGCAGCTGGCGGTCGGTCAGGTTGCGCGTATGGTCGCGCAGTGCGCGGGCGCAGCTGTGGCTGGCCATGGGCGGCGCATTGGTTTTCAGAAATATATCATCGACACCCGCTTCGTTCAGGTGGGAGATATCCACCGCGATGCGCAGGCGCTGCATTTCGCGCACGGCCTGGAGGCCATAGTCGGTCAGGCCGGTGGTGGCGTCCACGCAGTGCGGCGTGCCCAGCGCGTTGGGGTGGTTCCAGGTAACGGCAGCCATGCGCACACCGCGGTTGCGGTATTCTTCAATGACATGCAGCCCGCGTGCGAATACCTCGCAGCCCTCGATGGACAGCAGCATGTGTGGCCCGTCATCGGCTATGTCCGCCGGGTCATCCACCAGCCGCCAGCCCTGGTTTTGCAGCTTTTGAAGTTCGGCAAACATGCCGGCAAAGCGGGCCTCAAAAGTTTCCAAATCTGCTGCCGGGCCCACGTACATAGCCATGGTTTGCAGCACAACACCGCCCTTCAACAGGCGCTTCAGCGTTACATCGTTGGCGCTGCCAGGGGCGGTGAGCAGGTTGTACAGCGTGTCACAGTGCGCATCACATACGCGCACGGGAGCCTTTATATTGCTCACGGTGCAAACTGCTCCAGGTCTTTGAGCAGGTCATCACAATCATCAGCATAAACTTCCAGCGAGATGGGCTTGCTTAAATCCAGGGAGAAAATGCCCAGGATGGACTTTGCATCCACCACGTGGCGTCCGGCACGCAGATCCATATCATAGGGATAGCGGCTGACGATGTTGACAAAGGTTTTGACTTCCTCGGCAAAACTCAGTTTGATGGGGACGGATTTCATAGTAAGTACCTCCATTATTTCGTTAGTAAGATTATACGGCAGTCGGCGCGATAACTCAAGACGGCAGAACCTTTGAAATAGAGTTCTCAAAGGTATTATCTGACAATCTCTGCCAAATCGTCCTCTTTGAGGTTCAGCAGCTGTGCCAATACATAAGCAGCAGCCCAGCGATCATGTACATTGCCAGGCGCGGCAGAGTGTGCATCCGAACCGAACGTGAATTGGCATCCGCACTCCTTGGCCAGATCAAACATGCGCAGCGAGGGATGATCCATAATCTCCGTAAGATGATCCATCGGATAGTTATAGATGTTTATCTCGATGGCAATATCTGCTTCCTTGGCCATGCAGAACACCTCACGGTATTGCGCGGGGGAAATCAGATCATAGAGCACACGGTTGTCATAGGGGCAGCACACTGCGGCAAATGGATGCGCGATGGAGGTAACGTATTTGGCAAGCGGGCTTGATACGATATCACAGAAAGCTTCCAGCATAAACTGGGCATGCAGCTCCTTGGGCTCGTAGTACGCCTTGGGCATCATCATGTGCGTGTGAGAATTGGGCACGAGAATAAAATCGAATTCTTGTGCAATTTCCTCTGTCAGGGCAATGTCCTTGCGCAACGGGTCATATTCTGTCTCGCAGCCAAAGTATAGTTTTATCCCGTACTTGCCATCGTTATCGCGTATAGCCTGGCGCAGCTGAGCAACGTGGGCAAAATCCTGTTGCTTGTAAAACCCCTCCAAAGCACCGGGAATGGCTGCATCCCACATATGGTCGGCAAAGCCGAGCTTTTTGATGCCCTGTTTTTTTGCCAGTTCCAGATACGCATCAAGCGTTGCAGCGTTACGATCGGCACAAAGGGACAGTGTGGTATGGACGTGGAAATCGTGTTCGATACGCATAAGACATCAGCCTTTCATGATTGTAACTATAACTGTGGGGAGCCGCATTGATTATAGCAGTTCCATCAAGTTTTTTCTCTTTCATTCATCAAAAGTTAGCAGAAACACTTAGCGATAAATCTTACAGGAAAGCGAATGGCGAAAGTTATTTGCAATATTTTGGGAAAGATGCATCTATGTATACATGCTTAATCGGGGATGTGTTGACCAACCCCGCCGAACTAAGTATCATGAACATAGAAGGTGTGCGTAGAAGCATGCTGTAAACTAAAAATAGGAGGGATATCTTGTCATGAAGAAATCGACGGGCATTCTACTTGCGGTGCTGCTTATCGCAGCGCTGGTTGCGAGCGGCGTTTTCCTGTCGCAAAAGGGCGACTTGCAAAAGCAGGTGGACGACCTGACTGCGCAGGTAACCAATTTGACGGCGGAACTGGATACTGCCAAGGGTGAGACTAAAGCGGCTGCTGAGCAGGCCGCTACAGCTGTTACGGAGGCTGAAACCCTTCTATCGCAAAAGGGTGACTTACAAAAGCAGGTGGATGACCTGACTGCGCAGGTGACCACGCTGACAGCAGAATTGGATACCGCCAAGGGTGAGGCGACAGCAACTGCTGAGCAGGCTGCAACCGCCGCTAAGGAGGCTGAAACCCTCCAGTTGCAAAAGGGCGACCTGCAAAAGCAGGTGGATGACCTGACTGCACAGGTGACCACGCTGACAGCAGAATTGGACACCGCTAAGGGTGAGGCTACAGCGACTGCTGAACAGGCTACTACGGCCGCTACAGAGGCTGAAACGCTCCTATCACAAAAGAGCGACCTGCAAAAGCAGGTGGACGACCTGACTGCGCAGGTGACCAAATTGACAACGGAGCTGGACACTGCTAAGGGTGAGGCTGCAGCGACTGCCGAGCAGGCTGCTACAGCCGCGACAGAGGCTGAAACGCTCCTATCACAAAAGGGCGACCTGCAAAAGCAGGTGGATGACCTGACCGCGCAGGTAGCCACACTGACAGCGGAGTTGGATACGATAAAAAACGCGGCCGCCACTGCTGCGGAGCAGGCTGAAACTCTGCTGTCGCAAAAGGATGACCTACAAAAGAAGGCGGATGACCTGACTGCACAGGTAACTACGTTGAAGGCAGAGCTGGACACCGCCAAGGATGAGGCCGCCGCTGCTGTCAAGGAGGCCGAGGCCCTGAAGAAACAAGCCGCCGAGATGGCCGCCGCTGAAGAAGCTGCCGCTAAGGAAGCCGCCGAGAAGGCTGCTGCCGAAAAGGCTGAGAACTCCAAGTATAAGATTGGTATTCTGGCCCCTGCCGTTACGCACGGCTGGGTGGCGGGCGTAGCATACAATGCCGAGTATCAGGCCAAGGAACTGGCTGATGTCGTGGAATATAAAATGGCCACCTCCACCAACGCCGAGGAGATGACAGCGCAGCTGGACGACCTGCTCACCTGGGGCGCGCAGGCCATCGTGGCCTTCCCGCAGTGGGAGGGCATGGAAGTGCCGATCCAGGCCGCTATTGACAAGGGCGTGGTCGTGGTCAACTTTGATATCGTTATCAATGCCAAGGGCATCTACTTGGTCACCGGCGACAACGAGAGCATGGGTGTGGAAGGCGCCAAGTACATTGTGGACAAGATTGGCAAGACCGGCACTGTGATCGCCCTGCCCGTGCCCACATCGGGTTCGGTCAGCCAGCTGCGCATGAAGGGCTTTATGGATACCATCAAGGAAATCGCGCCCGACATGACCGTTATTGAATATGCCACCAAGTTCACCCGCGAGGACGGCCTGAAGGACTTCACCGATATTCTGGCGGCCAACCCGCAGATTGATGCGGTATATAGCTTAGATGACGAAACGTCCATCGGCGTGCTGCAGGCCATCAGCGATGCCAACCGCACGGATATCAAGGTCATCACGGGCGGCGGCGGCAGCCAGGGCTACTTCAAGATGATGCCTGAAAACAAGGACATCTGGATTGCCAGCGCGCTGTACAGCCCGCTGATGGTGCGTGATGCCGTTGACGTGGCGGTGGCCGTATTGAAGGGCGAGGAGGTTGACCCCGTCAAGATTATTCCCACCACCATCGTGGACCGCACCAACTACGAACACTTCCTGGATCCGGACTCCGTCTACTGATTTGTTCTGATCATTCCAACAACAGCGCCATGGCCTCTAAGCCATGGCGCTGTTGTAATAATATTATAAAGCAATTGCAGCCTGGAGAAAGAGCCGGTATAATAGTGACCAATAATATACACAGGAGGCAATAGCATGACAGCGAACAGGCTGTGGTATAAGCAGCAGGCGAAGACATGGGTGGAGGCGCTGCCCTTGGGCAATGGGCGGCTGGGGGCGATGGTGTTCGGCGGCGTGCGTGAGGAACGTTTGGCCATGAATGAGGACACCTTCTGGGCCGGATATCCGATGGACAAGAATGCGCCGGACGCACACAAATATCTGCCCAAGATACAGCAGCTGGTGCGGGAGGGCGATTTGGCCCAGGCACAGCAGATGGCCGAGCAGCACCTGGAGGGGAAGTATTCAGTTTCCTATCTGCCGCTGTGCGATGTGCACATCCGGCATCATTTGCCCGATGGCGAGCCACAGCAATATGTGCGCGATTTGAATATGCGCCACGGGCTAGCTGGCACTAAGTTTACATTAAACGGCGTGCAGCATGAGCGGCGCGTGTTTGTGTCCTACCCGGATCAGGCCATGGTGGTGCAATTGACCGCCGACCAGCCCGGCGCGGTGTCCTTTCGCGTGGGGCTGACAGCGCAGGTGAAAAACACCCTCCATGTGCAGGGCGATACGCTGACACTGGATTTGCGCGCGCCTTCGCGTATGGAGCCGGCCTATGTTGAAACTGCGGATGCTTCGGGCTATGGCGATGTGCCGGAGCGCCAGGGCATGCGCGCACGTGTGCTGCTGCAGGTGCAGGCCAAGGGTGGCGCCATCCAGGCCGGGCAGGACAGCATTTCTGTGACGGGTGCGGACGCCGCCACGCTGTATTTCTGTGCGCGCACCAGTTTTGCGGGCTTTGACAAGCACCCCGAAACGCAGGGAAGTGACGAGAAGGCTGCCGTGCGTCAGGACATGGATGCCGTGGCTGCGCAACCCTTTGATAAACTGCTGTCGGCCCACCAAAAGGACGTCAGCGACATCTTTGACCGCGTGCGCTTTGCGTTGGACCTGCCACGGGGTAACGCCTTGGCCACCGATGAGCGGCTGCGCGCGTTTGCAGATAATCAAAACGATCCGGAGCTGTTTGAACTGATATTCAATTACGGTCGGTATCTGCTGTTTTCCTCCTCGCGGCCGGGCACGCAGGCTGCCAACCTGCAAGGCATCTGGAATCAGGAGTTGCGTCCGCCGTGGAGCAGCAACTACACCGTCAACATCAACACAGAAATGAACTACTGGCCGGCAGAACCCTGCGCCATGCCGGAGATGCACGGCCCGCTGTTTGACTTAATTGAGCGCCTGCGTGTCAATGGCCGCCGTACGGCGCAGCTGCACTATGGCGCCCAGGGCGTTGTCTGCCATCACAACACCGACCTGTGGGCCATGACCAACCCGGTGGGCGAAAACCGCAAGGGCTCGGCGGTGTATGCCATCTGGCCCATGAGCTATGGCTGGCTGTGCCAGCACCTGATGGAGCACTATGATTACTCGCTGGATAAGGAGTTCCTGCGCGATCGGGCGCTGCCGGCTATCACTGATGCAGCGGTGTTTTTCCTAGATGCGCTGAAGGATTGCGGCACCGGGCACTGGTCGATCTACCCCGCTACGTCACCGGAAAACTCGTTTATGTACAGGGGAGAACGCCTTGCAATAACGCGCTGGGCCACTATGAGCAATGCCATCGTGCGCGAGGTGTTTGGCAACATGCTGCGCATCCGCGATATTTTGGGGCTAACCGGCGACATATATGAAAAAATTGAAGCCATGCTGCCCAAGCTGCCGCCGTATCAGGTGGGCAGCCAGGGCCAGCTGCTGGAGTGGGATCAGGAATATCCCGAACCCGAGCCGCACCACCGCCACATTTCACACCTGTATCCGCTGCATCCGGGGCGGGAGTTCTCGGTTGCCCGCACGCCGGACATGGCGCACGCTGTCAAACGCACGCTGGAGCTGCGCGGGGATGACGGCACGGGCTGGGCGCTGGGATGGAAGATCAGCCAATGGGCGCGGCTGCACGATGGCGATCACGCGCTGCGCCTGCTCAAACGGCAGCTGCGTTTGGTAGAAGGTGAGGGCACGAACTATTCCAGCGGCGGCGGTACCTACCCCAACCTGCTGGACGCGCATCCGCCGTTCCAGATTGACGGAAACTTTGCGGCCAGCGCCGGCGTAGCCGAAATGTTGCTGCAAAATGCCCAGAACGAGATTACCCTGCTGCCCGCGCTTCCCAGCGAATGGCCGCAGGGCAGTATCCACGGCCTGCGTGCATTTGCGGGGCTGACGGTGGATATTCACTTTGCGCAGGGCCAACTGGCGAAAGCGACCCTCACTGCGCACGCCGACCAGACTGTGCACATGAAGGTCATCTATCAAAACAAAACAGCGGATATCACCCTGAACAAGGGCGAAACCGCTCAACTGACGATGAAGGATTTCCACTAATTGTTTATGTATCCGCTCGCCATAATGTGATGGTAGAATTCTCCGGGAAATACGCCTGCTGCGCCTGCGGCAGGCGTTCCTTTTGTCCGTCAAAGGGCACCAGCGGTTCCATTTCCATCCAGATGCGCGAGCGCACCGCTGCGCGCCGTATCTCACACGGCTCAGGGTCATTATAAAATTCCAGCGCCAGCGTGGTAATCACTTGCTCCTCAAACGGATAAGCATCGGCGCGCCCGTCAAACAGCACGTCCTGCCCGCAGGTCAGGCGCAGCATCAGCGTCTGTTTCTTTTTTCGCTTGAACAGCCCCATGCTATTGTGCGGCCTTGATGGTGTATTCGTTCAGCAACCGCAAGTAAATACGATAGTTTTCCAGCGACACGCCGGGTGGCGTTTGATGATCCACCGAGGGGATAAACCCACCCTTTTTCATGGCAGGCAGCAGGCGCTCAAACTCTGCACGCATTTTTTCCTCGCCCAGCGGCATCACCATCTTGTCATAGTGCCCCAACAGCAGGAAATGCGGATGCCGCTCACGCAGCACATCGACATCCACCCCGGCCTGCCGTTCCAGCGGCAGCACGCCCTGGATGCCCGCGCGCTCAAACCAGGGGATCATCTTGGTGACATCGCCGTCGGAATCAATAAATACAAGGATGTCCCGGTCGTTTAAAAATGCAATCAGCTTGCGGTAGTAGGGCAGCAGAAATTCGTCAAACTGCCGCTCGGACAGCATGGGGCCGTTGTTGTAGCTCATGTCCTCCGCGATGGTGATAAACTCCGGCACATAATGCTCACACAGCTGTTCCAGCTTGCGGATGTTGTAGTCCACCAAATCGCTGTTGATGCGGTGCATGAGCTCCGGCTCGTCATAAAAAGCGTATAGATGCGGCTCAATGCCCAACAGCGTACGCGGGCCCCAGAAGGGGCCGTCCACCGTGGCCCAGCAGATGCCCTCGCCGGACAACTGATACCGCCGGTAGGCCGCCAGCAGTTCGGCGCGCACCGGCAGATGCTCCGGGTACAGCGTGGGCAATATGCGCGTGTATTCATCGTTGTTGGCAATGATGGGCAGGCCGTGCCCCGGGGCGCGCGGCGTCTGCGGGGTGAAAAACCCAATCCACACCTGCAAGTGCAGATCCAGCCCCAAATGCTGCTGCAGCGCTTCGTTTTTGGGCAGGTCAGGATGCGGGGGAACGGCCAGCCCTTCGCTTTCCCAGCGCGTGATGGTCTTGTCCCACCAGGTGGCCCATTCCATGCGCGGCAGGCGGTCAACGGGTTGGAAGCGCATGATGTTGGCAAAGCGTTCGCGGGTAGTCATGTCCTCCTCCGATAGATGATTATTCTTTGTGCTGGATGCTTTCGATAAGCGCCAACACGGCCTGTGTGCCGTCGGCGGCGGGCGCATCGGCCAGCACCTGGCGCAGGCGGGGCGCATCCTGTCCAAGTGCATCCAGCGCGCTGACAAGGCTGTCTTCGGTCAGGTTCTCCTGAAGCAGCACGTGCGCCAGGCCACGCTGGCGGTAGCTTTCCGCGTTGAGGAGCTGATCGCCCCGGCTGGCTCCCTTAGGATAGGGCACCAGCAGCATAGGCAACCCCAGCGCCTGAAACTCGCACAGGGCATTGGCTCCGGCGCGGGACAGCACCATATCGGCGCAGGCCAGCGCATGCGGCAGGTCATCGGACAAAAACTCTGCCTGCCAGTAGCCAGGCAGCCCGTCCAGCTCCGGCGCGCGGTTGTTGCGCCCGCACAGGTGCAGCACATCCATATGTGGCGTTAACCGGGGCAACGCCTGGCGCAACGCGGCGTTGACGCTTTGCGCGCCGGAACTGCCGCCCATCATCAGCAGGATAGGGCGTTTGCCTGAAAACCCGGTCATGGCCAGCCCCTGCTCCCGGCTGCCTAAAAACAGCTCCGGCCGCAGCGGGGTACCCGTCAGCACGCCCTTTTTGCCCAACAACGCGGCGCATTCAGGGAAGGTGGTGGCCACCTTTTTTGCAAATCGCAGGGCGATGCGGTTGGCCAGGCCTGGTGTCAGGTCGCTTTCGTGGCACAGCACCGGCACGCGGTTAAGCCACGCGCCAAAAACAACGGGCACCGATACAAATCCGCCCTTGCTAAAGCACACATTGGGCTTAATCCTGCGAATCAGCCGGACCGAGCTAAAGGCCCCCGCCAACACGCGGAAGGGGTCGGTCAGATTTTTCCAATCCTTATACCGGCGCAGCTTGCCTGTGCTGACCCCATAATACGTAATGCCCGGCAGCGACATAATATCGCGCTCCACCCCGGCTTTGGAACCGATGTAGTGCACCTCATAGCCGTTTTTCAGCAAATGCGGCAGCAACGCCAGATGTGGCGTTACGTGGCCGGCCGTGCCGCCGCCGGTTAGCACAATGCGCTTCAAGTATCCGACTCCAGCAATGTGTTTAGCGTGTGCAGGTGTTCTTGCTCTTCTTGCGCAATCAGCAGGAAAGTTTCCCGCGCCTCGCCCGTGCAGGCTTCGGCAAAGGCCTGATAGTGCTGCACCGCGCTTTCTTCCTCACGGGCGGCATACACAATCAGGCTATGCTCATCCTCAAAGGCGCGCTCACGCGCGGCGGCCATCAACCCGCCGGGGTGCAACACATCCGCGGCCTGTGCAGAAAGCAGCAGGCTCTTTTCATCCATTGTACCCTCGTCACCCAGCATGGTGACAAATGTCTTCAGATGATGCCGCTCTTCCTCCAACAGCCATTGGAGGGCATCGGCCACCTTGGGTGTGGAGAACAACATCTGCGCACGTTCATACAGCCCGATGGCGCGCTTTTCCATCTGGATGGCGATGGTCAGCGCTTCCTGGGCATTTGTTGCTTGTGGAATCATTTTGATTGGGCCAGATATTCGTTCAGGCGCTCGACCAGCTGGTCTGCGTCTTGGCCATGGGCAGCGCAGGCCTGAGCCAGCGTTTCGCGGGTGGCGTGCGGACAAGCCAGGCAGTGCATGCCATGTTCCATAAAAATCTTGGCGGTGCCGCGATCAGTGCGCAGTACCTCGGCAATGGTGTTGGTTTTGGTGATTGTCATGGGATTATCCTCCTTATATAATTATGGTTTATTTAGCGGAATCTGGAAAGCCGCGCGTGCTGGCCACCACGTACAAGGGGCGCCCTTTGGCTTCATCATAGATACGCGAGATATAGGCCCCCACAATGCCCAATGCCAGCAGCACAATGCCGGTCAATGCTGTTTGCCAGGCGGCCAGCCACCACAAGCCGCCGCTTAAGCCCAGCAGGGCCAGCACAATCAGGGCGAACAGCCCCAGGCCGCTGAAGGCAATCAGCGCCAGCCCGGCCCATGCAATAAAGCTCAACGGCTTGTTGGAAAAACCAAAGATGCCGTTGGCGGACAATTTGAGCATTTTGCGCAGCGGGTAGTGTGTTTCGCCGGCAAAGCGCTTGTCGCGGTCAAACAGCACGGCCTCCTGCCGGAAGCCCACCCACGCAAACATGCCGCGCAGGTAGCGGTTGCGCTCCGGCATATGGCGCACCACATCGGCTACCTGTTTGTCCACCAGGCGGAAATCACCGGTATCCTCAGGGAAAGCATTGCCCGCCAGCTTGCGCAGCAGGCGGTAATATACCTTGGCCGTCCACTTTTTGAAGCCTGTTTCGCCCTTGCGGGAACGGCGCTTGCCGTAGACGACCTGCGCGCCCTGCCGCCATTTTTCGGCCATCTCCGGGATGACCTCGGGCGGGTCCTGCAAGTCGGCATCAATGATGACAATGGCCTCGCCCGTGGCGTAGTCCAGCCCGGCGCTGACGGCCACCTGATGGCCGCCGTTGCGCGCAAAATGCACCACGCGCACGTGACTGTCCTCCCGGGCCAACTGATCCAGCAGCAGCGGCGTTTTATCGCGGGAGCCGTCGTTGACATAGATAAGTTCATAGGTGTCGCCCATGCCCTGCATTACCTGGGTAAGCCGCTTGTGCGTTTCGTGCAGCACGGCCTCCTCGTTGTAGCAGGGGATGATGATGGAAAATACGCTCACAGCGCTTCTCCTTCCCTTAAAGCATCTTGATCAGCATGTTCTTTTGTGCGTCCATCTCCAGCGCCAGCACTTTTTCTTTTTCCAGCGCCTTGAGCAGGTCGGAGAAACGCTTAAAACCAATGCTCTTTTCAGAAAAGTTGGGGTACAGGCCTTGGATATCGGCCTTGAGGATGCTGGGATTGATGCGCTCAAACCCGTCCTCGCTGTAGTGCTTGAGCTGCTCGCGGAACAGCTCGATCCAGTTTTCGCGGGTTATCTGCGTAGCGCTCTTGTCCTCGGATACCTCATTGGCCAGCGATACCATTACGTTGTAATTATCGTTGCGCACTTTGATTTGCCCGTGGTCAGCCGATAGCTTGGTCAGCAGCTTGCCAAACGTGTTGCAGCCATAGGATTTTTCGTTAAAATCCGGACGCAGGCGCAGCAGCACGCCCT
This sequence comes from Christensenellales bacterium, assembly GCA_040766135.1. GTDB lineage: Bacteria > Bacillota > Clostridia > Christensenellales > Aristaeellaceae > JAGVSV01. Next base: position 66,387 of record JAXGRA010000005.1, read on the forward strand.
TCAATTCGCTGGCAAACATCTCATCACCGTCAGACTGTTCGCTTAGGATGCTGACAATCAGCTTGAGCAGCGCCGCATCATCGCCGGCAGCATCATCGTTTTTCTTGGATTTCTCAGACGAGGAGCGGCGTGTGCGTACCGACTCTAAAAATTGGAACTCATTGCAGGCGTTGATAAAAATCTTGCTGGCTACCTCGCTACGCGAAATCCCCAGCACATATTTGCCCATGCTTTTCAGTTTTCCCACCAGCGGCGTATAGTCGCTGTCGCCCGATACAATACAAAAAGAATCAATCAAGGGGTTGGTATAGGCCACTTCCATGGCATCCAGCACCAGTAAAATATCGGCGTTGTTTTTTTGCGCCACGCCATGACGCAGAGAGGGCACAACATCAAAGGTGTTGGACAACAGCACTTCCTTCAGGGCGCTGAACCGTTCCGTGTACCCATATACAATGCCCAGCAGGATATCCCCGCGGATTTTCACTTTTTCTAGAATGTCGTTTAAGGTTTCAACTTTTGCGCCGCAGTTTTCCAAATCGACAAATACGGCAAAGCGCGCAGTACTCAATATAGATAAACTCCTTTTCAATGATAAAGCATGTTGCAGCCATATGCTGCCCGTACAAGTATACCATAGAATGACCTTTCGCCCAACGCACGCTGCATGAACATGGGCCTATTGTGCGTTGTATGGATATGGGGCGCGAATTGACAGGAGCGACGTTTCGTCATAGAATTGTAATGATTTGCTAACCCCCATCCGAGGAGGTATTGTATGAAGAAATCTAAGTACGCCCCTATATACCGCGCTTTAGGTGCGTGGGTATTAAGCCTGATGATGCTGTTGACTCCCCTATTAGCCTGGGCGCAGCCTGCGTTGCAGCCGCTGGAAATTACGCTGGAGTGGACAGGTACTGACGGCACGCCCAAGGTAGCCAGCGCCACCCCGGTACCCTATCCGGGGTATGAAAATGCGCTGTGGCTGTATCTGGACGCGGAGGCCATTGGGCAGGATGCCAGCCTGCGGCTGAATGATACCATGGGCCAGTTTGCGGGCGGTTTTGCGCTGCCCGATGGCCGCAGGTTGGAGGGTGATATGCCCTTGTCCAGCCTGCCCTATGTGGATGCAGGCACCGCTCCTGGCGACCTGTACATGGAAATTTGGGCCTATGTGGCTGCTGAACAGCCGCCCACTGTGTTCCGACTGTACCTGTCGCTGATGGCGGTGCAGCCCGAGCCGCCGGAGGAGGAGCCAACGGCGGAGCCGACTATGGTGCCGGATGCACAGGTGAGCGTGTTTTATGTGGATGCCAACCAGGCTCCTGTAGCCGAAGGACGCACTGAGTTTGTCCCCGCAGGTAGCAGTGCCGTAATTACTGCACCCCAGAGCATTGGTGATTATGTGCTGACTGGTGCAGCCGAGCAGCAAGTATATGTGGACGGGAACGGCGTGGCAAACCCCGGCCAGGTGTTTTTTGTATATGCTTTGCCCGAGACGCCCGAGCCCACCACGGCACCAGACGCACAGGTAAGCATATTTTATGTAGACCAAAACAATCAGGCCATAACGGATATGGCTGTTCAAATGGTTCCTGCCGGTAGCAGTGCAATGATCACCGCGCCGCAAAGCATTGGTGAATACCTGCTGAGCGGAGCCGCGGAGCAGCAGGTGTTTGTGGATGAGAACGGCGTAGCATCGCCCGACCATGTGGTGTTTGTTTATGTGCTGCCTGAAACGCCGGAGCCGACAACAGTACCGGATGCACAGGTAGGCGTGTTCTATGTAGACCAAGACAACCAGCCCGTTGCAGACGCAGTTGTTCAGACGATACCCGCTGGCAGCAGTGCCACGATTACCGCCCCGCAGAACATCGGCGATTATTTGTTGGCCGGCGCAGCCGAGCAGCAGGTGTTTGTGGACGAGAACGGCGTAGCATTGCCTGACCATGTGGTGTTTGTGTATGTCTTGCCTGAAACGCCGGAACCCACTGCGGAACCGCTCAAAGCCTGGGTGAGCGTGGTGTATTTGGATACCAACCAAATGCCCATCGCCCCTGGCCACGATGTGGAAGTGACCGAAGGTATAACGCCGGTGATCGCCATGCCGCAGGGCCTGGGCGAGGAGTACCAGCTGCAGGGGCCGGACGTGCAGGAAGTGGAGCTGACCGCAGACGGCGCCCTCATCCCGGAGCAGGTGGTGTTTACCTATCAATATGTGGGTGCCACTGTGGTGGTAACCGATGTACCTACGGCGGAACCGACCATCGAACCCACTGTTGAACCCACCGATGCACCTGCCGAAGAGGTGGCCACCGATGTTTCGCAGGAATATATTCCGGTGGACGGCGAACCCATCAACCGCTGGGCTGAAGTAACGGCCAGCAGCCTTAATTTCCGCAAGGGCACCAGCCGCAACGCTGACATCATTACGGAGCTTACGCGCGGCACGCGCTTCTATGTGTATGATCAACAAACGGTTGATGGCAAGGCTTGGTGGCATATCATGGCCAATGGCCGCGAGGGTTACCTGATGGCGGAATACGCCCGCATGCTCAACGATGCGGAAAATACCGCGATGGAGGCTTCGCTGGCTTCCCCCGTGCCGCTGCCGCAGACCGCAGTGCCGGAGACAGAAGTTCCTGAAACAGCCGCCCCCGAAACGCCTGCCCTCGAAACGCCTGCCCCTGAAACAGCTGCCCCGGAAACAGCGACAGCGGCACCCCAAACACAGCCTGAGGAGGAACCGCCCCTCCAGGCGCAGCAGCAACCACCGGCCGCAGAGCCTACTCCCATTGTGGACGGCATGCCCATCAACCGCTGGGGTGCGGTCACCATCAACCGCGTCAATTTCCGCGAAGGCCCAGGCACCAGCCATGGCATCATTGTAGAATTTAAGCAGAATGCACTGCTGTATATCTACACGCAGGAAACCGTGGATGGAACCCCCTGGTATCAGGGTGTATTCAACGGAAGAACAGGTTACATCATGGCGAAGTATGTGCGCCTGCTGACCGATGAGGAAAATGCTGCGCAGGAAGCTACGCTGGCTACGCCGGTGCCGCCATTTACTACGGAGGAAGAACCTACCACGGAGCCGACGCAGGAGCCCACGCTTGAACCAACTGCTGAGCCCACTGAGGAGCCGACACCAGAACCTACCGAAGAACCCACGCCGATCATTAGCGGGCCGGTAGATGTAAATGTTTACTATGAGGATTTGATGGGCAACCTGGTCGCCACAACGCAGGTGTTTTCTGCGGTGGATGGCACCAACTCAATAGAGGCCAAGCCGACGGATTTAAAGGAAGGCTATGTGCTGGATGATGAAGCCGTCAAGTATGTCATTGTCAAGAACAACGAGGCCCAGCCCAGCCAGGTGCGTTTCCTGTATGCGCAGGTGGAAGCCCCGGCTTCGGAGGAACCCGCCCCCGCCCCCATGGTAAAGATTGTCTATGTCTATTATAAGGATCAACTGGACAACACGCTGTATACACAAAGCGTCACCTGCTATGAGAATGAGAATAATATCATCCTAGCCGATCCCAAGCTGATTCCGGGCAATGAAAACGGCAAGTATGCACTTAACGATGTGCCGCAGAAAACCGTGACGGTGGACAGCGAAGGCAACGCCACCCCAGAAGAGGTTGTGTTCCTGTTTGCCGATACGCGCGCGGGTATGAGCACAGATGTCAAGGTGCACTTCCGTCTGGAAGACGGCACCACGCTGGCCCCCTCCAAGGATATGACCATACGTATAGGCAGCAATGACATCTGGGCGCGCCCGGACGCACTGCCGCAGGGCTACACCCTGCTTACCCAGGAACCGGTGCAGGTCACGCTGTCTGAGAAAGGCGTGGCCACTCCGGCTGAAGTGGTGTTCCTGTACGCAAAATCCGAAACTGTGGTGACGCCTACTCCCACGCCTACCGAAATGACCTATGAGCTGACCGAGATAGACGCTTACGGCTATCCCACCGGCGATGCCATCAACTTCCGCTCCTCGCCTGCTATTGCGGACAACAATGTGCTGTCTGTGGTAGGGCGCAAGGACCTGGCACACATCCAGGGCTCCTACGTCAACGTTCAAAAGGAATTGTGGTATTATGCCGAAATTGGCTCTCGCAAAGGCTTTATCAAGGAATCTGTGGTGCGCTTGCTGAGCGATCAGGAGGTGGCTGCGCTGATGGGCTATACGCCCGCGCCTTCGCCCACCGCAACGCTCCCGGCCACGGCCATCCCCGATAATACAGTCATTGACCGCTGGGCCGAAATCACAGCCAACAGCGTGCGTTTCCGCTCTGATACGACAACCTCCAGCAGCAAGAACATTGTAGATACGCTGGCCAAGGGCACGCGCATCTGGGTGTACACGCAGCAAACCGTGGGCGGCGAGCCCTGGTTCAAAGCCAAGGCCAAGAACAAGGACGGCTATGTAATGGCGCAGTTTGTAGAATTGCTGTCGCGTGAAGCCAGCGAGCAGTACCAGGCGCAGCTGGCCTCGCCAATGCCTGTGCAGACGCTGCCCGCCACGGCCACTGCGGAGCCAACATCAGAGCCCACCGCAGAACCTACCGCAACGCCATCGCCCACAGCTGTCGCTGTGACTGAGACGCCACTACCCTATCAGGGATATGCGTTGACCATCCAACAGGTGGCACTGCGCTCAGGCAGCAGCGACCGGGATGAAACCATATTGGCCACCCTGCCGGTGGATACGCTGCTGTACCTGTGGGGCCAGACCTATGTGGACGGCGTGGAATGGAACAGTGCCGAGGCCATCGCCATTGCGCGCACGGGCTTTGTGCCCGAAAGCGCCCTGCGGCGCATCAGTGCACAGGAGGCTGAATACTACCGCAGCCTAATTAAACCCGTTGCTACCGCCACGCCCACGCCTACCGTGGAGCCTGCGCAGATAATGGGATATGCCATCACGCTGGGTGACTTTGTGCCGATGCGCACACACTTTGACCAGTACGCTGAAATCATGCAGACGCTGGATGCCAGCACGGTGGTTAAGGTGCTGGGTCAGCAATATGCTCAGGATACCACCTGGCACTTTGTGCAATGGGGACAGCGCTACGGCTTTGTGCGTGCCGACCAGCTGCGTATGCTCAACGCGCAGGAAGAGGCCGGGTACTTGGAGTCCCTGCGTACCCCGCTGCCCACCATGGAGGCACCCACCGTGCCGCCCGTTACCCAGAACAGCCCGTCCAGCTACGGCTATGTCAACACGGACAATGTGCGCCTGCGCGCCGAGGCCAACACCAATGCCACTGTGCGCAAGATGATGAGCAAAAATGCCTTCGCGCTGGTGCTGGGCAGCGTGCAGCAACCCGATGGTCTGTGGTATCACATCAATCAAGGCGGCACCGAAGGATATGTCATGAATGCGTATTTCACGGTGCTTCCTCTGGGACAATTGACCGGCTACCTGCAAAGCCAGGATTATATCAACGCCAACCCTGCGGGTGCTGGACAAACCAATGCCACTGTGCCCAACACCATTACTTCGGTGGAGGACTTTAACAGTGGCGTATGGAAAAACCCCGCGCTGGCTCAGGCTTCGTATGAGCCCTTCAACCCGCTGGGCACGCCTACCCCGGCCATTGAGGCGGTGGTGACGCCTTCGCCCAGCGTATCGCCTACCATGGATCCGATACCATCCTTCTCACCCATGGCCAGTGAAATCCCCACGCAGGGCAGCAGCAGTTCCTTCCCCGGCGCATTGCTGGCGGTGGGTATCCTGGGCGTGCTGGGCGCAGGCGGATTCTATGGCTATCGTCTGTACCGTGAAAACCAGCGCCGTGCAGCACAGCGTGCGGTGCAGCGCCGTCAGGCCCAGGGCGGGCAGCCCGGCCAACCTCCGGCATCGCCCTATGCGCGTCCTGCGCAGGGCCAATCCAGACAACCGGGTACCTCTCCTTATGCACCTCCGGCGCCACGGACACCCGGTGCCCCGCCGACGCAGCCTGGTGCAGGTGCGCCCAGCGGTGCCACCCGCCCCACCCAGGTGCAGCCGCCTGTAAGGCCGGGCAGTGTGCCCTTTAAACCCGATGAGCCGACGGCCAGCAGCGCGCCCTACCGGCCGCCGCAGCCGTACACGCCGCCTACGCAGTCTACAACCGCAGTGCCACCGGCTGAACGGCCAACGCAGGCTCCGATGCCGCTCGCCAAAGCAGCAACACCGCCTGCACAGGCGCCCAATGCGCCTGTCAGCGCTGGGCAGCAGCCTTCGGATGGCCTGACGCGCGATGTACGTACGCGCCCCGCGCCCCAAGACCCGGCCCAGCCCGGCGACAACTCACCCAACGGCCCGGCACAACCTACACAACGCCGCCGCCGCGCCGACCGGCATACGGATGCATAACTGAACAACCAAAGGGGCGGGCCCACAGCGGCCCGCCCCTTGCGATACAAACGACTTTATTTTCAGGGTTTTCAGAATAATCCTTGCACCAATACCGCTAACGGGGCCAGCAAGATGGCGGGCAGATAGTCCGCCACCTTAATCTTGGCAATGTTCAGGATGTTAAGACCCAGTGCGATAATAAGCAGCGAACCCACGCAGGTCATTTCAGCAATAGCCGGTGCGCTCAGGATGGGCTTTAGCACCTGCGCCAGCAGCACCAGCGCGCCCTGGAACAGCAATACCACCACGGCTGACAACAGCACGCCCAGCCCCAGGCTGACAGATAACATGGTGGAGGAAATCAGATCCAGCACCGATTTGGCAAACAGCATCTCGTTGTCGCCGGTCAGCCCGGCGTTCAGCGATCCCACGATGGTCATGGACCCCACGCAAAAAAGAAGGCTTGCGGTGACAAATCCTTCGCCCACGCGGCTGCCACCCTGGGTGCGCTTTTCCACCTGATCGCCCAGGCGGGTGATGGCCCCATCAATGTTAAGCGCCGTGCCCAGCAGCCCGCCCAGCACAATGCACAGTATGGCGATGATGGCGTTCTCGCCCTTTAGCGAGCCGGATATGCCCAGATATAATGTGCACAGACCAATGCCTGTCATGGCCGCCTTGGTGTATTTTTCGGGGATGCCCCTGCGCAGTGCCAGCCCGGACAGGCTGCCTGCGATCACGGCCAGCGTGTTGACCAATACGCCAATCATGGATTCCTCCTATATTTTGCCAAATAGAGAATGATACAAAAAAACCGGGGCTGCCCCCGGTTTATCTATGGGCGCAATCAGTCCTGATCCTCGTCCAGCTGCTCCATAAACAGATCAAATACGGCTTGCGAGATTTCTTCATCTTCGCATGTTACGTACATATCTTCGCCGTTTTCATCCTGCTCGATTTTGAGAATGACCACTTCGCCTTCGTCGTCTTCCTCGGCCGCGTCAAAGTCTTCCTCGTCGGGCACGACCATGAGCACCACATACTCGTTGCCTTCGTAGGGCACGGTGGTCAGATACTCAAACACCGTTGTGACGCCGTCCTCGTCGGTTAACTCAATCAAGTTGCTGTATTCATCCATATCCTCTTCGTATTCTGTCGTTTCCGACACATCGCGGGCGGCGGCTTCTTCTAATTTGTCCTTCCTGTCCTTGCTTGCCATGTTGTCCTCCATGTTGATATACTTCGGTATTACATCGGCATATGCCGGATGTGTCATTGATTTGTGTGTGCATCCAGGTACGCCTGCAGGATGACGGCAGCGGCTACTTTATCTACCGTGTCGCGCCGTTGTTGCCTGCGCATGCCGCCTTCGATCAGCGAACGCTGCGCCGAAACGGTGGACAGGCGTTCATCCCAGAACGTCACTGGAATACCTGCTTCGGTCAGTTTGTCGGCGAAAGCCTGCGCTTTCATGGCCGAAGGGCCAAGGTTGCCGTCCATGTTGCGCGGCAGCCCCACTACGACCGAATCAGCCCCCAACTGCTGCATCAACTGCTGGATGTGCCGTACATCAGGCCCATAGCCCACGCGCAGGTACACGCTGTGCGGGGTGGCGATCCAGCCCATCGCATCGCTTAATGCAATACCAATGCGCTTTTCGCCAATGTCAAGGCCTAACAGTCGCGACATCAGCCGGGAAAGTGATGCTGGATGTAAAAACGCACCAACTCTTCCAGGATTTCATCCCGCTGCAGCCGGCAAATCAGGCTGCGGGCGTTGTTGTGGCTGGTGATGTAGGTAGGCTCACCGGTCATGATGAATCCAGTTAGCTGGGCGATGGGGTCATAGCCCTTTTCCTGCAGCGCGAGATACACATGCTGAAGGATGCTGCCGGCGGCATCTTTGCCGGAAGCAAGGGGCTGCATTTTGGTCGTGCCGAACTCCTGGGTCATTGCGATCCCTCCTTCTTCTATTATTATACCGTTGTATGGAGCGAATAGGCAAGCGTTTCACGAGAACTGTAACAATTCTCTTTGAATGGGATATATTTTTCCAGATTGCCGTTAGCGGGCAGGAATCAGGCGCCGTTGTGTCGTATAATATAATCAATAAAGCAGCGATGGCTGCCGAAAGGAGCAAATAGAACATGAAGACGATTATCACAGCCAAGGACATGAACGTTACCCCTGGGATAGAAAACCGTATTTTGAAAAAAACCAACACCATGAGACGCTACCTGCGTCCGGATACGGAGATGTTTGTCCGCCTGCGCAAGGAGCGCACGCAGCGCATTGTGGAAATTACCGTGCCCATTGACGGCATCACCCTGCGTGCGGAAGCCAGCAGCGAGGACAACCTGTTCATGTCCATTGATCGCGCGCTGGGCAGGCTGGAAAAGCAAATTCTGCGCCACCGCACCAAGCTGCAAAAACGCCTGCGCGACGACATCAACCTGAAGGAAAGCCCGGAGTTCATCGAGGACAGCACCACTCGCGAGGAGACCGGCCCGCGCACCATCGTCCGGCACAAAACCTTTACCACCCGCCCCATGTCGGCGGAGGATGCCGCCCTGCAGATGGAATTGCTGGGCCACAGCTTCTTTGTGTACATTGACAGTGAAACCTTGCAAACACACGTGCTGTATCTGCGCCATGACGGCAACTTAGGCCTGCTGGTGCCTGAAGCATAATTAATATAAATGATGCCCCTTTTTGTGCCCGCCGGTTGGCGGGCATTTTACATATTGCAAGCTGTGTTTTTTATATTCTGCGCAGCTTGAAGCAATGCTTCGCGCGTATTGGGCAGTTGTCCTGTAACGACTTGCCGCATCAGCTGTCCCAGCGCCGCGCCCACGGCGGGCCCCTTGGAAAAACCAACGTTTAATAAATCGCGTCCGTTGACGGCCAGGTCGCGCAGGGACTGACATGCACCGCTGGCCGCAGCGTCCTGCGCTTGCTGCGCCAGGGCGTCCAAGGCTTGCCGCTGCGCGGCGTCAGATGTCCACGCGCGTTGAAGCACAATCACGCGCAGCAGCATGGGCAGCCCCAGCTGTGCCAGCCACACTCGCGCATCCTGCTGCATAAGGTTGGTGTGCGCATGTTCAGCCAGTATAGCGATATCATTTTTGAGCGCATTGGACAGCCGCAAACGCTCTGCGCTGCGAGCAGCAGGCCCGGCCTCGACACCGCCCACAAACAGCGCAACAAAACGCAGCGGCAGGTCAACGGGCAGGGACTGGACAACGCAGGCAGCATGCAGCAAGTTTTGGGCTGTGTGCTCTGGATATGCGCATAACAGCTCCGGCAGTGCGGACAACAACACCTGCGGGTGATGCCCGACGGCGGACACATATGTGCCTTGCAACGCGCCTGATATTTCTACCGCAATGCGCTCCACGCTGACATGGTCAAGCAGCGCTGCATGGCGTGCCATGGCGGCAGCGGTACAATCTTCAATGGTAAAGCCCAGCACAGATGCAAACCGCAGCGCGCGCAGCATGCGCAGCGCGTCTTCGCCAAAACGCTTGTCCGGGTCTCCCACTGCGCGGATCAGCTTGTTCCGGCAGTCCTCCACCCCGCCTACCAGGTCAATCAGCCCTGTGTGCTCGCTCCATGCCAGCGCATTGATGGTAAAATCCCGGCGGGCCACATCATCCAAAAGTTGGGTGGAAAAGGACACGTGATCGGGCCTGCGCCCATCGCTGTACGGACCATCGCGCCGGAAGGAAGTAATCTCCACCGGCATACCGTCCAGCAACGGGGTCACGGTGCCGTGCTTTATGCCTGCCAGCAGCAGGCGCGTGTCGGGGAATGCAGCGGCGATCTGTTCAGGTGCAGCGGAGGTGGCAATGTCATAATCATGCGGCTCAATGCCCAGCAGGTCATCACGCACGCACCCGCCCACCAGGTAGGCCTCAAACCCTCCGGCATGCAGCTGCCGCAGGGCGGTTAGCACAGGGGGTGGAATGGCAAAGCGCATAAGGCCTCCTTAGATATGATACTTCATCCTATCGCCCGGCGCGTTTGCTTGTCAACCGCACAGGCAGATGCTACAATCAAAGCGCCGGGAAGGCAGGTGTAGGATAGTGAATGCTTTGGACGCGCTGAGCAAAGCGCGGCAATTGCTTATGGAGGAAACGCCCCTGCAGGCCGACTGCGGTCGGCTGTGCCAAGCGGCCTGCTGTTATCCGGACAGCGAGGGACACGGCGGCATGCTGCTGTTTCCGGGCGAGGAAGCGCTCTACCATCCGCTGCCTCCAGGGTTTCAAGTGTCTCAAGATCCACAGGGGCTGGGCATGTTGCTTACCTGTCAGGGGACGTGTGAGCGGGTTACGCGTCCGTTGGCCTGCCGGATGTTTCCGCTGTTTGCATATGTGCGCCAAACCGACCGGGGACTTACCTTGTCTGTCGCTATGGATCGGCGTGCCGGTGCGGTATGTCCGCTGGTGGAGCAGGGGGTAACAGGCTTAAAACAGCCCTTTGTACAGGCCGTGCGCCAGGCCGCGCGGCTGTTGTGCCAGGTGCCTGAACACCGGCAGTTTTTGCTCCAGCTGACAGCATTTATGGATGGAACGTATGTGCTTGATGGAGGAATAGAATGTTCTGGCAGCGGGTAACAGTATCGCAGGAGCGGGGGAAAGGACAGGCTCCCGGCGGTGTTTTGATGCAAAAGGATGCGCTGGCGCCGGAGTTGATGGCATTTGCCGGGCAGGTGCAGTGCGTGTATATGGATCCGCCCTTTTTTACTGGCGATAAGATGACGCTTAATATGCGTGTCGGGGAAAAAGGCTGGCGCACCAGCCGGCCCAGCATTGAGTTGCCAGCGTATGATGATTTTTCAGGCGCAGACAGGCAGGATTATCTAACGTTTTTGCGCAATCTGGTGGAGCGCGCGCATGCGCTGCTAACGCCATCGGGTTCTTTCTTTTTGCACCTGGATGACCGCATGAGCGCCCATGCCCGTTTGATTTGCGATGAGGTGTTTGGTCTCAACCAGTTCCGCAACAGCATCGTGTGGAGCTATCAGACCGGCGGCCGCAGCAAACGATATTTCAGTCGAAAGCACGATACCATCCTGTTTTACGCGCGCAGCCGCGAGCATTTCTTTGACATTACGCAGGTGCCCATGCGGCTGAAGAAAGACCGGAATAACCACATGAAGCGTGAGGTGGACGAGCATGGCCGCACTTTCCGCAGCATTGTAAGCAACGGCAAACGCTACATCTACTATGACGATGAGCCGGACTATCCTGATGATGTTTGGACGGACGTCAGCCAGATGCAGCAGAAGGATCCGCAGCGCACGGGATATCCCACGCAGAAGCCGCAGGCGTTGCTGGATCGTATCATCCTGTGCAGCACCCGGCCGGGCGACCTGGTGGCAGATATCGTGTGCGGATCAGGCACGGCGCTGGCCTCGGCGGCGGCCAATGGGCGCAGGTTTTTGGGCGCAGATCTCTCGCCGCACGCGTTTTCGGTCACGCGCAAGCGTTTGGCTGACGTCGAACTGGAGTGTCATGCCCCGTTTTCGGATGTGTCTGCCATGGTGGATGCCTCGGTGCTGCCGGGCATCGGATACTATTCGGTGGGGCTCAATGCCTATACGCTGGCCGAGGCTGAGCATGACCTGCCCGATTTGGACTATGTCGATCAGTGGTATGCAGGGCTCATTCAGGGCGGCGTGTTTACCAGCTACGCTTCCTCCACACGCGCCAAGAACACGCCGGACATCGCACGGTGCCTGGAAGTGCCCATGCTACGGGGCACGGTGGCGCTGCTGATTGTGGATGTATATGGCAATCGCACCCTGTGGGCGGGGGCCGGTGTGTAACAAAAGTGGGGAAGTAGCCACAAAAAACAACGATTTTTAACAAAGAGTGGATTTTGTTACCCACATGTGTTAATATGTTTCTGGAATTGTTCTTTTCTGTGTCGAGAAGGTGTCAAAGGCACCCCAATGTGCAGAGAGAGAGGTATGTATGGCCGCAGTTGGCGATCTGGGCATTGATGTCGGTTCATCCAACATCCTGATTCATGAGCGGGGCAAGGGCATTGTGCGCAATGTGCCCGCGCTGCTGGCCTTTGATCACTCCATTCAAAAGGTTCTTTTTTACGGGGAAAAAGCCGCGCAGCTGGTGGGGCGTGAGCCCAGCCACATCCAAATTTTCCGTCCGCTGCAAAACGGTGTTATCCACGATTATAAGATGTTGACCAGCATGCTGCACTACACTGTGCACGAGCTGGTGGGCCGCCGCGTGGTCAACCGGCCGCGCGCCGTGATGGCGGTGTCCGCCGTTGCCAATGAGCTGGAAAAGCGCCAGCTGATCATCGGGATGTTTGATGCCGGTGCCCGCCGCACGCAGCTGATTGACCGTCCGCTGGCCGCAGCGCTGGGGGCCATGCATGTACTGAAAGATCCCTATGGGCGCCTGGTGGCTGATATTGGCGGTGCTACCACGGATATTGCCGTCATTGCCGGAGGGCAGATCACTTCGCGCACCATCATCCCAGTGGCGGGCGATACGTTTACCGACGCTATCATCCGCTATATACGGCTGAAACATAACCTGCTGATTGGCTTCCGCACGGCGGAGGACATCAAGCGCGCCATTGGCACTGTGTACCCCTTAGGCGATGCGGAGCTGTCGCTGCCTGTGGCCGGGCGCAACCTGATCAGCGGCCTGCCCAAACAGATTGACATCTACCGCGACGAGGTGGCCGAGGCCATGGAGGAAGCGCTGCGCCAGCTGCTGGAAGGCCTGCACGGCGTGATTGAGCGCATCCCTCCGGAACTGGCCAACGACGTGTTTGAAAACGGCATTCTCCTGACGGGCGGCGGCGCTATGCTCAAAGGCCTGCAGGAAGCCATCACCGAGGAAATGCAAATCCGCTGCACCACCGCCGACCAGCCGCAGGAATGCGTGGCGCGGGGCTGTGGCTATGCGGTGGAGCATCTGGCCGAGCTGGCCGAGCTGACCGGCGAAAACCGCCGCAAAGGTACTTGATATGCTAACAGAACAAGATTACTTGCTGTACAAAAAACCGCCCCTTACGGAGCGGTTTTTATTTGCTGATAATAAGCTACATTACCTGTCAGACTGTCTATACCGCCCGCCCTCTGGCCGGTTCAGGCCGCGCTCAAACGCGCGAAGATGGTTTTCGGATGCGCGCTTTAGTGATTCAAACACCTCGCGCACATCATCGGGCAGGTCGTTTTGCGCCAAAAAGGTATTGAACATAGCGATGTTGTTGACTTCTACCTCTACTCCTACGGCAAACACTTCTTTCAGCGTTGCGGGCAATGTTACGTGCTCCTGTGCTGTGTTTTCAGGCACTGCGATGCCATGCGCTGCGAACAGCGGCAACAGCAGGCTGACATGGTGTTCCTCAGCCTTCATGATATTGGAAAAAGGACGGTCGGTGTCAAAAGCGTTTAGTATGGCTTGGTACTCAGCCAGGGCCAGTTGTTCGTCCTGCAGGGCATAGGTAAGCATCTGCTCCAGCGGGTAGGTGTTTCCCTCCCGGACGGCCAAGGCCCCATAGTTATCAGAAGCCAGGCTGGCGGTTGTAAGGGTCAGCATCATGATCAATGCCAGTGCGGTTATCCATGTACGGGTTTTCATGTAGGTTCCTTCCTTTCGTGCGACATTTTCCTGTCGCTCTTGTATCGTACCCATCATCCGTGGCGAAAACATGGCGTTTTTGTGGAAAAACGTAATTACTTTCTGTGATGGTGTAACGCAAAAAACCGCCCCCATAAGGGAAGCGGTTTTTAGGCAGAAAGTGCCTTATGCCTCGGTCGCGACAGTCGTTGCCCGCGGCAACGCGCGCTCGATGTTGCCGCTGCGCAGGCAGCGGGTGCAGACATTCTTGCGCATGGGCACGCCGCCCACCTGAACGCGCACCTTCTGGACATTCGGCGACCACCGGCGGTTGGCTTTGCGGTCAGAATGGCTGATGCGATGGCCGCTCATGGCCCTCTTATCGCAAATCTCACAGAACTTGCCCATCGAAATAACCTCCCTGTTGGAACTACGGATAATGCGCTGTATGCGCAGTGATACCGTGACAGCCTAAAAAGTATATCAGGCTTTTGGGGGCAATGCAAGTTTTTTCATTCTGAAAAATAACGCTGAAAAATAACGCCTCGAAACGTGTTTGCCGAAGAACAAGATGATTAACCGTTCCTATTATAAATAAGTGCATGCAAAAACCGCCCTCTCTTTGAAAAGAGGGCGGCATGTAGACTACTGAGTTATTTTAGTTCTTCTGCAATCACCTGGGCGACTACACGGCCGTTATGTATACAATCCTGATACGTGTAGAACCCCTGGATATGCGATGCGGAGCATTCGCCAATGGCGTACAGCCCTTTGATAATGCCTCCATTAGCATCCAACACTTTGTTTTCAATGTCCACCACAATACCACCATGGTTTGTATGGTTTTCAACGGTGCTCTTTACACCGTAGTAGGGCGGCGTACTGAAATCGCTGCGCATGAACTGCGGGTCTTTGCCAAACTCGGTATCTTTCCCATCCCTTACATCCTGACCATATTTCTCAATGGTTGCTTTCAGGTCTGCCGGATCAATCCCGAGTTTTTGTGCCAGTTCCTCAACGGTATCGGCAACCTCATACATTTCCACAATGTTGGACAGCCCTGTATCAGCCTTGATGACATCCAGATCCATCAAAGTTTGATCCATGATGCAGAATGCCTCATCCTGCTCCATGGTGCCTTTTGTCAGCAGTTCATAGGGGCCGGCTTCATTCACGTAGCGCTTGCCCTCAGCGTTGACGGCAATACATCCATTTCCAGCCGGCAACGTCAGCGAACGGCTTCCGCCACCCCAGACTGTTGCAAGCCCGTGATAGTTGGATTCGCCCATGTAATCCAGCACAGCGCCAATCTTCTCGGCCATCAGCATGCCCGATCCATCGGCACCAATGCAAACGTCGGTCAAGAACATTGCGTGTTCCGGGTCGTATTTTTCCACCATTTCCTGGTTGGCAAAATATCCGCCGGTGGCAAGGATGACAGCATTCGCATAGATGGAATATTCCTGCTTGTTGGGGGATACCACCTTAATGCCAACCGCTACACCATCATCCATGATAATCTCGGTTGCACGAGTATACAGCCTGTAATCAATCTTCCTCTGGTCTAACTGATCATGCATGGCACGGATGGCAAAGGGGCCAACCCTCGCACCGCCGGGGCCATAATGCTGCCAGCCTAAGTTAACCGGCCCAAACTCCACACCCATTTCATCCAGCCATGTGATGTTTTCGCCGGCTTTCAGCGCCATGGCGCGCGCGGATTCTTCCTGCCAGAGGCCAGGATGAATTGCATCCCGGCGCTGCATGAAGTTGCTCCAATCCTCGGCAGAGTAATCAATGCCCTGCGCCTTTTGTACGGAGCTATCGCCGCCCACCATGTAACCAGCCCTTACTGAGGATCCGCCAAGCAGCCCAAGCTGCTCTATAAGAATCACATCAAGGCCAAGTTCATTTGCCTGCAATGTGGCGGCCAATCCGGCAGCACCGCTGCCCACCACCACAACCTGCGTTACTTCGTCCTTATATTCTGTGGTGTCAGGAGATGCCGGAGCATTCATTTTGGACGGATTGCCACCGGCTGCCTTTACAGCATCCGACAACGCCCACTTTAAGGCAGCGGATGTAACCGTTGCCCCGGCAATGCTGTCGACATTCAAACTTTGGCGCTCAATCACTTCCGCGCTAATGCGCTCAAAGACTTGATCACCAATATAGCCGCTTTCCTGATTCTCACCAATTTCAATGGCGGTCAGCTTTGTTTCGTCAAATGTAACATGTACAGTCATCGGTCCATTATGTGCAGTAACTACAACGTCATATGTTCCGGGTTTGAAGGTGTTGGTACTTTCAGCAGCAGCAAATCCAGTTGCTATCAGGCACAGCCCTAGTAGAAAAGATAGAAATCGCTTCATAGATGCTCCCTCCTTGAAATTAATTGATGTATATTAATTTTATCACAATTAAGTTTATAAAACCAATATAATATTTGAAAAACAAGTGATGTACAAAATTCTTCCATATAAACAGATTCAGGAAGGGAAAGAACGCATGAGTAGCCGCGGTGCCTCAAGTCAATATGAGCGCGAAAGTTGTAACGATGCCTCACATAAAATGAGCGCGAAAGTGAAGTGGGGAGCGCAGGAAATTTCTTCGGGGATGGATAGGGAGAGGCCGCCATGATAGGCTTTCTGCCGGGTCAGCCTACCGTAGGGCTGACCCCTTACGCTGACCGGCATGGCGGCAGAGGCTCCCTGTCCATCCGGAAAGAAGAAATTTCCGGCATACGCATACAACGTTCCCTTCACCTCCTGACCGTGCCTGTATATGTTATGGCACAATGCGTATCCCACCTTTTTGTTTGTTCAGTCGTTTTTCTTTAGCGAGTTCTGCTGCCAGCACCAAATCATCGGTCTTGGACTTGGCTAAGTCCGACAAGATGCATTGCAGGCGGACAATATCGCGTGTCAGTTCGGCGGGGTTGATAGAATCTCTGTACGCAATAAGCTCCTGCGCCTGTTGGGGAGATAGTATCTGTGCATCCAGCAACCGCTCTAGCGGTGTTTTCGGTTCATCATAGATGCGCTTACGTCTACCGACTGCATCCGTTTTCCAGCCTATGGGTTTCCGGGTGGCGGTAAAGTAATTCGTTTTCAGGCAGACCAACCGCCACAACTCCGCCAATGTTTCGCGTTCCTCTTGGGTATCATAGCGGAAGTAGAAACCATATCGGCGCACGATGTGATTGTTCTTGGACTCCACATGCGCCTGATCATTTTTCCTGTAGGGACGAGCGCGAGTAAAAAAGATCCCTTTTTCTGCCGCCCAGTTGAGCACATCGTAGTTAATCAGTTCGCTTCCGTTATCACAATCCAACCCCTCCACCTGGTAAGGGATGGCGTCCAATGCTGCATCCAGTCCCTTGCGGATATGGACATGTGCGTTGTTACGCAGCACTTCCAGATGAACCCAACCAACGATTACATCTGTCATGACCAGAGATCGGGCAAACTCTCCTTTCAGCGTGGGCCCACAGTGCGCCACCGTATCTACCTCAAAGAATCCCGGTTCAGGCGGCATCTCATCTCCAGCCTTGCGAATCTGGATGCTGTTCCTGAGCAGAACACCCGGCTTGGTGGTACTGATTCCTTTCAAACGTAAACGTTCACGCTCTTCTTTCAGGTAGCGGTCTACGGTCGCCGCACTCATTTGGAGTAATTCCTGCTTCACCTCCTCAGACCATCCATGTTCGTTTAACACCAGTTCTCCATGTGCCTCCAGCGAAGCGATCCATTGAGGTAAATCGGCTACCAGATACTTCCCACAGGGCTGATACATGACGCGCCACAACCAGACCAGTTTCTCCTTGGCTGCTGGACTATATTTGGTTGCTCGGTTTCGTCTGCGATCCATGCGCGGCACATGCTTGTTGCCCAGTGTAGGCGAGGTGAGATACCGTCTGGCTGTCGACCTGCCTAAGTTTGTACTCTGGCAGAAGGTATCCAGGATGCTACCTTTCTCCTTTTTGCTGCCTCTTTGGTACGATCCCTTTAGTTGTTTGGTGACCTCAATTCTTGTCGCCATTGATACTTTCCCTTTCATTCAATCAGCATACTACTCTTTTCGCGCTCATTCTTATTTGAGGCACCACTCTCGCTTCGCGCTCATTTTATATAAGGTACGCCGGTAGCTTGTCAGGAGCACGTACAACAACGTATAATACAAATAACATCATATACTGAAAAAAGGAGAATACATATGATTATTGGCATTCCAAAGGAAATCATGCGTGCAGAGAACCGTGTGGCGGCTACGCCGGATAGCTGCGCAAAGCTTGTGAAGGATGGCCATCAGGTGCTGGTGGAGGCGGGCGCTGGTGTGGGCGCATACTTCCATGATGAGGCGTATCAGCAGGCGGGAGCGCAGATTATGACCGATGTGCGCGAACTGTACAAAAAGGCTGAACTGATCCTCAAGGTCAAGGAGCCGCTGTTTCATGAGCATGTTGGCAGCCATGAGATTGATATGATGCATGCCGGACAATATTTGATTACATTTATTCACCCAGCATCGCCGGCCAACCATGATATGGTGCGCCGCATGGCCCAGCAGGGGGTTATCGCGCTGACGTTGGACGGCGTGCCGCGCATTTCCCGTGCGCAAAACATGGACGCGCTGACATCCATGAGCACGTGCGCCGGGTACAAGGGCATGCTGATAGCGGCCAACCTGCTGCCCAGCTTCATCCCGCAGATGTTCAGCGCTGTGGGCATGACCAAGCCCCTGAATGCACTGGTGGTGGGCGTAGGCGTAGCGGGCCTGCAGGCTTTGGCCACGGCCAAACGGCTGGGTGCCATCACGCATGCGGTGGATACCCGTGCTGCTGCCCGTGAGCAGGCACAATCGCTGGGGGCAAAAATCATAGATATTGGCATCCCGGAGGAAAAGGCTGCTGGCCCTGGCGGATATGCACTGAACCTGAGCCCTGAATTGCTTCAGCAGGAGCGCACGCTTTTGGCGCCGCACCTTGCGCAAATGGACATCGTATTTTTAAGCGCATTGGTGCCCGGCAGATTAGCGCCGGTCATTATCACCAAGGAAATGGTGGAGAGCATGAAGCCGGGCAGCGTTATCGTAGATATTTCCATTGACCAGGGCGGCAACTGTGAGGCTACCGTACCTGGCGAAACCGTTGACCATGGTCTGGTGCATGTTGTGGGCATCAAGAACATCCCCGGCCTGCTGCCCACCAGCAGCACCTCCATGTTTGCCCAAAATGTGTACAATCTGGTTAAGTATTTGCTAAAGGATGAAACCTTTCATCTGGACAGCCAGGATGAAATCGTGCAAGGTATACTAACCACCAAGGACGGCCAAATCGTCCATCAAGGTGCAAGGGAGGCCATGGGCCTATGAGCAGGGAATTGATATTAGTACTAGTATTTGTTGCGGCCACGCTGCTGGGCTATCGGCTGATCAAATCGGTGCCCAGTTTGCTGCATACCCCGCTGATGAGCGGCATGAATGCCTTGAGCGGCATCACATTGCTGGGCATGATTACCGCCACGCTGGGTGCAGTGGCCTTTCACAGCAAGGCGCTGGGCGTGCTGGGCATTATTTGCGCCACCGTTAATGTGGTATCGGGCTTCATGGTGACCGATCGGATGCTCAAAATGTTTAAGGGCTCTGAGCACAGGGAGGACAAGCCATGAGCGATACGCTGTACTATGTTTTGTCGGCGCTGTTAAGCGTAGGCGTGTTGCTGGGCATCCGCTGGATGAGCAAGGTGGAAACCGCCGTCAACGGCAATCGCCTGAGTGCCTTGTGCATGTTGGCTGCTGTGGTGATGGTGCTGGTTCGGGGCGGCATTTTGGATGACTCCGCTATTTGGTTAGGCCTGGCCGCGGGACTGGCGCTGGGTGTTGTGCTGGCCCGCGCAGTGCGCATGATTACCATGCCCCAGATGGTAGGCTTTTTGAATGGATTGGGCGGTGCGGCCAGCGCCATTGCGGCATGGCTGACGCTGCAGGGAACAGTTGCGCTCAATACCTTTGAAGTGGCCACCGGTGTGCTGGCGCTGTGCGTGGGCGCGCTTACGTTTACAGGTTCCATGGTGGCGGCGGGCAAACTACAGCGCCTGTTGCCGCAAAAGCCCATCCGTTTGCCCAGCCATCAAATGCTGACCGTGGCGAGCTTTCTTGCGATGATTTTGGGCCTGGTGCTGGTGGTGGTGCTGCCTGGTCAAAGGCTGCTGTTTGCAGCAATTACGCTGCTGGGCAGCCTGGCCTTTGGCGTGCTGTTTGCGTTGCCGGTGGGCGGTGCGGACATGCCCATTACTATTTCACTGCTGAACTCCACCTCCGGTGTCGCGGCCGCCATTGCGGGTATGGCCATCGGCGATGTGCTGCTGGTGTCGGTCGGTGGTATTGTGGGTGCCAGCGGCCTGCTGCTGACGCAGATCATGTGCCATGCCATGAACCGCAAACTGTCGGCCATATTGCTGGGCAAGGGAACGGACAAGCCCGCCCCTGTGCCCCCTGTGCAGCCCGTGATGGAAACGCCCGCCCCTGTGGTGGAGGCTGAACTGCCTCCGCCCAAGGATGCAGCGCAATGGATCAATGACGCGCAGGATGTTGTCATTATCCCTGGCTATGGCATGGCGCTGTCCCAGGCGCAGCACGCCGTCAAGCAGCTGTACGATCAGTTGATCGGGGCAGGCAAGCGCGTGCGCTTTGCCATCCATCCGGTGGCTGGCCGCATGCCGGGGCATATGAATGTGCTGCTGGCCGAGGTGGACATCCCTTATGACATGCTATTTGAAATGGATGACATCAACCCAACAATGGATAAGGTGGATTTGGCCATTGTGATTGGGGCTAATGATGTGGTCAATCCTGCCGCCAACACCGCCGAGGGCACGCCCATCTATGGCATGCCGGTGCTGGAGGTTGAAAAAGCCGGGCGTGTCATGATGCTCAATTACGATGACAAGCCAGGCTATGCCGGTGTACCCAATCCATTGTATCAGGAACAGTCCGATGTGCTGCTGCTGTTTGGCGATGCCAAGGAAAGTCTGGAAAAGTTATTGACCTAAGTCATTGCCATTCCGGGATGGTTCACCCATAGGTTGCTCAACACGTGGTTTTGTTACACGCGCATGAAAAACAATTGTAATTTTGGCTTGTGCGCTAAATAGCGGGCATTACATACCCGCCGCATACCGGCAGATATACCCCGGTGATGAAGGCGGCCAGGTCGCTGGCCAGAAACGCCACGGCGTTGGCAATCTCCTGGTCGGTGCCGCGGCGGTTTAACGCCACGCGGGCGGTATAGTCCGGGCTGGGCTTGACGCCGCTTTTGCGCTCCCGGTCGCTGATGGTCCAGCCCGGCGCCACCTGGTTGACGGTGATGCCGTGCATGCCTACCTCGCGTGCTAAGATGCGGTATATGCCGTCCATGCCGCGCTTGCCCGCCACATAGGCCGATTGATTGGGCAGGCACTGCATTGCGCATTCGGTGTTGATGCCGATAAATCGCCCGTATTGCGCCTTGATCATATGCGGGATAAAGGCTTTGGCCATCAGCACGTTGTGCATCACGCAGGTGTCAAACTGATCCTGATAGTCCTGCGGGTCTTGCTCCAGTATGCTGGTCCATTGGTATTGGCTGACCGCACAGTTGATGACAATCTGTGGCGCGCCCAGCGCGCTGATGACCGCCTCCGCCATGGCATCCACGCTGTCTTTGCAGGCCACATCGGCCTGGACGGCCAGTGCTTTGCGGCCCATCCGTGTTATTTCTTCGGTCAGCTGCGCGGCCATGGCGCGGTTGTTCAGGTAATGCACGGCGACATCCGCGCCGCACTGGGCCAGCGTGCGCGCAATGGTGCGCCCCAACTGCCCGGTGGCCCCGGTGACAATGGCGGTTTTCCCGCTGAGGTTAATGTCCATACGTCCTCCATTTGGTGTTGTATATTTGTTTCGCTGCGTGGCACACGATGCGGGCGGTTAAGTCTGCATGTGGGCTACCACTTGCGTGAGGAACACGCCGATGCGCTC
Organism: Christensenellales bacterium; assembly: GCA_040766135.1. Classification (GTDB taxonomy): domain Bacteria; phylum Bacillota; class Clostridia; order Christensenellales; family Aristaeellaceae; genus JAGVSV01. Next base: position 88,354 of record JAXGRA010000005.1, read on the forward strand.
GCGCACGACCAGCTGTGCGTATTCGTCGTAGGCGGTGGGCGTCTTGTTGATCAACACCAGATCGCCTGCGCACAGGCGCACATAGCCCGCAGCAGGATAGACGCTTAAGGATGTACCGCCGACAATGAGCAGGTCGGCCTTTTGAATTTCACGTATGGCGCGTGCCGTGACTTTGTCGTCCAGCGGCTCGCCGTACAACACCACCTCGGGTTTGACCAGCCCGCCGCAGGTGCAGTGCGGCACGCCGGTGGTGCCCATCAGCCAGGTGAGGTCATAGGCTGTCCGGCACTTCATGCACCGGTTACGATGGATGGAGCCGTGCAGTTCCAGCACCTGGGTGCTGCCGGCCATCTGGTGCAGGCCGTCAATGTTCTGCGTGATGATGGCGCACATTTTGCCCATGCGCTCCAACTGCGCCAGCGCGGTGTGCGCGCCGCTGGGTTTTACATCAGGGAATATCATCTTTTCACGGTAGAAATCATAAAAGGTGTCGGTGCGTTTCATAAAGTACTGGTGGCTCAGCACCGTTTCGGGCGGGTCACGCCACCGCTGGTGGTATAGCCCATCGGTGCTGCGGAAATCCGGGATGCCGCTTTCGGTGGAGACCCCCGCCCCGCCAAAGAACACAGGGTAGCGTGCGTCCTGTAGCATCTGCGCCAGTTGCATAACCTGATCCTGCATGAAAGTCGCCTCCTTTTCTTTGCTTTATCCTACCCAAGTATGTACGTGGCTGCAAGTAAATACGCCTTACCGCCCAGAGTGCACAAACAATGCGCCCTTTTTTTGTGAAATTTAAGGACTGGTCAAGCGCCGCATGGTTGCCTATAATAGCGACAGAATAGCAAGGGCCCTGCCCGTGCACAAGAAAAAACAGGAGGCGGCATTATGGCAAGTGTATCTCTGAAAAACATTTACAAGGTATACCCCGGCGGCGTAACGGCTGTCAGCGACTTTACCATGGACATCGAGGACAAGGAATTTATGGTGCTGGTCGGCCCGTCCGGCTGCGGTAAGTCCACCACCCTGCGCATGGTCGCGGGCCTGGAAGAAATCTCCGATGGTGAGCTGTATATCGGCGACAAACTGGTCAACGACGTGGCGCCCAAGGATCGCGACATCGCGATGGTGTTCCAGAACTACGCGCTGTATCCGCACATGACGGTGTATGACAACATGGCCTTTGGCCTCAAGCTGCGCAAGACCCCCAAGGATGAGATCAAGCGCCGCGTCGAAGCTGCCGCCCATATCCTGGATATCGCCTACCTGCTCAACCGTAAGCCCAAGGCCCTGTCCGGCGGTCAGCGCCAGCGCGTTGCGCTGGGCCGTGCTATCGTCCGTGAGCCCAAGGTCTTCCTGATGGACGAACCGCTCTCCAACTTGGACGCCAAACTGCGCGTTGCGATGCGTACGGAGATCACCAAGCTGCATCAGCGCCTGCAGACCACGTTCATCTATGTTACCCATGACCAGACTGAAGCCATGACGATGGGCTCCCGTATCTGCATCATGAAGGATGGCTTCATCCAGCAGGTGGATACGCCCCAGAACAACTACGACTATCCCAACAACCAGTTTGTGGCCGGCTTCATCGGCAGCCCGCAGATGAACTTCTTCAACGTCAAACTTGTGGCCGAAAACGGTGCAGTCTATGCCCTGTTTGGCGACAACAAGATCCTCGTTCCCGACGAGAAGGTCAAGAAGTTCAAGGACGAAGACCACATCGGCAAGGAAGTCATCATGGGCATCCGCCCCGAGAACATCGATGACGATCCCGAGATCGTAGCCGCTCATCCCAATGCTACCATGAAGGTGAACGTAGAAGTGACCGAGCAGATGGGCTCTGAGACCTACCTGTACTTCACTACCTCCGGCAAGGAAGACAACATCGTTGCCCGTGTTGATCCTCGCACCAAGACCCGCGCGGGCGACAGCACTGTAGTGGCGATGGATACCACCCGCCTGCACTTCTTCGACAAGGACACCGAAGAAACCCTGCTCAACCGCTAATCTATCCCTAAGCATCCTGCGCCGCGGCTTAAGCCGCGGCGCTTTTGCGTGCGTTTGAAGACAATTGAAAGAACGCGCGTTCCGTTTTTTATGCAACAAGTTACATGTTGAAACAGAACACATCTGTTAACGAAAAAGTGTTCGTGTGGACAAATGTTGGGATAACCAGCACGCATGCCTGTGGATAACTTTAGCTGATTTTACATTGAATTTACATTCTCTTATCCAAAAACCATACCTCGCAAGCTATTTTGCAGGTTTTTGTGTGGATAACCCTGTGGACAATGTGGACAACCAAGCACAAGTGCTTATGCAGCGCATCCATGCAGAATACACGCACAGGCATGCAGTTGGACACGGAAAAGCTTGAGACTTTGTACTCCTGGTTGTATAAAGATGAATTATTATGAAAAATATACAGAACATGCTGGAGGATATGCTGTGGATATTCACATGTAAAAATCACATGACAAATTGTTGCAAAGATATGACACAAGAGACAAGCGTGCGGCAGCGCTCCTTGGTTGCCGGGGCGTTCTTGTCACGCGCGTGCCGGCACGGTATACTCCAAGCTGGAGGATAGGATGAACGCAGTAATTTTTGACATGGATGGCGTGTTGTTTGACACGGAGACGCTGGCGCTCAAGGCTGCGCTGCGCGCATCGGAAGCGCTGGGCTATGGGCTGACGGAAGAAGATGTATTGGCTACCCTGGGCATGACCGAGGCGTTGACAGATCAGGTGTATCACAATGCGTGCGCCGCATATGAGCCCCAAGCGTTTTGGCCCGTGTGCAACGACAGCCTGCGCGCGCTTCTGGAAGAGAATGGCGTGCCGATCAAACCGCATGTGCGCAAAACCCTGGCGGCCTTGCGCGCACAGGGCCTGCCGTTGGGGCTGTGCTCGTCCTCGCCCATGGAGCGTATTGCGTGGTATCTGCAATCGACAGGCCTTGCGGATGTTTTCCAGGCCATTACAGCCGGGCGCAGCGATGTGCCCAGCAAGCCTGCGCCGGATATGTATCTGAACACCGCAGCTGCGCTGGGCGTTGCGCCACAGCATTGCCTGGTGGTGGAGGATGCTCCCCTGGGGCTGCGCGCGGCGCGGCGGGCGGGCATGTTTACCGTGATGGTGCCTGACCTGCGTCCCTACACGGATGACCTAGCACCGGACTGTGACCGTGTGCTGGACAGCCTGAAGGACTTGCCCGCGCTGGTGCAGGAGGTTTTTGCATGCCGGTAACGGTAATAGCTGTGGGCAAAATGGGGGACATGTACGCGCAGGCGGCGCAGCAGTATGTGACGCGCCTGCAGCCGTATGACAAGGTGCGCGTGGTGGAGGTGCCCGACCAGCGTGAGCCGGACAAGCCCGTGCCCGCGCTGATGGAGCGTGCGATGGACAAGGAGGGGCAGGCCATCCTGTCACAAATAAAGCCCCAGGACCATGTGATTGCGCTGTGCATTGAGGCGCGGCGCATGCACAGCCCGGGCTTTGCCAGGCTCATGGGCGAGCTGCGCGATGCCGGAAAAACGGTGGTGTTTGTGATTGGCGGTTCCCTGGGGCTGCATGAGCAGGTGATAAAACGTGCCAATCAAACGCTGTCGCTATCGGACATGACCTTCCCGCACCAGCTGGCGCGTGTGATGCTGCTGGAGCAAATCTACCGTGCATATAAAATATTGGCGGGCGAGAGGTATCACAAGTAGTGCGTCTGATACAGCTTCGATTAAAGGATTTCCGCAGCTACCCACAGCTATCGCTGATGCTGCCCCACGGCATCACCGCGCTGGTGGGCGAAAACGGTGCCGGGAAAACCAACGTGCTGGAAGCCATCCACCTGTGCTGTCTGGGACGCAGCCACCGCACCAGCGCGGATCGCGACATGATCCGCACGGGGGAGGAAACCTGCGCCGTGCACGCGCGGGTGGAGCGTTCTGACCGCTGCCATGAGGTGGGTATACGCCTGTACGCCCAGCCGCGTCGGCGCAAGCTCATCTATGTCAACGGCAAGACTGTGCCGCGCATTGGCGAACTGATGGGGCATTTGACGTGCGTGATGTTTTCGCCGGAGGATCTGGAGATCGTAAAGGGCCAGCCCCAGCAGCGGCGCAGGTTTTTGGATATGCTGCTGTCACAGTGTCAGCCCGCGTATTTTTATAGCCTGCAAACATATATGTCGGTGTTAAAGCAGCGCAATGCGCTGCTCAAGGCCTTGGCCAAGGGCGTGGGCGATGCGCGGCAGCTGCCGGCCTGGGATGAACAGCTGGCGCTGGCGGCGGGGCCCGTGGTGCAGGCGCGGCGGCAGGCGGTGGTGCAGCTGGATCGCCTGTCGCGCGGGCACTATGCACACATCAGTGGGCGCGAAAACGAAATGCTGGCGCTGGCTTATCAGGGCACGCTGAGCGCCAGCACAAACCCTTCACAGGACATGGCCCAGGCCTTAAAGGACGCGCGCCAGGAGGATTTACGCCGTCAGACCACCAGCGTAGGCCCGCACCGGGACGATATCGAGGTGACACTGGCCGGGCAAGACATCCGGGTATATGGCTCGCAGGGGCAGGCGCGTACGGCCATCCTGTCCATGCGGCTGTCGCAGATTGATGTATTGGAGCAGGCGCAGGGCGATACCCCGCTGCTGTTGCTGGATGATGTGCTAAGTGAACTGGACATGAGCCGCCGCGCACGCCTGCTGGCGCGGCTCAACCGCGTGCAGACGCTGCTGACGACGACAGAATTAAATGACTTAGGCGATGTCAACCCAGCCTGCGTGCTGCGGGTAGCACCGGGTAAAATCAGCGCCCTGTAATAGTATTGGGAAGGTCAAAGGCGCGCACAGCCTGGCGCCAGGCCTGCTGGAAAGAGGCCACGCTTTGCTGGCGCTGCTCGCGCAGCGAATGTGTGGCCGTGCTGGCCAACGAGAGCATCTGCGGAGAACCTTCCCAAGGCTGCGGGCCGTGGTGTACCCGGTCGCCTAAAAAGGTATAGGCCAGGGCGCCGGCGGTAAACACGGCCGTGGTTTCATCCAGCGCCACTTCCTGCTGGCATTCCGGCGCGCGGTACCAGGGCATGCCTGGCGTGCGCGCAGGCGCGCTTGTGGCCGGCAGCTGCCGGAAGCGATGGATGGTCGTCAGTGCGATATGGCGGTTTTGATCGTGTATGATCAGGTGCGTGTCGCTCAGCCCCAGCGGTATGATGCCCTGCTGCTCGCATGCAGCCAGCGCATCCACCAGCGCATCATACCAGGCCAGGCGCTGCACCAGCGGGAACGCGCGGAAGTGGGCATAGTCTTCCTCGGACGACAGCACAAACCCTTCCAGCCAGGGGAATACCTGCACAAACCCTCCTGGCACCTCATGCTGGGACAGCACCGGATTGATGGCCGGGTGCTGCACGCATCGGTACAGCGCCAGCGATGCGCGCAGGTCATCTATCGCCTGTTTGGGATCGCCAAAAAAGCCAAAGGGCAGCGCGCCTGCATGCCGCAGGTAAAAGCGCTGCCCGTCTTTTTCCACGCCAAAGCCTATACACCCGGATGTCGTTCCCTGCAGTACCCTGAACACGCGCCCAAAGGCGTTGAGCCAGGAAAAATCATGCGCCTCGCGCAGGTGAATGGGCTGGCCGTCCACCGTCATGATGAACGGCTCGCCGTATAAGGTGCTCATGGGCTATCCTCACGGGTCACGTTGTGGATCCATTTGTCCCCGCGCAGGCGGATGAACGCGATCAACCACTTAAATGTCTGGTCAATTTTGGTGAAGAAATACACAATGTACAGCGGAAACTTGAACACAAAAGCCGCCAGGGCGGTCAGGGGCAGCACGATAAGCCAGCCGCAGATCATGTCCACCATCATCACAAACTTGTTATCGCCCGCGCCGCGGTTGATGCCCACAAAGCAGGCGGCGTGGTAGGTGGTACCAATCAGCGTAAAGGCAGCCAGGCCGCTCATGGTCAGTGCCAGCGCGTGCGTGGCCTCGTCCAGCGCATACAGCGAGATAAATGGTGCGCGCAGCAAAAATACGATGGCGGTCATCACCAGCCCCAGCAGGAAAAACATGATTTGGATGGTGGTGGCGTACTGCCGGACGAGGGGATAATCCTTCTTGCCCACGGCTTTGCCCACCAGCACGCAGGCCCCACTGGCCAGCGCCGAGCTGAACAGATACCCCAACGTCATCAGCATGTCGGTCACAGCGGCGGCGTTGATCATCATCTTGCCCAGCTGGCCGATGATGACCATCTTGATCATGCCCACCAGCGCCCATTGCGCATCGGTGATGCCCACGGGCAGCCCATAGCGGGCATAGTCCTTCCAGGCCCAGGCGCGCTGGCGCGTCAGATCGCGCACGGTCACGGGCAGCACCTTTTGAACCCGGAAAAAGTAGAAGCATACCAGGCTGGCTTCAATGATGCGTGCCAGCAAGGTGGCGATGGCCGCCCCGCGCACGCCCATGGCTGGGAACCCAAGCTTGCCAAAGATAAGGATGTAGTTGAGCGTTACATTGCTGATAAGGGAGGTAGCCGTCAGGTAGATGGTAACGCGCACCACTTCCACGCCTTTTAGCATACCAATGACGGCAGCGGTGATAGCAAACGGCAGAAAGGACAGGCACACAATGGGCAGATATTCCAGCGCCAGCGCGGTGATCTCCATTTCTTTGGGGTTGATCACCAGCGAGATGAAGAAAGTGGGAAACAGGCGGATGAGTATAATAACGGCCAGCGATACCGCAATGCACGCAGCCGCGATAACGGCATAGACCTCCCGGATGCGCGCCTTGTCCTGTCGCCCCCAGTATTGCGAGATCAGCACGATGGAGCCCCCGGCCAGGCCGCTTAACAGCGCGTTGGAAAAGTTGGTGATGCTGTTGGACTGTGCCACCGCCGCCAACGAAAAGCCGTTGGGGTCAATGCGCGCCACCATAATGTTATCGGCCATCACCACCAGCAGCGAGATTAACGATTGAAATGCCGTGGGCAGCGACAGCCGCAGAATGGACCGATAAAAGGATTTGTCCTTGATGATGCCCTGCATGGTGCGCTCCTTCAGAATATATTATCGCCGAGAATTGCGGCGGAACTGCTGCCTGCGTTTCCAGTTGCCAATCTCCAGGCGCAGCAGGTTGTACAGATCGCCTCCAAAGAACAGCAGCAGGTGCAAAATGGCCGCGATGATGGCGGCGCGCTGTACCATGCCGCCGTTGATGAGCGCCCACAGGAAGAACAAGGCGTTGGCCACCGCCAGCCACTTGATCTTGATGGGCAGCATGAAAAAGATGAGCACCTGATAGTCCGGGTATAGAATGGCAAAGGCAAAGAACAGCGACAGATTGAGGTAGGTGTTAATGCCAACGCCGGATATCAGCCCCGCCAGGATGGCACCTATGGCACCCAGCCCATAATATAGAAGGAACCGGCGTGCACCCCAGCGTGATTCCAGCGTGGTACCGATGAAATAATAAAAATACAACGAAATCAGTGCGTACAGGGGAGAAAGCGCATCCGGTATGACCAAAAACGTAACAAGCCGCCATATCTCGCCGCGCATCAAGCCTGCACGCGTAAGCATCAGGCGCTCCAACAGAGGGTAATGCGGGAACATAAACTGCAAAAGGTATGTGCCTGCCATTGCAAATACCACATATCGGAAAAAAGGCTGTACCCGCCACGCATATAACTTGCGCTCCAATTTATCCATCCATTTCATATGAACCCCTCCTGTCTGATGGTGCTTACGACAAGCAAAATCGTACTATGTTTTAGCAGAGACGTCAAGAAAGCCGATTTTCACAACTCGAGAATAAAAATGCGGAAAATAGCTTGACAACCGCATAAACATGCAGTATGATTTCAATGACCACGAAGGAGGGTATGGACATGAAGAAGGTATTGGCACTATTGGTAGCACTGATGATGGTTGGGGTGATGGGCACCGCCACAGCAGCAGATAAGTTGGTGGTGGGCACCAACGCGGAATTTGCACCCTTTGAGTACATTGATGATGACGGCAAGTATGCAGGCTTTGACATTGACCTGATTGATGCCATTATGAAGCTGGTTGGGGTGGAGTACGAGGTCATCTCCATCGAGTTTGATGCGCTGTTGCCTGCGCTGGCCTCCGGCCAGATTAATCTGTCCATCTCGGGGATGACCATCAACGAAGAGCGTGCACAGAACGTGCTGTTCTCCGAGCCGTATTTCAATGCATCGCAAAAGCTGATGGTGGTTGAAGGATCGGCCATTACCTGCGCTGCCGATCTGAAGGAAGGCATGAAGATTGGTGTGCAGATGGGCACCACGGGCGACCTGTATGCCACCGACAACCTCTCGGTCGAGGTGGTGCGCTACAACAAGATTCTGGATGCTATTCTGGATATGAAGAACGGCCGTCTGGATGCCGTGATGACCGACGCTGCGCCCAGCGATTATTATGCCAAGGCTGCCGGCGGGCTGACGGTGCTGCCAGAGGAACTGTCCGAGGAAAAATACGGCATAGCAGTGAAGCTGGACAACACCGAGCTGATTGAAAAAATCAACGCGGCCCTGGCGCAGCTGGTGGAGGATGGCACCTACGAAACCATCCATGCCAAGTACTTTACTCCCGCCGAAGAATAATACTGATTCCAAACATTCATGCATCATCGTGTCGGGTCTTTTGACTTGCAGCATCGTCGAGCTGCTCGGTCAGCATAGCGCTGCTACGCTTCCCTCGGCTGCTCCTTGCTGCAAGCCAAAATCCCTCTCCCCTTTGGATGCATTACTGTTTTACATCGGTATAAAAACACATTTTTTTCCGGGTATGCCGCCGCTTTTACGGCGGCATACTTGTGTCCGGGGCAACAAACTTGTGGTATGATAATGCAAAGGGGGTGCATACGTGGGCTTCTTTGAACAGCTGGCCAGGGATTTTCAGTTTAACATCATTGACGGCGACCGGTATCTCATGCTGGTGCGCGGCCTGGGCACCACGGTGCTCATTGCGATGTGCGCAGCCATTATCGGCATTGTGCTGGGCAGTGTGATTGCGCTGATGCGCCTGTCCACTTGGCGGGTGGGCAAAACGTTCTATCCCCTGCGTGCGATATCCAGCTTCTATGTCGATGTCATCCGCGGCACGCCCATGGTGGTGCAGCTGATGATCATGTATTATGTTATCTTAGCTTCCTCCAGCCTGAGCAAGGAACTGATTGCCATCATCAGCTTTGGCTTAAACAGCGCGGCCTATACCTCTGAAATCGTGCGCGGCGGCATTTTGGCCGTGGACAAGGGGCAGACCGAGGCCGGGCGCTCGCTGGGCCTGTCCTCGGCGCAGACTATGATGCTGGTGGTGCTGCCGCAAAGTGTGCGCATTGTGATTCCCTCGTTGTTTAACGAGTTTATCATGCTGCTGAAGGAAACCTCGGTGGTGGGCTTCATTGGCCTGGCAGATTTGACCAAGGCTGGTGATTTCATCCGCAGCCGCACGTTCTCGGCGTTCTTCCCGCTGATGACGGTGGCGGTGACATATTTTGTGATTGTATCACTGTTGACCCGCGTGTTCGGACGCGTGGAAAGGAGGCTGCGCAAAGGCGATGGCAGAACAGCCTGACAATGTATTGATCGAAACCATCGGGCTGGAAAAACACTTTGACAGCCTGCATGTGCTGCGCGGCATCGACCAGCAGGTAAAGCGCGGCGAAAAAGTGGTGGTGATAGGCCCTTCGGGTTCGGGCAAAAGCACCTTTCTGCGCTGCCTGAACCGCTTAGAGGAACCCACCGGCGGCCAGATACTGTTTGAAGGGGTGGACATCACCGCCAAGCACAGCGACATCAACCGCATCCGCCGCAAGATGGGCATGGTGTTCCAGCAGTTTAACCTGTTCCCGCACATGACGGTGCTGCGCAATATGACGCTGGCCCCGGTACGCCTGAAGGTGATGAGCCAGGAGCAGGCCGAGGAAAAAGCCATGGGCCTGCTGACGCGCATTGGCTTAAAGGACAAAGCAACGCAATATCCGCGCGCGTTGTCCGGCGGCCAGCAGCAGCGCATCGCCATCCTGCGGGCGCTGAACATGAACCCCGACATCATGCTGTTTGACGAACCCACCAGTGCGCTGGACCCCGAAATGGTGGGTGAGGTGCTGGACCTGATGCGCCAACTGGTCAACGACGGCATGACCATGGTGGTGGTCACCCATGAGATGGGCTTTGCCCGCGAGGTGGGCGACCGCATACTGTTCATGGATGAGGGCGTAATTGTAGAGGAAGCGCCGCCCGCACAGCTGTTTGGCAACCCGCAGAAGGAGCGTACCACGAAGTTTTTGGAGAAGGTGCTGTAATTCTGCTTATAGAAATAAGCATAATAAAGTGAAAGAACCAAGATCATGCGATGTGGCTCTTTCATTTTCACATTTGAGGTTATAGTCTTCTAATACAGGGATTGCAAATTTCGCGAATAGGCCAGCCAGAAAATCAGAGAGTGAAAATGTTTTCCCACATTGTGATTGAATCAGGAAGAACCGCTTTGTATTCTTCGTAAAACTGTTCCAAATTCTCTTGGCTAATCCGAATTACATTTTCAGATTTCAAATCATTCTCAAAGAGAGGTGCGTATACAAACACCTCATATCCTTGTTCAACGAAACTTTGAAACTGTGTAGAACTAAGGACTTCTTGGTACTTCGGGCCTTTCACTTGAACAACGGCTTTTTTCTGACTTTTGAGATTGCGAGAACGAAACTCACACTCTATTTTTATGGATGTCGATTTGTTTGCAATAGAGTTTGAGAGAAGGTAATAGTCGTGCTTGATTTGGATGTAGGAAATTACCAACTCTTCAAGTTCAAAGTCAGGAAGGTTACTGATAAAGTTGCCTTCACCATTTACACAATAATCAAATGCATTTCGTCCGGAGCATTTATTAAACGCATATTTTGAAAAAGCAACGATTATCTCATCGCGTAATGTTTGTGCTGTACCAGACCTTGGACGATTAAAAGAGGCTTTGATTTGTCCCGGAACCTCATGGCCGAACAGATATGCCTCTACAGGAAGTATTGCACCGATATCTAACTGCCGGTCACAATACGGCTTGGCTGTTTCTTTCGCACGACAAATCCAATAATCACCATTAAGGTCACGAGTCCAAAACAAAGTGCTTTCTTTGGCATCCCAGAACACATTGAGAACATGGCCAATTCGCTTCTTTGACTTTTTTAGGGAGTGTTTAACGGCATAATAGTATTCCCTGTAAGAAGAAATATCGTGATTAGAATCGTAGACATAGCTCCATCCAATCGCCAGATATTGCTGTCCCTCATGTCCTAAACAGAAATCCATTAGGGCGGGTCTGTTCTCGTATGCCTTCTCTTCAGTTCCGCCGGTCTTTAGGTTAAGGCGATACACACATTCAGCCATAGGCGCACCTCCATTACGTTCTCGTTCCTGAATGTCACTGCTTGTTGTCGTAGTATTCTTCTACCGCTGCAAAGAACGCATCGATGTTTTTCCAGGGGCTCAGCGGCGGAATATCGCACCCGGAGGATACGACAAAGTTTGGGTGTTGCGGGCAGCAGTCCCTCATCAGCTGCAGGGTGCACTCGCGCATGCTTTCCGGCGTGCCAAAGAGAAACTGTGTCGAAGGGCTTACATTGCCCATGACCAGCACATCATTAGGGATTTTGCTGACAATTTCGGCCATGTTGACGGCATCCCCAAAGTGATAGCCATCACACTGCGTGCGCAGGATAGACTCCAGCATAAACGGGGTATTGTTACCACAGTTATGGTAGATAACCAGAAAATCATCGGATTTGACGGCCTGCGCAATCGCGCGGACATAGGGCTCGGAAAACTCCTCTGCCAATGCAGGGGATAACAGGCCGGACAAAGGTTCCGCCATGACAATGCCATGTGCACCGGCTTCTTTGTATGCCTGCGCATAGGCAATCAGAAAATCAGTGGCCTTTTGCAGCACGGTATGGACTGTTTCAGGCTCCTCATAGCAATCCATCATGATATCGCTGACCCCCATCAGGCGGCCTGCCAATGAGTAGGGGCCGATGATGCCCGCAAATACCGGCCGGTCGGTGATCAGCTGACAGGCTTCGCGGATGGCCTGTACATATTTTCCTGTGCGCCCGGCACCCACTGCAGGAACGTTCAGCGCCTGGGCCTCCTCCATGGAACGCACCAGCACATCCTTGACAGTGGGCACCTCGCCGGGAAGAAATTGCGCCTTTGCGCCAAAGGCTTCTGCTTCTACCGATAGATCCATCATGCTGACAGCGGCGCAGGCCGGTGTGCGATCGGCCACCAGCTTCATGCCTTGGGCCTGCAGAGAGGCATCGGCTGTCAACTGTTCTACGCTGATATCCATCAGGCTGATGCAGGGGAAAGAGAGGATGGGCATTGCCCGCTTTTTGGGGGCTGCTATCAGATTTGCTATCCAGTCGTGCATACTGTGTTTCATGCTGCTCCTTTGCTGGTTGTCCGTTGTGCGCGTTTCCTGCGTAAAGTTTCGCGCATCAGCGGAAAAGTCAACCCATGTATAATTTTAGTGTGTCCATTATAGACAACAAGTTACATGGACGTCAAATAACAATGCGTTTAAAAGAATGAATGCGTTGTTTCCTTTTTTATAGTGAGGGCCGCCCTTGTCCGATTCCTTGTTTTATCGTACAATCGCCGCATGGATTTCGCGTCTTTGGTTGCCTGTGTGCAGGCCTCGTACGCGGCCGTGGGCAGGCCCGGGCGCGTGCTGTTGGCCCTGTCCGGCGGGGTGGATTCGGTAGTGCTGCTGCATGCGCTGGTGTCGCTGCGCAAGCAGGAAGGGTTTGTATTGTCCGCCGTGCATGTCCATCATGGCTTGCGCGCTGAGGCCGATGCAGATGCGGAGTTTGTGCAAGCGCTGTGCGCGCAGCTGGATGTAAAAATTGTGGTTGTGCGCGTACAGGTAGGCCCAGGCAATCTGGAAGCCGAGGCCCGCGATGCGCGTTACCGCGCGCTGCATGCGCAGGCGCAGCAAGAGGACGCCGATGTCATCGCGCTGGCCCACCATGCTGATGACCAGGTGGAGACCATCCTGATGCACTGGATGCGCGGTGCGGGCGGCCAGGGGCTGGCCGGTATGCGCGAACTGTCCGGTAACCTGTGGCGGCCGCTGCTGACGCTCCCGCGCGCGCATCTGGAAAATGCCGCGAAGGAAATTGGCGCTGCTTGGTGCGAGGATGCCAGCAACCAGGATGTAACGCTTATGCGCAATGCGCTGCGGCATCGGGTGCTGCCCGAACTGCGGGCTATTTGGCCGGGGTTTGAAACAAGCGTCGCACGCGCGGCGCGCCTGACTGCCATGGATGAGGACTGGGCGGAGCATGAGGCCGCATTGTGGCTGGAGCAGCATGCCTCCCAGCATCCGGCTTGTTTGTTTGTACCGGTCGAAGCTTGTACGCAGCTGATGCCCTCATTGCAAAGGCGCGTGCTGCGCCGTATGTGCGGGCATTTGGGCTTTGTGCCCGACATGGATTTGACCGACCGGCTGATGCAGTTGCTGCAAGTACCCGATGGCAGTATCAACCTGCTAAGCGGTACGCGGGCAGTGCGCACGGATATACGGCTGCATTTTATGCCCCAGCACCCTGTACTGCTGCAGCCGGGTTATCTGCACATGGAAGCTCAAACCGCGCAAGTGGGCACGGCCCAGGGCCGGTGGCAGGTGTTTGACCTGGAGGGAGTATCTGGTGCGGTGCTGCGCTTGCCGCAGGCGGGGGATTATATTGCGCCGCTGGGGATGCAAGGCACGCAAAAACTGTCAAAGTACCTGTCCGGGCGCGGGGTGGATGAACCGCTGCGCCGCCATGTGCCGGTGCTGGCGCTGGGGTCAGATGTGCGCTGGGCGGTGGGCGTGGGCCTGTCGCAGTATGCGGCGGTATCGCCTGCCACGCGCAACCGCGTTCAATTGATGTATTCGGGCAGGCTGCCCTGGGATACAGATCGTGCTGTGAAGGAGGAACTATTGGATGGCTGACCATGTGACCGTGCTGTATGAAGACCTGGACCGCGTGCTGATTTCCAGAGAGGAGATTGCGGCATCCGTCAAGGAGCTGGGCAAGCAGATTACACAGGATTATGCAGGCAAAAGCCCGGTGCTCATTTGCATTTTAAAGGGTGCTGTGATGTTCTTTGCCGACCTGATCCGCAACATTGATTTGCCGATTTCGTTGGATTTTATGGCCATCTCCAGCTATGGCAGCAGCACCAAAACATCGGGCGTGGTACGGATTCTGAAGGACTTGGATCATGATATAGCCAACTGCGACGTCATTGTGGTGGAGGATATTGTGGACTCCGGGCTGACGCTTAGCTACATCCAGGCCCTGCTTGACCAGCGCGGCGCGCGCAGCGTCAGGATCGCCACGCTGTTGGACAAGCCTGAGCGCCGCAGGAGCCCCCTCACGGTAGACTACTGCTGCTTTACCATCCCCAATGAATTTGTGGTGGGCTATGGCTTGGACTATGATGAAAAGTACCGCAACCTGCCTGATGTGGGCGTGCTGTCGCCGCGCATTTACGCCAAAGAATAAAATTATTTACAACAAGGACATTTTCAGGGCCTGCATATCATTGCCTGGGCTTGAGCAGCATGGTATACTTTAGTGGAATTTTTCTAAGGAGGATGTAGATTTGCAGAAGTCCCGCGGGCTATTGGGATATGTGATTATGATTGCCGCGTTTCTGCTGCTCGCTTATTTTATTTCGGACAGCATGGCCATCCCGCCCAACCGCATTACTTATCCGGAACTATTGGACAAAATTGCCCGTGACGAGGTGGATCGCGTATCCATCCGCGGCAACTATCTGGTGGGGCGCAATAAGCCCAGCGTGACCGCCATCAGCGATTATCCGGCCCGGTTCGATTTTGAAACCACCATCGGCCCAGATTTTTATTCCACCGTGCTGACCATGTATGCCAACCAGCACAAGGTGCCGGTGGAAAATGTAAGCCTGAAGGACTTAAAGTTCAAGGTAGATTATCTGCCGCCGCTGACCACGCCGTGGTATCTGGAAATTCTGCCTTTCCTGCTGCCCATGCTGCTGGTGATGCTGTTTTGGTACTTCCTCATGCGCCAGCAAAGCGGCGGTAGCGGCAAGGTGCTAAACTTTGGCAAAAGCCGCGCCAACCTGGCCGATCCGGCCAAGAACAAAATCACCTTTGAGGATGTTGCCGGCGCTGAGGAAGAAAAGGAAGAGCTGCGTGAGATTGTAGACTTCCTTAAAAACCCTAAGCACTATCTGGAGTTAGGCGCGCGCATTCCCAAGGGCGTGCTGCTGGTGGGCCCCCCTGGCACGGGCAAAACGCTGCTGGCCAAGGCCGTGGCGGGCGAAGCCAAGGTGCCGTTCTTCTCCATCAGCGGTTCTGATTTTGTAGAGATGTTCGTCGGCGTGGGCGCCAGCCGTGTGCGCGACCTGTTTGAGCAGGCCAAGCGCGCCGCGCCCAGCATTGTGTTTATCGATGAAATTGACGCCGTGGGTCGCCATCGTGGGGCGGGCCTGGGCGGCGGCCATGACGAGCGGGAGCAGACGCTTAACCAGCTGCTGGTCGAAATGGACGGCTTTACCACCAACGAGGGCGTTATTGTGATGGCCGCCACCAACCGCCGCGACATCCTGGACCCGGCGCTGCTGCGCCCCGGCCGGTTTGACCGGCAGGTCACGGTCAATTTCCCGGATATCAACGGGCGCGTGGCTATTCTCAAGGTCCATTCGCGCGGCAAGCCGCTGGACAGCACGGTGGATTTTGAGAACATTGCCAAGCGCACGCCGTTTTCCACCGGCGCTGATCTTGAAAACATCATGAACGAAGGCGCCATTCTGGCTGCGCGCAACAAGCAGAAAACCATCACCCAGCAAAACCTGATCGAGGCTGTCGAGCGCGTGCAGATGGGCCCCGAAAAAAAGAGCCGCAAGGTGCTGGAGGAGGACAAGCGCGTCATTGCTTATCATGAAGCAGGACATGCTGTGGTAGGGCACTACTTGCCGTTATGCAACGAGGTGCACACCGTGACCATCGTGCCGCGCGGCAATGCCGGCGGGTTTACGCTGTCGCTACCTGAAAAGGAATACGATATGCAAAGCCGCGCGCGCCTGCTGCAGCAGGTATCCTGCCTATTGGGTGGACATGCCGCCATTCTGTTGATAGAAGACGATGTATACACCGGCGCGCAGTCCGACCTGCAGCGCACCACAGATATTGTGCGCCAGATGATTACCCGTCTGGGCATGAGCGATAACCTGGGCACCATTTACCTGGGCAATGACCAGGAAATATTTGTGGGCATGGAGTTTGGCCAGACCCGCGAATATAGTGAGGAAGTGGCTGCCAAAATTGACCGCGAAGTATCGGCCACGCTGGATCAGTGCTATGAGGTGGCGCTTAATACCCTGCGCGAGCACATGGGCAAGCTGCACACCCTGGCCGCGGCCCTGATTGAAAAAGAGACCATCGGCCGTGAGGATTTCCTGGCGCTGATGGAGCAGGAGGACGAGCCTATCCCCGCATTGGGCACCATCGACTAAGCATGCAACAAGTTTTCCATGCGGGCGGGCGGCGCCCGTGGCGGCCCGACCTGCATCTGCATACCACCGCATCTGATGGCGTATTGAGCGCGCAGGAACTTATCCTGCGCGCCCATGCGCATAGATTGAACATCATTGCGGTAACCGACCATGATACCCTGCTGGGGCTGGAGGACGCTGCGCAGGCAGCACAAGATCAGGGCATCATATTCATCCCTGGTGTAGAGGTAAGCACCGCCGGCAGCGATGAGGTGCATGTGCTAGCTTACTTTGTCCATAAAAATATGGCGCGCCTGGACGCGCTGCTAAGCAGTTTCCGTCAGGACAAGGATGAGCGGTGCCTGAAATGCTTAGAACGGTTAAATGAACTGGGCATGCCGCTTACGCTGGATGATTTGCAGATACCCCAGGGGGTGGCGGGCGGCCGCCCGCTCATTGCCCGCGCCATGGTGCGCAAGGGATACGCAGCCTCTGTGCCTGATGCGTTTGAACATTTTTTAGCCGCAGGTCGGCCGGCCTACATCGACCGCAAACGTGTGGACACTGGCGAGGTCATCGCTATGTTGTGTGCCGAGGGGGCTGTTCCTGTGCTGGCGCATCCCGGCCTGCTGCCTTATCAGGGCGAGGAGCTTCGAGAAAAGCTGGATTACTGGGTTTCGTGCGGGTTGATGGGCATTGAAGCCTATCATCCGGAGCATGATACGGACACCTGCTTATACTGGGAACGATTTGCACGCTCCAATGGGCTGCTGGTGACCGGCGGCAGCGACTTTCATGACGGAAGCCCCCCACACGGTGAAATGGGGCACGTACTGCCCCTGTGGAGCACCGCAGACCAGGATGTACACGATTTGCTGCAAAAAGGAGGGATGGCTGTATGAACCGCGCACCGGTGCGCAACAAAGCGCCCCATCAGCATCCTCCGCGCGCCCATGGACGGGGAGGCCGTGGTATACGCTGGTTCATCCTGTTGGTGCTGCTGGCTGTGGCAGCCGCCCTTCTATGGTACGGCGTGAAGGAATTGCGTCAACGCCGCGTAGCCGAGGAAATTGCACCCTTTGAAACAGTCTTTGCGCCCAACATCACCATCAACGGCACATCCATTTCAGGCATGACGCCGCAGCAGGCGCTGGACACACTGACGCAGCAGATGAACGCGCAGTTGAACTCCTGGAGCCTGAACCTTACCTATCGCGGCCACCGTTTTACCACGCTGACCTACCCGCTGCTGGGCATGACGTTCTCGCCGGAGCAGCTGTATCCTTATCTGAATGAAGCGTGGCAGTTGACGCATGTGGGCGATGTGTTTGCGCGCAAGCAAGCGCTGGAAGCGCGTGCCGAAAACCCCTATAACGCCAACACACAGGCTGGCACGGCCAGTGCAGACATGGTGGATGCGTATCTTGCGTCCATTGCGCCCTATATCAATCGCCCGCCGCAGGATGCTGTGCTGCTGGGCTTTAACCCGGACTCCGTTAATGCACCGTTTTCTTTCCAGCAGGAGCAGGTGGGCCTGACGCTGGACATACAGGCCGCGCGCGAGGATATCCTGGCGCTGGCGGCCTCCGGACAATCCGGTGACTATGAATTGCAGCCTGCGCCCGTCCCCCCCAATGTGACGGTAAGCGATTTAAACAAGCAAGTTGCGCTGCGCGCCACGGCGCAGACCTCCATCAGCACCCGTTCCACCGAAAACCGCAACAACAACATCCGCGTGGCGTTCTCGCGCTTTAACGGCATGGTACTTAAAAATGGTCAGGAGTTCAGCTTCAACCGCATTGTGGGCCCGCGCGATTATAAAAGCGGCTTTTTCGATGCGGACGAAATAGCGTACGGTGAATATGTCACGGGTGTGGGTGGCGGCGTGTGCCAGGCCAGCAGCACGCTGTATCAGGCTGCGCTGATGGCGGGCATGACCATTACCGACCGCACCGCGCACTCCGATCCGGTCAACTACACGGATAAAGGCCTGGACGCCACGGTGTTTTACAGCCGTGATCGTAAGATTGATTTCAAATTTCGCAACAAAACCGGTGGGGATGTCTATATTGCGGCGCATGTTACTCAGGCCGGCAATAATGCAAAAAAACTGATGTGCACCATCCGAATCTATGGCCCCTCGCTGGGCGATCAGGTCACCTACCGCCTGCGTACCGAAATCCTGGAAACGCTGCAATATGTAGGCGAACCCATTTACCGTCAGGACAAGAATCATGAGTATGTGACCTATGTAGACGAGACCAAGAAAATCAACGATGCCAAGGAAGGCTACGTGGTAGCCACGTATCTGCAAAAATTCGAGGGGGCTACCATGGTAGAGGAACATCGCGTCACCACCGATACTTATGCTGCCAAGGCCCCTGAATACTGGCGCGGAACGATGAGAAGATAGAAGTTGCTAACAAAGCATGATGAGGAGGTATTATCAATGAAGAGATCCCTGCGCGTGGGCGTGATCGGCTATGCTCATTCCCATATTGATTACCATGTTAATTCATTTCTGAAGTTGGGTGACCAGGTTACCTGGGTGGCCAGTGCGGACAATGCGCCCTTGATTCAGCCCATCAGCGAGGTGCGCGGCACGCGCATCGGCTGGCGGCGCGAGATTGAGGCCAAGGTGCCCTTTGGCCGCATCTATGAGGATTGGCGCGCCATGCTGGACAACGAACAGTTTGATGTGATGTTAGTGTGCGCAGACAACGCCATGCACGGCGAGGTATGCGAAGCCATACTGCGCCGCGGTATCCATGTCATTACTGAAAAGCCCATGGCGGACACCCTGCAGCAGGCCCTGCGCATGGTGCGTGCGGCCAGGGAGGGCAATGCCCACCTCGTTGTCAACTGGCCCAGCACCTGGTGGCCGGAGGTGCGCCATGCATATACATTGATTCAACAGGGTGAAATCGGACATCTGTTCAAGGTGACCCACCGTAACACCGATTCGCTGGGGCCCTTGTCCTACGGGCAGCAGATGACCGATATCGAGCGCGGGTACGAATGGTGGTACCATGAGAAGGCCGGCGGCGGCGCGATGCTGGATTATTGCTGCTATGGCGCGTGCCTGTCGCGGTGGTTCTTTGGCGCAAAGGCGGATGCGGCCTGGGGCATTAAGGCGCGGTTCGATGGCTTCTTTGGCGATGCCGAGGATTACGCCACCATTACGGCGCGCTATCCCAGCGGCATTGCCATCGTGGAAGGTTCCTGGACGACGGTGAACACCGGCATTCCCAGCGGGCCCATCTTCTATGGTACAAAAGGCACATTGGTCATTGAAAAAGACCGCAGCCTGCGTACCTATGCAACCCGGCACAAACAGGATGCGGATAAAATTCATGAAGTGCCGCCGCTGCCCGAAGGGCGCCAGGATATTGCCCAGGAATTTTTGCATTATTTAGCCACGGGCGAGCTGCACCCCACGCTGGACCTTCCCGTCAACATTGACGCCATGGCTATGCTGGATGCGGGCATCCGCTCCGCCGTCTCCGGCAAGATGGAACAAGTAAACGACAAATATTGGTGTATTGGATGACCCATATGTACACGGCCCGCCGGGATAAATCGGCGGGCTGATTTCTATTCAAACAACATTTTTATACAAGGTATTCCATTTTCATGCAGTAAGTGCTATAATGCGCTCAGACACGGAGGCATAGCATGAGTAAAGGCCCCACTTTTTTCTTGTTCGCCAATCCCTACAAACCGGACACCGTAGCCACTTCCGCAGTGCTGGCGCGTTTGCTGTTCAAGCGAGGCGCGCGCATACTGATGGATGCTTGGCTGCATGAACGCGTACAGGTTGGCGAGCCGTGCGGGTTGGATCAACTGCCTCAGACCACCACGGCCGTGGTGTCCTTAGGCGGGGACGGCACGCTGCTGCGCACCATATCACATGCGGCGGCCAGAGGCATCCCGGTGCTGGGCATTCACATGGGGCATGTGGGCTTTTTGCTGGAGGTCACCCCCGATGATCTGGAGCAGACGGCAGAACGGCTGATGACGGGGGACTACCACACAGAGGAGCGCATGATGCTGTGCTGCCGCGTCAACGACGAAGAGGACATGCTGGTCATGAACGACGTGGCTTTAACCCGCGGCCAAAGCCCCAGCAGCATCGAGGTCAAAGCATATGCAGATGGCGAGACGATTTTTTTTAGC
The DNA here is from genome assembly GCA_040766135.1 of Christensenellales bacterium. Classification (GTDB taxonomy): domain Bacteria; phylum Bacillota; class Clostridia; order Christensenellales; family Aristaeellaceae; genus JAGVSV01. The sequence continues at coordinate 109,068 of JAXGRA010000005.1, forward strand.
CGCGGTGACGGGCTGCTGGTAGCAACGCCCACAGGCACCACAGGCTATGCGTTGTCGGCTGGTGGCCCGGTGGTGTATCCGCTGATGTCCTGCTTGGTGCTGGTGTCCATATGCTCGCATATATTAACCCAGCGCCCCATCGTGATGCCTGAGGACAAAAATGTGTTGCTTACTGCGCATGCGCACCCTGAACAGCCCTGTCAGATTATCATGGATGGGCAGGTTGTCCTCAATCGGACGGGCGAGGTGCGCGTTCAAATCCGCAAAGCGGATGTCAAGGCACGCTTTATTCGCTTTAGCGAACAGCAATTTTTAACACGCCTGCGGCAAAAGCAGGCTGAATGGAACGAAATATAAGGAGGAACCATGAAAAGCTCACGACAGACCGCCATCCTAAGCCTGGTGGAACAGCAGGACATCAAAACACAGGAGGAGCTGGCCGAAAAACTGCGCGAGCGGGGTATCAGTGTCACCCAGGCTACCGTATCGCGCGATATTAAGGAGCTGAGGCTGCTCAAGGTAATGTCTGAAGGCGGCGGCTATAAGTATGCCACCGCAGACCGTGCCGAGCATGGCATATCCGAGCGTTTTGTGCGCATGTTTGTGGACTCGGTCATATCCATCAACTATTCGGGCAATATCGTGGTCATCCGCACGCTGGCAGGCAGCGCCAATGTGGCTGGCGAAGCCATCGACAACATGCGCTGGTCCGAGATTCTGGGCACGCTGTCGGGCGACAACACCATCTTTGTGGTGACCCGCACGCCGGAGGATGCGCCCAACGTTGTGGAGCGTTTCCGCGAAATTATCCGCTAAGGGCTAATTAAAGCGGATGCTCAAACAAATCCTGATACGCAACTTCGTGCTGGTGGACGAGGTTGTGCTTGTGCTGGATCCGGGGCTGAACGTGCTAACCGGTGAAACCGGTGCCGGCAAATCCATCGTAGTGGATGCGGTGGGCTTTTTGCTGGGTGGTCGGGCTGACCGGGACCTTATCCGCACGGGCTATGACAAGGCCTATGTGGAGGGTATTTTTGACGTACGCACGTTGCCGCAGGTGGAGGAGTTGCTGGCGCAGTACGAGCTGGAGCCCGATGAAATGGGCGAGCTGATGCTGTCCCGCGAGTTATCTGCAAGCGGGCGCAGCACCTGCCGCATCATGGGCGTGGCCGTGCCTCTGGGTGCCTTAAAGCAGGTGGCGGAGCATTTGATGGACATCCACGGCCAGCATGATCACCAGCGATTGCTCAATGAAAGCACACATTTGGAATATTTAGACACCTTTGGGTCGGCGCAGCATGCGCAGGCCTTGTTAAAGCTAAAGGATACATATACTCAATATGCAGAGGCCGACCGCGCTTTTCAGACGCTGCACGCGCGCAGCGTGGAGCGCGCCGAGCGCATGGCGCTGCTGACCCTGCAGCAGCAGGAGCTGGCCGCAGCCAAGCTGGTGCCCGGCGAAGAGGAGGAGTTGACCCGCGCACGCGACCTGCTGCGCAATGCAGACAAGGTGCGCTCGGCGCTGGAGACGGCCTATAATCACCTGTATGGTGCGGACCGTGCGCGGGAAACGGCGCTGTATTTGGTGCGCGCGGCTGCTGATGCGCTGGCTCCCATTGCCGCCCTGGGCGAGGAATATGCACAGCTAAAAGAGCGCCTGGACAGCGCCTACTACGAAATTGAGGATACGGCGCTGACCGCACGCTCCCTGCTGGATGGGGTAGAAGCGGGCGGCCGCACGCTGGAGCAAACCGAGGAACGCCTGGATTTGCTGCGCCGTCTGGGCCGCAAGTACGGGGCCACGGTGGACGATATGCTGTCTGCTCTCAAGCGTATTGAGGAAGAGCTGGAGCAGTTTGCCACCATGGATGATACCCTGACGGTGCTGGAGGATAAGCGCACCCAGGCGCTGGCGCGGTACCGGGCCGAGGCGGACAAGGTCAGCCGCAGCCGCGCGCAAATGGCCCTTGCGCTGGGTGAGCGCATCGAGCAGCAGCTGGCGGAACTGAACATGAAGGGCACCAAAATACGCGTGATGGTCAACCGCGAAGAGGGGCGCATCGCGCACGATGGCTTTGACAGCGTGCAGATTTGGATGGCCCCCAATGCAGGGGAGCCGCCGCGCGCGCTGGCGCGCATTGCGTCCGGCGGCGAACTGTCGCGTGTGATGCTGGCGCTCAAATCCATCTCGGCTGAAAAAAGCGAAATCCCGGCCATGGTGTTTGACGAAATTGATACCGGTATCAGCGGCCACACCGCGCAGGCCGTGGCTGAAAAACTGTGGGATACCGCGCGCTACCGGCAAGTACTCTGCGTTACGCATTTGCAACAGATTGCCTGCATGGCCTCCCGGCATTTTTTGGTGGAAAAGGGAGAGAAAAACGGGCGCACCACCGGGCGTGTGCACATATTGGAGAACGCCGCGCGCGAGCAGGAGATTGCCCGCATGTTGGGCGGCGTGCGCGAGGGCCGCGACAGCAGCCTGCAGCACGCGCAGGCCATGCTGCAAGATGCCCTGGCCTATCGCAAACGCAACGGCGGGCGCGGGCAAGCGTATTGATCATTTGCAGCAGCCTGAATGCTGGTGTATACTAACCGGCATAGAAATCCAATCCAAAGTGAAGGAGAGGCAATGGCATGACCGAGAAAGTCCATATCCTTAACCACCCGTTGATTCAGCATAAGCTGAGCATTATGCGCGACAAGAACACCGGTACCAAGGAGTTTCGAGAGCTTCTGGATGAGATTTCCATGCTGATGGTATATGAAGTCACGCGTGATCTGCCCACCGAGGAGGTGGAGGTGGAAACACCCATCACCAAGATGCACACCCGCATGCTGTCCGGCATGCCCATTGGCGTGGTGCCCATTCTGCGCGCAGGCCTGGGCATGGTGGACGGCATCATGCAGTTGATTCCCAACGCCAAGGTAGGCCACATCGGTTTGTACCGCGATCCGGACACCTTGCAGCCGGTGGAATATTATTGCAAACTGCCCGCTGATTCCGAGCATCGCCTGTTGGTGGTGCTGGATCCCATGCTGGCCACCGGCGGCAGCGCTTCGGCTGCAATTACCTTTATCAAACAGCGCGGCAGCACCAATATCAAACTGGTCAACCTGATTGCTGCACCCGAGGGTATTGAGCGCGTCCAGCAGGATCACCCGGATGTAGATATCTATGTCGCAGCGCTGGACGAAAAGTTGAACGACCATGGCTATATCATCCCCGGCTTGGGAGATGCGGGGGATCGCCTGTACGGCACCAAATAACCCCAACTTCAATCATTTGCCGCCTGCGGGCGGTTTTTTTGTTGCCAAAATAAATCGAAAAGGCTTCCGATTATTACGAAAGTGTGATAATATATGTACGAAGAATAACGAACTGACGTAAAATTGTCGAAAGGTGCGAAGTATGCAGGTCAAGGCAGGGGACTGGCGACGGATATGGATAGGCAGTGGAAACAGCATGTTCCTGTCCGGTGCGGAACGCGCAGCCATTACATGGGCACGGCTGGATGATTATCAGGCGGTGCTGGATGTGGCTTGTGATACCGGCCGCGTGCTGCAGCACATCCAGCAGGTACGCCCGCATGTGCGCGCCTGCGGCATTACCGGGGATGTCAGGGCTGCGCGCCTGCTGCGCGAGCATAACGCGGCAGAGGTGATCTGCGCGGAATGCCATGATATTCCCTGGCACAATAATTCTTTCCATTTGGTTATCGCACCGCATCGTATGCTGGAGGGCCCACAGGCTGCCGAAAACATGTCCGAGATGTATCGGGTGCTATCGCCTGGCGGCCACTTGGTGGTGGTGCTGCCGTTTAAAACCATGCTAGCCTTGCGCCTTGGGCGCAGCCGTGCGCATGCTCTATGGGGCCTGACAGAAGCTGGTTTTTCTGATGTTTCTTGGCGATATGCCAGCTTGACGCACGCCTGCGCCATTGCACACAAGCAAGACAATGTGCAAAGTGGCTGAAATCAAAAGAAACTTTTACACGCGCGCAGCAGCATTTGTCTGCGCCGTATTGTTGTGCATAGGTTTGTGGCCTGCTGCGCGGGCTGTGGATGCGGCCAGCGGCGAGGGGATTGTGCGCGTGCTGCTCAGCGAAGCTGGGAAAACCGGTGCGCTGCGCGTGGGTATCTATGGCAGCTATTTAATGGATGATCATCTGGCCTTCCAGCGCGGCACCTGGCTGAACGTATATGTCCGGGGTGACGCGCTGTGGCTTTCTTATGAGGGCATGGCGTACCGTGCGGGCAAGCGCGTGGTGTTTGTTCGGCATCCGGTGGATAGCGGTGAAAACGGCCTGCGCCTGGATAATGGCCTCAACCTGTTGGCGGGAGATCTGGTGCTGTCGCTGGATGGGCAAAAAATCCGTGCGGTGCTGCACATTGGCATGGAGGAGTACCTGCTGGGCGTGGTGCCCTATGAAATGAACGATGGCTTCCCGCTGGAAGCTTTGAAGGCGCAGGCGGTGGCCGCGCGCACCTATGCAGCGCGCAACCGCGATACGGCCAGCGACCATGATGTGGTGGACAATACCAACGACCAGGTGTATCGGGGCTTGGACGCCCAGCACAAAAATGCGCACCGAGCGGTGCAGGAAACTGCCGGTGTATATGCTTATTCGGGCGACAGGTATGCACAGTGTTACTATACAGCCAGCAACGGCGGGCAGACAGAATCGGCCTTCAACGCATGGGGCCGTGAGCGCGTTTCCTATTTGCCCATTACCGATGACCCCTACGATTTGGAAAACCCGGACAGTGAGGTGCGCCGCGCCATGCTGCCCAAGACGGTCACCGATGGCGTGGTGTTTAGCCCCGCGTTCACCGATGCAATCAAGGCTGCGTTGGTGCCACACCTGGAAAAGTGGGGCATCAACCCTGCGCTGGAATCTTTCCGTATTGACCAAGTTGTGGGTGCGCAGGTGCATACCGCGCGCCATGGTGGAGAAAGCCGCCTGATGACCCGCGTGCAGCTGGAGCTGATGCTGTCGGCGCAGCGCGCGCGACAAGCAGACAATGACGAGGAAGTATCTATATCGGGCGCTGTGCCTACCCAACAGCCTGGCCAATCGCCGTGGCTGCCCCTGGCACCACTGTCCGGCAGCATGAAGGTGGACTTGGACTACTTTGAAACAGTGGAAGCGCTGCTGCATCTGTCCATCAACCGCAACGCCAATGAATTGGTGTCCATACGTGAAACTGACGATGCCTTTGTATTGGAGGCGCGCCGCTATGGCCATGGCGTGGGCCTAAGCCAGCGCGGGGCGGAGTGGATGGCAAAAACCTATAGTTGGACATATGAGCAGATATTGCGTTTCTATTATCCGGGCATCAGCCTGCGCACCCGCGATATCAAGCAGCTTACTCGCGCGCCGCTTCAGGCCGATTTTTTGAGCACCCCTGGCCCCGTACCTACGGCCACGCCGCGCCCCACATTGATGCCGCTGACGCAGACCCCGGCCCCGGAGCAATGGGTGGCCGCTGTACATGGCGTCAGCCGCAACTCCACCCTAAACCTGCGGGAGCAGCCCAACCTGTCGGGCAAGGTGCTGGTACAACTGTATTACGGCCAGCGGCTGCTGGTATTGGAAAGCCTTCCGGACGGCTGGCTGCATGTGCGCACTGATGTCCTGGAAGGCTATGTGATGGAACAGTATGTGGAGCGGGTGTTATCTTCGGAGTGAGATTTATATGGTTAATATTATCCCGTTGTAATTCTCTTCGTTTAGTTCTTGTGTGTCTGCGTTTTCGTCCGATTGCCCAGTTGGGGGATTTGGCGGAGTGCTGTCGGGAGGATCATCGTCTGCATTCTCGTCCTTAGTATAGGGATTGCAGCGACCGGTGATATAATCGTTCAAATCCGCCAACAAATCAGCCGGGATGCGCTTGCGAAACAATGTCATCGTACTCGCGTCAAAGGGCGCTTCATGTTGAAATGCAGGCAGACCAAGAAAGAACTGAAGGTATGGGTTCATCCGGATCTCCTGCACCGTATCCTCGTCTGAGAACCCGTATCGCTCCTTGATGACGAGTGCGCCCAGAGCCATACGGGCAGGCTTGCCCACATTCCCTATATTGCTGTCAAAGGTCTGGGCATAGCGGCGTTCCAACTCCGCCCAGGGAATCAGCTTCGCCAGCCTGACCCAGTCATTGTCAGGGTTCAGACCGTGAAACTGGAAGAAACTTTCGTTCTCAAACACGCTGACTTGCTCGCTTTCTGGTCGATACACGCGGACTTCCTCCAAATAAAGTGCAAGGGTTTTGGACGATTTCAGGAGTTTTCCTTGCACCAGTTTATCATGTATCAGGCCAGAATGCTTGTGAAATATAGGGAATTGAGTTGTTCAGTAGACACTAGTTAAGCGGGTACCCAAACAACGCAGGCGAGGATGAGTTTATTCTCTTCTATCGCGGATTTTTTACACAGGAGGCAAGTGCTACAGCATTAGATCTCTACATCCACCCCAAGAGCAGAAAAAGTAGAACGCCAACGATCTTTGCAGGATTCACAGCCATTGGCGGAAAGAGTTGGATCCACCCGAAAAGGTTCTTGGCCAAGTGCGCGGCTTTCCCTACGCCCAGTTCATGATAGGGCATGACCTGGGCATGAAGATAATGGCCTTGGTGCTCCTTAAGGAATGTTGCAAGTGACGCAAGATCCGCTTCAGTATCATTTATACCGGGAATTAGGGGCAAACGAAGAATAATCTTTGCATTTCTCTCCATCAATGCTGAAAGGTTTTCTAGGGAGAGAGTTGTTCACACCAGTGTAATGCAAAATGGCGATCTGACTCCATTGCCTTTAGATCATAAAGGAACAGCACGCCTTCTTTTGCTGCGGATAGAAGAAATCCCGAGAACCATAGCCGCTGGTTTCCACAGCGGTATGGATGCCAAACTGGGCGGCTATACGGATTAACTGTAGGGAAATCCGGTTGGGAAACAGCGCATTCGCCTCCTGTGATGGTCATTCCACCGCCAGAAATTCTGTAATATGCGATATCCTGAGCCACTATGTCGATAATCTCCTGTATTGTCATTTCTTTGCCACAGATTTCACAAGCGCCAACTAAGCAAGAAGCGGAAGCGCATCGCCCACAGCCGATGCACAGCTTTCGGTCGAAAATCAGGCAACCGTTTTCTATCTTGCGCGCACCGGTAGAACACGCCACAACGCAACGTCCGCAGATGATGCAGTGTTGATCGCGTTACGCATACATTCTGCTTCGAAACGACGTGTCTCCGGGTTGTGACACCAAATACAACGCAGGGGACAGCCTTTCAAAAAAACAGCGGGATGCCAGGCGTCATCCAAACAGAATTTTTGAATAGCCGTAATAACAGCAGTGTTTTGATGATTATAGAGCATGGGCAGTACGAGCCACTACGTTTTCCTGCAATTCGCGGGGAAGGTTTATGAAGTAATCACTATAGCCACCCACTCGAACGATAAGATTTTTATGATCTTCAGGATGTTCCATGGCGTCCAGAAAGTCACCTCGATTCAGCACGCTTACTGAAAGCTGTTGTCCTTGGCCATTGAAATACACGCGGCACAGCGCCAGGAAACCTTTCATTCCACGTGGGGAGTTGAACAGCTCGGCATCAAACTTGATGTTCAGGATGAAGCCGCTGGTAGAGCAATGTGTGATCGAATTTTAAGCAGGAGTTCGGCAGCGCTGTAGAGATTCACGCTCTTGCCAGGATAGGCTCCAATGCTTTCTGAGAACATGGTTTCGCACTTCTTTCGGCCATTGGGAAGAGCGCTTTGGAGCCATACCATGCCCTGGCGGCTGAATGGACTGCAACCTCCTCCGTATATACCACCTCGGAAACGTGTGTTTTGTGAGCAAATAGTTATTGAAACCGTCCACCAATTGTTTACCAATGTTGTCTACATAGTCGTTGTCATTGCCGAAACGCAAGGATGAATTGCGCAGTAGCATATATATCTTTTCATAGCCTTCAAAGTCTGCAACAAGCGCATCCCGGAGTTCTGACATGGTGAATCGTTTTTCTTCAAAAATATAACGCTTAACAGCAGCGAGAGAATCAATTGCATCTGCTACACCTTCTGCCAGAATTTGCCCATGACCATATAAGGGCCTCCGTCTTTATAATCCCGGGCTTTTTCCATACAGCCTGAATTGTAAGACTGCGCAGGGGATTGACCAGACAAATCACGGTAGATTTTTTGCGCTTTGTTTGCCATGGATACGGCGGCGTCCGATAAGTGAAATACTTGACGCATGACTGCGTTAAAGAATTCGTTGAAGGTTTTGAAGTTGGCCGCATCGCCGGTGTCTGCTCCGATGTGTTTTCCAGTAACTGTACAAAAGCCGTTGGAAATGGCTAACTCCAACGCTTTGGCCAAGTTGATCTCGCCGTCCTCCAATCCCATGTGGCTTTTGCCTTGAATATCGATCTGGTTGCATCCATTCATAACGTATTTGTGAGAATCACAGGGCGGGATACCTAACTGTTCCAGGGCGGGACAGACGGCTTCATCGTTATATAGTGCAGGCATGCCGATTCCAGTGGCGATGCTGCGATAAGCTGCTTGAAGCAACTCCTCCGGGGTATTTCGATGGCAGCGCATGGTAACGTTTGGCGTTTGGTAGCGCTTCTCGATCATAACGTCCAGAATCTCATATGTAAGCTCATTGGTAAGGTCATTCCAGTGCTCGTCGGAGCCGCTGATGCACAGGTTCCAACTGCGAGTATCATGAAAAAACTCCCAGATATCTGCCAGAGCCTCACGCGATTCCTGCAGATCGGATTTACGCCAAAATCGATCATATACTGATCGAAATGGCCAGGAGAATCGATTCCATCCAGAGTGAACAGAAGCACAAAAACTGCACAAGCATCGGCAAAGTAGAAGCGGGTAGACGCGGACAGGTGGAAAAAGTGCGAGCCAGACGCGCAGATTTGCGCCGTGTATCACCCTGAGCAGTTCGGTATTGTTCCACGGCAGAGGCATGAATTCGGTTTCCGAGAATATCAATGGCATCCAGCAGAATCAGGATACCATCATAAAATTCTTTTGCCTCCGGATGATCTGCTTGGTGTTTCCGTACCTTGTCTCGTAGTGCAAAGGAGGTACCATAGCGGGCAAAATCAATGAGATTGGGTACTGCGTGGCCACCCCAGGTACCACCCCAAGCACCGCGGCTGTTCAGAATGTTTTTTTCCTGAGGAGAAAAAGCTTCAGAAATTCGCAGTTCCACATTAGGCATGGATTTTTTAATATATGCATAATCTTCCGCGAATTCAGGATTCTCTTCTTTTTCTTTTTCCCAGTTTGTGATTACGACAATTAAGTCTGGCCCAGTTTGCTGTATTACGGCCAGAAACTGCTGGGATTAGAAAAGCTTTCAGACGGTTGGCTGCATGTGCGCACCGATGTCCTGGAAGGCTATGTGATGGAACAGTATGTGGAGCGGGTGTTACCTTCAGAGTGAGATATATAGATTAGATTTTATCTCACTATCGTCACTAACTCGCTTAAATTTTTTCTCGAAATCCTGTCCGTACTCTTTCCGTTCATCCGTTCGATTCATCAGAATTGCTTTTACGCCAGCACGTTTCGCGCATTCCATATCCTTCTTTTCATCACCCACAAACGCCATTTCTGATAAGGATATAATACAAGGGTCTATCCTATATCAAAAACAACAGCTTTTATCTGCACAAAATCACCGCCAAATGAACATTCGTCTTGGATAACTGCTCTATCGTTGCACTCCCGCTTGCGATATCGATGCTGCCCTACATCTCGTCCAGTTCTTCCAACTCGTCTATCTCATCCAAATCATCCAACTCATCTAACTCATCTAAATCATCCGGCTCATCTAGAATGTCGGCATCGGATGTATTTTGACGTTTTTGAGCCCCTTGGCGGGTACGCTCGGCGCTGGAGGCGCGCCTGATGTTTTCATCCCCCTTGGAGCGTATAACTGGCTCCGAGGTTACACGGCGCACATCCTCGGCCGCAAATTCTTTTATTTCAAAGCCATCGCCCTTGGGCAGGCGCACCTTGACGGTCTCCTTGAGGATGTTGATGTCGTTGACCGTACCGCGCCCCTCAGGCGTGATGACATCCTTGCCCACACGTGGCAGGCGCTTGCGGGTTTTTTCGTAGTGATCCTGCTCATATTTCAGGCAGCACATCAGCCGCCCGCAGCCGCCGGAAATTTTAGTGGGGTTCAGCGACAGGTTTTGTTCCTTGGCCATTTTGACGGATACGGGATGGAAATCGCCCAAGAACTGCGTGCAGCAGAGGGGGCGCCCGCATGGCCCCAAACCACCCAACATGCGCGCCTCATCGCGCACGCCAATTTGGCGCAGTTCGATGCGCGTGTGGAAAATGGAAGCTAAATCCTTGACCAGCGCACGGAAATCCACGCGGCCGTTGGCGGTGAAGTAAGCGATAAGCTTGCTGCTGTCAAAGGTATATTCCACGCTGACCAGCTTCATGTCCAACTTATGGGCCTGGATGCGCTGCTGGCATATCTGGCGCGCCTCGGCCTCGCGGGAGCGGTTGTAGGCATTTTGCTCAGCATCTTCCTGGGTGGCGATGCGAATGACGCTGTACAGCGGCTCCTCCAGCTTTTCCTGGGGGATGTCCTGGGGGCTGACCACGACTTCGGCATATTCGATGCCGCGCTGGGTTTCCACAATAACAGCGTGGCCTGCTGTGGGCCAATGGTCGCCGGGGTCGAAGTAATACAGTTTTCCGGCGTTCCGAAACCGGACGCCTATTACACGGGGCATTGATGAATCTCCTTTGCTATATGGATAAGCAGCCGATCGGCTACCCCCTGCCAGGATACGTTGGAGGCAAGGTATTGCCGGGCTTCAAATACTTTTTCCTGCACCCGGCGCAAGCGCAGGGTTGGCGCGGTATCCCATCCGGGGGTATCGCCGACTTGCTCAATATTTTGGCCGATGAGCACGCTGATGCGCGCTTCCAGCAGGTGCAGCAGCAGGTCGGCGTCCTCCTTGCTGCCCTTGAGGGCGGCTGAAGCCGCAGGGATGTCCTCACGTGTACGCAGGCCCATCCACGTCCGGTCAATCAGCTGCATCAAATCGCGCGTGTGCGGATCCTGCGCCAATCGCCGCGCGTCCAGCGGCCGCCCGCCGGACAGGCGCGCCCATTCGGCAGCCTCTTGGGCTGGTACGCCATCACTGACCAGATAAGATGCTGTTTCATCCTGTGGCCATGGAGCCAAACGCATCAGCCGACAGCGTGAACGCACCGTAGGCAATAGCGCACGTTCATTGGCAGTCGTCAGCAGGAACACGGTGTTGGAGTCGGGTTCCTCCAAGGATTTGAGCACCGCGTTTTGCGCCTGCTCGGTCATCAGTTCCATCTGCGGGATGGTGACTACGCGCAACGATTGCTCCAGCGGGTGCAAGCTTAATGCATCCAGCACCCGGCGGGTGGGGTCAATCTTGATGGTTTTTTCACGGGGCAGGGGGGCCAGCGACAGCAGGTTGCCATGTGTGCCATCCGCAACGCGCTGGCAGGCCGTACATTCGCCGCAGGGTCTATGAGTGCTGTTTGCGCACAACAAGGCCTGCGCCAGCAGCTCAACCATGCGCCGTTTGCCGATACCACCAGGCCCCACCAGCAGCAGTGCGTGCCATGGGCTGGGTCCGGTACGGTCTTGCAATGCGCGTACCAGCTGAGGATACAGGGCGCTTAGCTTATCCCAAGGCAAGCGTTCGCCAGTCATGACAAGCTCCAGGGAAGGGGCGTCAAATCTTGACGAATTGATCGACCTTCAATACAAACACTGTGGCACCGCCGACAGTGACTTCAATCGGATAGGGGGCATACATGCCGGTAGCTCCGCCCATGGTAACCGGGGATGTGGCGATTTGCTTGCGGCTTTTGCATACGCGTTCTATCACACCCATGCAGGCGTCAAAACGATCGTCCTCTACGCCGACCAAAAGGGTGGTGTTGCCTGCGCGCAGGAAACCACCGGTGGTGGCCAGCTTCGTTACGCTAAAACCTTCGCCCATCAACTCACTGACCAAATGGGTTGCGTCCTCGTCCTGGACGATAGCGATAATTAATTTCATGCCTAATGCCTCCTCATGCGGATGAAATACATTGGATTACAAATTAATTATATGGGAAAGGGCGCAAAAACACAACAACGCTTGTAAACCAGGGAGGCTCGTGGTATACTTTCGTTGGTATTTATTACCGCAATTATGTATGTAAGAGAGAAGGGTTTAGCGAAGAGTGATGTCTGCTCAGGGTGATGCGGCGGCGCGCAGCATGCGCGACGTTTGGCGTCCTCACAGCAGTGTCTCTCTTTTTTGATGCGATGAAAAAGAAGGATCAGCTTTCGTATGTGCAGCGCGTGGCTGCTGTGGCCGCCAAGGAAGTGGGCTGTCAGGTGGTGGATGTAGCCTTTGAAAAGGAACCCACCGGTGTCTACCTGCGCGTGTACATCGACACCGACCAGGGCGTTTCCCTGGATGAGTGTGAGCGTTTTCACCGCTTGATCCAGCCGAAGGTAGAGAATGTGCCTTATGATTTTCTGGAGGTCTCCTCGCCAGGGATCGACCGACCCATCCGCAACGCGCAGGATGCGCAGCGGGCCCAGGGGCAGGAGGTGGAGATCAAGCTGTATCGTCCCCGTGATGGTCGCAAGGTGTTTGTAGGCCAGCTGGACCGAATGACTGATACGGAATATGTGCTGCAAACCCCGCAGGGAGAAATGACCTTCACAATGAAAGAAGTGGCTGTCGCCCGACGTACCGTGGATATGACTGAAGCTATTCAGATGGAAGTAATGGATATTGCGCAGACGCAAGGAACAACGGAGGAAACCGAATGAGCAACCAGAAATCAGATCTAATGGACGCCATCACACTGTTGGCGCGCGAAAAGGACATTGACGAGGATTCGCTGATCGAAACCATAGAGGAGGCGCTGAAGGCGGCCTATCGCAAAAATAGCAAGACCAGCACCGGCAGCACCCATCAGAACTTGAGCGTCTACCTGACGCGCAAGGAAGGCGCGCGTGTGTTTGCCCGCAAAACCATCGTGGAAAACGCTGAAGATGTGGAGGACCCGGAAACGCAGATCGTGCTGGCCGAGGCCCTCAAAATCCGCGCGGATTTCCATGTGGGGGATATCGTCGAAATTGATGTAACACCCAGCGATTTCGGCCGCGTGGCCGCCCAGGCTGCCAAGCAAATGCTGGTGCAGCGCATCCGGGAGGCCGAACGCGGCAAAATTTACGAAGAGTATGCCGAGAAGGAAAACGAAATCCTGACGGCCATCGTGCAGCGTGTGGAGCCCCGTGCTGTGTATGTGGAGCTGGGCCGTACCGAGGGCGTGCTGGAAAGCAGCCAGTTTATGCCCGGCGAAGAATACCGCGCCAACGACCACATCAAAGTGTATGTGCTGCGCGTGCATCGCAACCATATGGAGCATGCCCGCACTCCGCAGGTACTGGTCAGCCGTATTCACCCCGGCCTGGTCAAACGCCTGTTTGAAATCGAAGTGCCCGAGATTGCTGCCGGTATCGTGCAGATTAAATCCATCGCACGCGAAGCGGGCAGCCGCACCAAGTTAGCCGTTTACTCGGCAGAGCCCATGATTGACCCGGTGGGTGCCTGTGTAGGCCCCCGCGGCAGCCGTGTAGAGCGCGTGGTCAACGAACTAAAGGGCGAGAAAATCGACATCATCAAGTGGTCGCCCGACCCGGCGGAGTTTGTGGCCAATGCCCTGAACCCCGCGCACGTGGTCAGCGTGTTTATCTCCGAGGCGGAGAAGATTTGCCGCGTGGTGGTGCCAGACATGCAGCTATCTTTGGCCATTGGCAAGGAAGGGCAAAATGCCCGCCTGGCCGCCAAGCTGACGGGCTGGAAGATCGATATCAAGTCCGAAACCCAGGTGGCGGAATTGATGCGCGAGCAGGGCATTACCATGGAGGACATCCCTTCGGATTATGACGATATGATGGACCAAGGCATGGACCTGATGCCCCCTATGCCAGATAATGAGGATTGGCCCTATCCCCTGGAGCCCGAGGCATAAGGGCGTATGGCCAAGAAAGTACCCCTGCGCATGTGCGTAGGCTGCCGGGAAATGTTTCCCAAGCGCGAGCTGCTGCGCATTGTGCGCAGCCCCGAGGGTGAGGTCAGCATGGACCCTACTGGCCGCAAGTCCGGACGCGGGGCCTATGTATGCCACAGCGCGGATTGTCTGCAAAAGGCCATCCGTCACCGTCAGCTGGAGCGCGCGCTGGAAACCAAGCTGGGCGATGAAGTAGCCCAAGCGCTGCAGGACGCCCTGGCCGCGCTGCCACCCCGCGCATGAGCGCTCAGATCAGAGGGCTGTTAGGGTTTGCGATGCGCAGCGGCAAGGTCTGTGTGGGCGCAAGCAAAGCGCTGGAACAGGTGGAACGCCAAAAAGCCGCTTTGGTGTTGCTGGATGAAGGCGCAGCACCCAACACGCGCGACAAGCTGATCCACCGCTGCCAAGGCGCGCAGGTACCCTGCCGGGTGTTGCCGGAAGGCCTGCTGGGACAGGCCATCGGACGCCCTAACACGGTAGCCGTAGCGCTGCTACATGGCGACATCGCCCGGAAACTAACCCAGGAACTTCCCTAAGACAACCCACTACGACCCGGTATTATATAAACCCACGGAGGCAATCAACTGATGGCAAAGGTTAGGCTCAAAGAGGTCTCAAAGGAACTCAACCAGAAAACCGGCGTGATCCTGAACGAAACGGAGCGCGTAAAGCGCAACGCGGATGTGATCATGCAGATGCTGCGTCAACAGGAAAATCATTTCCTGCGCGTGGAAGAAGAAGAGCGCCAGCGCATTCGCTATGAAAAACAGCAGGAAATCATGAAGCAGCAGACCAAAGCCTGGACGATGCCGGATGATGATTTATCTGTTGAAGAAATAATCGAGGCTGCGGCTGCGCCGACTGTTACGCCTGGAAGGGCGGAAGAAGCCCCTGCCGTTGCCGAACAGCCCAAGGCGGCCCCGGCAGCAGAAGCCAAACCCGCAGAAGCACCCGCGCCGGTTGAAGCCGTGCGCGAGGAAGCGCCCGCTGCGCCTAAGGCGGAGCCTGCTGCTGCCCCCGAAAAGGCAGAAGAGGCCCCCGCTGTGGCAGAACAGCCCAAAGCGGCCCCGCCCGCAGCAGCTCCTGCTGAGAAAAAAGCGCCCCCTGCGGCGAAAGAAGCAGCCCCTGCGGCCAAGGCAGAACCTGCGCGCCCGGCTCGTCCGGCTCCGCGCCCTGTTCAGCATCCCATGGGCCCGCGCTCGCCGCTGCAGCCGCCACCCACTGCCCGTCCGGCACAGCCCGCGGCTGGTGAGCAGCGCTATGGCCGCCCTGCGTACCCGGATCGTCCCTATGGACGCCCCGCGGCATCGCAACAAGGTCAGCCGCGCCAGCAGCAGCGCCCGCCGGCAGCTGCTGGTGAGCAGCGCTATGGTCGTCCCGCTGGCCCCTATGGCCAACCCGCCCGTTCCGCAGGACAGGCTCCGACAGGGCAACGTCCTTATGGCAGGCCGGCCACGTCCGGTGGCGGACGTTCTTCTGCCCGGCCTGCTGCACGCCCGGCTCCCGAAGAACTGATGCCGATCATTGAAAAAGAGCGCGTCAGCAATTATGACCCCAACAAGAAAAACTACAACCGCCAGGCCGATCCAGAGCGTGTCAGCCGCAACAAACGTCAGCAGGCACGCGGTGGTTTTTCGGGCTACGATGATGATGTGGTGCGCGGCGGCAAGCGTGCGCGCAGCCGCAAGCCGTCGGCTCAGCAGCTGATGGCCCCCATCCGCATCGAAAAGGCGTACATGACCGCCGAGCAAATCACCGTCCGTGATTTGACCGAGCGTATCGGCAAACCCGCAGGCGATATTCTCAAAAAACTGCTGATGCTGGGCAATATGGCCACCATCAACAGCGAACTGGATTATGACACCGCTTCGCTGGTAGCCAGCGAGTTTGGCGTGGAGCTGGAGCTCAAGATTGAAAAGAGCGCCGAAGAAGTGCTTACGGAGCTGGAGCACAGCGACGATGATGAAAATATGCAGCCGCGTCCGCCGGTCATCACCATCATGGGCCACGTTGACCATGGCAAGACCTCGCTGCTGGACTATATCCGCAGCGCCAAGGTGACCGCCAGCGAAGCCGGCGGCATCACCCAGCACATTGGCGCCTATCAGGTTGAAGTAGATGGGCAGAAAATTACCTTCCTGGACACCCCGGGCCATGAAGCCTTTACGGCCATGCGTGCACGCGGTGCGCAGGCCACCGACATTGCCGTGCTGGTGGTGGCGGCCGATGACGGAGTCATGCCGCAGACGGTAGAAGCCATCAACCATGCCAAGGCTGCTGATGTGCCCATCATTGTGGCTATCAACAAGATGGATAAACCCACCGCCAACCCCGAGCGCATCAAGCAGGACCTGACGTCCTACAACCTGGTCGCCGAGGAATGGGGTGGCGACACCATCATGGTGCCTGTCAGCGCATTGACCGGCGAAGGGGTAGACTCGCTGCTGGAAATGATTTTGCTGCAAGCTGAAGTATTGCAATTGAAGGCCAACCCTGACCGTCAGGCGCGCGGCATCATCATTGAGGCCAAGCTGGACCGCAGCCAGGGCCCGCTGGCCACCGTGCTGCTGCAAAACGGCACGCTGCGTGTGGGCGACAACATTGTAGCCGGCATGGCGTCCGGCCGTGTGCGTGCGCTGATCAATGATCGTGGTGAGCGCGTTGAAAGCGCAGGCCCTGCCACACCTGTTGAAATCTCAGGCTTTGGCGAAGTGCCGCAAGCCGGTGACGAAATGCTGGTCTCTACTGATGACCGCTTGTCCCGTCAGGTAGCGGCGGAGCGCAGGGAGCGCGAGCGCGAGCAGCGTGTTGCGGCATCCTCCCGTGTATCGCTGGACAATCTGTTTGAAAACATCGCCGAAGGCAAGATGGAGACGCTCAACCTCATCATCAAGGCCGACGTGCAGGGCTCGGTGGAAGCCGTTCAACAGGCGCTGGAGAAACTGTCCAACGAACAGGTCAAAGTGCGCGTGCTGCATGCCGGCGTGGGTGCCATCACCCGCGATGACGTCAACCTGGCCTCTGCGTTCAACGCCATCATCATTGGTTTTAACATCCGGCCCGATGTCAATGCCCGTGCTGCCGCTGAAGCTGAAAACATCGATGTGCGGTTGTACCGTGTCATCTATCAGGCCACGGAGGACATCCAAAAGGCCATGAAGGGCCTGCTGGAGCCCGTGCTCAAGGAAACCGTCGCCGGCCATGCCGAGGTGCGCAACGTGTTCCGCATCACCGGGTCAGGTACCATCGCGGGCTGCTATGTGACCGACGGCAAAATGCATCGTAACTATCAAGTACGCCTGCTGCGCGACAACGTCGTTATCCACGAGGGCAAGCTATCCTCGCTGCGGCGCTTCAAGGATGACGTGCGCGAGGTCAACGAAGGCTATGAGTGCGGCATCGGTCTGGATGGTTATAACGACATCAAGGAGCGCGACGTGATTGAGTGCTTCACGATGGAAGAAGTAGAGTGAAGGATAAGATAACGTGCCGAAATTTCGTACTGATCGTGTCTCTGGTGAGGTACAAAAGGAAATAGACCGTATTATCCGTGAAGAAGTAAAAGATCCGCGTTTGGGGGGCACGTTTGCCGTCACCCGCGCCGAGGTAACCCGCGATTTGCGCCATGCCAAGGTATATATCAGTGTCTTAGAAGACGATCTTTTTAAGGATACCATGGACGCCCTGCGCAATGCTGCCGGATTTATCCGCCGCGAGTTGGGGCGCCGCATGAACCTGCGCTACACGCCGGAGCTGCACTTCCAGGAAGACCATAATATCGAGTATGGCATCCACATGGCCAAACTGCTCAAGGATCTGGGCTTGGGTCAGGAGCCGGAAGAGGAGCAGCCATGAACATAGGCACCTATCAGGATGTACTGGCACATATTCGCGAGGCGCGCACCATTCTGCTGACCACGCACAGAAAGGCCGATGGCGACGCCATGGGTTCCATGTTGGCGCTGTATTTGTACTTGACTGCGATAGGCAAGACCGTGCGCATGGTGGTTCAGGATGCTGTGCAGGATAATCTGTGCTTCTTGCCTGAAGCCCAACAGGTATTGCGCGCCCAGGGCCTGACAGGGCAGCCTGATGACCTGGCGTTGAGCGTGGATGCTTCGGATATAGAGCTTTTGGGTGATGCAGCTGAGCCGTTTTTTGCTGCGGGCTTCACCATCCAGATAGACCACCACCGCACCAATACACACTTTGCACAGTTGAATGTTGTTAAGGATACAGCCTCTTCAGCAGGCGTGATGGTGTATGAATTGCTGGAGGCCGCAGGCGCTACCATCACCCAGGATATAGCGACCTGCCTATACACTGCCATGAGCACCGATACCGGCAATTTCTGCTTCGGCAACCTGGATGATCAGGTGTTTGAGTACATGGCTGTGCTGATGCGTGCGGGATTACCCATTGTACAAACCGCCCGCCAGTTGCACCTGATGCGTTCACGCGAGCAGGTAATGCTGTTGGGACGGGCGCTAAACTCCCTTCAGTTTCTGGAGGACGGGCGGCTGACCATGATGCAGCTTACGTCTCAGGATTTTGCCGAATGCGTTGCAAGCTGCGAGCATACTGAACGCATTGTAAACTATGCACTGAACCTGCCAGGCGTGGAAATGTGCTTTTTGGCCAGCGAGCTACCCGATGGCATTAAATTCGGCTTGCGCAGCATCGCGCCGCATGATGTTTCCCTTGTAGCCAAACACTTTGGCGGGGGCGGTCACGCGCTGGCGGCTGGGTGTACCATGCAGGGTACCTTACAGGATTGCGTGGACATCATGAAAAACGCGCTGACCCGGCTTCTGAATGGCCAGTGGCATTTGTAACCTGCTCAAGCCCCCAGGCATGACTTCGCGCCAGGCCGTCACACGCGTAGCGCGCCTGACCGGTGAAAAGGCCGGTCATGCCGGGACGCTGGATCCACAAGCCTGCGGCGTGCTGCCCATATTGTTGGGCAAGGCGACGCGGCTTTTTGATTTTGTGGCCAGCGAGCACAAGCAATATCTGGCCGAAATATGCTTTGGCGTAGCTACCGATACGCTGGATGCGGCAGGCAGCGTTGTAGCTTCCGGCGGCCGTGTTCCCAGTTTGCAGGAAGTGCTGGATGTTCTGCCGTCCTTTTTGGGGAGCAGCCTGCAAATGCCGCCTGCATATTCCGCACGCAAGGTGGACGGCGTGCGCGCCTACAAGCTGGCGCGCGAGGGCGCAGCGCCGGTGTTGGCTCCGCACAGGATTTGTATCGATGCGCTCACGCACGTGGCACAGACGGATTACAACCGGCACCTGATCCGCATTGTATGCTCCAAGGGCACGTACATCCGCACGTTGTGCCAGGACATCGGCCAGGCACTTCACACCCATGCGCACATGAGTTTTTTGCTGCGTGAGCAAACAGGCGACTTTGATATCGCAGATGCGGTGACGCTGGAGGAGCTGGAAAAACTGATAACAAACGATACACCCATTGCCCGGTGGTTAACGCCTGTTGCTCAAGTGCTGCAGCATGTTCCGTCGGTGCATGTGCCTGCAGCATGGGTTAAAGCATGTCTGAACGGTATGCCGTTGCCAGTATCAGCCTTGGAGGAACCCCTTGTCATTGGGGACGAGGTGCAGGTAATCTGTGACAACGCCCTGCTGGGGCTGGGCTGGGTACAGGATGGGTACATCCGGATCAAAACATGGCTATTGGATAAGGAGGATACATGAAACAACAGGATTTGGCTGCTACGTTCCAACGCATCACCTGCTTTTTACTGGACATGGATGGCACCATTTATTTGGGCGATCAACTGCTGGATGGCACGCTGGAGTTTCTGGATGCGCTGCGCGCAACAGGGCGTCAGGCGGTGTTTTTGACCAATAATTCTTCAAAATGCGGCGCTTCTTATGTAGAAAAGTTGCAGCGTATGGGCATTACCGAGCCTTTCCTCACGGTGGTAACCAGCGGCCAGGCTACTGCGCGCCATGTGCTCAAAGCCTTTCCAGGCCAGCGCCCATATTTGCTGGGCAACGACATCCTGAAGGCAGAGATGTTGGCGATGGGGGTGCCTGTGACCAACGACAACCCCGACTATGTCATCATCGCGTTTGATACACAGCTGGATTATGAAAAACTAACCCATGTGTGCGATTATGTGCGCACGGGATTGCCCTATATTGCGACACATCCGGATTTCAACTGTCCCACCGAGGATGGTTTCATCCCGGACATCGGCGCCACCATCGCCTATATCAAGGCCAGCACCGGACGCGAGCCCGACCTGATCGTGGGCAAACCATACGGCACCATTGTGGACGATGTGCTGGCGCAAACGGACCATAAGCCTGTAGAGATGGCTATGGTGGGCGACCGCCTGTATACGGATATCCTGACGGGATTAAACCATGATATATACAGCATTTTGGTGCTGACCGGCGAAACCACGCAGGAAATGCTGGATGCTTCCGACATACGGCCCGACCTTGTGGTGGACAGGCTATCCAGTTTGATTCAGTGGTTATAATGTTAGTTTCTTGACAGTGTTTCATGTTCTGGATACTATGAAAGCAGAAACCGACAGGGGAGTGGGGGAGTAGCGTGACGGAAAAGAAGTCGCCCATGGTGCAGGACAACCGGCCTGTCCGGGACAATGTATATGAAACACTGAAGAATGCCATTCTGACCGGCGAATTGCCTGCCGGTTCCAGGATTATCGAAACGCAGTACGCCGAAAAGCTGCACATCAGCCGTACGCCACTTCGGGAGGCGTTCCGCCGCCTGGAGCAGGATGGCCTGGTCAGCTATGAGGTGCGCCGCGGCGTGGTGGTGCGCGCCTTTACCGTGGAGGATGTAGAAGAAATATTCACCATCCGCAACGCGCTGATGGTGCTGATCGTGCCCTCCATTATCGAAAAAGTAGTGGACGAGGACATTGCCGATTTGCGCGAAATCCTCGCGCGCATGGACATCAGCCAGGCGCAGCAGAACGCCAAGGAGTTGGCTCCGCTCAACCGCCAGTTCCACCGGCGGCTGGAAAAGATTTCGGGCAAGAAGCGTATTCTGCGCACCATTGACAGCCAGGAAGAATACATCAAGCTGTTTTCTGAGGTCACCATCGCCAGCATTGTGGCGCGCTCCACCGCGCATCAGGAGCATCACCAGATGCTTCAGCTGCTGGAGCGCCGCGATGCGGCCGCGCTGGAGCAGCTGATGCTCAGCCATCTGGAATCCAGCAAGCAGACTTGCCTGCAGGTGCTGGAGCAGAAAAAAAGTTTCTTTAACAAAACATAAGAGGATTGCCATGCAGGATATTCAGATCGCCCAGGCTGCCGATATGTGGCCCATTGCCAAAATAGCGCAGAAGGCCGGTATTCCGGAGGAAGTATTATCGCCCTATGGGCGCTATATTGCCAAGGTAGACCCATTAGCCTATGCGGACAAAGCGCTCAAGGCCAAATTGGTGCTGGTCACCGCCATTACCCCCACGCCCGCCGGCGAGGGCAAGACCACGGTGAGCATTGCACTGGCCGATGGTCTCACGCGCACGGGGCGCAAGGCCATGCTGGCCCTGCGCGAGCCGTCATTGGGCCCGGTGTTTGGCATGAAGGGCGGGGCAACGGGCGGCGGGTATGCGCAGGTGCTGCCCATGGAAAATATCAACCTGCACTTTACCGGCGACCTGCACGCCATTACCGCGGCCAACAACCTGCTGGCTGCGATGGTGGACAACCATATCCAGCAGGGCAACCAGCTGGGCATTGACCCGCGCAAAATCATGATCCGCCGCTGCATGGACGTCAACGACCGGCAGCTGCGCAGCATTGTCAGCGGTTTGGGCGGCACGGCCAACGGCATGCCGCGCGAGGATGGCTTTGACATCACGGCGGCCAGCCAGGTCATGGCTACTTTTTGCATGGCGGCGGATTTGACCGACCTGCATGACCGGCTGTCACGCATTGTGGTAGCCCGCACCTATGACAACAAGCTGGTCACGTGTGCGGATATTGGGGCTGCAGGTGCCATGTGTGCGCTGCTACGCGACGCCATGATGCCCAACCTGGTTCAGACCATCGACCATACGCCCTGCCTGATGCATGGTGGGCCCTTTGCCAACATTGCCCATGGCTGCAACAGCGTGATCGCCACCACCTTAGCCATGAAAATGGCGGACTATGTGGTGACCGAGGCCGGCTTTGGTGCCGATCTGGGTGCAGAGAAGTTTATTGATATCAAATGCCGTGCCACCGGCCTGTGGCCGGATTGTGTGGTGCTGGTGGCGACCATCCGGGCGCTCAAGCACCACGGCGGCGTCCTCAAGGATGACCTGAACAAGGAAAATGTGGACGCGCTGAATATCGGCATGGACAACCTGAAGCGCCACATCCGCAACGTGCGCGAGGTATGGGGCATCCAGCCGGTGGTGGCTGTTAATCGGTTTGCGTCCGACACCCAGGCTGAAATTGATGCGCTCCTGGCTACCATGGCGCAGATGGGTGTGCCCTGTGCGTTGACCGAAGGCTGGGCCCAGGGCGGCGCAGGCGCGACCGAGCTGGCAGAATTGGTGGCGCAAGCCTGTAACAGCGGGCAAGCCCCCTCGCGGCAGTATACCTATGAAGCGGATGCATCGCTTCAGGAAAAGGTGGAAGCCGTGGCGCAGCGCGTATACGGCGCGGACGGAGTCACTTGGGCTGGAAAAACGCTGCAAATGCTCAAAGAATTGACCGACGAAGGCTATGGCAGCATGCCGGTGTGCATTGCCAAGACGCAGTATTCCTTCAGCGATGAGGCAAAGCTCATCAACGCACCGCAAGGCTTTGCCGTAACCATCCGGGACATCCGCCTGTCGGCAGGGGCCGGGTTTGTGGTGGCCTTTGCCGGGGATATCATTGCCATGCCCGGCTTGCCCAGGAAGCCGGCTGCGCTGAATGTAAGCGTCAGCCCCCAGGGCGTTATTTCAGGATTGATGTAGGAGGCCATATGAACGAGCTAAACCAACGTGTATTAGAGCTGCTGTGCCAGGATTGCCGCATGCCGGTATCGCGCATTGCCGTGATGTTGGGCGTGTCCGAAGAGGAAGTGGCTCGCGCCATCCAGGGCATGGAGGATGATCGCGTCATCGTGCAGTACCGCCCGGTGGTAGACTGGGATCAGACGCAGAAAACCTTTGTGGAAGCGATGATTTCAGTCAAGGTCACCCCGCAGCGCGATCAAGGCTTTGACGCGATCGCCAAGCGAATCGGCGGCTTTGAAGAAGTGCGCAGTGTATTTTTAATGAGCGGTGCGTACGATCTGCTGTTGCTGTTAGAGGCCCCCACGCTGCGTGAACTGGCCTATTTTGTCAGCGAAAAGCTAAGCACGCTGGATACCGTGACTGCTACGTCCACCAGCTTTGTGTTAAAGCGCTACAAGCAGGATGGCGTCATCTTTGGGCAAAAGATGGAAGATCAAAGGCTGGTGATCTCTCCGTGAGGGAATTTACCATGAACCCTTTGGTGGAGGCCGTCCCGCCCAGCGGTATCCGCAAGTTCTTTGACATCGCAGGCGGTATTGAGGACGTGATTTCCTTAGGCATTGGCGAGCCGGATTTTGTTACGCCTTACCACATCCGCAGCGCGGTCATCGACAGCCTGATGGACGGCCAGACGCAGTACACAGCCAACTATGGCATGATTGAACTGCGCCGGGAGATTGCACACTATTTGTCCGCGCGCTTTGGCGTGCACTATGACGCTGAAAACGAGGTGCTGGTTACCGTAGGCGCCAGCGAGGCCATCGACATGGTCATGCGCGGCCTGCTTGCGCCCGGTGATGAAGTGATATTGCCCGATCCGGGCTATGTCAGCTACCAGCCCTGCGTCCAGTTTGCAGGCGGTACGCCGGTGGTGGTGCCCACGGATAGCAATAATGGCTTTATGGTTACGCCAGAGACGCTGGAAAAGGCCATCACGGACAAGACCAAGGCCGTGTTCCTGGCTTACCCCTGCAACCCCACGGGCGCAGTGATGCCGCTTGATACCATGCAGGCCATTGCCGATATTGTCATCCGGCATGATCTGCTGATGATTGTTGACGATATTTACATCGAGCTGGTGTATGACGGTTTCCGGCAGGAGAGCTTTGCTTCGCTGCCTGGCATGCGCGAGCGCACCATTCTGATCAACGGCTTCAGCAAATCGTTTGCCATGACGGGTTTCCGGGTAGGGTATGTATGCGCGCCGGAATGGCTGCTCAAAAATCCGGCCAAAATACACCAGTATGCTATTATGTGCGCCAGCCGCGCCTCGCAGGTTGGGGCCATTCAGGCCTTAAAACAGGGACGGCTGGACAACTACCGCGACATTGAAACCATGCGCCAAAGCTATGACCAGCGGCGGCGGCTGATGTATAAGGCCTTTACCGACATGGGGCTGCCCTGTGTGGAGCCCAGGGGCGCGTTTTATATGTTTCCGTCCATTGCCGCCACCGGCATGGACAGCGATACTTTCTGTGAGCACCTGCTCAAGGAGCAGGCCGTGGTGTGCATACCGGGCACTGCCTTTGGGGCCTGCGGCGAAGGATATATCCGCTGCTGCTATGCCACCAGCGTAGACAAAATGAGCGAGGCGTTTGACCGTATGCACGCCTTCCTGAAGGGTAAATAAGGAGTATTTGATGCGACTATCCCAGTTCCTGGTATTGTTGCTGGCGCTGCTGCTGGCGGGCGCACCTGTTGCGATGGCCGATGAGGAAGTGTCCATCCAAGAGGTGTTTCCGCAGCCCAACGCTACCGAACAACCGCTGCAAACATCTTCCAACGCTGAAGAAGTGCCGGACATCCCCGTTGCTACCGAGGAGCCCGTGATCGAAACGCTGCCCGACGGCAGTGTGGAGATTACCATTTCTGCGGTGGGCGATATCACCATTGGCGGCGATGTGCGCAAGCGCAACAATATTTTTGAAAACGAACTGCGCAAGCAGGGCGGAGACCTGTCGTTTGTGATGCGCAATGTACGCGACCTGCTGTCCCAGGATGATCTGACCATTGGCAACTTTGAAAGCACGCTGACCACCGCGCCGGTGTACAAAACCAACAACCAGTTTGTGTTTTCCGCGCCGCCGGAATATGTGGAGATCCTTAAAGACGGCAGTTTTGAGGCCGTTTCGTTTGAAAACAACCATACCATGGACCATGGTGAGCAGGGGCACAAGGAAACCACCGATACCCTGACCGAAGCCGGCATCGTGTGGAGTACGGCCGAGCAGATGGGTGAGTTTGAAGTAAAAGGCGTCAAGATCGCCATGCTGTCCTACTGGCACCTGCGTGAGCGCATGGAGCGAATGTATACAGAGGTGCCGGCCAAGATTGCGGAAATCCGTCCGGCCTATGACCTGATTATCGTCAGCTATCATTGGGGAGAGGAATTGGATTACTATCCCAACAAAAACCAGCAGAAAATGGGCAAACTGACCATTGATGCCGGTGCCGACCTTGTCCTGGGACATCACAGCCACCGCATCAACCCCATTGAGGAATACAATGGCAAGTACATCGTCTATTCGCTGGGCAATTTCAGCTTTTCCGGCAACAACAAGCCCAGCGACATGAGCACGTTTATCTTCCAAATCCGTTTCCGTATCAAGGACGGCGAGGTGCTGTCCTCGGCGTTCCGTATCATTCCGGCCCGGATTTCTTCCAAACGCGATTATAATGACTTTGCGCCCACGCCGTTTACCGATCAGACGCTGATTGATAACGTTATCCAGATGCTTGTGCGCAACGGCAAGCACATCGACAACCCTGTGGCATCCTACCCGGTGGACTGGGAGTAAAGGAAAGGGGTAAACATGCGCGCCCGCATCGTATTTGCCTGGGATACGCCCCGTGCCCGCAGCCTGCAAGCACAGGTGCAGCAGGTGCTGTCGGATGTGGCGGTAGCCTTTGGGCATTCCTTTGTGATGAAGGATGAGCGCATGGGCGCGGCCTCGGTGGAGGCCTATGGCAGCGCCATGACGGTGGAAACCGTTGAAGCCTGTCAGGAAGCCGATGCGACATTGGCCGTGCTGACCCATCCCGATGGCTTATTGGAATTGGCGCAGGGTCTTTCATGCGTGCTGGCCTGTCATCTGTATCATCAGTGGCCTGTGAGCGGCGGTGTTCCGCTGGCATCGGGCCTGATGCCTCAGGGCGTGATTTGCTACCCCTTATATGCGGATGAACGCCTGCGCGATGCGGCGGAGCTGGCCTACGCGCTGTCCGGGCATGGCCGTGTGCGGGAAATTCCCTTTGACGGCAGCTTGCGCGAAAACTGGCTGGCAGCCACGCAGGCGCTGTCCGCGCGCTATACCACCACGTTGCCCGTGCAAGTTACGCTTAACGATGTGCTGGCTTCTTTGATTGCCGACCCCACGGGCTTAGGCGTAGTATTTGCCAAGCCGCAGGCCGCGCAAACACTAGCCGCTACGGCTGATGCGCTGTGCGGTGGCCTGCCCGGACATCAGCGCTTTATGGGGGACAAGTGCCTGCATGCGTATGTGGACAGCCAGGCCGGTGTGAACAGCCTGTCGCCCAGCGCGCTGGCTGCCGCCGCCAATCTCCTGCGCACCTCGCTCAATTTGGTGCGCGAGGCGGACTGTGTGCTGGCTGCCACCGCCAATGTACAACAAACCGCCCCGGAGGGCGGCCTGGATATCGATGCGTGGGAGCGTATCAGCCAACAAATCGCGTTGGCGGGGGAATTGCTGCACCCCAAGGGCTAATCAATCATCAGGGATTATGATTGGATGCGCCAAAGGAGCGGGCCACGGCCTCGGCTCCTTTTGTCATGCGCACGCTGCAATCGTTCAGCACCCATACGGCCTCCACGCCCGGCAGCGATTCTACAAAAGCCAGCCCCTCCTCAAAGGGCATCAGAAACACCGCTGTGGATAACAAGTCGGCGTAGCCCGAATGTTCCGTCAGGATGGAGACCGAGCGCATGTAATGCGTAGGCATCAAGGTTTCCGGCGAGATGATGTGGTGATAGCGCACGCCGTCTATCTCCACATACCGCTGATAATCACCGCTGGTAACCACGGATAGATCGTGCACAAACAGCGTTTCGATGATATCGCCCTGTGATTGCGCGACCACGCGGCCGTCCGGGTGCTGGATGGCGACCCCCCAGTTGTTGCGGCCATCCTTGGGCGAATGTCCGGTGCGTACGTTGCCGCCCGCGTTGATGATAAAGGATGGCATGGGCCCTTTGAGCAGTTGCTGCGCCACCAGCTCTGTTGCATAACCTTTGGCCGCGGCGCCCAAATCCAGCTGCAGGGCGGGGTCTGTGAACATAACCGTGCGGTTTTGCTTGTCCAGCACTACATCATCAATATCGGTATGCAGTGCGGCCTGTGATAGCGTCTGCATATCCGGCAGGCACGCGGCAGTGGGGGTGACCTCCGCTTTTTCACGCGCATCGTGCCATAGCGCCAGTACGTTGCCCAAGGCGATGTTGACGGTGTTGTGGAGTTTTGTCTGATGCTCCTTGCAGTACAGGATTAAATCAAACAACTCCTGCGGCACGGGCACCGGCTGCTGCGCAGCCTGTTCATTCAATGTGCGCAGGTTATTTACCCCTTCATACAGGTGATATTTATCAAACTGCTGATGCAGGTTTGTAAACAGCTCCTGTGCTTTGGCAGCCTCCTGGTCAAAGGTGGCCTGGTCGGGCGCATACCCGATGATGCTGATCACGGTATCAAACGTGCCAAAGAAGGACATGGAATATTTTTCGTATGTCGGTTCCTGCTTGCTCTGCGCCGAGCATCCGCTGATCATCAGCGCCAATACAAAAGGCAGGATGCGTTTTAGTTTCATATGCGTTGCCTCGTTACTCGGTATAGCCTAAGGTTTTTAAATCCCGCGGGTTGTCGCGCCAGTCCGGGCGCACCTTAACAAACAGCTGCAGGTTGACCTGCGTACCCAGCAGGGCCTCAATGTCCTCGCGGGCTTGTATGCCAATGCGCTTGAGCATGCTGCCCTGTTTGCCAATAACGATGCGCTTGTGCCCCTCGCGCTCCACATACAGGTCGGCATGGATTTCGGTCAGCCCCTCGCGCGGCTGTGCAATGGAGATAATCTCCACCCCAATGCCGTGTGGGATTTCATCGCGCAGGTTGTACAGCGTCTTTTCGCGCACCAGTTCGGCGCAGATCTGCCGCTCGGATTGGTCTGTCCACATATCCTCTGGGAAATAGCGCGGCCCTTCAGGCAAATGCTTTGCAATTTCCTCCACCAAAGCGTCTACACCATCGCCGGTGCGCGCGCTGATGGGGATGATGGCGGTGAGGTCATCGTCCTTAAATAAATCCATCAGCGGCAGCAGCGTTTGCGGGTGTACAGTGTCCACCTTGTTGATGGCCAGTATCCGGGGCAGTTTCTTTGCGCCCAAGCTTAGTAGGATGTTGCGGTCGCGCGCTCCGACGCTGGCGGCATCCACCATCAATACCAGCACATCCATGCCCTGCATGGCATCCTGCACCGTTTTTTCCATATAATCGCCCAGCTTTGTACGCGGCTTGTGGATGCCGGGCGTATCTACAAATACCATTTGCCAGGCTTGCTTTTCATCAGTGCGTACACCCAACACACGGTTGCGCGTGGTCTGCGGGCGCGGGGACACGATGGACACCTTCTCGCCCACGATGCGGTTAATCAGCGTGGATTTGCCCACATTGGGGCGGCCGATCACGGTGATGAAGCCGGAGCGGAATTTGCTGTCAGACATGTTTATTCCTTTCCCAGTATATCCTGGATGCCGCTTGCAGGGGAGAAGCTGTGGGGCAAAAGTTCCTGCAGTGTGGAATGGTCGGTTTGCCCGTCGCCCCAGGTGACCAGCACACGCAGGTCGGCGCAAAACTCCGACAGCACCTGGCGGCACGCGCCGCAGGGCCAGGGCGCGGATTTTTCAGCGGCAATGGCAATGGCCATAAAATCACGCGCGCCGCTGTGTACGGCGTTGAACACCGCTGTGCGCTCGGCGCAGTTGGTCAGCCCGTAGGACGCGTTTTCAATGTTGCTGCCCTGGTAGGTGCGGCCATCGGCGGCCAGCAGGCAGGCGCCCACCTTGTAGTGGGAATAAGGCGAATAGCTGCGCTGCATGGCCTCCCGTGCCAGCTGCAGCAGCTCCTCATCGGTGACCAGGTTGCCGGTGCGCGCCTCAACAAGCGCGGCTTCCTCCATGTTGCGCATGATGTCCTGCTCCTCTTTTGTGGTATGGTCATAGCCCATCAGATGAAACATGCCGTGGGCCAGCAGATAGCAGATTTCCCGCGCATCGGGGTGCCCATAGGTCAGGGCTTGTTCAGCTGCGCGTTCCAGTGAAATGACGATATCGCCTATATGCGCGGCACGCTCATCCGGATCCCAGCAGCGCTGCAGCCTGTCCTCAGCCATGCGTGCGGTGTGGCCGGAGGCATAGGGGATGCTGGGGAAACTTAGCACATCGGTGGCCTTGTCCATGCCGCGGCGCATGCGATTGATATCCTGGATGCCCGCATCATCGGTCAATGTCAGCGTGGCATAACAAGGCAGCGTTACGCCCTCCAACGCAAGGCAGGCGCATGCTACCTGTGTCAGTTGTTCGGCCAGCGCATCGGCAACGGCCAAGCCGTCCAGCAGTATCAGCGTCATGTGGATTGCTTGGTGGGGGTATCGTCGTCCTGCTTGCGCGGGCGGCGGGCGGCCGGATATGTTCCGGACAGCGCGCCCATCAACTGCCCGCGCAAACTGGTGTGCTGAGGGGGAGCAGGATATTCTACGCGCTCGTGGAACACACCATGCAGCACCGTGGCACACGCTTCACGGATTAAATCCAGGTCTCTTAACGTCAGCGGGCTGTCGGATAGCTGACCGTCATCCACCTTGCCTTTGATCAGGTCGCCAATGAAGCGCCGCACTTCGTGCGGGGCACGTGAAGGCATGGAACGTACGGCAGCTTCCACCGTATCACACAGCATGATAATGGCGGACTCCGCCGTGCGCGGTTTTTGGCCGGGATAACGGTAGTCTGCCTCTACTACCACGTTGTCGCTGCTGGATTCTTTCAGCGCCTTGGAATAAAAGTACGACACCAACGTGCTGCCATGATGTTCGGCAATGATTTGCTGGATGGCATAGGGAAGGCGATACTGCTTGGCCAGCGCCAGGCCGGCGGTTACATGCCCTGTGATCATCGTTACGCTGGTCTTGGTGTCGGCACCGTCATGAATGTTGGATGTGCCGATCTGATTTTCACGGAACCACAGCGGCTGTTTTAATTTTCCAATGTCATGATAGTATGCGCCCACGCGCGCCAGCAGTGCATCAGCCCCGATGGCCTCTGCTGCAGCCTCGGCCAGATTGGCCAGGATAACGCTGTGGTGATAGGTGCCCGGCGCTTCTAACATCAGCCGCCGCAGCAGCGGATGGTTGGGGCTGCTTAGGTCATACAGCCGGTTGGGCGTGGGCAGGTTAAACAGCGTTTCCAGCAACGGCTGTATGGCTAAGCACAGCAGCGCAGAAATCATGGAACCTGCGCCCGCCCACAGCGCACGTTCCAGCAGCACGGAACGGTCTACTGTGGCGACCAGGCCGATGCCCATCACCGTCAGGAAGGAAATTATTGCTGCGACCAGCCCGGCTACAAAAATCATGCTGCGCAGCGTACGCCGTCCGAGGATGGTGATAATGGCAGCGCCGGACAGCAAAAACATGGTGAGCAGCGTATACATTTCCTGCGGACTCGTTCCGCCGGTGCCCAGCATGAAAGCGGCGATAATAGCACCGGATACGGTAGCCAGCAGTGCGGGGATAGCGCCCATCAACAGCACGATCAGCATAGGCATCAGCACCAAAGGCGCGGCATAGGGCAATTGAATGGCTTTAAAAAAATAGCATAGCGCGCATACCAGTATCAGCACCATATACAACAGAATCAGGCTGGGCATGCGATTGAACAGGCGCGGCCACAGCAAGCGCATGGCCACCATCATGGCCAGCAGCGACAGAAACACTACGCCCAGCGTACCTAAATAGGGCAGGTAATCTACGCGGTTGTTGCTCAACAGCCCAAGGGTGTCGAGCATTTCCAGTTCGTTGGCCTTGATGCGTCCGGCACCACGTACCAGGATGTTTTGCCCCTGCTTGTATACAACCGGCTCGACGGCATCGCGCGCGTCCTGACGCGCCTGCGCGGTGGCTTCCTCGTCAATGACCATATTGGGCATGATAATGGCCTGCAGCACGGGCAATGCTACGTTTTGCAGAAGGCTTACGCTGGTGCGATACCCTATAATCTGCATAATAGAACTGATTGCGATGGTTTCCTGACCCTGGGTGATGTGCCCCTGCATGGTGTTGCGTACCGCCTGCGTTAAGGAAGCAAACAACTCTTCAAATGAATTTTGTGAGGCGTTCATCAGCGTAATCAGCTGAAAATCGCGGAAGGTGGCCAGCGTAATCATATCGCCGGCTTCCTGTAACTCCTGCGCCGAATAGTGGCGCGTGGGCCCGTAATCGGGCAACGTCATGGCATATTGACGCACACCATCCAGTTCGGCCTTTACGGCCTCCAACTGGTGCAACACCTGATCGGTGATGCCTTCCTGGTAGCGGTAGGTGGGCGTAATAGCCAGCGCGGCCTGGACACGGTTTTGTTCGGTGGTGATTTCGTCCACCACATCGCGGCTGGCCGCGATGGTGTGCGGCGGCACCATACCGATAGACAGTTGGTAGCGTGCAGGGGTGATGGCCGCTGCGCAGATAAGGAATACAATCAGCGTACCCACCAGAATAATGGCGGACTTGACAAACAGCGAGGATTTTAGAAACGCCCGCAATTTGCTTAACACGCTGGTTGAGGGCTGTGTTGCAGTGTTTTGATCAATCATTGTGGGACTCCCCGTTTTCATAGGCTTCATAGGCAGCTACGATGCGTTGTACTAGGTCGTTACGCACCACGTCGTGCTTGTCTAATTCCATTACCTGAACGCCAGGGATGCCGGAGAGCACCTCCTGTGCCATCCATAGCCCACTGCGTCGCTGCGGCGGCAGGTCAATCTGGGTCATGTCGCCGGTCACAACGCATTTGGCGTTGCGGCCCATGCGCGTTAAAAACATTTTCATTTGTTCGGGCGTGGTGTTCTGAGCCTCGTCCAGGATGATAAAAGCATCGTTGAGCGTGCGCCCGCGCATGAAAGCCAGCGGTGCAATCTCAATAGCACCCATGTCAAACATGGTTTGGACGCCATCGGTGCCCATCATTTCGTGCAGTGCGTCATATAGCGGCCGCAGGTAGGGGTCTACCTTCTGCGCCATGTCTCCGGGCAAAAACCCCAGTTTTTCACCAGCTTCTACCGCCGGGCGGGTAAGCACCAGGCGTTCGACCATTTTATTGCGGTAAGCGGCTACTGCCAGCGCAATGGCCAAAAATGTTTTACCCGTGCCGGCTGGGCCCACGGCAATGGTCAGCTGATTGTTGCGGATGGCGTCCACATAGGCTTTTTGCCCGCCCGTTTTGCAGCGTACTGGGCGGCCGCGGTAGGTATAGGCCACCGTATCATTTATTATCTCCTCGGCCTGCTCCAATTGCCCGGCCTGGGCCAGGCGCACATAATAGCGCATGCGGCCGATGTCAACCTGCTCGCCGCGCTCCAATAGATTTTGGAGCTTGTCCAAGATATCCTCAGCCATGTGCACATTGGCCGCGTCCCCGTGGGCAACAAGCTGGCCATTGTGCATATGAATCGTCACCCGGAGTTCGTCCTCCAACACCCGGATGTTCTGGTCATTCATGCCGAACATGGCCTGGCAGGTGTCCATTGTACGAATTTGTAAGGGCAAAGACGTAAGTTCCTCCTTCGCGTTAGGGGTTGCGCAGCCAAGCTGCGTATAGATAATCATACCATTATATGTAACCTGCTGGCAAACGTGAGAATGCTTTGCCAGAACATAAATCGCACAGATGTACTATTGCTTTCGCCAAAGAAATGCCCTATACTATTGTGGAACGCATAAATAGCGATCACATGGGAGGTAGAAACTATGGCTTTCAAAATTTCCGATGCTTGCATCAATTGCGGCGCCTGCGAGGCAGAGTGCCCGGTCAGCGCCATCACGCAGGGTGATGACACGTACGTGATTGACGAAGACGCGTGCATTGACTGCGGCGCTTGCGCTGATGTGTGCCCGGTGGGTGCCCCGGCCCAGGCATAATTTTATCGCCTGGCATACCCGCCAACCACAGCCAAAGTTTCTTTTGGCATAATCGGGTTGGCGGGTATTCTTTGTTTTGATATGCTCAATTGTCAATTTTCGGTAAAAACATTGACATTGCCAATATTTTTGTGATACTGTGAATCGGTTACCTGTGCGGTAACCCGCGGTTTTTGCCGCAAATGACGTAGACTATATATCTCCCATGGGTTGCGGGGATGTTATAGGAGGATACCCGGTAAGCGGGGTCCGATCAAAAACAGGAGGTGCTTCCATGCCGACGATCAACCAGTTGATCCGCAAGGGAAGGAAAGACGCAAAAAAGAAGTCCGACGCTCCGATTCTGCAGGGATGTCCGCAGAAGCGCGGCGTGTGTCTGTCTGTTAAGACGACCACGCCTAAAAAGCCCAACTCGGCGCTGCGCAAAATTGCGAGAATCCGCTTGACCAACCAGTACGAGGGCACATGCTACATCCCTGGTATCGGTCACAACCTGCAGGAGCACAGCGTGGTGCTGATTCGTGGCGGCCGTGTGCGTGACCTGCCCGGCGTGCGCTACCATATCATTCGTGGCGCGCTGGATACGGCAGGTGTTGCTAAGCGCAACCAGGGCCGTTCACTCTACGGGGCTAAAAAACCCAAGAAGTGATCATCCGCCCCTATGGCGTGCGGTGCGGATGTGCCTGGGCTGGAACACCCCGGCGCACAGCAAGTACCAGCGCGGCTTATGGCAGGCACGATGCTGACGTGCCTTCGGTGGGGGTTATTCACACCAACAGGAATTAGGAGGGAACACCATGCCCCGTCGTGGATTTATACCCAAGCGTGAAGTGCTGCCTGATCCGATCTACGGGACGGTTCAGGTAACCAAGCTCATTAACCAGCTGATGCTGGATGGCAAACGCGGCGTTGCGCAGAATGTCTGCTACAGCGCCTTTGAAATGATTAAGGAACGCAGCGGCAAGGAGCCGGGCGATGTATTCCAGGAAGCGCTCAACAACGTGATGCCGCAGCTGGAAGTCAAGGCCCGCCGCGTGGGCGGTGCCACCTACCAGGTGCCCATGGAAATCCGCCCCGAGCGTCGTCAGACCTTGGCTCTGCGCTGGCTGATTGAGTTCAGCCGCAAGCGCGATGAAAAGACCATGGCCGAGCGCCTGGCCGGAGAGCTGCTGGATGCCAGCAACAACACGGGCAAGGCTGTGGGCCGTAAGGAAGAAATGCACCGCATGGCTGAGGCAAACAAAGCGTTTGCCCACTATCGCTGGTAAAGAAGGAAGGCCCGGGCAGGGCACATTAGGGAGTATTTACTCGCATGCAAAGAACACACCCCTTGGAAATGGTCCGGAATATTGGCATCATGGCCCATATCGACGCCGGCAAGACGACGACCACCGAGCGCATCCTGTACTATGCAGGCAGGCTGCATCGCATGGGCGAAACGCACGACGGCTCGGCCACGATGGACTGGATGGATCAGGAGCGTGAGCGTGGTATCACCATCACATCCGCTGCCACCACAGCCACTTGGAAGGACCACACCATCAACATTATCGACACCCCCGGGCACGTGGACTTCACCGTCGAGGTGGAGCGTTCACTGCGCGTATTGGACGGCGCGGTGGCGGTTTTCTGTGCCAAGGGCGGCGTCGAGCCGCAAAGCGAAACAGTGTGGCGCCAGGCAAATCGCTACAACGTTCCCCGCATGGCCTACATCAACAAGATGGATATCACCGGCGCTGACTTTGACCGCGTGCTGCACATGCTGCACGACCGCCTCAATGCGCACGCCGTGCCCATCCAGCTGCCCATCGGCGTAGAGAGCAGCTTCCGCGGCATTGTGGATTTGATCCGCATGAAGGCTGAAGTGTACTACGACGATGACGGCAATGATGTTCGGGAGGAAGAGATTCCTGCGGATATCCTGGCTGATGCTGAACAAGCCCGCAACGAACTGGTTGAAGCCCTGGCCGAACTGGACGAGGATCTGATGGAGAAATACTGTGCAGGCGAGGAGCCGAGCATAGCTGAACTCCAGAAAGTACTGCGCAAGGCCACCATTGCTTGCGAGATTACACCGGTGCTGTGCGGCACATCCTATCACAACAAGGGTGTGCAGCCGCTGTTGGACGCCATCTGCGCGTACATGCCCTCGCCGCTGGACATTCCGTCCATCGTGGGCAGCGATCCCAAGGACAGCGATGTTGCCATTGAGCGGCATCCCCGTGATGACGAGCCCTTCTCGGCGCTTGCGTTCAAAATTGCGGTGGATCCTTTCGTGGGCAAGCTGGCTTTCTTCCGGGTATACTCCGGCAAGATTGAGTCCAACAACTATGTGTACAACAGCACCAAGGACAAGCGCGAACGTTTCAGCCGCATCATGCGCATGCATGCCAACCATCGCGAGGATGTCGATGCCGTATTTACCGGCGACATTGCCGCCGCAGTTGGTTTGCGCAACACGGTAACAGGCGATACGCTGTGCGATGAAAAGCACCCGGTGGTGCTGGAAAAGATGGAGTTCCCCAACCCTGTTATCCAGGTAGCCATTGAACCCAAGACCAAGGCCGGTCAGGAAAAGATGACCTACGCGCTCTCGCGTTTGGCTGAGGAAGATCCCACGTTCAAAAGCTACACCGATGAGGAAACAGGGCAGACCATCATCGCAGGCATGGGCGAACTGCATCTGGAAATCATTGTAGACCGCATGACGCGGGAGTTCCGTGTAGAAGCTACCGTAGGCAAGCCGCAGGTATCCTATAAGGAAACCATCGGCAAGGCTTCCAAGGCCGAAGGGCGTTTTGTGCGCCAGACCGGCGGCCATGGCCAGTATGGTCATTGCGTGATCGAGATCGCGCCCGCCGAGCCCGGCAGCGGCTACACATTCGAAAACAAGACCGTGGGCGGCGTTATCCCCAAGGAGTTTATCCAGCCCATCAACAACGGCATCCAGGAAGCAGCCAAATCCGGCGCGCTGGGAGGCTATGAGGTGGTGGACTTTACAGCCACTTTGCTCGATGGCTCCTTCCACGAGGTAGACTCGTCCGAAATGGCCTTCAAAATTGCCGGTTCCATGGCGTTTAAGGAAGCGCTCAAGGGTGCAGACCAACGCTTGCTGGAGCCTGTGATGAAGGTTGAAGTGATCGTACCCGATCAATATATGGGCGATGTCATGGGCGATATCAGCGCCCGGCGCGGTCGCATTGAAACCATGGAATCCCATCTGGGCGATCATATGGTACACGCTGTTGTACCGCTCAGTTCCATGTTTGGGTACGCCACCGACCTGCGCAGCAAGACGCAGGGGCGCGGCAACTTCTCGATGGAGTTCAGCCATTACGAGGAAGTGCCCAAGGGAGTAGCAGACAAAATTACCGGCAACTAAGCCGAATGATGTAATTGTGGAGGAAGAGGAAACAACATGGCTAAACAAAAGTTTGAACGGAACAAGCCGCACGTCAACATCGGCACGATCGGTCACGTAGACCACGGCAAGACGACGCTGACGGCAGCGATCACGATGGTACTGTCTCAGGCAGGACATGCCGAGGCAATGCGCTATGATCAGATTGACAAGGCGCCGGAAGAGAAGGCGCGCGGAATCACGATCAACACCTCACACGTAGAGTATGAGACGGACAACCGTCACTACGCACACGTAGACTGCCCCGGCCACGCCGACTATGTAAAGAACATGATCACCGGTGCTGCGCAGATGGACGGTGCAATCCTGCTGGTATCGGCGCCCGACGGCCCCATGCCGCAGACCCGTGAGCACATTCTGCTGGCCCGTCAGGTTGGCGTGCCGTATATCGTAGTGTTCATGAACAAGACCGACCTGATGGATGACGAAGAGCTGCTGGAACTGGTAGAGATGGAAGTACGCGAGCTGCTGAGCAGCTACAACTTCCCCGGCGACGACATCCCGATCATCAAGGGCTCTGCATTGAAGGCGCTGGAGTACATGACCGGCGGCGGCGCTGATCCTCGCAATGCCAAGGAAACGGCCTGCATCTATGAGCTGATGGAAGCAGTGGACAACTACATTCCCACGCCTGAGCGCGCAGTGGATCGTCCCTTCCTGATGCCCGTTGAAGACGTATTCTCCATCACCGGCCGCGGCACCGTGGCCACCGGCCGTGTCGAGCGCGGTCTGGTCAAGGTATCCGACACCGTTGAAATCGTAGGCCTGATGGAAAAGCCGCGCAGCGTGGTCGTGACCGGCGTGGAAATGTTCCACAAGCTGCTGGATCAGGCGCAGGCCGGCGACAACATCGGCGTGTTGCTGCGCGGTGTGCAGCGTACGGACATCGAGCGCGGCCAGGTACTGGCCAAGCCCGGCACGATCAAGCCTCATGTGCACTTCTTTGGCGAAGTATACGTGCTGACGAAGGAAGAAGGCGGCCGTCATACGCCGTTCTTCAACGGCTATCGCCCGCAGTTCTACTTCCGCACGACGGACGTGACCGGCTCCATCAAGATGCCTGAAGGCGTTGAGATGGTCATGCCAGGCGACAACATCCAGATGGAAGTGGAATTGATTACCCCCATCGCGATTGAGCCCGGCCTGCGTTTCGCCATCCGCGAAGGCGGCCACACTGTGGGCGCTGGTGCTGTTGTCAGCATCGTCACGGACTGATTACTATTTCCAGAAAAGAGGTGTGCTTAAGTGGCAGTCAAGGACGCACGTGCCAACATTGTGTTAGCCTGCCAGGAGTGCAAGCAGCGCAACTACAACACCAAGAAGAACAAGAAGAACACCCCCGACCGCATTGAACTGAGCAAGTTCTGCCGTTTCTGCAGGAAGCACACGGCACATCGCGAGACGAGGTAAGTCATGAGCGAGAAAAAGGCTGTCCGTTCGGCGGACAAGAAGGAAAACTTCCTGACCCGTGCTGTTGCGTGGCTGAAGCGATTGCCGTCACGCATCGCGCAGCCGTTCAAGAACATGTGGCGGGAGCTGAAGAAGGTCACCTGGCCCAGCCGGAACGATCTGATCAACTATACGCTGATTGTGCTTGCGTTCATGGTATTTATGGGTGTCGTAATCGGATTGTTGGATGCCGGCGCCTCCAGCCTGATCGCATTGCTGATGGGCTAAGAGGACCGGGAGGAAAACATGACCGAACAGGAAACCATCCAGAACCCGCAGCAAGCTGCCTGGTACGTGGTGCATACGTATTCCGGCTATGAGAACAAGGTAAAAGATAACCTTGAGAAAGCGGCCGAGAACAACCGCATGCAAAACCTGATCCAGGAAGTTGCTGTCCCCATGGAAGAAGTTGCCGAAATCAAAAACGGCAAGCGCGTCATCACGCAGCACAAAACCTTCCCTGGTTATGTGCTGGTCAAAATGATCATTACCAGTGAAAGCTGGTACGTGGTGCGTAACACGCGCGGCGTTACTGGTTTTGTGGGCCCGGAAAGCAAACCCGTGCCCCTGACCGACGCCGAAGTCGAAACGATGCTCAACAGCCGCCCGCAGGCCGAAGCCTGCAAGATCGTGGTGGGCGAGGAAGTCCGGATACTGTCCGGTCCGCTCGAGAACTTCACCGGTGTGGTGGAGTCCATCGATATCGCGCGC
Organism: Christensenellales bacterium; assembly: GCA_040766135.1. Lineage (GTDB taxonomy): Bacteria > Bacillota > Clostridia > Christensenellales > Aristaeellaceae > JAGVSV01. The sequence goes on from JAXGRA010000005.1 coordinate 147,961, forward strand.
GGCAAGATGCAGGTCAAGGTCAAGATGTTCTTGGGCCGCGAAATGCAGGTTGAGATCGGAATCGACGAAGCGGACAAAGTCTGAGCGTAGTGCTCGGTTAAAGGTGGGAGGCGCCGAAGCGCCGCCATTACCACAATTGAGGAGGAGCCACACCGATGGCAAAGAAAGTAGCCGCAATTATCAAACTCCAGGTGAACGCCGCTAAGGCCAACCCCGCGCCCCCCATCGGGCCTGCGCTGGGTCAGCACGGCGTCAACATCCCCGGTTTCTGCAAGGAGTTCAACGAGCGCACCGCCAAGCAGGCGGGCCTGGTCATCCCGGTGGTCATCACCGTGTATTCCGACCGCTCCTTTACCTTCATCACCAAGACGCCTCCGGTGCCGGTGCTGATTAAAAAAGCGCTGAACATCGAAAGCGGCAGTGATACACCCAACAAAAAGAAGGTTGCCCAGCTCAATCAGGAACAGGTGCGTCAGATTGCCACCGAAAAAATGCCTGACCTGAATGCAGGCAGCGTGGAAGCCGCCATGCGCATGGTCGCCGGCACCGCGCGCAGCATGGGCGTCACCGTCGCAGAATAATCGTAAGGAGCAATGTGGGAGGACACAGCGCCGCTAATACCACATGGAGGAAAACACATGAAACATGGAAAGAAATACCTGGACTCCAAAAAGCTGATTGACCAGGCCAAGTTGTACGACCCCGAGGAGGCTATCAGCCTGGTCAAGCAGACCGGCAAGGCCAAATTTGATGAAACTGTAGAACTGTCCCTGCGCTTGGGCGTTGACCCGCGCAACGCTGACCAACAGGTGCGCGGCACTGTCGTGCTGCCGCATGGCACAGGCCGCGTGCAGCGCGTGCTGGTGTTCGCCAAGGGCGAAAAGGCCGATGAAGCAAAGGCCGCAGGCGCCGACTATGTGGGCGATGCCGATCTGGTGGACAAAATCCGCAACGAAAACTGGTTCGAGTTTGACGTGTGCGTAGCCACCCCGGACATGATGGGCACCGTGGGCCGCATTGGCCGCATCCTGGGCCCCAAGGGCCTGATGCCCAACCCCAAGGCCGGCACCGTCACCACGGACGTCGCCAAAGCCGTAGCCGATATCAAGGCCGGTAAGGTTGAGTACCGTGTGGACAAGACCGCCATCGCGCACTGCCCGATTGGCAAGGTGTCCTTTACCGAGGAACAGCTGCTGGACAACCTCAACGCGCTGATGGCCGCTATCGTGCGCGCCAAGCCCAGCGCTGCCAAGGGCGTCTACCTGCGCAGCTTGTACCTGAGCGCCACGATGGGCCCGTCCATCCGCCTGAACACTCAGAAGTTCTAAGCTAAACAACTGGTTTCATTCACACCGCGCGTCCATCTGGGCGCGCGGTGTTTGTATGACAGAAGAACAGGAGTTGGCACCAATTGAGCAAATCAGCAGCGTTGTGTCCGTTCCGACATCCCGATATTGTGCTAAAAACCTCT
>JAXGRA010000006.1:0-148225 GCA_040766135.1 Christensenellales bacterium
GACTGGCGAAACAAGTTGGACACGGTGGCTACCAATCTGGCAACTATCTGCAAACTTGCTTTACATTTCCTGCGAAAGGCAGATCTACCAGAAGAACCCAAACTTTCCGGTCCTATGCTCATGTTTCGGTGTGCTCTGGACTTGCCTACACTTGAACGCGTGCTGTTTGGTAAAAGACTGCGGTCATATTAAGCGCTTTCTTTTCATGAACATGCCCTGAGCGTCTCTTCCTTTATTTTTGCATAACGATTCGATATAAAACGTATAGACATCAACTTGCTATCCGCTTATTCTTAAATGTGGACAATAGCTTAATAACATTTTTCTGCTTTATGACTATTCATGACGCTACGCCGCTGCCTTGAACTTACTTAGTACAGATGATATCATACATATATCATTTTTTAAGGGGGGCGTGCTTGTGCGCTTTCGCGAATATCAGGATCTGGACAGTTTACACATCAATCGTTTGCCTGGCAGAACTACTGTGGTGCCCTATCCCGATGAGGTCAGCGCGCTGACATTCAGCCGCGCGGCGTCTCCTTATTATCGTTTGCTCAATGGCACCTGGGATTTTGAGCTGCTGGACAGCCCGCGCGACATCCCGGAGGATGTGGGCGCGATGGTCCCGTCCGAGCAGATTACCGTGCCCGGCTGCTGGCAGATGCAGGGCTATGGCCTGCCGCAGTACACCAACGTCAAGTTCCCCATCCCATACGATCCGCCCTACGTGCCGGATGAAACGCCGGTGGGTGCCTATCGCACCATGTTTGACCTGCCCGAAGCGTACAAGGGACGCAGCACGCGCCTGCGCTTTGAGGGGGTAGACTCCTGCTACTATGTGTATGTCAACGGCACGCTGGCCGGTTTTTCCAAGGTGCCGCATATGCCGGCGGAGTTTGATATCACCAACTTGGTCAAGGACAAGGACAACCTGCTGCACGTGCTGGTGTTCCAATGGTCGGATGGCACATATCTGGAAGATCAGGACAAGTGGCGCCTGAACGGCATTTTCCGCGATGTCATGCTGCTGAGCTTTGGCAAGGCGCACATCGCCGATATCCATGTGGATGCCGGGCTGTCAGAAAACTTTACAAAAGGCGAACTGTCCGCAACCGCGCTGGTTGAGGGCGCAAAAAAGGTGGCGTTCAAACTGCTGGAAGGCGACAGCGTGGTGGCCCAGGGCGAAGCCGCCGTTCAATCCGGCAAGGCCGAGTATAAGGCCAGCATCCCCAATGTGAAGGCCTGGACGGCCGAAACACCCAACCTGTACACCTTAGTGGTGTCCATTGATAGTCAGGTGGAGTGCCAGCGCATTGGTTTCCGCGACATCACCATTAAGTCCGGCGTGCTGTATATCAATGGCGTGGCCGTCAAACTGCACGGCGCCAATCGGCATGACACCCACACGCTGCTGGGCTCCTATACGCCGGTGGACAACATGCTGGAAGATGTGCTGATTATGAAGCGGCACAATTTCAACACCGTGCGCACCGCGCACTACCCGCCCGATCCGCGGTTCTTGTCGCTGTGCGATGAATACGGCCTGTACGTCATTGACGAGGCCGATCTGGAGTGCCACGGCGTGGTTGAGGTGGAGCATTATGACCTGATCGCGCAGGATCCCATCTGGGAAAAACAGTTTATCGACCGCGGCGTGCGCATGGTGGAGCGCGACCGCAACCACCCCTCCATTATCTTCTGGTCGCTGGGCAACGAGGCTGGCTATGGCGTCAACCATGTCGTGATGGCTGAGGCCATGCGCAAGCTGGACAACACGCGTCCCATCCATTATGAGCGCGACCAGCAGGCCGAAACAGCCGATATGGTGTCGCACATGTATACCTCCATCCCCAACCTGATCAAACAGGGCAAGGAAAAGAACGACAAGCCCTTCTTCCTGTGCGAATATGCACATGCCATGGGCCAAGGCCCCGGCAACTTAGAGGATTACTGGCAGCTGTTCAACCGCTATCCCCGCCTGATTGGTGGCTGTGTGTGGGAGCTGGTCGATCACGGCATCACCGCCTACACCCAGGATGGCGACCGCTTCTATGCCTATGGCGGCGACTTTGGCGAGTATCCGCACGATGGCAATTTCTGCGTGGACGCGCTGCTGTACCCTGACCGTACGCCGCACACTGGCATGCTGGAATTCCGGCACGTGCTGCGCCCGGTGCGCGCTGTGCTGGCCGATGAAAAGGCTGGCCGCGTGCAGCTGACCAACCACTACGCGTTTACCGATTTGAATGCGCTTTCCTTCACCTGGGATGTAAGCTATGCAGGCAAGGTGCTGGTCAGCGGTGAAAGGGCTGTGAGCTGCAAGCCCGGCCGGCGCGTATCCATCACGCTGCCGCTTGGCAAATACCCGGAGGACAGCGTGCTGAACCTGCGCTTTACGCTCAAGAATCATGCCAACTGGGCGCCGCAGGGCTTTGCCGTGTGCGAGGAGCAGCTGCCGCTTCAGCTGGGCTATAAAAAGGCGTTGGTGCCCACTGTGGCGCGCAGCCTGACGCTGCAGGAAACCAAGGCTGGCGCCGTTGTGACTTCGGGCACTGCGCAATATGTGTTCTCCCGTGCGGCCAAGGGGCTGGCGCGCCTGACGGTGGCCGGCACCGAGCTGCTGTCCTCGCCTGTGGAACTGAACCTCTGGCGTGCGCCTACGGACAATGACCGGGGCATTGGCGGCCGCATTAACGAGAAGTGGGAAAAGCTGGGCCTGAACCGCCTGAGTGCGCGCCTGGTGCGCATGGACGCAAAGCAGGAAAAGGACAGCGTGACCGTTACCGTGGAAAGCGTGTACGCCCCGCCGGTGACACGTCCCGTGCTCAGCCTGACCCAGACCTGGACATTCCTTCCGGATGGGCGGGTGCAATTGAACACCCTGTACACGCCGCTTATGGATATTGAAGCGTACCTGCCGCGTCTTGGCCTGCGGTTCCAGATGCCGTGCTCGTTTGACCGCCTGCGCTGGCTGGGTCGCGGCCCGTTTGAAAGCTACCCGGACAAGAAAACCGGCGCGCTGGTGGGCTTCTATGAGATGTCTGTTGCCGATACGCATGAGCCGTACGTATACCCGCAGGAGAATGGCTCCCACGAGGATACGCGCTACATGGTGCTGACCAACTTAGAAGGCCAGGGTCTGGTCATTGCCGGCAATGCCTTTGCTTTCAGCACGCACCATTACACGCCGGAGGCGCTTACCAAGGCCGAGCACACCTACGAGCTGGAGGATGACGACATCACCCAGGTGCTGTTGGATGGCGTGATGGGACCGCTGGGCAGCAACTCCTGTGGCCCGGAGCCGCTGGAGGAGCATCGCCTGTACTTTAAAAAGCCCATGAGCTTTGACTTTGTGTGGATGCCTGTGGATCTGCAGTCCGAGTGCCCCAAGGTGGCCGGGCTGCGCGCGCAGCAGGCGCTCAGGAAGGCGTAATATGATGACCATCTGCGCCCATCGCGGCGCCTCAGGCTATGCGCCGGAAAACACCCTGGAAGCCTTTGAACTGGCCGTGCAGCAAGGCGCGCACGGCGTGGAGCTGGATGTGCAGCTGACGCGGGACAAGGAACTCATCGTTATACACGATGAGCGCATCGACCGCGTGTCCGATGGCATTGGCGCGGTAACTGACCTGACATTGGCCGAAATCAAGCGCCATGTGTTCAACCGCACCCACCCGCAGTATGAGGGCGCACGCGCGCCTACGCTGCGCGAGGTGTATGAGCTGCTCAAGCCCACCGGCCTGTATGTCAATGTGGAGCTGAAGAACAGCGCCAACCCCTATCCGGGCATGGAGGAAAAGTGTCTGGAACTGGCTGCTCAGATGGGCATGGAGGACCGGGTGGTCTATTCCTCCTTCCAGCACAACAGCATGATGCGCGTAAAGGAGCTAAACGCACAGGCCACCTGCGGTCTGCTGTATGCCTGCGTGATGGTGCGCCCGTGGGAGTATGCAGCCGCCCTGGGTGCGGATGCGCTACACCCGCTGTACACCGAACTTCTGTTTAACCCCGATGAATGCGCGCAGGCGCACGCAAAAGGCATTCAGGTCAACGTATGGACGGTCAATGATGAGCGGAACATGCGCATGTGCCTGGAGGCCGGCGCAGATATGCTGATCACTAATTTCCCCGACCGCGCGCTGGATCTCATCAAAATGGCGGGCGGCCAGGGCTGAGTTTCCAAGGGTATTACCGCATCGTCACCTGAAACACTGTTTTGCAAACCGGGCAGGTCACCGTCATGGTGCCTGCCTGTTTGCGTAAACGCAGCGTTGCTTTGCAGTTGGGGCAGGTGCGATAGCGATGGGTACGGAAAAATCTAATGCGGTTAAAGGCAAGCAGCACTTTCTTTTTGATGGGATCCCGCAGCGCCAGGTATTTGGTGTTTTCCTGCCTGCGCTTGGCCAGCTGCCGGGAGAACACGCGGTACATGGCCACGACCAGTATCGTCAGCGACAGATAGAACAACACGCTGCTGCGCACAAACATGTTGATAATTAGCAGCACAAAATATACATTGATCAGGCCCTTATACAGGGCATCAATGCCGTATCGTCCGCGCATCCATTGGGCCAGACGCATTTTCCAGTTATTCATGGTTCCTCCAGTAGAATAAAGAAAATTAGCAGGGACGGCAGCACATGCACAGCATACGCGCAGCACACAGCCCCAGGCATAAGGAATTCATGCTCATATTGGGGAAGCCAAAGGTGCGGCTGCGGTTGGCATAGGCCTGCCGGGCGCTCATGATTTGCTGCCGGATAGATTGATACTCTAAATTGCCGGGATCCATCTGCGTGGCCTGTTCGATGTGCTGCATGGCCGCCACCACATTGCCCACGCCATAGTTGGCAATGGCGCTTAAAAAATACCACTCAGCCGTACGCGTGCCAATCTGTGACAGCGCATACAGCGCCTCGGTATAGCGCATGGCGTTGATGTACTGCCGCACAGGGTTAAACGCATCGTTTTGCGGCCGCTGCTGGGTGCGGTACTGCGTGCCCGCAAAGGGCCCAAACGGGTTGAACCCGCCGTATGGGTTCCAGGAGCCATACGGGTTGCGCCCGTAGGGGCTTTGCCCCTGTTGCGGACGGCTATAATCGGTATAGCGAGCCTTGCCGCTTTTGATTTCTTCATACGCGACATTGATTTCGCTCATCTTTTTCTGTGCGTTTTTGTCGCCTGGGTTCAGGTCGGGGTGATACTGCTTGGCCAGCTTGCGGTAGGCTGCGGTAACCTCCTCTTGGGTGGCGTCCCGGGATACGCCCAGCACTTCATAGGGGTCTTTCATATGGCGGACTTCCCCTTGTATTTGGATTCGAACCTGGTCCATATCCCGGAATACAGGATATTGTCCAGGATGGTTTTGTAGCGCAGCACAGGCAGCTGTTCATACAGTGTGGTGCACAGGGCCATCTGCGTTTGCAGCAGTGGCAGGTGATGTTCGGTAGGCACTGCGATCAGCGCGTTGTAGCGCTCCTTGAGCAAGTCATCCTTCAAGTCCATAACGGCATCCATCAGGTAGATAAACCGCCCCAGCGCCCAGCCAAAGGCGCGCAGTGCCTCCTGCTGTGGCTCGTTCCCTACGGCGAACACCTCGCCCAGCGCCTGGCCAAAGGCGTTGGCCGGGGCATCGGGGTTGGTTTCGCCGGTGGTTTCCATGTCGTTTAGCTGCGCAAGCGCATCCTTGATGGCCTGGCTGACGGCGGGATGGCGCGCGGCTGCCGTGCGGGCTGCTTTTTCAATGGCGCTGGCGCGCAGCGTGCCGCTGATACGTCTATCATCCTGCTTGTCGTCCAATGCCTGATAGTAGGCCAGCACCGCGCTGATATCGGCAGCATAGGCTGTCTGCGGTGTGGCGTGGCACTGCTGCTTTTTGAGGGGATGCACGGGGCATACAAATTCACCGCCGATAACAGGCGCATCATCCAGCGCGCTTAACAGCAGCACCAAAAACGTCATGTCATAGGTAAGCATCATACGTCCCCGCAGGCCATACTGCTCGCCCAGCGCCTGGCACAGACCACAATACAGCGCCCGATAGGTGGTTTTATCCTCCGGGGAGAGCGCGTCCACATTGGCGATTACGTATCCAAACATAATTCCTTCCATTGATGCTTTAGCATCCTATCCTTATCATAACATAGTTTTGCCTGTGCTACACGCGCTTTGCGCGTATATCGTGGTCATCTGCGCAGTCATATGATATAATCCACAAGGAAGGGGGAATGGAAGTTCCATGGAATCAGACCCTATAGGCTTATGGCTGTTATTGTTGCTTGCCCTGTTTGTTCTATATGCGCTGTTAAGCGCGGTGGATGCCGCCGCTCGTGCGGTCAACACCAACCGCCTGCGCAAGGAGATGTCCGAGGAGGATCGTGACAGCCAGCGGCTGTTGCGCCTGGCGACGGGGCTTGTGGAGTCGCCCAGCACCATCCGTGTGTGTCAGGTTTTCTTGGGGGCCCTGGTGGCCTGGTTGGCGATGGACCTGTTTGCGCGGCCACTGGCAGCGCTGTTGTTTACGCTGGAAAGCGTTTCATCGGCTACCCGTACGCAGGTACTGTTAGCGGGGCTGATTGTGTTCAGCGTTTACCTGATTGTGTTGCTGGTGTTTGCCTCTGCGCTGCCGCGCAGGCTGGCGGCATTGAATCCACTTAAAACCGCGCGGCGTTTGTACGCCCTGTCGGCAGTGATGAGCGCCTTGTTCCACCCCGTCGGCGCATTCATTCGAGCGTTTGCCGAAGCGTTGCTGGGATTGCTGGGCGTTAAGGAGCGCGAACCCATAAACGAGCAAGTGACGGAGGACGAAATCCGTCTGATGGTGGACGTGGGCGAGGAAAAAGGCGCCATTGAAGAAACCGAGCGCGAGATGATTGAAAATGTGTTCGAGTTTAACAACATGACCGCGGCGGAATGTATGACGCATCGCACAGATATTCATGCCATTTGGCTTAATGATACGGTGGAAGAGGTTATTGCCATGATTCGGGACACCGGCTTGTCCCGTTTCCCGGTGTATGAGGATGATCTGGATCACATCATCGGCATCGTGACCACCAGAGATTTCCTGCTGAACCAGCAGCTGGACAGCCCATTGCCGCTGATGGACATCCTGCGAAAGGCCCACTATGTGCCCGATACCGTGCCTACCGATGTGCTGTTTCGCGACATGCAGCAGGATAAGTATCATATGGCCATCGTGGTGGATGAATATGGCGGAACGGCTGGGCTTATCACCATGGAGGATTTGCTGGAGGAAATCGTCGGCAACATCTATGATGAGTATGATCCGCAGGATCAGCAGCCCATTGTACAGCTGAGTGAGAACCGCTGGCGTATCGCAGGTACTACGGATATTGAAACGATCAACGACGAAACGGGGCTGGATTTGCCCATTGAGGAATCCTACGATACGGTGGGCGGCCTGCTGCTCAAGCATATGGACGCAGTGCCCGAGGACGGCACGCAGCCGGAGTTAACCGAAGGCGGGCTGCATTTTCGCGTAACCAGCATTCAGGATCGGCGCATTGAATGGGTGGAGATTACCCGATTGGAGACAGAACCAGATGATTGATGTATTGATTGTAGGCGGCGGGGTAGCGGGCTGTTCAGCAGCCATCACCGCGCGCATGCGCAACTTGAGCGCACTGGTGATTTACGCTGGCGGCGGCGCGCTGGAAAAGGCGCACCGTGTGGACAATTACCCCGGCCTGCCCGAGATCAGCGGGCCGGATTTGCTGGAAAAACTGCGCAGCCATGCCCGCAGCATGGGGGCACAGCTGCAGCATGCGCTGGTACAGAAGGTGATGCCCATGGGCGGCAGTTTTTCGGTGCTGGCAGGCAATGAAGTGTATGAAGCCAGGACCGTGCTGCTTTGCGGCGGCACTGCGCGCGTCAACCCCCTGCCCGGTGAGGAGGATTTGCTGGGTGCAGGCGTAAGCTATTGCGCCACGTGCGATGGCATGTTTTATAAGGGCAAGCGCATCGCCGTTGTGGCCGGTGGCGAGGAGGCTGTGGAGGAGGCTAATTTCCTGGCCGACTTAGGCGATGTAATCTATGTGGAGGAGCGCAAGCACGCAACCGATGGCCTTTCACCCGCCATCCAGCACCTGAAAGACAAGCCCGTGGCCATCAAGTGTGGGGAGCAGGGCCTGGTGCTGGTTACGGACCAGCAGGAGCATGTGGTGGACGGTATCTTTGTGCTGCGCCCGGCCGTAGCGCTCACCCAACTGCTGCCCGAGGTGGCTACCGACAAGGGGCATGTGGTGGTGGATCGGGACATGATGACCAATGTGCCGGGCGTGTTCGCCGCAGGCGATATGGTGGGCAATCCGCTACAGGCCGCCAAGGCCGCAGGCGAGGGCACAACGGCGGCCATCGCTATTGCACAGTATGTGCGCAAGCATGCGTAATATGCGCCGGTTGATTTGCCTATTGGCAGTGCTGGTCATGTGCGGGGTGGCTACTGCCCATGCCGAGGCTGCGCTGACCTGGACGGAAGGCCAGCAAACCTATCCCGAGGGAGGCGAGTGGACGTACCGCTACACCTATCGCTACCCTGTTTTGACGGATGATACGCCCGCTGCGGCCTCGGTCAACGCCTGGTTTGATGTGGCCTTCCGTGAGATGGATGACCTCATCTTGCCCATGTTTGCCTCCGAGGCCGATATGGCCGGCGATGGCAAAAGCGAAATTTCACAGCAATTTGCCGTTACCTGCAACAACGATGCTTTTTTCAGCATTTTGTTAACGCAAACCCAGGTGTTGGGTGAGCAGACGGTGGTATCCCTGTCCGGGCAGGTATTCGCCATGTCGGGCGAGTATTTGGGCGATACGCTCACGCTGCGTGGGCTGCTGGGCGTGGGGGAAAGCTCCACGCAGATTGCCGAAGCCATCGTGGCCGATGTGTATAAGCGCGTGCAGTCTTGGGAGGGGGCGCTCAACCGCTGGCCGGACATAGACCGGTTTTATGAGGATTTTGACCCCGAAACCCAGTTTTACGCCGATCAGGATGGCAATGCCGTGTTCTTTTTGCAGCCCGGCGTGCTGGATACAGCCCCGGATGCGCTGATATTTACCTACACCGCCCAGGAAGCTGAAGCGTTGCTGATGCCCCTGGGTACACCGTAAGGAGGGAATGCGTATGATGGATGCATTGGTCAAGGTGGCCCCTAAACAGGGTCTGGAATTGCGCAAGGTGCGCATCCCGGTGCCCAAAGATGATGAGGTGTTGATCAAGATTCTTAAAACCTCCATCTGCGGCACCGACCTGCACATTTATAACTGGGATCTATGGAGCCAGAAGCACGTGGCGGTGCCCCGCGTAATCGGCCATGAATATGTGGGCGAAATTGCGCAGGTGGGTGCCGCTGTGCGCAATTTCCACGTGGGGCAGATTGTCAGCGGCGAGGGGCATATTGTGTGCGGCCATTGCCGCAACTGCCGTGCGGGCAACGGCCAGTGGTGCCACGAAACCAAGGGCGTGGGCGTCAACCGCGATGGCGCGTTTGCCGAGTATCTGTGCATCCCGGCGTCCAACTGCATCCCCATCAGCCCGGATCTGCCGCTGGAGGTTGTATCGTTTTTTGATGCGTTTGGCAATGCTACGCATACGGCGCTGATGTTTGATGTGATCGGCGAGGATGTGCTCATCACCGGCGCCGGGCCCATCGGCATCATGGCGGCGGCCATTTGTCGCCACAACGGTGCGCGCAATGTCATTGTCACAGACCTCAAGGATTACCGCCTCGACCTGGCGCGCAAGATGGGTGCCACGGCGGCCATCAACGTGCAGAGGGACAGCCTGGAAGAGGCCATGAAGGCCGCCGGAATGGTGGAGGGCTTTGACGTAGCCATGGAGATGTCAGGCTCGGTACCCGCGCTGATGCAGATGCTGCCCGTCATGCGCAATGGCGGCAAAATAGCGCTGCTGGGTCTGTTTGGCCAGACGCCGGCCATTGAGATGGATACCATCATCCTGAAGGGGCTCACCCTGCAGGGCATTTATGGCCGCAGGATGTACGAAACCTGGTACAAGATGGCGGCTATGGTGCAGTCCGGGCTCAATTTAGAGCCGCTGATCACCCACCGCTTCCACTATACGGAGTATGAAAAGGCCTTTGAAATTATGCAGACGGGCAACAGCGGCAAGATTATCCTGGATTGGGGGAAGAAAGAATAATGCGTGCAATGGATATATTTGTTCAGCAGCTCAATGAGATAAAGCAGGCTGGCACCCACAAGGAAGAGCGGGTTATCACCACCCCTCAGCGTGCCCGCATTGACACCACGGCCACGAAGGGCGTGCTCAATATGTGTGCCAACAACTATTTAGGCCTGTCCGACCACCCGCGCCTGGTCAAAGCCGCGCAGGACGGCATGGACAAATGGGGCTTTGGCTTAAGCAGCGTGCGGTTTATCTGCGGCACGCAGGAAATCCACAAGACGCTGGAGCGCAAATTAAGCGAGTTTTTGGGCACGGATGATGCCATCCTGTATTCCTCCTGCTTTGATGCCAACGGCGGCCTGTTTGAAACGCTGCTAACGGCTGAGGATGCTGTGATTTCTGACCAACTTAACCATGCTTCCATCATTGACGGCATCCGCCTGTGCAAGGCGCAGCGCCTGCGCTATCGCAACAATGACATGCAGGATTTGAGAGAGCAGCTGGAGGTCGCCAAGGATGCGCGCATCCGCTTGATTGCCACCGATGGCGTGTTCTCGATGGATGGTTACATCGCCAATCTGACCGCTATTTGCGACTTGGCGGACGAGTATGATGCATTGGTCATGGTAGATGACAGCCATGCCGTGGGCTTCATGGGCGCGCATGGCAAGGGCACGCACGAGCATTGCGGCGTGATGGACCGCGTGCATATATTGACCGGCACCTTTGGCAAGGCGCTGGGCGGGGCCTCCGGCGGCTACATCGCGGCCAGGCAGCCCATCATTGACCTGCTGCGCCAGCGTTCACGGCCATATCTGTTCAGCAACACGCTGGCGCCGGCCATCTGCGCTGCGTCCATTGAAGTGCTGAACATGCTGATGGCCGACACTTCGCTTCGGGATAAGCTGATGGACAACACCGCCTATTTCCGCGACAAACTGTCGCAGGTGGGCTTTGATGTGCTGCCCGGCACGCATCCCATTGTGCCGGTGATGCTGTATGATGCGCACACCGCGCAGGAATTTGCTCAGCGCATGCTGGCGGAGGACGTGTACGTCATCAGCTTCTCCTACCCCGTGGTGCCGCAGGGCCAGGCCCGCATCCGCACGCAGGTCAGCGCAGCGCACAGCCGCGAGGATCTGGACTTTGCAGTAGCGGCCTTCGCCAAAGTAAAGAAAGATATGAATCTATAACAGAGGAAAATAACATGAGCACAAAAGAAACCACCTTGAAACCTGTCCTGTACTCCGGCATCCAGCCTTCGGGCAGCATCCAGCTGGGCAACTATATCGGTGCGCTGCGCAACTTTACCCTGCTGGAGAAGGACTATCGCTGCCTGTTTGGCATTGCCGACCTGCACGCGCTGACCGTCCGGCAGGAACCGGCCGCCCTGCGCAAGCAGACGCAGCAGCTGGCTGCGCTGTACATTGCCTGCGGCCTGGATCCTGAAAAGAACATCATCTACTGCCAAAGCCATGTGCCGGCGCACACTGAGCTAACTTGGATACTCAGCTGCTTTACCTACATGGGCGAGTTGTCGCGCATGACCCAGTACAAGGACAAGAGCGCCAAAAACGCGGATAACATCAATGCAGGGCTGTTTACCTACCCGGTGCTGATGGCGGCGGATATCCTGTTGTACCAGACCAGCGTTGTGCCGGTGGGTGCCGACCAGAAGCAGCACCTGGAAATCACACGCGATATTGCCGGGCGCTTTAACGCGCTGTATGGCGATGTGTTTGTGGTGCCGGAGCCGTATATCCACCAGCAGACCGCCCGCATCATGAGCCTGACCGATCCCACCCGCAAGATGAGCAAGTCTGACAGCGAGGACAGCTACATCGCAGTGCTGGATTCCAAGGATGTTATCCGCAAGAAGATGCGCCGCGCCGTGACCGACAGCGATGGCGAAATCCGCATCGATCCGGAAAACAAACCCGGCGTGACCAACCTGATTAACATCCTGTGCGCCATGACCGGCCAGAGTGCCGAGGAAGCCTGCAACGCGCTGCAAGGCAAGGGGTATGGCGCGCTTAAGGATACGGTAGCGGATGCCATTATCGAGGTGTTTACGCCCATCCAGGAGCGATACGCGCAGCTGATTGCTGACAAGGCCTACTTGAGTCAAGTGCTGGCAACCAACGCGCAGCGTGCGCAGGACATGGCGCGCGGTACGCTGCGCAAGGTATACAAGAAGGTCGGCCTGTACCAGGGCTGATCGGAGGTGCCTATGCAGCAAATGCCTTTTCCAATGCAGGCAGACAATGCTCACACCTTGCATGTGCAGGTGCCCACGGGCCCTGCACGCGGTGTGGTGCTTCTGTTGCACGGCATGGCAGAGCATGCTGCGCGTTACGAGGAATTACAGCTTTATTTAGCACAGCAGGGCTATGTGGCTGCTTGCTACAATCATCGTGGGCACGGCCCAGAGGTGCCCAATGAACAGTTGGGATACTTTGCTGACAGCCAGGGATGGTCGCATTTGGTGTCGGACGCTGAGGTCGCCCGCCAGGCGCTGGCGGCGCTGCACCCGGACGTTCCTTTCATCCTGCTGGGGCATAGCATGGGCAGTTTTATTGCGCGCGAATATGCATTGCGCTACCCGGAAAAATTGGATGCCCTGATATTGAGCGGCACGGGCTGGCACCCGCGGCCGCTGTGCGCATTGGGCGGCATCATTGCCCGCATCACCTGTGCCTTGGGCGGCAAGCGGAAACCCGCCGGGCTGCTGCACTATATGGCCTTTTCTTCGCACAACAAGGCTTTTGCGCCCGCCCGCACACCGGTGGACTGGTTAAGCCGCGACGAGCAGGAGGTTGACCTGTACATGGCCGATCCCCTGTGCGGTTTTGCCATGACCGGCGGGGCCTATCGCGATTTGTTTTCAGGGCTGCGCGATCTGACCAAGTTAAAAAGGTTGAAGGCTATGCCGTCTGCGTTGCCAGTGCTGATTATCAGCGGGCAGGAGGATCCTGTGGGCAGTGCAGGCAAGGGGCCGACGGAGATTGCGCGCCAATATGAGGCGGCGGGGCTTACCCGTGTAACGCTTCAGCTGTATCAAGGTGCACGGCATGAGCTGTTCCATGAAATCAACCGCGCGCAAGTGATGGATGATCTGGCAGGGTGGCTGGACAGCGCCCTGCGCGAACCTGCAAGGAGGGAATGATATGTTTATCGCATACCCCGGCGATATTACCAAGGTGCATGGCATCCGTGTAGGCCAGGTGGAGAATGAGAATGCCCGCACCGGTGTCACCGTGGTGCTGGCTCCTTCGCAGGGGGCTGTGGCCGGTGTTTCGGTGCGCGGCGCGGCCCCCGGCACGCGGGAGACTGATGCCCTGCGCCCCGGCAATCTGGTGGATGTGGCACATGCCGTGGTGTTGGCGGGCGGCAGCGCATTTGGCCTGGCCGCTGCTGACGGCGTGATGCGCTTTTTAAGGCAAAACAACGTTGGGTTGGACATGGGTGTAGCGCGCGTCCCCATCGTGCCCGCTGCCGTGTTGTTTGATCTGGCCGTGGGCGATGCTCACATTACGCCCGATGCTGCCATGGGCCGTGCGGCATGTATGTCGGCCGGCAAAGGGGTGCAGCAGGGGCGCTGCGGTGCCGGTGCCGGTGCTACCGTGGGCAAGCTGGTACAGGCCGCTGTCCCGCAGCCCTGCGGCATTGGCAGCGCCTCTATGACACTGTCGGAGGGTGTAACGGTGGGGGCGGTGGTGGCGGTCAATGCCATGGGCGATGTGTATCATCCCGAAACGGGGGAGTGTATTGCCTGCGCGCATATGCCGGACGGTACCGCTGTACCGGCGGAAGGCCTGCTGTACGGCCACGCGCCTGCCCCGCAGCAAATTCGTATCCCTGCGCCGGGTAGCAACACCACCATCGGTGTTATTGCGGTGGATTGCGTGCTGGACAAGGCACAGGCCAACCGTCTGGCCGATGTAGCGCACGATGGCTATGCCCGCACCATCCGCCCCGTGCACACGCAAATGGATGGTGATACCGTGTTTGCGCTGGCCACCGGCCGCTTGTCGGCAGATGTAAACTTTGTCAAGCTGTGCGCCGCCGCGGCTGAGGTGATGGCCCGCGCGGTGAGCAACGCCGTTTTCTATTCCCAGCCGTGATTATCGGTATCGGTATGGATCTGTGCGATGCAGAGCGTATCCGGCGCATGCCGGAACGTGAGCGTTTTTTGGCGCGATACTTTACCCAAGCAGAACGCGATTATATTGCAAGCCGCGGCGTTAACGGCGATGACTCCGCCGCTGCGTGCTATGCTGCCAAGGAAGCGTTTTTAAAGGCGCTGGGCACCGGCATTGGCGCCGCAGGCCTGCAGGAGGTATCCGTCCTGCACGCAGAAAGCGGTGCGCCCTACCTTTCGTTGACCGGCAAGGCCCTTCAACTTTGCCAGGAAAAGGGTGTCCAACACATGCACCTGTCCATTACCCATGAGCGTGGCCTGGCCGCTGCCGTGGTTATTTTAGAGGCATAAAATGCGCTACGCTGTAACCGCCCAACAGATGCGTGACCTGGAGCAGCAGGCCTTTGCAGAAGGCGTGCCCTCGCTGCTGATGATGGAGCGTGCCGCCGCCTGTGTAGTGGATGCCGTTGAAGACATCCTGGGCAGCCTAATAGGTCGCCGCGTGCTGTTTGTATGCGGGCCGGGCAACAATGGCGGCGATGGTTTGGCCGCCGCACGCATGGTGTATGCCAGAGGGGGACACCCGATTGTATGGCTGAGTGCCGCTCCCCATACGCAGGATGCGCGCAGCAATCTTTCATTCTTGCAGGCGCTGCAAGTGCCTGTACAGGTGATAGAAGCGGGGGAAGAGCTGCCCGATATATATTTTGATGCCGTGGTGGATGCCCTGTTTGGCACTGGCCTATCTCGTGCGCCGGAGGGCGTGTCCGCATCGTTAATTGCCTATATCAACGCCCGGCGGGCACCCGTTATCTCTATTGACGTGCCCAGCGGCGCGGATGCCAGCACAGGCCGGGTATATGTCCCCTGTGTGTCAGCGCGTACCACCGTGGTGTGCCACTGCCACAAGCTAGGGCTGCTGACCGGCTCTGCGCGTGCCTATACCGGGGACTTGCGCGTAGTGGACATCGGTCTGCCGCAGGCCCTGGTGGAACGCTTTGCTGCGCGGGATAACTGGCCCTGTGTGGCTGAGTCAAAAGATCTGCCCGCCCTGCTGCCTAAGCGCAGTGCCGTTGCACACAAAGGGAGCAATGGCCGCGTACTGATACTGGCGGGCAGTTTTGGCATGGCGGGTGCGGCCGCGCTGGCTGCGCGCACGTGCCTGACGGCAGGGGCCGGTCTGGTCACGCTGGCCGCACCGGCCTGTATCATCCCTGCGCTGCAACAGCTGGTGCCCAATGCCACCTGCATACCGGTTGAGCAGGCTGTCACAGCGCCTCCTGCGCACGATGTGCTGCTGGCAGGGTGCGGGCTATCGGTCAGCGCCCAAGCCTGGGAACAATTTGTGGCGCTGTATGACCGCAACCGTCCTACGGTATTGGATGCTGATGGACTTAATATGTTGGCACAGCAGGATAATTTCCGGCTTTCTTCAAATACCGTCATCACGCCGCACCCCGGCGAGGCCGCACGGCTGTTGCACACGGATATTGATGCTGTGACGGCAGATCTGCCCGGTGCTGCACGCGCCCTGCACGCGCAATATAATGCAACCGTGCTGCTGAAAAGCCATGGAAGTGTAATCTATGATGGCAAGCGCATGGCGATTCATGCCATCACTGCGCCTTCGCTGGCCAAGGGCGGCAGCGGCGATATGCTGGCCGGTATACTGGCCGCACTGATGGCGCAAGAAAAACCCGCCCCGGATGTATTTCGGTGCGGGCAGGCAGCGTCGCTGTGGATGAGCATGGCGGCCAATAAAGCCGCACAAACGCTGGGCGATTTATCCGTGCTGTCTAGCGATGTGATTAGTTGCTTAGGTCCGGTGGCGGCAGCGTATCAACATCCACCAGGTGGAAAGCAGCGGCACGCGCCAGCCGGTTCATAACTGCTAACCCCAGCCCGGTTTCGGGCAATGTTTCTGAATAGATATATTCTATGTCTTGCGCATCCAGCTGCCGCAGCACATAAAATAGCTTGTGCGCGGCGCTTGTTGCATCCAGCCCCAAATTGATCACATTGCGTGCCCCGTATAGGGACATATGCGGCGTAAACGCCAACACAGCGGCGTTTGGCGTGCGGTCATACTGGTCGTTGATGTAGTCAGCGACTTTTTTGATATCCCCTTTTACAAGCGTCATCGCTGCACGGGGCGCATAGTGGCGGTGGCGCATGCCGGGCGAGGGTGCGCTTTCGCCGGGAAGCAGCGCGCGGCGCACCGCAGGAGCCACGTTGCACGCCCCCATCACCATGGCAATCTGCTCGGGCGTTACGGCCCCCGGGCGCAGAACGGTGGGTGCTTTGCCCGACATATCCACCACAGTGGATTCAATGCCAATCGCGCATTCGCCGCCGTCTATGATCATGGGGACGGTGCCGCAAAAGTCTTCCATCACGTGTGCAGCCAGCGTGGGGCTGGGGCGGCCGGACAAGTTGGCGCTGGGCGCGGCCAGCGGCAGTCCGGTCTGTGCAATCAGCCGTATGGCTACAGGGTGGTTGGGGAAGCGCACGCCCACGGTGGGCAGGCCTGCGGTGACGATTTGGGGAACGCAGGCTTTCCGGGGCAACAGCATCGTTAGCGGTCCCGGCCAGAAGGCATCAGCCATCTGCTGTGCGGCATCCGACCATTGGCACACCTGCTGTGCTGTGTTCGGCCCATCCACGTGCACAATCAGCGGGTTATCCGCCGGCCTGCGCTTGGCGGTAAATATGCTAAGCACAGCCTGTGCATCCAGCGCATTAGCGCCCAGGCCGTACACCGTCTCGGTGGGAAAAGCAACCAGCTGGCCGCCTTGCAGCAGCTGTGCTGCATGCGCCAGGTTTTCATCCGTGGGGGATAAAAGCTTTGTGTCCATCAATCGTCCGCCTAATGATACTGATTCCAAACATTATTGCATCATCGTGTCGGGTCTTTTGACTTGCAGCATCGTCGGCTGCTCGGTCAGCGTAGCGCTGCTACGCTTCCCTCGGCTGCTCCTTGCTGCAAGCCCAAATCCCTCTCCCCTTTGGATGCATTACTATTTTACATCAGTATGAAAGAGCGGCCCGGGCGTGTTCGCCGTCCGCTCTATGAGGACCCAAGGTGCCGCTGCCCTCTGTTTTTTCACCCGCTGTGTTAAGCAGGCCGGCGCCCTGCACTGCTCTTCAGTCTTCCCCTAACATGTTGCCATGGGGGCGTGACCTCCAACCAACGACGCGGGCTCCGTTTAGTGAAATGTGGGTAAAAACAGAAAACTGGCCAACACCTCAGGAACTCCTTCACATGTATTATAAGTAAAAAACATCCGTATTGTCAACGTGCAGGCAAGAAAACCTTTGCATACAAAAGCCCCGGCCATAAAAGCCGGGGCAGGGGAAAGGCGGTTTTTATCAGTATGCTTCCTGCAAGTTGATGTTTTTGTAGCGCTTCATACCGGTACCCGCTGGGATGAGTTTACCGATGATAACGTTCTCTTTCAGGCCTTCCAGCGGGTCAACCTTGCCCTTGATGGCCGCTTCGGTCAGCACGCGCGTGGTCTCCTGGAAGGAGGCGGCGGACAGGAAGCTTTCGGTGGCCAGCGATGCTTTGGTGATGCCCAGCAGCACACGCTTGGCGGTGGCAGGGCGATGACCTTCTTCAATGGCCTTTTCATTGGCAGCTTCAAAGGCGAAGATATCCACCATGGAGCCAGGAAGCAGCGCGGTATCTCCGCTATCCTCAATGCGCACTTTGCGCAGCATCTGGCGCACGATGACCTCAATATGTTTGTCAGCGATACCTACACCCTGGGAATGGTACACGCTTAACACTTCGCGCAGCAGGTATTCCTGCACGGCCTTGATGCCCAGGATGCGCAGCAGGTGATGCGGGTTGATGGAGCCTTCGATCAGCTCCTCGCCAGCCTCTACATGATCGCCTTCCTGCACGCGCAGGCGGGAGCCATAGTGAATGACGTAGGATTTCTTTTCGTTGGGGTCATCGTCAGAGGTGACGATAATCTCCTGGCGTTTCTTGCTGGTGCTAAAGCTGACCCTACCGGAGATTTCCGACAGCGTTGCTTCACGTTTGGGCTTGCGCGCTTCAAACAGCTCTTCCACGCGGGGCAAACCTTGCGTGATGTCTTCGGCTGAGGCCACGCCGCCGGTGTGGAAGGTACGCATGGTTAGCTGGGTACCCGGCTCACCGATGGACTGCGCGGCAATGATGCCCACAGCTTCGCCGATGTCCACGGGGCCGCCATGGGCCAGGTTGGCCCCATAGCAGCGGGAGCATACGCCGTTCTGGCAGCGGCAGGTCAGCACGCTGCGCACCTGCATTTTGGTGACGCCGCTCTGCGTAATCTTCTTGGCCAGATCTTGGTCAATAGCTTCGTTGATGTGGCACAGAATCTCGCCGGTCAGCGGATGGAACACATCCTCGGCCGCTACACGCCCGCTGATACGATCCTCCAGCGGTTGAATCTCGCCTACGGATTCCACCGTGATGCCGCGGATGCGCTCGCCCCGGGTTTCAAAGCAGTCGTGCTCGCGCACGATAACTTCCTGCGACACGTCCACCAGGCGGCGGGTAAGATAGCCGGAGTCCGCCGTACGCAGGGCGGTGTCAGCCAGCGATTTACGGCTGCCGTGCGAGGACATGAAGAACTCCAATACGTTCAAGCCTTCGCGGAAGTTGGCGCGGATGGGCAGTTCCAGCGTTTTGCCGCTGGGCGAGGCCATCAGGCCGCGCATACCGGCCAGCTGAGCCACCTGACCAACGGAGCCACGCGCGCCGGAATGTGTCATCATGTAGATGGGGTTGTCCTTTTCCAGCACTTCCAGCACGCGTCCCTTCAAGCGGTTGGTGGTAGTGCCCCAGACATCGACAACCGCGCGATAGCGCTCGGCTTCGGTCATCAGGCCACGACGATAGGTGGCGTCAATTGTAGCTACTTCCTTGTCGGCCTCGGACAGCAATTCCTGCTTTTCAGGTGGCACAATGATATCCGCGATGGACACTGTAACCGCGCCGCGGGTGGCGTAGGTGTAGCCCAGGCGCTTAATTTCGTCCAGCACCTTGGCAGTTACTGTTACACCATGCACGTGGAAGCAGCGATCCACAATGCGGCTCAAGTCCTTCTTGACCACCTCATGGTCGATTTCCAGCGCAAACATATCGTCCATGCTGTTGCGTGGCTTGAAGCCCAAATCCTGCGGAACAAACTGGTTAAAGATCAGCAGGCCCAGCGTGCAGTCGATAATGCGTTTTTCGGTGAAGTCGCCAAAGGAACGCTCCACCCGCACTTTGATGGGGGTTTGCAGCGTGATTTGGCCCTGACTGTATGCCATCTGCGCCTCATCCTGGGAGGAGAACACGCGGACTTCGTTTTCAGGGTTCGGCGCCGTAATGGTCAGGTAGTGGCAACCAATAACCATGTCCTGGCTGGGGGAGATGACGGGCTTGCCGTCCTGAGGTTTCATGATATTGTTGGCACCCAGCATCAAGAAGCGCGCTTCAGCCTGCGCTTCGGCAGACAGCGGCACGTGCACGGCCATCTGGTCGCCGTCAAAGTCGGCGTTATACGCAGTACAGACCAGCGGGTGCAGCTGAATGGCGCGGCCCTCGACCAGCACCGGCTCAAAGGCCTGAATGCCCAGGCGGTGCAGCGTGGGGGCGCGGTTGAGCAGCACGGGATGCTCGCTGATGACATCTTCCAGGATATCCCACACCTCGGGACGTACTTTTTCCACCGCACGCTTGGCGCTTTTTACGTTGGTGGAGATGCCGCGCTTGACCAGTTGCTCCATCACAAAGGGCTTGAACAGCTCCAGTGCCATTTCCTTGGGCAGGCCGCACTGATGCAGCTTTAATTCCGGGCCTACCACGATGACTGAACGACCGGAATAGTCCACGCGTTTACCCAGCAGGTTTTGACGGAAACGGCCTTGCTTACCGCGCAGCAGGTCACTCAAGGATTTAAGCGGCCGGTTGCCTGGGCCGGTCACAGCGCGTCCACGGCGGCCGTTGTCGATCAGCGCATCCACGGCTTCCTGTAGCATGCGCTTTTCATTGCGCACGATGATCTCCGGCGTGCCCATCTCCAACATGCGCTTTAAGCGGTTGTTGCGGTTGATGACCCGGCGGTACAGGTCATTCAGGTCGCTGGTGGCAAACCGTCCGCCGTCCAGCTGCACCATGGGGCGCAGATCGGGCGGGATGACAGGCAGCACGTCCAAAATCATCCATTCGGGTTTGTTGTGGCTGGTGCGGAAGGCCTCCACCACTTCCAGGCGTTTGATGGCCTGGGTGCGCCGCTGGCTTTCGGTTTCCTTGTCCTTTTCCTTTTCGATCAGGACGGAAATTTCGTCTTTCAGCTGCTGGCTCAACGCGTCCAGATCCAGCTCCTGCAGCAGCACCTTGACGGCTTCGGCGCCGATACCGGCACGGAAACTGCCGCGCTCCACTTCCGGCTTAGCCATCAACTGGCGATAAGCTGCGTCAGAAATCAGCGCATACTTTTCTACCTTGGTGTTGTCGGTGTTGCCGGGGTCAATGACGATATAGCTGGCAAAATACAGCACTTTTTCCAGGCTGCGGGGTGAAATATCCAGCAACATGCCCATCCGGCTGGGGATGCCCTTGAAATACCAGATATGGCTAACAGGGGCGGCCAGCTGGATGTGGCCCATGCGTTCGCGGCGCACCTTGCTGCGCGTGACTTGCACGCCGCACTTGTCACAAATCTTTTCTTTGTCGCGGTATTTGATGCGTTTATACTTGCCGCAGCTGCACTCCCAGTCCTTAACCGGCCCAAAGATGCGCTCGCAGAACAATCCGCCGCGTTCGGGCTTAAGGGTGCGGTAGTTGATGGTTTCGGGCTTGGTCACTTCACCAAAGGACCAATCGGTAATTGCCTCCGGCGAGGCCATGCCGATTTGTATGGATTCAAGATTGGTCAGTTCAAACATATCATGCCCTCCTGCGCGGCGTTACTCAATATCGTCATCGTCGAATTCGAAATCCAGGCTATCATCATCTTCGGCATGATCTTCTGGGTTGATACCCATGTCATCCTCATCCTCGTCCTCATCGACACTCTCGCCAGCCAGCGTCAAGTCACCGGTCAGGTTGAAGTCCTCCAGATCAACTTCGTCTATCTCTACTTCCATGTCGCCGGTGCCATCGGTATCCAGCACATGCGGGCGGGCATACATGCTGCCCATCTCTTCATCTTCGATATCCTGGATAATAATTTCTTCCTGATGATCGCCCAGAACCTTGATATCCAGGCTCAATGCCTGCAGCTCCTTGATTAGCACCTTGAAGCTTTCAGGGATACCGGGGGTGGGGATGCACTTGCCCTTGACAATGGCTTCGTAGGCTTTGACACGGCCGACTACATCGTCGGACTTGACTGTCAAAATTTCCTGCAGGGTGCTGGCTGCGCCGTATGCTTCCAGTGCCCACACTTCCATCTCGCCAAAGCGCTGGCCGCCAAACTGCGCCTTGCCGCCCAACGGCTGCTGGGTGACCAAAGAGTAGGGGCCGGTGGAGCGCGCGTGCATTTTGTCGTCTACCAGGTGGTTCAGCTTCATGAAGTACATGTAGCCCACCGTTACGCGGTTTTCAAACTCCATGCCGGTGCGCCCGTCAAACAGACGGGACTTACCGTCCGGGTCAAGGCCTGCCTGGCTAAGGCACTCTTCAATGTCCTTTTCGCTGGCACCATCAAACACCGGGGTAGCCACATGCCAACCCAGTTCGCGCGCGGCCATGCCCAAGTGCACTTCCAGCACCTGCCCCAGGTTCATGCGCGAGGGCACGCCCAGGGGGTTGAGCACGATATCCAGCGGCGTGCCGTCGGGCAGGAAAGGCATGTCCTCCTCCGGCAGGATGCGGGATACTACGCCCTTATTGCCATGACGGCCGGCCATCTTATCGCCCACGGAGATCTTGCGCTTCTGTGCGATGTATACGCGCACCATTTCGTTGACGCCGGGGGAAAGCTCATCCTTGTTTTGCCGTGAGAACAGCTTGACATCCACTACGATGCCGCCTTCGCCGTGCGGCACCTTGAGAGAGGTGTCGCGCACTTCGCGCGCTTTTTCACCAAAGATGGCGCGCAGCAGGCGTTCTTCAGCGGTCAGTTCGGTTTCACCCTTGGGGGTTACCTTGCCCACCAAAATATCGCCGGAGCGTACCTCGGCCCCAATGCGCACGATGCCACGCTCGTCCAGATCCTTTAGGGCATCTTCACTTACATTGGGGATATCGCGGGTTATTTCTTCAGGCCCCAGCTTGGTTTCGCGGGCTTCGGATTCGTACTCCTCAATGTGGATGGAGGTATACCGATCCTCGCGTACCAGACGCTCAGAAATCAGGATGGCGTCTTCATAGTTGTAGCCTTCCCAGGTCATAAAACCAATCAGCACGTTGCGGCCCAGCGCGATTTCGCCCTTGTCGGTGCTGGGCCCATCGGCCAGCAGGTCGCCTGCTTCCACCTGGTCACCGGCGCTTACCAGCGGATGCTGGTTGATGCAGGTGCTCTGGTTGGAGCGCGCAAACTTGATCAGATCATAGCCATGCTTTTCGCCGAGAGCGTCCTTGATGACAATCTGGTCAGCCGAGACCGATTCAACTTCGCCTGTGTGTTTGCTTAACAGCACCACGCCGGAGTCGTGCGCGGCTTTATACTCCATGCCCGTGCCCACGATGGGGGCTTCAGGCCTGAGCAGCGGCACAGCCTGGCGCTGCATGTTGCTGCCCATCAGTGCGCGGTTGGCGTCGTCATTTTCCAGGAAAGGAATCATGGCCGTAGCCACCGACACCAGCTGCTTGGGCGATACGTCCACAAACTGAACGCGCTCGCGTGGGATGCGCAGGTACTCTTCACGCCAGCGCACAGTAATATATTCATTGGCAAAGGTACCGTCATCGTTCACCGGCTCCATGGCCTGCGCAACATAATAACGGTCTTCCTCATCGGCGGTCATGTATACGATTTCGTCGGTGACCTTGTGCGTGTCCATGTCTACCTTGCGGTAGGGGGTCTCCAGGAAGCCATATTCATTGATACGCGCATAGGTGGCCAGCGAGCCGATCAGGCCGATGTTGGGGCCTTCCGGCGTTTCAATGGGGCAGATGCGGCCATAGTGGCTGTAGTGCACGTCGCGCACTTCCATGCCCGCACGGTCGCGGTTGAGGCCGCCTGGCCCCAAGGCCGACAGGCGGCGCTTGTGCGTCAGTTCGGCCAGCGGGTTGGGCTGGTCCATGAATTGCGATAGCTGTGAGGAGCCAAAGAACTCCTTGATAGCGGCGGATACCGGCCGGATGTTGATCAGGTCGCCGGGCTTTACATCGTTGGCGTCTTGGATGGCCATGCGCTCGCGCACGACGCGCTCCAAGCGCGACATGCCGATGCGAATCTGGTTTTGCAGCAGCTCGCCAACGCTACGCAGGCGGCGGTTGCCCAGGTGGTCAATGTCATCCACCGTGCCCACGCCATGCGGCAGCCCCAGCAGATAGCTGATGGAGGCGGTGATATCATCAATGATGATATGCTTGGGCACCAGCAGGTTGGCGTTTTCTGCAACGGCGCGCTTCAGGTCTTCCTCCGGCACGTTGTTGATCAGGTGCAGCAGCGTGGGCAGGTGCACCATTTCCAGAATGCCGCACTCCTTGGGGTCAAAGGGCAGGTACTGCGCAGCATCGGCAAAGTTGTTGCCCACCACGCGGTGTACGCGATCGGCCAAACGTACGTTGACCACGTTGATACCGGCGTTTTGGATGTCCAGCGCCATCTCCATGGAGATGGTCGCGCCTTCTTCTACTATGATCTCGCCGGAATGCGGGTCTACGATATCATTGGCAGCAACCTGACCGGTAATACGGTCGGCCACGCCCAATTTTTTATTGTACTTATAACGCCCCACGCGCATCAAATTATAGCGCTTGGGGTCAAAAAACAGGTTATGCAGCAGCGTGCGCGCGCCTTCCTCGGTGGGCGGCTCGCCGGGCTTTTGTCGTTTGTAGATTTCCAGCAGCGCGTCTGATTGGCTGCGGATGCCGGTGTCGCAGTGG
Organism: Christensenellales bacterium; assembly: GCA_040766135.1. GTDB lineage: Bacteria > Bacillota > Clostridia > Christensenellales > Aristaeellaceae > JAGVSV01. The sequence continues at coordinate 24,349 of JAXGRA010000006.1, forward strand.
CTAATAGTAGCCAGCAGCCGCTCATCCTCACCCAGCAGATCGGTTAATTGCGCGTCGGTGCCATAGCCCAGCGCGCGCAGGATGGCCGTTACCGGCAGTTTGCGCGCGCGGTCAATGCGCACCCACAGGCAATCGTTGCTGTCGGTCTCATACTCCAGCCATGCGCCGCGGTTGGGGATAATCTGTGCGGAAAACAACTGCTTGCCGGCCTTATCAATCTCGCGCTTGTAGTATGCGCCGGGGGAGCGCACCAGCTGGCTGACGATGACGCGCTCGGCGCCGTTAATAATGAATGTGCCGTGCTCGGTCATCAGGGGAAAATCCCCCATGAAAACATCGGTTTCTTTGATTTCACCGGTGTCCCGGTTTTTGAGCCTTACAAATACCTTTAACGGCGCGGCATACGTCAGATCGCGTTCGCGGCAACGTTCCACACTGTTCTTGGGTGTCGGGTCAAGCGAGTAATCAACAAACTCCAGAATCAGGTTTTCACTGTAGTCCGTGATGGGGGAAACGTCCGCCAGTACTTCCCGGAAATCCTCTTCCAAGAACCGCTTGTACGAGTTTTTCTGTACCTCGATCAGGTTGGGCATGCCCAGAACCTCTTCGGTACGCGAGAAGCTCATCCGTTTGCGTAGCTTCCCCATCTTGACTTCATGCACCATATATGCTACCACCCTCCCACGCTGCACCTGTCGGTCACTGTTTATAAAATCGAAAAGAACAGCAATGCTTCCACCGGTGTCGAAACGACACTGATGCAACTATAAATGATAGCATGAGTTTTTTGCCACGTCAACATTTTTTTGCACTTTGTGGATTTGCGCTTTGTGTAAAGATTCTGGCTTTGTGGGTTTCCCGGATTTTTTCATGTGAGAACATGAAAAAGTCATGCTGCGTGGTATAATTTAATCGTACGTTTTGACGTGCGTTCGACGCATATAAGGAGGCTTATTATGTATTATGATCCAACGTATCTGTTGCTAATTCCAGGCTTGTTGCTGGCGCTGTGGGCGCAAGGGGCAGTCAAATCCGCTTACGCCAAGTATAGCCGGGTGCCTAGCCGCAATGGTCTGCCTGCGGCAGAAGCCGTACGCCGCATGTTGGAGGCCAGCGGCAACTATCGGGTGCAGGTGCTGCCGGGGCAAGGCACGCTGACCGACCATTACGACCCGCGCAACCAAACCCTTAAACTGTCCGAGGGGGTATACAACTCGTCCAGCGTGGCGGCCCTGGGCATTGCCGCGCATGAAGCCGGGCATGCTATGCAGGACAAAGAAGGCTATGCGTTGCTGGGCTTGCGTTCGGCCATTGTGCCGGCGGTCAACTTCGGCTCCAGGCTAAGCCTGCCAATTTTTATCTTAGGGTTGGTCATGTCGTTTAAGCCCCTTACACTGGCGGGTATTGCGCTGTTTGCGCTTACCGTGCTGTTTACGCTGATTACCCTGCCGGTGGAGTTTGATGCCAGCCGCCGTGCAATCGCCATGCTGAATGCCAGCGGACTTATTGCCAAGGACGAAGAAAAAGGCGTGCGCAAGGTGTTAAACGCCGCCGCCATGACCTATGTAGCTGCCGCTGTGGGCGCAATCTTGCAGCTGCTGCGGCTTATCCTGATTTCACGTAGCAGGAGCCGGGATTAAGGTTTGTCCTGCGAGCTTTTTTCACGGAACACCACATACCTGCTGGCAAAGTAGTTAAACAGCACCACCAGCACGTTCATCAGCACCTTGGCGATGCCGTGGTTGATGCCCATGCTGAACACGCTTACATTATAAAGCGCCACATCAAACAACAGATAGGACAGCACCCGCGCCGAGGCAAAAGTAATCAGCTCCCGAAGCGCGCCGCGCTGTCCTGTTTGGCTTTGGAAAACATATTTGCGGTTGGTAAAAAAGGCAAACACCACCGACAGCACCCAAGCCACCCATTGGGCAATATTGAGGATAAGCTTGCGCTGCGCGCTGTCGGCGGGATATCCCTCCGGGCTTAACAGCGATGTGAGTGCAAAGTATACGCCCCAGTTGACCAGTGTGGTCAACGCGCCAAACAGCGCGTAGGCCAACAGCTCACGCTGTTTTTTTGTCAGCTTCATGGTTATTTGTTTCCTTCCTCTAAGCTGCCCTGGTCGCCGCGTGCATAGGATGCGGACAGCAGGTCAGCCCTGTCCATCTGTTGCAGCTTGCCGCGCGCACCTGCGCGGTAGGTAATGACGCTATCGTCAAACGACAGCACCGTAATCGTGCGCGCCGACATCACGCCATCCTTCATAAGGATAACGCGGATGGCGCGCCCATGCGCCAGCGAATAGCGCAGAAACTGCTCTAACATCAGGTGCCGCCTGCGGCCTTGTCCGGCACACAAAACACCACGTAATCATGGGAATCATCCTCGTACACCACCTCATAGGCGTCGTACAGGGCGCGCATGTCGGGCCGCAGGAAACTTAACTCGTAAGAGCCCACCACAATATAATCCACCTGATAGGCGTCCAGCACCCGCTTGTTGGCGGCCGGATCCTGATAAAAAGCACGGATGTCCTGCTCGTACTGTGTCAAGTCAAAGCCGTGATAGTACAGCCACAAGGGAGGGCCGCACACGATGTTGCGCCCGGCCAGCGCGCTGATGGGGTTGTTGTGCTGTGTCCAGGTCAAGAAGGTGCTGCCAGGTGCGGTTTTATCGCGCGCAAATTCCGCCACGGCAACATCCTGTTGCGAGAACAGTTGGTAATTGCTGACCGTTTCGCGTGCAATGGACAGCGAGCCTGACAAGAAGAACACACCACACGTCAACACCGCCACTACATACCGTGCGCGCAGGCCGCGTATACGATCCCACAGCATAAAGGCGTATTCTGCAATGGGCACGGCGCACAATGCATACCATACATACAGCAGCTTGTTGTTGTCATATTCGTTGGGCTGGAAAAGAATGAGTTCCGCCACCACAAAAATAACAAACGCACCGGATAGAATGCGCCGGTGTTTTGCATTTTTTTCAAACATCAGCAGCAACAGCAGCACAAAGGGCAGGCCGATATTTTTGATATAGAACCATAGGTATCCATCGCGCAGGCCATGACCGCCGGAGTTGTTGACCCAATTGAACTGGAACCGCAAAAATCCATCGCCCGAGGCCTGGCCAAAGGTGAAGGCCAGCAGCTGCGGCAACGCCAGCAGCACCGCGATGCCGCCATAGAGCAGCACGCCTTTTATGTTGCGCCGTGTCATCAGCGCATGCACCAGCCAGCCTGCGCTGGCCAGCCCCAGCGCCAGGAAGGAATGCGTGTGCAGCAGCGGCAGCGCGCCGGCCATCATGCCCAGAAATACATATTGCCGCATGTTGGGCGTTTCGGGCTGCATACCATCCCACAGCAAATACAGGCAGGGGAGCAGCACCACCCAACCGCCCAAAAAGGTGCGCTGCGGCACAAACATATCGGCGATGATGTTGCTCCAGCGCAGGTTATAGGTGGTAAACTCCGCATGGTTGACGGGCGTCTGATACCATCCCTGTAAAATGGTGCGCAGGCGATCCAGCCATGTACCCATCTGCATTTCGTTGCTGCCGGGGGCGCCTAAGCTAACGCCAAGCATGTCAAAGCTGTACAGGAAGCCCAGCCCGCCGTTGAGAAACACTAGCAGCGCCGCCAGCACGGCTGCGCGAGGCCTGTCCGCCATGCGGTGCGCCAGCAGCAAATACCCCCAGAACACCAATGCCATCATCATAGTGCCGGGGAACACCAGCGCCCAGCGCAGGCTCATGCCCATCATCAAAAAGGAGGTGGACAGGCTGTCGGCCAAAAAGGGGTAGGCTAGCCGCGTGCCGGGCAAAATGCTGTATTCTGGCGGGAAAGACGCGTTTTGCAGGCTGGTGATGATGCCCATGTGTAGGGGCAGGTCGCCATAGGTGCTTTGCCCCACATACAGGGCGCCGTCCTGCGGCCTGATGTTATGCGTGTATTGCAGCCAGGCGCCCAGCACCGTCAGCGGCAATGCCACCAATAATGTGCGCTTTAGCAGGGCGGCATCCTGTGCTTCCCAGCGGACGGGCGGGCGTTTATTCCGCCACACATAGCACAGCGCCAGAATGACCGCCAACAGCAGCAATGCTGCTGCATGGGCAGCTAAGGTAAAGCCCAGCACGAAGGCTGCCAGCGCAGGCAGCCACATCATTAACAGCACGCCCAGCGCGCTGCCCAGCCAGATGCGGTACAGCGGCCGTTGCCTAGGCAGCAGCCAAGTGACGGTTGTAAGACCGCCGGCTACACATATCGTAAGGAACAGCACGCCTATCATGCACCTGTCTCCTTGTCATCGGGCACATCTTCGGATGTAAATCCGCCCATTTCCAACATCTGATTGCGCAGGTAGGTGACAATGCGCTGCTTTTCCTCAGCCGGATGGTTGTCCGGGTTGTAATAGATGGCGGGACCAAAGGACAGCGTGCGCTTTTTCTTGTCAGCATAGATGGGGATAAATTGCACGATCTTGCCGGTTTTCTGGTGGTACAACTGCGCCAGCATGGTAAAGCCTGTGTAAAACTCGCCCACGCTGTCGCGCAGATATCCGCGCTGGGCCTGGTTGGGGTCGTTGGGGTTTTCCGGGAACAGCAGAATGTTATCCCCGGCTTCCATTGCAGTTACGGTGTCGCGGAAGGTTTGTATCAATGCGCGAGGCTGGTCACGATATACCGGGATGCTTTCCAAGCTGCGCATGATCCATGCCAAAACGGGCGCGCAGAAATCCGCCACTGGCTTTTTGAAAGCCTCTGGCAGCCATTTTTGCCGCTTGATGGTATAGCGGTAGATATAATCAGATATCTGTTCTGGATCCTCCATTTCGCTGACTACCCATGGTCTAAAGGAAAATGGCACGTACAGGTTGGTCACGATGGGCCCATACAGCTCGCCGTGGTTACATACCATGATGGCGCAAGTATTTCTGGAAATACGCACGTTTTCACGCCCCATGACTTTATTATAAAAGAAAGGACGCAAAACCATCATCAGCAGTTTAATGCCATAGCGTCTGCGGCTTACACGCAGTATCACGTCTTCCAGTTGTTTTTGCAGCGGGACGTTGGTTTCACCGTTTTCACGCAGCATTAAAAAAGTATTTAGTTTCTTGCTGTAGCGCGAGGTCAGGGGAAACACCAGCGCGGGGGGGAGGGCTGCCGCCACCAGTATCAGCGCAGGCAGCAACAGCGCCGGCTGCAGCGAAAGGGGCGCGGGTGCCGGGCCTGCAAACAACAACACCAGCGTCAGGCCAATCAGTGCAATCAATTGCCCCACCATGGCTGCAAATTCCGACAGCAGCGCGTGCATGGCTTGCGATCCGTTTGCCTGCGGGCGGTTGAGCGCAAAGGCCACCACGGCGTCCATCTGCCGGCTGATGGTATCCAACGAAATCACAGCCACTGTGCTGCCTGCCGTGCAGGTGGCCACCGCCACATAGGACAGCACGGTGTTGTGCCGGTTCAGGTGCAGGCTAAACGCCAGCATGCCAATAATCCACAAAGCCAACCCGGCCAGCAGCGTGGTGGAGGCATCGCGCTCCTTCGTGCGCGGACGCATCAGCAGCGCGCGCGTCAGGCGGCTGGAAAGATTGGTAAACACAAATGCCAGCCCCATGCATAAAAACAGCTCGGTGGCGGACAGCGCAATAAAGGTAAATACCAAAATCATGGTAACCTGCAAGGCGGTCACGATAATCATGTTCAGCGTCCGGAACCTTGTAAACAGCTGCACCTGATCAAGCGCCTGGACGGTTAATGCGGGCTCCTCAAGTGTGGGCGTGAATGCAGTGGTTGCCAGGCTTTCGCTGTCCAGCATGCCCAGCAGGGAGGCTAATACAAACCCACCCAACAGGTACCATGCCTTTTGAGTGGGCAGGGACACAAACAGGATCAGTGCACAGATGCCGACAAACAGCAACGATACCTCAGCTGTGCGTAACGCACGCTGCACCCGCGTCAGGCCGCGGGCGGCGGAGGCCAGCCACAGGTGGCGCACGGCAGTCGCCTGGAGGCTAATCAACAGCACCAGGCTAAACAGCAGCCACAACAACGGCAAATCAACCTTGCGGGGATAAATTAATAGGATAGTCAGGGAAATCAAGCCGGACACCACGGCCAACACTAGCAGCGCAATGCGCTGCGCCCGGTTGAGCATGCTGCGCTGCGCCGGGCGGTACAGGTGGATGACCATCCTTGTAGTTTGCCCAGCCATGTACATGGCACCGCCCAATACGCTTTGCTGGGTCAGCACCGTGCTGGCCAGCACGCAAAACAAATAGGCATATAGCATCTGGAACGAGCGTGCGGCCCAATGCTGCGGAGCGGTTCGGTGTGCCTGTGCCAATGGATCCCCCTGCGTTAAATGAATGTATGCCATAGTATACCACACCTGTACGATTGTGGCAGATAACAAAAAAGCACCCGCGCACGGGGCGCGGGTGCAGGAGCTTAGCGGATTAGGCGTTGGCCATATCCTTGTAGGCCTGGAGCCTTTCGGCTGCTTCAACCTCGGCTTCCTGGAACAGTTGCTCCGCAACATCCGGGAACGCCTTGAGCAGCGATGTGTAGCGCACTTCACTGCGGATGAAGTCCTGATAGGATTCGGTCGGATCCTTGCTGTCCAAGATGAAGGGGTTCTTGCCCTCTTCGGCCAGCTGCGGGTTGTAACGGAACAGCTGCCAGTAGCCGGAGGCCACAGCCTTGCGCGTGATGGCCTGCGCCTGGGACATCTTGATGCCGTGGTTGATGCAGGGCGAGTACGCGATAATCAGCGACGGGCCCGGATAGGCTTCGGCTTCGTTCATGGCCTTGAGCAGCTGCGCCGGGTTGGCGCTCATGGCTACCTGGGCTACATATACATAGCCGTAGGTCATGGCCATGCGGCCCAGATCCTTCTTGCGGGTGCGCTTGCCGGCGGCGGCAAACTTGGCCACAGCACCGGTGGGCGTGGACTTGGAAGCCTGGCCGCCAGTGTTGGAGTACACCTCGGTATCCAGCACCAGTACGTTGACATCCTGGTTCTGGGCCAGCACATGGTCCAGGCCGCCAAAGCCGATGTCATAGGCCCAGCCGTCGCCGCCGAAGATCCATACGGACTTCTTGACCAGCAGGTCCTTGTTGTCCAGCACTTCCTGGCACAGTTTGCAGGCGTCACAGTCGCATTCTTTGCCATTCTTGATCCACTCGGCCTCGTATTCGGTGCCGCTCAGATCCACGCCGTCTTCACACGCAGCAATCAGTTGGGCTGCGGCTGCCTTGGAGGCATCAGCGTCGTTCATGCCGTTGAGCCAGGCATCGCACGCTTCCTTGATGGCGGCCTGCGTCCATTCCACATCCTTGAGTTTCTGGACGGTCTGCGCCAGGCGCTCACGGCGCTGGGTGAAGGCGAGGTTCATACCGAAGCCAAACTCCGCGTTGTCTTCAAACAAGCTATTGGCCCATGCCGGCCCATGGCCCTTCTCGTTGACGGTATAGGGGCAGGTGGGGGAGGAGCCGCCATAGATGGACGAGCAACCCGTGGCGTTGGCAACGACCATGCGGTCGCCGAACAGCTGGGTGACCAGCTTCACATACGGGGTCTCGCCGCAGCCGGCGCAGGCGCCGGAGAACTCAAACAGAGGCTTGAGGAACTGGCTGCCCTTGACCGTGCTCTTGTTGACCGGGACGGTCACCTCAGGCAACGTCTGGGCATACTCCCAGTTGGTTTCTTCGTGACGCTGGCTGTCCAGCGGCTTCATGACCAGGGCCTTTTCCTTGGCCAGGCAGACTTCTACGCAGTTGCCGCAGCCGGTGCAGTCCATCGGGCTGATCTGGATGCGGTACTCAAAGCCTGCAAACTCGCGGCCGATGGCTTTCTTGGTGGCGAAGGATTCGGGCTTGTCCGTGCCCTCGGCTACCAAATAGGGGCGGATGACGGCATGCGGACACACCAGCGAGCACTGGTTGCACTGGATGCAGTTGTCAATCTGCCACTCGGGCACGTTGACGGCGATGCCGCGCTTTTCATACTTGGTGGTGCCGGTGGGCACAAAGCCGTCCGGGCTGAACGCCGATACGGGCAGGCTGTTGCCATCCTGGGCCAGGATAGGCTTGATCACTGCGTCGAAGTATTCCGTTGCGTCAACCTTGACAGGTGTGGCACCTTCGGTGGCGGTGGCCCATTCGGCGGGCACCTTCACTTCGTGCAGGCCGCTGACAGCGATGTCAATGGCGTCCCAGTTGCTCTTGACCACGGCGTCGCCTCTGCGGCCGTAGGTCAGCCGGGCGTATTCTTTCATATACTCAACAGCATCTTCGTAGGGGATGACGTTGGCCAGCTTGAAGAACGCCGACTGCATGATGGTATTGATGCGGCTGCCCATATTCACCTGACGGGCCAGGTCAATGGCGTTGATGATGTACAGCTTGGCCTTCTTTTTGGCCAGCAGCTGTTTCATCTTGGCGGGCAGACGCTCGCCCAGCTCTTCACTCTGCCACTGGCAGTTGAGCAGGAACGTGCCGCCTTCCTTCAGCGGGGTGACCATGTCATACATTGTCACATAGGCGGGGTTGTGGCAGGCCACAAAGTTTGCCGCGTCGATTTGATACGTCGAGCGGATGGGGTGCTTGCCAAAGCGCAGGTGCGAAACCGTCAGGCCACCGGACTTTTTGGAGTCGTAGGCGAAATAGCCCTGCGCATATAGGTCGGTATGATCGCCGATAATCTTGATGGAGTTCTTGTTGGCGCCGACGGTTCCGTCCGAGCCCAGCCCGTAGAACATGCAGCTGACCGTGCCTTCGGGGGCGGTGTCAAACAGCTCCTCGCCCAGCTCCAGCGAGGTGTTGGTCACGTCATCCACGATGCCCACGGTGAAGTGGTTCTTGGACGTATTGTCAAAGATGGCCTTGACCATGGTGGGTGTGAATTCCTTGCTGCCCAGACCGTAGCGGCCACCCAGCACCTGAACGTTGTGGATTCCCTTTTCGGCCAGCGCCGCACGCACATCCAGATACAGCGGGTCGCCGGGGGCGCCGGTTTCCTTGGTGCGGTCCAGCACCGTCAGGGTCTTGACGGATTTGGGCAGCGCATCAACAAACGCATCCACCTTGAACGGACGATACAGGCGAACTTTGAGCACGCCCACCTTCTTGCCCATCGACAGCAGCGCGTCTACCGCTTCGTGCACGGCTTCGGCACCGGAGCCCATCACAACGATGACATGCTCAGCATCGGGAGCGCCATGGTAATCAAACAGTTTATAATGCCGTCCGGTCAGCTCGCCCACCTGCTTCATGCAGGCTTCAACGATACCGGGCACAGCGTCATAATATTTGTTGGCAGCTTCGCGGTTCTGGAAATAAACGTCAGGGTTCTGTGCGGTACCGGCCTGATGAGGGTTCTCAGGGTTCAGGGCGCGGGCACGGAACTTGTCAACCTTGTCCCAATTGACGAGGGGACGGATGTCTTCATAATCAATTTCGTCGATTTTCTGAATTTCATGACTGGTGCGGAAACCGTCAAAGAAATGCAGGAACGGAACCGACGATTCAATGGCGGCCAGGTGTGAAACCAGCGCCATATCCTGAGCTTCCTGCACGCTGCCGGACGCCACCATGGCAAACCCGGTCTGCCGACAGGCCATGACGTCGCTGTGATCGCCAAAGATGGACAGCGCATGGGCGGCCAGGGCACGGGCACTTACGTGGAACACGCCGGGCAGCAGCTCGCCGGAGATTTTGTACATGTTGGGAATCATCAACAGCAAGCCCTGGGATGCGGTGTAGGTGGTGGTCAACGCACCTGCGGCCAGAGAACCGTGCACGGCCCCCGCAGCACCGGCTTCACTTTGCATTTCCTGTACACGAACGGTTTGCCCAAACAGGTTGAGCCTGCCCTGTGCGGCCCATTCGTCTACATATTCCGCCATCGTGGAGGACGGCGTGATGGGATAGATTGCTGCCACGTCGCTGAATGCATACGCGATATGGCTGACGGCACCGTTGCCGTCAACAGTTACTTTTCTGGCCATGAAGACCCCTCCTTGCAGGTGTAATTTGGAACATAAACGCACGAAAGCCGTTTATCATACTACGCATAAAACGGTCTTCCGTTATACGTACAGTATAGTTGCGCATTGCCGGTGTTGTCAAGGTTTGACGCAATCTAAAGTAGAGCATGCAATGCGCAGGCAAAATGCCGAAAATCGCTGAGTTGCATGGCTTGACATATACGGATGAACTTCCTATAATTCAATGGTTTTACTACGGGTGTTCCGCTGGGTAAAACACAGCGACAAAATAAAGGAGTGTTTTACATGCTACGTACGTATCAACCCAAAAAGCGTCAGCGCAACAAGGTTCATGGCTTCCGCGCCCGCATGTCCACCAGGGCCGGCCGCCGTGTGTTGGCTGCGCGCAGGCGCCGTGGCCGCAAAGAGCTGACCGTTTGAGTGTGTAGCCGCATGGAATAGGCCCGCCCGCGTTGCTTGCGTGTGTATGGCAGCCAGCGGGTTTTTCCATGTGTAGGCCAAATGACATGCAGCAGCAGTATCGCATCCGCAAGAATGGCCAGTTCCGCTATGTGTATCGCAAAGGCAAAGGAGCGGGGGGTCAGCTGATGAGCTTGACCTATCTGCGCTCCGGCCGTATGCAGGTTGGTTTTTCTGTCAGTAAGAAGGTCGGCAATGCTGTGGTGCGCAACCGCGTCAAACGCAGGATGCGGGAGTATTTTCGGCTAAGGATGCCTGAACTGCGCACAGGACAGTATGTGTTTACCGCCCGTCCTGCGGCCGCGCAGGCTGATTATCACACACTGGCCAGGGATATGGAGGCGCTTCTCAAGCGCTTAGGGCTTCACAAACCCCTGTCATGAAGCGAACGCTGCTGCGGTTGATTCGCTTTTACCGTCGGGCTATTTCGCCACATCTGCCAGCCACTTGCCGGTATACGCCTACCTGTTCGCAGTATGCGCTGGATGCGGTAGAGCAATACGGCTGGGCCCATGGGGGATGGATGGCGTTTAAACGCATACTGCGCTGCAACCCTTTCCATCAAGGCGGTTATGATCCGGTTCCGGATCCTCCGGAACCTGTAATAAGGAGGAATTAAGGCAAGTGGGAGCCATCACCAACGCATTACGCACGGTACTGGATGGGATTTATGCAATTCTGGGCAACTACGGCTGGTCGATTGTGGTATTCACCATCCTGATCAAGGCCGTGTTGCTGCCGTTCGACTTCAAATCTCGCAAGGGCATGCGCAAGATGCAGCGCATTCAGCCCGAAATTAACGCACTGCAAAAGAAATACGCCAACGACAAACAAAAACTGCAGCAAAAACAGGCAGAGTTAATGAAGCGGGAGAAATACAACCCAATGGCCGGCTGTCTGCCCATGCTGCTTACATTGCCTGTGCTGTACGCGATGTTCGGCGCCATGCGCGTGATTGCCAACGAACAGACCGTCCGACACGTCTTTGAGTATCTTTCAGGTTCCAAGCCTACCTTTGATAGCTGGCTGTGGGTGCGCAACATCTGGATGCCGGATTCTCCGTTTGCCACCATGGTGCCCGACATCAACAGCCTGCGCATGATCGGCTTTGATGTATGGCAGCGCGTATTTGAAACCCTGAAGCCTGAGCAGGTGGGATTGATTCTTCAAAACATTGGCGCCCAGGTGGCGGATTTTGGCGGCGCGCTCAGCTTTGTCAGCGCGGATGCCCTCAATGCTTCGCTGCCGCACATCCTGACTACGCTGAACACCATGCCGGAGTATGTCAGCATGCTGCAGCCTATTCCGGGCTGGGCCAACCTGAGCTTTGTTCTGTTCACGGTTACGCTGTATGAAAACTTCAACGGCTTCCTGATTTTACCGGCATTGGCGGGCGCCACCCAGGTGCTGGCCACGAAGCTCAATCCCGCTGCCGATCCATCCGCGGCTTCGAATGCTGCCTCGGGCAACAAGGGCGGGTCAGCCAATTTCATGAAATACTTTTTCCCGATGTTTTCCGTGTTTATCTGCTTGACGAGCAACGCGGGCTTCGCGCTGTACTGGGTGGTGACCAACATCGTGGCCTCCGCCAGCAGCGTGATGATTACCCGCTACTATGATGCAAAGGATGCCAAAGAGCTGGCTAATAAAGGAGATGTTTCCGTTTAATGAGATCACATGAAGCAACAGGCCGCACCGTTGAAGAAGCCATTTCAGCAGGCTTACAGGAGCTAGGGCTGAGCATTGGCGATGTAACGGTAGACATCCTGGAGGAAGGCAGCAAAGGGCTGTTTGGTCTGTTTGGCAGCCGCCAGGCCAAGGTGCGCCTGACGGTCAAGGAGCAGGAGGTTATCCACGATACGCAAAGCATCTTTGCCGATTCGCTGTCTACGTCCCGTCCTGCCAAGGAAAAACAAGAGCAGCCGCGCCCCGCCCAGCAGCCCCGGCCCAAGAAGACTGCGCGCAAGAAAGAAAGCGCCGCCGCACAACCCAGTGAGAACAAACCTGCCCCCGAAGCTGAAAAAGCGGAGGAAGAGCAGCCTTCCAAGACCAAGGCCAAGTCCGGCGGGCGGCGTGGCCGCAAAAGCAGCAATGTCCCCAAGAAGACCGAGCCTACCGCCCCTGCTGCTCCTGCTGTTCCGGCGGAGCCCGGCACGGTAGAGGCCGATGCACAGGATTTTCTGACCGAGCTGACACAGCTGATGGGCGTGCCGGTGGAGGTATCGGTGGCTACCGATAGCGAAGGCAACATCCGCGTCAATCTGTCCGGCGATGCGCAGGGCGTGCTGATCGGCCGCCGTGGTGAAACATTGGACGCGCTGCAATATCTGACGGCGCTGAAAATCAACCGGGATAAGGAAAAGTACATCCGCATAACGCTGGACAGCGAGGGCTACCGCGCCAAGCGGGAGGAGGCGCTGGTGCGCCTGGCCAACCGCATGGCCAACCGAGCCCGCAAGACCGGCCGCCGCGTGGCCATGGAACCCATGAACCCCTACGAGCGCCGTGTGCTGCACTCGGCTCTGCAAGGGCGTGACGATGTATCTACCCACTCGGAGGGCGAGGAACCCAACCGCCACGTGGTGATTACCGTCAATAAAAATGTAGTGAATGCGCAGGCGGCGCGCGATGATGCGCAAGACGATGAATAAGCGCATAAAATCGTTGACAAGGCGGGGCAACGCCTCTATAATATTGTGCGTTCGCCCCGAGGGGCGTGCGTATGGGGCTTGATGTAACGCAGGCCCTGCGGAATCCAGGGGAGCCCATTGCATTTACGTATGGGCAAACCGTGCCGCAACAGGACATCATGGGGGATACAATCACCTTTGATGATCCGGTCATGCTGGAAGGCTTTATGGTATACAAGGACCAGGCCATCCTGCTGACTGCTACCCTGACTGCTACGGTGCATGCACATTGTGCCAACTGCCTGAACGATGTGGCAAAGAAGTTTGCAATCCCGGTAGAGGAAATACTCTACGATGAGGATGCAGGCCCGTTGCCACAGCATGTGGAAGAGGATGATGAACCATTCACTTTCCGGGGCATGCAGGCAGATATCGAGCATCTGGTGTTCACCAATCTGTTGCTAGCCCTGCCCATCCGCTTCCTGTGCCGCAAAAATTGTCGCGGCATGCTGGATGAACAGGACGCGGGACAGGATCCCCCGCATAACCCGTTTTCGGTATTGAATCAATTGTTGCTCAAGGATGAGGAGGTGTAACGAACTATGGCAGTGCCAAAACAAAAGGTAGCGCGTGCGCGCGGTCGCAAGCGCCGTACCCATTGGAAACTTAGCCAACCCGCGATCACGGCGTGCCCGCAGTGCCACCAGATGAGGCTGGCGCACCATGTGTGCAAGCAGTGTGGTTATTACAATGGTGTACAAGTGATCCAGGTGGACGAGGAGAAGGTTAACTAACACCTACTATCCTTGCACACGCCCCGTTGACCGGAGAGGAGTAAGCGGCCTTACCCTGTACAGAGAGGTGTCTATTAGCTGTAAGGACACTTAGGGAACCCCGCCGAACGTCGCTTCGTGAGGGCAGCAGTTTTTCTGCCGGTTGATGCCCGATATCGCATCTTGGAGGCGGCATATTGCCGTAAAGCCAGGTGGTACCACGGGCCGACCCGTCCTGCATGAGGATGGGCGGCTTTTTGTTTAGGAGGACACGATGAGCCAGAATGAATTTACCATGGCAAAAACCTTTGATCCCAAAGCGGTGGAGGGCCCCACCTATGAGCGCTGGGAGCAGTCCGGTGCCTTTGTGGCCCAGCGTGTTCCGGGCAAAGAGCCCTTTACCATCATGATGCCACCGCCCAACATCACCGGGCAACTGCACCTGGGCCACGCATTGGATGGCGTGCTTGCAGGATGCGTTGACGCGATATCATCGCATGAAGGGCGATCCCACGCTGTGGCTGCCCGGCACCGACCATGCCTCTATTGCTACCGAGGTAAAAATTGTGGAGCGCCTGGCTGAGCAGGGCATCCGCAAGGAAGACCTTACGCGCGAAGAGTTCTTGCAGCATGCCTGGCAGTGGAAAGAAGAATACGGTGGACAAATTACCCGCCAGCTGCGTAAGCTGGGCGCCAGCTGCGACTGGAGCCGTGAGCGCTTTACCATGGATGAGGGCTGTTCCAAGGCAGTGCGCGAAGTGTTTGTGCGCCTGTACGAAAAAGGCCTGATCTACCGGGGCGAGCGGGTAATCAACTGGTGCCCGGTGTGCAAGACTGCGCTGTCCGACGCCGAGGTGGAGTATGAGGAGCAGCACAGCCACCTGTGGCATATCCGTTATCCGGGCGAGGATGGATCGGAAGGCGTGGTGGTCGCCACCACGCGGCCGGAAACCATGCTGGGCGATACCGGTGTGGCCGTCAACCCCAATGACGAGCGCTACCGTGATCTGGTGGGCAAAAATGTGATGCTCCCGCTTGCTGACCGCGCCATCCCGGTGGTGGCGGACGACTATGTGGACATGGAGTTTGGCACAGGTGCCGTGAAAATGACGCCTGCGCACGATCCCAATGACTATGAGGTGGCGCAACGCCACAATCTGAAAATACTGCGTGTGACCAATGACGACGGCACCATGAACGCCAACGCCGGGGAACGATATCAGGGGCTGTCCGGGCTGGCCTGCCGTGAGCTGGTGGTCAAGGATCTGGAGGCGCTGGGACTGTTGGTCAAGGTAGAGGAATATGACCACAATGTGGGCGCATGCTATCGCTGCGATACCACGGTGGAGCCGCTAATCAGCAAACAATGGTTTGTCAAAATGCAGCCGCTGGCCGAACCGGCCATTCAGGCCGTGCGCGAGGGCAAGACGCAGTTCATCCCGGCGCGCTTTGACAAGATTTACTACAACTGGATGGAAAACATCCGCGACTGGTGCATCAGCCGGCAGCTGTGGTGGGGCCATCGCATCCCGGTGTGGTATTGTGACGATTGCGATGAGATTATCGTAGCGCGCGAGGAACCCACCAAATGTCCGGCTTGCGGCAGCACGCAGCTAAAGCAGGATGAGGACGTGCTGGACACCTGGTTCTCGTCCGCGCTGTGGCCCTTCTCTACGCTGGGCTGGCCGGACCAGACCGAGGACCTTGCGTATTTCTATCCCACCACCACGCTGGTGACGGGGTATGACATCATTTTCTTCTGGGTGGCGCGCATGATTTTCAGCGGCCTGGAGCATATGGGCGAGGTGCCCTTCCGCAATGTGCTGATGCATGGCCTGGTGCGCGATGCGCAGGGGCGCAAGATGTCCAAATCGCTGGGCAACGGCATCGACCCGCTGGAGGTGGTGGATGCCTATGGCGCCGACGCGCTGCGGATGTCGCTGTGCATGGGCATAAGCCCTGGCAATGACACGCGCTTTATGCATGAAAAGGTGGAAGCCAGCCGCAACTTTGCCAACAAAATATGGAATGCCGCCCGGTTCGTGATGATGAACCTGGTGGACAGCGATAAAACGCTGGAAGGTCGCACACTGGAGCTGCCCGACCAGTGGATACTGACCCGCTGCATGCATGCGGTGGCCGAAGTGACCCAGCACATGGAAAACTGCGAACATGGCCTGGCTGCTCAAAAGGTATATGAACTTGCTTGGAGCGAATTCTGCGACTGGTACATTGAACTGGCCAAGTCCGACCTGTTTGACGGCACGCCGGAACGCGCCGCCACAGTACGCGCCGTGCTAAGGTATGTTCTGGAAACGCTGCTCAAGTTGCTGCATCCGTTTATGCCGTTCCTGACCGAGGAATTGTACCGCAATTTGCCTGGCTATGCCGATGAAAGCTGCATGCTGTCGGCCTGGCCGGAATACCGGCAGGAGCTGGTGTTTGAATCCGAGGAAGCGCAGATGCAAGGGATTATGGATTTAATCCGCAGCGTGCGCAACCTGCGCGCGGAGCGCAAGGTGCAGCCCGGGCAAAAAGCCCGTCTGCTGCTGCGCGCTGCCCCAGGCTGGGAGAAAACCCTGCAGGCAGCCGAACCGCACTTTAAGCGCCTGAGCGCTGCTTCGTCTGTCACCTTGCTGGCCCCGGGCGACAGCGTGCCGGACAAGGTGGTATCTGCCGTGACGGTTGCTGCCGAGGTGCTGATCCCGTTAGGGGATCTGATCGACTTTGATCAGGAAATTGCACGCACCAAGAAGGAACTGGACACGCTGAACAAGGAAATCGAGCGCGCACAGGGTAAGCTGAACAACCCTGGCTTTGTCAGCAAGGCACCGCCCGCGCTGGTGGAGGCCGAGCGCCAGAAATTGACGGACAACCAAGCCATGCTGACCGTGCTGACCGCGCGTTTGGCGGAGTTGGAAGCCTGACATGAGCTTTCATCATACGCCGGTGCTGCTGGCAGAAACGCTGGATATGCTGAACCCACAGCCCGGCGGGGTGTTTGCCGATGGCACGCTGGGTGGCGGTGGACACAGCGAAGCGGTGCTTGAGCGTATTGGAAATACCGGACGCCTGTACGGCATAGACCGTGACCAGGATGCACTGGCTGCTGCAACAGCCAGGTTAGAAAGCTATCCGGGCTTTCATGCAATACACGGCAATTTTCATGATGCCATCGCGCTGCTGGATGGGGTGCCGCCGCTGGATGGTGCGCTGCTGGATTTGGGCGTGTCCTCCTATCAGTTGGACACGCCGGAGCGCGGGTTTTCCTATCATGAGGATGCGCCGCTGGATATGCGCATGGATCAAAGCACCGGCCTTACCGCAGCGGATTGGCTTAACACCATGCCGCAGCAGGACATCCGCCAGGCGCTGTATGACTATGCCGATGAGCGCTGGGGGGCCCGCATCGCCCAGATCATCGTTGAGATGCGTGCGCAGCAGCCTTTTCAGATAACGGGCGATTTGGTGCGCGCGGTGGACAAGGCCATCCCACGTGCAGTGCGCAGCAAGGATACCGGGCACCCGGCGCGCCGCACGTTTCAGGCCGTGCGCATTGCCGTCAACGATGAAATCGCACCGCTGCGCCAGGCCCTATACGATTGGCTTACATTGCTAAAACCCGGCGGACGGCTGTGTGTGATTACCTTTCATTCCATCGAGGACCGCGTGGTCAAGCAGGCTTTCCGCGCCATGCAGCATCCCTGCACTTGCCCGCCCAAGGCGCCCATATGCACCTGTGGCAAAACACAGCTGGCCAAGGTGCTGGCTGGGGGGGCAGTGAAGCCTTCCCAAAGCGAAACCGACCAAAACCCGCGTGCACGCAGCGCCGTGCTGCGCGGCGTAGAAAAGGTGGGGTAACATGCTGTATGTGGTAGCGACCCCCATTGGCAATTTGGGTGACATGAGCCCACGGGCGGTGGAAACGTTGAAAAGCGTGGATGCTATTGCGGCTGAGGACACGCGTGTTACCCGAAAACTGTTAACATACTTTGGTATCCAAACGCCGCTAATCAGCTGCCATGAGCACAATGAGCACAGCCGCTCCCAGGAGCTGGTGCTGCGTATGCTGGCCGGTCAGCACATCGCGCTGGTGACCGATGCTGGCACGCCGGCTATTTCAGATCCCGGTGCCAAGCTGGTGCGTGCAGCGACAGAGGCGGGCATTGAGGTGGTCGCAGTGCCTGGCCCCTCAGCCTTTGCAGCGGCGCTGTCGGTCAGCGGCTGCGAGAACAAGGAGTTTACCTTCTTTGGTTTTCTGCCCCGCAATCAAAAGGAGCTGAAAGAAAAGCTGGCAGCCATGGCTGGACACGTGCAAACTGCCGTGGTATATGAATCCCCGCATCGCGTGTTGGCATTGCTAACAGCGGTAGGTGAAGTGTTTCCGGGTATTCCTGTTAGCGTCAGCTGCGAGTTGACCAAAAAGTTTGAACGTACGCTGCGCGGCACGGTGGAGGAAGTGCACGCCGCCATTGCGGCCAGCCCATCGGGCGAAAAAGGGGAATACTGTTTGGTGTTTGATCTGTCCCAAGTGCCAACTCCCCCCGCACAACCCACTGTGAATGCCAGCCTGGAGGCTCAGCTGCTGGATCTGCAACTGTCCGGTTTGGATGCCCGTGCAGCCTCCCAAACGCTGATGGAGCGGGGGGAAAGCCGCAACGAGGTATACCGTGCAGCCCTGCGGCTGCGGCAATGGGCGGGGAATGTCCCATCAAATAGTGAATAAAATGTCATTTGCCTGACAAGATGCTTGCAGTTGCTGTTGAAACTGGACTATAATATGGCGTACTATGTACTTATTGGGCTTCGGCCGTATCAAAGAACAGGAGGATGTGCTATGGATTTTCAGGAGCAACTCCGCTTGCTGAACAAACGCAAGGCGGAGCTTTTCGGGGAAAAAGCAGTAACCCCGGAAGGAACCGCCCGGCTTTATGGAGCCCTTTTTGATGAAGGCACCTTCGTAGAGCTCAACGCATTGGCTGCGCAGGGCGGCTGTGTCACGGGGTATGGGTTGGTAGATGACCTGCCCGCATACCTGATTGCACAGGATGATCAGGTGGATGGTGGGGCCATGTCCCAGGCGCAGGCCAAGCGCATCACAAACGCCATCGATAAGGCCATGGCAGTCGCGGCCCCTGTGGTGCTGGTGATCAACAGCCAGGGTGCCAAGGTCACCGAAGGCGCTGCTGTGCTGCATGCGTATACCGAGGTGTTTACCCGGTTGCAGATGATGGATGGTTTGTCCCCGCGCATTGCAGTCATCAATGGGCCCTGCGTGGGCGTGGCTGCACACTTTGCGGCGCTGTGTGATATTTCCATCGCCGTGGAAGGCAAGGCGCAGCTGTTAAGCGCGCCCACCTCGGTGCTGGAGGCTGTGCATGGTGCCGCCAAGGACAGCAAAACCTGGGGTTCGGCCTCGGTGCTGGCGCAGCAGGGCGCGGTTGCGCTTGCAGCGTCGGATACGGCCGCCGCGCTCAAAACTGTGCGCGAGCTGCTGCTGCTTTTGCCCTCATCTGTTTATAGTGAGCCTGTGCGCGATGCCAAGGATGACATGAACCGCCTGCTCACCGATAGCGCCATGGAAAATGGCTTGAAACTGGCTAAGATGGTGGCGGACAAGCATTCGCTGCTGGAGCTGTATCCCACCTATGGTGCGGGTGCACATGTGGCACTGGCGCGCCTGGATGGCGAGCCCTGCGGCATCGTATCCACGGAGTTTACTGTGGACGAAGGCCGTCTGGATGCAGCCAGCTGCGATAAAATCGCGCGGTTTGTCACGCTGTGCCAGTCTTTTGAACTGCCGGTGATTACGCTGATCAATTCCAAGGGTCTGGCTGTGCCCAAGCCGCAGGATCAGGCCTGGCTGATGCGCGCCTCCACCGATATGATGCGTGCCTATCATGATGCTGTGCATACCCGCCTGGCGGTTATTGCAGGCGATGCCATTGGCACGGCCTATGCAGCCTTTGGCGGCAAGTGGATGGCCGATACGGTATTTGCCTGGCCGGCCAGCGTGATCGCGCCGCTGAGCAAGGAAGTTGCCGTGCAAACCTTTGACGCCGATGCGCTCAAGACGAAGGATCGCAGCGAGCTGGAAGCGGCCTATGCCGCCTCTGCTGACGGGTTTGCCGCAGCGGCTTTGGGCATCGTGGACGAGGTGATCGACCCTGCCCAGACGCGCAAGTATCTGATTTCCGCGCTGCAGATGCATCTGACCGCGTAAGTCATAACCGCGCATAATAAAACGGAACAGGTGGGTGATCACAGCATGTTTGTTAAAAAACTGCGCCAGTTGTTTGGCGGTCAGCCGGAGGCAGCAGCCCCTGTGCAAGCGGGCAACGCTGCGCCGCAGGCAGTCATAATCCCGGACAATGCGCCGGATGGCCTGGTTGCCGCTATTGCCGCAGCCATTGCCAGCGTATGGACAGGGCCTACAGGCTTTGTCGTGCGCAGGATTCGCCGCATCCCCAAAGCGGGGAGCCGAAACTGATATACTGCGGCGTTGGCCGCATCATGAAAACAATAAAGGAGATACGGTTATGCGTAAATTCAATATCACGGTCAATGGGACCGCCTATCAAGTAGAAGTAGAAGAAGTCGCCGCCGGTGCATCCGCCCCGGTCGCAGCTCCCGCCCCTGTCGCCCCTGTGGCCGCTCCGGCCCCTGTAGCAGCTGCTCCTGCACCTGCAGCGCCTGCTGCTGCTCCGGCTCCCGCCCCGGCCCCCGCGCCGCAGGCTACCGCCAGTGGTGAGAAGGTCAACAGCCCCATGCCGGGCACCATCGTGGGCATCAAGGTTGCCCAGGGTGCTGCTGTTAAGAAGGGCGATGTTGTGCTTATCTTGGAAGCGATGAAGATGGAGAACGAGATTCTGGCCCCCGTGGATGGCACCATCGCCCAGATTGCCGTCGCCCAGGGCGCCTCGGTCAACTCCGGCGACCTGCTGGTCGTCATTGCCTGACGCGACGAGCACAAGACGGGAGGAAATTATGGCCAAGGTAAAGATAACCGATACAATTTTGCGCGATGCGCATCAATCCCAGGCAGCGACCCGCATGCGGCTGGATGAGATGCTGCCCGCCTGCGAAAAGCTGGACAAGGTCGGATACTATTCTCTGGAAGTCTGGGGCGGCGCTACCTTTGATAGCTGCCTGCGCTTCCTGAACGAAGACCCGTGGGAGCGTCTGCGCGCCCTGCGCAAGGCATTGCCCAACACCAAGCTGCAAATGTTGCTGCGCGGGCAGAATATTTTGGGCTACAAGCACTATGCTGATGACGTGGTGGATCTCTTTGTAAAAAAATCCCTCGACAACGGCATTGACATCATCCGCATCTTTGACGCGCTCAATGACCTGCGCAACATGGAAACCGCCGTCAAGGCCACCAAGAAGTACAACGGCATTGCCGAGGTGTCGATGAGCTACACCATTTCCCCGGTGCACACCGAGGAATACTTCGTTGATCTGGCCAAGCAGATGGAATCCATGGGCGCTGACCTCATTTGCATCAAGGATATGGCCAACCTGCTGCTGCCGTATCCGGCGTATTCGCTGGTTAAAAAGCTCAAAAAAGAAATCAAAGTACCCATCGTACTGCACACGCACAACACCACGGGCACTGGCGACATGACGCTGCTCAAGGCCGTTGAGGCTGGCGTAGACGTAGTGGATACCGCGCTGTCCCCGCTGGGCAGCGGCACCGCGCAGCCGTCCACGGAAGCGCTGGTGGCTACGCTCAAGGGCACCGAATACGACACGGGCCTTGACCTGAACCTGCTCAGCGACCTTGCTGACATGTTCCGTCCGGTGGCGGAGCGTCTGACCAAGGATGGCTGGCGTGACCCGGCCCGCGTGCTGGCAGTGGATGTCAACACCCTGCGCTATCAGGTGCCCGGCGGCATGCTGTCCAACCTGATTGGCCAGCTCAAGCAAGCCAATGCCATGGATAAGTTCAGCGATGTGCTCAACGAGATCCCGCGCGTGCGCGAGGACTTCGGCTATCCGCCGCTGGTCACCCCGACCAGCCAGATCGTGGGTACGCAGGCCGTCATGAACGTCATTTCTGGCGAACGCTACAAGATTGTTCCCAACGAGAGCAAGGCCCTGTTGCGTGGTGAGTATGGCCGCCTGCCTGCTCCGGTGAACGAAAAAATACGCAAGCAGATCTTGGGAGATACGCCCATCATCACGCATCGCCCGGCGGATGATCTGCAGCCCGAGTTGGATAAATACCGCAAGGAAATCGCAGAGTATATCCAGCAGGATGAGGATGTGCTCTCCTATGCATCCTTCCCGCAGGTGGCGCTCAAGTTCTTCCAGAACCGCCAGGCCGCTCAGTTGAAGGCTGATCCAACTTTGTACGACAAAGAAACACAGGTCATGCCTGTATAAGAGAAAATGGTTTACCTATACCCGGGGGAACACCCCGGGTATTTCATTGCATCCAAAGCGTAGAATATGGTAAACTAAATGGGTAATAATGGATATGCGCTCACTTGCGTGGGCGCAAGCATGCAACACGGAGGGCACAGTATGGAAAGGTTCGCATGGAAAGCAAGGGTACTTCCTGGAAAGCTGGATGAGTACCGCAAGCGGCACGACGAAATCTGGCCGGAGATGACCCAGGTGCTCAACCAGGCCGGGGTGCGCAACTACAGCATCTGGACGGATGGTGAGACGTTGTTTGGCTACTATGAGTGTGACAATATCGCCTATGCCGCCAAGGTGCAGGCCGAAAGCCCAGTGGTTGACCGTTGGAACGCCTACATGAAGGATGTCATGGTCATGGAGTTTGACCCGGAAACCGGCACCAGCGTGCAAATGAAGGAAGTATTCCGACACGAAGGCACCTGAATGATACGCCACAACCATAGGGAGGCAGCATGAATTTTTTGGTGGATTACGCAGCGCAGCTCAAGGCATTTACCGATTTTTCGGGTACCCTGGGCGCTCGGCCGGACTATGTCCAGGGCGGCGGCGGCAACACCTCCGTCAAGATGGCGGGGCAGTGGATGGCCATCAAGGCTTCGGGTTTTTGCCTGAGCGATATACGCCCTGACCATGCCTATGCGGTGCTGGACTATCCGGTGCTTCGCGGTTTCTATCGCAATCACCTGGCCCAGGATTTTGAAAATGTTGAAGCTTCGGGCTCCGCCGTTGCCAAGGAGGCCATCCGTCAGGTGGACGGGCTGGACAGCCTGCGCCCATCGGTGGAAGCGGGCTTTCATTCGCTGCTGGATGGCTTTGTGGCACATACGCACAGCGTGTATGCCAATCTGGCCGCATGCAGCGATCAGGCGCAAGCCATGATGGACAAGGCGCTGGCGGACGCAGGCTATGGCTATGTGCTGGTGCCGTATGTTGATCCTGGCGCGCGGCTGACGTTTGCCATTCAGGATGCGTTAACCGCCTATCAGGATAAGAATGGCCAGCGCCCGGAACTGCTGCTGCTTCAAAATCATGGCATCATTGTACATCATGATGATGCAGCGCAATGCCTGCACATCCATGAGGACGCCAACCAGCGCTTTGCTGCGGCCTTTGGTACCGCGTTTGATGCCTTTCCCGCGCCGCGTGTGCGCAGGCAAGGGGATGCGTTTGTGTCCGATACCCCCTGGCTGGCTGAGCGCTTGCGCGGTGATGCGCATCCGGATCAGGTGCTGCTGGAGGAGCCGCTGTATCCCGATCAGATGGTGTTTTTTAAGGATGTGCTGGGCAAAACGGCGGTGATTGACCGCACAACCGGCCTTGTCCACTACAGCGTGCCTGAAAAAAATGCGCTGACGCTTGAGGAAACCCTGTGCGCGGTGGTGTTTATCCGCGAGATTCTTCATAAAAACGGCCTGAACGCGATTTCCATGGGCGAAGCCGCGCGCAGGTTTATTGATGGCTGGGAGAGCGAAAAATATCGCAAGAGCTTGGCCGAACGCAACCCCTGATACATTGCAGACCGCAGGAGGACAGCCATGATTGATATGACCAAATGGGAACAAATTGCCCATGACACCATGTCCGCACGCAAGCCCGGCGGCCCCGGGCGTCTAAGCGGGCGCATTAGCATTGTGACGGGCAGTGCGCAGGGCTTTGGCCAGGGCATCGCGGAAGAAATCTACCGCGAGGGCGCCTTTGTGGTGGTGGCGGACTTGAACGAGCCGCTGGCGCAGGAAGTGGCGCGCAACCTTGGTGAACGCGCCATCGCCGTACGCGTGGACGTAACGGATGAGCAAAGCGTGGCCGACATGATTGCCCGCACGGTGGAGCACTTTGGCGGCCTGGATTTGATGATTTCCAATGCCGGTGTGCTGCGTGCAGGCAGCCTGGATCAGATGGAAAAGAAGGACTTTGAGTTTGTTACTGCGGTGAACTACACGGCGTTCTTTACCTGCACGCGCTATGCCAGCCGCGTCATGCGCGCCCAGCGCAAGGCCGACCCCACTTGGATGGGGGATATCATCACGATCAACTCCAAGTCCGGTCTGCAGGGCAGCAATAAAAACTTTGCTTACGCCGGCGGCAAGTTCGGCGGCATCGGCCTGGTGCAAAGCTTTGCGATGGAGCTGGCCGAATATGGCATCAAGGTTAATGCCATTTGTCCGGGCAACTTCTACGACGGCCCGCTGTGGTCAGATCCTGAAAAGGGCCTGTTTGTGCAGTACCTGCGCGCGGGCAAGGTGCCCGGTGCCAAAACGGTGGAGGACGTCAAGCAGTCCTATTTATCCAAAACATTGATTCCGCGCGGTTGCATGCCGCTGGATGTGGCGCGTGCGGTGTTCTACTGTGTGGAGCAAACCTATGAAACCGGCCAGGCCATCCCGGTCACCGGCGGGCAGGTGATGCTTAAATGATGGATGTAGCCATTTTGGAACGCTTGAATGCAGGCAGCATAGAAGACCGCCTGCATGCACTGGCCCAGGAAAAAGAAGCAGCGCAGTTCCCCGCCATCAACCCGCGCTATATCAACAACCACATCCACACCTGGTATTCGTTCTCGCCGTATTCGCCCACAGCCGCAGTCTATGCTGCGCGCAACGAGGGGCTGTGCACCGCCGGTATTATCGATCATGACAGCATTGCTGGTGCGCGGGAGTTTATTGAAGCAGGCAAGATACTGGATCTACCTGTCACCATCGGCATTGAAACACGTGTGTCCATGGCGGGTACGCCCTTTGAAAACCGCCGCACCAACAACCCCGACCAGGCCGGCGTCAGCTACATGGTGCTGCATGCCGTGCCGCATCACCAGATTGACCGCGTACAGGCATACTTTGAGCCCTTGCGCGCGCACCGCAACGACCGCAACCGCCGCATGGTGGAGGCCATCAATCAACTGACAGGCGCAGGCCTGGATTTCGAGCGCGATGTGGTGCCGCTGTCCCGGGCAGGTGAGGGCGGCAGCATCACGGAGCGTCACCTGATGCAGGCGCTGTCGCGCAAGGTAAAACCTGGCCTCCCTATGCTGGAGGAGTATGACCATATCGGTCAGCTCAAAAAAGATTTTGTACCCAAGATATTTATTGATGCCACCGATGAATGCCCCGACATTCGGGAATATATCGACTTTTGCCGCGACGTCAACGGCATATTGGCGTATCCATATCTGGGGGATGTCACGGTATCAGTCACCGGCGACAAAAAAGCACAGAAATTTGAGGACGATTATCTGGATGAGTTGATACAGGTGCTGTACGATCTGGGCATCCGCGCCATTACCTACATGCCCACCCGCAACACCGACCAGCAACTCACCCGCCTGCGCGCGCTGTGCGATAAGTATGGCATGATGCAGATCAGCGGTGAGGACATCAACTCCCCGCGGCAATCGTTTGTCATTGAAAAAATGAAAGAAGACCGTTTCAGCAACCTGATCGACAGCACATGGGAATTGATTAAACATGAAAGGGAAGGATAATATGAAGACCAAGGCAGTACGTTTATACGGCAAGAATGACCTGCGCTTAGAGGAGTTTGAACTGGCGCCGTTTAACGATGATTCCGTTATCTGTGAAGTAGTTACCGACAGCCTGTGCATGAGCAGCTATAAGGCCGTCATCCAGGGCGCGGATCATATGCGCGTGCCGGACGATGTGGCCGAAAACCCCACGATTGTGGGGCATGAGTTCTGTGGCCGTATCGTGCATGTGGGCAAGAACTGGGCGCATAAGTACAAAGTAGGCGATGGATATGTCATCCAGCCCGCGCATATGTACAAAGGCTCCATGCAGGCACCGGGCTACAGCTACCGCGAGTGCGGCGGCAACGCCACCTATGTCAGCATCCCCTGGGAAAACTTGGTGATGGACTGCTTGATCCCTTACGACAGCGATGTGTACTACATGGGCGCGCTGACTGAGCCGTACAGCTGCGTTATTGCTACATTCCATGCCATGTACCACACGCGTGACAACGAATATATCCACGACATGGGCATCGTGGAGGGCGGCAACCTTGCGCTGCTGGCCTCGGTGGGGCCCATGGGTTTGGCCGCCATTGACTATGCGCTGCACTGCGACCGCAGGCCCAAGCTGATGGTGGTTACGGACATTGACGAGGACAGGCTGCAGCGCGCGGCATCCATATTTACTGTAGAACATGCGCGGGAACAGGGCATTGAACTGCACTATATCAACACCCGCAATATAAAAGACCCGGCGGCCGAGCTGCGCAAATTGACCAAAGACGACCACGGGTTTGACGATGTGATTTGTTTTGCGCCCGTGCGCCAGGTGGTAGAGCAGGGTGATGCGATCTTAGCGGTGGACGGCTGCTTTAACTTCTTTGCCGGCCCGTCTGATCGAAGCTTCTCGGCGATGTTCAACTTCTATAACGTGCACTACAAGCGCACGCATGTGGCGGCCACCTCGCATGGCAATAACGATGACATGCGCGAAGCCATTCAGATGATGAACGAGGGCAAGCTGAACCCGGCTGCCATGATTACCCACATCGGCGGGCTGGATTGCGCGGCCGAGGCCACCATCAATTTACCCAACATCCCCGGCGGCAAGAAACTGATTTATCCGCATCTCAGCATGCCGCTGACAGCCATTGATGAGTTTGAGGAAAAGGGCAAGACCGATCCCATGTTCAAGGAACTGCATGAGATTGTACAGCGCAACAATGGCCTGTGGAATGCGGAGGCCGAGAAGCTTCTGCTCGAAAAGGGCAAACGCATCGACTGACGATTATTTAACGCACGAGGAATAAGGAGGCGCACACATGGCAAGTCCGGTGGTATTGCCGCGGCAAGGGCAATCAGTAGAAAGTTGCATCATTACCCAATGGCACAAACAGGAAGGCGACACGGTGGCGGTAGGGGACGTTCTGTTCACGTACGAAACCGACAAAGCCACCTTTGAAGAACAGGCAAAGGAAGCGGGCACGCTGCTGAAAGTGTTCTTTGCTGAGGATGATGATGTGCCCGTGCTGACTACAGTGGCCGTCATCGGCCAGCCAGGGGAGGATGTGTCCGCGTTTGCACCGGAAGGCGAAACTTCTGCGGCGCAGCCTGCACCGGAAGCCCCCAAGGCCGTACAAGCGGCTGCTCCGGTTCCGGCAGCGGCTCCTCAACAACCTGTGCAGGGGGTATCACCTCGTGCGCGTGCCACAGCGGAGCGCTTAGGCATTGACCTGGCCGCTGCTGTTCCCACCGGCCCGCATGGCCGCGTGATTGAGCGCGATGTGTTTGCAGCGCGTGATGCGCAGCCGCAGGCGGAAGCACCCGCAGCTGTTGCGCCTGCAGCGGCTCCTGCACCCGCAGCTCCGGAAGCGGCGGTTGCAGAGTATACCGATGTGAAGCTGTCCAATGTGCGCCGCGTGATTGCCAAAACCATGCACGCCAGCCTGCAGCAGATGGCACAGCTGACGCACCACACGTCCTTTGACGCCACGCAGTTAAATGCGCTGCGCGCCCAATTGAAGGCCGCGCCGGAGGAGTTGAACCTGCCGCGCATTACGGTCAACGATTTGATTTTGTTTGCAGTATCGCGCGTGCTGCCCCGCTATCCGGACATCAACGCACACTATTTGGACGACCATATCCGCCAGTTTGCGCATGTCAACTTGGGCGTGGCGGTGGATACCCCGCGCGGGCTGCTGGTGCCCACGGTATATGCGGCGGACACCAAATCCCTGTCCACAATTGCTAAGGAGGCCAAGGAGGTCATCGCCTCGGCGCAGTCCGGCAGCATCAACCCCGACCTGCTGACCGGCGGCACCATCACCATCACCAACTTAGGCACGCTGGGCATCGAAACCTTTACGCCCATCATCAACCCGCCGCAGGTAGCCATCTTGGGCGTGGGCGCCATGGTGGAGCGCGTGCGCACGGTGAACGGCCAGTTGACGGCCTATCCGGCCATCAGCCTGTCGCTGACCTATGACCACCGCGCGGTGGACGGCGCACCGGCTTCACGCTTCCTCAAGGATTTGGTCACCGCGCTGGAGAACCTGACCGTTCTCCTGGCGCAGTAGGAGGTGCGGCGTGTTTGATTTAATTGTATTGGGCGGCGGCCCGGCCGGGTATTTGGCGGCGGAACGCGCCGGCCGCGCCGGTATGAACGTGGCCGTTGTGGAGGAGCGTTCGCTGGGCGGCGTGTGCCTCAATGAAGGCTGCATCCCCACCAAAACGCTGTTGTACAGCGCCAAATTGTATGACGGCGCACGCAATGGGCAGAAATATGGCGTAACAGCCAATGACATTCAACTGGATCATGCGCAGGTCGTGAAGCGCAAGGACAAGGTGGTGCGCAGCCTGGTGGCTGGCGTCAAGGCCCAGATGAAAGCTAACAAGGTGACAGTGGTGTCCGCGCGCGGCGTGATTGCCGGCAAAACGCCTGAAGGCTTTGAAGTGAAGGCCGGCGATCAGGTGCTGGCGGGCAAGCGTTTGCTGATCGCCACGGGCTCCGTTCCTGCCGTGCCGCCCATTCCGGGCCTGAAAGAGGGCTTAGAGCGCGGCTTTGTGATGACCAACCGTGAGATATTGGCGCTCACCGAAAAGCCTGAACGCCTCACCATCATCGGTGGCGGCGTGATTGGCCTGGAATTTGCCGGATACTTTAACTCCATCGGCACCCAAGTGACCGTGGTAGAAATGTTAGATCACATCGCTGGCGAAACCGACCGCGATTTAACCAACCTGTTCCAGAAAGACATGCAGTCCCGGGGCGTTGTGTTCGAACTGGGTGCCCGTGTGACCGGCGTGGGCGAGGGCGATGTGCGCTTTGAACGCGAGGGGAAAGAGCATACCGTGCCCGCTGATAAGGTGCTGCTGTCCATTGGCCGCCGCCCCAACACCCGCGACATCGGGCTGGAGGCCATTGGCGTATACTTGGAGCGTGGGGCTGTGGTCACCGATGATCACATGCGCACCAACATCCCGGAGGTGTATGCAGCAGGCGATGTCAACGGCCGCAGCATGCTGGCGCACACGGCATACCGCGAGGCCGAGGTCGCTGTTAACCATATGTTAGGTGTGCGCGATGCCATGCGCTACAATGCCATCCCGGCGGTGATCTACACCAACCCTGAAATCGCTTCAGTGGGCGAAACTGAGGCAACTGCTCAGGCCAAGGGCCTGCCGTTTAAGGCAGTGCAGCTGCCCATGCAGTATTCCGGCCGCTATCAGGCCGAAAATGAGGGCGGACGCGGCATCATGAAGCTGCTGGTGGATACACGCAGCGAACAGGTGCTGGGCGTCCATGTGCTGGCCAACCATTCGTCGGAGTTTATTGTTGCAGCAGCTTCCTATGTGGAGCTTGGTTTGACGCTTGACCAAATCAAGCGCCTGGTGTTCCCGCATCCCACGGTGGCGGAAATCATCCGCGAAGCCGTGTTTCAGTACGAACCATAAGGAGGCAACCGTATGAGCAAGCAACTGACCATCTGCCCCGAACAAGCGCGTGCGCAGGGCAAGATTACCTTCCAGGACATCCCCGTCAACGTATATCAGAAAACCGTCAAGGATGAGCTGAAAACCTATTCCAAGCGCGAGTTTCTGAATATCTACCGCGACATGTGCTATATCCGTGAGTTTGAGACCATGCTCAATCTCATCAAGACGCAAAGCGAATACAACGGCGTGCCGTACAGCCACCCCGGCCCCGCCCATCTGGGCATCGGCCAGGAAGCGGCCTATGTAGGCGCGGCGTTCCTGTTGACGCTGGATGACTATACCTTCGGCTCGCACCGCAGCCACGGCGAAATTCTGGCCAAGGGCCTGCGCAGCATCGAAATTTTAGACGATGCGAAGCTGACCTCCATCATGGAGGATTTCTTTGGCGGCAAGACGTACAATGTCATCAGGGATAATAAGCTCAGCGCTAAAGAAAACGGCATCAATTTCCTGCTGTATGGCATGATGTGCGAAACCTTTGCCCGCGAAAATGGCTTTAACAAGGGCCTGGGGGGCTCCATGCATGCGTTCTTTACGCCGTTTGGCATCTACCCCAACAACGCCATCGTGGGCGGGTCAGGATCCATTG
This sequence comes from Christensenellales bacterium, assembly GCA_040766135.1. Taxonomy (GTDB): domain Bacteria; phylum Bacillota; class Clostridia; order Christensenellales; family Aristaeellaceae; genus JAGVSV01. The sequence continues at coordinate 54,708 of JAXGRA010000006.1, forward strand.
CGCCCGGTGCCGCGCTATATAAATTAAGCAACAAGAAGCCCGGCGTGGTAATCTGCAACATCGGCGATGGTTCCATGGCCTGCGGCCCGGTATGGGAAGGCATGATGATGGCCACCATGGATCAGGTGCGCACGCTGTGGGGCAAGGACGGCGGCAGCGTCCCGCTGATCTACAACATCAACAACAACTTCTACGGCATGGGCGGCCAGACTGCTGGCGAAACCATGGGCATGGGCAAGATTGCCCGCATTGCGGCCGGCGTGTCCACCACGCAGCTGCACGCCGAGCGCGTGGACGGCTACAACCCGCTGGCCGTCATTGATGCCTACCGCCGCAAACTGCCCGTTGCCAAACAGGATGGGCCGGTGCTCCTGGATGTGGTCACCTACCGTATCAGTGGCCATTCTCCCAGCGACAGCAGCAGCTACCGCACCAAGGAAGAGATTGAAGCCTGGGAGGCCCAGGACAGCATCATCAGCTTTGGCAAGGAACTGATCGATGCCAAGGTAGCCACCCAGAAGGAGCTGGACGCCATCTGGGAAAAGGTGCGCGAGGACATGACGCGCAACCTCAAACTGGCCATTGATGATAATATTTCCCCGCACATCCCGCTGATGACGAACGAGCCGGACTACATTGCTGACCTCATGTTCTCTAACGGCCATGTGCGTGCGTTTGACGAAGGCCGCAAGCCTGATGTGCTGCTCCCGTATGAGGAGTGCCCGCGCGTACAGCAGATTGCCAAGAAAGAGCGCTATGCCTTTGACGAAAACGGCAAGCCTGTGCCCAAAAACCGTGTATATCAGCTGCGCGATGCCATTGCCGAGCCCATCATCAACAAGTTCTACGAGGATCCCACGCTGATTTCCTTCGGCGAGGATGTGCGTGACTGGGGTGGCGCGTTTGCAGTATACCGCGGCATGACCGAGGCCATCCCGTATCATCGCCTGTTTAACTCGCCCATCAGCGAGGCCGGCATTGTGGGTGCAGCGGTAGGTTACGCCATGTGCGGAGGCCGCGCGATTGCGGAACTAATGTACATGGACTTCTTGGGCCGCAGCGGCGACGAAGTGTTCAATCAGCTCAGCAAATGGCAGGCCATGAGCGCCGGCGTGCTCAAGATGCCGGTGGTGCTGCGCATGAGCGTGGGCAGCAAATACGGTGCCCAGCACTCGCAGGACTGGTCGGCGCTGGTGGCGCACATCCCCGGCCTGAAGGTCGTATTCCCGGCCACCCCGTATGATGCCAAGGGCCTGATGCAATCGGCGCTCAACGGCACCGACCCGGTGCTGTTCTTAGAAAGCCAGCGCATCTATGACGTGGCGGAGCAGTTCCACCAGGGCGGCGTGCCCAAGGAGGAATACGAGATCACCATTGGTGAGCCCGATGTCAAAATCGCGGGCAGCGACATTACCATCCTGTCCATCGGCGCCACGCTGTACCGCGTGCTGCCCGCAGTCCAGGAGCTGAAGGAAAAATACGGCCTGTCTGCCGAGGTCATCGACGCGCGCAGCATCGTGCCGTTTGACTACACCAAGGTTATCGAATCCGTCAAAAAGACCGGCCGCATCGTCATCACCGGCGACGCCTGCGAGCGCAACAGCGTCATGCGCCAGATGGCTTCCGTGATTACCGAGCTGGCGTTTGACTATCTGGATGCACCGCCGGTGGTGGTGGGCGCCAAGAACTGGATTACCCCCGCGCATGAGATGGAGACCATGTTCTTCCCGCAGCCTGCGTGGATTTTAGACGCCATCCATGAGCGCATTCTGCCCCTCAAGGGCCATCAAAGCACTGCCAACTACACGCTGGTGGAACAGCTGCGCCAAAACAAGCACGGCGTATGACACCACGTATCCTCTTTGGCGATAGCAACGACCCGACCCGCAACCTCGCTGTGGAGGAGGCCCTTCTCCTCAACGGGGCTGCGGGTCCCTTTCTGTACCTGTGGCAAAATGCGCACACCGTGGTCATTGGCAGCGGCCAGAACGCCTGGAAGGAATGCCGCACCGAGCTGCTGACCAGCCAGGGCGGCACATTGGTACGCCGCACCACAGGCGGCGGCGCGGTGTATCACGATTTAGGCAACCTGAATTTCTCGTTCGTGATGCCTAAGGATATGTACGATGTTCCCACGCAAGCGCAGGTGATCGCGGATGCAATCGGGCGCTTTGGGGTGGTGGTCGAACGTTCCGGCCGCAATGACCTGGTGATACAAAAAACGCAGGCAAAGTTTTCCGGCAACGCTTTCCGGATGCGTCAGGATGCAGCGCTGCACCATGGCACCATTCTGGTCAATGTGGACATGGACAACTTAGGGCGCTATTTGGCCCCTTCCCGACAAAAACTGCAAGCCAAAGGCGTAGAAAGTGTGCGCAGCCGCGTGGAGAACCTCAGCGTGCACGCCCCGCACATGACCATCCCTGCGCTACAGGAGGCGCTTGCGCAGGCCTTTGCGGATACCTATGGCGCATCGGAACGTGTGACCATTGCAGATGTGCTTGCGCCCGCGCAGGTAGATGAACTTACACATAAGTATCGCTCCTGGGAGTGGACCTATGGAAAAACCCCGCGCTTTGACGTGCAGATGGAAACGCGCTTTGCCTGGGGCGGGGTGGAGCTGATGCTGTCGTTGCGACGCGGCACGGTAGAACACGCCATCTGCTTTACCGATGCCATGGATGCGGACTTAGGGCATCGTGTGGCGAGCTTGCTGGTGGGCAGCGTATATGAACCAGCCGCACTGGCGCAGCGCCTTGCAGACAGCGACATCCCCGAAGATCGTGACATCGCTGCTTGGCTGGCCGCACAGGAGCTGTAATTCACAAACAAAAAGCCTGCAGTGCGTGAATGCCTGCGGGCTTTTTGTGCGCGATGGCGTACAAAACTACTAATAGAACGGATGGGTGACTGTCAAGAAACAATATTATTTAAAATCGTTGTAAAAACAAAGAAAAATTTGCATTTGACACATAATTATCATTCCGCTACACTCATGCTGCCCAATTTGCCGAAAGGCTAACGCCAGGAGGTTATTATGAACATTTACGATGCATTCCACCTGATGGGCGGTTTAGCGCTGTTTTTGTTTGGCATGAATATAATGGGCGATTCCCTGGAAAAGCGTGCAGGGAGGCGCCTGAAAGTGATACTCGAGCAGCTAACCCGCAGTCCTCTCAAAGCTGCTTTGCTGGGTATGGGCGTCACAGCCATTATTCAAAGCTCGTCCGCTACCACGGTCATGGTAGTGGGCTTTGTTAACTCGGGCATTATGCAGCTCAGGCAGGCCATTGGTGTGGTGATGGGCGCAAACATTGGTACCACCATCACGGCATGGATACTGTCCTTAACCGGCATTACCAGTGATAGTTTTTGGGTGACGCTGCTAAAACCGTCCACATTCTCTCCGTTGCTGGCGTTCACCGGCATCGTAATGCTGCTGTTTGGCAAGCGCCACCGTGATACGGCGGGTATCTTGCTGGGTTTTTCGGTGCTGATGTACGGTATGGAGACCATGTCGGGCGCTGTCAATGGCTTGTCCAAGGACCCTGCATTTATAAACACCTTGATGTTGTTCTCCAATCCGCTCTTTGGCGTGCTGGCAGGCGCGGTGGTAACAGCTATTATCCAAAGCTCCTCGGCATCCATCGGTATTTTACAGGCCTTTGCTAATTCGGGCACCCTAACATTTGGGACGGCTATTCCCATTATAATGGGTCAGAACATAGGTACCTGTATTACCGCAGTACTATCATCTATCGGAGCCAATCGCAGTGCCAAACGTGTTGCTGTTGTGCATCTGCTATTCAATTTGATTGGCACAATGGTATTTTTGCCAGCATTTTATGCGCTGTATGCTTTGTTGGGCTTGGATTTTCTAAACCAGCCAATCAATGCTTTCTATATCGCCATCTCGCATAGTGCTTTCAACGTCATGACCACCGCTATGTTGTTTCCGTTCATCAATGTTCTGGAAATGCTAGCGTACAAGGTTGTCCGGGACGATCATAAACGTGAGCGCCAGGCGCTGCTGGATGAGCGCTTCTTGAGTACCCCTTCCATTGCTATTGAACAAAGCCGCAGGCTGACTGCGCGTATGGCTATGGAAACCCACGTTGCTTTCTTGAAGGCCGATGCTTTGCTGGAAAAGTATGATGAGGCCGAAGCTGAAAATGTGTTGGCTATTGAAAACCAGGTTGACCTGTACGAGGATGAGTTGGGCGATTATCTGGTGAAGGTTAGTGCACAAAACATGTCCGACATCGAAAGTCGCGATGTGTCCAAGCTGCTGCACAGCATTGATGACTTGGAGCGTATCTGTGACCATGCTATTAACATCAGTGAATCCGCACAAGAACTGCACGAAAAGGATATCCAGTTTTCGCCCGAGGCCACGCAGCAGATGCGCGTTATGCGCGCGGCCGTGCGCGAAATTTTGGATATGGCGGTCAATGCCTTTGTCCAGAATGACATTGCCCTGGCCAAGCGTGTAGAGCCGCTGGAGGAAGTGGTGGACTTGCTGCGCACCAATATCCGGCAGGGGCATATTGAGCGCCTGCGTACCGGCGCTTGCACCATCGAGCTAGGCTTTGTGCTGGGCGACCTGCTCACCAATTTAGAGCGCGTGTCCGACCATTGCTCCAACATCGCCACCGCCGTCATTGAGATAGAGATGCACGGCAGCGTGGACGCTCACGCCTATCAGAAATCCCTGCGCTCCGGCGAAGCAGGCGCGCGTTTCCAACAAGAATTTGATGCATACCTGAAAAAATACGACCTTAACGTTGAATTTTTACCTGTTGCAGAATCCTGACATTGCATAACAAAAGAGGAGTGTGCCTGGTGAAGAACTCGATTTATTACCTGAGGAGCATAATCATATCTTCGTCTTTCTTGTTCTCAGTGTATTAATACTAATATCAATAACATGGTGGCAACTACCTGTCTTGAATGCCATATAGAGTGCTCTCATAGGATTTTTCCGCATCATGCAAATTTTATAGATTGGCATAATATCTGAATACCGATATGAGATGTACGATATCTTAATTCATTTTAGACTCAATTCCCCCCAAACATATGATACTCTTTCGCTTTTCTGTGAAAAGGCGCAGAATACTCTGAATATGACGTAAGAGATTAATCTCTTTTCCTGGAGTTCCTGAAATGTTGGGTTTTTTAGCAACCAATTGCGAACGGAGATTTCAATTTCATTTGTATCGCTAGAACTGTTCGATAGCAATATACCGTAGACGTAGTTTTCGATTACCGAATAATACTGATCGATCAAAAAATCAGCTAGTTTGATATAATCATTGCTATCAACCCATGATTTCTTTTCTTCATTTCCCTGTCCAATTCTTGATAGATTTTCCTGAACCTCAAGGTAGCTGAAGGTACATGAAAATGAATATAAATTATAATCTCTTCGACCGACCAGTAAACTTTTTGTTGAATTGTAGTTTTTGTTATTCAATGAACTATTAATTAAACGTACATAATCGAATTCCTTGTTAAGCAACTCTAAATAATCATACTTTGCAATTTCATACACTGAGAAATAGTATTGCATCCAATTTTCAGGATAAATAATAGGCTCATGCCACCCGTTCTCCAAGCGCCTTATTTGAGTATCTAGATCATTTAATATCGATGCGAGAAAACGAGCACTTGTTTGGGCAAGTTTATGGTTTCTTCTTTCTTCGGTAGATAAAGAAAACATAATAACAAGCATTGCTGCAATACTGGAAAGAAAACCTCCGATAAGGCCACCGATATCTGGATTATAGTCTTCCCATTTTAGAGGATTTGCTATCATAAAATATATAGTACCGATAGCAACGATAATTATCAGAATGATCGTTATAGCAATGCTAATGACCACGACACCATGTTTGATTTTTACATACTCAATAAGAATAGCGGTGCTAAAAACAATTGCCATCATGCTGGAAACCACAAGGAATACGTTTACCAAATCATTCCAAAATATCAACTCAAATTTTGTTGCCCAAAGACCTATCTTTATTATCATAGAAAAAAGGAAAATATAAAGTGAAACAAGAGAAATAGTAGCAAGTGTTTTTAGTAACTTTGTATTCCTATAAGAAGCAGGGTGTTTTTCATATCTGTTAAACAACATTCGGACCACCTCCTAATTTACTATATCACACAGTGTCTATGAATGGTGAAGCATCAGTGACCATAATTGATGCAATATTAATAAAGTTCGGATCCTAATACATATAGAATTAGAGAGATCAAAAAAACCGTCAAAATTGACGGCACTGAAAGTGGTAGCGGCGGTCGGATTTGAACCAACGACACTCCGGGTATGAACCGAATGCTCTAGCCAACTGAGCTACGCCGCCAAAAAAATGGTTGCGGGGGAGGGACTTGAACCCTCGACCTCCGGGTTATGAGCCCGACGAGCTACCGAACTGCTCTACCCCGCGACATACGTTTTTCAACGCAAGAATAACTCTACCAGAGATTCGGATACTCGTCAAGGCCTCTGCACACTTTTTTGTTTTGTGGCAGGTGAGCAGTGGCAGTCAGTTGGCTAGAAATATTCCTGCATTAGGGCATGTCAAACATTTTGCCAGGGTTCATGATGAGGTTGGGGTCCAGCGCCTTTTTGATGGCGCGCATCATGCCCAGCTCCACCGGGTCCATCAGGCGTTGCATAGAATCCTTGCGCTTGATGCCGATGCCATGTTCGCCGGACAATTTACCGCCCAGATTATGTACAGCATCATATAGCTCCTCCAGCGCCTGCTGTTCGGCGTCATACCATTCTTCCATGGTGCTATCGGGGTTTTTGACCAGCGTTGTATGCAGGTTGCCATCGCCTGCGTGGCCATAGGTGGGCATAGCAATGCCATATTTTTGCGAGATGGCCGCAATGCGCGGCATCAGCGCCGGGATACTGCCGATGGGCACAACAATGTCTTCCAGGCTTTGATGGGGGGATACCACCTTGAAGGCCTCGGCAATGTTGCGGCGCACCGACCACACGCGCTCCTGCGTGGTGTAGTTGTCTGCTACGTATACTTCAATGGCATTGTGTTCCAACAGCAGCTCGCCAATGCGCTCGGCGTCCATGTCCACCTGATCTTTGCGTGTGCCATCCACGCTGACCAGCAGCATAGCCCCGGCCTGCTGCCAGGGCAGGTGTTCATTTAAATATTCGCAGGAGGTGTGCACGCTGGCCCTGTCCATAAACTCAATAGAGGTGGGCGTAATGCCGCCCTTGGAAAAGATAATGGGCACGGCGGCAATGGCGGTGTCCACATCGGGGAACAGCACCAGCAGGTCGGTCTGGTACAGCGGGCGGGGGGACAGCTTGATGATGGCCTTGGTGACGATGCCCAGCGTGCCTTCCGAACCCACAATCAGCTTTTTTAAGTCATAGCCAGTGACGTCCTTTACGTTCTTCCCGCCCAGCATGACCACATCGCCCAGCGGGGTGACCAGTTCCATACCCATGATGTACTGCCCCGTCACGCCGTACTTGACGGCCTTGCCGCCGCCGGCATTCTCGGCAATATTGCCGCCCACAAAGCAGGATTCCAAGCTCATGGGATATCCGGCAAAGAACAGGCCATGATCGGCCACCAGGTCGTTGATGTCATTGGTGACAAGGCCGGGCTCTACCACGATCATCATGTTGGCGTAGTCGATTTCCAATACCTTGTTCATCTTTTCCAATGACAGGAGAATACCGCCATATACCGGGATAGCGCCGCCGGACAGGCCGGAGCCTGCGCCACGCGGCGTAATGGGAATGAGGTGCCGGTTAGCCAATTTAACCAGATCCGCCACCTGCGCGGTTTCGGTGGGGGTTACCACCACGCCGGGCATCACGCCATATTGATCGGCTGGGGTCTCATCATGGGCATAGGGTGCCATGGCGTCCGGCTCTACGATTACATTACGAGAGCCTACAATGGCTGTGATTTCGGCCAGGATATCCGGGGTCATGCTGTTGTATGTCATGGTTGCACCTCCGCTGCCAGCCGTTGGTTCAGCCGCGGCAGCACGTCAAACAGGTCGGCCACGATGCCAAAGTCCGCCACTTGGAAAATGGTGGCATCCTCATTGCTGTTGATGGCCACAATGGTATCGGCAGTTTTCATGCCCGCTAAATGCTGGATGGCACCGGACACGCCCACTGCGATGTACAGTTTGGGCGTGACGGTCTTGCCGGATAGCCCTACCTGCTGTGGATAGGTAGCCCAGCCGCGGTCTACCGCGTCGCGCGAGGCCCCAACCATGCCGTTCAAGTGCCCGGCCAGTTCATAAAGCTGTGCAAAGTTCTCGGCTTTTTTCATGCCGCGTCCGCCTGCGACCACCACATCAGCTTCCTGAATGTTGTCGCCGCCCTGCGTATTCTCGCGCGTGGCCAGGTGCCGCACGCGGGTATCCAGCCAAGCCTGATCAAAGTCTACGGTTTCTATTATGCCGGTGCGCGTCTCATCCCTGTCCAGCGGCCGCGTGGATTTGGGGCGTACGGTGGCCATCTGCGGCCGATGGTTGGGTGATTTAATCGTGGCCAGGATGTTGCCGCCAATGGCCGGGCGCGTCTGCAGCAGATCATGCGTTTCCGGGTCAATGGCAAGCCCCGTGCAGTCCGCCGTCAGCCCGGCGTGCAAGCGCATTGCGGCATGCGGCATCAGCGTGCGGCCGTTATAGGTAGCCGCTGCCAGCACGATGTCGGGCTGGCGCTGCCGGATGAAATCACACAAAATATTCGAATATGTCTCCACGATAAAACTGTCCAGCCGTTCGTCCTGTACAGTCAGTACACGGTCTGCGCCGCGTGCGATGAGTTCCTGTAGTTCGCTGTGCGGCACGGCGCTGCCGATAAGCACCGATACCAGTTCCTGTCCCAAATCGTCGGCCAGTTGACGGCCACGCGCCAATAATTCAAAGGATACCGCGCGCAGCTTGCCCTGATGCGCCTCCGCAATGGTCCATACGCCTTTGTGCATGTTCATCTCCTTATACCAAATCCTTATCCTTGAGGAAGGCTACCAGTTTGTCCACTGCATCCTCCAACGCTTGCTCATCGGCGGGTTTTAGCAGCACACCGCCTCTGGTTACTTTGGGCGTTTCGATTTTCGTGACGCGCGTAGGTGAGCCCTTCAAGCCGATTTTATCTTTTTCCACGCTTAAGTTGTCGGCACTATATACTTTGATATCGGCTTTGCGTGCCCGCTGCTTGCCGCGCAGCGTGGGCAGCCGGGGGAAGCTTACTTCCTTGACCACGGTCAGCAGCGCGGGCAGCGGCAGCGCCAATTGCTCATAGCCGTATTCTGTCATGCGCCATACCTTCATCTGCCGGGCAGTGGGATCAACTTCCTCTATCTGGCTGACATAGGTGGCCAGCGGCACATCCAGCGCGGCTGCGATGTTGGGGCCCACCTGTCCGGTGTCGCCATCGGTGGCGCGTTCTCCGCACAGGATGAGGTCGCAATCGCCTATTTCACGGATGACCTGGGCCAGCACGTAGGCAGTGCTCCAGGTATCTGCCCCTGCAAACGCGCGGTCAGACACCAGCACCGCTTCATCGCAGCCCATGGCCAACGCTTCGCGCAGCGCCTTGTCGGCGCTCATAGGCCCCATGGATAATACGATCACGGTGCCGCCGTGCTGTTCTTTCAGGATGTTGGCGGCCTCTATGGCATACAGATCCAGCGGGTTGATAATGCTCTCCACCCCGTCCCGGATCATGGTACCGGTCTGCGGGTCCATCTTGACGTTGCTGGTCTCCGGCACCTGTTTGATAGGAACAATGATGCGCATGGATATCCTCCCTGTTTTGCCGATATGCCTATAATGATACCACATTACATGTGTTTTGGTTGCTCCTGCCGGATTTTATATATTCTACCGAAATAAAAAACCCAGCATATGGCTGGGCGTTGTCAGATATAATGAGGTAGAGGTGTATTACCAGGAGGTACGGGCAGCGCGGGCAACACAGTTTTGGTGTGCTGCATCCACGCGGTTGGTTTCGTGTGTTTTGCTGTTGAGAAAATGGATGCAGATGTGCCCCTCAAAGTTATTGCCTGGAATGGTGTCATCGCCGTGCGGCATGGTGTTCATGGAGGCCGCATACACATGGCCGTTGTACTTCACCAGGATGGGCCGGCGGGCCCAGCTGAAGCTGCCGCCGGAGGCCTCCTTCAGTTTTGCCGTATTGTCTGCGTTGATGGGCTCGGCATCCAGATGGTTGTAGCCCGACCAGCGCTTCATGGTAAATGTGATGCCGGTCATGACATCCTTCACGGTAAAGATGGCGCCCTTGGGGATGGTGTTTTCGTTGCCAAACCAGGGCATTTGCTCGGTGGGATAGGTAAAGTTGGCGGCATTTTTGCCAAACAACTTTTTAATGACCTCATTGCCTGCTACACCGTCCACCTTCAGGCCGTGGCGTTTCTGGAATGCCTTGACGGCTTCCACTGTTTTGTTGCCATAGCTGCCGTCAATGGGCGCGGCATAAAAACCTCGGATTTTGAGCGCTTGCTGCAGCGCGGTTACATGCTTACCGCTGGCTCCGCGCCGGGTGGTGCGCGGAACTTCAATTTGAGAAATACTGGTGATGCCCTTCATGCGGGGATCATCCTGCACAGTGGTTTCCAGCACCCGGCCAAACAGCTTGATGATGGTAGGCACATCGGCCTGTCCGGTAATGTCCAGTTTGTATTTCTTCTGATAGGCTTTCAGGGCATCGCGCGTGCCGTTGCCAAACTTGCCGTCTACCGCACCCTTATAAAAGCCTTTTATTTGCAGTGCGCGTTGTAATTTTTCTACTCCGGTGCCCGAAGCGCCGTAGCTTAGTTTGCCGGGCGGGTCACCCAGCGCACGGATGGTGGCGGTTTTGGCATAGACACTTTTGCTGACAGGCTCGCTGTCTTTTTTAAGCCCTGTCTTGACCGCCGAGGATACCGTCAGGAATTTTTTCATGATGTATCCGGAGGTGCGGCCATAGGTGACGCGGTAGAAATCGCCGCTTTCACCGGTAATGGTTACCTTGGCTCCCTTGTTAAGACGATCGCGGTAGTCGCAGGAAGTATTGGCCTTTTCGCGCAACAGCACTTTGTCTGCGTTCACTGTGCCTTGCCCATAATCCTTGGCCATGGCTGGGACAGCGCATACGATCATGATAAACGCCAGCAGCCATGCCACCAGTTGGCGGCGGGAAACAGCGAGCTTAGAAAACATGGGGCCTCCTTGTGGGTACGCGCGAGGGCGCGTGTTGGTCAGATTGTTGGTGTCAACAACAATATATTACAAAATCGTTACAAATGCAATAGGTGAATGTAACAAAAGAGAAAGAAATGTCACACAGAACATCATTACTTGCTGTACCATATGCTTAAACCTGTGGTAAAATCGCGCAGGCACCCGAATGCAGGTGCAGGAGTGGAGAAAAATGAAACGGACAGAAAGAATTGCATTATCTGCTATGTTTGTGGCAGTGATGCTGGTGCTGGGATATATTGAAAGTTTTATCCCGATAGGCGGTATGCCCGGCATTAAATTGGGCCTATCCAACAGTGTGCTGCTATTATCGTTGTATTGGCTGGGCATTCCGATATCCATCCAGCTGATGTTGCTCAAAGTAGTGCTCAGCGGTTTTACCTTTAGCGGTGTTAACGCCATGATGTATGCGCTGGCGGGCGGCACGTTGAGCCTTGCCTTTATGATTCTGATGATTTATGGCCTGAAAGGCGTTAGCCCCATTGGCGCGGGCATGATGGGGGGCGTGATGCACAACGTGGGGCAGGTGGCGTTGGCTATGATTGTGTTAAACACCACCAGCCTGCTGGCCTACATGGCGATTTTGATGGTCGTGGGCGCTGTGATGGGCGCGGTGACGGGCACCGTGGCCAAACTGTTGATGCATCACCTGCCGCCCGTGGGTGCCAGGGCCAAGGATACTAAGAACCCGGAAGGTTCTGCCCCAAACGGGTCTTCAACACCTTGATAAGCGGCACGCCCAACACATAGCACACGCCTGCTTCGCCCAGCGATACGGTAAGAATGGTCATAAACAAGGGCAGCTGATACAGCAGGGACAACATCAAGCCAATGACCAGCCCGTTTACAACCACCGGCATCAGCGCGGCTAAATAGATGTTTTTACGCAGCCGATGGGTCAACACGGCTGCTATCAGTGTGGCCAGGCTGCCAAATACTACATCCTGCCAGGGCTGACCAAACAGCAAATTGCTAAAAAAGCACCCGACAAACAGCCCCGGCACGCTGACCGGCCAAAGTACGGGCAGCAATGTAAGGGCTTCGGAGATACGGAACTGCACCTCACCAAAGCTGATAGGTGCAAACATCGCGGTTAACACGATATACAGCGCGGCGATTACGCCGCCTTGTGCTACAGCGCGCACCCCCAGGGTGCGCGCCGTGTGCTTATAAGGAAACATTGCTTATTTTAGGTGCCAGATTCTATCGTTATATTCCTGGATGGAGCGGTCGGACGAGAACACGCCCGAGCAGGCAGTGTTGGTGACAGCCATGCGCAGCCACTTGTCACGGTCCTTGTAATCCTGCTCCAGCCTGCGGTGTGCCATGGAATAGCTGCCGAAATCTTTAAGCACAAAGTAAGAGTCCGCCAACCCGCCGCCGGAACCGAACAGCAGGTCATGGTACAAACCCTGCAGCACGGCCGGATTGTCCGGGAACAGCGTGCCGTCAATGATCTGCGTCATGGCACGGCGAATTTCCGCGTTGTTTTCAAAAACTGTTACCGGCGTATAGTTGCCCTCTTTATACAGGTTGGCGACGGTGTCGGCGCGCATGCCGAAGATATAGATATTATCCGCCCCCACCTGCTCATAGATTTCCACGTTGGCTCCGTCCATGGTGCCCAGCGTTACTGCGCCGTTCATCATCAGCTTCATGTTGCCGGTGCCGCTGGCTTCCTTGCCGGCGGTGGAAATCTGCTCCGACACATCCGCGGCGGGAATCAGCGCTTCGGCTGCCGAAACATTGTAGTTTTCGATGAACAGCACGCGCAGCATCTTGCGCGCACGCGGGCTGCGCTCAATCAGGCGGCTGACGGCCAGAATAAAGCGGATGATCATCTTGGCCTTGACATAGCCGGGGCTGGCCTTGGCGCCGAAGATGAACACGCGCGGCGTCATTACGAAATTGGGGTCATCCATGATGCGGTTGTACAGCACCAGCACGTGCAAAATGTTGAGCATCTGGCGCTTGTACTCATGCAGGCGCTTCACCTGCACGTCAAAGATAGCGTCTGGGTCAACGGTCATCTGCTGGCGCTTATCAAGGAAGGCATTAAACACATGCTTGTTGTGCTGCTTGATGTCGGCAAACGCTTTACGGAACGCGGCATCATCGCGGTAGGGCAGCAGTTCGCGTAGCAGCTGCGGCTCGGTCTTCCATTTTTCGCCGATGGTGTCGGTAATCAGCTCCGTCAGGCGTGGGTTGCACGCCAACAGCCAGCGCCGATGCGCAATGCCGTTGGTGATGTAGGTGAGTTTGTCGGGCATGGCAATGTCAAAGTCGCGGAAGGTTTCGCGCTTCAGAATATCGCCGTGCAGCTTGCTCACGCCGTTGACGGAGTAGGACATGGCCACACACAAATTGGCCATGTGCACCTGCTCATAGGCCAGGATGGACATATTGGCAATGCGCGTCCACTCGCCGGGGAAACGGTTCCACAGACGTTCGCCCAAGCGGCGGTTTAACTCTTCCAGGATCATGTAGATGCGCGGCAACTGACGCTTGACCAGCTCCTGCGGCCAGCGCTCCATCGCTTCCTGCATGACGGTGTGATTGGTGTACGCCACACAGCGCGAGGTGATGGCCTGTGCTTCTTCCCAGCCCAAGCCTTCCTCGTCCATCAGGATACGCATCAGTTCCGGGATAACAAAGCCGGGATGCGTATCGTTGATGTGGAAGACGGCCTTGTCGGGCAGCTTGGACCAGTCATTGCCAAAGCGATTCTTAAAGTCCCTGATCGCATACTGCAGCGTGGCGCTGACCAGGAAATACGCCTGCGCCAGGCGCAAAGTCTTGCCCTCGTAGTGATTGTCGTTGGGGTACAGCACCTTGGAGATGATATTGGCCAGGTCGCGCTCCTTGGTGGCGCTCAGGTAATCGCCGCCGCTGAAAGCGTTTAAGTCCAAACTGGTTTTGGAGCGTGCCCGCCACATGCGCAATGTGTTGACGGTATCGTTGTGATATCCCACCATGGGCATGTCATAAGGCACAGCTTCCACAGTGCGGTAGTCTACCAGATCATAGTACACATGGCCGTTTACCTTGCGCTGTTCTACCCGGCCTTCAAAGCGCACTTCGAAGGTATCATCGGTGTGCGGCACTTCCCATACGTTGCCATGTTCCAGCCAATCATCGGGCAGTTCCACTTGCTGGCCGCCCGTCAGTTTCTGCTTAAACAGGCCAAACTCATACCGCAGGGTGCATCCCATGGCAGGCAGGCCCAACGTGGCCAGGCTGTCCATGAAGCAGGCGGCCAGACGCCCCAGACCGCCGTTGCCCAGGCCGGGCTCCGGCTCGCGCGGCTCAATGTCTTCCCAGCTGAGCTCCAGCTCGGTCAGGGCCTTGGTGTATACATCCACTGCTCCTAAGTTGAGCACATTGTTGAACAAACTATGCCCCAGCAGGATTTCAATGGTCAGGTAATACAGGCGTTTTCCCTCGTGGGTCTTATCATCTTCCCGAGCTTGCGTCCACTTGGTCATGATGTGGTCACGCACGGTGGAGGCCACGGCAAAGTAAATCTGCTGCGGGGTGGCTTCTTCCAATGTACGGCCATTGTAGCGCTGCAGCTTGCCCCGGATGGATTGTTTAATGAACTCCTTGTTAAACTTTGATGCTGTCATGTCGTGCTCCTTATCAAAATAGAGGGTTAGCCCTCGCAGAGAGTATATCATATGCCCAAAACCTCGGCAATGTGCGCAAGTGCGGCATGATCAAATCCATGTATCCGTTGACAATTTTTGTCGGTTCATATTAACTTACAGTAAAATGTTATGGGTTGTGCAGCTTATCAAGGCAAATGACCGTTTAGAGGGTGGAGAACTATCATGGAAAAGGGATTCATTCAACTATATACAGGGAACGGGAAGGGGAAGACTAGCGCGGCCTTTGGCATGGCCCTGCGTGCAGCCATGACAGATAAGAAGGTGTATATTGGCCAATTCGTTAAAAGCATGAAGTATTCAGAAACGAGGATTGAGGAGTTTCTGGACAATATCACCATCCATCAGTTCGGCCGCGGATGTTATTTGCTCAGGGATGTTGAAGAAGAGGATCGCCAAGCCGCGCGTGAAGGGCTGCAGGCATGCCGCCAGGCACTGAGCTCCGGTGCGTGGGATTTGGTTATCCTTGACGAAGTGACCATTGCGTTGCGATTCAACTTGTTTACAACAGGCGAATTGCTGCATATCCTAGAGGAAAAGGCAGAGCATACCGAGGTCATTTTGACAGGGAGATCAGCGCCGCAAGAATTGATTGACCGGGCAGACCTTGTCACGGACATGGTGGAGGTAAAACACTACTATATGCAAGGGGTACTGTCCCGCCCTGGTTTTGACTGTTAGTGTATAAATTTACTTTATTACATTTACTTACACTGCATATTGCGCTGTAGTGTGTTAATTTATGCAAACTTTTACACAGTTCTGGTTGACAGGATAGGTTGGATTAGATAAACTGAACGCAAGTTTAAGTGCGCTGATATAGCGCAATGTATTGGATTTCTTGTTGCGATTGTTGGCGGGGTTGAACATTTGCAACAGATAAATACCCACAAAATTAAAAGGAGTGGAAACTGTATGAGAAGGAAATTGGTCGCAGCAATCCTTACCCTGGCATTGATTCTGGGGGTTACCGGCGCGTTTGCGCTGCCTGAAGTGCCCGCAAAGTATGAACTGCCTTTGGTCACCGATGGCAGCATCAAGCTTACTGTCTACATGGCCATGGAGCAGGGCGCCGAAACCATGATGCTTACCTATGATGAGCATACGGCCATTCAGGAATGGGAAAAGCGCACGGGCATTGACTTTACCTTTGTGCATCCGCCCGAGAATGATGACGGCACATACTTTAACATGGTCGTTGCTTCCGGCGAACTGCCCGACATCTTTGTGACGGGTGCGTGGCACAGCCGCTATCCCGGCGGTGTGGAAGGTGCCATTCAGGATGGCATTTTGCTGGACCTGAACCCCTTTATCGAGAAATATGGCTATCACTACCTGACCGAAGCGCACACCAACTGGGATGCGCAGGCCAAGCGCAACTTCATGACGGATTCAGGCATGTATCGTTTCGGCGCTGCTTCTCAGCGTGTGCCGGTGCTGGGCAAGCAGCACACCGGCATGGTGGTGCGCTCCGACGTGCTGGATGAGATTGGCTTTGATTATAACAAGATCATGACCATTGATGAGGTCACTGAAATGCTGCGTGCGTTCAAAAAGCATGGCTTTGAGGTGCCGCTGGCGCTGAGCGACTTGGATGCCTCCTATTATTGGGGCGACAGCTTCCTCTCAGCCTGGGCTGGTGTCAAAGCTGAGAACTTCATGCTGGACGAAAATGGCAAGGTTACCTATTGCCGCCTGCAGCCCGGCTTTAAGGAGTATCTGGAACTGTTGGCCGGCTGGATGGCAGAAGGCCTGATTGACCGTGACTTTATTAACCGCAACCACAACGAAGCCGAAGCCATGGTGACCTCGGGCCGTGCGGCCATGACCGCCATTGGCAACTGGGAAACGCAGGAAGACATTGCGCTGGTGCAGGTCAACGATCCCAAAGCCATGCTCAAGGGCATTACTGCCCCTGTTCGCGACGAAGCATCGCTGGGCGTGGTCAACGAGTTTGCCAACCCCATCGTCAACGGCACCAACACCATGTACTGGGGCATTTCCACCACCTGTAAGCATCCTGAAATTGCTTTCAAGGCCATGGATTACCTGTACAGCTATGAAGGCACCGAGCTGATGGTCTTTGGTGTGGAGAAACTGGAAGACGGCACGGACATCCACTGGACCAACCCGGATGGCACCCGTCAGTTCAGCGATTATATCCTGCACAACCCGACCCTTGCGTACAACTCCATCCGCCGCGTGTACACCATCCAGAACCTGTCCAGCGAGTATGCCTCTGAGATGGAATACATGCAGTATGGTGCCGAGTGCAACGCACAGTGCTGGGACGCCTGGACGCGCAATGCGACCGATGCACGCATCGTCCCGTCCACCATTTCGCTGACCAGCGAGGAATCCGCTGAGTTTATCAATACGATGAACATCATTGAGACCTTCATCTTTGACAAATGCTACTCAATCATTTGCGGGGATGACTCGATTGATAACTGGGACGGCTATGTAAAGGAGCTGTACAACCTGGGCATCGAGCGCATGATTGAAATCCAGCAGAACGCATACGACAGGTACATGGCCCGCTAATGTACCCCGGGCGGATCCGGACTACAACCCCTCTGGATCCGCCCCCTTTTTTATGTCCTTCGCACAAAAATTGTATCTGCCGGGAGGCTGCTATGAGCCAGACAACTGTCACGCTTAAAAAACAATCCTACCTGCGTCGGCTGGGCCGCAACGTGGTGGAACATCCGCTGCTGTACTTAATGTTTCTGCCAGTGGTGGCGTATTATGTTATATTCCACTATGCGCCCATGTATGGCGTGGTCATCGCCTTTCAGGATTACAAGCCCATGCGCGGCATCGCAGGCAGCCAATTTGTGGGGCTCAAACATTTTCAGACATTTGTCAACGGCCCTTTCTTCTGGCGTTTGGTGCGTAATACACTGAGCATCAACATCGGCATGCTGCTGTTTGCGTTCCCGATGCCTATCATATTCGCCCTAATGCTGAACGAAGTGCGCTCAGTGCGCTTCCGCAAGGTGGTGCAGACGGTTACCTACATGCCGCACTTTGTGTCCTCTGTGGTGGTGTGCGGTCTGATGCTGATCTTTTGCCGTTCGGACGGCATTGTTACGATAGCTCTGAACGCGCTGGGGCTGGTGGAAAAAACCAACTTGCTGACCATCAAGCAGTATTTTCAGCCGCTGTATATCCTGATGAACATCTGGCAGGAATTGGGCTGGGATTCTATCATTTACTTTGCAGCTCTTACGGCCATCGATGCCGAGCTGTATGAGGCCGCCACGGTGGATGGCGCCGGACGCTGGCGCCGCATGTGGCACATCACCATCCCCGGCATATTGCCTACCATCGTCATGCTGCTGATTTTACGTATCGGTAACCTGATGAGCCTGGGCTGGGATCGTATCTATCTGTTGCAAAGTGAAATTGTGTACGAAACATCTGACGTCATCTCCACTTACGTATACCGCACGGGTTTGGTGCAAACGCAGTATTCCTATGCAACGGCGGTGGGGTTGATGAACTCGGTGGTTAACGTGATCCTTCTGTTTAGCGCCAATGCGTTTGCGCGAAGGGTTTCGGAAAACAGCCTGTGGTGAGGGAGGGGATAACATGAACAGCACACAACCTGCCTTGAACAGGCGCACTAAACATCGCAAAATCGGTCAGACAACAGGGGACAACATTCTCAATGCGGTGCTCTATATTCTTATGACCATACTGATGTTCATTGCGGTATATCCCCTGTACTATTCTCTGGTCGCCTCTTTCAGCGATGCCAAATCGCTGTTGAGCATTTATGGCCCGCTGTGGGCGCCGCTCAAGCCCTATACGCTGCGCGGCTATATGCTCAGCTTCATGAACAGGGGCATCGTGATCGGCTTTCAGAACACCGTGTTCTATGTGGTGGCCGGTACCTTGCTAGGGCTAATGCTGACCACACTAGGTGCGTATTGTACCTCGCGCAAGCAGTTCATGATCCGCGGCATTGCCATGAAATTCATTTTGATTACCATGTTCTTTTCCGGCGGCATCATCCCGTTGTTTTTCATTGTGCGCGGCATCGGCATCTACAACACCCGTTGGTCGTTCTTTTTGCCGTATGCCATCAGCAGCTATAACCTGATCATCATGCGCACATTTTTCCGAAGCATCCCGGAAACGCTGGAGGAAGCCGCGCGTCTGGATGGTGCCAATGACCTGCAGATTTTGTTTCATGTGTATATTCCGCTGTCCACGGCTGTCATTGCGGTCATTACCATGTACTATGGCGTGGGCTATTGGAATGGCTGGTATCAGGCGCTGATGTTCATGCGCAACCGCGACCTATACCCGCTGCAGATGTTCCTGCGTGAGGTGCTCATTACCAACCAGTCGCAGAGCACCGCCGCCGACGTTACCTCCATGGCCGCCGAAGCTTTTGACCGGGAGCTGATCAAGTATTGCACCGTCGTTATTTCCACGGTGCCTATTCTGGTCATCTATCCGTTCTTGCAGCGTTACTTTGTCAAGGGCGTCATGATGGGCGCCATCAAGGGATAAGAAGAAAGGAAAGCATTATGCCAAAGATTACCTTTATGGGTGCAGGCTCCACCATTTTCTCCAAGAACGTGCTGGGGGACTGCATGCTCACCCCATCGCTCAAAAACAGTGAAATTGCATTGTACGACATTGATCCCCAGCGTCTGGATGAGTCCCGGCGCATGCTGGAGGCTATCAACCGCAACTTGGGCGGGCATGCCACCATCAAGGCATATTGCGGTGTGGAAAACCGCAAGGAAGCGTTGCGCGGGGCCAAGTATGCCGTGAACGCCATTCAGGTGGGCGGCTATGACCCGTGCACCATTACGGATTTTGAAATCCCCAAGAAATACGGCCTGCGGCAAACCATCGCCGATACGCTGGGCATCGGCGGCATCTTCCGCGCGCTGCGCACCATTCCGGTGATGTTGGATTTTGCGCGTGACATGGAAGAAGTCTGCCCGGATGTATGGTTTTTAAACTACACCAACCCCATGGCGAGCATCACAGGCGCCATGCTGACCATGACAGGCGTCAAAACCGTGGGCCTGTGTCACAGCGTGCAGGGCTGCGCCAGCGGCCTGCTGCGGTCACTGAACATGGATGATCAAAACATCCAGTGGAAAATTGCGGGCATCAACCATCAGGCCTGGCTGCTGGAAATCACCCGCGACGGGCAGGATCTATACCCGGAAATCAAGCGCCGTGCAGCCCTGAAAAACCAGGGCAAGCTGGAGATAGGCAGCGCTGAGGAAACCATTGCACGCTATGAGGAATTATATGGCGAACTGTCAGAAAACTGGAAAGAACACATTCGCAAACGCTGTAAACTATATCAGGAAACCGGCAAACATGATGACATGGTGCGCTTTGAGCTGATGCGCCACTTTGGCTACTACATCACCGAATCCAGCGAGCATAATGCTGAGTATACGCCCTACTTTATCAAGGACAAGTATCCGGAGCTGATTGACCGCTTTAACATCCCGCTGGATGAATACCCGCGCCGCTGCATCCATCAGATTGCGGAGTGGGAACACATGCGCGACGAGCTGGTCAACAATCCGGAGTTGTCGCACACGCGCACACGGGAATATGCCAGCTATATTTTAGATGCCATGGAAACCGATGTGCCCATCAAGATTGGCGGCAACGTGATGAACCATGGCTCCATCGACAACCTGCCCCGCAATGCCTGTGTTGAGGTGCCCTGCGTGGTGGATCGTTCGGGCGTGGTGCCCACTTGGGTTGGCAATCTGCCGGAGCAGTGCGCCGCCCTCAACCGCACCAACATCAACGTACACCTGATGACCATTGAGGCTGCGCGCACACTCAAAAAGGAATACATCTACCAGGCGGCCATGCTCGATCCGCATACCAGCAGCGAGCTGTCTTTGGATGATATCGTTGCGATGTGTGATGAGCTGATTGCCGCACACGGCGACTGGATGCCTAAATATCGTTAACCTTAACAGGCAAACGCCCCGTCAAGTGGCTGCTTGGACGGGGTGTTTGTGTATGATATAATACATATTACTATGTATGACAAGGAGGGCGCGTGCATGATCCACGTCGATATTATCAAACCCACGGCGGCGCTGCTTGCACCTTTTGTTCAATTGCCCTTTGATATTTATAAAGGGGATAACAACTGGGTGGCGCCGCAGCGCCGAGAATTGACCCGCCTGCTGACCGACCGCAGCAATGAGCTGTTCAGCCAGGGCGTACAGCGATTTTTCTTGGCCTATGACAATGACAAACCCGTGGCGCGGGTGTTGGCCGGCATTGATACCCGCCGCAATGCGCAGATAGGCGAGGCGCAGGGGTATTTCAGCCTGTTTGAAACGTACGAAAGCATGGATTATGCGCGCGCTGTGCTGGACGCAGCAACCGCCTTTTTACAGGAACATGGAGTTACCCGGGTACTGGGCCCCGTGGCCCCCACCTATGACATGCTCAACCGTGGCCTGCTGATGGAGGGCTTTGACGGCCCGCCGGTGCTGTACAACCCGTACAACCCGCCTTACTACGCCCAGTATCTGGAGGAATATGGTTTCACCAAGGAGCGCGACTATCTGGCGTACTTCATCCGAATGGAGGAGGCTGCCATTGACCGCATCGCTCCCATCGTGGATCGTGCCCAAAAGCGCTTTGGCTTTACCGTGACGCCCATTGATTTAAACAAGCAAAACCTCACGCGCTTGGCGCGGGACATCGCTACCGTGATTAGCGATGCCACGCCTGAGGAACAGGGGGCCTATCTGCCCACGCCGGAGGATATTGCGATACTGCTGCGCCGGGTGCGCCCGTTCTTCCGCAGCGAGATTGCCTGGATGGCTTATGCCGGGCGTCGTCCCATCGGCCTGCTGATGGGGCTGTTGGACTATAATCGCGTGCTGCAAAAAATGCGCGGCGCGAAAACACCCTGGGGCTGGCTGTTGGGCAAACTGCTCATCAACCGTATTGACACCGTGCGCTGTCCCATGCAGTACGTGGTGCCGGAGTATCAAAACAAGGCCGTCAACGCCGTGCTGGTTTATCATGCTGTGTTGGGTGCCAAAAAACTGGGCATTCGCTACATTGAAGGTTCTACCGTGGATGAAACGCACAGCGCGTCGATCAATAACGCACTGATCACCGGTGGGGAGCTGTACCGCGTATACCGGAATTATCAGAAATATTTGTGATGATGCAACGCGCCGGGCAATCTCAAACACCTCATGCCGGGCATCGGGAGCGGCTGCGCAAACGGTTTATCCAGTCCGGCCTGCAGGGATTTGCCCCGCATGAGGTGCTGGAGCTGCTGCTGACCTTCGCCATCCCCCGGCGCGATGTCAACCCGCTGGCGCATCGGCTGATTGCACACTTTGGCTCGCTGCATGCCGTGCTGCAGGCTGCACCAGAGGATTTGCAGGCCGTGGACGGCGTGGGAGAACAGGCCAGCGTGCTCCTCTCGCTGATGGTGCCGCTGATGCGCGCCTACCGGCAAAGCGCTGATGCGCCCGGCAAAAACCTGGCAAATACGCAAGACTTGATGGCATACTGTGAGGCGCTGCTTTTGGGCGAGCGATATGAGCAGCTATATATTATTGGCCTGGATACGGGTCATCGTTTGCTGGCATGCACGCATATATCGCAGGGAGATGAGGGCGAAACCGCCGTCTATCCCCGGCGCATCATGGCGGCGCTGTTGCGTTGCGGCGCGGCCCATGCGGTGCTGTGCCACAACCATCCGCGGGGCAGTGCACGGCCTTCGCGTGCTGACCGTGACCTGACCGAGGCTATCGCACGCACGCTCAAGGATGTGAGCATAAGCCTCACGGATCACATTATCGTCGGCAACGGCGAAACATTTAGTTTTAAACAACAGCGTTTGCTGTAGGAGGGACATATGGCAAGAAGGAAAAAGCGTGGCGGAGGGATTCGCATGATGTTTCGGCTGATTGTCAGCTTAGGCGTGCTGGCGGCAATGGCATTCTTTGTGCTGTTTGGATATCTTTGGTGGCAGGAAAAATCCATTGTGCGTGCCGAGGGCCCGGCTGATGCGATGATCGTTTTAGGTGCGCAGGTGCTGCCCGATGGCAAGCCCAGCGTGCAGCTGGAATGGCGGCTCACTGAGGCGCTGGCGCGCTATCAGGCCCATCCCATGCCCGTTGTGGTATGCGGCAACAAGGGTGCGGATGAGCCAGCCACCGAGGCATCCGTCATGGCGGCCTGGCTGGAGGCACGCGGCGTGCCGGCGGAGCATATTCTGATGGACGAAAAATCCGTCAATACCCGGCAGAACATTGAAAATGCGCTGCAATTGCTATCTGGCGATGCAAAGCGCATTCTGATTGTAACCAGCGATTATCACCTGCCGCGTGCCATGGCCATCGCGCGCGATTTGGGCGTTGAGCCGCTGGGCAGTCCCAGCCCCACCAAACAGGAATACTGGCTAAAAAACCGCGCCCGCGAAACGCTGGCGTGGGGCAAATACTTTGTCAATAAATATGTTCCGGCGTTAACACCACTGTTGCCTGGGGAGTAATTTACAGGCAGCCCATTTCGTGGCACAGGCATTGGGTGAGCAGGGGCTTGCGATGCTCCGGATCGCCCAGCACCCACATCAGCTTTGTCAGCGCCGCTTCTGACGTCATGTCGTGCGCGCCAAACACATTGGTGCCCAACACATTATGGCCGACTTCGTATACCGAGAAGTCGGCTTTTTCATATAAACACTGGGTAGTAACCAACGTCAGCACGCCGCTTGCGGCCACCAGCGCCAGGCTGTCCAGCAAGTTGCGCCGGATATAGTGCAGCCCGCCCAGACCAAATGCTTCCAGCACCAGGCCCTTGTATCCGGCATCCACAATATATTGGAACACCGAGGGATCGGTGCCCGGCATCAGCTTTAGCAAAAACACCCGCGCGTCCAGCTGCTCCGGCGGTGCATTGCCGGGCACTGATGGAATCATAGGAGGGGCGGGGGATAGGTGCAACCCGTCAGCATCAAAGTAACCCACTGCCGGTGCATTGATGCTGTCAAAGGCGTCAAAGCCCAGCGTACGCATTTTTACTGCCCGTGTGCCGTAGATGACTTTATGATGAAAGGCTACATACACGCCGGGCGGTGCCTGCTGAGCCACCTGAAAGGCTTGAGCAAGATTGTGCGGCGCGTCAGACAGCGGATGATTCAGCGGCAGCTGCGAGCCCGTCAACACCACAGGTTTTTCCAGCCCCAGCAGCATAAAGGATAACGCCGATGCAGTATATGCCATGGTGTCAGTGCCGTGGGTGATGACCAGGCCGTCGGCGTGCTGCGCCTCCTCGCGCACGGCACGCGCCAGCACCTGCCATTCCTCAGGCTGTATGTTGCTGGAATCCAGCGTGAACACATCACGGGACGTAATATCCATGTCCTCGTGGAGCCGAGGGGACAGGCGCAGTATCTCTGCGGCAGGCATGGCGGGGGCCAAGCCATTGGGGGATTGTAGGCTGGCAATGGTGCCGCCGGTGGCCAACAAATGGATGCGTGGGCGCATGTGCATGCTCCTTCATAGTTGTTTGATTCATCATAGCACCGAGGTGACTGTGCGTCAAAGCCAGAGGACGAACGATTATCTCGCTCGGATTCACAATGTTCAGAAAACGACTTGACACTCCGTTGCAGAGCGCCTATACTGACCCCGGTTCAATGAATGAAACGGAGGCAGAAGCATGTTCAGGCTCAAGGAAAATGGCACCAATGTCACCACGGAGATCCTGGCAGGAATTACGACGTTCTTTGCCATGGCGTACATCATCGTCGTCAACCCCTCAATTCTGAGTGAATCAGGCATGGAATGGGGCGCAGTGTTTCTGGCTACCATTATCTCCGCCATTGTTGGCACACTGGTGATGGGCTTGTTTGCCAATGTCCCTTATGCGCAGGCACCCGGCATGGGCCTGAACGCATTCTTTGTGTTCACCGTTGTGTTTGCCCTCAAGTTCACCTGGCAGCAGGCGCTGTCCATGGTGTTCATTTGCGGCGTTATCAACATCCTGATTACCGTCACCCGTGTCCGCAAGTACATTATTAAGGCTATTCCACGCAGCCTGCAAAACGCCATCGGCGGCGGCATCGGCGTGTTCATTGCTTACCTGGGCCTGCTCAACGGTCAGATTATCGACCTGAGCGGCGCTGTGCCCGCCATCGCGGTGTTCAACCAGCCGCACCTGTGGGTGTTCCTGATTGGCCTGTTTATTACCTTCATCCTGCTGATGCTCAAGGTACGCGGTGCTATCTTGATCGGCATTATCCTGTCCACCTTGATCGGCATCCCGTTTGGCGTCACCAACGCCGGTGATTCCATCACCTTCTCTGAGGCGGCCTCCAAGCTGCCCACCACCTTCGGCGTCATCTTTACCGCGCAAGGCATTCCGTCCCTGTTTAACGACATGAGCAAGCTGCCGCTGGTGCTGATCACCATCTTTGCGTTCAGCTTGTCGGATACCTTTGACACCATCGGCACCTTCATCGGCACCGGCCGCCGCAGCGGCATCTTCAGCGAAGAAGATGAGCGCCTCATGGAAACCAGCTCGGGCTTTAAGTCCAAGATGGACAAGGCGTTGTTTGCCGATGCCATTGCCACCTCGGTGGGCGCGGTAGTAGGTACGTCCAACACCACGACCTATGTGGAAAGCGCCGCAGGTATCGGCGTGGGCGGCCGTACGGGCTTGACCAGCGTTGTCGTAGCCATCTGCTTTGCCTTAAGCGCGTTCCTGGCGCAGTTTGCCAGCGCTATCCCCAATGCTGCTACTGGCCCTGCATTGGTTGTGGTGGGCATCATGATGCTATCTACCTTCAGCGAGATTAAGTGGGATGACCTGTCCGAGGCCATGCCTGCGTTCTTTGCCGGCATCTTCATGGCATTGTGCTACAGCATCTCCTACGGTATTGCTGCTGGTTTTATCGTGTACTGCCTGGTCAAGGTGTTCAAGGGTGAAGCCCGCGAAATCTCTCCCATCCTGTGGATTGCCACCGCCCTCTTCATTCTTAACTTTGTTCTGATGGCCGTCATGCCTGGCATGATTCCGCCGGCAGCGCCCGAAGTACCGGCAGCGGATGTTCCTGTGGCCTAATGAGATATTGCCCGTCCATCAAGCATGATGGGCGGGCTTTTGCTTTTTCAAGAGCTTTATAAAAAATTGTGCCGAGGGCTTGACAGGATGCCATGTGATAAGGTAGAATGCACTCCGTTGCTGGTTTGGCATGTAGGTCCTTCGGGGTGTAGCGCAGCCTGGTAGCGCACGTGCTTTGGGAGCATGGGGCCGGGGGTTCAAATCCCTTCACCCCGACCAGTTTCCCCCAGTGGCAACAACGTGGCCCCGTGGTCAAGCGGTCAAGACACCGCCCTTTCACGGCGGTAACAGGGGTTCGAGTCCCCTCGGGGTCACCATTTCCCCCTCTGCAGGGAGTTTGTGGTCATGGGCCTTTAGCTCAGTTGGTCAGAGCGGCCGGCTCATACCCGGTTGGTCCGGGGTTCGAGTCCCTGAAGGCCCACCAATTCTGTGGCCCGGTAGTTCAGTCGGTTTAGAATGCCAGCCTGTCACGCTGGAGGTCGAGGGTTCGAGCCCCTTCCGGGTCGCCATTTTCCTGCTAATGGGCTTGCTGGTGTAGCTCAATTGGCAGAGCAGCTGATTTGTAATCAGCAGGTTGCGGGTTCAAGTCCCTTCACCAGCTCCATGGACAGTTCCCCAGCTGGGGAGCAAGCACAGCATTTGTTGTGCGCCCGTAAAACAGCCCTCCTGGCCATCCTTACAGGATGCATATAGGAGGGTGTTTTCGTTATATATTGTAGCATGCAATTGCATATAAAATAAGGAGGCTGAACATGAACGTAAAGATTTTTGCGTCTGATGTGGATCCCAAAGCGCTGGAACAAGTTGATACGCTGATGCGGCAGCCCACGTTTTCTAAACAGAAGGTGCGCATCATGCCGGATGTACATGTGGGCATTGGCTGCGTTATTGGTTTTACGTCCACACTGGGTGATTATATCATTCCATACATTGTGGGTGTTGACATTGGCTGCGGCGTGATGGCGGTCAATATTGGCAATGCCACGCCAGATGTGCAGCGTTTGGATACTGTTATCCGCACCAATATTCCGTCCGGCAGGGATGTCCACCAACATAAACAAGCGAACACAGGGGACATGGAAAAGCTTCTCTGCTACGATGCGCTGCGCAATGTGCATCGTCTGGAGCGATCTATGGGTACGCTGGGAGGCGGCAATCATTTTATCGAAGTCAACCAAAGTGAGGGCGGCGATTATTATTTAGTGGTGCACACCGGCAGCCGTAACCTGGGCAAACAGGTGGCCGAGCATTATCAAAACATGGCCGTGCAGCGCCTCAAAAGTCAGAAAGCCGGACGCGTGCCCAGGGGGCTGGAATACCTGACAGGCAGCGATAGCAAGGCCTATCTGCATGACATGCACCTTGTGCAAAAATGGGCGCATCAAAATCGAGAAACCATCTTGTCTGTGCTGTTGGACAAAATGAGTTGGCAGGCGCAGGGCTGCATTGAATCAGTGCACAACTATATTGATGACGGCATCATTCGTAAAGGTGCAGTCAGCGCCCGCAAAGGGGAACGCGTCATCATCCCCATCAACATGCGTGACGGCACCATCCTGGCCACCGGCAAGGGCAACCCGGATTGGAACTGTTCCGCCCCGCATGGTGCAGGCCGTATCATGAGCCGCAAACAAGCTTTCCGCGATTTAAACATGAAGGACTATGCTGCCTCCATGCGCGGCATATATACCACATCGGTGTCCAAGGGTACGCTGGATGAAGCCCCCATGGCCTATAAACCCATGCGGGAGATCCTGGGCGCTATCCAAGATACCGTGACCATTGATGAAGTCATTACCCCTGTTTACAACTACAAGGCAGCGGATGGCAGGGATTAACACGGGTAGGGGAGAGGCAGATGGAGAAGGATTCTCGCCAACGTCGTAAAACTTTCAAATCCGTGAAGATATTAACAGGGTTTATACCAAAAGATCCGTCACAACGATGCAATGATATCCGATATCCGTATTACTTTGTATTATATGGCAGGATAGCCATGCAGAGCAGTTCCTGTGTTATACTAATAATAAAGAAGAATGGGATGCTTACCTGTGACGCATGGCATGAGGAGGAAAGCCGTTATGGCGTGGGATATTCGTCCGCTCACTCCCGAACGCGCCGGGGAACATTTTGACTTCTTTGAAAACCGGGCCTTCACGGATGATTCGCTCTATCGCTGTTCCTGCCAAGTGTACCAGGCAACCTAGGCGAAAGTAATCGCAGCAAGGGAAGCCCAGGCACAGGGCTATTCCGCAGTGATGGGCTTTCCGGTTCAACGCGAACGGAATGCTACGAATGGGATTGCCACGGGCCGCTACACCTGTATGAACAGGCCGGGTTCTTGCAGGTCGGGACATGTGAGGATCATCTGGTCATGCGCAAGCAATTGAATGGACATACCTATCTGACTACGGAGGGAGATAATATGGAACCCATCATCATCCAAAACGACCAACTGCAAGTAACCATCTCACCGCTGGGCGCGCAGATGCTGCGCATTGTGGATGCCCATGGCGATCGCCTGTGGGGCGGCGACCCGGATATCTGGGGCAGCCACGCGCCGGTGCTGTTCCCGGTGGCGGGCGCGCTGACCAACAACCAATACCGCTATGACGGCAAAACCTACACCATGGGGCGGCATGGCTTTGCCCGCACGTCCCTGTTTACAATAACGGAGCACACGCAAAAAGCCGCTTCCTTCCTGCTGAACACCCCGCAGGACAACTACCCGTTTGACTATGCCTTTTTGGTGCACTACCGCTTAGACGCCAACCGTGTGGTGGTGACCTATGAGATGGCCAACAACGGCACCGGCCCCATGTATGCCTCGGTGGGCGCGCATGAGGCCTATGCCATCCAGGGCGAATTGAGCGACTGGCAGCTGGTGTTTGATATGCATGAGCGCATCGAAACCCGCGAGATGGTCAACGGACAATTGAGTGGCGCGCGCAAGCTGTACGCCGTGCACGATGACACGCTGCCCATGAATGAGGACATGTTTTACTGCGACACCATGGTGTTTGCCGATCTTCATTCGCGCGGCGTCACGCTGCGCAGCGACCATCACCCCGCCAGCGTGCATGTCTCCTTTGACGGCATGGATTATTTAATGATATGGAAAAAGCCCGGCGCGCCGTTCCTGTGCATCGAGCCCTGGTGCAACCCGCCCGAACCCGTGGGCTTTCGCGGCGATTTGACTCAAAAGCCCGGCATCATCCACATCCCCGCCGGTGACCGCGTGCAAAAGACGCATGTGATTACCTTGCGGTAAAGAACGGGAATATACAAAACCCACACAAAGCAACGCACCCTGCAAGATGTCCCGCAGGGTGCGTATTTGGTATTAAGTTTACTCCTTCGCCTTCGGCTTTATCGGCAGCGCCAGGGCCTGCACGCCCTCCGCCTCATCCTTGGGCAGGGAAATCACGCGGGGCACGCCGGGCAGCAGCTCGAAGTAGTTGTCGCTCAAATGCGTGCGGTCATCGATGGTTTTCAGGTACGCTACGGGTACATACACGTCGGAGTGCACGGTGACCAGCAGCTGATCGCCGCTTTGCTCGGTGTGCGTGATGCGCACGTGGGGTTGTACCAGCGGCAGCGCGCGGTAATACCCGCGCACGGTGGTGGCGGCGTCCACCTGCGGCGCATCCAGCGGCAGCACATAGGCATAGCCTGCCCCGGTGTCCGCCGGGAAGGTCATCACCTCGCTGCGCGTGAATGGCGCCTGCGTCAGCGTGGTTTCCTGGCCCTTCAGCTTTTTATCGCCAAAGGACGCGCCGCCGTACTGTACGCGCATGCTAAGCGGCTGGGGCGTTTCGTTGTGCAGGATAACGTGTACGGTGTCGCCTTTTCGTGTCAGTAGCAGCTTTTGCGGCGCAAACGCGCGCTTCAGGAAGTAAAAGCTGATCTTGCGCGTCAGGTAGTAGTCCACCGTCGTCCAGCCTGTTTCGGGCCAGCAGTCGTTGTACATCCAAATCAAATGCCCCCAGCAGTAGTCCTTCTTGCGCAGGGCGTCGGCCATCTCGCGGTACAGCACGCCGTGGTTGACCCCGCCGTACAGCAAGTACCCGGCTTCGTCCAGTTCATCGGCATCGGTAAAATACTGCGTGATGCTTTTCAAAATGGGGTTGCGCTTTTCCAGGTGGTCGCCGTGGTGAATCCACACCGGGCTGTCAAAGCGGAAGTCCTTAT
Source organism: Christensenellales bacterium (assembly GCA_040766135.1). GTDB lineage: Bacteria > Bacillota > Clostridia > Christensenellales > Aristaeellaceae > JAGVSV01. The sequence continues at coordinate 84,938 of JAXGRA010000006.1, forward strand.
CCTCGCCAATGCACCGGCGCATGCTGCTTTCCATCAGCGGGCCGTGGAAGCCATACTCGCTGGAAAAGCGCGTGGTGAGGCGGTCAAAGGCCTCCAAGGGGTGCACCTGGCCCGGATAATCGCGGTTCAGCTTGGCCATCCATTTCCATACATGGCTGTCGCCCTCGTCCTGGCTGTTGGCGATATTGCCGCCAAAGGGCGAGCTGGGCAGGTAGGGGATCTCCGGGCAGTTATCCTGCACCGCGCGCGGCTGGATGTAGTTGAATATCTTGGCGCCGGGCAGGTAAGGCAGGTTTTCATCCTCCGGGAACCAGTCGGTGTAGCTTTCGTGGTTTTCGTTGTTGCCCGTCCAGATGGCCATGCAGGCATGGTTGGCCAGGCGGCGCGTCTGGTAGTCGGCTTCTTTCTTTGCCTCGTGCAAGAACCAGTCCTCATGATCCGGGTAATAGGAGCATGCATACATAAAATCGTGCATCAGCAATATGCCGTTTTCGTCGCACGCCTCATAGAACACATCCGGCTCGTACAGGCCGCCGCCCCACATGCGCAGCATGGTAAAGTGCTGAGCCTTTGCTTCCGCAATCAGCGTGCGGTAGGTGCTGTCCGGCACGCGCAGGTAGACCGAATCCGCCGGTACCCAGTTGCCGCCCTTGCAGTAGATGGGCACGCCGTTGACCTCAAAGGCAAATGCATAGGTGTCGTCGGGTAGCTTGCTCTGATCCAGATGAATGGTGCGGATGCCGATGCGCGTTTTCTTGTAGGCGTTGGTCTGCCCCCGGCAGGTTACCTTGGCCTCTACATCGTACAGCGTTTGATCGCCATAGCCGTTGGGCATCCACAGCTGCGGGTTCTTGATCTGCACTTCCATCTGGTGATAGCTCAACCCGCCCACCACGCGCGCGTCCCTGCGGGCGCGGGCCACGGTTTTGCCCCCCAACTTGAAAGCAATATCGATGGTCACATCATCCGTGGCGTAAAGCCGCAGCTGGTCTACCTCCACATCAATGGCCAGTGTCGCGGCCTTGCTGTCCGCGCTTTTTGTCACCACGTGCAGGTTGCTGATGCGCGCGCCGGACACAAAGGACAGCGCAGCGCCCCGCCCGATGCCGCAGGTGGGCACGGGCTTGCACCAATCCCACCCATAGCCAAACTGCGGCTTGCGCAGGTACATGCGCTTGTCGTAAATGGCAAACTTGGAGCCCGCAAAGTGCGACACGCTGGTGTGGTTGTAAAAATCCTCCACGCCGGAGGTCAGGCGCACCACCAGGGTGTTCTCCCCTTTGCGCAAAAACCGCTTGACGTCCTCCTCAAAGGGCACAAACGTGTTGGCATGATGCCCCACATACGCGCCGTTTATCAGGATATCGGCCTTGAAATCCAGCATCTCAAAGCGCAGGAAGGCCGTTTCCTCCCGGAGGTTGGCCGCGGTGACCGTAAATTTCTTGACAAACCACCAGGATAAATCCTTGATCCACAGCGCATCCCAGGTGGCCTGCTTTTCCAGCGGCTCCTGCAGCAGCCCCTGTCTGACCAGCGGCTCAATCACATCGCAGGGCAGGTCGGCTTCCAGCCAGCCGTCGTTGCTGGGCTTGCGGTTGGCCGCGCGCGCAAAAAACCGCAGGTTGCCCTCCGGCCGCGCCAGCACCTGCGCATAATCCCGTACGTCTACATCCAAAAACTCCGGCCGGATACGCCAGGCCTTGGTTAAATCCAGAACATGCATAGGATGTCCCCCTTTTTTTCATGATGTGCTGCAAGGATTGTACCGTATAGCCGGGGTGGCTGCAAGCATGGCGCTTGACAAGCCCCGAAAACCGTTTCATGATGGACACATACTAAAATTGAAAGGAGCCCTGCCATGAAAAAAACGCTGACCGGGCTGGCGTGCCTGCTTGTATGCGTGGCGCTGACGGTGCAGGCTGCGCCTTTCACCATCAACGAGATGCCGCAGGATATGAGCGACACCTATTACAATTACCGGCTGTCGGAGCCTGACATATCCCTGCTGCTGCCGGTGGGCACAAGCGCTGAAGTGTTTGAGGACAGCCCGGAGCGCTGTATTTTAGTCATCACCGATGCGGCGCACCCGGATGTTGTATTCTCCTTTTTCGCTTTCCAGGTGGATAACTGGGCGGACAGGGACTTGGCGCTCTACCCGGATGCTGCGCTCAACCAGGCGTTGGGCACCATCAGCGATTTCCCGGAGGCGCTTACGCCCAGCCGCACAGGCGAGGTAGGCAGCGATGTCACCGCCGTATGGGCCGATGAGGAGCGCGAGGGCATTCACAACCGGCACCTGATGGCGTTTCATCAGGGATGGGTATTTAACTGCATGGTGACCATGCCGGACGGGTCGCCGGTGCCGGAGGAATTAAGGGCCTGGCAGATGCAGGTGCTGTCCAGTGCCTTTGACGGGCAGCGCATATACGCTGATACCTGGGCGCTGCGCGAGAGCACCTTTACGGTGCCGCAGCCCTTTTTGCTGTTTTTCCCGGCGGGCGAGCAAGGCAATTTCGCCTATTTAATCCCTGATGAAACGGGCGCTGCGCTGTCGCTTGCCGCATTGTATGTGTTTTATGATGCAGCGCCTGTTGAGGCATCGCTGGACCGTATGGAAGAAACAGAGCTGCGCCGCGTGCTGGCTGCCTCGCAGGACGGCATGCAGGCGCAGCCCCTGCCGGAGGATACGGAGCTGGTGCGCCTGCTGGGCTATCCGGGGGTGATCCGATACGAAGTATCCGGCCTGACCATGCACGCGGCGTTGAGCGGCGGCACGCTGTTGTTAGCCGTTGACCTGCCGCGCGATGACAGCCAGCGCTGGGAGGGGGAGCTGTCGCTGGCCTGTGTGGAAGCTTTCTTAGGCCGCGAAACCACTTGGCCCACGCGCGTACCACCGGAATACGCCACGCGTTTGGAGGGCGATGCGCTAATCATCCCTGCCACGGCGGGCAACCTGCGCTTGCAGGTGCCTAATGGATATACGCACCGCGTGCTGATGGACGATGTTGATATCAAGCTGCTGGGGCTGGAGCGCGAGGGCGCGCCGCTGTACATTCTGCGTATGATGCCCTACTGGAACGGCGTACAGACGCAAATGGAGGAGGATTCCCCCGGCCGCGCGGCGGTGTTTAACCTGGTTGCAGCAGATGTAAAAAACCTTGTTGCAAGCGACGTGCCGGACAGCGACCTGACCGCCACGCTTATCCCCGATTGCCTGCTTCATCGCACCGGCGGCGTGCTGCTGTCCGATGACGGCCTGTACGCCGTGCGTTTTGTCGCCCACGGCAGCACCCTGCTGATGCTGTCCATCTGGCAGGAGGGCGGGCAAATGAATGCAGAACAGGTGGAGGAAATGGCGAGGATGATTGGGTTAATCCAATAAACAACCTTCTCTCGATATGATAACCTTCTATTTCCCTTAGTAAGTATCCTGATAGTTTGTAACATAAAAGAGTTTACAAAAAGAGATGCTCGCTGTATACTTATACCGATATGTAATTGGTTTGTCCTGGGAGCGTAAATCTATACAGTAAGGAGGATGCTGAATCTATCGCGCCATCCCGGTGATAAATAAACAGAAAAACAGGAGGATATTGATTGATGATTCGCACACGTTTTTTGGCGCTTATGCTCTGCTGTGCATTGATTATTCCGGGGCTGGCTTCTATTGCGTCTGCTGAGGAGCTGGCTTTTGAAGGAACCATCACCATGTATGCACAAGCCTATACCCCCACCGAAGCAACAGAAACAGCCAAAGAGCTGAAGGCCTTCCGCACAGTGGCGGATGAGTGGGAAAAGCTGCACCCTGGCATCAAAATTGAATTCTTAGAGCAGTTGGCTGCCGGAACAGACTACTTTACCTGGCTAAAAACCAAAATCGCCGGTGGGCAGGCACCCGATATTTTCTGGATTCATGCCTCGCAAATCAACGGTGGATCCTTGCCCATGGGCTGCAATATTGAATTGAGCCCATATCTTGCCATGCCCAATAAATATATCGCTGGTAACGAAAAATGGATCGATACCTTCCCGGAAACCGTCATCGGAAGCAATGCCGGCCCCAACGGAGAGCAGCCTGTTATCAACGCTGACTATGTAGGAACTGCTGTATACTATAATGCTGATTTGTTTGCCGAAAAAGGCATCGAAAAGCCCGGTTCGCAAGTAACGTGGGCAGAGTATGTCAAGATTTGTGACCAACTTAAGGCAGCAGGCGTTACACCCTGGGCATTCTCGTTTGGCAACAATGCAGATGATACCTCTTACGTTAACTGGTGGACACGCCTTTTCAACACCAACTTCTACTACAATGACTTTAAAGATCTCGCCGTAATCAACCCGGACAAATCCAACTTGAATGCCGCCGAAATCATGATTGCGTTCAAGAACGGTTATTTTGGCGTTGACAACGAAAAGTGGATCGCCTGGTGGCCCATCATGAAGGAACAGGTTGACAACTATATGCCCGAAGGGGCTGTATCCGCTGCTTCTACGCGCGACACCATTCAATCCCAGTTCCTGTCCGGACAAATCGCGATGCTGTGGGACGGCTCTTGGGCTCCCAACAATTTCGCGGCTGCGAATGTTTCTTTCGAGATTGGCTCCTTCCCCTTCCCCTACATGACGAAGGAATCCTCCGAGTATGCAACGGATGCGTTTGTATCCGGCTGTGTGGGCGGGCCGTTTGCAGCATTCCATTATGCTATTTCCTCTCCTCGCGCAAACGAGACCATGACCGATGATAAGCTTGCCGCTTGCATTGACTGGCTGATGTTTGCCACAACGCCCGAAAACAACTCCCTCGTATGTAACGAGAATGGCTCCTTTATCCCCACAATCATTGGCTCAACCCCCAGCGAAGCCAACGCCGGTCTGGTTGCGCTGTTGCAGGCGGATGATACGGTGATTGACGATGGCATGGTTACCCTAGCGGGTACAGCCTTTGCAGATTTGTACTATCGCACGTTCCAGCAGTTCCTGCGCGGCGATATTACGCTGGATCAGGCCAAAGACGCCCTGCGGGATGACCTGAACGAAACAATCGATGACTACATTTTTGACAACAATCTGGATATTGATGCTTACATCAAAAAGTAATCCAATGGGATTCCTGATGTCGATGAACTAACAGTCACGGCCGCCTGCCGTGCAGGCAGGCGGCCGTGTTCTTAACAGCCCGTATATGCTAACGCAGATAAAGCGCGATTGTCGCTGAGGTATATCGATGACTACACAGATAAAGGCTCGTTCCCTGCGCGTCCGATACAACAGGCGCGAAGTGCTGACCGCTATGCTTTTTTTGATTCCTACCATGGTTTTACTGGTGGGCTTTTGTTACTATCCGGCATTTAATGCGGTGAAAGGCTCCTTCTACAAGTGGGATGGGTTTAATGACCCGCGTTGGGTCGGCGTGCGAAATTATACACGCCTGTTCAAGGATGATGTTTTCATCCTGTCACTCAAAAACGTATTCAAATGGGCTGCCGGCAGCATTGTGGTCTCCATGACTGCACCGCTGATTGGGGCGCTGATGATCTTTTCCCTCAAAAGCACAAAAACCCAATATTGGTATCGCGTTGCTTTTGTGCTGCCCATGGTGGTTCCGGCAGTTGTTACTATCAAAATATGGACTTTTATATATGAGCCCAATATCGGTATCTTAAACACATTGTTCCGGACGATAGGCCTTGATTCACTGGCTAAAAACTGGTTGGGTGAAACGGCCCTGGTCATTCCATCGCTGATATTTGTTGGTTTTCCTTGGGTGTCGGGCTTTAACCTGCTTATTTATTATGCAGGGCTTCAGAACATCCCGACCGATGTGCTGGAATATGCAGAAATAGACGGCTGTACCAACTGGCGTAAAATCTTTCATATCGAATTGCCGCTCATCACCGGCCAGATTAAACTGCTGCTTATTTTGGGGTTAATCAATACGTTGCAGAATATCACGTTGCCCTTGCTGATGACAAACGGCGGGCCTGGGTATGACTCTTACACGCCCGGGCTCTACATGTATTTCCAGGCGTTCCGATTGGGCTCCTACAGCATGGCCAACACCATTGCCACGGTCATGTTTGTCATTATTATGGGGTTGACCATCCTTTCAACGCGCCTTCGCAGCAAGGTAGAACAATAAAGGGAGAGTAAGGCATATGAACACACGTCGTAAGCGTACTATTCACAACCCCATACTGAATATCGTTTTGATCATTCTTGTTGCATTGACTTTCTATCCCTTGTTTTTTACGTTCCTTACCTCGTTTAAGGACAACAATCAATTTTATATGAATTTCTGGGGGCTCCCCAACCCCGTACACTTAGAAAACTATCGCGATGCATTCAGCGCCATCATGCCCTATTTGAAAAACAGCTTAATCATCGCTGTGTTCAGTATTTTTTTCATCTTGCTGACATCCTCGCTTTCAGCTTACACCTTTGCAAGGCTGCGTTTCCCATTTAAGGAAACCATCTATCTAACCGTGCTGGCCCTGATGATGATCCCCAGCATGCTGATGCTAATCCCGCAGTATATCCTGCTGCGCGATTTGAAGCTGTTGGATTCCTTTGTGGGTATCATTATTGGCTATGTGGCCGGCAAGCAGGCTTTTTCCATATTTGTCATGCGTGCGTTCTTTTCCTCTCAGCCTGGCGAGTTGTTTGAAGCGGCTCGTATTGATGGCTGCAATGAAATTCAAGCCTATTACCGCATTGCACTGCCGCTGATAAAGCCCGTATTGGGCACCGTTGCCATTATCTCTCTTTTGGATATATGGAGCGACTACCTCTGGCCGCTTATTGTAACCACTGACCCCAGCAAATTTACCATTTCGTTGGGCTTGCTGCGTTTTACCGGCTCGTTCCGGGTTACGTTGTATGGGCCGCAGTTTGCCGGTTATATCGTTACGGCACTGCCGCTCATTGTGCTGTTTTTCCTGCTGATGAACAGTTTTATGGAAGGCCTGACCGCTGGGGCGATCAAGGCGTAAAAGCATTTATATCCCGAATTGACGCCATCCTCCCAACCGCCTACAATGTCATGGAATACTGGGTGCGTGTAGCGCACCCCTTATGCGCGGAGGAAGGCATGCTGCAAGCGATTTTTAATGCGATCTTGGGGATTGTTCAGGGCGTCAGTGAGTTTTTGCCGATATCATCCAGCGGGCATCTGCTGGTGGCGGAAAAGCTGCTTGCGCTGGTGGGGTATGATGCCGATCCGGCGCGCTCGCTGCCGTTGTTTGTGATGCTGCACATGGGCACGCTGGTGGCGGTGGCGGTGATTTTCTGGCGGGATTGGGTGGATATGCTGCTGCATCCCATCAAAAACCGCACGCTGCTGCTGCTGTTTGTGGCGTCCATGCCGGCACTGGCGGCCAAGATATTGTTGGGCGACCATGTGGACGCGCTGTTCACAGGATGGTTCTTGGGCGTGAGCTTTTTGATCACCGCGCTGTTTTTGGTGTTTGTTGAACGGCTGAGCAAGAAAGCCGCCACCAAGAAAGCGCCGGACATGTCCTGCGCGCTGACCATGGGCACCTTTCAGGCCGTGGCGTTGCTGCCCGGCGTCAGCCGCAGCGGCTCCACGCTGTTAGGCGGCGTGATGAGCGGCCTGAACCGCCAAACGGCCGCCAAGTTTTCGTTCATGATGAGCGCACCGGCGATACTGGGCAGCTTCCTGTCCGAGGGCAAGGACGCGCTGGAGGCCGGCGGGCTGGGCTCGCTGTTCACGCTGCCCATCTTAGTGGGCGTGGTATTTGCCGCCGTCAGCGGGTATCTGTCCATCCGGTACATGTTAAAGCTTATTCAACGCATTTCCTTTTATCATTTTGCCGCATACATGGTTATTGTGGGCATCGCGGTGATTATCATGCAGCTGACCGGCTTTGCCGGGTTCCCGCCAATGGCATTCCCGGGCGCAGGCCCGGCACCGGTGGGCTAATAGGAGGTAGCATATGAAAACGGCCTGGATACTCTGTGGCGGATGGGAGGGGCACGAGCCTCAGAAGGTCAGCGCGCGGTTTGCCGCGCTGCTGCGCAAGCACGATTACGACGTTACCATCTTTGACACATTGGACTGCCTGGCCGATGCCAAGGCGGTGAGCCAGCTGGATTTGATCGTGCCGTGCTGGACGGGCGGCGAAATAAAACCCGAATACACGCGCAACGTAAGCCAGGCCGTTGGCGCTGGTACCGGTATGGCGGGCTGCCATGGTGGCATGTGCGATGCCTTTCGCAACGACACCCAGTGGCAGTTCATTACCGGCGGCCAGTGGGTGAGCCACCCAGGCGGCGATGGCGTCACATACACCGTCAACCTGCGGCATGGCACCTCGCCCATTGTGGAAGGGCTGGAGGATTTTTCGGTGCAAAGCGAGCACTACTACCTACATGTCGACCCGGCGGTGGAGGTGTTGGCCACCACACGCTTCCCAGCAGTTACATATTACAACATTTCCAACAAGCCGGTGGATATGCCCGTGGTATGGACGAAGTTCTGGGGCCTGGGCCGGGTGTTCTACTGCTCATTGGGGCACCATGACGATGTGTTTGACAAATCCCCCAATGCACAGGTTTTGATGGAGCGCGGCCTGCTGTGGGCGGGCGCGGGCAAAGCATACGCCCAGGCGCATGGCCTGACGGACGAACGTTTTTTGAGCACAGCCAAGATGTATTGATGCGCACGGCGCACGAGGAACATATGTACGATATGGTGTGCAAAAAAGCCCGCGCATTTATGCTGCGCAACGCCCGCCCGCTGGACTGGGCGCGATGGCGGTATCACTTTGAGCAGGGCGACCGCCTGGCGGTGATGGACGCGCTGGCCGCTTATCAGAATGCGGACGGCGGCTTCGGGCATGCGCTGGAGCCGGATGCCTGGAACCCGCAGTCCACGCCCATCCAAACCTGGGCAGCTACCGAAATCCTGTGGGAAATCGGATGGAAGGACGCCGGGCATCCGATGATGGAGGGCCTGCTGCGGTACTTAGCCAGCGGGCAGGACTTTGACGGGCACACCTGGGCCAACACATGCGCCAGCAACAACGACCACCCGCACGCACCGTGGTGGCACAGCGACAGCACCAGCACCTGCCATCTTGCATACAACCCCACTGCATGTTTGGCCGGGTTTCTCCTGCGCTTTGCGCAGGACGGCAGTGCAGCGCATCAATTGGGACGGCGCATTGCACGGGAAGCATATGACGCATACCTGGCACAGCATCCGCTTCCGGACATGCATACAGCAAGCTGCTATATACGCCTGTACCAGTATGCAAAGGAAGCAGGCTGCCAGGATGTGTTTGACGTGCCCGCGCTGGAGGACATGCTGCGCCAGCAGGTCAGGCATTCCATCACCCACGACATCGCCCAATGGGAGACGGGCTACATCTGCCGGCCATCCCAGTTCTTCAACCAGCGCAGCAGCATTTTTTATCAGGACAATGCCGACATCGCGGAATATGAATGCCAGTTTATCGCCCGGACGCAGCTGCCCGACGGCTCCTGGCCCATTCCCTGGCGCTGGGCCGATTACCCGGAGCAATGGGCCATCAGCAAAAACTGGTGGAAAGGCATCGTGGCCGTCAACAATCTGCTGTATCTGAAGGGGATGAGCGCGGTGGCTATACCGCTTTGATACTGTTTGGAGCTGGTAAGGAGGAAAACCATGGTAAATTGGGATAATCAGGCAAACGCAATGGCGCATACGTTCCAGCAGATTACCCCGTCCATGACGCAGGCGCAGATTCAGGCCTTGCTGGATAACGGGGGGCGGTTTTATTTTGAGCCCGGAGAATATTTGATAGATGTGTCAACCGGGCTGGGGCTCAGCATTGCATCCAACAGCGTCATAGAATTCGCCCCCGGCGCCAAGCTGATTGCGCTGGCAGCATCGGTAGAAACCTACGCCATCCTGATGATCTCAGAAAAGTCGGACGTCACACTCAACCACCCTGCTGTCATCGGGGAACGGGCAACGCATACAGGCACCGCCGGGGAGTGGGGGCACGGCCTCCAGATCTCCAACAGCCGGCGCATCACGGTAAACCGGGGGCTGTTCAGGGATTGCTGGGGGGATGGTATCTATATCAGCGGTGCCAGCGAGAGCATCGTCCTTGACCATCCCATCTGTGACAACAACCGCAGGCAGGGCATCAGCGTCATCAGCTGCAACGGCCTGGACATCATCAGCCCTGTTTTGATGAACACAAACGGGACGCTTCCGCAGGCCGGCATTGATTTTGAGCCAAATGTTCCCGAAAATTGTCTGGAGAATATCCGCGTGGTCAATCCGCTTACCAAAAACAACAGCGGCCCGGGCATTCTTATTGCGCCGTATAATCTGGCAAACACGGATGGAAAGTGCATCGACATCCGAATCGAGGGACATCGGGACGAGGGTAGCCTGAACGGCATGGCTGTGCAGCCGGTTGTCGGCACGTTGAACGGCATGATCAGCACCCACGAGCCTGTGTGGATCAACGCACAGCATGCGGCCTATGATGGGCGCAATTGCAGCGCCGATGGGCCGCGCGTAGAGATCCATAATCCAGTTGTTTTATCCCCCAACCGGCAGCTGCTGGGCAGCGCAACGCGCGATGTTGCCTTCCGGCTTTCGAGGGAGGCCGGCGATGTTTCCACCAGCCCGATTGGCAACCTGCACATTTTCCGGCCAAGCATCGTCACGGACACAAACACACAAACGCTGTTCTATCTGTTTGATGACATAGCGCCGGTGAAAAATATCAGCCTTGTCGATCCGGTGGAACTGCCGCAAGAGGGTATTCCCCGCATGCTTTGGCATAACGTTGAGACGGGCATCATCCGGGATCAGTACAGGCAGTTGGTTCCCAGCACGCAATCGCACAGAAGCATATGCGCTGAAAACGAAAATTCTGTTATCAATACCACCTCTTGCGGAGGAACCCATGGATAAAATGACTTCGCACGAGCGCTTCACGCGCATGTACCAGCACCGGGAGGCCGACCGGGTGCCCATCTTAGACAGCCCGTGGTCGGAAACCATTGACCGCTGGGTGCAGGAAGGCATGCCCACGCGCGATTATGTGGCGTACTTTGGCCTGGACAAGGTGGCGCATATCTCGGTGGACAACTCCCCGCGCTATGAAAAGAAAACCATCGAGCAAACCGAGGACTACCGCATCTATACTACGTCCTGGGGTGCCACGCTGAAAAGCTGGACAAAACATGGCTCCACGCCGGAGTTTTTGGATTTTACCATTACAGATGCCGAAAAATGGCTGGAAGCCAAGGCGCGCATGCAAATGGACGACGCCCGCATCCCGTGGGATTATCTCAAGGAAAACTACCCGCGCTGGCGGGCGGAGGGGTACTGGATCTCCGCCGGGCTGTGGTTTGGCTTTGACGTGACGCACAGCTGGACGGTGGGCACTGAGCGCCTGCTGATGGCCATGATTGAGGAGCCGGAGTGGGTGAAGGACATGTACGATACCTTCTTAGAGCTGGACCTGCAGCTGCTCGACCGCGTGTGGGATGCTGGGTATCGCTTTGACGAGGTGACCTGGCCCAACGACATGGGCTACAAGCACAACCAGTTTTTCTCGATGAACACCTTCCGCGCGTTGGACAAGCCCCGCCTGCAGCGGGCCATCGTCTGGGCGCACAACAAGGGCGCGGTAGCGCGGCTGCACTCCTGCGGGGATATCAATCCCTTTGTGCCGGAGCTGATCGGCATCGGCCTGGACGGCCTCAACCCGTTAGAGGTCAAGGCCGGGATGGATCCCGTGCACCTGAAGCGCACCTATGGCGACAAGCTCACCTTCCACGGCGGCATCAACGCCGTGCTGTGGGACAAGCCGGAGCAAATCAAGGCCGAAATCGCCCGCGTGGTGCCGGTGATGATGGAAAACGGTGGCTATATCTTTGCGTCCGATCACTCCATCCCGGAGAATGTGAGCCTCAAGGATTTTGAGGGCATATTGGAGACGGTGCGTGAGGTGGGGACGTATAAGTGATTTTTTTATCCATCACCCTCTGTAGAGCCAATGTCCGTAAAAGCATCCTGCTGCGCGAATAGCACCTGCTGTTCGTTCACTTCCACCAGCCATCTGCCGTCCGGCGCTTGCCCGATAAGCAGCCACACAGCGTTGTCATATTCATCCAGCGGAACGCTTAATCCCGGCAGAATGTTGATCAGGTGTTCCTTTTTGCTCTCCTCGCTGTTATAAGAGGGGAAGCTGCATATCACGTTTTCAATTTCCTTGCCAAATGCCAGTTCATCCCGACGGAACCATCCCGTCAAGCCATGCACGGAATCCCCGATTTCCAGGCAAACCCAATTCTCCCGCACTTCTTTCACTTGTCCAACCACGCGCGCAAAGCAATCGGCCAGCAGTTTGCCTTCCGGCGCGTCATACAGCGCTGCGTCATCGGATTTTGTGCAGGCATACCCCTCGGCATCAAGATGCAAAAGCGCCTCCTCAATCGAACTGGGGATTTCAGTGATGTTGAACGCTTCCAGCGTCACGGGAAAAAGCGGCTGCCCATAGTGCCGGGCGTTATTGTTTTGACCGTTCTCCCCGTAGGTGATGTCAACGACTCCATGTTGGCCCACCGTGAAGATTTCGCTGCCGTTGTTGATAACATCAAGCTGCCATACGCCGGCTGAATCACGGCGAAAGCTAAGCTCTAAGCTGTCGGTATCAATCTCCATATAATCGTTGAAGGAGTGAGCGCCGTTGATATCAAAAGCTGCCTGTTGAGCGGGTGAAAAAACAGTTTGCACATATTCATCACCGTCCCAGCAGGCGATGCGCACGCTTTGAAGCCCGTCGGGATGGATTGCTACGCCTATCAGGTAATCAGGATACGCAGCGAGCCATGCCCAACGCATGCCCTCTTCCAGCAGAAATGTAGCACAGCCTGGCAGAATGGATTCATCAAACACAAAGCCGGGACAATATTCGTCGTATATTTTTGACAAAGGCATGTTAGAAATACGCTGTACGGCCTCTTCGGTAAGCGGCACCTTGGCCCAATCCGTTATTTCCCAGGGAATCTTATCGCCTTTCTTCAATGGATCCAGCAAAGCATGGAGCTGCTTGAACTCAAGCTGTTCGTCCGACATGCGAAACAAGCCAATTTCACAATGATCGGTCATTTCTTCCTTCCATTGCCTTGCAGCGTATTTGTTAACCTTCCAGATTTGCCAATCAGGATATTCCTGCGCTGCGGCAAGCCGCAGCTCTTCCGTAGAAAATTCTTCCGCCCATGCCATGTTGAAGCACAGGAGATTGACAGCCAACAATACCAGCAATACGCGTTTCATTGTCTTTCTTTCCTTTCAATTTGATTGTACATATAAATGGCGGAGCGTCTTCTTCTACCTCCTTTCTGCCAAACACTCCATCAGAACAGCGTTAATGTCGGGCGGGGAAACGTCGGGCAGCAGTTTGGCGGTCAGCGAGCGCACCAGATGCTCCTCAAACGCGTTGAGCTGTCCCTGTGGAGAATCCGAGAGGTTATAGGAAGCATCCAGCCCGGAATAGGTGCGCTTCTGCGACAAAATAACCTGACTGTGTTGCAGCACAATCGGATGCACCACATGATGCAAAAACTCATGCAGCACGGAATCCATGCGAAACGCGCCGGAGCTGAACAGAAAGCCATCCGCTGTCCAGTGATAATCGCTGGCATACACGCACTTGATGGCAGAAAGGACAATCCGGACGTGCCGGACAGGCGACTGGTACGCGTCCGCGCAGGCCCTCAGGCTTTCCTCTAACTGCATCAGGTCGCCCCGATATATATCGTTCTGCCGTGCAATCCATTGATTTTCCCATGCCAGATAATCAAGGAAATCAGAGCGCTGCATCACATCGCGTAACGCAACGGGGAAATCCTTCACCCAAGCCCAAAACGCAGGCCCTTTCTCCGCTGGCGCAATGTTGCCGGCGGAAAGAACTTGCCTGCGAAAACCCTCAACATCCGCAAATCCGGAAAACGCAGGGTGCAGATAGAATGCTGCGGTTTCCAGCAGCGCAGCCCGCGGCCAATATGCGTATACATCACAGGAATGTTGACGCGCACCATCAAAAAATGGCAGCGCGCGGCTGCCATGGGCAAAGGACTGAATCACATCTGCATGCGCGTGATCCCTGTCCAGGGGATAGTATTCATAACCGCCCTGCAATAAAGCATAATAAATGGCAGAAATGGCCGGGATGTTCGTGATGGTCAGGTTCACAGCTCTTTCCCACACTGCCCGCAGAACTTATCCGTTTCATCGTTCAGCGCCTTGCAGTGCGGGCAGCGCACCTTGATGATTTCCTGCGGCTCGCTCTGCCCATCCCGGAAGGCTTCGACGGCGTCCTTGACCATGCCGCCGGCCATGTGGGTGTAGGGATGCAGGTCTTCGCGGGCTTTTTCCGGGTCCAGCACCAGGCCGGAGCCGGCAAAGCCGCGCGCGGCGATGCGCTGCACAACGCTGCCCCCCGCCAGCAGCATGCCGATAACCACCATCATAAAGCCGCCCGGCGCGCCGGAATTTATCGTCATGCTGTGCACAGACGACATGCCTTCGGATACAAACGTGATAAAGCCCACCGCGCCCAGCAGCCCGCCCAATACCATCAGGGCTGTGCCGATGTTGTACAGCATTTTGCGCTGCGGGGGTATCTCCGGCTTGCGGTCATTGGGTGTGGACATGTTGTTTGCCCTCCATCTCCATCATTTCGGCACCGGGTTGGGGCCGTACAGCGCCGTCAGCGTGGCGCTGCCCGCCACCCCGTCGGCCTTCAGGTTGTTTTTGCGCTGGAATTCCTTGACGGCTGCCAGCGTGCCGCTGCCAAACTCGCCGTCGGCGGTGCCTTTCAGGTACCCCAACTGGATGAGTTTCAGCTGCATCTGTTTGACGCCATCGCTCAGGTCGCCCTTGCGCAGGGTGGTGATCGCCGTGGGCGCTGGGGTCATCTGCAGCACCGGCGCGGCGGTAGGCTCCTGGATGGGCTCGGCCGTGGGCTCCGGCGTGTCTTCCACCACCGGTATATCAGTAGCCAGCTGGGTATTGCCAATCACATCGCCGATGCTGGGCAGCACCTCCGGCGTGGCCGTCACCGCCGCCGGGCCGGGCGCACCGCCGCCGCGCGTCAAATAGATAATCACGGTAATCAGCATCAGCACCGCAAGGGCTATCACAATCAGCAGTTTGTTGCCCCGCGTCATGGGTTCGTTGTAGCGTTGCATAGGCTCCTCCTTGTGCTTAATCGCCCTGGGCGGCTTCCTTCAGCGCCTCGGCCTGGGCTTCCATGGTCAGCGCATCGATAATTTCGTCCAAATCCCCATCCATAATATCATCAATTTGATACAGCGTAAGGCCAATGCGGTGGTCGGTCACGCGCCCCTGCGGGAAATTATAGGTGCGGATGCGCTCGCTGCGGTCGCCCGTGCCGATTAACCCCTTGCGGTGGGCGGCATAGGCCGCATGCGCCTCGGCTTGCATCTTTTCGTACAGGCGCGCGCGCAGCACGCGCATGGCCTGCTCCTTGTTTTTCAGCTGGCTCTTTTCATCCTGACAGGTCACCACCAGCCCGGTGGGCAAATGCGTGATGCGGATGGCGGAGTCCGTCATGTTGATGTACTGCCCGCCGTGCCCGCTGGCGCGGTAGCTGTCGATGCGCAGGTCTTCCTGGTTGATCTCCACTTCCACCTCGTCGGCCTCGGGCAGCACGGCCACGGTGGCGGTGCTGGTGTGGATGCGCCCGGCCGATTCGGTCACCGGCACGCGCTGCACGCGGTGCACGCCGGATTCAAACTTCATGCGGCTGTACGCGCCCTGCCCGGACAGCATGATCACGGCCTCCCGGATGCCGCCGATTTCGGTATCGCTCACGCTGGTCAGGCGCGCCTGAAAGCCATGGCGCTCGGCATAGCGGGTGTACATGCGCACCAGCATCGCGCCGAACAGCCCGGCCTCATCGCCGCCCGCCCCCGCGCGCACCTCTAACACAACGTTGCGCTCATCGTTGGGGTCCCTGGGCAGCAGCAGCAACCGCAGCTGATGCTCCATCTCAGCCTGCCGGGGGCGCAGCATGTTCAGTTCCTCCTGCGCCATGTCGGCCATCTCCGGGTGGCTCAGCAGCTCCTGCGCGGCGTCCAGCTCCTCCATCAGGCGGCAATATTCCCGCCAGGCCGTTACCGCAGGCTCCAGCTGCGCGTGTTCCTTCAGGATTTTCTGCCAGCGGGGCAGGTCGGCGATGACTTCAGGCTGCGCAGATTCCACCGTCAACTCCTCGTAGCGGTGTTCCATCCATTCAAAGCGCTCAGACATCATCGGCAACCAACCCCTTACAAAATATTACGTATGTGCACATTTATTTCGTGCTTACCGCAGCTGCGCGGCCAGTGCGCGGGGCAGCCCCGCTAAGTCATCATACACCAGCATGCCGCAAAAATCCCGCCCGGCCAGCGTTTTTACATCCTGCGCCTGATGATCGCCCAGTTCCACCACCAGATGCCCGGCGGGTTTTAAGTGCTGCGGCGCCTGGGCAAACAGCCTGCGGTAGACATCCAGCCCGTCCGCGCCGCCGTCCAGCGCCAGCGCAGGCTCGCCCTGCACCTCCCGCTGCAAATGCGGCAACTCCCGCGATGGAATATAGGGCGGGTTGGACACAATCACATCAAACCGGCGGCCTTTTACCGGCGCAAAGCCATCCCCTTGCAGTATTTCAACATCCAGACCGCAGGCGCGGGCATTGTCGCTGGCCAGCGCCACGGCGTGCGGCGATATATCCACCGCCGTGACCTGGGCATCGGGCCGCAGATGCTTGATGGCCAGCGCGATAGCGCCGCTGCCCGTGCCCACATCCAGCACTGTTCCCCCCTGCGGCAGGCGATGAAGCGCCTGCTGCACCACCACGGCGGTATCCTCCCGCGGGATCAACACGCCGGGCCGTACCGCCAGCGTCAGGCCTATAAATTCCTGGCTGCCTACAATATACTGCAGCGGCTCGCGCGCGGCGCGGCGTGCAATCAGCCTTTGGTAATTATCATGGGATGCCAGGGGCAGTTTTTCCTGGCAGCGCAGCAGCAGGTGCAGCCGCTGTTCACCCAGCACATGGGCCAGCAGCTCGCCCGCGTCATGCCCGGCGCTGGGCACCCCGGCGGCAGCCAGCGCCGCCTCCCCTTGCTGCAGGGCGGCGCGGATGGTCATGCGCGCTTGGGTTCGGGCTGTACGGGGTCGGGCTCGCCGGGCAGAATCACCAGCCCGTCCTCGGTGCGCTCGCCCTCGGGCAGGCCATGCAGCACCGCGTTGAGCGAGGCGATGGCCACCTCCAACATTTTATCGGTGGGCGGGCGCGTGGTCAGGCGCTGCAATTGCATGCCCGGCCAGCGCAGCGCGCGCGTCAGCGGCGTTTCGGCATGGGCCAGGCCCTTTAACAGCTCATAGCTCACCCCGGCCACAAGCGGCAGCAGCAGCAGCCGCGTAAGCACACGCATCAGATAATTGCTGCCCAGGTCATACCCGGTTATCGACATAACCAACACATCAAATATGCTGTAGAAAATGATGGAGAAGATAAACGTAATCAGCAAAAAGCTGGTGCCGCAGCGCGGATGCAGGGTGGAAAACGTCTGCGCGTTTTCGGGCGTCAGCGGCAGCCCGTTTTCGTAGCAATGGATGGTCTTATGCTCCGCCCCGTGGTATTGGAAGATGCGCCGCATGTCCGGGATCAGGCCGCACAGGTACAGGTAGATCATCAGAATAATGGTACGCAGCACGCCGCTTAGTAAATTGACCGCCAGCAGCGACCACCCCGCCGCGCGCAGCGCCTTGACCGGCAGATTGGGCAAAAGCACAAACAGCCCCATGGACAGCGCCACGGCCAATATCACCGCCAGCCCCATCACGATTTTGTCCACGCCGGTGCCCAGCTTGTCAGCCAGCCATTTTTCAAACTTGGAGGGCTCTTCTTCTTCCAGGCCCGCCATGTCGGCGCTGGCGGACAGCACCTTCATGCCCAGCGACATCATCATCACCATGCTCACTGCGCCGCGGATGATTGGCCAGCCCGTCCATTTGTGTTTTTTTGCAATCGACGTCACCGGCTCGTGCTTGATGCGTAGGCTGCCGTCGGCGCGGCGCACGGCAATGGCCATGGCCTCCTTGGAGCGCATCATCACGCCCTCTAAAACTGCCTGTCCGCCATAATCCTGCGGACGTTCCTTGTCCTTCATACTGGTATCCCTTCCATTATAAATGCCCATAAAAACAGGGCAGGCCTCCGCGATTGCACGCGGCGCACCCGCCCTATGCCGCACATGGGATTAAATCCCGTAGCGCTTCTTGAAACGGTCGACACGCCCGCCGGTGTCCACCAGCTTCTGCTTGCCGGTGTAAAACGGATGGCATTTCGAGCAGATGTCCACGCGCATTTCTTTGCTTGTGGAGCCGGTTTCGAACGTTTCGCCGCACACGCAGCGCACGGTCGCCTTGTGGTACTTGGGATGAATGTCCTTCTTCATGGGTGCTCCTCTTTCCTGCGCAGTCATCCGGATTCATGGCGCGCAACCATGAGCCGGGAACAATAGTATACCACCAGCCCAAGCCGCGCGCAAGCGTTGCACACAAAATCAGGGCAAAACCCGAGTTGTAGAATGAAGTGAAACATCAAAGCTCATGCAAACCCTGTAAGATGGGATCAGAATAAACACATCGGAGGATTAACATGAGCCAGTGGAAGTATACCAAGAAACGCAAGAAAGGAGAACACCTTACGTACATTGACCGGCAAAAACTTGAGATGTTGGTGAGGAAGAACGAGTCTTTACCGGCGTATAAAAAGCACAGCATCCGTGAGATAGCTTGTCTGCTTGAATCCAGTCCGGCCACGATCAGCAGGGAACTGAAGAAGAGAGGCCGGGGCCCTGTATGGAGAAGAGCTTGGCTCCATACTATTCATACTCTGCGATGTTGCCCAAAGAGATTATGACCAGAAAAGGAACAGCCAAGGGCAGGAACATCAAGATGGGCCAGGATTACGCATTTGCAAACTATGTCAGTGAGCAGATTCTCGTCCACAAGCAATCACCGGATGCCATCATCATGCGCTTGAACAGGGATGGGAATCCTTATGAAACCACCGTCAGCACCCGCACCCTGTACAGCTATATTGAGCGCGGGTACATTCCAGGCGTTGAGCTTTGCCACCTCCCTCGTCGCGGACGCCCCAGCAAACCCCAATACCGCCATTTACGCCGGTCATTCAAAGGAGATGGAAAAAGCATTGAGGAGCGCCCGCAGGCAGCCAACACCCGGGAGGAGGCAGGGCACTGGGAAATGGATTGTATGCTCTCTGGCCGGGGAAAGAGTAAAATTTGCCTGTTGGTATTATCAGAAAGAAAGCATCGTGAAGTGATCGTCAGGATCCTTCGTTCTGCAACGGCTGAATCAGTCGTGAAAATGTTAGATCGTTTGGAAAGAAAACTGGGTGCAAAAGCCTTCCGGAAGCGTTTCAAATCCATTACCATGGATAACGGCTCTGAGTTTAGTGACTGGCGCTCACTGGAACGATCCTGCCTAACAGACAAAAAGCATACAAGCACCTACTACTGTCATCCATACAGCGCCTGGGAGCGTGGGACAGTCGAACATGTCATTGGTTTGATTCGTCGTTTTATTCCAAAGGGTACGGACATTAGCAAACTCTCCAGCGCAGACATCCAACGCATCGAGGACTGGTTGAACGATTTACCCAGGCGCATCCTCAATGGTAAGAGCGCAAAAATCGCCTCGGGCTCGCCCGAGGCAGCCTGACCAGGCCTCGGCCTGGTCAGCCATCCGCAGGGCTGTATGTTTCACTTATTCTTGCAATTGGGGAAAATCAGGGCAAAATCAGGGCAATCGGGCCAATGTTACTATTCAGCCTATACCTGCCTGGCACAATACTTTTCGCCCTTTGAGTACAGACAGTATGGCAGACAGCAGGGGCAGTTGCCGGCGCTTACATGTTTCAATGAAGCTCAGGATGCGGCAGTACATCTGCGCACCATCCAGCGTGCGAAAGCCTCCGGACATTTTCTGGCGATTCTTGCATTTGCGCAGGTCACGTTCACTCAGATTGTTGTCAAACGCTACTGTTGTATCGTACAAGAACAGCAAATAGTTCGACTTGTGTGTTCTTAACCGGCGTAGCAACGCCTGCTCTTTTTGCTTTGCCCATTTTGGCTTGCAGTCAAGGTTCTCCATCTCTCCTTGTGTGCACAGGGCATCATACGCTTCACTGTATGTTTGTTTCTCCGTTTCCGGTACGCCCGCAGAATCCGCGCGTTTTCGTGCTTCATTCGCGCTGCACAACAGTGCACGTAGCGCATCGCTCCATGCATGACCGGTATCTTCTGTGTTCTTGGTCAGATGACGTAGCAGATGCACGTTGCATTCGCCATGTCTTGTGCCAAACTGATATATCGCTGCCTCATGATCGTGAACCAGCGTACCCGCAAACGCCGACAACACAGGCATCTGATGCAGGTTGTCCAGGTTTTTGCGCGCCATACTCGTATACAGCACGGCATCTGCTGTGCTCAGGTTTCGGATAAACGCAGGATGACCATCTATGCTGATGTTTGTATTGTCAGTATAGATGACACGTTGATTCAGCAAATCGTTCTGGACATTTTCCAGTTCGTCCGATAATGCATGTGAAAACCCGCTCAGCATGCCATATATGCCGCCTGCTGATGGCTGGATAATTCCGTCTGTCATGCTTCCTATAAATTCCCGGATGCGATCATTGGATACGACACCCGCACTATACAGGTAGACGGCTTGTGCTCGGAGCACATCGCCATAGATCACATCGCTGTTGTAGCCACTGGGTATCTCATACTGTCCTGCGCTGTTGGGATAAAAGCGATGCTCCGTGGCATAGGGCACAATCTCTATATCCAATACATACTTGATGATGGGACGGCCACAGCACGAACCATGGACAATCACCTTATGTTGCAGTTTGCCCGTGGCTATCTGTTCTTCTACTTGCGCACGAGTCAACGTCTTCCCCGGATGACCTGCTTGTGCTCCTTTGTGCCGTCCGCTTTTTTCTCGACCGTTGTATGTGTTCGTCCGTTTCCCCTTTTGATCCATGGAGGGCGGCTACGAGGAATTGCCGCTATTGTTGTTCAATATGCTCCGCAGACGGTCGTTCTCTTCACGAAGTAATTGTATCTCTTTGCCCATCTGAACTATTTGTCTGGTCTGGACTTCGATTATCTGCCGAAGTTGAGCAGTTTCTAACTTGCGCTGCTTCTCAACTTCCTCCAGCCGGGCAATTGTTTCCTGTAGCTGTTGGAACAAGCCTTTTTCATAATGTCCGCCTGCCACAGTAAACACCTCCCCAAATCCTCAATATCTGCTATATTCGACATGCATGAGCAATAATCCTTTTGGTTTTTATAATTTTTTGTGAAAATTTTTCCAGCCGCACTTGGAGGCTGAATAGTAACAATCCGTTGCGAAATCTATTGAAAAACCCTTGACAGACATGATCGCCTTTAGGTAATATAACTTTTGCATCAATAGGCTCCGCTAGCCCCGGGACTATTGAACGAGCAAGGCGTGCTGACCATCACGCCAAGCAAAATGTTTGATTTGTCTTGTTAAGGAGGAAGCTCATTTGAACACCTACATGGCCAATGCGCAAAATGTAGAGCGCAAATGGTTTGTCGTTGATGCGGATGGCATGGTGCTGGGCCGCTTGGCCAGCCAGGTTGCCAACATTCTGCGTGGCAAGCATAAGCCGACCTATACGCCCCATGTGGATACGGGCGATTATGTAATTATTATCAATGCCGGTAAAGCCAAGCTGACCGGCCGGAAATTGGATCAGAAGTTCTATTATCATTACTCTGGATACGTGGGTGGCCTCAAGGCTACCAAGTACCGCAACCTGATGGCTGAGAAACCGGAATTTGCCGTACGCCACGCCATCGAGGGCATGCTGCCCAAGGGCCCGCTGGGTCGCAAGATGGCGAAAAAAATGTTCGTCTACGCTGGCGCCGAGCATCAGCACGCCGCCCAGAAGCCCGAGCCGCTGACGCTCATCGACTGAGGAGGAAAATAGCATGGCACAAGCAGATTTCAACGCAGTAGGCCGCCGCAAGGAAGCGGTAGCACGTGTTCGCCTGGTACCGGGCAATGGCAATATCATTATTAACAAGCGCGAACTGGACGATTATTTCGGCCTGGAAACGCTCAAGATGACTGTGCGCCAGCCTCTGGTGCTGACCAAGGTGACCGGCTTTGACATTATCGTCAATGTCACCGGTGGTGGCTTGACCGGTCAGTCCGGTGCCATCCGGCACGGCATCAGCCGCGCGCTCTCCAAAGCCAACCCTGAGTTGCGTCCGGAACTAAAAAAAGCCGGTTTCCTCACGCGTGATCCACGCATGAAGGAACGCAAAAAATACGGCCTCAAGGGAGCCCGCCGCGCGCCTCAGTTCAGCAAGCGCTGATTGGGTAGAAAAAACAATACAACCAGTTCAAAAACCCTGGAAGATCAAAACTTTCCAGGGTTTTATTGTCATCAGAAAACCCCGCGCTAGGCGTGGGGTTCAATAGAGCTTATAGCGATGCGCATGATAAAGAAACTCCTTTTGCTAAAATACCGTTGCGTTCTGCCTATCTTTCTGCCAACTGCAACAAAGCAAAAGAAGGTCATTAGATGAATAATGACGTGCGAAGTTAAGCATACACTCGATAGAACCGCAATTAGCTCGAGGAGTTGCGGAAAAAATAGCACAAGATGAAGTATGGGGAGAGGGGACACTACAACTGTTATCAGGGCGATAAGCAATATCTTTCGCAATTGACAGATTATGCTTGCGCCTGCGAGGGCGCGTGCTAGTATTCTAGGGCTATGCCCGCATATGAAAAGCCACCGGCTAGGCCGGTGGATGGTTACTATGCCGATTGCTTTGTTTCTGTTGCTGCCCCTTTTTCTAGTGCTGATTTGTAAAATGCGTATAAAGATCGTTGTATAGCGCACTGTCCCGCATCAGGCTATCATGTGTGCCTATCTGGGACACCTTGCCGTCTTCAAGCACTGCAATATGATGGCAGTAGTCTTTTATAAGATTCAGTTTATGAGAGATAAGCAATGCTTTTTGATTTTGGGTGTATTTTTTTAAAACATCAAAACATTTCTTTTCGGTTATGGCGTCCATGGCAGTAAACGGTTCGTCTATAATCAAATAAAAGTTAAAAGCAGGCAAGAGCAGCCTCGCAAGCGCTATTTTGTTCTTCTCGCCTCCGGAGATATCTTTTCCTCTTTGGCCGAAATTTCTGCCGCCCAGGTATGTAATCTCCAAATCTGAAACAATTGCGTCGAAGCGCTCTTGAATATAATATTTGCGGGATGCTAACAATTTGGGCAAATAATCTGTTAAAAATTCTTTGTTGGCCGAACATTCTTTTGCAAGCGTTTCTATAAAATCGGTGTATAATGGCGAATCCAAAGAAACAGTGAACAGATCGCGATATAAACGGCTGCAATCCTGCGAAAATGTTTTTCTGACAGGGTTTTTCAAGCTGTTTTGTATGATTTCATCAAACAGTTTTACAATAAGATGCTTGATCTCCCCCTCTTTGCTCCTGTATTCAACTTCGGTCAAAGGCTTTTTGTTTAACACGATGTTATACGTTAAATCCGCATCAAACAGCTCCGCTTCCTGCGGGCAGTATAACAGGCTGCCGTAAAGGGCGCTCTTGGTAATGCTGTCTGTTCTGATGTTTCCCAAAGTGCAACTTCCCGCTGATAGTTCCTTGTCCCCAAAGAGAATCTTCAGAATGGTGGATTTCCCCTCGCCTGAAAGGCCTACGATGCCCGTTTTTGAATGAATGTCAAGGCTGAAGTCTTTTATTGAATACTGTTCGTTGTCTTTTGAATATTTAAATGCACACTCGCTGAAACGCAAGTCATCGGAAGCCGGTACACAAAAGGCATTGTCCTCAACGATGTTTGCAACAACCTTATCCCGCATAAGCTCAAATCTATCCGCATCCTGCCTTATATCCTGCACCTTGATAAGGGGCATGAATGCCACGGGCAGGTAGGACAGAATAGCAACAAACGTAGATACTTCCAGCGTTTTGGACTGTATCTGATAAACCGATGCCGCAATGAGCACAACAAGCGCAACATTCCTTACGGCTTCAACGATTGATTTTGAAATGGTTCTATATCTGATGGATGAGGCAAGCATTTTGTCTCTTTCCTGAAACGAGCCGAACAACTCTTTCTTATTGTTTTCAACATCAGAAAATCCCAAAATAGAACGCCGGTTTTCTATAAACTCCATCACCCTGGGGTTTATTTTGACCAGGAGTTCTCTAAAAGCCTTGAAGGACGCCAGTTCTTTCTTTAAAACAACCTCTGTCAATGAAAGAACCACGACATACGAAATAATAACGATGATGGCAAAGGAAATTGTCCACTGAAGCGTAATCATTACAGCAATGACCGCCAAAACGCAAATAGAAAGAAAAGAGAAATAATTATGTTTTAGAAGGTCGGTAAGACGTTCCGTGTCCCCGAACACGGTCATAATGTACGCTCCCGCCCCACGTGAAGCAACAATGGCGTTTTCCTTATAGAGTGCGCTTACGATAAGCTTCTCCTGAAAAACCCTCTGCATGTCGATGACGATTTTATCAATAATGATTTTTTCCAGCACAAAACAGATGGATAAAACTGCTCCGGACACCAAGAGAAGGACGATGAAAGAAACCTGTAATTCTCCCGCAATGGCATCGTCTATAATATGTTTTTGAAGTATCGGTAAAAACCCTCCGATCACAGCCGCAGCAAGTGCCGTGATTGCCGTAAGGATATACATACGTCTGTTTTTCTTGGGCATCTGGGTGTAGAAGAATTTAAAAATGGAAAAGATGTTTTTCAAAACAGGCCTCCTTAACAGCGAAGATTCAGGAAATGTTTTGATACTGATTCCAAACATTACTGCATCGTCGTGTCGGTCTTGCAGCTGTCGGCTGCTTGGTCACGTAGCGCTGCTCTTCGCTGCTCCTTGCTGCAAGCCAAAATCCCTCTCCTTTGGATGCATTACTGTTTTACATCAGCATGACACCGAAACTTTTAAAGAAAACACATGAAAAAGTGTATTTTAAAAAGCGAACAGAAGTTATCATACCAAACACTCCCACTGACAGACAACCATCTCCCGGTATTTTTTACAAAGGCCCGAGTTGTAGAATGAAGTGAAACAGCAAAGCTCATGCAAACCCTGTTAAGATGGGATCAGAACAAACACATCAGGAGGATTAACATGAGCCAGTGGAAGTATACCAAGAAACGCAAGAAAGGAGAACACCTTACGTACATTGACCGGCAAAAACTTGAGATGTTGGTGAGGAAGAACGAGTCTTTACCGGCATATAAAAAGCACAGCATCCGTGAGATAGCTTGTCTGCTTGAATCCAGTCCGGCCACCATCAGCAGAGAACTGAAGAGAGGTCGTGTGGGGCCTCTGTATGGAAAAGAGCTGGTTCCATACTATTCATACTCTGCGGATGTTGCCCAAAGAGATTATGACCAGAAAGGAACAGCCAAGGGCAGGAACATCAAGATAGGCCAGGATCACGCATTCGCAAACTATGTCAGCGAGCAGATCCTTGTCCACAAGCAATCGCCGGATGCCATCATCATGCGCTTGAACAGGGATGGGAATCCTTATGAAACCACCGTCAGTACCCGCACCCTGTACAGTTATATTGAGCGCGGGTTCATTCCAGGCGTTGAGCTTTGCCACCTCCCTCGTCGCGGACGCCCCAGCAAACCCAAATACCGCCATTTACGCCGGGCATTCAAAGGAGATGGAAAAAGCATTGAGGAGCGCCCGCAGGCAGCCAACACCCGGCAGGAGGCAGGGCACTGGGAAATGGATTGTATGCTCTCTGGCCGGGGAAAGAGTAAAATTTGCCTGTTGGTATTATCGGAAAGGAAGCATCGTGAAGTGATCGTCAGGATACTTCGGTCTGCAACGGCTGAATCAGTAGTGAACACGTTAGATTGTTTGGAAAGAAAGTCAGGCGCAAAGGCCTTCCGAAAGCGTTTCAAATCCATTACCATGGATAATGGCTCTGAGTTTAGCGACTGGCGCTCACTGGAACGATCCTGCCTAACAGGCAAAAAGCGTACAAGCACCTACTACTGTCATCCATACAGCGCCTGGGAGCGTGGGACAGTCGAACATGTCATTGGTTTGATTCGTCGTTTTATTCCAAAGGGTACGGACATTAGCAAACTCTCCAGCGCAGACATCCAACGCATCGAGGACTGGTTGAACGATCTGCCCAGGCGCATCCTCAATGGCAAGAGCGCAAAAATCGCCTCGGGCTCGCCCGAGGCAGCCTGACCAGGCCGAGGCCTGGTCTACCATCCGCAGGGCTGCAGGCTGTATGTTTCACTTATTCTTGCAATTGGGGTATTTTTTACAAAGGTTAAAAGAGTGGATTTTTCGTATGCTTTTAAGAAAAATTATTCCACAGGCTGTGTTGCCACCCGCAGGCCCTTGGGCACGTGGTTCTTCAGCACGCCATCCACGGCCTTGCCCCAGCCCAGCGCAAACCCGGACAGCGAAGGGGCTGTCCAGCCGCGCAGTGATAGGGGAATGGGTAGTGTTTCCCCGCGCAGGAAAGCGCGGGCCTCGGCCTCATCCACAGGAACTTGGATAGTTGGTGTAGCGGACAGCGCCAGCGCGTGGTCAGGTCGCAGGCTGCGTCCTACCTGCCGCACGGCATGTAACCCCAGCCGTAGCAGCACAAGCCCATCCACAGGCAGGCAAGCTGGCGGCAGCACCACGGCGGTGGTGCCAAGCAGCGCATCGGGCCGCAGGTCTTGTGCAATGATTTTCTTCATCAATGCGTGTGCATCCCGCAGCGCTGCTTGGTCTGCACGGGGTGCAAGCGGTGGCGCGTAGGTCGGGCGGACATCCTCCGGCTTTTGCAAAAGCGCTACAAACTGACCCTCGCCTGCAATGCGGTGCGGCCACAGCTTAAGGCGTCCATCCGGCGCCGCAGGCAGCCCCGGCAGTGCAAAGGGGACGGGCGTCCAGCCAGGGTGTTCTTGCAGGAAGGCATCCACCACGCCCTCGTTTTCGGTGGTGTTAAAGGTGCAGGTGCTGTATGCCATCCGACCGCCTGGGGCGGTCAACGTGGCGGCGGAACGCAGGATGTCCATCTGCCGCCGCGCGCAGCCCGCTACATGCTCCGGCGACCACATGCTGCGGGCAGTTGGATTTTTACGGAACATGCCCTCGCCGGAGCAGGGCGCATCCACCAATACGTAATCAAAGGCCTGGGGCAGACGTGCGGCCAGTTTATCCGGCGGCATGCAGGTGACCATGCAGTTGGCCAACCCCATGCGCTCCACGTTGGCGCTGAGCACCTGTGCACGGGAAGGGTTAATTTCGTTGGCCAACAGCAGCCCATGGGGAACCATGCGGGCTAACTGCACGCTTTTTCCGCCGGGTGCTGCGCACAAATCCAGCACCCGCGCGCCATCCTGAGGCGCAAGCGCTGCCGCCGGAATCATGGCGCTGGCATCCTGCAAATAGTAGGCACCGGCCTGATGCAGCGGGTTTGTGCCCAGTGCGGAAGCGGGCTGCACATACCATGCATCCTGCGACCAGGGGACGGGGGAAAGCAGATCCTCCTCCGGGAAAAACCGCACGGCATCACGCAGGCGCAGGGCGCGCTCAGGGGGTTGATGGAGTGCATCAAAAAAGGCGCCGGCTTCGCTGCCCAGCAGCTGTTCCATCAGCGCCACAAATGCAGGGGGAAAGGCTTCAGTCATTGCGGGGCAGCCGGTTGTCACGCGGCGCGGGCTCCTCGTAGTAGTAATTGGGGGGATAGACAGGCTCGCGGAAGGCGGTAGTCTCCGGCAAGGCCTCGTCCCCGTCGTCCTCCTCCTGCGGGCGCAATGTTTCGCGCAGGTCACTCAGCTTGTGCAATATGCCGCGCTTGCGATCAGCCCGTCGACGGCGCACAGCAGGGACAGGCATATCCTCGGGATAACCGGGATGTTCGGGTACATCAGCGGGCCATTCCTGCATGGGGGCAGGCTGCGGCTGAGGGGCAGCGCCTGAGGCTGGACGCCAGGCGATGTTAATGTCTGGTACCGAAGCTTCTGGCAGCGGCTGAGCCGGATACACTGGCTCGGGCCTTGCTTCATATTGGGGCACAGGATCGGCATACAAATCCTCGGGCAAGGGCATGCTTTCCTCGTTCTCCTGCACCCAACCGGACATCATGTTGAGGTAATCTTCGGGCATATCGGTTTGTTCCAGCGCCTGCGCAGCCTGCCAGTTCCTCTGCGCATGCTGTTGCTGTACACGATGCTTACGCCAGGTATGATGCGGCCGCCAGCGAACAAACCATACGATATAATCAATTGCTGTCCCGCCAACCAGCAGTGCGATCAACAATGGCAACCAAATACGCCCCAAAAAATCCGACAGACCGCCAGCGTGATTGGCCACCATGTTCCAGCCAGCGTTGACCAGTCCCTTCGTCCAGCCCAGAAAAATGCTGAAAAGCCAGTCTGCAAAAGCGTTCATGGCGTGTCGGCGTCCTTGGCGATCTGCACGGTGACATAGATGACCTCGCCGCTTACGTACTGTGCATCCGTGGGCTTCACCACGCGCACTGCGCGGATTAGCGGCTCCGTTACACCGGCTACACTAATGACAGTATCCACATCAATGAAATCGAGTGAACGCAAAAACTCCTGCGGGCCAGCCACCGAAACATACGTGGGATCAGCTGTTACGGACACAACATGATAGCCGGGTGCAGGCACACCCGAGGTGATGCCGGACAGGTTGATATCTACCGTTTTCATGGGGTGCAGCGTTTGCTCCACCAGCAGGGTGTCCAACAGCACCGATTCGCTGGTCACGCTGATCAGCTGGCTTCCAATGGGCTTGTTGTCGGTGCCTATCAGCGTATACGGCAGGGCGCTGTACTGTACGCCAGCCTGTGCAGGTACGTGCGACTGGTCATAGGTGACCACACAGCGCACCACCTTTTCCAGCAAAGAGCGCGGGCCTGAGATGTTGACCCGCGTGGGATCCACCGTGGGGGTCTGGCCGTAAAAGCCTGCGGGCACACTGCCTACGGTGTTTAGCTGCACCGGGATACGGCGGCGGGTTACATATTCATCTACCTGCAGGGTGACCTCGCTGCCGGACAGCCAGGTGACCGTGCCATATGTGGTGGAGGAGGTATATATGATGGGTACCTTTTGCTCGCCCTTGCCAGTGATGCGCGACAAGTCTATCCGCACGTTATAATTGGAGGCGCTTACGCTGTTATAGATGCGCTGCGGCACATCCGCGCGCATGCGAAGATGGGGCAGTGTGTCCAGACCGCCCACCACGACCAGGCCGCTGCGCTGCAGCACATCGGCGTTGGTCACATTGATTTCTACATCTTCGAAAGTTTTTTCGCGCATCAGCGCACTGTCCTGGCTGATGATGCCGGCCCACAACACCATGGCAATCAACAGGCTGATTAATTTTAACCCCCATTGATAACGCAACATACGCCACAGGTGTATGAACACCTGACGGATGCTATGCGCGGATGTTTTTTCGGGGGGTGAGGTAGGTTTATTGGTCATTGGTGGTCTGCTTTCCCGGCCGTAGCCTGCCGCCCACAGCGCGCAGCGCATCGCGGAAGGTAGGCCGTTGGTCGTGGTACAGGTCGGACAGTACGCGTCCCAGAGCCTCTGCATCCAGATGACGTGTCAGTTTGCCGGCCTGTGCCATGCTGATGATACCGGTTTCTTCGGAAACAATCAGCACCACGGCATCGGTGCTTTCAGAAATGCCCAGGCCCGCGCGGTGTCGGGTACCCAGATCGCGGCTGATGTTGCTGGCGTCGCTTAAGGTAAGCACGCAGGCCGCCGCCACGATGCGCGTACCGCGCACGATGACCGCACCGTCATGCAACGGGGTGTTGGGCTCAAAAATATTAATCAGCAGCGCACCAGAGATCGTGGCGTCTATCGCCATGCCGGTGTCGGCAATATCTTTAAGACCGGTTTTTTGCTCAAACACCACCAGCGCGCCCACGCGGCGGCGCGACAGGCTTAACAGCGCCTGGGTCAGTTCGCTGACGATGCGGGCACTTTCGTCCGGTGTGACCTGGCTGCGGTCCAGCTTGGCGCCGCGGCCAATTTGTTCCAACGCGCGGCGCAATTCGGGTTGGAACAAAATCAACAGCACCAACGCCGTGTTGTTGACCACGCTGGTCAGTATCCAGTTAAAAGCGGATAAGTCAAAGAAGTTGCTGACCCAACTGGCCACAAACAACACGCCCAGCCCCTTTAATACCTGGCTGGCACGCGTTTCGCGGGTGAGCAGCAGCAGCTTGTATATCAGGTACGCAACAATCAGGATGTCGACCCAGTCCTTGATTTCAGGGCGATTGAGAATGTTCCAGAAGAACATGCCGATGCTTTCTCCCAATGCACCCAATGCTATCGACCATCCTTTCCCGTATGCTTGTGGTCTTTATTATACATGAACACCCCGCAAATCGAAAGAGCAAAACCAGATATTTACAAACAATACATGTCTCCATCATAAATAAACGCCGCACCCGCAGGGGGGTACGGCGTTGGAGCGCTGCTTATCGGGTGGGCGTTACATCGCTGTAGGGCGTCCAATCCTTCTGCGGCAAGTTCTTCATGCTGTCAGGCATGGTTTTGCCGTCACGCAGCACAAACCCCAAGTCCGCGTTCAGGTTGCGTCCGCCGCTGGGAACCAGCACGTTTTCAGCCATTGCCGTGGTGCCTTCGGCCTGCGGCAATATGCTGGCTACCAGCGGGAAGTCGCTCTGCTGGCGGGTGGCGGTCAGCTCCGGCGGCATGGTGGCCTGCAGGGTATAGGTGCCGGGGTGCAGCTCGTGGAATAGATACCGACCATAGGGGTCGGTTGTGGTTTCGGCGGCCAGCTGCCCATGCTGATACAGGCGGATCACAATGCCCGGCACGCCGGGTTCGCCGCGGTCCTGCATGCCGTCGCCATCCAGATCCAGCCAGGCAAAGTCTCCCAATTGTCCCATTTTGCCCATGCCCACATCTTGCTGGATTTTGTGCTCTCCCATGGTCAGCACGATGGCATTGGATTGCCCGGATACGCCGGACACCGGCGAGGCATCGGAGGTAATCAAGCTTGTGCGTACCGCGGTATCCAGCGTGCGCGCAAAGCGATAGCCATCCTTGAGCACCACCCCCAGCGTGTATTCGCCGGGGTACAGGTTGTCAAAGCGGAAAGCACCGTTTGTGTCCGTGGTAGCAGAAGCCAGCGGTAAGGATTCACCCTTGCGGTACAACGATACCGGCAGTTGATCTACGTCCTCCATGGAGCCGCCCATGTTCCAGATGTTGCCAGAGAGCGAGCCAAACTCTACCAGCGCTAAGGATAGCGGCGTTTCACCCGCACCGGCCTCCAGTGTGATGTTGGACGTCCAATTAGCGCCCTCCTGCACGGCACCTGCAGGTCCGTACAGCTCAAAGCCGTTTGGCAAGGACAGCACTATGGTGTAGGCACCGGGGAATATCTTGTCCAGTGCGAAGGTGCCGTCCGCCTCCGTGGTAAAGGTAAACTCAATCTTGGACAGCGCATGGCGCAGCTTAACCTCAAGCTCTGCATAGGCGGTATCGCCGGGCGTGTCGCTGCGGGACAGGTCGTTGTCAAAGAATGCCCGGCCTGTCAACGGCCGTGATGCAACGGCGGCGATGTCACGTTCAACCTGATCTTCGCCCATAGCGACCTCCAATTGCGCGGTGGCAATATTGGTCAGCGCCGGGGTGGCGGGGGAGGTGCTGCCAAAGGCGATCAGCATGGTGTCATCCAGCGCAATGTCCATGGTGTAGCTGCCTGGCCGCAGGTTGGTAAATAGGTAGGCACCCTCTGCATCGGAGGTGGTTTGCTGGGTCAAGCCCAGCTCATTCATGGTTATGGACAGCACGGCGCCTGCGTAGGGCGTATCCGCGCTATCCAACATGCCGTTATCGTTGGCATCTACAAATACTTTTCCACCCACTTGGCTGGTTTTCACTGCAAACACGGTATCTGCCTGCATTTCGGCACCCGCCGACAGGTTGAACACTTCGGTTGTATATACAGTTTCTTCCAAATAAGGCGAGGAGAACAGCGCGCCTGCAGGCAGCCTGTAAGCCAGCTTGTACTCGCCCGGCAACGCACCCTTTAGCAGGAACGCGCCGGCTTCATCGGTAATGGCATGGGTGTAAGCGGACACCTCGCTGCCATCTTCATCCAGCAGCGTGATCATTACATTGGGCAGTCCGCCGCGTTGGCCTGCAAAGCCATCCGATGTATCGCCCAGCAGCACCTGCCCTTGTATAACGGCAGAACGGAACAGCGCACCATCCATGCCGGACAGCGTCTGTGCGGGGGATAGCGTTACTTCATCGGTTTGCCCATAGGCGGGCGTCTGCTCGATAAATCGGTTGCTTATGCTGTCTGCAAAGGAGGTGGAAAAAATATACGGCGCTACCAGCGGCACACGCACGCGGTAGTTGCCCGGGATTAGCATGGGCAGCATGTAGGTGCCTTGGTCATCCGTGGTGGTTTCAGCCACCACAGCGCCAACAGCATTGATGGCCTGCACCGCGAAGCCAGACAACGGCTCTTCACCGGCCTCTCGCTGGCTGTTCATGTTGATATCCTCGTACAGCGTGCCCGTTATTGCAGCGGGCAGCGTTACGCCAGCCCATATATTTCCCTGTGTACCGTGGGCCAAGTCATAGGCAACGGTCAAATCGCTGGCGGCTGCATCCGATATAAAACGGTTGCCTGCTTCGCCGCCGTCTACGGTAAACACCTGCCCGTCGGGCAGCGTCATGCGTATGTCGGGCGTGCCGCCGCGCAGCAGCGGGAACAGCACTTCGCCATTGGCATCGGTTGTGGCCTGGGCCACTTGCTGGTTATTAACGCTGATTATTACCGTAGCGCCGGCAAACAAGGGCTCGCCATCATCCTTTATGCCGTTTACATTCTGATCGTGGAACGCATATGCCTTCAGCGAGGTAGCGGGCATCACGCCAACGGGCTGGATGCTGGTTGTCTTGCGGATAGCCACGGATATATCCGTCTCAGCAGAGGCGCTATAGCCATCGCTGAACAGCGAATCTCCCGGCAGGGTAAACATGCTGCCTTCGGGCAGGGTGACCTTCAGCCGGTACATGCCCTCCTGCAGGTTGGCAAAGGCATACGTGCCATCTTCAGCCGATACGGTCGTGCGCGTAATGCCCAAGGCGGTGTGAGTCAGCTCGATCGCCGCCCCTGCAAAGCCGCCTTCGCCAGCTTCTTTCTGGCCGTTCATGTTGGCATCTTTCCACAGGCTGCCTTCTGCCCTGCCTGTTTCCACGCCGCCCACACCCAGCCCGGCGGAGCCTTTGAACGGCACGGTAAAGGGCGCGGAAGCGCCGACATTGCTTTCGGACGGCAAAATGGTGTTATAGAAGGTGTTAATCTTTTGTCCCAGCGGGCCAATGACGTAGGGCTCCGGCAGCGTGGCCTGCAGCCGATAGGTGCCTGGCGTCAGGTCGCGGATGGTGCCTACGCCGTCCTTGTTGGTGGTGGTGCTGCCGACGACATAGGTTTTTTCCGGTGTGTCGTAAAGCAGTTCCAGCAGCACGCCGCGCAGCAGCGGCTCATTGCTCATGCGGCCGCCGTTGCCATTCAGGTCGCCAAAGGCGTACACCGTGATATAGGAAGGTTGCCGGATGGTGCCCACCGGCAAGTGTACGGCCTGGCCGTCCTGCAACGAAAACTCAGGGGAGCGGCTGCTTTGCCCGTTGGCGGGCAGCAAAACGCTGCCTCCATCAACTGGAGGTGCAGCATAAAAGCCGCTGGGCAGCAATGCCTTCAGGTAATAGGTGCCCTGGGTAAGTCCGGAAAAGGAAAACGCGCCATCATCCTGCGTGCGGTATACCCCTACTACACTCTCTGTACCCTCACTGACCGATATCAGCGATATTTCTACGTCCGACAGCGTGCGCTCGCCCTGATCCATCAGGCCGTTTGCATCGGCATCCAGAAACGCAGTGCCACTGATGCTTCCACCACTCGGCGTGGCCAAGGCCAGCACAGGCAGCGTTAGCAGCAGAACTAGCAACCAACAAGTTAATCTCTTCATCCAACATGCCTCCGGTACATTGTGAACCCAAATGTCATTATACCACGACACCGCCCGGAAAAAGCCGGGCGGTGCCATGTTTTACATTTTCTTATCAGATATACGATACTTTGGCCTTGTCCATTTCGTGTGGTTTCTTTTCGTCATCGGGCGTACCGATGGCGATGGCAATGACATACTCGTACCCCTCAGGGAACTGCAACGCCTGCTCCAGCGGGGCCTTGTCCTCCTCCACAAAGGCTTCGCGCGGCAGGCCCAGGATGACGCTGCCCAGGCCCAGTGCCTCGGCGGCCAGCGCCATGTTTTGCACCGCGATGCCACAATCTATCTGCGAATAGGATGTTTTGCGCGCGCTGATAAACACCACGGTAGGCGCGTGATAGAAGATGTGGAAGCTGTCATCGTCAAACCGGGGGCTGCGCGTATTGGTCGGGCGCTTGCGCGCGTGCTTGGCGGCGGCCTGGTTGATGCGCAGCAGCAGATTCTGATCCTGCACCACGCTGAAGTGCCAGGGCTGCGCATTGACAGCGGAGGGCGCTTGCAGCGCTGCCTGCACAATGATGTCCAACTGCTGCTCGGTTAGCTGCTGCGCCAGATACTTGCGGTGGCTGCTGCGTTCGCGGATACTTTGAAGGGTAGATTTATCCATGATATAATTCCTCCTATATGAATGATTGTGTTGATGAAACGTGCCTGGAACAGCACGAGTACTGGATGCGGGAAGCACTGGCCCAAGCTGCGCTTGCAGGCGATGATGTGCCTGTGGGCGCGGTGGTGGTCAAGGACGGGCATGTCATCGCCCGCGCGCACAATGAGCGCGAGCGCACCGGTTCGCCGCTGGCACATGCAGAAATACTGGCGATTGAACGCGCCGCCCAAGCGCTGGTCACTCGCAGGCTTTCGGGCTGCACCCTGTACGTCACGTTGGAGCCCTGCCCCATGTGCGCAGGTGCGCTCATCCTCTCCGGCGTTGACCTGTGCGTGTTTGGCGCCTATGATGCGCAATATGGCTGCTGTGGCAGCGTATATGCGCTGCCCATGGACGCGGCTTTCACCCACCGGGTCAACTGCGTGGGTGGCATCTTGGAGGGCGAGTGTACCCAAATGCTCAGTGATTTTTTCGCTCAACGCCGACAGGCATAATCACCTATATTAATATACCATAAGCTTGTGCTAACCTTCAAACGATGTTGGTTATTCAGGTGTAAGAATCAATGCAGTATGAACATTGATTATCTGGAAACCGTACAAGGTGGGTAATTGGTTGGTAAGGGTGTTCATGTGTAAGCTGTGATACTATGCCGAAATGTATTTAGCGGGACAGGCGTAAGATATAAATCTCTTGCTTTGCTTAGTCGGTTGCTTCCGGCGATTCTAGCCAAGCAATAGACAGAACGGGAAGCCCTAAGTGAATGGCCAGCACGATGCCGCCCTGCCTTCTGTGCACTACCAAGCCTTTTTCCCTCAGCTTTTCTTCCAGCGCATCGGCCGCTTTCTTATCTCCACATTCCTGCACAATCACTTCGTGTGGATTCCCGGATAATCCCAGCAGCATCTTGCGCAGCTGGTCCTGTTGGCCGCGGGCCAGGGAATGGCTCACCACGCTGCCATCCTGTAGCATCAATAGCGGGCGAAGGTTTAACAGCGTGGACACGGAGGAACGCATATAGCCCAACCTGCCGGAGCGCCGTAGGGGGCTCATGTCCTGGACGGAGAAGATGGTGCGGGAACGATGCCGCATGGCGCGCAGCTTTTCCATTACATCCTCAATCGCCATGCCTTCGTTCAGCAGCTTTCGGGCTTCTCTTAGCATCAGGTAAAGCCCGCCGGCAGTGGACTTGGAATCCAGCACGTAAAACCCTTCCCCGGCTTCCTGTGCGGCCATGACAGCATTTTGATAGGTTCCGCTCAGGCGTGAGGAGATGGTCAGGCACAGCGCAGAATGCCCCTGCTCTTTCAGGGCTAAAAATACATCCAGAAAGGCAGCGGTTGGTGCCTGCGCAGTCGAGAAGGGGGAAAGGTCTTGCCAGTTCTTGGCCCAGGCCACAGATTCCTCAACATATCCTTCTAAAAATGCATCCTTGCCGTCCCGGCTGTAATTCATCGGAATCAGGATGATATCCATTTCCCGCGCTTCCTTGCGGCTGATATAGGCGGTTGAATCGGTCAGAAGATAAATCATTCCTTCTATCCTCCCAAACGGCGGAATCGTTCATATCGCTGTGTCCTGATTTCTTGTGGGCTCATGCCGTCAAAGCGCTTCAAAGCGTCAGAAAACGCAGCCTGGATGGAAGGTGCAGCCTGCTCATAGTCCTCGCCTTCCGGCAGTATTTTCTCAATCACATGAAATGTCAGCATATCCTGCGCGCTTAGCTTGAGCGCCTCACTGGCTTCCTCTACCTTGGAGGCGTCTTTATAGATGATGCTGGCAGCACCTTCGGGCGAAAGCACCGAATAAATGGCGTTTTCCAGCATGTATACTTCGTTTGCGCAAGCCAATGCCAAAGCACCGCCGCTTCCGCCCTCACCGATGATGACGGATAATACGGGAATCGTCAGCCCCATCATTTCCCATAGATTCTCAGCGATGGCCTGTCCTTGTCCGCGTTCCTCAGCGCCGATACCGCAGGCCGCGCCAGCGGTGTCCACCAGGCAAAAAATCGGACGGCCAAATTTTTCAGCCTGGCGCATTTGCCACAGGCTTTTTCGGTATCCCTCCGGGTTGGCAGAACCAAAGTTTCGCCGCAGGCGATCAGCGTTGGTGTTGCCCTTTTCAAGCGCCAAGACGGTCACTGGACGATCTTCAAAGAAACCCAGCCCGCTTATGACCGCAGGGTCATCTCCAAAGCGCCTGTCGCCGTGCAGCTCAACAAAGCCATCGATCATGTAGTCAATATATTTCTGGGCGCTTGGCCGCAGGCTGCTGCGAGCTGCTTGAACCTTGTTATACGCGTTCAACCTGATCTCCTTTATCATGCAGTTTCAAAAGCTGGGAAAGCATCTCTTTTTGCTCCGGACGCTTGCACAGCCTGCCCACGAATCCTTTGTCCATCTGAAACTCTGCCTTCTGAAAGCCTTCAGGCAGTTTCTGCTTTGTGGTTTGCTCAATCACCCTGGGCCCTGCAAAGCCAATTAAAGCATTGGGTTCGGCCAGCACAATATCAGCCTGCATGGCAAAGCTGGCGGCAACGCCGCCCGTGGTGGCATCGCACAGCACCGCGATGTACAAAAGCCCGGCATCGGAATGCTTCCTCACAGCTGCGGACACTTTGGCCATCTGCATCAGGGAAAGGATACCTTCCTGAACCCTGGCACCGCCTGATACGGTGTAGCCAACTACGTTTAATCTCTTCTTTTCCGCGTACTCAAACAGCCGGCATAGTTTTTCACCGACCACCGAGCCCATGGACCCCATCATAAAACCTGGTTCAGACGCAAAAAAAGCACAGGAATGCCCATGAATGCTGCCGGTACCTGTAACGATTGCTTCTTTTTCGCCGCTTAAAATCCGGGCTTGGTTTAGCTTTTCCCGGTATCCGGGAAATTCCAGCGGGTCTGTGGTGGGAAAGGCGCTGTCCAACTCAAAAAAACTGCCTTCATCCAGAATAATACGGATGCGCTGCCGGGCGCTCATTTTAAACAGGTTGCCGCAGCGCGCACATTGGTAAAGTTCCTGTTCAAGCAGGGCGTCTGTCATTTCCCGCTTGCATCCGGGACATACGGTAGTGGCTTGGGTATTCTCATTATTTTGCAAAAAATTACGTTCTAAGCGCAGATTGGGGCTTTTGAACCTGAACTTATCCATTCTTGGAGAGGAACCTCCTTGTGAGGTAATCGGTGGTGTAGGTGCCGTCTTCAAAGGCTGCTTCGGCCAGCAAATCGGACTGGAAAAGTGCTGTGTGATCAATGCCCTCAATCACCGTTTCGCAAAGCGCGGCCTGCATCTTTCTGATGGCCTCGTTTCTGGTCTGTGCGTGCACAATCAGCTTGGCGATCAGGCTGTCATAATGCAGCGGCATCTCATATCCTTGGTAAAGCGCCGTATCAAAGCGCACCCAGGGGCCGCCTGGGATATGCAGCATGGACACAGTACCCCCGGAGGGCATAAAGTCCTTGGAGGGATCCTCCGCGTTGATGCGGCACTCAATGGCATGCCCGGCGGTTCGGATGTCTTTTTGGGAAAAGGACAGGGGAACGCCTGCGGCCACGCGGATTTGCCATTTCACCAGGTCAATGCCGGATACAAACTCCGTCACCGGGTGCTCTACCTGCAGCCGGGTGTTCATCTCCATAAAGTAAAAATTGCCCTGCTTGTCCAGCAGATATTCCAACGTGCCTACCCCCACATAATTCAGTGCCTTCACGGCCTGCCGGGCGGATTTCATCAGCTTTCCGCGCTGCACGGCGTTAAGCGTTGTGCAGGGGCTTTCTTCCAGGATTTTTTGGTGCTTGCGCTGCATGGAACAGTCCCGTTCCGGGAAACAAATGATGTTGCCCTGGCTGTCACAAAGGACCTGTACTTCCACATGCTTAACGTCTGTGAGCAGTTTCTCCATATACAGCGCCGGGTCGCTAAAGCAGGCCTTGGCTTCCTGGGCGGCAGTTGAAAAGGCAGACTTCAGGTCCTCCATTCTTTCAACCTTGCGGATGCCGCGTCCGCCCCCGCCGCTTCGGGCCTTGATTAACAACGGAAAGCCGATTTCTTCTGCCGCAGCCTGGGCATCCTTGAGCTCCAAAATGTTTTCACGGCCTGGGATGATGGGCACGCCGGCTTTGAATACCGTACGCTTGGCTTCATCCTTGTTGCCCATCTGCCGGATGATCTGACCGGTCGG
The DNA here is from genome assembly GCA_040766135.1 of Christensenellales bacterium. GTDB lineage: Bacteria > Bacillota > Clostridia > Christensenellales > Aristaeellaceae > JAGVSV01. Next base: position 123,995 of record JAXGRA010000006.1, read on the forward strand.
CCCGATAAACTGGAGGCCGTTTTCTGCGCACAGGTCAGCAAAATCAGCATTTTCAGACAAAAAGCCATAGCCGGGGTGAATGGCTTTGCAATCCGTGTATACCGCGGCAGAAACAATGGCGTCCTGATTAAGGTAGCTTAGCTGTGAAGGGGCAGGGCCCACACAGATGCTTGTATCCGCCAAAGATACATGCAGCGCATCCTTGTCCGCCTCAGAGTATATGGCCACTGTTTTGATACCCATTTCCTTGCAGGCGCGGATGATGCGAACGGCCACCTCGCCGCGGTTTGCAATCAGGATTCGTGAAAACATATCAGTCGTCCTTTGCGCGCAGCATCAACAGGAAGATGCCGTCTACGCATACCTGTTCATTTACCTTCGCAACGCCCTTGATTTTGACAAGTTTGCCCGAACTCCTAAGCAGCTTGCACTTGGTTTTGACGGTGTCCCCGGGCTTTACCATCTGCCGGAAGCGCACGTTCTCAATGCCGATAAACAAGGGCAGCTCGTCTTTTTTTAATTCATCCATGACCAGGATGCCGGCTGACTGCGCGATAATCTCACACAGGATGACGCCGGGAACCACCGGGAATCCCGGGAAATGGCCGGACAAAAAGAATTCCTCTCCGGTCACGGTGTATTCGCCGTTTGCGTCCCCATTTTTGTCAAGAAAAACGGAGTCCAATATCAGCATGGGTTCCCGGTGCGGGAGAAAGGTTTTGATTTCATCTCTGTTTAGCATAGTTTCACCAGTGTTTGGCCGTACTCGACCACATTTCCGTTGGTTACGCAGATGTCCGCTACCCGGCCGTTTTGCGGTGCAGTTACTTCAGTCACTTGCTTCATTACTTCAATCAGGCAGAGAATATCGCCGCGCTGCACATGATCGCCCACCTTGATAAAGGGCTTGCCGCCCGGCTCAGGCGCTTCATAAAAGACGCCCACAACGGGGGAAGTTACTTCAATTACATGGTTAAAATCCACTGGATCCATGGATGCAGCCGGATTTGTGGGCTTTGGTGTGCTGTCTATCTTGGGCGGTTCCACAGCGGGCGGCGGTGCAGCCGGTTCTGTTTTGCGTTTCAAACGAATATTTTCGTCGCCTTCGTTTACTTCCAGTTCAACCAGGCTGCTCTCTTCAAACATGCGGATTATTTCTTTTAGCTGCTTGATATTCATATTCCGCTCCTTACGGCCAAAGCGCCATTATGACCGCCAAAGCCCAGCGAGATAGATAAACCCAGCGTGCGCTGCTCTTTGCGTGCTGCCTTTGGCACATAATCCAGATCACATTCGGGGTCAGGAGTATTCAAGGGAATGGTGGGGGGCAGGATGCCCTCTCTCAAAGCCAGAAGGGTGGCGATCAATTCAGCACCGCCTGCAGCGCCCAGCATATGTCCTGTGGCGCCTTTGGTGGAGGAAATGGCGACCTTTCTTGCTGCGTCTTCTCCAAGCGCATTCTTGATGGCTAGGGTTTCAGTTTTGTCGTTCAGGGGCGTCCCCGTCCCGTGCGCATTGATGTAAAGCTTGTCCTCCGCAGTGATGCCCGCTTCTTCCAGCGCACTTACGATGGCACGTGTTGCGCCGTTGCCTGAAGGTTCGGGTGCCGTGATGTGGTAGGCATCGCAGGTGCTGCCATAGCCCACAATCTCGCCCAAAATCTCAGCGCCTCTTTTCCTAGCGTGTTCCAGGTTCTCAAGCACCAAAACGGCTGCACCTTCGCCCAAGACAAAGCCTTTGCGGTTCAAATCAAAGGGCAGGCTGGAGCGCTCCGGCTCATTGGCATCGCTCAGGGCCATGCAGCTGGTAAAACCGGCAATGGCAATGGGGTTGACGGCAGCCTCGCTGCCGCCTGTCAGCACAGCGTCCAGGTAGCCGTGCTGTATTTTGCGGTAGGCTTCTCCAATAGAATGGGTGGAGGTCGCGCAGGCTGTCACCAGCGGCACACAGTCGCCCATGGCCTTGTACTTGATGGCGGCATTTCCTGCGGCCATGTTGCCAATCATCATGGGAACACACAGGGGAGAGACCCGGCCTGGCCCGCGGTTTAATAATTTTTCGCTTTCATAAAAGAAGGTATGGATGCCGCCGATACCGCTGGAGATGTTTACCCCAAAACGGTGCGGATCTACCTGCCCTAAAAGGCCGCTTTGTTCCATTGCCTGGTGGGCGGCGGCCAGGGCGTACTGGGTGAACAAATCCATCCTCCGGGCTTCGGCAAACTCCATGCCAAATTGTGTTGGGTCAAACTCCGTGACCTCTGCCGCGATTTTGACTTTGAAGTCGCTTACATCAAAACGGGTCAAATGCCTGATGCCGCAGCGTCCTTCTATCAGTGCCTGCCAGAATGCAGATACGCTGTTGCCGATAGGAGAAATAATGCCCATCCCTGTGACTGCTACACGATTCATTGTTTACCTCACATATACATGCCGCCGTCCACCTGAAGGACAGCGCCTGTAATATAGCTGGCGTCATCCGAACAAAGAAACGCTGCGGCCTTTGCGACATCCTTTGGCGTGCCCAGCCTGTTCATGGGCACAGCGGCCATGGCCTTTTTCAAGGTGTCTTGGTTCATGGATTCTGTCATGTCTGTCTCAATAAAGCCGGGGCAGATGGCATTGACAGTCACGCCCCTGCTGGCCAGCTCCCGTGCCACCGTCTTGGTCAGCCCAATCAACCCGGCCTTTGAGGAAGCATAGTTTGCCTGCCCGGGGTTGCCCATCAGGCCTGAAACCGAGCTGATGTTGATAATTCTTCCCCACCCTAATTTCAGAAAATCCCGGTAGCAGGCTTTGATGGTATGGAAAGCACCGTTTAAGTTCACTTCGATCACCCTTGCAAAATCCTCAGCGTTCATGCGCAAGGTCAGCATATCCCGGGTGATACCGGCGTTGTTAACCAAAATGTCGATGGGCCCAAACGCATCCTTCACCTGTTGGAGGGCGGACTGCACTGCCTTATCATCCGACACATCGCATTGGACAGCCAGTGCTTTAACCTGTTTCTTTTCCAGCTCGTTCACGGTATGATCTGCCGCGTCTTTCCGCCCTGCATACAGGATGGCGACCTGCGCGCAGCTGTCGGCCAGCGCAAGCGCACTCTCCCTTCCAATGCCACGGGAGCCACCTGTTACCAGCGCGGTTTTGTGTTCAAAACTCATATTTACCCCTTATTTCATGGACAGCAGCACACAGGCTGTCCGGGTTATCGGCTTGATATACCTGGGCTTCAGGCAGCAGTTTTGTTACAAAACCTGAGAGCACCCGGCCCGGCCCCAGCTCCAGGAAGGTATCAACGCCGTTTGCGGCCATGTTCAAAATGGTATCAGCCCATAAAACCCGGCTGGAGGCCTGTGCTGCCAGGGTGGACTTTGCTTCGGAAAACACATAGGGTAGGGCGGTCAGGTTGCTATAAACGGGCAGGGCGGGCACATTCATCTGCTCGTTATCCAGGGCTGCTTTTATACGCTCGCTGGCTTCCTTCATCAAGGGCGAGTGGAATGCGCCTGAAACGTTCAACTTTATAAAACGCTTCCCGTTTGCTTTCAGAAACCCCAGAAACTGATCCAAATCATCGTTTTTTGCGGCGACGACGATTTGTTCCTGCGTGTTGTAGTTGACTGGATAGACGTTTTTATAATCCTTCAGCAGATCATGCAGCTCCTCAGCGCGTAAGCGAAGCACCGCGGCCATACCGCCAGGGTTATTGAGGGCGCACTCCTGCATCCACAAGCCGCGCTTTATAACCAGAGAAAAGGCCTGTTCAAACCCCAACATCCCCGAATAAGCGCAAGCTGTCCATTCACCCAAGGAAAAACCGGCTGTGACGTCAGGCACCAGACCCAGCTCTTTGGCCATTTCAGCCGCAGCTAAGCTGACTGCAAACAAGGCAGGCTGTGCGTTCTCCGTTTCGGTCAGGCGCTCCATGGGGCCGGAAAAACAAACATCAAGCAAGCCTGGCTTCTGCTTTTCGGCCTGGTCCAGCACTCTTTTGGCAGATGCGGACTGCTCATAAAGCGCCTGTCCCATGCCTGGGTACTGACTGCCTTGGCCTGGGAAAAGAAAGGCTAACCGACCCATGTATTGCTCCCTTTAAGCAGCTTTTCTGCTTCTTCAAACATCTCCATGATGATATCGCGGGCAGGCTTAATTTCCTTTACCAAGGCGGCCGCCTGGCCTGCCATGATGCAACCGGTATCCATATCGCCCTCACGGGCGGCACGCCGAAGGGCACCGGAACCGAACCGTTCCAGCTCTTCGTTGCTGATATCTAGGTTGCTCTCACGCTTGGCAAACTCCATCATGTATCTGTTTTTCAGTGCACGCACGGGATGACCCAGGCGGCGGCCTGTGACCATCGTGTCAATATCACGGGCAGAGATAACTTTTTCTTTATAACTGTCTGCAATGCTGCACTCGACAGCGGCCAGAAAGCGCGTACCGCACTGAACGCCCTGGGCGCCCAGCATCATGGCGGCGGCGATGCCGCGCCCATCCGCTATACCACCCGCTGCAATGACGGGAATATCCACTGCGTCTGCAACCTGGGGGACAAGGGTCATCGTGGTCAATTCTCCAATGTGCCCGCCGGCTTCGCAGCCTTCGGCGATGACGGCGCAGGCGCCTTCGCGTGCAACGCGCCTTGCAATGGCCACAGAGGGGACAACGGGGACAACTTTGACGCCGGCTTCAAGCCACATGGGAATAAAGCGACCGGGCAGCCCCGCGCCGGTTGTCACCACCGGTACCTTTTCCTCGGCTACCACCTTGCTACAGACCTCAGCATGTGGGCTCATCAGCATGATGTTAACCCCAAAGGGTTTGCTGGTCATTGCCCGGCATTGAGCAATCTGATGGCGGAGATAGTCCGCATCTAGGTTCATGGCCGAAATAATGCCCAGCCCTCCGGCGTTTGAAACGGCACTGGCCAACTGAGCGTCTGCCACCCAGGCCATACCGCCCTGAAAAATGGGATATGTAAGGCCCAGCAGTTCTGTAACCCTGGTTTTCATGCCTGCTGCGCCTCTTCGATGACGGCAATCAAGTCACCTACCGTGCCCTTTATCTTGCTAAGGTCAATTGTTATATTGAAAGTATCTTCTAACTCCATCACCATTTCTGCCACGTCCAGGGAATCCAGGGCCAGCTCGGCAAAGGTAGTGTCGTTGGTGATGTCTTCAGGGGCGCTGCCGCGGCGTTCCGCCAGTGCTGCAATGACCGTGCTTGAGATATCCATGTGTTCTTCCTCCAAAGTTTTCTTTATTGTTTCGGGCAATGCCCGGGGGTCCCTCGCGTTGATTTTCCGTAGTTTTGCATGTGCCGGACACTTGTTGAGAAGAATCGACTTACCTATATTAGTTAGGCAAACTAAACAAATGGGCTGGAAATAAATCCCTTTCATCCACTGTTATGTCGGGCTGCTCCTTGCTCCATCGGATGATGCAGGCGCCGCTGGTTAATCCTGCACCAAATGCACTCATGGCCAGGGTCTGGCCGGGTAATAATTTGCCGGCATGGTACAATTCCCACAGCAACAGGGGGATGCTTGCGGCGGAGGTGTTGCCAACCCTGTGGATGTTGATTGGCAGCTTTTCTGGGCTTAGGTTCATCCGCCTTTGGACGGCGTCAATGATGCGGCGGTTGGCCTGATGGAACAACACCCAATCTACCTGTTCTGCATTAAACCCGGCAGCTTTGAGAACCGTATCCAGATCCCTTTCAGATTGGCTCACCGCGAAGCGGAACACGTCCTGCCCTTCCATGGACAGACCATTCTTTTGATATGTTTGTCCTTTTGTGTAGGGGCTGTTGCCGGGCGGGGAATGGTGGAAAAGCATTTGCTCATTGGCCTGGGTGGATAAATGGATGGACAGCAAATCATCCCCGTTTTCCAAAACTACGGCTGCTGCGCCGTCGCCAAACAATACGCAGGTGGATCTATCTTTCCAGTCCACCAGGCGGGTGAAGGCTTCCGCGCAGACCAACAGTATTTTTGCAGCCATTCCGCTTTTCAGATAGGCTTCAGCGGTCATGAGGCAGTAAATAAAGCCGGTACAGGCCGCGTGGATATCTATTGTGGGGCAATCCGTCTCAATTTCACCCGCCAGCAGGCTGGACAGGGGAGGAAAGACATGGTCTGCCATGGTTGTCGCTACCAGCACCAGGTCAATGTCTTTGCCTTCTATCCCGGCATCTTCCAGCGCTTCTTTTGCGGCGTTAAAGGCAAGGCCGTTTAAGTTTTGTTCAGACAGTATCCTGCGCTCTCTGATACCCGTGCGGCTTTGAATCCACTCGTCCGAAGTATCCAGTACCTTTTCCAAATCCTTATTGGTGATGACTTGCTCAGGCAAAGCCCTGCCGATGCCCAGTATTTTCAAGTCAGTATCTCCTTTAGTAATAATTAGGTTTGATGTTTAAAAGTTCGTTTAACTTACGCGTCGGGCTCTCCAATCAATGGCTTTTGCTCTTTGAAGAAATTGTGCAGCTTGGTCAACCCCTTGAGCAGCGCATCTTTTTCTTCATCGTTCAGCCCCTGAGAGGCGGCATTTACCATTGCCCTGTGGTAAAGCCGGTGCAGCGCTTCCGCTCGTTTACCCTCGTGGGTCAGGAAGACAATCACCAGGCGTTTGTCCGCTTCATGCTTGCCCTTGATCACATAGTTTTTCTTGACCAACTTATTTACTGCCGCAGTTACGGAGGGGAGGGTAATGGACAGTTCGCGTGCAATATCCGTGATGCTGCGGCCTTCGTCCTTGCCTTTTGCAATGGCTTCCAGCAAGTGCATCTCGTTGATGCTCAGTTTGTTGGCGCTGGCTTTGGCCAGCGAATTCTCTTCCAACTTTAAAATATCGTGGAAGGTATTCACCAGCAAATCATTTAAAGCCAGTGCAAATGCGTCCATGAAATCCTCCTTTAAACAAGTTAGTTAGACTAACGAAATATAAAATAGCACGCATGCTATCTGCTGTCAAGCGCAGGGGAAGGGCTATGGTTTTATCTTTGTTTTTCTGTAGTGCTTGGAAAAAACAGTTTTATCTGTGCCCATTGTTTCTTTAAACAGGTTACGGATAAACAAACGCGGGAAGATTGCTCGCTATTTTGCTGTGAAGGTGTTACCATAAACATGCACTGCTATACTGGCAAAGAGAGAACCAAAAACGCAGGATAAAGGAGCACACCAGCATGATGGATCGCATTCCCGCACTTCCTTTAATTGTCAATGATCCTTATTTTTCCATATGGATGCCTGGCGATACGCTGACCTCCGCGGACACTGCGCACTGGAGCGGCGCAGTCAAACCTATTCAGGGTTACATCATCATTGATGGCAAAAGGTACCATTGGCTTGGCCGCGCGTCTTCACCGGCCATGACTACCCAATCGGTAAAAATAACCCCTACTCAGACCATCAGTGTACTGAAAGCTGACGGAGTGGAATTAACGGTGCGTTTCTGGGCGCCTGTTTTGCCGGATGATCTGGATATGCTTTCCGCTCCTGTTACCTACCTTGACCTTTCCGTGAGCAGCACAGATAGCGTTTCGCATCAGGTTGAAATTGGCCTAAGTGCCTCCAGCAAGCTGTGCTACGATGGCCAAGTGCCGCCGTCCATGCATTGCCGCAGCTATAATCTGGACGGCCTGCACACAGCTTTTATTGGTCAACAGCACCAGCGTTTACTGGGGCATTCCGGCGATCATATCACCATGGATTGGGGCTATCTATACATGGCATCCCGTCAGGGCACGGTGGAGAGCAAACCTCACGCCCTGACATTCAACTGGAAGCTGGAAGCCAAAGCTGATATCGCTGGAGCTACCATACTGCTGGGGTATGATGATGTTGCCTCCATCAACTACTTTGGCAGCATTTGCCGTGCCTGGTACATGCGGGAGGGCAGGAGTATCGTTGATGCCCTCAAAGAATTTGATGCCCGTCATGACGAACTGATTGCTGCCTGCAACCAACTGGATGCCAGCGTTATGAGCGAGGCGGAATCCATCGGTGGAGAGGATTATCGGCTTATTGCCTGTGCCGCCTGGCGGCATACCTTTGGCGCGCACAAGTTGATTGCTACTCCCGAAGGTGAAATGGCCTTCCTGTCCAAGGAAAATGATTCCAATGGCTGTATCGGCACAGTGGATGTAAGCTATCCCTCCATACCGCTTTTTCTGAAATATTGTCCGGAGCTGGTCAATGCACTGTGCCGGCCTGTGCTCAAGTTTGCCGCATTGCCGGTATGGGAGCATGATTTTGCTCCACATGATGTGGGGCGGTATCCTTATGCGACTGGTCAGGTGTACGGCACACGTCAATCAATCGCCCACGGTGTGGTTCATCCTCCGTACTATCTATATCCCGCTGGGACAGATGTCTACGATTTTCGTTATCAAATGCCTGTAGAAGAATGTGCCAATATGCTGATCATGCTGGAAGCGGCCATGACATTTGGCGCGGATCCTACGCTGGCGGAAAATAATCTGCCCACGCTGGACAAATGGGTAAAGTATCTGGACCATTATGGCGAAGACCCGGGCGACCAGCTTTGCACGGATGACTTTGCCGGTCATCTCAACCGCAACATCAACCTGGCCGCCAAGGCCATTGTGGGCATAGCCTGCTACAGCCGCATCATGGAGCGGGTTGGCCGCAAGCAAGAGGCCCAGCAGTGGAACAAGCGTGCACATGAAATGGCCCAAAGCTGGCAGCAGCGTGCAAAGGGTGAGTATAATACCGCGCTCACCTTTGATGGCAATGGATGGAGCATGAAATATAATCTGGTGTGGGATTTGGTGCTGGATCTGAAGCTCATGCCTTCGGCATTCTATAAAGCAGAAACCGAAAGCTATCTGCCCTTTATCAATGAGTATGGCTTGCCGCTGGATTCACGCGCGGATTACACCAAGGCCGACTGGCTGGTTTGGGTGGCTTCCATGGCCGAAGAGAAAGAGGTGTTCAACAAGCTCATCGCCCCGCTTGCCCATTATCTGCGCACCACCTCCACCCGCGTACCTTTCTCGGATTGGTACGATACTAAAACGGGCCGGTATGTGTTTTTCATTGCGCGCAGTGTTCTGGGCGGCGTGTATATGCCCATGCTTATACACAAAGGATAGGCGTAAGTGTATAAGTGTATAGCAGTATAGGTGTAATGCAAATTGTATAATAATAAACTGGGAAGCCATGTATATTGTGGCTTCCTAGATTTCACCATGCGATTATTTGACCAAGTAATTCTTTAGCTCACTGCGTTTCGTGATGCCCACCTTTTGATAAACGATTGAAAGATAGGCTTTTACGGTATTGATCGAAATATTCAGATAATCGGCAATTTCCTGATTGCTTTTGCCTTTAGCGGCCATCATGGCCAATGCGAACTCATAAGGGGTCAACAGGTTGGTCACCTTGTCTTGTGATTGTGGGTTATGAACCTCTGTCCATCCGTGCCTGAAAAGCATCACTTTATCGGATATCATCTTATACAGTTCGGGTTCCCGGTCGCGGATGTGCTTTTCCACCAACCCCTGCAAGGGGCCGTGATGCCCAATAAATGGTTGAATATACCCCATCGGCTTGGCGATCCGCAATGCGTTCAGAAAGAAACGATCAGCCCGATCAAAGTAGGATAAACTCATGGCGGCCATGGATGCCAGCACATTCAAGTAGATGCATATAACCTCATGACGGTTGGCATCCATCATCAGCGCAGCCTCAGCCATACCCAGCGCTTGCGCATATTCCTGCTGAAGGTATAGTGCATAAGATTGGGCATACAGCGCATAGAGCCGCGATCCCTCCGAGCAATGAGAGAAACTTTCCGGCGAAATCGGGGCAGTAGCCTCGCCCAGATGGAAAAAGACAGACAAAGCAAAACGGAAAATATCATTGAGTGCGGCAACATGCTTATTTTCAGGATGCTGTGTTCTTTGCCGCAGGTCTTGAAAGTCCTTCTGTACAACCTCCATATTGTTCAGCGCTACATGATTCAGGATATGTGCCAGCAACGCAAACGTGTTAACTTCGGGGTGCTGACTGTTCATACAACGTTTGGCTTCGGCCGCGGACTCCTCATAACGCGCCTGTAAAAAGAAGTGCGCCATTTTTGCAATGGCGTTCTTTTCCGCGTCGGGCAGTGTCGCAATCATCTCATCTGACGGCTTGCTGTCAAAGGGCAGATTGACAAACAAATATTCTGTAATGCTATTTATTCCTTTGCCGCACTGCTGTTTAGCCAGTGGCGTGTCCTCCCGTGTGAGCCCTTCGCTGTTTTTTGGTTCATTATCTTGCATAACAAGATTCCTTTCGGATACACAACAACTTTTCAGCAATGGCAAAAAATCAACTTGGTATCATCATAACTTAGCACAAAGCCCTTTCTTTATGAACTGATTGCCAACTGTATTTTATCATAGCGTGGGAGATAATGTAAACGCCGTGCGCCGAATGATTAGACTTTTTTGCCTGAAAATGGGTATTCCAACAAACTGACTTCTCAATTATCCTTAGGTTGCACAAAGCAATCTGCACATCCTGACGTCGGTACCACGCATCTGGAAACAAAGTGACGGTGGATATGCAGATAGCAAAACCCAAGCAGATACGATGCACGACCATTGCACCAAAGGAAATGCTCTGTCAACCACTCTGGACTAATTAAAGGAGGAACTCCCATGAAACGGATGCTTGCCTGTGTAACCATTCTGGCCTTAGTGGCCGCACTCTTCCTGCCGGCGGCGCTGGCCCAGCAGGATACCCCCATTGGACTTCCCAACCCCGTCATTGAGTCAACCGCCCAGGAGGCTGCCGAGGCCTCGGGTACCCCTGGTGCCTACCTGTTCTATGATGATTCAACTGACATCCGCTACTCCTACATCAAAGGCCAGGAGGGGCCGGTTGTCTTTCAGGTGCAGTTTTCCTGGGAGGGGGCCGATTGCGCCATCCGCGTGTTCAAGGGCACGCAGCTGGAAGATCTGTCCGGCATGAACTACCCCTGGGCGCAGGATGACATGGTAATGGTCGGTGTCTACCAGGGCCGCGCGATGTACAACGAGGGCGAGACCGGCGTGCTCATGTGGTATGACGTGCGCAACAATCTGGTGTACAACATCTCTATGATCGGTGATGTGACCCTGTTTAAACTGATGAAGTTAGCCGAGGTTAATGCAGAGGCGGAGCAGGATCTGATTGGCCTTCCCAACCCCATCTTCGAAGCCACCGCCGAGGAAGCCGCCCAGGCTTCGGACACCTTGGGCGCCAATGTACCCGAGGGGGCGGAGGACGTTCGCTACTTCTACATCAAAGGGCAGGAAGGGCCGGTTGTATTCCAGGTCAAGTGTATCTGGGAGGGGGCTGAGTGCACCATCCGCGTGTTCAAGGGCACGCAGGTGGAGGATCTGTCCGGTATGTATTACCCCTGGGAGCAGGATAAAGAAGTGATGATTGGCGACCACCCAGGCCGTGTGATGTACAACGAAGACGTACAAGGCGTGGCGATGTGGTATGACGCACCTAATGGGCTGGTATACAACGTATCCATGAGCGGTAATGCGACGATGGAAAACTTGATGAAACTGGCCCTGGTCAACGCGAAGTAAGCGCAGAGGTTCATGCCATCCTGCATCATCAGCCTGTTGATGCAGGATAGCTTCGCAAAGGAAATGTTGCTGGCTTCTAATAACAGGAGGATAGTATGAAAAAAATCATTGCTATGATGGTTATGCTGACATTGCTGCTGTCGCTGCTGCCGGCATCTGCATCCATCTACGACCCCAACGCAGCGAACATGTATGTCAAGACAGAGAATGGTAAGACCCTCAACTTGCGCGAGGAGCCCAACACCAACGCCAAGGTGATTACCAACATTCCGTATGGCAAGCCTGTGCTTGTATACAGTGGCTTTATAAGTGATAAGTGGTCGCACGTGCAGTATGGCATGTTCAACGGGTATGTGATGAAAAGATTTCTGACGGACAAAAAACCAGAGCCCTTCGTGCCACCTACACCCAAGCCTACGTCCAAGCCGACGGCTGCTCCGTCGCCCGAACAACTCCGCGCTAATGAAATCAAGGAAGCGCAGAAGCTGGGCATCGTGCCCCAGGGTATGAAGACCGATGGCATCGCCACCTGGGACGACCTGAACAACCTGCTGACCAATGTCGTTCGCTTGAAGACCAAGAATCCTGCAGCCCAGCGCACCCATGTGTATCTGACCAAAGAGGAGTATGCGGCTTCCGGTGCGGGTGCCCAGTACAACATTGTGCTGCGCGGCGTGGCTGCTGCCGAGATGTACGGCTTGTTGTTAGACATTGACGATGCCAAGCACAGCCTTGATCACGCTAATGACTTTTTCATTGCTGACTATGTGGACATCCAGCTAGCCCAACAATATGCTGGTCGCACAGCCCCGTATAATCCTAATGACTGGCGTACTTTGGATATGGTAGAGATGGTGCTTACTGTGCTGGATCATACCGATATGCACACTGGTGAGAACGTGCTCAGCCTGGATGCGGAGAATAACTTCTACCCCACCCACCCCCTTACTCGTGAGGATGCCATTCTAGCGGCATATCGGCTATATAACTCTTACACAACCTATGTAGGAACTGTGGTGGTGACTCATGTCCGACAAGCCAACCTGCGCCAGGGTCCGTCCATGCAGGACACCATCGTGGGCAAGGCTGACCCCGGCGCTCGCTATCCGGTGGTAGCAATAGAGAAGGGCCGTTGGTACAAGGTAATGCTACCAGATGGCAAGACGGCTTATATCTCCGGCACCATGGTGACATTTCATCAGTAATGTATCAAAGCGCTATAGGGGAGGATACTATGAAAAAAATCACTGCCATGATGGCTGTGCTGATGTTGCTGCTGTCGCTGCTGTCGGCATCTGCATCCATCTACGACCCTGAATCTGCCGGCATGCTGATTGAAACGGAGAACGGCAAGTCTGTCAACATGCGGGAGGAGCCCAACTCCGACTCCAAGACGCTTACCACCATCCCGGCCGGCAAGATCGTGCTGGTATACAGCGATTTTATAAGCAACCAGTGGTCGCACGTACAGTATGGCATGCTCAACGGTTTTGTGATGAGCAAGTTCCTGACGGACAGAATGCACATGTATATCAAGTCTGCAAACGGTAAGTCCGTCAATATGCGGGAAGAACCCAATGCCAACTCCAAGGTGGTCACCTCTCTCCCATACGGCAATGCTGTGATTGTATTCAGTGACTTCGTAGATGATCAGTGGTTGCATGTGCAGTATGGCATGTACAGCGGATATATGATGAGCAAGTTCCTGACGGTCAAAGAACCAGAGCCCTTTGTATCGCCTACGCCCAAGCCCACGCTCAAGCCTGCACCCACGCCCACGCTTAGGCCGACGGCAAGGCCGACAGATCCCCCAACGCCTGAACAACGCCGGGCCAATGAAATCTTGGAGGCGCAGAAGCTGGGCATCGTGCCCCAGGGTATGAAGACCGATGGCATCGCCACCTGGGACGACCTGAACAACCTGCTGACCAATGTGGTGCGCCTGAAGACTATGAACCCTGCAGCCGAGCGCACCCATGTGTATCTGACCAAGGAGGAGTATGAGGCTTCCGGCGCGGGCGCTCAATACGACATGGTGCTGCGCGGCGTGGCCGCCGCCGAGATGTACGGCGTACTGCTGGACATTGGCGACACCAAGCACAGCCATGATCACGCCAATGATCCTTACATCGCTGACTATGCGGACATCCACATGGCCCAGGAGTACGCTGCACGCACGGCCCTGTATGATCCCAACGACTGGCGCACCATGGACTTGGGGGAGATGGTGCTTGCTGTGCTGGATCATACCGATGCGCGCACGGGTGAGAGCGTGCTCAGCCTGGATGTGGAATACAAATTATATCCCACCCACCCCCTCACCCGTGAGGATGCCATTTTGGCGGCCTATCGGCTGTACAACTCCTGCTCCGCCTATGTGGGCACCGTGGTGGTGACCCATAAGCGCCCGGTCAACCTGCGCCAAGGTCCATCCACGAAGCATGCCATCGTGGACAAGGCCGACCCCGGCGCCATCTACCCGGTGGTAGCCGTTGAAAAGGGCGGATGGTATAAGGTACTGCTGCCTGATGGCAGGAACGTTTATATCTCCGGTAGCATGGTGACATTTTATCCGCAATAATCTGAAGAGCAGGCTGGCTGTGGATACGCAGCCAGCCTGCTGATTCGCTATATAAGAAAGGATATTCATTGTGAAAAAGGGCCTTGTACTTGCGCTTGTCACTATCATGTTACTTTCATCGCCGATGCTGTCGGCATGCGGTTCACAATCCGGCAACCAGGAGGATGTATGGACAACCGTCAAAGAAGCATATGTCTATGCGTTTCCATTGGTACTGATGGACGCGACCAAGGCAGCATCAATCAATACAGAAGAATTAGATCTCGCCAGGGGTAAGGCGCCCATCAATCAGTTGATGCATGGTGCAAAACTTGCAGATGCCGACTTCAAAGCGATCGTTTCGCCGAATGTCGACACAGTGTATTCATCGGCATGGTATGATCTGAACGAAGAGCCGATGGTATATGTTTTCCCTGAAACAGATAGGTTCTGTAATGTGCAGGTTTTTGATGCGTGGACCAATACAGTTTGCGTGTTTGATAAGGCCGGTGATTATGCTGTTACCCATAGCGCATGGGCAGGGGAGTTGCCGCAAGGCATAACCCGCATTGATGTACCTACTCAAACGGCATGGTCAATCACACGCACCGTTTTGTCAGGTGCAGAGGATCTGCCCAATGTCCATACAATTCAGGGAAAAATGAAGCTTCTCCCCCTTTCAGCCTACGTTCAGGGGGGTGAATATTCTCCCGAAAAAGGCAATTATGTTGAAGAAAATGATTACGTGCCGATTGAAAAAGTCTTGTCCTTGGGGCCCAAGGCTTTCTTCGACAAAGCCAACGAACTGATGAAAACAAATCCTCCTGCTCCGGCTGATGCCGCGATTGTTGAGAAACTTGCAGGTATCAACGTTGGAGCTGGCCTGATCTTTGACCTGGGCATTCTTTCCGGCAATATTGCAGCACAGTGGGAAGACATGCTCCAAAGCCTGCGGGAGGAGGTTCCAAACGAGGCGACGAAGTTCTCGGTGAAGCTGGGGCAATGGGAGTATTTCGGCGCTCCCATCGGAGACTTTGGCACGGAGTACACCTATCGCGCGGTCATTGCGCTGGGCGGTTTGGGCGCAAACACGGTGGATGTAGCGCTCTATATGAAGACGGGAGTTGATGATGCAGGAGAGCTGCTTACGGATAAAAAGGATTATATCCTGCATTTCGAAACGTTCCCTCCCATTCTGGAAGGCGGATTCTGGTCTGTTACAGCGTATGGCAGCGATGATTTCCTCATTGATAATCCCATTGACCGATACTGTATCAACGACCGGTCAAACTTCGCTTTGAATGAAGATGGTTCACTGGATATTGTTTTATCCAAGGAGCAACCGGATAATATTGACAACTGGTTGCCTGTTTCCGGTGATGAGTACCACTTCATTTTGCGCATTTACACGCCGGACATGGACGCTCTTTCCACCTGGCAGTCGCCTGTCATTGGTGTTTTGAATAGACATTAAATCCAGGAGGATTAAAACAAAATTCCAAATTTTGAAAAGATAAGGAGAAAGACAATGAAAACGAAATTCCAACTTTTGGCCCTCGTGACCATCCTGATTCTGGCCGGGACAGCTGTTTGTGCAGCGGCACAAGAACCGGCAGCAGTGCCGACGCCATATGAGCCGGAGGCAGTACCCGTCCATCCAACGCTCCTGGCCAAGTATGAGGAGTTCTTTCCACCCGCAGTGTTAAACGTAACAGACGGTGTCTGGATTGCCAGAGGGTACAACCGGGACAATCCCGTGCTGATCGAGGGCGTCGACGGCTTGATTGTCGTAGATCCCGGGGAGAGCGTTCCTGCGGCACAGAAGGCCAAGGATGCGTTCAACGCCAACCTGGACAATATCTTCGACAAGAAGCCCGTCAAAGCCATCATCTACACCCATCACCATGACTGCCATGTCAACGGCGCTTCTGTCTTTGCCAACGAACAAACGGAGATCATCGGTCATGAGAGCCTGTTGAGCAACATGTTCAGCGAGTGGTTTGGCCCGGTCTATCCGTCGCGAGTCGAGGGCGGCACCAAGATGGTCGGCGCGTTGTTCCAAGACGCACCCGTCCAGGATGGAAAAGGCTGGTATGCTGGCTATGTACTTGCCGGGCCGCAGGTTTTTGGACCATCCGGCTTCATGGTGCCGACAAAGAATATCAAGGAAGAAACAAGGTTGACAATTGCCGGCGTTGATGTAGATCTTTTTCCCGTGGCCGGTGAGACGACAGATGTTCTCTTGGTGTGGTTGCCGCAAAAAGAAGTCCTGATCCAGATCGCCGTCGTCTACGAGGCATTTCCTGCCATCTCAACCATGCGGGGCAGCCGCCTGAGGGATCCGCTGGATTATGTCAATACCCTGAAGATTGCCAGGGACTCAGTCCCGAACACCTGGTGACAATCCATGGACCTAACCCCATTACCAGCGGAAAAGAAAACGTCAGCCAATACCTCACCAACTTCAGCGATGCCATCCAGTTTGTGAATGACCAAACACTCTATTACATGAACAGAGGCTATACGGCGGGGAAGATGATGGGCCTAATCGTGTTGCCGCCCCATCTTGCTTCCAGCCCCTATTTGCAGGAGACTTATGGATCGAAAGACTGGAACATCGTCCACATCTTCCGCTATTACCGCGGCTTCTACACCGGCGAAGTAAGGGATCTGTTTCCGCAGACTACCCAGAGTGAGGCAGAGATGTCGGCCTTCCTCGCTCAAGGCGATGGTGATCTGGCAAGTAAAGCCCAGGCAGCTCTGGATATCAACCCGGAATGGGCATTGAGACTTGCCGACGATGCACTCTTGCTGGACCCGGATAACCCTGTGGCATTCGAGACCAAGAAGGCGGCCATGCTGACCCTGGCAGAAAAAACGATGAATTCGCAGGCGCGCAACATGCTTCTGTCCGACTACTTGTTGATGACTGGCCAGACCCGCAGGGCTTACGCACTCGGTGATCCAAAGCTGATTTTTTCGAGGATCGGCGAACATTTTGTCGAGCTGATGCCCATGGATACCCTGCATCGTATCCTAGCCGTCAGCCTCAATGCATCGAAATCTGTGGAGAAGGACATTGTCGTCAGCCTTCAGCTGACCGACGTCAAGAAGAATGACCCCAAGGCGTCAGATTACTACACGTTGAACGTTCGCAAGGGCATCCTCGAGGTGGATCCCCCCTCCGCGAAGGGCCAGTTCGAGATTGTGACCGACTCGCTGACCTGGAAACAACTGGTTCTGTCGAAGCTCGATCCCAAAGACGCCGTCGCAAATGGAAAGGTGGTTATTTCCGAAGGAACTCCGGAGAGCTTCTATTCCTTCATGGAACTTTTTAATTAAAGAAAGACACGCAAGCGGCTTATACTGATGCAAAACAACAATGCATCCAAAGCGCCGGCAATACTAATTTTTGTGAGATAAAGTGCACAACCAAAGGCGGAGGCTGTTAACAGCCTCCGCCGATTCGTCATTCAAGGATTATTTGATTACGGTAATGCGGCCCTGCGGGCTGGCATAGTCCTGTCCCACCACGCCGCCAAGCACGGTGGTGACATAGTTCACCAGCGCGTCTTCCAGCGCCACGCCGGTTTTATAGCCGCTGGTGGCGTTGGGATAGCGGAAGGCGTAGTAGGTGTCACCGCCGGCGGCAGTGAAGTCGTTGGTGGCAATGGTATACAGCGCTTCCAAGTCAAAAGGCTGGCCCCCTACCGATTCAATCTTCACCCGGCTGCCGGGCTTGGCAGGG
Source organism: Christensenellales bacterium (assembly GCA_040766135.1). Classification (GTDB taxonomy): domain Bacteria; phylum Bacillota; class Clostridia; order Christensenellales; family Aristaeellaceae; genus JAGVSV01. Next base: position 141,897 of record JAXGRA010000006.1, read on the forward strand.
GCATGGTAGGTGGAATCCGGGTATTGCTCGCCGTTTTCATAGGGTATGGTGGTGTCAATGCTGAACACGATGCCCGATACCTGGGGGAAAGCGCCCAGGGCCTTGGGCGTGGCGCTGGTGGCAGCCTCCAAGGCTTCCAGCAGTTCGGAACCCTTTACCTCAAGGACACTCACTTCATTGCCGAAGGGGAATACAGTTTTCATGTCGTTCATGGTGATGTCGCCCACCTGGATGCTGGCCCGGATGCCGCCTCCGTTGGTGATGGCGGCCACTACCTGGTCGCCCAGCGCCTGTTGGGCTGCCCACAGGATGGCATCCGCGGCAAAGTCGCCCAGGTTGGTTTCCTCGGTGCGATTGCCCGGATCGCGCTCGCCGTTGAGGAAGACTTCGGTCTTTGCAAAGGCCTTGGACAGCACTTCCTGCACCGCCTGGTTGGTGCTGTTGACCAGTTCTGCTACCTCGGCATCCAACTTGGCGTTTAACAGAGCGCTGTAAGGAACGCCTTCCAATTCTATCACGGTGCTCTTGTTCAGGCCGGAAAACTGGCTGGCCTTGAATTTTTCCCCATCGTACACCACCACGCCTAAGTTCTGGCCGTAGGAGCCGGTGGAAACTATCAGGGTGTCGCCCACCATCTTGCCTTTTTCAAGCAGGGTGTGGCTGTGTCCGTCGATCAGCAGGTCAATGCCTGCTACCTTTTCCAGCACATCCAGGCTGCGGTTGGGGGCGCTTTCCTCATCCATGCCTAAGTGGCTGAGCAGTACAACGATGTCGGCGCCTGCCGCTTTCAGTTCCTCCACCTGCTTCTGGGCTGCCTCATACAGGGCATCCCCCTGAAGGAAATCAATGCCCCGCACCTTATCCGGGTGGGCTTTGGTCATGGTTTCAGGGGTGGTGAGGCCAAAGACACCCACCTTCATGCTGTTGGGCATGTCAAAGATTTTGTTGGCCACAAAGGTCAGGTCGCCTTCCAGATGGTTGATGATATTGGCAGAAAGCATGGGGAAAATGGCCAGCCCCGCCAGCTGCTTGGCGTTGTCCAGCCCCCAGTCAAACTCGTGGTTGCCAAGTGTCATGGCGTCATAGCCGGCAGCATTCATAAACTCAATGGCCGGTATGCCCATGAGCAGGTTTACCAGCGGCGTGCCCTGGCAGGCATCGCCCGCGTCCAGCAGCAGGACGCTGTCCCCAGCCGCTTCCAGATCCTTCTTGTACTGGGCAATGGCCGCATAGCCCAGCACCTTTCCGGCGGGGTCCGCCACGGCGCGGCCATGGACGTCGTTGGTGTGCAAAATGACCAGCTTGCCCTTGGGCGCTTCGGCAATGCCCGTGGCGGCAAGCCCAAGCACCAGCATTAGCGCCAGTATCCCTGCAAGAATTCTTTTCATCATCATTTGTCCTCCATAAACTTTTTTGTGCAAAGCACATTCATGTTAGAATATACCATGCTTATTTGCCTGAAAAGTTTGGTGAAAGTAAAAACCAAATAAAAATATGGCGAAAAGTGCAAGAATATATTTTGCTTTACATGGAAACGCAAAACACCCGGTCGCCGTATATATGGGGGAAAGGCACGGCGATCCGGGTGTTATTGGGTTATTTCCTGGTTATTTAATCATCTGCTCCATCTGCTCCAGCGTGTCCTTCACGTCGTCGGCGCCAGGCCGGAACACGGACAGACCATCAACATCCGTGTCATAGGAAACCCTGTTGCACATCAGCAATAGCACGCTGGTATCGCCCCCAAGGGTATCTGCAATGCTGATAGGTTCGCCCGGCTTAAGGGATACGCCGCCCAAATCGGCCGCATTTTGCGCAATCGCGGCCTCCAGATCCGGGTAGATGGCTAAGTATTCGCTGTGCACAGTCACGCCTTTCAGAGTATTGTAGGTCACCGTCAGCTGGCCTTCTTTGACGGCCACGATCGCGGTGCCCACCCGATAGATGTTGCTGGCTACCAGCGGGAAGGTCTGCTCGCCTTCCTGGCTTAAATCCACCGGCGTCACCATATACCACTTGTCGGTGGATTCAGGGGCGAGGTCACGCAGGCGCGGGCCCATGATGCACATCGTGTTGTTGGGGTATACGGTCGCTTTCGGCACGAGAGGCAGCGCACCTGTTGGTGGATCAGGAGGCAGCCCAGGTAATAGGTGATCGAGGGACGGCCTTACAGGAATCGGGAACCTGAAATCAAGGACAGTGGCTTCTGTCTCAAGATCACTACCACCATTATTAGTCACTATAGCGGGACAGCGGAACTCTTGTACGGGAGTGGCGTTTTCCTTTATCGTGACTATGACATCCAACCAGATGTCTTTTACGGGATTAATAAGAGGATTATCACTTACACCTATAACATTCCCATAGCAACCTGTACTGTCAGCACTTTTAGAAATTTCTCTGGAATCGTATAGGCTCTTACCCATTCAAGCCCTTCCGTTAATTCAAAGTCTGCATAAAAGTAGAATATTCCATCGTTTCTATGAATCGGGATTGTAATATAAATCTGACTGCCGGGTTCATAATAATCATGATCCGTAGCCATCGCCGGCAGGCACAGCCCACTTAGCAGCAGCATTGCTGTGAGCAACAGGGAAAATATTTTTTTCATAGGGGTTCCGCCTTTCTTCAATGATTTTTTCGACGCTTGAGAACGCTGGCGGGAGCGGTCCGGCTACCGGATCATTTCCTGCATCTGCTCCAGCACACCCTTGACATCGTTGGCACCAGGCCGGAACACGGACAGACCATCAACATCCGTGTCATAGGAAACCTTGTTGCACATCAGCAACAGCACGCTGGTATCGCCCCCAAGGGTATCTGCAATGCTGATAGGTTCGCCCGGCTTAAGGGATACGCCGCCCAAATCGGCCGCATTTTGCGCAATCGCAGCCTCCAGATCCGGATAGATGGCTAAGTATTCGCTGTGCACAGTCACGCCCTTCAGGGTCTTGTAGGTTACCGTCAACTGCCCCTCTTTGACGGCCACGGTCGCGGTGCCCACCCGGTAAATGTTGCTGGCCACCAGTGGGAAAACCTGCTCGCCTTCCTGGCTGATATCCACCGGCGTCACCATGTACCACTTGTCGGTAGATTCGGGGGCAAGGTCACGCAGGCGCGGGCCCATGATGCACATCGTGTTGTTGGGGTATACGGTTGGCGCGGGGATAATCTCTGCTTCGGGTGCCTCGCCACTGACGGGCAGGTCAACAATGACAACGCGCACAAGGGGAAGGCCAATGGTAACGACATCATCTTCCCATACACCCTGTATTTTGGTTATATCGACCGTTTCTATTTTGGTAGCGTTGTCCTTTATCTTGAGTTCAAGCATTACGCTGCCCTCAGTAACGCTTCCCACAGACGCAGCAAGGAAGTTCAGGGAATTTTTTTCCAGTACAATCATACGTGTAGTACCATAGGCATTTTCAAAAGAAAGCCCGTCCGAAATATCATATTCTGCTACGATCAAACTCAGGGGCCTCTCACTTTTAAACGGGATGTCGACGGTCCACACGTCACCAGGTTTTTTTGCAGCCAGCGCGGGCAGGGTCAGAGCACTTAGCAGCAAAACTGCTGCGAGGATCAAGAGAAACTTCTTTTTCATGATCGTTCTACCTTTCGTATTCTGTGCAATTTACTAACTTATCTTAACTGGTCTCCCTGGCCAAGCTCAAGCAATGACCCCAGCAGCTGATCTCCCGTTTCCGTCATCACGTAAACATTTGGCTTGGCGGAATCATAGCACACGGCGTATTCCCATGCTTTCGTGTTAAACGTACCGCTGACCGAAAGCAGGTAGCATGCTTCGCCGTTGATGTTTATAACATCCACGCAGGAAATAAACATCGGCTGTTCCTTGCTGTAATCCGCGCCCTGGGTCAATTTGTCTTTGAGCACAAGGCTATACAGCCCACTTGCGGCTTCAAATGGAGTTATGCTGTCTTCGGGGATGCTTTCCAGCAGAGAATTTGTGAAAACGCTCTCGGCAATCGGCTGATCGGCAGCGTGGTCATCGTCACCGCCTTTGCCACCGGCATGGGATACAAAGAACGCACTGCCCTCGTAGGGCTGGTCTACCAGCAGTTGCGGCAGGCCCTGTGCCGCCATGTCCTCCGGGTTCGGGAATGTAATGGGCTGCGCTTCGGATTGATAATAGACATTCATCAGGTTCATGTTGCGCTTGAGCGTCGTTGCCAGGCTGTCCATCATAAACCAGTTCAGACTTACAGCGTCATAGAAGCGGAAGCCTTTCTTGAATTCGCGGTCGTCTATTCCTGTGATAAGTGTCGAATCCTTCGACCAGTCAACAATGATGCTTTCGTCATCCGGGAAAGAGACATCGTTCAGCGTGAAGTCCAAATCCGTCCACTCCGACAACCCATCGGCCAGCGCAAAGGCTATGAGTGACTGCGATGCAGGTTCGTTCTCAATGGACATGGTTATCTGCGTTTCTTCTATGATGCTATCGAAACCATTGGAGAAGTCGGCATATAGGGTCAGGGTGACTGATTTCCCAGTGCTTGAAGTGGCCGCCCCGTGGGCGCTACAGAGGCTGAATACCATCATCAGTATCAGCAGAACCGGAAGCATTCTTTTTTTCATTTTCCTTTTATCCTTTCTCGCATGAAGCTATTGTTTGGATTCTGGCTCCGTTTTGAATCGGGTGAAAACCGCATGGGGATGTACAGATTGCTTTGTACATCCATAGATTAATGGAGAAGGCCATTTGTTTGAATACCCGTTTTTACATAAAAAAGTCTATAAATAGATTGCATAGGGTTTTGTGTAGATAATTAATAGGGGTTTTCAAAGTAAACACAATAATACCGTACGCTTTGAAAACGTACGGCAGGATTTATTCGACGGCAGCCAGCATATTTAATTTTGCCACACTATCGGTGTCTTCTCTATGCTTCCTGATTATTGCGGATTATTGACCAAATAAAGTGATGTGCCGGTTGCAACTGTGCCATCCGTGATTTCGTGATCCATGAGAAGTTCCTCCTGCGTAAGCATGAAGCAGCTGTTCCATCCCCGGCTGCCGGGCAAGCCAAATTCATCACTCCATGTAATATCCAAATAATAGGTACCAGAATCCAGCTTTACGATATTCCACATATGGGATGCATTGCCGCTGGAACGACCCTCCACAGTTTTACACCACAGGTTTGCTTTTTGACAAAGATACAGAAATCCCCTTGAATACCCTTGGCAAATGGAATGGCCGCCTAAAATAGAGCCATATGCGGTTCCAATTTGCCATCCCTCGGTCTTTTCATAGTCATAGGATGTAATCAGCGAAATAACCGCAGCTAAATAACGGTATTTATCATAGGTGGAAAAATCATCCGGCATGCGCTCTATGATACGGTTACTAACCGCATCAAAGCGCTGCAATTCTTGCCGGAGCATGGCTGGATCGGCCATTTGCAATCCTTTGCCCCCTGGCATAAAATAGCGGGCTTCCAGTGCAATGGTTCTATTATCCTCATTTACCTCATACAACATAAAGTAATTTTCAATTTCGGGATAGTCGGTTTTTATAGCACCATATACATTCAAGGCCATGTCCATGCCTTCGTATCCATACTGCTTAGCGGTATAGGAGTAGGGGATAAGATGCTGCGCGTTTGCAAGCATTTCATCATACATGGCTTTCTCTTCCAGGCTCAGGCTATCATAAAGAAGCTTGGGCTCATAATCAAATGAAACGCTGGAATGCTGCTGGCGATCGCTCTCAATCAGCGCAAGGGCTTCATCAATATATGGGTCAACAAACGCAATAGCGTCCTGTACAGGTGGAGGAAGAGGCGCAGACTCCGTTGGGAGTTTGCCTGCTTTTGCTGAAGGTATCAGCTTCAACTCTAAACCGTTGGAAAATATAAGAGCGTTCAAGGCAAATATCACTGATAAAACAACATAAATTGGCCGTCTGATTTTACGGATCAGTTCTCTTGTCCAAAGGTACATGGCATATTTCTCCTTGAATTTAATGTCTGCTTTGTGGAGTGTCCATGATATAAGTGCTCCACATGTTCAATATAACATAAAACGTCGATATTTCTAACTACATAGTTTGTTTTCGATGTACTCCAGCGCCTTGGGGTTGGCGTTTTGCACTTTCTACCGAAATTGCAGGAAAGCTTGGCTATACGCCCTTGCGGATAGGAAAACCACCGCCGCCAGCAGCATATACGGCGCGCTGAGTGATTGACGCGCCACGCTGTCGATCACCCTTTTTTGAATCACCGGAATAAGCGCCGCGAATACTGCGTTGAAAAGCGAGGTGAAAATCATGACCGCGAACAGGGTTTTCTGTTTTTCAG
>JAXGRA010000007.1:0-133933 GCA_040766135.1 Christensenellales bacterium
TGTGCCGGATATCGGCCGCAATGCCCGGAAGCTTGTCCAAGGCAGCCTGGATGGCCTGTGCCGCTGCCTCCGGGCTTTGCACCTGATGCAGGGGGATGTAGTTGGTGGTCATAACAACCGCATGCACATACACCCGCTCAAAGCCCAAGCTGCGCAACTGCCTGGTAATCAGCGAGGCCCCTGCACCCAGCGCCCCGCCACAGGTCATCACCGCGTGCAGTTCGTTGTGGTTCAGCTCCTGATGCTGCGCCAAATACGACAAGACCAAATGGGGCAGCGTCCAGAAGTACAGGGGCGCTACCAATATCAATGCGTCCTGCGCTTGTAGGCTGGGCGGCGCTCCCTGCTCTATGTTGTGAACCTGTTCGTCCATCAGCACGGCCAGTTTTTCCGCGGCTAACCTGCTGTTGCCCGTTCCGCTGAAGTACAGAATCATACGCGCACCCCCATTATTGTTCCGTTCCCTCTTCCTTCAGCTGATGCAAGGCCTTATTCCTGGCCAAAAACGCCGCCGAAATCATGAGCACAAAGCCCTCGCACATAATGAACAGGCCCATTCCTCTGCCGCTGCCCACGCCGATGATGCGCCCGACAGAAGCGGCCAAAGCGCCCTCCTCCACGAGCAGCGGACGAAACACATAGTCCGACAGCAGCCCTGAAAGCGCATAGGCAAATACGTAGCCCAGCTGTGAAAGGGTGCCGATGATGCCAAAGACACGGCCCTGCAAGGCATTGGGAATGTTGACGCGGATTAAATAATCCGCAATGGAATTGATATAGGGCAGGGTGGCGAAAAACAGAAATCCAAACAGGGTTATCGATACAACATTTTCCCGAGCGCCAAAGCCCGCCATGGCCAGGCCCGCTATGAATACAGCAAGGCCGAATGCTTTTATCTTATTTGCTTTTATTGCCCGCACACCCAGATATAACGAGCTGACCATCATGCCCATAGCAGCCATTGTAATCGCCAGACTAAGGGTTTGGGCATCTGTAAAGGATAGAACAAGCGGTGTGGAAAGCTCCTGGATGGAGCCCAACATAAACGTTAAAAAGGCCAAAAAGAGCACCAGCACCCGAATGCCCGCATTGCTTTTTATGGCATCAAACCCTTGACGCAGGCTTTGTTGATACGCTTGATCCTTAGGCGTTTCCCTGGCCGCCAAACCTTTAGAAATGTACACAACGGCACCGATTGTACTAACAATGGTCAGAAGGTCGATGAAGAGCACCATTTTCAGGCCGCCACGCGCCATCACGAAGGTAGAAATAATGGGAGAGATCAAAAACCGCGCTGCACCTGCCAGCTGCAAAAGACCGCTTGCCTTTGTATATTCCTCTTGGCTAAGCATGTCGGATACGCTGGCCTTGGCTGCCGGTTCAATCATGGACGAAAATAAGGCGGATACAAAAACACCACATCCTATCAAAATAACGTTGCTGTCTGCAAAATACAGCGCATATAGAATCAGCAGAATGCCCAACGTTGAAAGGCCATCGCCTAAAACCATCAACTTCCTGCGGTCGAAGCGATCGGCAAGGGTGCCTGCAAAAGGGCCTGAAACAATCGTAGGAAGAAAGGCGACCAGGCTAATCATGGATTTAATAAAGGCGGAATCTGTCTTTTCAAAAATATAAATCCCTATGGCAAAGGAGGTCATGCCGCTGCCAATGGCAGCAATCAGGCTGGCCAGCCAGAAAATAAGGAACCGTTTGTTTTTTATCATCTTAGCACCCGATTTCAAAAACAATCACATCCACAGAGGGATGACAGTTACCCAAGCAGGCGATATGCCTATTTTCATTTTCGCGCTTGGCAACAGCCTTCCATCCATATCCCTCACTTTTCACTATGTTGTTCATCCACAAATACCATGTCGGTGCGGATATGCCAGGGGGCATCGCGCGTGATATCGAACACCCGGCCGCCGCGCAGGCGGTCACGGTTTTTGCTGGCGGGGTCGTTGTCCCGCGTGCCATAGGCGTGATACCCGATGCTGCCGTCAAAGCCCATGCGAATGCCGCAATAGATGCCGTCAAAGGTGTTGATGTGATCGTGCCCGGCAAACATCGCCCGGACGTCGCCGCGCTGCAGCACCGCAGCAAACAGACCGGAGTTGACCTCCGATATGCTCAAGCGCTCATTGTATTCGCCGCGCAGCTGCGTGCGGCCTGCGTTTTTGAGTAGCGCATAAAACTCAAACAGGGGGATGTGAAACGCCATCAGGGACGGAATTTTCCGCCCGCACAGTTTTTCCAGCGCGATGGAGGTGTTCCAGTACCACATGATTTGTTCAAAGCGGATAAAATCATAGTCCGCATAGGAGGCGATGCGGCCAGGCATCAGCAAGTCCCAATACAAATCCCCCGGATAGTTGAGCGGCTCGGTCTGGGTGTTGAGTTCCTGCTGGGAGTCCAACCCCCACACGCCAAAGACAGGCGTGCCATTTTCATCTACAATGGGCAAAAAAAAGTTGCCCACGCCGGGCACGCCGTCCGGGCCTGCCTTGGACACGCAGTGCGCATACTGTTCGTATTGGGCTTGCTGATACTCCTTGGACAGCCCCTCGGAAATATCGTGGTTGCCAAAGACATGCGCCCAAGGGATGCCCCGCGCTTCCATGGGCGAGGCAATGTCGCCAAGCAGTTGCGCAAACTCCTCCTTGGTGGATTTGCCCGTGGTGTTGTCGCCCCCTAACAGCACAAAGTCCGGGCACGTCCGGTCGATCAGCTGCGCCATGGCGCGGATGGTGCGGTCGCCTGTGTTGGGCGCGTGATGCAAATCGCTCATCATCAGGATGCGGAAACCGCCATCCTTCCTGAACGTCAGGGGAACCTTGGGCATATACTCCTTGGGCAGCTGCATGGATTGTGCTCCTCTCTCATGCGTTGATGTTTGGCGCAGAAATAATATAACGGGGCTGCCGACATCGGCAGCCCCAGCCGCATACGCGGTATGCTTACCTGGACGACTGGTACCACTCGTTGGCTTCGTTGGTAATATCGGTACCGCCCAGATTGTACCACTGCTCAACAAAGGCGTCGTATTCGTCCACGCTCTTCTCGCCGGTAATAATCTGGATGAAGGTGGTTTCCCGCAGGGCTTCCAAATGCGTCCAATACTTGGGCATGGAGGCCGTGGTGATGGGCAGGGTGGTCTTGGCATAGCCGCCCGTCATGAACTGCGGCATCGACGTGGCCCAGTTGAAGTTGGCAGGCTTGAACTTCATGATGAAGTTGGGGTTTTGCAGGGTGTTAAACATGTTGCCGTGGTTGTCGCTCAGGGCCTCCGGCTTCTGGTATCCCTCGGCAGGCACATAGCCTAACAGCTCGTCATAGTTGTATTTATCTGTGTTCAGATCCCACAGCCATACTTTGAGCCAGGTTTCATAGTCCGACCCAATGGTTTCGATAATCTCCAAGATGCGCGCCAGCTTGGCAGGCTGATCGGCCAGCTTGTAGCTGAACACGATGGCTTCGTCCGTGGTCAAGCCCCAGCTTTCGCCGCCCTGCTTGCCATCGGGCCCAGTGGGATTGTAGCCGATGACCATCTTATCATAGCCTACGGTTGCAGCAAAGGTGCGCATGGTACGCCCAAACTGGAACGCACCGCCCTTGCCGGTTGCTTCGTCCTTGGGGCCGTCAAAGTCGGGGGCCAAGTGATAGTAAGCGCCCGAGGAGGAGAAGCCAATCTGGCCGTTCTCAAACGGCACCGACAGCGCCCAGTAGCCGCCCTGGTTTTCGCCGGTGATAAACTCCGGATCAATCAGGCCGTCCTTGTACCACTTGGCCAGCAGCGTCAATGCATCCTTCATGCCCGGATGAACGGCACCATAGACGAGCTTGCCGTCCTCCTGCACCCAGCGGTCGGGGAGCGCGCCAAACGCGCCGAAGATGGGGTTCATGCCCGTCTTGCTCAGCGCATAGGTGTCCTTCACGCCGTTGCCGTCGGGGTCTTCATTGGCAAAGCTGTAGAATACCTTTTCGCATTCTTCGATCGTCATGGGCACCTTGCCGTCCGTGTAGCCGAACTTGGCCAGCCAGTCGGCGCGCCAGAAGGGCGCATAGTTGAACCGGCCATCGCCGTTGACGCGCGGCAGGCCATAGTTTTTGCCGTTATAGGATACGGTGGAAAAGCATTCCGGATCGTATTCAATCAGCCACTTGTAGCTTTCAGGCATGCAATGCTGCACGATCTCCAGCGGAAGCTCCATGGCAACGTTCTGCTTGACATACTTGGCAAATTGCTCAGCATTTTGCAGCATGAACACATCGGGCACCTCGCCGCCCATGATCCGGGTGGTGAGTAGTTGATCGTAGTTTTCGCGCTCGATAAACCAGGGCTGCAGTTCCACGTTGAACTTCTCGTTCAACCACAGCAACATGGGATCATCCGGGCGCACCTCGGTGCTGTCATGCCCGGCCAGCCATGCAATGGTAATTTTCTCCGCCGGGTCGGAAGTATACTGGCTCAGGTCAATCTCAGCCAGCGCCGTCGTGCTGACCAGCAGCACGAGGACAAACAACAGGGACAAGAATCTTTTCATCGTTTTTCCTCCGTTTGATATTTATTGCCAAGCGTGTTTACGCTTTTCAATCAGCCTTTGAGCGAACCGACCATCACGCCTTTGACAAAATACTTCTGCAAAAATGGATATACGCACAGAATGGGCACCGTCGCCAGGATAATTGAGGCCGCGCGCAGCGTGACAATATCGGTTTCGGTTGTTTGGGAAATCGCCTCTGCAGCCATGGTCATTTCCTTGGAATCCGTCAGGATGATGCGGCGCACCACCACTTGCAGCACGTATTTCTTGGGATCGGTGATGTAAAGCAGGCAGTTGAAGTACGCGTTCCAGTTGCTGACGATCACCCACAGGCTGATGGTTGCCAAGATGGGCATGCTCAGCGGCAGGATCACGCGCCACAGGACGTGCCAGCTGTTGGCACCATCGATGGTCGCCGCTTCCTCTAATTCAGTGGGCAGCGACATGAAATAGTTGCGGGCGATGACGACATGGCTGGTGCTGATGCAATGGGGCAGCACGATGGCTAAAAAAGTGTTGCGCAGTTTCAGCGTGTTGTTCACCAGCAGATAGGTCGGAATCATGCCGCCGCTGATGAACATCGTCACCAAAATGAACGCGGTAAACGCATTGCGCAGCGGCAAATCGCGCTTGGACAGCGGATAGGCGCACAGCACCACGCCGGATAGAGAGAGCGCCCAGCCCATCGCGCAGACCTTCAGCGTGTTGGCATAACCTGACCACAGGTAGCTGGTGTTGAACATGTGGACATAGGCATCGGTGGAAAAATCCACCGGCCACAAACGAAAGCCGGATGCAGACGCATAGTTGGGCGAGGTAAAGGAGTTGACCAGCACATGCCAGTAGGGGTAAACAAACGTAAGGCTCAGCAGGACAAAGAATATCATTAGCACTGCCTGGAATAGGGGTTCGCCCCTGCTTTCGTATACGCGGTTTTTCTTTTTCGTTTCTACTGAAATTGCTGTCATATGCCTGTCCTCACCATAGTCCATACTCGTTGACACGCTTGGAGAGGAAATTAGCCCCCAGCACCAGCGCCATCGAGATCAGGTTGCGGAACAACTCCACCGCCGTGGAATAGCTGTAGTCCATGTTGGTAACGCCCTGACGGTAGATATAGGTGCCCAGCACATCACCCACCGAATAAACGGCAGGGTTGAGCAGGTTGAACACCTGGTCAAAGTTATCGTCCACCAGGTTGCCCACCGCTAAAATCAGCATAATGGTTACCACAGGCATGATGCCGGGCAGCGTCACATGCCAGATACGCGCCCAGCGGCCGCAGCCGTCCACGCGCGCGGCATCGTATAATTCTTCGTTAACGCTGCTCAGCGCCGCCAGATAGACGATGGAGCCCCAGCCGACGCTTTTCCAGATATTTGTCACCACCAGTGTCCCCCGGAAATATGCCGGATTTCCCAAAAAGAAGATGGGCTGCTTGCCCATGGCCTTGAGCACGGCATTGATGGGGCCGCGGGAGGGCGAAAGGATTTCCATAAAGATACCCGTAAGAATGACCCAGGATATAAAATGCGGCAGATAGCTGATGGACTGCGTGACGCGCTTGAATTTGTTTGCGCGCAATTCGTTGAGCATCAGCGCCAGAAAAATGGGTGCAGGAAAGCCGAACACGAAGTTCAGGCAGGCGATGATCACCGTGTTTTTAAATACATTAAAGAAATCATAGCTTTGAAACAGCCGCTCATAGTTTTGCAGCCCCACCCAGGGGCTGCCCGTAATGCCCTCCAGCAGGCGGAATTCCTTAAACGCCAGCGTGATGCCATACAGCGGCCCGTATCTGAACAGCGCATACCATGCCAACACCGGCAGCAGCATCAGCAGGTGCAATTTATGCTTCTGCACAGACCGCAGGAATACCTCGCTTTTTGATTTTCGGCCGTGGGCAGCGGGCCTATACATAGTGTTCACGCCGAAACCTCCTTACATGGTAAAACGCCATAACTAACAAATGACGCCAATAACACCATGGCATCATGGTTGTCTTCCAACAAAAATACCACTGAGCAAAACCAGAGCGGAGAGCAATAACCTGCTTTTAGGCTCACTTTTCTTTCCCCAGCGGTTCGTAAACACCATATCAAGAATGTGTAAAATCAAACTGTGCATCATTGTATGGTTTTTGTAAAATGTAAACGTTAATGAAAGAGGTTTTCTATTAAATTGTCAGAAGTAATATGGATGACAATGCTTTATGATTACCAAAGCCATGTCCATACGGCGGTAAAGATATTCAGCACCAGGCTCAGGCCAATCAACACCCGGTCAAACAGCCCGGAATAGCCGGCAACGCCAAAGACATTAACAATAAAAAGCACAACGGAGCCGATGATGCCGGCCCACCTGGCGAAACCGTGGGGCAAAAAGACCATGCCCAGCGCCAGCAGAATAGGGATCAGCATCAAAAGAGCCGCCATCATCAAGTGGGTCTGAGTCATGGGCTTGCCGTCAATGAGGGCGGCGGCCTGGCCTTTTTCATACAGGCGCAGCACATCCCCCAGCAGATAAATCAGCATCAGCGCCACCCAGCACACGGACAGCTGCACGCGGTGGGGATCCATAGGGATGATATCCCGGTTCATATACGTTCCTCCTGATCCATCATTAAAATCACGCTACCCCGCTTATGCCCGGTATCCGCAATGCGGTGGGCTTCACGGGCTTCTTCCATGGGCAAAACCTTGTCGATCACAGCCCGAATGCTTCCTGCTTTAAACCACTGCGCCAGCCGCTGCACCTGCTGGCGGTTGTCTTTGGCGACATCGCTGCCGCAGACGTTGATGAACCGGCCGCCGGGCTTGAGCGCGGCCTTGGCCTGGGCTTTGTCCAGCTTGCCCACTGTATCCATCACCAGGTCATATTTGAGGCCGGGTGTAAAGACACGACCTAAGGTGTAGTCAATGAAGTGGCTGGCGCCCAGCTCCCGCACCAGCGCCTCATTTTTCCCGCTGGCTACCCCAGTTACCTCCAGCCCCAAATTTCTGGCAATTTGCACGGCCATGCTGCCCACCGCCCCCGCAGCGCCGTTGATGAGGATGGATTCTCCTGCCTTTGCGCTATGTTTTTCCAGAAAATATTGCGCGGTGTTGCCGCCAAACGGGAGGGCGGCGGCCTCCGCAAACCCCATGGATGCAGGCGTAAGCGCCACCGAGCCTGAAGCCGGGATGGCAGCATACTGCGCGTGGCAGCCATAGCGCATGCCAGGGGAGCAACCAAAGACCGCGTCCCCTACTTTAAAAGAAGTGACCCCCTCCCCCAAGGCAGCCACCGTGCCCGAAAACACGGTGCCCAGGATAAACTGGCGGGGCCTGCGCCAGCCCAGCGCCAGCCGCATCAATGTTTTCACAGGTTCTTTCGCCTGCAAACCCCTTGTCCTGACATCTGCGGAGTGAACAGCGCTGGCCGCTACGCGCACCAACACCATGCCCGGCTTGACTGCGGGCAGCGGGACATCCGCGATTTGGATGACCTCCGAGCCACCGTAGCGTGTTGCCAGGACTGCCTTCATGCGTTCCGGCAGGCCATTCTTGCAGGTGTTCATTTTTCCTCCCTTATTTTGTTTGTTCGTCCTCATACGAAAAGACCTCTTCCAGGGGTTTGCCAAACACCTTGGCGATGGCAAATGCCAGCTCCAGCGAAGGTGAGTATTTTCCGTTTTCCACAGCTAAGATGGTCTGCCGGGTAACCCCAACCAAATCTGCCAGCTGCTGCTGGGTCATTTCGTTGGCCAGGAAACGCAGGGTGCGGATGTTGTTGGCAATGCGTGTTTTCTTTGCCATGGTTATAGCCCTCTCTCATACCCGATGATGTAGGTGAGCCACATGGCAAGGCCGGACAGCCATACCATGAAAGCCAGGGCACAAAGAAAGGTATGCAGCCCCGGCCCCAACGCCAGCAACAAAACTGACACAAGGAAGCAGAGAAACGATGCAATGCCAAAGGCTTTCATGGCATAGCCCTCCACGTGCCGATCACGCTCGTCGGTTGTTTCCTCAAAGCCCTGCCCGCCGGATCGCTTTTCCTTTGTCATGACCAGCGTTGCGCTGAGCACATCCAGCACAAGGAAACCTGCTATCAGTATCAAAAAGTATATGCCCCAGGCTTGGGCCAGCGCCTCGCCCTCCAGATCAATGACCTTAGGACGGTTCCAGATATAAGTTAGAACGAACCAGATCAAGTTCGAGACAGCTGAAAGAATGGCTACCTTTGTCCGGTTGTGCATGTTTTCCTCCTTGCGCCGATCAGCGCTCGTTATGTTTTCACGATCGAAATGTCAAAGTTTCATAACCTGATGTAAAAGAAACTATATATCAAATATCATATTTCCCTTCCTGCTGTCAAATATTTTTTACATGATTTACATCGATTTTACAAACAAAGTTTCAGTTTTTGCATCCATGTTGCTTGACGGGTGCAAAAAATCTTATTATTCTATAAAAGGTAACCAATTACCTAAAAATCAGTCGGAGGTTTTCAATGAACATCAAACGGCTTATCGTAGGGCTTATCATTCTTATTCTGATTGCGTCTGTCTCGCTTTTCTTCATGATGGGGCACCAGGTCAACCAGCTTGAAAAGCAGGATTTCAGCCAGGTGGATGTCGCCCATTTGCCGGATGGCGTCTACAAAGGCAGCGCATCCGCCCTGCTGGTAACGGCGCGGGTTGAGGTCGTTGTAAAGGAGGGGCGCATCCAGGAGGTTAAACTATTGGAGCATGGCCACGGCCCGGGCTATGGTGCCGAAGCGATGGCGGACAACATTGTACAGGCCAACAGCCCGGACGCCGACACCATCAGCGGTGCAACCGCCTCCAGTACAGTCATCAAGTCCGCCGTGCTGGCAGCGCTCAAGAGCGGTGCAACGCCATGAATGGAAAGATTACGTTGACAAATAACATGCGCAAAGATGTTGACCTGAGCCATATCGAAGACCGGTACTATCTGTTTGGCATGCTGGCCGCTTTTGCCAACCGCATGCAATCCGTTGGCGACAATGTGTTTGAAGAGGTGACGTGGAAACAATGGTTTGCGCTGCTGGGTGCCATCGTGTTGCAGCCTGATCCCTCTGTTTCCCAGGTGGCTAGCTTTATCGGCACCTCCCACCAAAACATGAAGCAGCTGTTGCTGCGCTTGCAGTCGGCCGGATTGGTATCCTTAGAAAAGGACAAAAGCGATTTGCGCCGAACACTGGTGAAGCTTACCCCGGCGACAGAGGCGTTTGAGCTGAAATACCGTGAAAGCAGCGGCCGGTTTATGGACAGCCTGTTTGAGGGCATCTCCGCTGAAGCGCTGGCCACCGCCCGGCAGGTGATTTATCAGTTGGATCAAAACTTGAGAGCCATCGCAGAAGGCGGCAACCCGCAGGAGGGCGACCCATGATTGTGATTGTTTCGGATGACAGCAAAGATATGCTGGGCACTGCGCTAACAGAAGCAGCTGCCCGCGCAGGCGCACAGGCTGTCCATTTTGCGGCGAATACCCTGGATATCAAGCCCTGCGCTGCCTGCGGCAGCTGCAGCGGCAAAACCTATGGCCGCTGCATTGTCCCGGATGATATGCAGCAGGTGCTGCCAAAGATTGCGGGCTGCCGGGCGCTGGTGCTGGTGTCCCCCGTGGTGTTTGGCGGCGTCAGCCACCCTATCAAAAAGGTGATGGATCGCATGGCGGCGGTGGGCAACCCCCGCTACCGTGTGAGCAACGGGGAATTAGTAAAAGGCATGAGCGGACAGGGCATAGACTATTACATGGTGGGCATCGGGGATAATTTAAGTGTAGCGGAACAAGCAGCCTTTTTATCCCTGCACGCAGAAAACCGAAACATCATGAGCGCCAAGGGGAAGGCTTTTCTCCTTAAAAGCAAACCGAACCAAGCGCTAATTAGCAAAATCGCGCAGGAGATTGTCCATGAACAAAACTGATGTATTGCTCCTATGCGCCAGCCCCCGGCGAAAGGGCACCAGCGCCATGCTGCTGGAACGCATTTGTGCCGCCATCGGCGGCGAAATAACCTATTTGCCCCAAAAGGGCAATCTGGACGCGCTGGTATCAGCCATGCAAAAGGCGGCCACCATCGTGATATCCGCGCCCTGCTATATCAACACCTACCCAGCCCGGCTGATTGAATTGTTAGAAGCAGCATCCTTAGCCGGGGGATTTTCGGGGCAGAAATTATATGGCATCATCAACGGCGGCATGCCGTATGTGCACACCCACCGGCACGGGCTCACCTGCCTTCAGCTATTTGCAGAGCAAAACCAGCTTACCTGGCAGGGCGGCTTTGTGCTGGGCGGCGGCGCCATGTTGGACGGCCAGCCCTTAGAAAAACACATGGGCCGCAAGAAAGTTGTGCCCGCCTTTGAGCGGTTTGTTCAGCACATCGCAGCGGGCAACCCATCGCCCGACAGCCTGTATGAACAGGCGCAAACGCCCATGAGCCGCATCATGACCCACGTATTTGCCAGATTGCTGACCTTCATGGTGGTGCGGCGCATCAAAAAACATGGGCACGACCCGGATGCACCCAACTGGTATCTGCGGAAGAAAGGGTAACACGCACAACATCAGTTTTCCATTTGATGCTTTAAGTCCAGCAAAACCTTGATATACTCATCGGGCAAATCCGCATGGATGTCGTGGCTGGATTGAAAGCCCCCGATGTAGGTGCCGCGAGGCAGCAAATCCACCACTTTTTGCGCATCCTTTTCGTCCATGGCCGCAAGCAAAACCCCGTTGGCATCATAATAGCTGGGGGCCGTAAGCTTGTTAGGCGCTACATGCATCACAACGGTAGGAGACTGTATATTCCTTAGTATTTCTTCCTGGTCAAGCCCTTCAAACCAGGAAAAGTCATAGAATGTAACGCCAAACCGTAAGTCGTAATGGCTTGTTCCATCCTGCATGTTGGCATTGATGGCATAGATGGAGTTGATCCCCAACTCCGGCGGGAAGTACCACATTTTAGGGACTTGCCTAGGATGTTTCTTTATATACTTTATCGCAGGGTTTTTGATCAGCCTGTCCCACAGCCACGGCGCTTCGGCGTTAAAAATTTCCTGCATATAGTCATGCTCTAACGAATACTCCATAAAGGTATCGATCTCTTGCTGATGCAGGTAATCATACATGTTTTTGAAACCTAACCATGAGATAGTCTTTTCCGCCCGTCCAGGCAGGGTGGCAAAAAACGGCCCATCTTCTAAAACGGTGGCGATGATGCAGTCCGGTGCCTTGGCGGAAACATACGCGGCCAGCAACGCCCCGGAAGAGTGGCCGGATATATACGCCTTTTCCCTGATAATGTTTCGGAGAAACCAGATGATATCCTCCCCGATGGCTACCGCCTGATACTTGTCAGGGTTTTTGGATGACCGCCCATGGCCATAGTAGTCCAGGGCATAGACATGAAATTCTTTGGATAGCTTGGGCAATACCCTGGCATAGTCGTAGCAGGTTGCCTGCTGGCCATGGAGCAACAAAAGCTCGGGGCCATTGTCCGGGCCTTCGATATAATAGATTTCTGACCCATCATCCAATTGAGCCATGCCCTCCTTAAAGCCCAATTTGAACCCCTTTTTTTGCAAAAACTGCTCGTTCAAAATGTCATGGTTCATGTTCCTGTAGGCAAAAATGCCGACCCCTATCAGGATCACCACAACAATAACCCCCACGATGATGAGCACCCGATGCATTACTCGCATATGTCCCTCCATTCTATCCAGTGTAGCGCCTGCTCAGGCCTTGCCCTTCCAGGGGAAACGGCCATCCAGCCATCCTTCTTTTTGCCAGTACAGGTAATCACTGGTAACAGGCTGGTTTTTCTTTTGTAGCATCTTATGGATCCCCTGATGGCCAAAGGCCATGCCCCTGTACAGCAGCTTTGCCAATAGGCCCGGCGATACATCCTGCTGCTTGGTCACAATTTTGCGGATTGTCCCCTCCATCTGCCGGTTCAGCTTTGTTTTCACTTTCTGGTCTACCAACTCGTAATCCGTCATGGCCAGGCGCGCTTTGATGCTATACACGCGCCGTACACCCCAGAAACGCAGGCTGTGCTTTAACGGGGTTAAGGTGCTGCGAAAGCCCGCCCCCACGGCTTGATTGATAATCAAAGCCTGTTTACCCAGCATTTTGGGGCTGGGCTTGTGCACGATCCACCGGCTGCCGAAGTGATCCAGCAACGCTTTCAACTGCCCGGGAATGCTGAACACATAGGTGGGCGTGATAAACACCAGCAGATGGGCCTCCTCCATGGCCTGCCAGATGGGCAGCGTCGTTTTCAGATGCGGGCAAGCGCTCATATCCTTATAGAAACAGGCTTTGCATCCCAGGCAATACGCAGGCCCGCCCTTGGGGAGGGTAAACTGCTTCATCTGCGCCCCGGAAATCAGGCCGTTGAGTTGCGTAATAAATGCTTCCCGGATATGCGCCGTGCAGCCCGCATTAGATACAGCCGTAATCAGGCAAATGTTCATCAAAACCTCCCAATCTGGATAGATGGTTCATATCCTTGCGCCTACCTGTTGCCTGCCACGCCACCTATTTAGGACCCTTCCGGCAACGTGCTTTTGGCTTTTAGTACCTGAATCCCCCGAAAGTAACTGCCCTCACAAACCGCACCCAGCACCCAAACGCCTGCATTGCCCAAGATGTGCGGCCACGGCGGATTTTTCGCATGAAGCAGCGTGGGAGGCAGGAAATGCGCAGAGTTGAACACCAGCAGCAAAAAGCCTGCCACTCCCGTCAAGACCAATCCAGCAAGGTATATACTGTGCGCCTTGTGGAAATTTCTCTCTTCCAGACGTTCTGGAATAATTACCATCATCAGATTAAACAGAATATGATAGGCTGTACACAGCAGCAGGCTGCCGCTGCAGGCATATACCCAGGCCCACAAAAAGCCGGTATAGAACATGCCAACTGGCACCGCGATCCGCCCGGTTTGCAGGTGGATCAAGGAAAACACCAAGGCGGACAGCCACAGAAAGAGCCCTGTCTGGTCGGTACCCAGCAGGTCGCCCAGCAGCTTTCTGCTCAGCAGCTCCTCCAGCAGAGGTATCACTGTCAGCACCAAAAGAGCGTTGAGGCCCTTGTTGTCATCATTTTTTTGCTCCAATGCCTGCTGGCTGACCAAGCCCAGCTTGATTTCAAGCATGGAAAACAACGCCATCAGCACAAGGGCAAAAAACTGCGCCGCAAACACCACTACATAATCCGCCGCCGCAAAACCCTGCGGAGAAACCTGAAACACCGGCAGATCCTTGATGAACAGCCACACAAGCCCCAAACCAGGCAGATAAAGCAAAGCTGTGCTCAACAGCTGTTGGCTTTCTTTGGGCAGTTTACGCTTGGCATGAAGCGGTGAAACAACAAAGCGCAAGCACAGCCAATATAAGCTGAACATTGCACTTACGCCAAGGGTATAGCGGGTAATGGGTTCATTCCACATATACGCTCTCCTTTCTGACAGCACATGATGATGTTTGGGATTCTGCATCCTCTTGGTCATTGGGTGCCGGGAGGTTAGCTATTTCATCCCCATACTCTTTTTGCTGGACATTGTTGAGTAAACTCTAACCATCTGTTCGGAAAAACGGCTCTTTTCACATCCCATGGGCTGGGCAGGCAAATTCGGGCTTTTTGAATTTCAAGCTTCGTGTGCCTTGCTTTGAATCTTCATCAAGCCCTTAATATTCTATCAAAATATCAATAATAGATTGCCTAATCCATATAATGTTTTGTATAAACGACGTAAATTCCAGATTAAACTTTGAATTGTTTCCAAAAACGAATAGATCCTGAGCAACTATCGTTTTAAACAAAGCCCTTTTTTCCGAGATTCATCCGTTTTGTCGGCAGAATACTTTCGTTATATTGACACAAATATCAGTCCTGCAGATCCAGATTGTTTGCGCCGTCCAACCCCATACGATGCAGCCTTCTGTCCGTATCCAGATAAAACACCCAGTCGCCCGCGATATTGATGCTGTTGGCATGTACGGGGCTAACGGTCATCACCGTTTTGCCATCCAGCGAAACCCTGCGCAGATCGCCGCTTATGCTGTCGGCATAAAAGATTCCGCGGTCTGTTGCATTATAGACGCGCACATTGAGCCCCTCAAAGTCCATGCGCTCGCTGCCGTCCAGCCGCATGCGCGACAGTACGGAACCCCGGGGCGTATAGCGGATAAAGTACAGGTAATCACCCTGCACCTGCAGCCAGTGCGCATCGCCATCGTACAGCAAGACAGCCTTGGCATTTTCTTCAGACAGACTCATGCGGTACAGCTTGCGCACATTGGTATCAGGAACGTCTGACGCGAAATACGCCATACCGCGCTGTATATTCAGGTAAAACAAGGGGCGTTCCTCGCTCACCTTTCGGGGGTTAACGCCGTTCAGGTCGGCAGTGTACAGCTTTCATAGGGGGCACAAGTTAGATCAGCCCTGCGCGTCCTTTTGAATCAACAGGCGCACGGCTTCGATGGCTGTTTGGATGGTATGTTCCAGGGTGGTTATGGGGGCTTGGGGCGGTTCTGGCGCATCCTGGTTGCCGGCGCAGTACAGCACGGTGCCGGCGCGCACACCCAAGGTGCTTGCAATGGTGAACATCGCAGCGGATTCCATCTCCGAGGCCAGGCAGCCTGCGGCTTTCCAGGCCTGCCAGCGCTGCAGCAGCATGTCATGCACGGGCATGCGCTGCGGCTCGTGCTGGCCATAAAAGGAATCCTTGCAGTGCACGACGCCTATGTGCGGGGTGCAGCCCAATTTCATTGCGGCATCGCGCAGGGCGCATGTAACGTCAAAGTTGGCCACCGCTGGGAAATCCAGCGGCATATACTCCCGCGACGTTCCCTCGGCACGGATCGCGGCCGTTGCGATGATGATATCGCCCTTGTTGACGTTGGGCTGCATGCCGCCGCAGGTGCCGACACGGATGAAGGTATCCGCGCCGCAGAAGGCCAGCTCCTCCAACGCGATGGCGGTGGACGGCCCCCCGATGCCGGAGGAAATGACTGTCACCGTCTGGCCATCTATGGTACCGTTGATGCTTTTATATTCCCGGTGGTATGCCATTTGCACGGGCTTATCCAAATACTCAGCAATAGCGTCCACGCGCTCCGGAGCGCCTGGGATCAGCACATACCGGCCCACCTGCCCGGGGGCCAGATGGATGTGATGCTGTGTTTTGTCGGGATTGCGTTGTCTGCTGGTACTCACAGGCGCACCTCCTCCCCGCACAGGGCGGAGCGGTACAGCCCTTCCAGCATACGTTCCACGGTCACCCCGTCCTGTGCAGGGGCCAGCGGCTGCGCCTGCCCCAGCACAACCTGTGCAAAATGCTCGGCCTGCTCCTGGAAGCAATCATTGGGCTTGAACAGCAGCTTGGTGTGGGTCATGGCGCCCTGTTCCTCGCGGTATAGCGTGAGGGGTTCAAAGGACAGCCCGCCGTTATCGCCATACAGGTCCAGACGCGTGTTGACGTCCTCGGCATTGAGCGACCAGGAGGCCTGATACATCAGCCCGCGCCCGCCTTCAAAGGTAATAAGCCCGTGGGAACTGTCCTCCACGCTGTAGGTATCGTCCAGTTCATACGCCGAATAGATCTCCACATTCTTGGGGTGCCTGTTTTTGATTTTTCCATGGAAATTCAAGGCCTTGACCGCAACGGGCTGCGGCTTGCCCATCAGGAACCAGGCCAAATCAATCATATGCACGCCGATATCAATCAGCGGCCCGCCGCCGGATTTTTCCTTGTTGCCAAACCATCCGGTAGGCGTGCCGCGCTGCCGGATGATATCGGTGCGCGCCATATATACTTCGCCTAAGGAGCCTGCCTGGATATGCGTGCGTGCACAAAGGGCATCGGCCATGTAGCGGCTGCAAAAGCCCATCAACACGTGCACGCCGTGCTCCCGGCAGGCCGCCTCCATTTCCTGCGCTTGCTGTACATTGAGCGCCATGGGCTTTTCGCACAGGATATGCTTGCCGTGCGCCGCAGCAGCCAAACACATCGGATGATGCTGATAGTTGGGCACCGCCAACACCACGGCATCAATGTCCGGGTCTTTCAGCATCGCTTCGGCGTCCGGATAAGTTTTAAGGTTATTGGCCTTGGCCACTTCTTCGGCCCGGTTAGCCACCCGGTCACACAGGCCCACCAATTCAGCGCTGGGTGCGGCTAAAAAAGCCTGCGTGTGCTCGCGGGCGATGTTGCCTGCACCGATGATTCCAATCCTTGCTTTTTTCACATGTTCCTCCTTGCATACAGCGCCGGGCGCTGCGATAGTTTGTATTACATGCCGGGCCAGAGGCCCAGTTTGGCAGCGGCTAACATTCTCTTTGTGTTGGCCAGCCCCTGCTCCAGTGCGAACAGGCAGTCCTCCACGCCCTCAAATTCCTGCACCAAGTACCCGTCATATGCCATGTCGTGCAGCACCTTGAGCACCTGGTACACGGGCAGGTTGCCATGCCCGGTGATGGCACACCGCAGGTAATTCCCCCCGCGGGTAACATACCAGCCCTCGCCGGGATAGATCAGTTCCCCGCTTTTCAGGTGCGCATCCTTCACGTGCACATGCCGAACATAGGATTTGAGGCGGCCGAAGGCGCGCGCCGGATCGCTATCTGCATCGGCAAAGTTGGCGATGTCAAACAGCAGGCCAAAGTTATCGTGTGCCACCCGCTGCACCAACTGTTCCAGCCGGTCGGGCAGACAGAAATACCCACCATGGTTTTCGGTCACCAGGCAAATACCAGCCCCCTGCGCGTGTTGTGCTGCGTCCCGCAGCGCCTGCAATACGTCCGGGGCAAACGGCGCGGGGACATCGCTTGCGTAAATATCTGTGCGCACCAGGTTTGTCCCCATCGTTGCTGCGGTATCAATCTCGCGAAGCAGCGCATCCCTTTGCTCCATCACGGGCAGCGCAAAGTTGCAGCTGGTCATGTAGGCGCATACGGCCAGCCCTGCGTCGTTGCAGGCGTCCCGTGCAGAGGCGGCGGTCATGCCGTAAGGCTCCTCCCGGAAACCCGCAAACTCAAACGCTTCATAGCCCCAGCGCGCCGCCTGCGCAATGGCCTGCGGCAGCGACATTTCACCGGTGTCTAACCTTTGGGAGAATGAATACGAGGATACTGCGTGTTTCAATGTGTGGGGTGTTCCTTTCCTTGCGATGGATAATTTGCTGACATCCTCTCGGCAGAGAGAGCCGCACCGATAATACCGGCATCGTTGCCGTGTTGGGCAGGCAGCACGCGCACAAAATCATAGTACAGCTGGTAGGCGGGCATCCTGGTCAGGGCGCGCTTGATATCCGCCAGCACGAACGGCCCGGCCTGCGGCATGCCGCCGCCAATGGCCACAGCTTCGGGCGAAAGCAGCCCGATCAGGCTCATCAGCCCGATGGCCACCTCCTGCACAAAGCCCTGCCAGATATCCTGAAGCTCGCCTGCAGCTATGCGCGAGAGCGCCTCCCGCGCGGATAGGCCGGTCAAATTGCTCAACGCGCTGGCCGATGCATAGGCCTCCCAGCAGCCAATTTGCCCGCAGGAGCATGGCAGGCCATCCGCATGGGTGATGATGTGGCCGATTTCCGGCGCAACGTTGGCGCGGCCAACATACGGCTGGCCGTTGGATAGAAAACCGCCGCCAATGCCCGTGCCCAATTGCACCAACAGGCCGTTTCTCATGCCCTTGAGGGCGCCGCTTACAGATTCCGCCATCAGGGCCGAGTGCCCGTCATGGATCAAGGGCACTTTTTCCCCCAGCGCTGCCTGCAAGGCCACACCCAAGGGTACCTCGTTCCAGCCCAGTTGGTTGGCCGTTACCTGGCCATCCGGCCCGATGGTGCCTGCGGTGCATATACCCACCGGGCCAGGATGCTCGCTGCGCAGGCAGGTTACTTTTCCTGCAATCAGCGCCGCCATGGCCTGCCAGTCCTTGGGGGAAGGGCATGCTTCGCGGGCGATCACCTCGCCCTCTGTCGTAACAACGCCAAACTTAACGCTGGTTCCGCCGATGTCTACACCAATGGCCGGCATGTGTCCTCCTTGTTTATGCTGTGGGATAGGTGCGCGGCCCTACCACGGTCAGCACGGGTTCCAACTGTGCGTTCAGGCAGGTCATCAGGGCGGATTCGCCGGGTTGCGCGCCCGAACCGCGCAGCCCCAAAAACCGTCGCGGGGTGATGGAGGCCATGCGCAGCGCGTCCAGCACTGGAATGCCATGCGCCGCCGCAGCGCGCACACAGCCCGCCAATGGATAGGTGCCGCCGGTCAAGTTCCCCTCCGGCGAGCGCGATTGCCCGTTGCGCACAAGCACCGTTTCCTCACAGTTTATATACTCTCCATCAGCAAGCCCGGTGGTGGCCACGCCGTCCGATATGAGGATCATCCGCCGCGGCCCCTTTACCTGATACAGCAAGCGCACGGCATACGGGTGCACATGTACCATGTCGGAGATGCACTCGGCATAGATGCGCTTATCCAGCAGCGCGCTGGTCAAAATGCCGGGCTTGCGATGATGGATGGGAATGGCCGCATTGAAAAAATGGCAGATGCCGCTTACCCCGGCCTCGAAAGCAGCGACACCTTCTTCGGCCCCGGCGGCCGTGTGCCCTGCCATCACGCGGATGCCGCGCGCGGTCAGCCTGCGGGTTAGTTCATCGGCACCCGGCTGTTCGGGAGCCAGTGTTACCAGCCGGACGATGTCCTCCAGCCCGTTGACCATCTGGTCGTACCCCTCGATGGTTGTGGGCTGCAAGTACTTGGGATCCATCGTGCCCAAGTATTGGGGGCTGATGTACGGTCCTTCCAGATGCACGCCCAGCACCCTGGCACCGCCGGCACCCGCGCGCTGCAGGCGCATAACATGGGCCACCGTTTCAAGCGCTGCGCGCATGCGTGGGGTGGGGGCGGTATACAGCGTGGGCAGGACGGCGGCGGTGCCGCCCTGGGCCAATTGCTCCAGCCATGACATCATGCCATCCGCATGGGCGGTCATTACATTGACGCCGTTGCTGCCGTGGATGTGTTGGTCGAACAATCCGGGGCCCATATACGCACAGCGGATGTCCGGAGTGCCCAGCTGGGCGCCCACTGCGCGCACGGTGCCATTTTCCAGCAGAATCTGCCCCGGCTGCGCGGACGAACTATCCCGCCAGAAATGCTTTGCTTCAATCAGCATGTCGTTTCTTTTATCCCTTCAGCGATCCGATCATCACGCCCTTGACAAAATGCTTCTGTGCAAAGGGGTAAATAGCCAGTATGGGTGCCGTACAAACGATGATGTTGGCATATTTGATCAGCAGCTTGGCATTGTTCATGGAGGCCGGGTCTAGCTTGATGTTGACTGCGCTCTTGCTGCCGGCCAGCATATGCTCGTTGCTGTCGATGAGGATTTCCCGCAGCACGGACTGCAGGGGGTACATGCTGCGCTGGGTTAGGAAAATCATCGGTTCAAACCACATGTTCCAGAACCCTACGACCGAAAACAGAATCAGCACGGCGGATACCGCCTTGCTTAACGGCAGCAGGATGCTGAACAGGATGCGGGGCGCTGTGGCACCGTCAATGTGCGCTGCATCCATTAAACTGTCCGGCAGCGACTGAAACTGCGTGCGCATGATGATGATATCCCATACGCTGACCCCGCCGGGAATAATCAGTACCCAGGGCGTGTTCATCAAGCCCAGGTTGTTAATCAGCAGATAGTATGGGATCAGGCCGCCGTTGAAGTACATGGTGAACGTCATGAACAGCATCAGCGGGCGCTTCAGTTTGGCGCTGCGCAGGCTGAGCGGATAGGCGGCCAGTGCCGTCACCACATAGCGAAACGCGGTGCCCAGCGTCATGTAGAAGAATGTGTTGCGAAAACCGTTGAGAATGTTTTGGTTGTTCAGCACGATTTTATACGCATCAAAGTGTATGCCCACCGGCCAGAGCACCAGGCCGTTGCGGGAAGCCACCACCGCCGGGTCGCTGATGGACGCCACAAAAATCTGATACAAAGGGTATATACACACCAGGGACAGCAGCACTAAAGCAATATATATCAGCACATCAGCCAGTGTTAATCGTTGCCGTTTGCTGCGTGCGCGCGGATTCAAATGGTTTACCATAGGCTGACCTCCGACACCCGCTTGCTGACGTTGTTAACCACGATCAGCAAGGTGAAGTTGACCACCGTCTGCGCAAGCCCTACCGCGGTGGAGAAGCTGTAATCGCCGCCCCGGATACCCTTGCGGTATACATAGGTGCCGATGACATCGCCCGTTTCGTAGGTAAGAGGGGTGTACAGCAGGAGGATTTTATCGGTGGCCACCGCAAACAGCGAACCCATCGTCAAAATCAGCAAAATGACAATGGTGGGCACGATGCCCGGCAAGGTCACATACAGCGCCTGCCGGAACCGCCCGCAGCCATCGATGCGCGCAGCTTCATACAGCTGCATGTCAATGCCTGCAATGGCGGCCATGTAGATAATGGAGTTCCAGCCCACGCTCTGCCACACGTTGGACCACACAAGCACGCTGCGGAAGTAGCGCGCTTCGTTGAGGAATATCACGGGCTCCATGCCAAACAGATGCTTGAGGATGGCGTTGAGCGTTCCGTCATAGGCCAGGAATTGCTTGAGGATGCCGCAGATAACCACCGTGGAAATGAAATACGGCATGTAGGTGATGGTCTGCACCGTACGCTTGAACTTGGGCGCGCGCACTTCGTTGAGTATCAGCGCCAGCACGATGGGCAGCGGGAACTCCACCGCCATGCTGTACAGGCTGATGCACACGGTGTTGCGCACCAGTTTCAGAAAATGCGCCGAGCGAAAGAATGTTTCAAAGTGCGTAAACCCTATCCACGGGCTGCCGAGTATACCCAGCGCCGGTTTATATTTTTTGAACGCAATCAGGATACCATACATGGGGGCATAGGAAAACACCAGCAGGAGGATGACCGCTGGAACGGCCATCAGATAGGCGGTGCGATTGCGCTTCAGGTCTCGTATCAGGCCCTGCATGTTTTACCTCCGTATCGGCCGCCGGGCGATGTACGCCCGGCTGCCGCGCCTTTGGTTTACATCCGTGTTGCTGTATTACTTTTTGTGCATGAGGTCGTATGCCTGCTGCATTTTCTCGGTGGCTTCCCGGAAGCCTAATTCGAGCGCAGTTTCGCGGTACTCATCAAACTTGTCCAGCGGTTCGGCACCGGTTACGAACTTGAGCATCATGGGCATTACGTAGGTTTCGGCCTCTACATAGGGGGTGTACATCTCGCCCCAGCCGTCTCCGTCAAAGATGACATAGCCAATCTGCATGCTGGCATCCGCGTTTTCTCCCCAGGTGACATACGCCTGGATTTTATCCAGCTTTTCTTCCAAGTTGGTCTTGGAGAAACGGTAACCCGCCCGGCCGCTGAAGACGGACGTGCTGTTGCAATACAGGTAACAGGCCGCCAGCGTGGGATCTTCCTTTTCCCTTTGGAGGTATTCGTCTAAGAAGTACGGCACGCCGTTTTCATCCAATTCATAGCTCTCGCCC
Organism: Christensenellales bacterium; assembly: GCA_040766135.1. GTDB lineage: Bacteria > Bacillota > Clostridia > Christensenellales > Aristaeellaceae > JAGVSV01. Next base: position 22,099 of record JAXGRA010000007.1, read on the forward strand.
TCAACGCCATAGCTCTGGCGCAGGAAGGCCTCTTTGGTGAACTGCACATCCAGCCACTTGGCGGCGATTTCGGGGTGCTGGCAGTTGGAGGTAATCACCGTATAGTTGCCCGCCGCAGGGGTATAGGCCTGCCGGTATGTCAGCTGCTGATCCAGCGTTTTCCGGGGCAGCGGCAATGCGGCCAGTTCAAAGCTTTCCTGCGTTCCGGTGTATAATTCCTCGATCTGGTCGGGGCGCTTCCAGGATTCCCACATGATCCCCAGCCGGTCGCTGAGCATGAGTGCCGTCAGCCCATCGTCATCGCGGTTGACAAAGTCCGGGTCGATATAGCCCTTGGCGTGCCAGTCAGATATGAGCGCAAGGTAGTCCTTGATGGCGGGATCAATCCAGCCCGGATCCCTGACCGCGCCTTCCTTATTGATGGTAAACCAGGCCGGATACACATCAAAGGCCGTTACAATCGCGCCGGAAGCGCCGTTAAAGCCCAGTCTGCCCAGGGACATGGGGATAATATCCTCGCCCAGCCCTTTGAAGGCGGCCAGCACGGTTTCCAATTCCTCCAGCGTGCGAGGGATATCCAGGCCCAACTTATCCAGCCAGTCTTTGCGGATGACCGCACCATTTTCGCACAGCAGGGTATCGCCCCACAGCTGGCTTGCGCACCACAGGTTGCCCTGGGCGGTGGTCAGTATTTCTTCATAGGCGGGCATGGGCGCAGGGTTTAAGCGTTCCTTTTCCGGGCCCCACTCCCAGGACATCTGGGAACCGTCGCTGGTGGTAATGGCCTTGATATAGTTGGGCATGATGTCCCGGTACTGGTTAAGATCCAGGAACACATTGTCGTTGATGGCGCCCTGCGGGCCTGCCGGATACCAGGCGGTGAACAGCAGGTCGTAGTAGTTGCCGGAGGTGACCATCAGGTTCATCTGCTGATCCATCTGATCCCAGGAGGGATGGATGAACTCGATATTGACGCCGGTCTGCTCCTTGAGCCAGATGAAGTAGGGGTGCTCCGCCAGCGTGGTGTACTTCTGCGCCGCGTTGCCATCAATTGGGATCCAGTAGGTCAGGGTGACATCCTCCGAGCCCTCAATGTACAGAGGGCCTTTTTCCGATGCCAGCGCCGGTGTCAGCAGCGTAAGCAGCAGCGCCGCCAGCAACAGGACGGCCAGGGGTCGTTTTGCGGGAATCATAAGGTTCTCTCCTCTCTATTATTTAGCTGTATGTGCTACAAGCTTAGGTACGTGTGCTATGCAACATTCCAGAAACGGAGGGCATTGTTGCAGGAGATGCTTTGCAGTACAGACTCAGGCTGACCGATGTCGGTCAGGATATGGGCATCCTCCTGCCATACTTGCTGCGCCCAGCGGGCATCATAATCATCCGTGAACGCATCGGAGCCAAACAGCAGCCGTTCGGCCATCAGCGGGTAATCCACGGCAAATAGGCGCTCGATCACTTCCCTGCGGTAGCAGGCCGGTGTGCCCGGCGTCATGTCAATATACATGTTCTGGCCGGTGAAACGCGGGTGGCCGCGCATGGCCATAAACTTTCCATACACTGCAATCATCTCATCCGTCCACGGCCAGCCAATGTGCGCCAGCGCGAAGGTCAACTTCGGTACCTCCATCAGCGCTTCAAACAAAGCCGGGCGGTTGTACTTGGAGCAATCGCACGGATCCCACAAAATGCCGGAGTGAAACAGGATGGATTTGCCAAGGTTGGCAATATGCCGATAGGTGGGCAGCGCGCGCTCATCGCCGGGGTAGAAGGTTTCACATATGACTTTAAACCCAATGGCACCCCGAGCCAGCGCCTCGTCCACCTGCGCGATGGCATCAGGCTCCGTGGGGTTGATGAAACTGACGGGCAGCAACCGTCCCCCGCTGCCCTGACACCAGGCAAACAGGCGATCCAGGCGCTCTGCGTTGTGGCGCTTGCGTTTTTTTGGGTCGGTTTCCCAGTAGGCCGGCTCCTCCGAGAACAGCACCAGCCGATCCACGCCGTGGGCGTCCATGCTTTTTAGCAGCATATCAGGCTGGGGCGTTTGGAAGTTGGCGATGTGGACATGGGTATCAATCATCGGAGCATCCCTCCAAGGCATCGATCAGTATGCGCCGCATGGCGTCATAGTCCGCGTCATCCAGGCTGTAATACCGCTCCCGGAGATCCGGCCGCGTCATGTCCCAATGGGATAAATCATTCTCCCGAATGACCAGCGCCAGCGCGCGGCGGACAATGCCTTCCCCATCCTTGCAGCGCTGCCGCACCATGCGCATCAGCTCAAAATCCTCCATCCCCCGCAGCAGCGCAAAGTAACGCAGCGAGGGGAAGCATTGCCCGCCCCGGCCGGGATAGACAAAGCACGTATCCCCCTGCGGCCATCCGGGCAGGGCATAGGACAGGCTTTCCCGCGGGCGGCTGGGCCAGACCGTGAAATTCCACCGCAGGAATCCGTCCATGCCGATGTGCTCGGTCAGCGGCCCGTGCAGCCGCACCTCCAGCAAAGGCGACATCAAAAACGAGTTGGGGATCGGCGGCCAGCAGCACACCGACCACAGCAACAGCGCCCCCTCGATTTTTCGGGCCACATCCGCGTGATAGCGCAGGCTATCCTTGTCAAAATACTCGGGCAACCCCGGCGTATAGACATCCACCGGCGTATTGCGGAAGCTGTCGCTTAACAGAACCTGGGGCGGTACATCCCACTCTAAGCGCAGGCCGGGCAGCAATTGCAGCACGCGCTCCCGCGCTGTCTGCCAGCCGGTATCAATCTCGCCGCGGTCTACCTCATCGGACATCAGCACGCAGCGGTTAAGCAAGCCACTCTCCACCAGAAAATGGTGCACAGCCCGCAGATATTCCTCGATATCGGCTGCTGTGCGCATATACCGCACACAGCCGTCCGCCTCGTCCACATAGGCTAAGCGGATGGGCTCCTGCCAGTCCGGGGCCAGCCGCCCGAAGCCCTTTTCCACATCCATCCAGATGCCCATCAGCCCGGTCAGCATGATTTGCTCCGCGCAGCCGTACCGTTCCATCAGGCGAACATAGCGCAGGACGTTGGAAAAATCAAAGTGGAATTCCCCTTGCGCATCTTTGCGTATTTTTACATAGTTGTACTCAAACAGGTCGCTTGCATTGCGGGTTTCACGGTAGCAGCGCTGCCCCGCCCAGGGGAAATCACTCAACATCACGGTGCAGGCTTTGATGCCCAGCCTGCCCATCCAGCGGACGTATTCCTCCAAAATGACAAAGTGCGCATCAGAAAACAAGTCCACCTCATGCTGCCGGGCAATGTTGGCCGGATGCTGCCAAAGGTTCAGGAAAAACTGCCGGTCGGTGCCCTGCGGCAGCGCAACGGCCGACACACGGATGGTGACATGCAGCGTTTCCACCAGCACCTCGTCCATGCAGCCGATGTGCGCAAACAAGCGCACCTGCAGCGATACATCGCCCTTGGGCTGATCCACCGGCACGGGCACATCAAAAAACAGCTGCACCGGGCTGTAGGGGCGCATCGGCATCATCTGCCCGGTCAAAAGCGGGTCGGCCACCTTGGCATCGGCCTGAAATTCCATCATGTCGGCCGTGTATACCGTTGCGGGAAGTTCGCCTTTTACATCCACGCGCAGCACGGTTTCCTCGTGCACGGGGGATACGGCAGCCCTAGCCTGCGTGTGCAGCCGGGCATAATCCGGCCACAATATGACAGCAGAAAACGCCGCAAAACTTCCGCGGCAGGCGCTGATATTGAACTGCTTCTGCGAGCATAGCTCCGCCCCGCCGCCTGACGCCAGGCAGAAGGACTCGCCCTGCAGGCCGAAAGCGGCTCCCTCCGGCACATAAAACGTGTTGCTCATCTTAACTCCTCCAGACGCTCTTGGAGGAAGCGGACGGCCAACTCGATATCGCGGGCGGGGTTTTCGCCGGTTTCGCGCTCAATGGTCAAAAACCCCTGATACCCAATGTCCTGCAACGCGCGCAGATAGCGGGGAAAATCAACGCCGCCCTGTCCCAAGGGCACTTCCAAGCAATAGTCGCTTTCGTTATAGTCCGGCGCAGGCGGAACCATGCCGTAGGCGACGTCAGGATCAGCCCATTTCAAGAAAACGCCGTCCTTGGCATGGGTGTGCACAATATGATCCTTGAGCGTATACACCGCCTGCACAGGATCCGCCTGAAGCGACATGACCAGGTTGGCGGGGTCCATGTTGACGCCAATGGCCGGGTTGTTGACCTGCTGCAGCATGCGCAGCAACACATGCGCAGGCTCCGGGCCCGTTTCGATGGCAAACACCGCCCCGGCGCGCTGCGCATACTCGCCTAAGCGGCCCAGCGCATCGGCGATCACGGCATTGCGGGGGTGCTGAGCATCCGTCGGCACCACGCCAATATGGGTGGTCAGCACCCGGCAGTCCAGCTGCAATGCCATATCCATGATGCGGCGGGTGCGCTCAATGCGCGCGGCGTTTTGCTCCGGGAAAGCAAAGCCCCCGCCCCCCATATCCGCACAGATGGCGGAAATGACCAAGTTCTGATCCTTGATCGCTGTGCGCAGTTCCCTGATGGCCGCAGCATCCATGTTTTCAGGGGCGGTTTCCCCCTCTACGGCGTATATCTGCACGCCTTTCACCCCTAAGCGGGCGGCTTCCCTGATGGCTTCCCGCAGCGGTAAGCCAAAACTCTCGGCCAAAACACCAATTTGCATCCGGCAGCACCTCATACTTGTATCATATTACATGAATAGCATAATAGAACGCCGGTGCAAAAGCGTTCATATTTCTATGGTCTTACTTTTGGCTGTCTTGATTCTTGTGTGTGTTTCGGAAGGATTGCGGGGTAAATCCGGTGTAGCGTTTGAACAGCGTCGAAAAATGCTGGCTGGAGGACAATCCCAGCTGCATGGCAATGTCCAGCATCGGCAAATCGGTTTCTATCAACAATTGACAGGCTTGCGCAATGCGCGAGCGCACCAGATATTCCGCCGGCGGCACGCCCATGGTGCGCTTGAACTTCTGCTGAAAATACGGAACGCTCAGGTTGGCTGTCCGCGCCATGGCGTCCACCGTCAGCCACTGCCCGTTTTGTTGATTGATCAGGGCTAACACGCGCGCAATATCTTCGGGCAGCTCCGCAGCGTCTTCCATTTGTATATGCTCCTGTACCAGTGTGTCCAGCAGCAAAAACAGGCTGGCGCGCAGGCGCGTGGCAAACAGCAAATCGGTATGCCGCACGGCCTCAAAGCAGGCATCCAGCACGCCCAAAAGCGCCCGGTTGGGCCGCACCTGGCGGCAGCGGCGCAATTGCCGCCCCAGCTGATGGCGCTCATTGACGCTCATATTCAAAAAGCCGCGTGTGGTAGCAGGGTCGCGAAAGATAATAAAGCGCAGCGCAGATTTGTTTTGCACCTCATCGGGGTTTCCGTGCACCTCACCGGGATGCAACAGCAGCATGTCGCCGCCGCGCATCTGATAGCGCTTCCCGTTGCAGTACAGCGTTTTGAGGCCGCTGGTCAGGTGCAGCAGCTCAAAAGCACCCTCATGCGTTTCCAGCGGCATGGGGATAGACGCCTTCTGAAAATGCATTGTGCCAAAGGACAGAACCTCTGTAATGGGCATGAATATTGAATTTGTAACGAAATGTTTTTGCATGCTCCCTCCGGAATATAGCCCTCGAACCACGCGCCCCGTCCATTGCGCATCCATCTAAAAACCATATTTCTATGCTATATCATAGCATTTTTGTTGTATTATTGTAAAACAGCTTAAACATCAACATTCAATATTCGATTTGATGAAGGTACACTGCGATTTGCAACTATATCCCATATATTTCATCCTGTTCCTGCACACATTGCCCTTCCCAGACAATGCTCTTATAATATAAATGCTTGACAAATATGTGTGCTTAAGCATTGTACAAGGCAGAACGAGGATTTTATATGCTGAAAAAGTTGTGGGTTTTACTGCTGCTGGCGATTCTGTTGCCCTTGAGTGTTTTGGGGGAGACAACAGATGCCACCTCCATTCCGCCAGAGTATGCTTTTTTTAACGATGTGGTCTTTGTGGGAGATTCCGTGACCAACCAGATACGGCGCTATCGTACCGGCATGCGCAACGAGGGGCAGGAAATCTTTGGTTCGGCACGGTTTTTGTCGGCCGGGGCATACTCCCTGTACTTGGCGGGCTTTGAACACGCGCTTAAAGATGAACCGGCGTTGTTCTATCGCGGGCGGAATGTGGGGCTGGGGCACGGATTGGCGGCGATGGAGGCAAAGAAGGCGTATATCCTGCTGGGGCTGGCGGACGACCCTGGCCTGAACCCTGACAGGGACCGGCAGAGGTACACCAAAATGATCTCGCAAATCCGCCGTGCGGTGCCGGATATTGAAATCACCGCACTGTCTGTCACGCCGATTACAGAGCGGGGGCAATCCCTCAAGACAACACAGAAAGGCATTGATCGGTTCAATGAACAGCTGCAATCGCTGTGCAAGGAGCTGGACATTGCGTTTGTTGACATTGCAACACCGTTGAAAAATGAAGCGGGCTATTTAGATGGCGCGCTCTCCAGCGACAAGAAAGTGCATCTGAACGAGGAAGGCTTGAAAATACTAACAGAAACCTTGCATCAGTACGCACGGGAACAGCTGGGCATCGACAAGGTGGAGGGAGAAGCCCAACCATAACAAAATTCTCGTCCCATCCTCTTTGCGCTTATATTGCCTGAAACAGATAAAACTTCAAATATTCATTTTCGGGCACACCTAACAGCACGGGGTGGTCGGGGGCGGCGCCGAGGGCAGCGATTTGCTTCAGGCGCAGGCCGGTAGCCTGCGCGGCTTGCTGCACTGCGCGTAAAAATTGCTCGCGCGGCATGTGGTGGCTGCACGATGCAGTGGCCAAAAAGCCGCCGCGCTTGAGCAACATCAATCCGGCGCGGTTAATGTCGCGGTAGCCGTTGAAGGCATTGGCCGCCGCCGTGCGTTTTTTGGCAAAGGCGGGTGGATCAAGGATGACCATGTCATAGGTTTGTTTTTGCTGCTGGGGCAGCCATTGGAGCGCATCGGCGCGCACAAAGGAGATGCGATCTTCCATGCCGTTGAGCGCGGCATTTTCCTGCGCGCGGTTGAGCGCTTCCTGCGAGGCATCCACACAGGTGACGAACTGCGCGCCGTGCTTGAGGCAGTTAAGCGCAAACGCGCCGGTGTGCGTAAAGCAATCCAGCACCGTAAGGCCCTGCGCCAGCTGTGCAGTAGCCAAGCGGTTGTATTTTTGATCCAGAAAAAAACCGGTTTTCTGGCCCCCGGCGATGTTCACGCGGTATTTGATCCCGTTTTCGGTGATGATCACGGTATTGTCCTGCACCTGCCCGCGCGAGGTGCCCAGCGGCAGGAAGCCTGAAACATCGGCCAGGCCTTCCTTGTGCCGCAGCGCGCCTTCGCTGCGCTCATACACCGCGCGCACGGGGACGTCCTGCCCCGCCAGCACCTCGCACAGCAGGCTCAGCAGTTTTTCCTTGATAAGGTCGATGCCTAAGCACATGACCTGCGCGACCAGCATGTCCTCAAATTTGTCCACCGTCAGCCCCGGCAGGCCGTCGGCATCGCCATACACCAGGCGGCAGGAGGAAAACCCCTCCCCCATGACGCGCTGGCGATAGCTGACGGCGTAATGCATGCGCCTGCGCCAGAACGCATCGTCAAACTGATCGTTGGCGTTATCGGAAAACACGCGCACGCGCAGCAGGCTGTTGCTGTTGTAAAAGCCCGTACCTAAGTATCTTTTGCCCTGGCCCATCACATCGCACAGGCCGCCATCGGCAACGCCGTTGACCTCCAGCACTTCGCCTGCGTACACCCACGGATGGCCGCCCCGCAGCGCCAGCTCGCCCTTTTTGGTGATGGTGACCCACGGCCAGGGGCGCCTGGCTTTCATGCGCGTCACCGGATGTCGTACACGCTGCGCACACGGAACTGCGTGCCGTGGCCGGATTCGATGTGCACGGTGCGGCTGCCGGCATTGAGGTCAAAGAAATTGTCGCTAAGCACTACGTCGCCGTCGTCGCACACGATTTCGATGCTGCGCGCATAGGCCTGCGCCGTTACCGTGATGGCGTTGCCGTTGACCTCCAGCTGCAGCTGCGGGTCAACAAAGCGGAAATGCTTGGGCGCGCAGAACAGCGCGGTGCCGCCGGACACCCATTGCCCATCGTTGTACAGGTCATAGGATACATAGCTTTCATACAGCGGCGCATCCGGGAAAGTGCGCTTGTTGAGCCACGTGGCCGACAGCGCGGGCACATGCACCTCATCCTCGCCCTGCTCCATCACCGATCCATCCGGCCTGCGCAGCGCCCAGCGCACGGTGCAGGCAATGTCGCGCTGCGTTTCGTTGGATACGTTGAGAGTAAAGCTCTTTTCCAGCAGGAAAGCCTGGGCGTTGACGTTGGTGTTCTGGGTCAGCGTGCCTTCCTCGTTGCAGGACAGCAGCACCGGCGCAAAGAAGCGCTTGGCGGCATAGTGCAGCGCCTTCCAGCGGCCAAAGTAATCAATGGACGACCAGGATGCCACCGGCCAGCAGTCGTTCAGCTGCCAATACACGGCGCCCATGCAGCGCCCGCGGTTGCGGCGCCAGTGTTCCACGCCATAGCGGATAGCCTCGGCCTGCAGCAGTTGGGAGGCATACAGCAGCGTGTCAAAATCATTGGGGTACAGGAAGGTCTGCGCCAGATAGTTCATGATTTTGCCGTTGGCCGACTGGTTGCGCTGGTGTTTTTCCATCACATAGGAGAATATATTGCGGTCTTCGGGCAGCGTAAAGGCCTCCACCGTTTTCAGGCAGGGGAAGCTTTGGAAGCCAAACTCACTGGCATAGCGGAAGAACAGCTCGCGGTAGGCGGTAAACGGCTTGTTGCCGTGCCACACCTCCCAATAGTGCACATCGCCGCGGTTGGGGTCGTTGGGGTTGTCAAATCCCCCGCCTGAGGACGGTGACGCCGGCCAATAGAACGTCACGTCATCCACCTGTTTCAAGGCCTTGGGGATGATGTACTCGTACATGCGGATATAGTCCGCCTTTTGCTTGTGGGTCATGGTGTAGACATGGTCATCCACCTGCCACTCCATCTCGTTGTTGCCGCACCACAGGCCAAGGCTGGCGCGATGACGCAGGCGGCGCACGTTGTCGTTGATTTCGGCGACGATGTTTTGCTCAAATTCATCGGTCAGCTCATACATGGCGCAGGCAAACATAAAATCCTGCCACACCACCAGGCCCATTTCATCGCAGGCATCATAGAATGCATCGCTGGGATAGTGTCCGCCGCCCCACACGCGGATGGCGTTCATGTTGGCCTTTTTACACTGGAGAATCAGGTCGTGCGTGCGCTGCGGCGTTACGCGGGGCAGCACGTTGTCCTCCGGGATATAGTCCGCGCCCATGGCAAAGAAGGACACGCCGTTGACGCATGTTTCAAAGGATTCGCCCCATTCGTCCTTTTCGCGCTTCATGGTCATGGTGCGCAGGCCAATGCGCGCCTGCCAGGTATCCACGGCCTCGCCATCGGCGCGCAGCTCTGCATGTACATCGTACAAGGGCTGCTCGCCTAATCCATTGGGCCACCACAGCTGCGGGTTAATCACCTCGATGTCCTCGCCCGCGCTGGTCAAAATGGTGCCGTCCGGCGCGGTCACGGTGATGCGGCCGGACAGCGCGGGCGCACCGGCCACCACCTCCGCCTCGGGCTCAAAGGACAGCGTGACGCGGCCATCCTGGTGATGCTGGCGGATGCGCACGCTGCACAGCCGGGCTTTGTCCACGCGCGTCAGGTAGATGTCGCGCCAGATGCCGGCATCGGGCAGCCGCGGGCCCCAGTCCCAGCCAAACATGCAGTGCGCCTTGCGCAGATGCGGGAAGCCGCGCATGGCATCGGTGGAACCATCGATAAAGCTGTTTCCAAACGCTTCGGCCACAAACCTGGTGGGCGAAAAGAAGGTAATGTGCAGGTGGTTTTGCCCTGCATGCACATGCTGCTTTACATCCACCTCCCAGGTGCGGTGCATGTTGTTGGCGCTTAGCACCAACTGATCGTTGACGCGCACTTCACACAGGGTGTCCAGCCCCAAGCAGGTCAATATCAGCGCATCGCCTTCCAGCATCGGGGGTGCCACGTCAAAGGTGCGCTCAAATACATAGTCATGCTCCATCAGCTTGAGCGCGTCCAGCTCATTGTCGCGCCAGAAGGGGTCTTCCATGCGCCCGGCCTCCAGCAGCGTGCTGTACACGCTGCCCGGCACCGTGGCGGGGATGCGTTCCGCGTCCCCCAGCCGGTGCATGTGCCACTGCCCACCCAAATCCATCCTGCGTTCCATTTTATCCTCCAGAGTTTTATATTTTCTCAAACAATTTCCTCAAACATCATGCTGTCCACAAAGGCATCCGAAAACGCGGCGGAGCCGGACAGCGTGACCACCTGGGCCTTACAGGCTATATTACGCGCCTCTTCTATAAATTCCTGCCGGAGCAGCATCATCATGGCGCCGGCCAGCGCCGCATTGCCCACCGACACGGCTTTTTGCACCAGCGCGCGCGGGATGAGGCCGATTTTTGCGGCGTTGTCCATGTCCAGGTGCGCGCCAAAGCCGCCGGCCACATAGAAAGCGTCCACCTGCTCCATGCCGATGCCCACCGTCTTGCACAGCGTGCGGATGCCCGCGGCAATGGCACCCTTGGCCAATTGCAGCTTGCGGATGTCCTGCCCAGTGAGCGCAACGCCGGGAGCAATGCTTTCCTCATCGTTGTCCATGGCGCCCGTTTCGTCCAGCTGGCCGGTTTCCAGCAGCGCCGCGGCTGCGTCTACCAGCCCTGAGCCGCAAATGCCCACGGGTGTTTCATCAGCGATGGTGGTATAGCGCAGCATGCCATCCTCCACCCACACGCGATCCACTGCGCCTGCAATGCTGCCCACGCCGTCGCGGATGCCACCGCCCTCAAAGGCCGGGCCTGCCGCCGTGGCGCAGCAGTACAGCGTGCCCCCGTGCCACAGCGCCACCTCGCCATTGGTGCCAATATCGGCCAGCAGCGCGGTGCCCTCGTGATGCATCAGGCGCGTAGACAATACCGCGCACACGGTATCCGCACCGATAAACGCGCCGATGCAGGGCGGCAAATACATACCCTCCACGGTTTCATCGGCCGTCCAGTCCGGCTCAAAAGGCGCGTGCGACAGCGTTTCGGGATCTCTACCGGTCAGCAAATACAGCATGGTGGTGTTGCCGGTGACCACCCAGGCGTCCACCTGATTGGGATCAATCTGGGAGGCCATGGCGGCCTCCTGCGTAAGCTTTGCAATGGCGTCCTTGACCAGCTGCTGCAACTGCGCCCCCTGCCCGGCCAGCGCGGCCTCGATGCGGCCGATGACATTGTCGGACACCTCGCGCTGCGGGTTGCGCCGGGAGGCGGAGGCCAGCACCCGCGCATGCGCCAAGTCAATCAGCTGCGCGGCCAAGGTGGTGGTGCCGATATCCACCGCCAAGCCATAGCGGCCGGGCATCGGATGCGCCTCAAACAGCGGCAGCGCACCGGCCAGCGCGATATTGCGCAGCTCCTCCTCCCTGGGCAGGGTAATTTCGGCATCGCCCAGCACGCGCGTCACGCACGCCAGGCAGCGGCCATGGGCAGGCGGCGGATCCAGCGCCCCCTGCGCCGTCACCGCGCACTTGCCGCACACGCCCTTGCCGCCGCAGGGCGTGGGCACAGCGTACCCCAAATTGCGCAGCAGCTCGTGCAGCAGCGGCGTGCCGGTAAAGGCGTGCGTGCACCGCTGGTTGCCGTACAGGACAGTAATGTCAGGCATTGGGATGATCCTTCATAAAAACGATACCAAAGTATGTAACGGTGTTGGCGCCGTTGACGTATTTCAGCCCTGCCAACTTGGCCGCCTCATAGACATTGAGCCCATATGCCGACATGGAGGCGATGGCCTGCCCTGGAAAGCGGCAGGGTTTATTTTCCTGCTTGGCGCACACTTCGCACAGGCGACAGCCGCCGCCGGACAGGTGCAGCATGTTTTTATCCAAATACCCATGAATACGCTGGGACAGCGCACTGTGTTGACTTCCGGCCACCTGCATGCCCTCTATATCAAAGGAATCCTCCAGCGGCCAGATGGTCTGATACAGCACGCCGCGGTCATATTCGCGCGCCTTGTCCATCAGGGTGTCGATATCGCCCACATCGGGCGGGCACGTATAGCACTTGCCATAGCGTCCGCAGCTGTTGGCAACGCACAAGCTGCGGAACATGCTGTCAAACACCAGATCGCACACGTTGACGACCCGGGCATTTTGGGCGCCCTCATTCAAGATGGTCTGGACAAGGGCTTCGGGGCCGTTCATGCTGATACCTCCTGTACAGAATCGGATATCATGTAACGTTCAAACTTCGTTTGGGTTCTTCTCTAAAATCATATCCGCACAAATGTTAGACCACGTCTCCATCTGATCATGGACACGCAACTGAGCCAGCTGCTCCTTTGTTATCCATTCGCCACGCAGCTTATCAGGCTCCGCCACGGCAATATCGCCATGCTTGAGCCGTATCGCGTAAACAACCCCAAGATGCACCCGGCCGATCGCCGTGCTCCTGTCATAGATATAGCCCATGCGCTTTGTTGAGGATATGTCCTCGCGCGTAACGCCGATTTCTTCTTTGAGTTCGCGGTAGAAGCAGTCCAGCAGCTTTTCGCCTTCATCAACGTGTCCGCCTACGCCAATGCTGTACAGGCCCGAAAGCCGCGCATCCCCCAGCTTGCCGATGCGGTGCATGCAAAAAATCTTGTCCTCCGCATTGGGCTCAGCATACGTAGCAACAACGTACATCACAGGCTGCAGGTATGCTTCATCCAGTTCCGCTTCGCACCGCTTCATGTACATCATATCGTTGTCGATGGCTTCCGCCAGCGGTATTGTTAGTCCGCCAGGCAAGTGTTTGGTCACAAGCGCCGATGGCGGCAGCATACCGCCATCGGCATTTTGCAGGGCTTCTTTATATTCGTCCGTCAGCTTGATTACGCCAACCCTGATATCCCCGTATTTTTCAGCCAGCGCGTCTGCAGCCAGTTTTTTATTTTGTACATCCTCTTTTTTCATTTTATCTCTTGCGTTCCGTATCATGCAAACGTGGCGCGGAACCGGTCGCAGTAATACTGCACCAGTTCAAACTTGGCATCCGGCGGGATGCGGTGATCGGGGCAGGGCAGATAGCGCCCCAGCGCCACCAGCGGCTTTAAGCGCTCAATTTCAGCATCAATGGCGGCCTTATCGTGCGCAAACACGCGCTTATCCATGCCACCCACGCCGCGCAGCTCCTCGCCATACTGCGCACGCCACGGCGCAATGGAGGCATTCCACGTGCCCACCTCGATGGGAAACATGGTGTTGACGCCGTTTTTGAGCCAGATGGGCACCAGCAGGTCGATGCAGCCGTCGCAATCCAGCGAAATGATGTCGATGCCGTGCTCATTGAGCATGGTGGTGATGCGCTGGTAGTGCGGGCCCACCAGCTCCTCAAACACGCGGGGGTTGACCAGGGGGCCGGTCTTGAAGCAAATGTCCTCCCAGAAGTGCCCGTAGTCAAACCGTATGCCCGAGGCCGCCACATCGCGCGCCACCTCAAAGCACAGGTTGCCGATGGTGTCGATGATTTCGCGGTACAAGTCCTCATCATCTACCTGGAGGAAGCTGATGCCCTCGACCCCCAGCATGTTGCGGATGTTGCCATACAGGCTGCCTGCGTGCAGACCCAAGGGCTCGGTGCGGGCGGCGTCCTCGGCCTTCAGCTTGGCCAGCATATCATGATCCACGCGATCCTTGGAATAGGTCAGGCGCGGCAGGTACATCTCCTCCCATGCTTCGCGCCCCGTCATGGAGGTGCCAATCTCCGCCGGGATGGACACAATGCCATCGTGCACGCGGACGATCAACCCCTCGCTGTTGCGGATAATGCGCGCGCCGTCCGGTTCGGTGCGCAGGGTTTCCGGCTGAAAGGGTGGGTACAGATAGCTGCGCCCGCCCACACAGCGGTTCCAGTTAAAGTCAAACCCCAGCTTGTTCATCACGCTGCGGTCGGCCTGGGAGTTGTCGCCATGCTGACGATAGCCCTGCGCTTCTTCCTGGGTAACATGCCCCTGCTGCGCCCAAAGGTCTAATGTTTCCACCCAGTAGCCAAAGGAAATAACCGGCACGCCGCCCGTATATGGGCGGCCGTGCAGGATGGCGTTCACGCGCTCTCGAAGGTTCATTGGTCGTCCTTTCAGTGGCTGCGCTTATGCGCTGGCCTGCTGCTCGGCCAACAGTTCCACGGCCTTGTCCGATGCGCTGGCGGCATCCGGGGTGTAGGCGTCCGCGCCGATTTCCTTGCAATAGGCGTCGGTCACCGGCGCGCCACCGATCATGACCTTGACCTTGCCCTTAAGCCCGGCCTTTTCCACTTCCTCCACCACCTCGCGCATGACGCCCATGGTGGTGGTCAGCAGCGCGCTCAGGCAAATGATGGTGCAATCTTGGTTGACAGCAGCGTCAATAAAGGTTTCCGGGGCCACATCGGTGCCCAGGTCGAGCACCTCAATGCCCTTGCCTTCCATCATGAGCTTCACCAGGTTTTTGCCGATGTCGTGCAGGTCGCCGCGCACGGTGCCGATGCACACCTTGCCCTTGGATTCAACGCCGGAACCGGCCAGCAGGGGCTTTAGCACCTCCACGCCGAAGTTCATCGCGCGGGCCGCCACCAGCACCTCCGGCACGAATACTTCGTTGTTCTTAAACTTATCGCCAATAATGCTCATGCCGCTCAACAGGCCTTCTTCCAGAATCTGTTTGACGGGCAGGTTCTGATCCACCGCCTGCTGCACCAGCTGCTTAACTACCTTGGCCTTGCCGTTTTGCAAATTGGTTGAGATTCCTTGAAGCAGATTATCCATGTGTATATCCCCCTTGATTTGATTTGCCCCTATTATATCATGCTCGGCACAATAAACATGCACAAATACGTACAAGGGTTTGCACAAATGCGAGCATTCGGTTTTATGCGGACAACTGTTTGCGGTACGCGCCGGGCGGCAGGCCGTACACCTGCCGGAACATTCGGGTAAACTGGCTCAGGCTTTGGATGCCCACGGCCTGCGCCACGGCGCTGACGGGCATGTCCTTATGGTGCAGCAGTTCGGCCGCGCGGCGCATGCGCTGGGCAGAGATATAAGCGCTGACGCTCATGCCCGTTTCGCGCCGGAACACGCGGCTGAAGTATGCGGGCGACAGGTACACTTCCTCGCTGATGGCGCGCAGGGTAAGCGGCTCGTGCAGGTGCGCCTTGATATAGCCCGTGGCGCGGCGGATGGTGCCGGCATGGCGCGAATCGCCAAAGGCAAAGGCCACCGAGATCAGGTTGTTCATCACTTCATTGAGCCAGAAGCACAGCTCCTCAAAGGCCTTGATGCCGGTTAATCTCCGGTAGGCGCGGTAGGTATCCTCGCGCACGCACTCCGGGTCGGCGCCGTTTTCCAGCGCGCGGCGGCTCATCAGCACGGTGAGCTCGTTGATGTGCGCTTTCATGCGCTCAAAGGACATGCCGGAGATGAGCAGCACATGCCCCAGCAGCTCGTTTAACAGGCGGTTGGCCTCCTTACGGCGGTTCTGCGACATGGCCTGTAAAAGCGCCTGCTCCTTGTCATAGGGGTAAGGGGCGCTTTCAGCCTGCTTGATGCCATGCAGATACGCCGATATCTGCCCCTGCATCTGGTCGGAGGCCGCGGCCTCGCGCAGGCGCTCCGCCTCCTGCGCGCCGCCCAAAAAGGACGCCGTCATAAACAGCAGGTGCATCAGCGCCGAGGCGCGCCGGGGCGGCACCTGCGGCAGCGACTTCACATGCTGATGTAGTTTGGAACCCGGCTGTACCTGACCATCCAGTTCACACGCCAAAAAATCCTCCGGCGTCACCAGCAGCGCAGGCCCCGCGCGCAGACCCATGTGCAGCGCATCGTTCTTTAACACCGGCGACACAAAAAATCCCAGCCCCTGGGGGCATAGGTAGGCATACTGCCCGCCATACCGCCGCGCAATGTGCAGCGCGTCCCGGTGCGCGCGCTGGCAGCTCTCCCCTTTTTTCTGGCACAGGCCACAGGGTATGCCGCTTTGCCACAGCGCCGCGCCATCCGTGCCCGTCAGTGCACAAGCCAAGCCCGTGGCCTGCGCATAGGCGCGCACAGCCTCCCGGTGCAAGGGGTCTATATCCAGCATACCGCGCAGCAGATCGGCCAATTTAATACGTTCCCAGCGACAGCGCCCGGTCAATAAAATAGCGGTAGGTGTCCACCGTCACGGTCTTGGGGATGGAGTGATCGCTGTGCACAACGTAGTTGCACGTTTCCATCATGGCAGGGATTTTGCTTTCCAGTTCCTCGTCAATCACAGCGCGGTCGTTGGTGTACAGCTTGCGCACGTCTATACCGCCCATGAACGCAATCCGGTGCCCAAACTGCCGGTTCAGTTTCAGCAAATCCATGCCGGCCTTTACCTCTATCACCTGCAAACAATCAATGCCCGCGTCGATCATCCCGGGCAGCAGAGGCTCCACATAGCCGCAGCTGTGCATGATGACGGGCAGCCCCTTATCATGCGCATAGCGGATGGTATAGGCGTGCGCGGGCTGAATGATGCACTCGTACATGCCGGGGGACATGAACGGCTTGTCCTTAAACCCCATATCCTCGTAGTACCAGATGCCATCGGGGTATCCCTCCTGCTTAAACAGCATACGCTGCAGCTCCACCGTCAGCTGCGTATAGGTATCGGCCATGTCCTTCACCCAACCCGGGTCCTCGGCCATGCCGATAAGCATATTCACATGCCCGCACATGGGGTGGATGCATTCAAAGGCGTTGACCCCGCTCCACACAAAGAAGCGCCCTGCGTCGTGCGCGCGCTGCTTCGCCTTGCGGTAGGCGTCAAAGTTGATGCGCCGCGGGTCGGGCGTCAGTAGGGGCTTGATGGAGCGATCCCACTCTTCCCGGTCGGTCACGCGGTAATCAATGTGCTCCGGCGTGGTGTCATGGTGCTTGTGTCGCCGGAGGGTGGCGCCGTTGCCGTCCAGCAGCGTAATGGTATCGGCAGTTTCGCTCACCACCTGCGGCTCAAAGTCCAGGTCCGCCATCAGGTTAAACGCCCAACACTCCGCGATGTCAAAGCCGAACAGGTCATCCAGCTCCTCACCTGGTCGTATGTCCCCCGCCTCCAGCCAGGCCTTGTGCGTATCGCCCCAGAAATGCTCATACAGCCCCACCCGGTCGGTCTTCTCGCGCCGGAGTATTTTGCTGATGCGTTCTTTTCCAGTCATATATTGTACCCGCCTTTGTTTGCAATCAATTCATCATTAATAGAAGCAGTTATCTAGTCCATCATATAAGCAGTTTATTTGTCTTTTTGAGCAGTTTGGCCGGAATAGGCTGATGCAACCTATAGATAATACTCATGGGCCTGCTCCCCTCATGGCTAACATAACTGGCTGTTCCTAAATATGTGTATGGCGACGAGCCCCCATAACCATCCTGCTTATATTCTCGTACAAAGAGCAATACTTGATGTCCAGCCGTACCATGCAGCTGATAGCGTTGGCCTGTTGGCGACTCAGCAGACGTAGTGCTTTGGCTTTGCCAATGAAACAAATGCTCATTAATGGAATAGTCATTGTACATGGTTGTGGGCGAATAATCTCTGTCAGATTTGTTAAGCGTGATTGTAAAAACGTCACATCTAATATTAGGCATCCATTTTACGCCTTCTCGCATTGACGCCGGATACAACATGCCTAGACCAACCAGCAGTTGATCCCGTGTGTACGTACAATGCAAATCCAGCGGATTAGCAAAACCCAAAGACACTTCTTGGTCGACAAAATCAATGGATTGAAACTGATAATTCAATACTTCGCAAATTTCATCTGCTAGGATGGGGCAAAGAGCAATCGTATCAAGGAATGACCTTAAATTCTCTGGTGCAAAGTTTGGCGCCATATCCGGTACAATAGTAACACACAGCATGCGTAGCATCGCCAACTCTACCGCGGACAAGGATTTGGGATCAATACCCATGGGATTGCTTAAAACACGCAGCCAGAAAACAATCAATCTACGCGAATCTACTGTGCATATACGAGGCAAGGCGCGTGCAATCTGTTCCTCCATAGGTTCAGAAAAATCCTCTCGCACGCCTACTGAAACACACAAACGCGCAAATGAAACCTTCCGGCGATACAAGCTGCGCAAATCCAAATGATGATGCTTAATAAATCTCGTTAACGTCAACGGTTGTCCTGTGTCAGATGAAAACGATGCAATATGTAACCGTAAACCACTCAGGCTGTTGACTGCCTTTCGAATATTATCCAGCACATATTTCTGTGCTAATTTTTCCAGCTGAATAAAACAACCCTGAGGAGCATTTACAAAGCCTGACTTCACCTCATTGAATATACCATGGCGTGTATCTCCTAAAAGAGCAGTAAATTTTTGCGCATAGTCGTATTTCACATGTGCTTGACCAATAAAATCCAAAACCGTCAAGCATTCCTTTCCTGGACTTAGCCGCAACCCCCTACCCAGTTGCTGCAAAAACACCGTCAAACTTTCAGTAGGTCGCAGAAAGAGTACAGTGTTCACTTCCGGAATATCGACCCCTTCATTGTATAAATCCACCACAAACAAGAACTTGAGCTCACCTGTCACCAATTGTTTGGGTGCGCTCAGCCGTTCCGCCTGTGTTGACATACCATCTAAGGCCATCGAGGGAATACCTGAACGGCAAAAGAATTCTGCCATATAATGAGCGTGTTCTACAGATACACAAAAACCCAGCCCCTTCACCGCTGTCATTTCAGTTATATAGCGTGCAAGAGATTGCACGATATGTTGCGCTCTACGATCAGCAATTTCTCCGGTTAATGTATATGCATTGCTTAGTTGTGCGCGATCATATCCACCCCGTGTCCAGCGCATGTTCTCCAAGTTTACAGTATCCGCTACACCAAAATAATGAAACGGGCAAAGTAATCCACGCCGAATGGCCTCTGGCAAACGGATTTCCGCTGCGATATGATCATCAAACCACGTGAGAACATCCTTTCCATCTAAGCGCTCAGGCGTTGCAGTAAGTCCTAGCATTATATATGGCTTGTAATAAGACAGCATTTTAACATAACTGGGAGCTGCTGCATGATGAAACTCGTCTACTACAATATAGTCATAATAGTCCTCAGTTGTTTTTTCATGCCAGCTCTGAGCATTAAAAGTTTGTATGGACATGAAAAGATGTTCAATTGAACTAGGACGATTTGAGCCAACAAACAAATCACCAAAGTTTGGATCGCGCAACACGCCCCGGAAACAAGCAATGCTTTGCTGTAATATCTCCTCACGATGTGCGATAAATAGCAGACGCTTGGTTTTTTGTTTATTTGATTGAACAAATCGCTTGTAATCAAACGCAGAAATAACCGTTTTCCCCGTACCCGTAGCAGCCACTATTAGATTTCTATGCCTGCCACGTACTTCACGTTCCGCTTGTAGCATATCAAGGATTTGCTGCTGAAACGGGTAGGGGCGTATATCAAACAGATACATAGTATCTTGCTGGTCCATTCCAACACGCTCTGATTGTAAAGCGGTTCTTAACCGATCCTGATGCTCCAATGTAAACAGCTCAAACTCATCCGCATGCCAATAGCTTTCAAAAGTGGCATCTATTTTGCGCATGGTGCTGGGTAAATCATGCACCGTCACTTTCATATTCCATTCCAGTCCCTCGGATAGCGCAGCACCGGACAAATTTGCACTACCAATGTATGCTGTGCTGAATCCAGTATGGCGATGAAATACATATGTTTTAGCATGTAATCTTGTGTGACGCGTATCATATGAAATACGGATTTTTACACCAGGCAAACTTGATAACGCCTCGATAGCACGTGCATCTGTAGCCCCCATATAGGATGTAGTAATCACACGCAGCACGCCTCCACGGCCTGCAAATGTCTGCAATGCTTCCCATATTAAGCGCAAACCACTCCATTTGATAAAGGACACCAGCATATCTATCCGATCGCTGGATTGGATTTCTTTTTGAAACTCAACATGGAGGCGCGGTTCATGAACAGATCCTGTAAACAAACTGCTGGCCGACAAAGAAGTAACAGGCCGTGGAATACTTTCCTTGGTTAAGGCATAGGGGCTATTCTGTTTGTGAAAAAGCGCCAATAACTGTTGTGCCCGGTCATCTATGGCCGACGGTTCATATTGTGCATCACACGTTGCTTTCCTCACTAACGCGATAATGTCATTGCACAGTGCTATTTGAGCCCTCAATGATTCTTTGCTACCCTGTAGGTGAAACAATCCTTTTTGCAACACCTCTGACACGTATGCGGTTAAAACTTGAAAGGCTTCGGCTTCATCGATGCTATCAACAACTTTATCAAATTGTGTATCATGCTCTAGCTGCTTGGCCAACAGCTCATGGATTACTTGCTCGTATAAGCCTTCCTGTAACATAATCTCTTTCCTTCCCCGCACAACAATGCGTTCAAGCGCTTCTATCTTTGGGCCCTTTTAGCCCCAGCACCAGGCCGCACAGGCCGCCGAAGATATGCGCCAGCTGGGACACGCTATCGTGGGTGAACAGGCCGCCTATGGTTTCACGGCCCAAGTAGATCAGCGCCACCAGCACCAGCGTCAGCGGCACCTTGTCGCTGATGCGACCCGATACGGCAGACAGGAGAATGAGCATGAACACCACGCCGCTGGCGCCCAGCATGGCCGTGTGCGGCGATATCAGGATGTGCGCAAGCCCGGTCACCAGCGCGGTGATGGCGATATAGCTTAGCAACCGCCCGGAGCCATAGCGTTTTTCCATCAGCGGGCCCAGCACCAAAAACAACCCCATGTTGGCGGCATAATGCCCAAAGTCCGCATGCCCCAGCACGTGCAGAAACAAACGCGGATATAACAGGGGGTTGCTTGCTGCCGTTCGAAAAACGCTGGTTACACTGCGGTTGAGCGCCCCGCCCGTCAGGGCGTTGACCACCAACACCAGCAGCGATGCCAGCGCAAAGCCTAAGATGGCGGGCGATTCAAAGCTGATATAGCGGGAGGGCTTCCACCTGTTCCAGTCCATGGGCTTCCTCCTCGTCAAAACGGGAATAGCTTGTCCCGTTCCTCCTGGGTCAGCTGGCGGCCGTATTCGCAGCACTCCAGCGCCTCGGCATAGCGCACCTGCGCGCCGTGCTCGCCATACTTGGCGATGAGCTGCGCGCGGAACGCCTGGGCATAGCCCTCGCTCCGCGTGCCAAAGCGCGTTTTTTTCAGCCAGTGGAAACGCTCTTCATCGTCTGTGGGGATGGTAGCCATGTCCAGGCCGTCCACCCAGGGCAGCCACTCGTACACCTGCGAATCGTACTGGTGGTACATGCGTACCTTCATGTCCCAATGGCTGGTGATGTCAAACACCAAATCGGGTGTGAAGGGGCTGGGTTTCTGGAACCTATCCTGCATGTAGAATATAGCGGGCATACGCTTCATGGGCGGCGTCATGGGGCACACATTGGGCACCATCAGCAAATAGGCGCAGTCCTGCACCAGCAGCGAGGTGTTGCGGTGGTCGGGGTGATAATCCCACGGGCGGTGGGTGATGATGACATGGGGGTTGATTTCCCGGATGGCCTGCATCATCAGCTGCCGCTCGGGCAGGCCGTTGACCAGGCCGCCATCGGGCAGATCCAGCATCTGATAAGGAATACCAGTCAGATTGCTGACGCGCTGCATTTCCTGCATGCGGCGCTTGACCAGCGCCCCGCCCATCATTTCATGATGCCCGGAGCAGCCGTTGGTAGCCACTAAAAAACGCACATCCTGCCCCAGCGCCTTCAGGTGCAGCGCGATGCCGCCCGCGCTTTCGCAGTCGTCGGCGTGTGCGCCGATAATCAGATACCGATACATGGTGTCCATATGATTCCTTTCCGGGGCATGCCCCTGCCGGATTAGATATAACCTAAGCGTGTCCGTGCAACAACGTCATCATAGGGGAAAGCAGGCGCATCCGTCAATGCACTTTGCGGCAGCAATAAATCATGCTATGCTGGTTATACCCCAACCGAAGGGAGATATGGCATGAAAAAGCAAATGATCATTGCCGCCATTGCGGCGTTGGCTATGGCGGTGCTGGGCACCCTGTATGAGCAAAGCGACCGGCTGCATGTTCTGCCCAACACGCGGCTAACCCTGAAGGGCACCGCCACGCTGATGGCCGCGCTGCTGGCAGCCTATGGCGCATGGGCGGGCGGGGGCACGCCGGCCTGGATTATCTGCGCAGGCATTGCGGTGTGCGCGCTGGCCGATGTGTTGTTGGAGCGCGTGTTTTTTGCGGGCATGGCGTGCTTTGCGGTGGGGCATGCGCTGTACATCGCGGCGTTTTTGATGATGAAGCGCGTGCAGCCGCTGAACATCGTGGTGTTCGCAGCGCTGATGCTCATTACGCTGGCAATCATGCACAACCTGCGCGACAAGCTGTCGCCCGCGCTGGCCTATACCCTGTATGGCACCATCATATCCGCCATGGCCGCGCTGTCCATTTCCCAGGCGCCGGTGGCGGCGGTGGGCGCATTTTTGTTTTTAGCGTCCGACATCGTGCTGGCCTTCCGCCTGGCGGGCATGGCCCCGTCATCCTGGGGCAAAGTGGTGCTGATTCTCTACTATGGCGGACAGTACCTGCTGGGGCTGTCTACTTTGTTCAGATAATAAACTGCTGTAACGGCACCTTGATCAGGGTCGTTTCCGCCAGGCAGGAAAGCTGCTCGGCCGCGCCGGAGCAATAGCTGATCAGCATGGCATGATCCTGGGTGAAAAACACAGCCGGGTAGCAATAGCCGCGCATGGGGTCATCCTCCAGCAGGCCATCCTGCCAGGTGCGGCCGTCATCGCGGCTGACGCTCAGCATCAGCGGCGTGCGCCCGCCGGTCTCCGGCAGTATGTCGCGCCCCACATAGTTGGGGATGGGGTTGTGCAGGGCGTACAGCCAGCCCGTGCCCGGATCGCGCTTGACCTGAAACGGCGAGCAGGGCGATGAAAACCTCGAGGGCTGCACCGCCGTCCAGGTATCGCCCCGATCCATAGAAAAGCTTTCATACTGCGCCAGCATGTCGGTGCGCATATACGCCCACAGCACGCCGTTTTGCAGCTCGGTCACGCCGGGCTCCTGCAGGCCGGAGCGGCTGGCCGGGATGTTGAGGGCCAGCGTATCATGGCTTTCAGCGAACGTTTCGCCATCATCATCGGAATATAAAAAGCACGTAATGGCGCGGTAATCATAGTGCCGCCCATTTTCCGGCAGCCGGATCACGCGGTGATAGGCCAGCGGCAGCACAATGCGCCCGCAGGACAGCCGGACGACGCGGTCATTGTTCATTACAAAGACGCCATCGCCCTCGTGCCGCGTGCACATGTGGCGGCGGTAAAAGCTGCGCCCCTCATCCTTGGAGCGCGCCAGCCAGGTCTGATATGTCCAGGCATTGGTCTTGACCAAATAGAACAGCCCCAAATCGCCGTTTTGCATGCGCAGGAAGCTGATGCTCATCACATTGTGCGCGTCATGCTCCTGCGCGCGCAGCAACACCTGCGGCGCACCCCACGTTTCGCCCTCATCGGCGGAACGCATGGCCACCAAATCACAGGCCGAATCATCATACCACCCGCTGTAAAAACGGCTGTACGCAAACAGAATGCTGCCGTCCTTCAGCCGGATAAACGCGCCCTCGCTGTGGCGCGGATAGGTGGTGTCCGGGGCGAGCACCAGAACGGTGCGTTTGTCCCAGTAGTGCATGTGTCCTCCTTATAAAACAGCGCACCCTTGGGATGACCCAAAGGGTGCGCATTTTATGATTAATTTAGTCTGTGACGCGCTCCAGGTAGGTTTTGATGCCGCTTGCATCCACCCATTCGCGGGTCAGGTTGGTATAGGTTTCGTCCTGCTTGGCAACCAGCAGCGCATCGTGAATGCCCTGGCGCACGCTGTCCAGCGCCACGGGGCCTTCGGCCACATCGCCTGCATACTGCACGATGTAGTAGCCGTAGATGCCGGCCGAGGGATCGGCCACATCGCCCACGTTTTCCAGCGCCATGGCGGGGGTGACAAACGCGGTGTCAAAGGAGGTAAACCCCTCACGGATGGCATAGCCCGTTTCCGGCGTACCGGGATCCTCGTTAAACTGCGCCATCAATTCATCAAAGCTTTCGCCGTCACGGGCGCGCTTGACGATATCGTCAGCCTTTTCCTTGATGTTGGCATAGGCCTTGTCCTTCAGCTCGGTCAGCTTCTGGTTGGCCTCGTCCAGCGCGGCCTGGGCATCGGCAATGGCCTTGTCCAGCTCCTCCACCTTGCCGGTCAGCTCGGCCTTGGCCTCGTCGGTCAGGTCCTCGGCGGCCAGCGCATTGTCATTGGCTGTTTTGTCATTCTGTGCGGTCAGCAGCGCGGTCTGCGCCTGGTTGGCGGCGGTCTGCGCCTCCTGCATGGCATTCTGGTCTTCCTCTAAAAACTTCACCAGCACCTGCTTAATCAGGCGATAGCCCGCCGGGGCATAGTACACCGTGCCGCCGCTGTTGCGCGCGCTGCCATAGGCGTTGGGGTCGGTTTCGTACTGGGCCTTGGCGTCCTCGACCTTCTTATCAAAGTCGGCCTGGATTTCCTCCTCGGTCACCGTGACGTCCTTGATGGACTCCGCCTTCAGCTGTTCCAACATCAGGTTTTCGGCCTCGGATTTTTCAATGTTTTCACGGACGATACCATAGTCCGCGGCCTTTTCCTCCAGCGCCTTGGTCAGCTCCTCGCCGGTCAGCTCAGTTTCAGCAAAGTCCTGGCGCTTGACCTCATCCAAAATACCCTGCCAGGACGTCTCGACCTTTTCGGCCAGCGTTTTGGTGCCTTCCTCATCCAGCACATCCAGTTTCAGTTCCCGGGCACGCTTCAGCAGCACCATGCGGTTGACCAGGCCGTCCAGGGTGGACTGCATAATCTGCTGAGGATCTATGTTAATCTGCTGAATCAGGCCAAACTGCTGGTACATCTGCTGGGTGGCCAGCTCATTATTATAAGCGTTGTTATACGCGCGGATAAAGGTGGCCTTGTCCACCGTTTCCTCACCAAAGTCGATGATGATGCGCTTGGCGTCCACTTCCGGGTCCTTCACCACCAGCGAACAGCCTGTCATCATCAGCACCACAGCCATCAAAAGGGCCAGCAAACCAAGTTTCTTCATTCGTTGCACTCCGTTTCCATAGCAGGGGCGCCGCTCGGGGCGCCCGGTCATTAGCAGTAGTTATTATACAGGATGTGCCTGAAGCGGGCAAGGTGCCACAGGCTTATATGCAGGGCATGTTCACGAAAACAAAATGGTTCGATTCCACGCCAATTGATACATCACAAGTGCTTGCCTATAGTTCAATTCGCCAGCATTACTTGTCATCAACACTCGTATTTATGGACATAACATACAAATTTGTTCGTTACACCAGTTTTCATGAACATGCCCTGGGCTTATATGTGTAGGAGTGCATGGTTTTGATGCTGGGTTTTTGGGCTGCTTGACACCCTTCTGTACCCAGTAGTATACTTCATAAGAAACATACCAAAAACATCAGCGGGGCTGCGCGTTGATTGTATCGCACGTGAACGATGGCTGCAACCAATTGAATATCGAAGCACCGCAGGAAAGGAAATCGCATGAGCAAAGCACTCTCCCGTCGAGGCAGAGACTATGACAGCAAAATGTCATTAGGTGAGCGCGTGTGGAAGTACAAGGCATTCTATTTCTTTTTGTTGCCGGCCATTATCTGGTATGCTATTTTTTGCTATTACCCGATGTACGGGGTGCTGATTGCTTTTAAAAACTTCAAATTCAACTTGGGCATACTGGGCAGCCAGTGGGTAGGATTAAGGTATTTCAAAAACTTCCTGGGTGACAGTTACTTCTGGAACATTGTCAAAAATACGCTGCTTATCAGCGTGCTGAAACTTGCGTGCGGTTTCCCCGCGCCTATCATTCTGGCCCTGTTTATCAACGAGATGCGCAACCTGCGCTACAAAAAAGTGGTACAAACGCTGTCCTACCTGCCGCACTTTGTATCTTGGGTGGTGGTGGTTGCACTGTTGACCAAGCTGCTGTCCCCCAACAATGGCGCGATCAATGAGCTACGGCATGCCATCAACCCTGATGCCAAGCCCATTTTTTTCCTGGGGGAGCCTGGTTGGTTCTACCCCATCGTAGTGCTTTCTGACATATGGAAAAATGTGGGCTGGGGTTCCATCATCTATCTGGCGGCGCTGACGGGCATTGACCCGGAGCAATATGAGGCGGCCGAGCTGGACGGCGCCAACCGCTGGCAGAAGATGGGGCACATTACGCTGCCCGGCATCTATCCCACCATCGGCATATTGATGATTCTGTCCCTGTCCGGCATCCTCAACGCAGGCTTCGATCAGATCTATTTGATTCAAAAGCCCTCCACGCTGCATCTGAGCGAAGTGCTGGACACCTATGTGCTCAAGCGCGGCTTGCAGCAGGGGCAATTCTCTTATTCCACGGCGGTGGGCATTTTCCGGTCCGTGGTTTCGATGGTTTTGATTGTGTCGGTCAATGCCATGAGCCGCAGGTTCTCCGACGTTTCGTTGTGGTAAGGGGGGAGCGCATATGAGCACTACACACGTCAAGCACAAGGGAGACCGGCTGTACTACGCTGTTTTATACACCATTTTGGGGTTGTTCTGTTTTAGCACGGTGTTCCCGTTTATTTACAGCCTGGTGCTGTCTTTTAACGATGGCTATGATTCGCTGCGCGGCGGCGTATACTTCTGGCCCCGTGCCTTCACGCTGGAAAACTACGAGATGGCTTTTGCGCACCCGCAGATCATGACCAGCTTCAAGGTAACGGTGCTGCGCGCGGCGGTTACCACGGGCCTTTCGCTGTTGGTGACGGCCATGATGGCCTATGGCCTGACCGAAAAAAAGCTGCCCGGCCGCACGGGCATTGTGTTCTACTTTTTCTTTACGACGCTGTTTTCAGGCGGCCTTATCCCCACCTATGTTTTGTACCGCCAACTGGGGCTGATCAACAACTTCTGGGTGTTTGTGCTGCCGGGGCTGTTCAGCTTTTATAATACGGTCATTATGCGCACCGCGTTTGAGGGCATCCCCTCTGCGCTGACCGAATCCGCGCGCATCGACGGTGCGAAGGAGTTTACCATTTTCAGCCGTATTATTATCCCGTTGAGCCTGCCGGTGCTGGCCACCATTGCGCTGTTTGTGGGTGTGGGCAACTGGAACGATTGGTTTTCCGGCGCTTTCTACATTCAGTTTAATAAGGATCTGGTGCCGGCGTCCACACTGCTGTATCAGCTGATATCCGAGGCTTCGTTTGAAAGCACCATGAGTTCCACATCCGGCCAGGCGCAGGTAAACGAAGCGCTGATGATGGCCAGGGCCAGCGGTACCACGCCGGAATCCCTGCGCCTGACATTTGTGCTCATCATCGTTACCCCCATTTTGATGGTGTACCCTTTTCTACAGCGGTATTTTGTCAAGGGCGTCATGATCGGATCCATCAAAGGTTAGTCCTTTGGAGCGTACGCGCTCTAAAATATAAAGGAGGTATCTTGTATGCGGAAACTGTCTCTGTTCCTGGTTCTGGTAATGCTCCTGGGCCTCTCTGCCGGCGTCATGGCTGAGCAGAAGGAGTACACGGAGTTTACCGAGGTAACGTTCCTTCACTGCTGGAATGGCGGCGGAAGCAGCTTTCCTGAGGACATTCTGGGCAATGTGATCGCCCAGGAAATTGCGAAAAAGACAGGCGTACTGGTCAACATGGAATCACTGGTCACCAGCGAGCTGGAAAAACTGAACACCATGTTTGCTTCCGGCGTCATGCCGGACTTCGTCAACGCGCCGTACTGGGGCACTGCTGGCGGCGAAGGCTTTGTCATCCACAAGGCGGCCACCGAAGGCTTAATCTACGACATTTCCCCGGTGCTGGATCAATACCCCAATGTCAAGCGCCTGTTTGAAGTAGGCGTTGCCAAGGACTATCTGAAGTTTGACGTGTTCCATCCCGATTACGAAGGAAAGATCTATGTCATCCCGCAGCAGACGCCGTCCAATGACCCGGCGGATATCACCAACTGGGCGTACGGCATCTTTGCGCGCAAGGATATCTTAGCGGCGCTCAACGTTGACCCCAAAACCATCGACAGCACTGAAAAACTGTACGACCTGGCTGTCAAAATCCGTGATGGCGGCTTCAAAGATGCAGCCGGCAAGGATGTTATCCCCATGGGCACCAGCCACAACGGCTGGTCATACAGCGGCTACCAGGCCGGCTTCGGCGATGGCTATTATCTCTCGGGCTACCGCCTGCAGGAGGATGGCAGCATCGTCAACAGCTTCTTCACCCAGCAGACCATTGACCAAGTGCTGTTCATGCGCAAATTGGTGGCCGAGGGCCTGATGGACGTGGAAGCGTTCTCCAACACCGATACCATGGGCAAGGAAAAGATGGCCATTGGTAAGTGCGCGATGTTCTCCTTCCATGCCCCGTACTTGGTGGAGACCATGCGCGATACCCTGTACAAGACCAACCCGGAGATGGAATATGTCCGCGTAGGCCCGCTGAAGATGAAGGACGGCAACATCGTCACGGCGTCTGAAAAGCTGGGTCGCTCCGGCAGCCCCGTCATGTTCATTGCTGAAAGCAGCCCTCACAAAGAAGAAGTGCTGCGGTTCCTGGATTATATCAACAGCGAGGAAGGCCGCATCCTGGCCCGCTATGGTATCGAGGGCGAGCACTATGACATGGTGGATGGCATCCCGACTGTAAAACCCGAACTGCGCGATGCCTGGGCGGAAAATTCCACCCTGCGCAAAAATGTAGGCCTTGGTGTGTACGAGAACTTCATCGGTGCCTATGACTACAATAGCAAGTATCCCGTTCCGGAGGCTCAGAAGGATCAGTGGGAGAAAATGCTGGATGCCCTGCGTGCCGATGTGCCCATCGTGCAGTTTGACAAGGTATCCGTGGGCTTCTTAGAGCGTGGCTATCCCGGCATGGCAGAGTACCGCGACCTCAGCAGCACCATCGATGCTGAAAGCGAACGCCGCCGCGCCTTCTTTGCGGCCACCGACGAAGAGGCCATCAAGATCATTGAAGATGTCCGCCAGCGCTACATGGATGCCGGTATTCAAGACCTGTTCGACTATGTGAAAGAGCAGTACGAAGCCTATCCCAACAAGGATGAGCTGATGTTCTAATGTACCTGTTTACCCGAAAACTTCGTTTTTCCGGTGAGTGAAAGCGAGGGGCTGTAGCAAATAATCTGCTGCAGCCCCTTGTATATGCTATGAACGAATCTAGGTGTTGATCTCCTATATAGAAACAGATGCCCGGATCCGATACAGCTGCGCGCAGCGCGGATGCGGCAGCGACAGCGTGAAACTGCCGGTGGTCTGGAAGCTGGATCCATCGTCTGCGTTTGTCAGCAGGAAGGCTTCATCCTTACCTGCAAAGGGCAGCGTAAGGCTGAGCGTGTCGCGCGCGCAATCTTCCATGCGGAAGACAAGCAACACGCCCTCCCTGGCATCGGGATCATAGAACGCATAGGCCGTAAATCCCTGTTTGTCGTTTGGCGCATGCCAGGGGGTCAGCACATAAAAATCCTTGAGCAGCAGGTGCTTCAGGCTGTTCCATTCCGCCAGGCCTTGCCGCAGCATGTCAAAATTTTGATCAGGGCTGTACACATACTGGCTGTCCACATTCAGGATGGGCAAGTATGACGCGCGCCAGGTGTACATGTCCATAATACCGGTGGCGTCCAGCTGGCCGACCTTTTCGCGCGTGTTGGCGCCACATACGGGGATGTAGCGGTTAAACGCGGTGGTCATGGACAGGCGCAGCGCGGTGCTGGTGCGGTCGGCGTCGCTGCGCAGCAGCGGCACACCGCGGCGCAGGCTTTCCAGGTCGTTACGGCCGCCGCCGGACGCGCACGAATCACAAAACGCGCAGCCGCCGTTTTCGGCCGTGGCTTCAATGATGCGATCCCACAGGCGGTAGTGCGCCTCCACAAACCGGCACTCGGTCAGGCCCGGGCGGCCGGACAGCGCATCGCGCTCGCGCCACAGCGGGCCGGGGTTGGCGTTGTTGTCCTCGCGGTACATGTCTACGTCATTGTCGGTCAGCACCTTGATGATGCGCTGCGCTGTCCATTCAAAGCAATCCGGGTTGCCCAGGTCGTTGGTGATGGCCTGTCCGCCCTCGCGGCGGATGGCCCAATCCTCGTTGTATCCATAGTTGGCGGCCAGGGCCTCGGGGTGCGTAACGCGCTCGGGCTCAAACCACATCAGCGTTTTCATGTTGCGGCGGTGCCCTTCCTTGACCGATTGCCGGAAGGTATCGCCCGGCCATTTCACGGGATCCAGCTCCCATACGCCCACAGTGCCCCACCAGTCCACAGGCACGGTGTTGCCATACGGGTCGGGATACCACCCGGCGTCAAACCAGCGGAAATCCATGTGCAGGTTTTCCTGCGTTAGCTTGTCCATGGTGGGCCGCCAGGTGTCATGGGCTTCGGAGATGCTGCCGTCGCTGTTGGGCCGTCCGGTGTCCAGCGCAAAAAACACCGTGGAAAAAGGGCGCATGTCCTGGCCGCTCTTGTCCCATTTGGGCAGGTTGCAGGCGATGAACCATCGCCGCCAGTGGTTGGTGGCTTCGGCGTCATTGCGGCCCTGGTAGGGTGCTAGCACAATCAGCGCCGTGCGGATGCTTTCGCCGGGTTGCAGCGCCAGGCACAGGTTGTTGACCGAGCGCGCACGGTACCGGATGCGCCCGGTTTTTTCAGTCGTGAACGAGGCTGTCCAGGTGCCTGCCCAGCCGATGGCCAGCAGCGTGCCGCCATCGCCGTGCTCTACATTAAAGTAAGGGAAATACACGTGCGTGGGCCGCCCGCTGTCCGATACAAAGTGCACATCCTCCAGCGACAGGTCGCGCACATAGGGCCTGTACTGGTGCTCGTGGTCGCCCAAGATACCGCGCAGCAGCGGCGTTGCGCCGGGTAAATTGACATCGCAGGCGTACAGGTTTTCCAGCACCCCGGTATCGGCATCGCCGTGGTTGGCAAAGTGCAGCGTCCATTCATACACGCCAAAGGCGGGGTAAAACGCGGTGTCGATAACGACGGTCAGCCCCTTGGGCCCCTGCAGGGTAAGCACATTGCGCTCGCGGTCGGCTTTTTCGGTTTGTGTGCGGTCAATTACAGCAAAATCCGGTGCCGGGAAGCCCTGGTACTGCTTGCCGTCATAGGTAAAACTGGCCGGAAGCTGCGCCGGATGTTCCAGCAGCGCGCGGTATGCATTTGCCGCGTCGGGGCGGGGGGTTACCTGTGCCATAGTGCCTCCTTTATCAAAGATTACATGAACAGCAGCAGGCTAATGGCCATCACGGCCATACCGGCCACAAGGCCCCAAATAGCCAC
The DNA here is from genome assembly GCA_040766135.1 of Christensenellales bacterium. Taxonomy (GTDB): domain Bacteria; phylum Bacillota; class Clostridia; order Christensenellales; family Aristaeellaceae; genus JAGVSV01. The sequence goes on from JAXGRA010000007.1 coordinate 53,711, forward strand.
ATGATGCTCGCAGTATTCCTCAGCGGCGGGCAGCAGCTCGTCTAAGCTGATATACACCATGATACCGGCAACGGCGGCGAATATAATGCCCAGCACCGTGTCATTGAGGAAATTGCGCAGCAGCAAATAGCCCACCAGCGCACCCACCGGCTCAGACAGGCCGGACAGGAAGGACAGGGTAAAGGCCTTTTTGCGGCTGCCGGTGGCATAGAACACAGGGACGGCCACCGCAATGCCCTCGGGGATGTTGTGGATGGCAATGGCCACCGCCACCGGGATGCCCAGCGCAGGGTCGCTGAGTGCGGCGGCAAAGGTGGCGAGGCCTTCGGGAAAGTTGTGGATGGCAATGGCCAGCGCCGTGAACACGCCCATGCGCATCAGCTTGGATTTGTGCTCCTCACTCTTGCCGTCCATCTCCTCCACGGTGTGCACCTCGTGCGGGTTTTCCGTTTCGGGGATCAGGTTGTCAATCAATGCAATTAACAAAATGCCGCCAAAGAAACCGCCCACCGTGGCCCATGCGCCGGGCTTTTCGCCCAGCGTGGCGGTCAGCGTGTCCTGCGCCTTGATAAGTATCTCCGCAAAGGATACATACAGCATCACGCCGGCAGAAAACCCCAGCGAAGCCGACAGAAAGCGGCGGCTGGTTTTTTTGGTCAGCAGCGCCAAAATGCTACCTATGCCGGTGGCCAGGCCCGCAAACAGCGTCAGCAAAAAAGCAAACAACACATTGGATTGATCCATATGCACTACCTCTTGCGCTCTAACGGGTTCACATTGATGGCGCGTATGCGCTCCACGTCCACCTTGGGCTGGCGGTCGGGGGTAAGCAGGCCGTTGATCTCCTGCTGCACGTCGGTCAGCTGCGTATAGCAGTACCCGCGGCAATAGGGGATATCCTGCACGGCGGAGAACACCTGGTCAAACCGGTCGAAGAAGGCTTCCTCGTCCTCGGCCTTGCCATAGTATCCCCAGGTGTCCATGCCGCCCATTTTGCCCTGCGGCCCGATGGTGGCCATGGCGATGCCGCCAAACTCCGTCACCAAAAAGGCCTCGTGGCCCTGCGGGGTCTCGCCTTGGGCATAGGCCATCACGCCCATGACGGTGGTCTTTTCCACCTGCTCGCGGTCGGCAAAGTGTGCGCTGAGCCGCTCATAATTCGGCGAATAATCGTGCAGCGCGCAGATATCGCTGGTGACCTGTTCCCACCCGTCGTTGGTGGACACAAAGCGCGTGCCATCAGCGGCCTTGGCCAGGTAGTACAGCATCTTGGCGGTGGCCTGCTGGCGCTTGTCGGCATAGATGTCCGGCACGCCCCAGCTTTCGTTGACCGGCGTCCATGCGATGATGCAGGGGTGGTTGTAGTCCCTGTTGATGGAATCAAGGAATGTATCGGCAAAATTGCGCACAGTATCGCGCGTAAAATCATACGGCGAGGGCACCTCCGACCACACCAGCATGCCCAGCTTATCCGCCCAGTAGTAGTAGCGCGGGTCTTCAATCTTCTGGTGCTTGCGCGCGCCGTTGAAGCCCAGTTTCAGCGTCCATTCCACATCGGCCTTGATGGCCTCGTCGCTGGGCGGGGTGAGCAGCGTGTCGGGCCAGTAGCCCTGATCCAGCACCAGGCGTTGATAGAGGGTGCGGTTGTTGAGCAGCACTTCGCCGTTAACCACCTCCACCTTGCGCATGCCAAAGTAGGTGTTGACCTCGTCCAGCACGGCATCTGCGTTTAGCAGCTTTACGTTCAGGTCATACAGGTTGGGGTTGCCTGGGCTCCACAGGTGCATGCGGCGCAGCCCAACCTCGGCCAGCACCGAGAAGGGCACCTGCATATGACGCGTGGGCATGTTGGTGCGCAGCGTGCGCAGCACGTCCCCCTGAAAAGATAATGTCAGCTCCACCTCGGTGCCGAGCAGCGGCTCGATATCCAGCGCCAGCTCCGCCGTGGCCATCTGGCGGTCAATGTCCGGCGTGACGTGGATTTGCGTAAAATGCCGCGCGCCCACGGCCTCCAGGTATACGGTCTGCCAGATGCCGCTGGTGGGCGTATACCAGCAGCCCATCAGCCCGCGCTTCCAGTATTGCTTGCCGCGCGTCTGCGTGCAGTCGGGATAGTCCGTCACGCGCAGGCACAGGTCGTTGTCGCCTTCCTGAAGCGCCAGCGTGATGTCCAGGGCAAACGGGCTGTATCCGCCCACATGATGCCCCACATGGGTGCCATTGATATACACATCGCAGGCATAGTCCACCGCGCCAAAGCGCAGCAGGATGCGCTGCCCCTGCATGTCCTGGGGCACACGGAACGTGCGGCGGTACCACAGGATGGGGTGGATTTCATCCCCGCCCAAGCCGCTTTTCTCGCTTTGATAGCAGAAAGGCACCACAATGGACAGCGGCAGCTGCCTGCCGTCCTGCCAGCGCTCGGCCAGGCCGCGGTCATCATCGTCAAAAGCAAATTGCCACGTGCCGTTCAGGTTGTAGAAAGTGTTGCGCGCAAAGTCCGGGCGCGGATGCTCCGGACGGGGGATGGGGACAGCTGTCGGCATATGCTCCTCCTGCAGGGCGCGGGTGATGCGCCATGATGATGCCTGTATCTTACCTTGTTTTGCAGCGGGTGTAAAATCATACAAAGTATATTCAGCAGCATTGACGCCACCGTTGCCATTGGGTATGCTTTGCACAGCAGTTCATGTGAGGTGTGTAGGATGAAAAAAGCATGTTGGATTTTGAGCGTCGTATGCCTGCTGCTGTGGGCGGTGCCGGGGATGGCGCAGGAGGATACCACGGCGCGCGATGCTGCGCTGCGGGAGGCTGTGCAGCGTGTGGATGGGCGGCCCATCCAGCTGGCAGCCTATGAATATGCGGACGAAACCGATGGGCGCTGCGGGTTTTTTGTCACCAGCGCTGACCGGCTGGGCGACACCACGGATTTTGCCTTCTGGTTTATGCGCGAGGGCGGCGGGCCGCAGTTGATATTTGACGGCGCGGCACAACCCCTGCCGGAGGACGAGTGGGACGATGACCGCACCTACCCGCGCGAGGCGCTACAGGCTTTCCGGCACAAGGGGCACACGTATTTCCTGGCCAGTTCGCGCACCGGCCAGCGACAAAGCGATGGCAGCGACCTGTATATGCTGATGGAAGGCAACTTGGTGCACCTGAAGGGATTTTACGCGGGCGCGGGCTATCACCCGCAGGCAGGGCTATATGGCCTGGACTATGACTATGCCACCGACCCCGGCTTTGAGGCCGGGCGCATGCTCACACCAGTGTTCTATGCGCTGGACGGCGATCAGGTCACGCCCACGGTGGGCGTGGAGGTGCTGTATGATCAACTGCTGCAATTACACAATGGCGAGGATATACAGCGCAAGTTAGGTGCCACGCGCGCCACGCCGGACAGCATGTACTACCTGCCCAACCACATGATTGTGGTCAACTACACCGAGTATCTGTCTGAATACGAAATGAACGAGCTGACCACCGCCTATGTGGGCATCAACAACGGTATGGGCACGCTGGTCAGATACCCCGACCAGCTGGAAGCCCCGGATGTAACGCGCCCCTTCTGGCAGGAATGCCAAACGGCGGATGATGCGCGGGTGGAGGGGCGATATACACCGAATGAGTATTTTGACAACCCCATTCGGCCAGCAGATTTTCTGGTACTTCGCGATGATGTGATGGTGATCTACGGGCTGGCGGCTGCTGTAGAGCACCTGCCCTGAATATAGAGGAGGTACCCATGACGCACATTCCCCAGGATTATATCGAACGTTGCTACGCGGGCTGGCTGGGCAAGGTCATCGGCGTGCGGCTGGGCGCGCCGGTGGAGGGCTGGACGTATGAGCGCATCCGGCAGACCTATGGCGAGCTGACGCACTACCCCCGGCAGTACAATGATTTTGCCGCCGATGACGACACCAACGGCCCGCTGTTCTATCTGCGTGCGCTGGAGCAGGTGGCTCCCGGCGAGCGGCTCACCGCGCAGCATGTTGCACAGGCGCTGCTCAACTTCGCGCCCCGGCTGCACGGGTTTTTCTGGTGGGGCGGGTACGGCGTTTCTACCGAGCACACGGCGTATCTGAACCTGTACCACGGCATTCCCGCGCCGCGCAGCGGGTCTATCGTGCAAAACGGTGCCACCGTGGCCGAGCAGATTGGCGGGCAGATATTTATCGACAGCTGGGGGCTGGTGTCGCCGGGCAACCCGAAGCAGGCCGCGCGCCTGGCGCGGGAGGCCGCCAGCGTCACGCACGATGGCAACGGCATCTATGGCGGTGTTTTTATCGCGGTATGCATTGCGCTGGCGTTTGAACTGCGCGATGCCGGCGACATTGTGGAGTGCGCGCTGAATTATATCCCGGAGGACTGTGAATATACCCGCATCGTGCGCGCGGTGATGGATTATCACTGTCAGCACCCGGACAACTGGCATGATTGCTTTGCTTATATCCATGCCAATTTCGGCTACGACAAGTACCCCGGCAACTGCCATATCATCCCTAACTCCGCCGTTATCGTGATGGCGCTGCTGTACGGCAACAATAGCTTTACCGATACCATCAACATCTGCAACATGGCGGGCTGGGACACCGACTGCAACGTGGGCAATGCGGGCACCATCATGGGTGTGATGTGCGGGCTGGACGGCATGGACCTGCCCAAGTGGCAGCCCGAAATCCATGACATGCTGGTATGCTCCAGCGTGTTGGGGTCGCTCAACGTTATGGACATCCCTTATGGCACCAGCTACATGGCGGCCATGGGTTACCGCCTGGCCGGACAGCAGCCGCCTGCACCCTGGGCGCATATCTTTGAGCATGCCATGGATAGCTGCCACTTTGAATACCCCACCAGCACCCATAACCTGCGCGTCCGGCGCGACAGCGGAGCCAGGGTGTCCCTTGAAAACACCGAGGAAGCCGCCTTTACCGGTCGGCGCAGCCTGAAGATAACGGCGCAGGCCATGCAAACCGGCGAGAGTATTTCCCTGTACAAGCGCACCTATAGCCGCCCGCAGGACTTTGACGATTCCCGCTACGATCCGGAGTTTTCGCCGCTCATTTATCCGGGCCAGACCGTAAACCTCAGCGTCATGAACAACACGCTGGACAGCGGCGAGCTGGAGGTGCGCCTGTATGCGCACACCGTGCTGAAGGAAGAACTGATTGCGGGTGACAGCGCGCAGCTTACCCCCGGCACATGGCAGACTTTGATGTTGCAATTGCCGCCGGGGGAAGACATCATCCGTGAGGTGGGCGTGCAGTTCACGCTGCGCCGCCCCAATTGCGATGTGACGCTGTATGTGGATGACCTGATCTTTTCCGGCACGCCGGACTATCGCATCCTCATGGCGCAGCAGGTAACCGAGCGCTGGCGTACCGGACGCACGCAGGTCAGCCAGTTTACGCGCTGGACGGGTCTGACATATCTGGCGGACGATGCGCTGCATGTGTCCGGCGCGGACACTGCCGAGGTATACACCGGCGGCTGGGACTGGCGCGACATCGCCGCCAGCGCGCGCGTGCATCTGGTAGTAGGCCAGCAGGCCGCGCTGCTGTTCCGCGTGCAGGGCGCACAGCGCAGCTACGCCTTTGGCTTTACCGGCCATGGCACCGTGGCGCTGATGAAAAAAGAAGGCGCCTGGCGCATCCTGTCCGAGCAGCCCTTTGCAGCGGAACCGGGCAAGGAATACGAGCTGCACATCAAAGCCTGTGGCGCTGCCCTGAAGGGCACCGTGGACAGCGTGACCGTTTCTTTTATCGATGAGAACAACCCCTGGCTGTATGGCTGCGTCGGCCTGCTGGCGCATGAAGGCAGCCATGTGGCGTGCGCTGAAATGACGGTCAAGGGGTTGCCCACGGCTTAACCCTCAACCATAATTCATAAACATTCCCCCTGGTTGTTTCCGACCAGGGGGAATGCTGTATCCATGCTTTGCGTTGGTGTTACTTGCGCAGCTTTTTCACCGCCGGTGCGCGGAAGCGCGCGGCTTCGGGCATGTTGGAGCCCAGCAGCGGGCGCAGATATTGCTTGTATGCATTGGTCACGTTGTTGCCCTCGGCGTTGATGAACTCATCAGGCATCAGGCGGGTCTTGGCCGCGATGTCCGCCAGCGGGCGGATGGCGTAATCCACCGAATAATCGCCGGTGCGGTTGATGGTGACCGAGCCGTCAACATTATCCCACATCGCATACTGCACGGCGCGCTCTGCCACCTCGCGGGCTTCACGCTGGTCCACATCGGATACACAGCCCAAGAAGCTGCGCTGCAAGTAGCCCAAGGTATCCGAGCGCACGCGCTTGATGCCCAGCTTTTCCTTGATCAGGTTGGACAACTGCTCGCCCAGGGCGCCGGTGCCGGACAGCTGGATGTTGCCATGCGCGTCCCGTTCGGTTTCCATCAGGCGCGACAGCATGGGCGCGCCCTGCTCGTCCTGGATGCCTTCGGACACTGCGATCAGGCAGCGACCATGCTGGTCATACACCTTTTTGACATCGGCCAGGAACTGTTCCGTCGAGAACGGACGCTCCGGCACATAGATCAGGTGCGGGCCGTCATCGGGATGAACCTGCGCCATGGAAGAAGCCGCCGTCAGGAAGCCGGCATGGCGGCCCATGATGACCGCGATGTGCACGCCGGGCAGCGCGCGGTTGTCCGCGTTCAGGCCCATGAAAGCCTGCGCCACATACCGGGCCGCAGAGGGGAAACCGGGGGTGTGGTCGTTGTGCACCAGGTCGTTGTCCACCGTCTTGGGGATGTGGACGGCGCGGAATTCGTAGTTGGATTTTGCCGCCTGCTCGTTGACGATGCGCACGGTGTCGGACGAATCGTTGCCGCCGATATAGAAGAAGTAACGCACGTCATGCAAGCGGAAAACTTCGAGGATTTTCTCGCAATATTTTTCATCGGGCTTGTCGCGCGTAGACAGCAGCGCCGAGGACGGCGTAGCAGCCACACGCTCCAGGTTGTGGGCGGTTTCCTGTGTTAAGTCAATGAAGTTTTCATTGATGATGCCGTTTACGCCGCCAATAGCGCCGTATACACGGGTAACCTGGGGGAACTTGCGTGCCTCCAGTACCACGCCCACCACCGATTGGTTGATCACTGCCGTGGGGCCGCCGCCCTGCGCGACGACTACTTTACCTTGTAATGCCATATATTTTCCTCCCTTACAGAAATAAAACGGGCGGGGCAAGTACCCCGCCCGCTTGAAAACATTATAAATCAGCCTTGTTGTTGCAGCCCAATACGTTGACGATCTTATGACGCACCATGCCGGCCAGCGCGGAACGCGCTTCCTTCAGGTACTGGCGGGGGTCAAAGTGCTCCGGATGCAGCGCAAAGTGCTCGCGGATCTTGCCGGTGAACGCTAAGCGCAGGTCGCTGTCGATGTTGATTTTGCACACAGCGCCGGCTGCGGCGCGGCGCAGCATTTCCTCGGGCACGCCGCGGGCGTTGTCCAGCTTGCCGCCGTACTTGTTGATCATGTCCACATACTCGGGCACCACGCTGGATGCGCCATGCAGCACGATGGGGAAGCCGGGCAGACGGCGGGCGACTTCATCCAGAATGTCAAAGCGCAGCTTGGGCTCGCCCTTGAACTTAAACGCGCCGTGGCTGGTGCCGATGGCGATGGCTAAGCTGTCGCACCCGGTTCTTTCTACAAACTCTTGAACCTCGTCAGGCTGGGTATAGCTGCTGTCTTCCTGGGACACCTTGATGTCATCCTCGACACCGGCCAGACGGCCCAGCTCGCCTTCCACGGTGACGCCGCGCTCGTGCGCGTACTCCACCACGCGGCGGGTCAGCTCGATGTTCTCTTCAAACGGCAGATGGCTGCCGTCGATCATCACGCTGGTAAAGCCGCCATCAATGCAGCTCTTGCAGGTCTCAAAGTCCGGGCCATGGTCCAAGTGCACCACGATGGGCAGACCGCTGGTCTCCACGGCAGCTTCGATGAGTTTCATCAGGTAGGTGTGGTTGGCATACTTGCGCGCACCGGCGCTTACCTGCAGGATCAGCGGCGCATTCTCCGCCGTGGCACCCTCCACGATGCCCTGCACGATTTCCATGTTGTTCACGTTAAACGCACCAATGGCATATCCGCCTTCGTACGCCTTTTTGAACATATCCTTTGAATTGACTAACGGCATAAAATTCCCTCCTTGTGAGATGTGGCACAAGCCCTCTTTTATCAGTATAACGCTGTGAGTAGGGCATGTCAAACAAGACGAAGAATTGTCTGCACAGTTTCGCCATAGGTTGCCAAGCCTATGCCCCGATGGTGGTCAGCGCTCCGTGTTCTTTTGCAGGGCGCAATACGTTTGATAGCTTCTCCGGGCGCACTCGCTGATGGCGATGGGGTGATAGCCGATGACAGCCGAATAGATGGTGTCGTTCAGCGGCTTTGTCCAATGTTCAGGCAATTTTCTGGCACCCAGCGCCGCGCCCATGATGGAGCCTACCGTGGCCCCGTTGCAGTCGGTGTCCCAGCCCAGCACGCTGGTGGCAATCGCTTTGGTAAAATCGCCCTGGGCATGGATCAGCGCCGCCACGCACAGAGCTGTGTTGTTGATGGCATGTACCGGGTCATAGTGGGAATACCTGTCCCACAGTGCGCATGCCAATTCATAGCTGTCGGGGATGCGCTGGGCCAGCTCCACCGCTTCACGCACGGCCTGCGCCAGACGGCATTGCGCGGAGATAACCCCAAGGCCGGCGGCCACGATTTTGTGCGGATCCTGTGTGACGAAGGCGGTCGCAATGGCGGCGGCCACAAACATGGCCCCATAGATGCCATTGCGCTCGTGCGAGAAGCTGGCATCCCGCCAGGCCAGCTCGGCGGCCAGCTTGGGGTTTCCGGCCGCAGCATAAGCATAGGCGTCCACCCGGATCTGTGCGCCGAGCAGTTCCCGCATGGGGTTCAGATACGTGCGCACCCACTTCTGCTTTTCGGCCCAGTCATCAGGCTGCTTGGCCTCATGGTGGCAGGTGACCTGCGCAAAATTAAGGTACGATTGCGTTTCGGCGGTGCATACCAAGTGATAGGGCAGCTTTACATGCCACAGCTTGCCCACATTGTAACTTGTCCAGTCGGTGCCCTTGTCCATCAGCAGGTGCAGGCCCAATATGGTGTAGCGGATGTCGTCATCGGTTTGCATAAACTGGATGCGCTCGCGCGTGCTGTCCATAGATCCCTGTGCAAGGAACAGATTGTGCGTAGTCTGCGCGCGGGAATGCTGGGGCGTATAGTCCTTGATGGGCCAAGCATCGGCCCCCTCAAACCACAGGCGTACGTTTTCTGTGCCGCTGCGCCCATCGCTGCCGCCCATATAGGGGGCTGTCTCAATGGGCTTGCCCAGCGCACATCCGGCGCAGCGTCCCAGCCAAGCGCCCAGCAGCTTGTCCTGAAGCGCTGCTTCCTTAGGCATGGGGCCCAGGTCGGGCACACCCGGGCTTAGGGCAAAGATGGCCTCCAAATCATTGGGCTCGTTTTTCTCCAGCTCTGCATCGGGCGCAAGGCGCGTCAGCTCCTCATATATCGCCATGAGCGCTTGCTCATCCTCGCCCGCAGCCGCCAGCTTGTCATAGAATGGCTCGGCCTTCGCTCCCTGCTCTTTTCGCAGGTCAACTTCCAATCGAACCAGGTTTTTCAGATGTGTCCAGCCAGGCATGATATCCTCCCTATCCCATTTCAAAATTTGGCACACATAGGATATACCATGCACCACAACATCATAGCAACCCAATCGCTGATTTTCTCCATATAAATATGGTAGAATAAAGCCACAACATATATGGGAGGGAGCAGGATGTACGAGGATATTCGTCAACAGGCAGAACAGGCTATCGGCGAACTGCTGGCGCAAGCGAAACTTCAGCCCGGACAGGTACTGGTGATTGGTTGCTCCTCCAGCGAGATGGTGGGGCAGCGCATCGGCAAGGGCAGCAGCATGCAGGCGGCGCAGGCCGCGTGGGCGGGCATGGCCCCGGTGCTGGCGCAGAATGGTATCCGGCCGGCGGTGCAGTGCTGTGAGCACCTCAACCGCGCGCTGATTGTGGAGCGAGACACCGCGCAGGCTCTGGGCCTGGAAATTGTCAATGTGCGCCCGCTGCCCAATGCGGGCGGCTCCTTTGCGGTCACGGCGTGGGAACATATGCAGGATCCTGTAGCCGTGGAGGAAATCCGCGCGGACGCTGGGCTGGACATCGGCGGCACGCTGATTGGCATGCACCTGAAGCGTGTGGCGGTGCCGGTGCGGCTGACACTCAACCAAATTGGACAGGCGCATGTGCTGTGTGCGCGCACACGGCCCAAGTATATCGGCGGCCCGCGCGCTGCCTATGTGGAGGGGCCAGTGTGAGCACAGATATCGCCGCCAACATCGCCGGCATCCGTGCGCGCATGGCTGACGCCGCCCAACGCGCAGGGCGGCAGCCGTCGGACATTGTATTGTGCGCGGTATGCAAGGGGCAGGACAGCGCGCTCATCCGCCAAAGCGCCGGGCTGGTGGAGTGCTTTGGCGAAAACCGCGCGCAGGAAATGCTGCTGCATGCAAGTCAAGGCGCGCATGCGCACACGCCGGTGCATTTCATCGGCCATCTGCAAACCAATAAGGCCAAGGATGTCGTAGGCCGAGTGCAGCTTATCCACAGCGTGGATCGTGATCGGCTGCTTGCGCGCATTGCGGCGCTGGCCGACAGCCAGGCGAAGGTGCAGGATATCTTGATACAGGTCAACATTGGCGCCGAAGCCAGCAAAAGCGGCCTTTTGCCGGATGAGCTGCCCGAACTGCTGGATGCCGCCGCAGCCTTGCCCAGCGTGCGTGTGCGCGGCCTGATGGCCATCCCGCCCCCGGCGGACAGCACAGAAAACCGGCGATATTTTGCGCGCATGCGCACACTGCTCACCCAGGCGCAAACGCTGCACCCGGACATGCCGCTGGACACATTGTCCATGGGCATGTCAGACAGCTTTGAGGACGCCATCTTGGAAGGGGCGACCATCGTGCGCGTGGGTAGTGCTATCTATGGACAACGCTTATAACAATTACTGATTCCAAACATTCATGCATCGTCGTGTCGGTTCTTTTGTCTTGCAGCATCGTCGGCTGCTCGGTCAGCGTAGCGCTGCTACGCTTCCCTCAACTGCTCCTTGCCGCAAGCCAAAATCCCTCTCCCCTTTGGATGCATTACTGTTTTACATCAGTAAAAAAAGGAGGCCCGTATGAAACTTATCCAGACAGACCCGGCTCAAATCATCTGCCACAACCCCGACAGTGTGTTTGGCTACTTTGGCTGGCCGTCCATCGCGCGGCTGCCGGACGGCACGCTGGCCATGGTAGCCTCCGGCTTCCGGATGGCGCATGTGTGCCCGTTTGGCAAAGGGATTATTTGCTACAGCCGCGATGAAGGCCGCACCTGGACTGCGCCCGCCGCGGTGATAGACACCGTGCTGGACGACCGCGACTGCGGCCTTGTGCCCTTTGGGCATAACCGCGTGATGCTGACTTCTTTTAACAACACGCTGGATTTCCAGCGCCGCGTCAACGCACGCCGGGGTGAAAACGAAGCCCTGATGCGCGGCCTGGCGGACGCCTATTTGGACTATGCTGCGGCTACCGGGTTGGAACAGCAGCACCTGGGCTCCACCTGCAAGATCAGCGAGGACGGCGGCTATACCTTCGGCGCGCTGTTCAAAAGCCCGGTCACCGCGCCCCACGGCCCCTGCGTACTGCAAGATGGCAGTTTGCTGTACATCGGGCGCCGGTTCAGCCAGGATGATTCGTTTGATGGCGGCGAAAAACCGTACATTGAGTGCTGGGCGCTGACCGGGCAGGATACCTGGGCCTATGTGTCCGCCATCCCCAACGTACAGGATGAATACGGCGTGCTGGCAAGCTGCGAGCCGCACGCTATCCAGCTGCCTGACGGCAAAATCCTTGTGCACATCCGCGTGCAGCGCGGAGGGGAGCATCCCGTGTTTACCGTCTATCAAAGCGTATCGACAGATGGTGGCCGCACATTCTCCGCGCCCGTGCCGCTGCTGCCGGTGAAAGGCGGCTCCCCTGCTCATCTGCTGCGGCATTCCTCGGGCGTGCTGCTGTCCGCCTATGGCCACCGCGAGCAGCCCTACGGCATCCGCGTGATGTTCAGCCGCGATGACGGCTCCACCTGGGACACCGCCTGGACATTAAGCGACGATGGCGAAAGCGGCGACTTGGGCTATCCCGCCACGGTGGAGCTGAAGGACGGCTCGCTGCTGACGGTGTACTACCAAAAGGCAGGCGGGAAATCCGTCATCTATGGACAAAACTGGCACATGCCGGAAGTATAAACAAAATAAGAAATGTTCATACAAAAGGGCTGTGACAAAACGAAAAACTGGTTATAGTCCTCGATCCGTTATTTCTGGAAAGCATGCCATATATGGGCAGGTAGGAGAACACAATCAGGAAAGCCAGTCCCGGCAGCGCCATCAGGTATACATCCCAGTTCCTGCGCATGTTGCGCCGTCGGATCATACGGCGGCGGTGCCTTAACTGTTGTTTGGACAGGTGCCCTTGCTGCATGTGCTCACTCCTTTCCTGTAATATTGCGGGGTTTATTCCTCGCCTGCCCGCTGCTTATACTCATGGATGTTGTAGTTGGGGCCTTTGTTGATGTTGCGGTCGAGGCCTTGCTTGGTCAGATAATCCTCCCACCAAGGGTTGACCTTGCCCACAGGCTTTTCGCGCCTGTAGTCCAAATCCCAGGAGGGCTTGCGGTAGAACGGGGTTTCAAAGGTCTGCTCAATGCGGCCGGATTTCTCCAGCGAATCCATGCATGCCCGGATGCAGCCGCGCGCGCCGCACAGCGCAAAGTAGCCGCCGGCCATGCGCGTGGTGAACGGGTACTGGTTGATGGCCTTGCCGTCCGGGTTAAACGGCGTGCGCGACCAGCTGGCGCCAGCCAGCGCGTAGCATAGCTTGTAGGCCTCCTCCTCGGTGGCGTTGCTGGAAGCCACGTCAAACTCCAAGTTGGGGAAGTCCTTTTTCAGGAACGGCGATACACGGTTGTTCAGGCCATGGTGCGTAAACGTGCATTTGCCCATATCCACATCGCCATAGACGATGTCCTTGCCGCCGATGTTGATGGTGATGGTCTGCCCGCTGTTGACCGCCGGGATGGCACCGGGGCATTTGCGCACGCATGCGCCGCAGCGGTTGCAGATGGTGCCGGGCTCGATCATGTCATCCGGCTCCAGCTCCGCATCGGTAAAGATGCTGCCCAGGCGCACGCGCGGACCAAACTTGGGATGCAAAAACACCTTCGACCAGCCAATTTCGCCCACGCCGGCGCCGGCCGCCAAAAACCGCACGCTGGGCACCACATCCGGCGGGAGGCGTCCGGGCGTTACCGGCTCGCGGTTGGGGTTGCGCTCCGGCACACCGGGGTAGTGCGGCACCGCTTCCCAGCCGTGATCCTCCACAAAGCTGGCAATGGCATAGGTAAGCCGCGGCCGGAAATAGGTGTTCAGCCGGTTGTAAGAATAGAACGTGTAGTTGTTCCAGTGCGTGCCTTCCTCAATGCCGCGATAGCTGCCGCGCGTGATGCGCTGCACGGTGACGATAACCGACTTGGCACCCGGAAAGTAGTTGGCGGGGTTCATGGTGGGCGGCGCGTCCTTGTAGCGCTCAATGGGGGCAATGCCGATGTCATCCAGCCCGATTTCCTTGGCGCGGGCCTTGATCATGGCGCTTGTCAGCTTTTTCATGCCTACCCTCCTTTATTCCACGTCGTAGGCACGGCCGCGCAGGTCAATGGCCCACGCTGGGCGCTGGCGGAACTTATTATGGAATACGCTTTCAATGCGCTTGGTTTCTTCCAGGTGGATCATGCAGGCACGCCCGCAGGCCGCGGCGCAGCGGTCAGGTTCGGCCCGGTCGCTGACGCGGTGGGGATAGGCGCCGTTTTTGCACTTGGCGCAGATGTTAAATTCAATCTTGGCCACCGGCACGCTCAGGCCGCATACCTCAAACTGCCGGGTTTCATCGGTAATGGCCTGGTTGGGACAGGCCTTTTTGCACTCCCCGCACTGGTCGCAGATGTTCTCGGTTACCAGCGGGTCGGATTCAAACTTGGCGTCGGTGATGATCATCTGCAGGCGCTGGCGTGCGCCAAACTTCTTGGACAGGAACAGGCCGTTGAGGCCCACCGTGCCCAGCCCGCAGGCGGTGGCGGCATAGGCAAAATCCGGGATAACGTCGGGCGCGGGTGCGCCTTCACGCACGGGCACACCGTAGCCCGAAACCTGGCTGGGGTTGGAGAACACCGGCACGGCTTCATGCCCATGATCCTCAATGAAGCGCACCAGGTTGTAGCAGCCCTCGGCCACGAAGTCCATGTCCAGCCAGTGCATGCCAAACATGCTGTAATCGCCGAAATTGCTGCCCTCCTCCACGCCGCGCAGCGTGCCGCGCGTGATGCGCTTGCCCACGATGATGACGGTGTTGGCCTCCGGTGCGATGGAGAACGGGTTGGACTGGGCTGGCAGCGCGGCGAAGCGATCCTTGGCCGCAAACCCAATCAGGTCGATGCCGATTTGCTCGGCAAATGCCCGGACTTCCTCCTTGGTGATGTGCATAATGAAACCCCTCCTAATGTGAATTGATTGTTAAATCAGGGTGCCTTTGGTTGTGCCGTGGATAGAGGACAACATTGTACAATTGTTGAATTCGCTATGATCATATGGAAAACAAACAGGTGCGTCAAGCAATTGCATCATACGCAATTTTGACAAAGCAATTGCACCATGGTAAATTAGGGTCGCGTTTGACCAAATAACCAATAAAGCGGAGGGCCAATGATCATCAAATCCATTGAAAAGGCGATGAAAATGCTGGATTTTGTATCTGAAAACAGCGGCGGTACGCCGGTGAAGCTGCAGAACATTGCCCAGGCCATGGATATGCCGCCGTCCACCTGTGCGCGCACGCTGGCCACGCTGTGCGCCTGCGATTATCTGGAAAAAGTATCGCGCACCCAAGGGTATGTATTGGGGCCCAAGGCCTATCTGTTATCAGCGCATCGGCCATACCGCATGGACATGCTGCGCGTGGCCATACCGTATTTGCTGGAACTATGCAACAAGGTGCACGAAAATGTATCGCTGAGCACCTATCACCGGGGCAACCTGTATGTAGCGTACAGCGCCTTTTATGAGGATGATGGCATCCGCAGAAAGGGTACCACGCATGGGAAGCTGTATTCCTCAGCAGGCGGGCGCGTTATCTTGGCATATATGGATCCAATGGAACGCAAGCAGGTGTTTGAAACCCGCGGCATGCCCACCCCCGAGGAATGGCCTGCGGCCATTACGCCGCGTTCTTTGGAAAAAGAACTTTCAAAAATCCGTCAGGATGGCTACTGCATTGCCTGCCCTGTGAATGTCAATATGGCTGCCGTTTCCTGCCCGCTGTGGAGCGGCGGCTCCCGCGTGCGGGAGGCGATGGGCGTGTACATGCCGGTAGAGCACTTCCAGGGCGAAAAACGCGAAAAGACTGTATATGAAACGCAGCTGGCCGCCTATATTATCAACAAACAGCTGGCTCGAGCGCTGCATGAATAATACTGAACTCAATCATAAACGCTTGGATGGGTCGGTCTTTTTGCGCCTGCGCGTTGCCTCTTTCATTCGGCGTAGGCTCCGGCTACGCCTCATTCTTTCGGCTTGGCGCATCCATCAAAAATCCTCGCCCCATCTGTGCATTTCCTCATTCGTTCAGTATTCATCACCGGGCTGCGATACCACCCATCCCGGCCCGGCATGATGCAGCGCAATGCCAAACACGCGCTGAATGGTTTGTGAAAGATGGGGGTCAGCAGGCGCGCCCTGCGCCGCCACCTGTCCTGCATCCAGCACGATGAGCGCATCGCAGCCCTGCAGCGCCAGCGGCAGGTTATGCACCGTCATCAGCACGGTTTTGCCTGCCAGGGCGATGGTGCGCAGCAGGGAAAACACCTCCAGCTGCCGGGCGGGATCCAAATGGTTAACGGGCTCATCCAGCAGCAAGACCTGCGCATCCTGCGCCAGCATCATGGCCAAATACACACGCTGCTGTTCGCCGCCGGACAACTCGCGCAGCGGCCGGTGGGCGCAATCGGACAGGCCGCACAGGTGCAGCGCCTTTTCTATGTGCTGGCGGTCATCCGCCCCCGGACGTCCAAAGCGCTGCCAGGGATGCCGCCCGCAAGCCACCAGCTGCATCACGGACATGTCCGGCGTTTCGCGCAGCTGCGGCATGTACGCCACCTGCCGGGCGCGCTGACGGGGCGGCAGGGCCTGCACCGCTTGTTCGTTTAATAATACTTGGCCGCGCACGGGCTCTATCAGCCCGGCCGCAGCTTTGAGCGTGGTGGTTTTGCCGCTGCCATTGGGGCCGATCAGCCCATACAGCAAGCCCGGCTGCACCTCAAACGAGGCGTCCTGCAGCGCCCGGTGCGGGCCATAGGCGCAGGTCACCCCGTCAAAGCGCAGCATGTTCCCTCCGCCGAAGCAGCAGCACCAGCAAATACGGCGCACCCAGCACCGCTAAGATGATGCTGATGGGCAGCTCATACGGTGCAAAGCAGGTGCGCGCGATCATATCGCACACAAGGCAAAGCGCCGCCCCTAACAGCGCACAGGGCACAGGGCGGCGGCCGTCTTCGCCCAGCAGCAACGCCGCCAGATGCGGCACCACCAGCCCCACAAAGCCAATCAGCCCGGCAAAGCTGACCACCGCAGCAGCCAGCAGCGCCGAAGCCGCCAGCAGCATCAGGCGCGTGCGCACGACAGGCACGCCCAGCGAATGGGCCACGTCATCCCCCAGCGTTAGCAGGCGCATGCCCTTGCCCAATGCCAGCGCCAGCGCAAACCCCAGCAGCATCACAGGCGCTGCGGCGGCCAATTGCCGCAGCGTTACGTTGGCCAGGCCGCCGATGGAAAACACGCTGCGGTACAGCGCGGCATCAGGCACCACTGATACGATGGCGTCGGATATCGCGCCCAGCAGGCTGGAAATGGCAATGCCGGCCAAAATAATGGTGCGCCGCCCCGCGCCCAAAGCACCCGCAATGGCATAGGTAATCAGCGCCGAAAGCAACGCGCCTACAAACGCAAACACCGGCAGCGTCCACAGCCCGATGGGAAAAAAGACAGCCGCCAGCAACGCAAACAGGCCTGCGCCCGCGTTGATGCCCAACAAGCCCGGCGAGGCCATGGGGTTGAGCAGCACCTGCTGCAGGATAAGGCCCGACACCGCCAGCGCGCCGCCGGTCATCACCGCCGCCAGCGTGCGCGGCACGCGTACATGCATAAAAACGCGCCAGGCAGGTGATGCTATATCGCCCGCGCGCAGCGCATCCAGCAGCTCTCCGGGCTGAAAACCGGCCTGCCCGGTGCCCGAGCTGAGCACAATGAGCAGCAGCAAAGCCGCCGGGATGAGCGCCCGCAGGCTGTGCTTAGGGCTGGCCATACACGGTAGCCGCCACCCACTGATAGGCCTGCGGCCAATCAGCATTGGGCTTGTTGTGGAACAGCCGCTTGTCCAGCACGTATACCCGATCATTTTGCACGGCGCTCAGCCCGGCCCACGCCGGGTGATCATACAGCGTGCGCCGGGCCATGTCCTGCGCGGCCTGTTCGTCAGCCCCCATGGCCACTAAGAAAATAATAGTCCGGGTCGGCCGCCATCACGGCCTCCATGGAGATTAAATCCGTGCCGCTCTGACCCTCTGCGATATTCTGTAAGCCCATGTCGGCCAATATTTCACCGGCGATGGTACCCTGCGCCTTGCTGCGCACGCCGGTGGCATACACGCGCAGCAGCAGGCATGTAATGTGCCCATAGCGCGCATCCTGGCGCGCATTATCTACAATATCTTGAATGCCGTCGGCCACGCTGCGGTGTTGCGCTTCATAGATGTCCCCGGTCTCGTTGATCAGGCAAAACCCTTCCAGCATGGCCAGATATTGCTCATAGCGCATGACTTCATAATACAGACACGGAATGCCCATGCCCGTCAATGTTTCGCCTATTTTGAGGTGCTCTTTATGCAGGTTGGACAGCACCACCACCTGCGGATCCAGCTTTAGGATGCCCTCCAGGCTGGGATGATGCGCAGCGCCTACGGAGGTTACATCGCTATCCTCCCCGGGCGTAAAATAATCCTCGGTGGCGCCCAGCAACTGGCCACCTGCCTGCACATAGGCCTGCGCATAGCTTCCCAGCAGCACCACCGCGCTTGCATGCAAAGGCACGGTAACAGTGCGCGCCGCGCCATCAGTTACCACTACCCCCTGTGCCAGCGCAGGCAACGGAAGCGCCAGCGCCAGCACAAGGAGCAGGCTATATATCTTTTTTGGCATGCTTATTTGGGCAGCACGGCCTGCTGCATCTGTTCTACGCCTACCCGGTCGATTACCTTGCCCAGCCGCTCGCGGCCATCGGCATGCTCGCAGTACCAGTCCATGGTGCGGTCGATGATGGGCGCAATTTCGTCCTCACGCACCAGACGGCGCAGCGGCGTGCCCGGGCGCAGGTGCCGGCCCGCCATGCCGCCGATGGTAACCTGATACAGCGGCTCGGTTTGTTCCTCCAATGCATGGAAAGGGCAGCGGTCGATGCACACGCCGCAGGTGATGCATTTTTTCATATCGAACACAGGCTGGCCCTGGCTGTTGATGGAAATCGCGTCATCCTGGCACGAGGCCACAATGCTGCACACCTTGCAGGCGCGGCACTTATCGGGCAGCAATTTGGGCACGCGGCGCGCCTCAATGCCAAAGTCGTTCAGGCTGGGCTTGATGCAGCCGTTGGGGCAGCCGCCGATGCCAATCTTGAACTTGTGCGGCAGCTTGCGGTCACGGCGTCCGATGTAGTAGTCCTCGTATATTTTGCGGGCCAGGGCTTGGGTGTCCGCATTGCCATAGATGCAGGTGGTGCCCTTGCAGGCCACGATGGGGCGCACGCGCGCTCCGGTGCCGCCAAAGGTCAGCTGCGAGCGGCTGGACAGAAATTCCTCTGCGGCGCTCAAGTTTTCATACGCCATGCCGGGAATTTCCGCCGCCATGCGCACAGTGAAGGCTACCTTGCCGTTGCCATATCGCCGCGCGCACTCGGAGATTAAGGCAACTTCATCGGCGGTATACACCGCGCCCGGGCATACGATGCGCCCGGAAAACAGCTCCGTCCCGCGGTTCAGCAGGAACCCCCTGCCTTTGGCCTGGGTAATTTGCTCTTTCGTCAGCATAGCTTTATCCTCCTGTGCAGATAGCAGATAGCAGATTGAATACAAGCAGTATATGCCTGTGTTTGCCGGCGTGCAAGTGCATAGACGCATTTGCGCATTATGCAATCAAAATAAAATTAAGCAAAAAGAAACATTGACTTTAATAAAATAAAGAATTATATTAAATAAGTTAAACGGAGGTGAGCGTATGACACAGGTACCAGCCTGGATGGCACAGTTGGATGATGAAGATCTGGCATTTGTGCGCCGGTTTCTGCTGGCTAGTGGGTCGCTCAAGGAAATGGCGCAGCAATATGAAGTATCTTACCCCACCATCCGACTGCGGCTGGACAGGCTGATTCAAAAAATTCAACTGGTCGAGGATATGGAACAGGCCCCCTACATCGCGCTGATTAAGCGCCTGGCGCTGGATGAGAAGTTGGACTTTGACACTGCCAAAACGCTAATTACTGCTTACCGCAAAGAACACAGGGAGGGATAATTCCGTGGAAAGAACAATTATTTTCCTGCTGCTGGCACTGGCAGTGCTATGGCTGCAGGTGTATCTGTCACGCAGGCCCAGCCCCTGGTCGGGACGTATTTTGCCCGCGTTGTCGCTTTTAACAGCCGTGCTTTTCGCTCTGATGATGTACATTGAGCCTGATAGCACGCCCGGTCAAATTGTTGTACAGATGCTTTCAACCTTTTTGTATGCTAACATTCCGACCGTCGTATTGATGCTGATCTATCTTGCCTGTCGCCGCGGTATGCGCCGGCAGCAGGTAGACCGCACGCGCATACAGGATTTGTAATTTTTACTGCTTAAACTCCACAAACACCGGGGCCAGTGGCGGCAGATATATGGGCTGCTGCTGGTTGTAGCCGGACAGAATGCAATTGACGGGTGCGGTGCCTAAGTTGACGGCCACGGCCAAGGCCTTTCCTTCCTTTTCCCATACCGAGCACAGCGCCTGCGGCGCATCGGCTGTGACCGGCGCGCCCTTCCAATATGGCACAAAGGCGGCGTTGTCGGTGCCAAAGGCGTCCAGCGTGCGCCAGATGGCGCTGGCTTGCTGGACGCGCTCCAATTCCTTGCCATTGTAGGGTTTGCTGAGCACGTTAAACAGCAGCATCAGGCCGCTGCCTTGCGCGTAGTCTGGTGCGATCTGTAAAAACTGCATGGGTACGCCCACCGGACGTCCGGTAAACTCGCTGCGGATGGTGCCTTCCATGGCATATCGCGCAGCATCTTCGGCAAACTCATGCTGGATTTGCTCGCCGTCAAAGCAGCTGTCGGCAAAGGACAGCAGCATGGGGATTACGCAGCCGCTTTGATGCGCTTCCACAATGCCGCCTCGGGCGTGCACCAGTGCGTGCAATTGTTTCAGGTGCGCGCGCAGCGCCCGCAGCGGGAAGGTAACCTGCCGGTTGCCGTTGCTGTCCACATACCCACAGCCGTGCGCGGCATTGGCGCAGCCCCAGGGGATATAGGCATTATCCACATATACACCGTCAATGCCATAGGTATCCATGGCGTGTGCAATGCGCGCCAGCTGTATCTGGCTGTAGTCACTTTGATAGCATACCATGAACGCGCGCTGCCAGGGCATGCGCTGCCAGCCGCCTGCCCAAGTGCCGTGCGCACGATGAATGAGGCAGGTGTTTGCCTTTTCAAACCAGTCCGGCACCAGCGAGGACATTTCATAGCCGAAATAGGTCATCACTTTGATGCCGTGTCGGTGCGCGGCATCGGTCAGCGCGCGCAGGTGTTTCTCATCGGGCGGCTGACCGTAGTTCTGGATGTCCGACCAATCCTCGTGCAGGGTACGCCACTTGACGCCCAACTCGGCCAGCTGCGCAAAGTGATCATCCATTTGCTGCTCGTCCATGGCATACATACGGCTGGCCTCGGTATGGAAGCAGCGGTCAAACTGCTGCGGCACGCGGTAAGACTTGATGGGCGTAGCCTGCAGGCCGATGGAGAAGGTGATGGGCATCAGCGGGTCACCCCAACTGTCTTCCCGTCCCTGCCAGGCGCGCGGCATGCCGTCCAGCAATCGCAGCGTCAGTATGGCGGTATCGCCCTCAAGGGCTACCTGCCACACGCTGTCCCGGTCTGCTACCTCTATGTGCTCATCGGTTTCGATATAGGCGGCCAACCCGGCCTCTTCACAGCCCAGCCACACGCAGGGTTTGAACGGCAAACAAAGTCCGTTTGGAGGTATGGCGCCGCTGTTGTGCACGTTGTGTACCTGCACGATGCCGTCATCCTCGTTGGGCCAATAGTGGTACAGCGCCGCCACTTCGCGCTTGAGGGGGATGTCCAGCCGCAGACCGGTCAGGCGAGGCGCAATGTTTTCCAACCCGCCACGCCAGCGGCCAAAAGGGACGATGGCAAAATCCACCCACAAAAGGCCGTCGGGTTCGGCACATATGCGGGCGTTGAGCATGATGTTTTCAGTGCCTGCACGGACGGAGTAGCGTACCTCCTGCTCGGACTGGGCGTATATGTGCCCGCTTTGCGTGTGCCACGTGCCTTCCTTGCCCGAAAAATCCGCGCACAGCGCAATGGGCGCGGCCAGGATGTCTCGCCCTGATACCGTAATGCCCGCAGGGAAAGCGCCCTGCATGTTATATTCCCGGGCCGGGAACTGAAGGCGCGCATTTCCTTCCTCAAACTGGGTTAACATGTCGGTGTTCATGGTGTTTTTCCCTCTACAGCCTGCACGGGCGTACGCCCGGGGTGTGGCTGCGCGCGGTCAGCTTGGGCTCGTCCACGGTTGTTGTAATGGCAAGGGGATAGAAAACCTCTTCCCCAGCGGCCAGGTCAAAATCCACACTACTTTTGTCCACCGCGACGCCTGAGTCGGCCAGCAGCATCATGCGGCCTTGTACCTGTTGGCTGCTTTCATTGCGCATATATAATCCCTCAGGCGACAGGCGCGAGCGCACCGTGGGCGGGTTGTTGCGGCGCAGTTCGGACTTGAGGCCAATGTTTTCCAGGCAGCCATCAACATAATCATAATGGAAGGCGTTGGAGTCCGGCTTGATGCGGATATCGCCCCAGGCAGCGTCCACAAAATCCTCGGGCGTGGCGTTGTAATTGGCGCGCGTGCGCAGATCGCCTAAGCCGGCTGCGATGGTCTGGTTGATGTCCCGGGTGGGGTCAAAGGCATAGGCGCGCAGGCGGCGGGAATTTTCCACCGGGGTGCCGTTGTCATACAGCGTGTTGGTGGCCTCGTCCTCATGGTAGCGGAAGCGCAGTTTGGAGCAGAATACGTTGTACGCCACATCGGCTGATGCCGGAATTTTGACCCGCCCAAAGGGCTGCGTGCGGTAGGCGTTGTCGATATACAACAAATCCGGATACCGCGAGCGATATGGCTCCTGCGTGGCGCTAGTTACTTCATCCTTGTAGGCTTCCACCTCCTGGGCATACCGCTGCGTAGGCCAATGATGGGCGCTGAAGCGCCGTATGCTGTAAAAAATCGGGCGCAGGGAAGCATTGATGCCCGAAATCCACCGGGGATGCAATGCAGCGCCGCGGCTATCGAAGCTGATGGCGGGGTCACACTTGACAAACACATTGCCTTGGACGCTAAAATCCCGGCCACCGCCCAGCATGCAGGCACGGGTGAGTTCTAGGAAATAGTTGCCGTGCATTTTGGTGCCGGACAAACAATCATCGTTGTAAATGCCCATCGCGCCAAAGCCCACGCCGCCCAGGTGGTGGATAAAGTTGTGCGATACGCTGTTGCCGCGGCAGGTAAAGTCGCGCCCGGAGTAGATGGCTCCGGCATCGCCGGTTTCCAGCACGGCATTGTAGATCTCGTTATATTCGATGGTCATCTCGTTGCCATCATACAGGATGGCAGTGTGCGGGCAATCGTGAATGAGGTTGTGCGTGATTTGAAAGCCCACGCCGATCACGCGCACGGCCGTCACATAGCACAAGCCCCACTTGGCAAAATGGTGAATGTGATTGTTGTGGATAAGCGTATTGCTGCTTTCCAGCGTGATGCGGTTGCCTGCCATGGCCAAGACGCCGCCGTCGCCGCAATCATGGATGGTGTTGTTGACAATGCGCGCATGGTTGCACTGGCACAGATCCAGAGCATAGTTGCCCACGTTTTTAATGGTGCAATTATCAACCGTCAGGTGCAGCGCATGATAGCCCGATATTGCGCTTCCCCGCAGCGCTTCCAAAGACAAATCCCGGATGGTGATATGCTGGCTGTGATCAAGGTCAAACAGCGGTTCGGTCATTGTGGACAGGATGATCTCTTTGGCACCAGGCAGGGGGTACATATAGGCCTTGCGCGCCTGGTAGTCGATATAATAATCACCGGGTGCAAGCACTTCCTGGGCGATGTGATAGAAGCGCACGCGCTGGCCCTTGCGGAAGCCATAGTTGCCATATGGCGGTTGGGTCATGATGTGGCCGGTGTCGGAGTTGATGGACGCCACCGTTTCCACGCTGG
Organism: Christensenellales bacterium; assembly: GCA_040766135.1. Taxonomy (GTDB): domain Bacteria; phylum Bacillota; class Clostridia; order Christensenellales; family Aristaeellaceae; genus JAGVSV01. The sequence continues at coordinate 77,453 of JAXGRA010000007.1, forward strand.
AAGCCCAGTCATACTTCCAGTAGCCCATAGCCTGGATATCCGGTGCGCTGAGCCAGCTGCGCACGCGGGCATCGTTGATAACAAACCCCTGTTCCAACACGCCGTCGTGCTCGCCCCATTCATCCTCGGTGGTGTCGCCCACGCTGTCGATACGCAGGAAAGCTTCACCCTTGGGATATTGGGACAGCGTCATGGGTGCACCATCGGCAAATAATTCAGCGTGGCCGGTCTGCGCATAGCGGCCGAACCCGCGCGACAGATACCCGCCCAGGTCGGCAACGCCGACTTGTTGCAGATCGCATACCACCAGATGCGGCACCGCGGATGGGTCAAAGCGCCTGGCCTCGGGCTGGTTTTTTAGGGGATACCAGTCTGTCAGCAGCACGCCGCCGATCAGGCGCGTGTCCGGGTTGCCGCTGAAAGTAATGTTCTGCGCCTGCTTGCCCAGGCGGATAGGCTGTGTAAAAAAATACCGTCCGCTGTCAAACTGGATATGGACGCTCTGGCCGTCCAGGCTGCTGAGCGCATCGTGCAGTATGCGCTCAAAATCTTTGGTGCAGGGAATCGTGATAACCACGTTTGCCTCCTTTTTTCCAGAAACTTGCTGGAATGTAACTGCCCGGATTGTAGGCGGGCGTGGCAGGGATGTCAATTCAAAATACACTGGTAACCGCACCAAAAGCCTCGTATAATCAAATGAAATATGTTACAGGATGGTGCGCACATGAACATCGGCATAGGCTTGGATACCGGCGGCACATACACGGATGCCGTGCTGTATGATTTTGATACGGAGAGCATCTTGGGCACCGCTAAGGCGCTGACCACGCGGGATGACCTGACGCGCGGCATATTGGCCGCGCTGGATGCATTGCCGCAGGCGCTGGTCCGGCATGCGCGCGTCATTGCGCTGTCCACCACGCTGGCCACCAACGCATGTGTGGAGGATCGCGGCGGCCGCGCCAGGCTGATATTCATCGGCGCGCGGCGCAAGGTCATTGCAGCGTACGGGCAGGAGTATGGCCTGCCGCCGGTGGAGGATATCCTGCTGGTGGAGGGCGTCGCCGGGCAGCGCATGCTGCTGGACGAGCAGGGGCTTAACAACGGCCTGAACGAAGGCTTTGACGATCTGGACGGCGTGGGCATTGTGGACATTGACGCCGTGCACAACAGCGCAGTGCGCGAAAAACGCGCGCGAGAACTGTTTGAAAAGCAGTCTGACCTGCCTGTGGTATGCGGGCACGAGCTGTTTCAGGAATTGAACAGCCTGCAGCGCGCGGCCAGCACGCTGCTTAACGCCCGGCTGGTGCCGGTCATCCGGGAATTTTTAGCCGCCATCCGCACGGCGCTGGCCGCGCGAGGCATTGCTGCTGCGGTGGTCATCGTGCGCAGCGATGGCGGGCTGATGAGCGAGGAGTTTGCGCATATAAGGCCGGTGGAAACGCTGCTGTCCGGCCCGGCTGCCAGCGTGCTGGGCTCCGCGCAACTAACCCGGCAGCCCAATTGCGTGGTGGTGGACATGGGCGGCACCACCACCGACATTGCATTGGTAGAAAACAACCTGCCCGTGCAGGCCGTTGACGGCGTGCGCGTGGGCAAATGGAAAACCTTTGTCAGCGGCCTGTTTGTACGCACGCTTGGACTGGGTGGCGACACCTGCGTGCACTATCACAACGGCCAAATGCAGCTGGAAACCTACCGCGTGATGCCGCTGTGCGTGCTGGCGGCACAGCATCCCCAGGTGCTGGACAACCTGCGCGCGTTGGTGAATGAGGAGATTCAGCACACAACGTATCTGCACGAGCACTATGTGCTGGTGCGCGAGGCGGCGGACACCGCACGCTATAGCAAAGAGGAGCAGGCCTTTTGCGAAGCGCTGCGTCAGGGGCCGCTGTCGCATGGGCAATTGGCGCAGGTGGTGCCGGGGCAGGATGTATACAACCTGAACGTATCCCGCTTGGTGCACGACGGCATCATTGCGGTGGCCGGCCTGACGCCCACCGACATCATGCATGTGCGCGGCGACTTTACTGGCTTCTCGGTAGAAGCCGCAACGCTGGCCGCGCAGTTTGTGGCGTGCAATCTGTCTATATCCGTTCAGGATTTGTGCAATCAGGTGTATGACGAAATCAAGCGCCGGCTGTATGTCAACATCGTGGCTGCGCTGTTGATGCACCAGGATGAGCATTACCGGCGCAACGGCCTGGGCAGCGAAACCGAGCGGCTTATCCACCAGTGCTATGAGCAGGCCCGCGATGGACAAACGGGGCCGCTGTCGCTTCGGTTCACCACCCGCTTTGTGCTGACCGGCGTGGGCGCGCCCACTGCGGTGTTTTTGCCGGAGGTTGCGCGTTTGCTGGGCACGCATGCGGAAATTCCTGAACACCACGAGGTGGCCAATGCATTGGGCGCGGTGGTGGGGCAGGTGGTGGCCACGCAGTATGTGGACATCCGCCCCATCCTGGACATCGAAAACCCCAATGCCTACCGCGTATACGGCCACAGCCGGACGCGGGACTTCAAAGACAAGGCCGAGGCCCAGGCCTTTGCGATGGCGGACGCGCAGGAGGCTGCGCGCGCCGAAGCGCTGCGCCGCGGCGCACAGGACATTGCCGTAACCGTCACGCTGGCTGATCAGCAAGCCCAGGCCCACGGCAGCGCGGTCTACTTGGGCACCCGCGTTGTGGCGCAGGCCGTGGGTGGCGTAAATGTGCGTCTTTCTCCCCGCTAAAAACACACATTTGACACACCTGTCGCCGATAATGAAGGCACAGCAAGGGATTGCTGAATCACGCACAAGGAGTGTACGACCATGAAAAAGAAACTGATTGTCCTGTCCCTGGCGCTTATGCTGGCGCTGCCGGTGCTGGGGCTTGCCGGTGAAACCGATGCGCAGGCCCCCAACGAACTCCCCGCTGTGGGTCGCCGCTGGCGCCGGAATCCCCCGACTTCCTCCACCCCGACCGAGTCCTCTGCCCCCGGCTTTGTGGATGAAAACAACGATGGCATCTGCGATAACTGCGGCCAGCAGCAGGGCACCAACCCCAATGCCCCCGGCTTTGTGGATGAAAACAAGGACGGCGTCTGTGATCACTTAGGCACCGACCAACAGGGCCAGAACAACCTGCGCAACCGGCTGCACGCCAAGCGTGCCCGCATGCAGCAGGTGCAGAATGGCCGTGGCCGTCAGCAGCAGCCCGGACGCAACGCAGCAGGCCAAGCCCCTGGGCGCAACACCGTGCAGGGCCGCAACTACCAGGATAGCAACAATGATGGCGTGAGCAATAATCTCGGCACCCAACGGCAACAGCGCCAACAGCCCCACGGACGCGGCCGTAACCGCAGGTAAATACCCCCTGAAATCCCAGGCGCCCGGCTATTACAGGCCGGGCGCTTTATAGTGGTCGGTGTATGAATAGTTGCATTGATCGCAGGTATAGGTGGTAAAGCCCCATTCGGTTGCCGTGGGCGGGGTAAGGACAGCCGTGTACACGGGGTTTGCATCCTTTTCAGGCAGCAGCGGTTTGTCGTAGCGCTTGTGCTCCTTATCGCGGAAGCGCAGCACCTTGTTGTTTTTGATTTTGACCAGCTTGTTCAGCTTCTCGCCGGTAAAGGCATAGCAGTACGCGCGGCGGTCGGTATTCTTTTCAAAAAAGTCGATGGCCGCATGCACACGGCATCCTTCAATGAGTCCCCTGCGCTGCTGATCCTGCTCCCGGTGTACATGGTACATGCCCACCAGCCCGCCGATGTGCACATAGCCGTGCACCGAAGCATATGCCCGGATGCGCACGGAGCTATTTACCACATCGCCATAGCCGCAGGCTAAAATGCCGCCCATGAACTGCTCGCAGCGTATGTCGGGGTTGGCATCCACAAACACCAGCTCAGCCTGCGTAGCGCAGTCCTTTACCTCTGCCATGCCAAAGCCCACCAGCCCGCCCACGCCGGTCATTACATTGCTTTGCTTCAGGTGAATGCGGCCGGATACCGTGATGTTGGTCAGCCGCGTATCCTCGGCAAACCCGGCCAGCCCCGCTGCAAAGCAGTTGTCCTGCGTGTCGATATCCACCTGCACGTTTTTCAAGTCCAGATTGCGGATGTCTGCGCCCCGCACCACCGAGAACAGCCCGGCAAAGCGGGTGTCGTATTCCTTATCGTTGCCGTCCACAGTGATGGCGGTGTCCTCGCCGGGCTGCGATACCCGCAGGTTATAGATGCTGTACCCCGCGCCGTCCAGCGTGCCCGAAAAGGGGATGGGTAGCCACGGCACGCCCTCCATGTCGATGTGCCCGGCCAGGCGGTAATGTCCGCCCGGATGTTGCCGGATGTCCAGCAGCTGCTGCGGTGTGGAGATGGCAACAACCTCCTGCGCCATGGCCAAGGGCAATAATGCCAGCTGCATCAGCACCAGCAGCCCCGCACATAGTTTTTTCATCCTCACACCGCCTTTCCGGATGGGGTTAGTATAGCATCGCTCCACCGGATGTGCGAACAAAAACCCCCTGCAAACGGGATTGTATCTGCAGGGGGCAAATATAAGACCTTACAAATTAATCTTAGAAAATCGAGAAGTTCAGGAAGATCGTAGCCATCAGGGACGCAACCAGGGAGACCACGGTGATCTGCGTGTTGATGGAGGGGCCGGCCGTGTCCTTGAAGGGGTCGCCGACGGTGTCGCCGATGACGGCTGCCTTGTGGGCATCCGAGCCCTTGCCACCTTCGTTACCGGCTTCTACGTACTTCTTGGCATTGTCCCACAGGCCGCCGGCATTGGACATGAACAGCGCCAGCAGCAGGCCGGTGACGATGTTGCCCAGCAGATAGCCGCCCACGGCGTTCACGCCGCCCACCATGCCCACCACAATGGTGGCCAGGATGGCTACAGCGCCCGCGGGGATAAGCTCTTTGAGCGCGCCTTCGGTGGCGATGTCAATGCACTTGTTGTAGTCGGGTTCAACGCCTTCCACGCCTTCGCGCAGGCCTTTGATTTCGTTCCACTGGCGGTGGATTTCAGCGATCATGCGCTGCGCGTTTTTGTCAACGCCCAAAATCAGCATGGCCGAGAACACAGCAGGAATGGAACCGCCCACCAGAACGCCAAAGAACACAGTGGGGTCAATCAGGTTAAACCCGGTCAGCAGCTCGCCCAAGCGGCCCATTTCGGTCAGGGCCATGTTGACCTCGCTCATGAACGCGCCCAGCAGGGAGATAACGGTCAGGCCGGCAGCGCCGATGGCAAAGCCCTTGGTGACGGCCTTGACGGTGTTGCCCGCGCTGTCCAGCGCGTCGGCATTGCGGATGGTCTCTTCGCCCAGACCGCCCATTTCGGCCAGGCCGCGGGCATTGTCCACGATGGGGCCAAAGGCGTCCGAGGAGATGATGGTGCCCACGATGGACAGCATACCTACCGCCGCCATCGAGATGCCGTACATGGCATAGCCATCGCCCAGCGGCTCGCACAGCTTATAGGCAATCAGCGCCGAGAACGCGATACCCACCATGGCCGGCACTACGGACAGGAAGCCATAGGATACGCCGGACAGGATGGTAAACGCGGGGCCTGTTTTGGAAGCATGCGCCACCTTGGGCACGATGGGTTTGTTGTCATCGGTGAAGTAGTTGGTGGCCAGGCCGATGATAACACCCACCATCAGACCTACGGCCGAGGCGCCCCAGATGCGCCACTGGAAGCAGGGGAAAATCAGCGTGGCCAGTGCGGTCAGCACCAGAAAAACGCCGGTGGTCACATAGGTGGAGCTGTTCAGCGCGCCTGTGGGCGTGCCGTTGTCGGAAACCTTGGCGGTGGCGATGCCTACCAGTGAGGCCAGCAGGCCCAGCGCGGCATAGCAGAACACCATCATGACGTTGGCACCTGTGCCGCCATCCAGCGCTGCGCCCATTACGATGGCTGCCGCCATGGAGGCCACGTTGGAGTCAAACAGGTCGGCGCCCATGCCGGCCACGTCGCCTACGTTGTCGCCCACGTTGTCAGCGATAACGGCGGGGTTGCGCGGGTCATCCTCCGGGATGCCCATTTCCACCTTGCCGGCCAGGTCAGCGCTGACGTCCGCCGTCTTGGTGAAAATGCCGCCGCCGGCCTTGGCAAACAGCGCCAGCGAGCTTGCACCAAAGGAGAAGCCCAGTAGCGCGCTGGCATCGCCCACCAGCAGCATAACGGCCATCACGCCCAGCAGGCAGGCACCCACCACCAGCAGGCCCATGACCGAGCCGCCGCGGAAACCGATGCGGAAAGCCGGGGCAATGCCGTGCGTGGCCGCTTCCGCGGTGCGCGCGTTGGCCAATGAGGCCACATAGATACCAATTTTGCCCGCGATGGCGGAGAAAACAGTACCGGCAATATAGCACAGCGCCATGGTCAGGTTGGAGTTAATGTTGGCTTGTTTCCAGACCGGGCCCGGAAGGAACAGGAAAATAAGCACCGCCACCACACCGGCAAACACGGCTAAGATCAGGTATTCCTTGCGCATAAACGCATCGGCGCCGCTGCGGATGAGGCCGGCAATGCGCTCAATCTCTTTGTTTTCGTTCTTCTGCGCACGCACCCATTTGGCCAGCCAGGCCGCGTAGACGAACGCCCCGATGATGGTCAGCGCACACAGGATAAAGATGATGATGATGCCGGCTTGCGAAATGTTGCTCGCCGTTGCCGCCGCTACCTCGGCGGTGGTGTTGGTGTCCATGTCCATTCCTCCTTTTAGAACTATCGAACTGATCCCACGATAGTATACACCCGGTTGTGACGATTTACCAGCCAAAACAAACGAAAAAAATGTGCAAAAAAATGCGCGGGCTTGCCAAGACCCTGCCGGAAAGGTTATTATCAAATGGGTTGCATAAAACAAAGGAAAGGAGTTCCGCTGTGGACGGGGATCGATCACGCCAGGTACGCCGCCTTGGGCCGCGCGGGGCTTCCGCTTAACATAAGGAGCCATCCGCCGCGCCCGCGGCCCCTGCGTGCACTTGTGTAAAAAGGGGGAGGATGGACATGAACAACGTAAAAATGAATACCCGCCTGGAGCTCACGCGCCAGGCATTGGCCGTGCGCGATTATAAAGCGCTGCGCAATATCCTGCAGGATGTGCACCCTGCGGATATATCGGAGCTGCTGCAGGAACTGGACGCCGGGGATGCGGCGCTGCTGTTCCGCCTGCTGCCCAAGGACGAGGCTGCCGAGGCCTTTGCGCTGCTGGGCGCACCGGCGCAGCAGGCGCTGATCCAGTCGTTTTCGGACAGGGAAACGGCGGCGCTGTTAGAGGCGCTGTATGTGGACGAGGCGGTGGACTTTCTGGAGGAGCTGCCCGCCAACGCCGTCAAGCGCATATTGCAAAGCAGCACGCCGGACATGCGCGCGCAGCTTAATCGCTTTTTGCAGTACAAGGAGGATTCCGCCGGCTCGGTCATGACGACGGAGCTGATGCGCTTTGCGGATGACAGCACGGTGGGCGAGGCCCTTGCCGCCATCCGCAGCGCCCCGCGCAAGCTGGCCATGGATCACGTGCTGTACATCACCGACCGCCAGCGCCATTTGCTGGGCGATATCAACCTGTACGATCTGCTGACCGCGCAGGATGACCAGCCGCTGCAAAGCCTGCTGGGCAAGTCCACCCAGCAGGTGCACACCGACCAGAGCACCGATGAGATCATCGCGCTGTTCCGTCACTACAATTTATACGCCATGCCCGTGGTGGACACCGAGAACCGCCTGGTGGGCGTGGTGACGCTGGAGGACGTGCTGGACCTGGCTGACCGGCAGGCCACCCAAGACGTGGAGCTGATGGCCGCCATGCAGCCCAGCGAGGCCACGTATATGGATACCACCATTCCCCGCCATGCGCGCAACCGGCTGCCCTGGCTGTTGCTGCTGCTCATTTCGGGCATGATCAACGGCGCCATTCTGGGCGGGTTTGAGCAGGTGTTCATGGCCGTGCCGCTGCTGGTCACCTTTATCCCCATGCTGACCGACACCGGCGGCAACGCCGGCTCGCAGTCCAGCACGCTGATCATCCGCGGCTTAGCCATGGGCGATATCACCGTGCGCGATGCCGGCAAGGTGCTGCTAAAGGAGCTGGGCGTCAGCCTGATCGTCAGCGTGGGTGTGGGGCTTTTGACCTTTGGCCGCGTGATGACCATGCAGGGCGGCAGCCTGATGATAGCCCTGACCGTGGTCACAGCGCTGTCCGCCATTGTGGTGCTCAGCAAGCTGTTGGGCGGGCTGCTGCCGCTGCTGGCCGACAAGCTGCGCATGGATCCCGCGCTGATGGCCGCCCCGCTGATCACCACCGTGGTGGACGCGCTGGGCCTGATTATTTACTTTACGGCTGCCAAGCTGCTGCTGGGGATGTGACGGACGCTTAGCGCACCCGCAGCCCACAAAAAATCAGGTGCGTTGCTGTGCTGCAGGTACATTTGTGATAAAGTAGGTGCAGCGGAAAGCGCACCTGCTTTTTAATGAACCTATATGCAGGTGGCTATCCAATGGACAAACAGAAAGAGGCATCATGGAAACCGAAAACCAAATCAAATCTAAAAAACGTGTGCAAGACCATGGGGAGGTATATACCAACCCCCGTGAAGTCAATGCCATGCTGGACCTGGTCAAGCACGAAACCGAGCGCATTGAAAGCCGCTTCCTGGAGCCTGCCTGCGGCAATGGAAACTTTTTGATTGAGATTTTGAACCGCAAATTAGCCGTTGTAACCAAGCGCTATGCCCCCAACAAACACCGCAGCAATGACCAGTGGGAGCGGTATGCGCTGCTTGCGCTATCCTCCATGTATGGCGTAGAAATCCTGCTGGATAATGCCATCGAATGCCGGGAACGCCTTTTTGACCGCTTTATGGAGGAGTATCAGCGGGTGTGTAAGGAAACCAATCAGGATGTGGAGCGCAGCGCCCGCTATCTGCTGGATTGTAACATTGTCTGCGGCGATGCCTTAACCCTACGCACCAACCAGGGTGAACCGATTGTCTTTGCCCAGTGGGACTTGGTCAACAGCCATCAGGTCAAACGGCAGGATTATACCCTGGCCCATCTGTTAGAAATCCAGGAGGAGCAGGTGAGCCTCTTTATGCACGACTTGGAGTATGACCAGGCCACCAAAACCTTTATCCCCAAGCCCATTCGGGAATATCCGCCCATCAACTTCTGGGAGGTGTACAAGTATGAGCCTGCTGTTTGAACAAGTATACAACCCCGATGTCCTCAACTGCCTGGCCAACCTGTCCAATGATGAGGTGTTTACACCGCCCGAGGTGGTCAACAACATGCTGGACATGCTGCCTCCGCACCTGTTCCAAAGCCCGGACACCACTTTCCTTGACCCCGCCTGCAAAACCGGCGTGTTCCTGCGCGAAATCGCAAAGAGGCTTTTGATGGGCCTAAAGGATGCCATCCCCGATGAGGACGAGCGCCGCAAACATATCTTTACCAGGCAACTCTTTGGCATCGCCATTACCGAAATGACCAGCCTGCTTTCCCGCAGGAGCCTTTATTGCAGCAAATATGCCAACACCATCTATTCCATTGCCCCGTTTGACGATGTGGAGGGCAATATCCGCTTCAAAAACATGGAGCATTACTGGCAAGGCAACAGGTGCGGTTTCTGTGGTGCCAGCAAAGCCCAATATGACCGGGACAAGGGGTTGGAACAACATGCTTATGAATTCATTCACACCAGCAAACCGGAGGAGATTTTTAATATGAGATTTGATGTGATAATTGGTAATCCACCATATCAGATTAGTGATGGTGGTCATGGTGTTAGCGCACAGCCGATATATCATCACTTTGTTGAGCAAGCAAAGAAGTTGAATCCTCGTTATCTGACGATGATTATACCTTCAAGGTGGTTTGCTGGTGGTAAAGGACTCGATAAGTTCAGAGAACAGACCCTGAATGATAGTAGATTTCGCCAGCTTGTTGACTACGAAAATGCTACCGAATGTTTCCCTGGTGTAGATATTGCGGGAGGTATTTGCTATTTTCTATGGGACAGAGAAAACCCCGGTTTATGTCGTATTGACAATATAAAAAATGGTGAAAAATACTCTTCGGTTCGCAAATTGAACGAGTTTGACGTTTTAATTAGAGATGGTCGCTCAATCGAAATTATTCATAAGGTAACGGCAAAAGCAGAAAGAACGATGGATACTCAAGTTACAGCACGTAAACCGTTTGGTCTTGCGACAACAGCGCGGCCCACTAAATCTGGCAACCTTGTTTTGCGTTGGCAAAAAGGAGAAGGCCCCTATCCTAGCCATCTTATTACGTCTGGGCAAGAAATGATTGACGCTTATAAAGTGATTACTTCGTATGTTGGTTATGACCATGCAGGCAATCCTGACAAAGAAGGAATGCGAAGAATCTTTTCAAGGATTGATATTCTACCGCCAGGCTATATTTGTACAGAAACATATTTGGTGATTGGTGCTTACGATACAAAAATCAATGCTGAAAATTTAGTCACATACATGAAAACCAAATTCTTCAGATTCCTTGTATCTCAGTTCATGTTTTCGCACCATATTACAAGAAATACTTATCGTCTTGTACCTATACAAGACTTTTCCAAACCTTGGACTGATGAAGAACTCTATGCCAAGTATGGTCTTACAGATGAGGAAATCGCCTTTATTGAAAGCATGATTCGTCCCATGGACTAAGCATTATCCACAAACGGAGGACGCCATGTCTGAAACCTTTTTCCCCACCCGCACCGCCACCCGCCCCATGATTTATGCCTACAGTGACAGGGGTTATCCGGGCAAGCTGAAAATCGGCTACACGGGCATCAATGTGGAGCAGCGGGTGCGGCAGCAGTATCCGGTAAAAATGCCGTCCCCAAAGCCCTATACCATTGTGTTTCAGGGCACAGCCATGCGCCCGGAGGGTGACATCTTTTTGGACACCGCCGTGCATGAACACTTAGAAAAACGCGGTTTTGTCCGGGAGGGCGAGTGGTTTACCTGCACCAAGCAGGATGTGGAGGCCGCCTATCTGGCCGTGATGAACCGCACGGACAACGTGGAAAACCGCACCCGTGATTTTTGCATGCGCCCGGAGCAAAAAGCCGCCGTGCAGCGCACCATGGAATATTTCAAGCGCATTGCCGAAGAAAACAGGGAAAAGGGCGAGCACCGCATCCCCAAATTTTTGTGGAATGCCAAGATGCGCTTTGGCAAAACGTTCGCCACCTATCAGCTTGCCAAGCGGATGGGCTTTACCAAGGTGCTGGTGCTTACCTTCAAGCCCGCCGTGCAAAGCGCCTGGCACGAAGACCTGATGACGCACCTTGATTTTGAGGGGTGGCAATTCACCAGCCGCCATCCAGATGACATGCCGTATGAGCAGCTTGACCAAAACCGACCGTTTGTGTGCTTTGGTTCCTTTCAGGATTATTTGGGGGTAGACCGGGCCACGGGCGGCATCAAGGCCAACAATGAATGGGTGCATATCACCAACTGGGACATGGTGGTGTTTGACGAATATCACTTTGGTGCCTGGAAAGAAAACGCCAGGGGCTTGTTTGAACCGGATGATGAAGAAAAGAATGTGGATGAGGATTTGGAAACCTATCAGCGCGGCAACGCCTATGATGAAAGCTTCCTGCCCATCACAACCGACCATTACCTTTTCCTGTCCGGCACGCCTTTCCGTGCGCTGAACAGCGGCGAATTTATTGAGGAGCAGATTTATAGCTGGACCTATGCCGATGAGCAGCAAAGCAAGCGGGACTGGGTGGAACCGCCCCCCAACCCTTATGCTGCCCTGCCGCGCATGGTGATGATGGTATACCGCATCCCGGACAGCATTCGGGGCATTGCGTCCCGGGGGGAATATAATGAGTTTGACCTCAATGAGTTTTTTGCCGCCGAGGGCACAGGAAAGGATGCCCGCTTCAAGCGCATGGACGATGTGCAGAAATGGCTGAACCTTATCCGGGGTGCCTATCTGCCCACCGCCGAAGAAGACCTGAAATTAGGCGCGGAAAAGCCGCCGATGCCCTATTCCGACGCAAACCTGCTGGGCGTTTTGACGCATACCCTGTGGCTGCTGCCCAACGTGGCCAGCTGCTATGCCATGGCAAACCTTTTAAAAGCCCGGCAGAATGTGTTCTACCATGATTACACCGTCAATGTGGCCGCAGGGCCACAGGCAGGCATCGGTTTGGCAGCGCTGGAAAAGATTATGCCCTCCATGCACGACCCGCTCAACAGCAAGACCATCACGCTTTCCTGCGGCAAGCTGACCACCGGGGTAACGGTAAGGCCCTGGACAGGGGTATTCATGCTGCGCAATCTGAAAAGCCCTGAAACCTATTTCCAAACGGCCTTCCGGGTGCAAAGCCCCTGGACGGCTAAGCTGGAAGACGGCACGGAGGAAATCATCAAAAAGGAATGCTACCTGTTTGACTTTGCCTTAGACCGGGCGCTGCATCAGGTGGCCGATTACAGCTGCCGCCTGAACCCGGAGCCTGTGAACCCAGAAGTGAAGGTAGGAGAGTTCCTGAATTTCCTGCCTGTGTTGGCGTATGACGGCAGCACCATGACCGCCATCAACGCCACCAACCTGCTGGACTTTACCACCGCAGGCACCAGCGCCACCCTGCTTGCCCGCCGCTGGCAAAGCGCCCTGCTGGTCAACGTGGACAATGACACCCTTTCGCGGCTGCTGGCCAGCCCGGAAGCCATGGAAGCGCTGATGAAAATTGAGGGGTTCCGCGCCCTGAACCAGGACATTGAAACCATCATCAACAAATCGGAGGATGTCAAAAAGGCAAAGAAGTCCGGCAGGGAGCTTAGCAAAAAGGAAAAGAGGGAGCTTTCGGAGGCCGAGAAGGAATATAAGAGCAAGCGCAAACAAATTCAGGAAAAACTGATCAAGTTTGCTACCCGGATTCCCATCTTTATGTACCTGACAGACTATCGAGAGCAGAGGCTGACCGATGTAATCACCCAGCTTGAGCCATCGTTGTTTACAAAGGTAACGGGGTTGACGGTGCAGGATTTTGACAAGCTGGTATCTTTGGGCGTATTCAATGAATCGTTGATGAACGAAGCCATCTATAAGTTCCGCCGCTATGAGGAATCCAGCCTGTCCTATGCCGGGGTCAACATGCATGAAGGTGAATCCGTCGGCCTGTTCAGCACCACGCTGACACGGGCAGACTATGACCTGCTGAGCCAGCAGCAACAGGCATCCATTGAGCCGCCCGCCCGCAGCGACGATGATAAACCCGAACCTGCTGCCCCCACAAAAGCCAGGGACGGTGAAGACGATGACACGGACGAGATGGAGGAGATGGATGAGGTAACCGCTTCCGTACCAAAGGCGGTGCCTGTTCCTCCAACGATTGATGATTCTCCGCCTGCCGCAACCTATGATTTTCCAGGGGCTGTTGTGGGTGCAAAAGTGCGCCATACAACGCTTGGCGAAGGCGAAATCATCAGCATTACATCACGGTATGTAACCTGTATGCTGCGGGGAACAAAGAGGATGTTCGCTTATCCGGGCATCTTTGAGGACGGACGGCTGGCAATTATCCAGCCCAAGCAGTAAGACCAACAGAAAGGGGCAAAACTATGCGGTTAGGCGGTGCATTGTTTGGCAAATTCAGCAGCCCGGAGAAATGGGCGCAGGCGGCGCTTCGCGCCGGATACCGGGCGGTGTATTTCCCGGTGGATTATACTGCATCGCTTAGGTTGATTGATGGTTTCGTGCGCGCGGCGCAGGCCGCGGATTTGGTCATCGCCGAGGTGGGCGTGTGGAACAACCCGCTGGACAGCGACCCGGAAAAGCGCGAGCAGAACATCCAGCACGCCATCCGGCAGCTGGAGCTGGCGGACTATGTGGGCGCGCGCTGCTGTGTGAACATCGCAGGCTCCTACGCCCAGCAGTGGGACGGCCCGCACCCGGACAACCTGACCGAGCGCGGGTTTGAGGACATCGTGCGCACCACCCAGCGCATCCTAGATGTCGTCAATCCCCGGCACAGCGCCTATACGCTGGAGCCCATGCCGTATCTTTACCCGGACACGGCGGACAATTATGTGCGGCTGCTGGCGGCCATTGACCGCCCCGGCTTTGCCGCGCACCTGGATCCGGTCAACATCATCTCCAGCCCGCAAAAATACTACCAAAACGGGGAAATTATCCGCGAGTGGTTCGACAAATTAGGCCCGCACATCCGCAGCTGTCACGCCAAGGACATCGTGCTGCGCAGCAACCTTACCGTGCACCTGGATGAATGCCGCCCCGGCACCGGCGGGCTGGACTACCGGGCGTACCTTACGTGCCTGAACCAGCTGGACAAGGATACCCCGATGATGTTAGAGCACATGAGCGCCCCGGAAGACTACGCGCAGGCAGCACAATATATCAGCGCCATCGCCCGTGAATTGGGCATTGCCGTGTGATGTGAAAAAATGAAAACATCATAAACATCAAAGAAAATTTTGTCTGTATCCTTATCTGTTCATCTGTGGTTCGGTTTGTAGAGCTGGCGATACAAGTGTTAAAGGGTAAGCATGTCTCGTTTCTTGCCTCACAATCAATCAAATCATTGCTTATTGTAGGATAAAGGCTGCGCATTTGTGAACAATATCGTGAAATAAATTGACAAAGTTTCAAGTTTTAATATAGTATATATGTAAAGGAAAAATAATGAGCTATGGCAACTACAATCTCCCCAGATAATGAAAGGAGAGCTGCGAACCCAAACACATCAAAAAAGAAGATTGTATGACAATGAAAACAAAGCCAAAAGACCGTCGGCAAAAAAGCGAAACAGTTTGTAGAAGCTGAAAAGGACTGGATGGGCGTTGATTGCGGCTGGGAAGCGGAAAGACGTATCTTCATAATTATCTAGGAGGAAATGAGATGATGAACGGATTTAAAAGAACAAAAATAGTCTGCACCATAGGCCCTGCATCTGATGACAGGGAAACGCTCGGCAAAATGATAGACAATGGCATGGACGTATGCAGGCTCAACTTTTCGCATGGAACACATGAAGACCACCAGAAGAGAATCGACACAATCAAAGAAATAAGACGCCAAAAAGGCGTGCCCGTAGCGATCCTTGTGGATACAAGAGGCCCGGAAATCAGAACAGGAGATTTTGAAGCAAAAGACATACAGCTTGAGGTGGGGCAGGACTTTACCATTACGATGGATGACATTGTAGGGAATAAGGAAAGATGCACCGTAACGTACAAGGAGCTTGTAAAAGATATATCTGTCGGAGACAGAATATTGATAGATGACGGCCTGATAGAGTTGCTCGTCAAAGAAGTTACCGAAAAAGATATACTATGTAAAGTGATCAATCCAGGGTTTATAAACAACAGGAAAGGCCTTAATATTCCCGGGGTAAAGATCAATTTGCCCGCCATTACGGCCAAGGACGAAAGCGATATTATATTCAGCATAGAAAATGAAATCGACTATATCGCAGCATCATTCGTAAGAACAGCCAGGGACGTCATTCAAATCAAAGAAATACTTGAAAAAAACGGCGGCAAAAAAATAAAAATAATCGCCAAAATAGAAAATCAGGAAGGCCTGGACAATATTGCGGAGATCCTTGACGTTGCCGACGGCATCATGATCGCCCGGGGAGACCTTGGCGTGGAAGTGCCTACCGAACAGATGCCCATGCTGCAAAAAGAACTTATCATTGCCTGCAACAAAATTTCCAAACCTGTAATCGTAGCCACACAGATGCTGGATTCCATGATAAGAAATCCGAGACCTACAAGGGCGGAAGTAACAGACGTTGCAAACGCAATATTGGACGGCACGGATGCAATCATGCTTTCGGGAGAGACGGCCGCAGGAAACTATCCTGTCCAAGCGGTAGAAACGATGAATAGAATCGCATACGCCGCAGAGAGCACGATAGATTATGATGACAACCTTCATAATAAAAAACACGATAAACAAAAAACAATAACAAACGCAATTTCGCACGCTACCTGCATTACGGCATCCGATTTGAAAGCGAAGGCAATCATTACAGCAACAGCAGGCGGATATACTGCGCGAATGGTATCGTCTTACAGGCCCCAATCTCCTATTATTGCATCAACCAATGACGAAAGGACTTATACGCAGATGAATCTTCTGTGGGGAGTAATCCCCATAAAAGGCCCTGCGCTAACCGGCACCGAAGAATTGCTGCGAAGCGCTGTAGATGAAGCAATCTTGCAGGGGCATATCCAGGAAGGCGACCTGGTCGTTATAACGGCAGGGGTGCCTGTAGGAAAAGCCGGCAACACAAACCTGGTAAGGGTTCACATCGCCATGAAGATTATTGTTCAGGGCATCGGGGTGGGGAACAGCAAATGCTCCGGTAAAGCGCAAATCGTAACCCCCGCAACATCGCCTCAAATGTTCCAGAAAGGCAATATACTCGTAGCTTCAACCACGAATAAAGATATCATGAAAATGGTGGTAAAAGCTTCCGCTATCGTTATCGAATCGGACGAAATATCATCAGACGCCGCCATCGCCGGATTGAACTTAGGCCTTCCTGTAATTGTGGCTGCAAAAGATGCTACCACACTGATCAAAGACGGAGACATCGTGACGGTCGATGCGGAATTCGGCAGGGTATATTCCGGCGAATTAAGCATGCTGTAAACTTTCCTGAATTCATAAGCAGCAGCAATTATCCCGCATGCAGATATACTGGGAATGCGCCGTTCATGCACTCCGACACCCTAAAAACCCAGCATTAAAACCAGTCGGAGAGTCGGGCCTCCCTAAAAGCCTGGATACATTGCATTTGAAAAACCGCCGACATGTTGTCCGGCGGTTTTGCTATGACTATATCTCCTCTGGTATGGGTATTCTTTGCAGCAAGGTGTTGATGGTATCAAAACTATCCAGCAACTGCTGACGCTGTGCATCGGTCAGAGGCTGCATGGAGGCCATGATGCGTTGGATGCTACGCGCCTCAAAATCTGCCAGGTATGCCTTAGCCCGCTCGGTCACATACACGTCCACACTGCGCCGGTCGCGGGTGGAGCGCTCTCTGCGCACATAGCCCTTGTCCTCCAGCTGGTCAACAATGCGAGTAATCTGTTGTTTGAGTATGCCGGTATGCTCCGCCAACGCCGACATAGCAATACCTCCACGGACTGCTATGATACCCAGCACCAAAAATTGTGATTTGGTAAAATCCCCCTCAAAGACACCGGCCATCAGCGCAGCGATGCGCGGCCAGTATAGGCGGTGAAATTCGGTTATGGTGCTGCCCAGTGTTTGTGGCTGCATATATTACCTTTCTGTGTAAAAACGTACAATCTTCGACCCATGCTGCACAGACCTTGACAGCAACGGCAGAAGTGTTTATACTTCAAATTAGTAATCATTTGTTAATCATCCTGTTTGGGGACAATAAGCGTTTGATTACATTCATATCATAGCGTCAGCCTATCGGGCTGTCAAACAATAAAGGAGGAAATCCACATGTTCGGTAGCAAAGTAAGCAAACTTGAAAAGTACGTAGCCAAGAACAAGCCTAAGAAAATCATCCCCCTGCTGAACAACAAGGATGAAAGCGTTGTGCTGAAAGCCATTGAAGCGCTGGGCCGCTGCCGTGACGAGGACGCGTTCAACGTGCTGGTGCCGCTGGTGCACAACGGCAACGAGAAGGTACGCCACGCCGCCGTGCTGGCCCTGGGCAATACCGGCCGCGGCAAAGCCCGCGTGCATCTGGAACATCAGCGCCAGGTAGAAACCAGCGAGGCCGTTAAGGAAGCCATTGCCCAGGCACTAACCAACGTACCCAAGTCGCATTGATTTAACATATATTGGGATATACTACATTAAATAACAAGATGATGATGAAGATCTGCAGCAGTTTCAGACGGTTTTAGGGTTAGAGTACGCTCGCTCACGCTGAAAAAAGAAAACCTATCTGTCTCTTGCCCGCGCAGTCACTGTTTTCTGATACTGCGCGGGTGAGCACCCGCTGATTTCCCGAAAAACTTTATAAAAGTGCTGCAGGCTGCCAAAGCCACAAGCATCGGAAATTAGAGCTATAGATTTGTTATCGTATAGCATCATTTTTTGTGCTTCGTTAATCCGGCGGTATTGCAGATATTTGATAATCGTCAATCCTGTATGTCGCTTGAACAAATAACATAGGTAATACTTGCTGATATGCAATTTTTCAGCCAAAGCATCCAGCGAGAGATTTTCTGTATAATGGGCATCTATATATTGGATGGTACGCTGAACATAAGCATTGGATTTTGATCGTATGTCGCTTTTCGTATGTGTTTGGCATAACAACATCACTTCATAAAGAATACTGACAAGCCGCGCCTGAAGGACACCGGCTACAAGCGCTTCGTTTGTCTCCTGAAATGTATTGTATATATCCAGAAGATCATCCGCTTTTCGCAATAATCGTACAAACGCATTACGTGATGGTGTCAGTATATGGCTGTTGCACATAACCTGGTTGTTTAGCAGCGATTCACATCCTATCGCGCGCAGAAACGGCAATATATCCTCAACTTTGAACGATATGACTGTGCGCGTATATTGCTGCATGTTTAGGTAGTCATAACGATGAATCATGCGCTTGGGGACATATAAGATGTCGCCGTCTCTTACTGAAAACCACTTGTTTTGACAGAATATACGGATATCACAGTGTTCAAATAATACTATTTCATACTCGTCATGAAAATGAGTAAAAGAAAATGTTGAAGTTCCGGTGCTTTTTTTGATAATTGGTGCAAAAGCACTGCTATATAATTCACTCACGCACATATGCCTCCAAAAAAATCGCAAGAAACGCGAATAGTAAGAGTAAGTTAACAACATTGATGAACATATAAACTCTACCATGGAATATGATCATTATACAATATGCGTATGTTCAATAGTGCAACAAGAAAGAAGAAATCTTGTGCACTCATGACACTTACAAAAAGGAGGAATCACCATGCTCACCCGAACAAAGACAATCGTTGCCCTGATCCTGGCCTTGATGCTTCTGCTGCCAGCCGTTGGCGCTCTGGCCGACTACGATGGCACCGCCCCTGTGTTTGAGGAGAAGACAACCATCTCCATCCTCACCTGCAACGGGGCGTCAAAACGTTCTGACGTTGCTGACATGCTATGGTGGCAAAAGGTTCTGGAAAAGGCCAACGTGGACGTCGAACTGGAAGTCATTGACCATTCCGTCTACGATGATGTTGTGCAGCCGCGTTTAGCTGCTGCACAGGATTTGCCGGACATCGTGCGCGTCCAGCAAGGTGCCCCCAAGCTGACAAAATCCGGCATCTTTATCCCGCTCAATGACCTGATCGATAAATATGGGTTCAACTTCAAAAAATTCTATGACAAGTATCCGCAGTTGGAATCTTCCATCACATCCACGGATGGCAACATCTACTACATTCCTTATATTTATACCACCGAGTCCAACTCCCGCACCATGATGCTGAACGTGCCTTTCTTAGAGGCGCTGGGCATGAAGCTGGAGGACATCAAGACAGTGGATGATCTGTACAACTATCTGGTGCTGGTGCGCGACAACGATGTCAATGGCAACGGCGACCCGAACGATGAAGTTCCGTTGTTTATCCGCGGCGGTATGATCGACCTGCTGGCCATGTATTGGGGGCTGGATATTCCCAACACCGGCGGCTATGCCATCAAGGATGGCAAGGTGTTCAACTGTTACCTGACGGACGAATACCGGGATTTCCTGCGGTTTGTCAACAAGCTCTACAACGAAAACCTGATCAACAAGGAATTCCTGTCCGCCAACTATGACATGCAGACAGCTGCATTCTCCACCAACACGGTGGGCTCCATCATGCACTTTGTATCCAATGCCACAAGTTACTCCCAAGCCATCAACCCAGAATGGAATTTCTACGAAGACGAGCCCATCATGCAGATCACTGCGCTGGAAAACAACGAGGGCCAGCCCGTTGTGTACGGACGCAACATTCTTGGGGTCAACTTTGGCATCACCCGTTTCTGCAAGGACCCCGAAGCAGCGATGAAGTTTATCGACTATCTGTACAGCGAAGAGGTTGGTATTCAAACCTGGTACGGCACAGAGGGCGAGGACTATAACATCGTTGACGGCAAATATGAGTTTACCAACAAGTATTACGACAACGTGGATGGTTATCGCGGCAACTGCGGCTACAACAACGATGCCTACCCCAGCTATCAGTATGATTACAGCGCGGTACAGGCAAAAACCATCTTTGAACAAACCAGCCAGGTGGCGCCATACACATGGAACCCCACCCGCATGACCAAATACTACACCGATGAACAGCAAGATATCCTCAACACCTATTGGACCGATCTGGCCACCTATTTCTCCGAAAACACCACAGCGTTCATGATTGGCACGCGCTCCATAGAAGATGAATGGGACAGCTTTGTCAGCGGGGCCAAGGACATGGGCGTTGAACAGGTGATTGCAGTATATCAGGCAGCAGAAGAATAATGTAAAATTGACTGCGGACACCTCCTGACGCATATCGAATTGCTTTCAGGGGGTGTCCGCGTTCCATGGAGGGACAGCCATGACATCCATGCCTTCAAAGCAAATAGGCAACCAGCCCAGCAAGCGGGCCCAGTTCTTTAAACTTGTTAAGCGTGACCGCTATTTGCTGCTGATGCTGCTGCCCATCGCAATCTACTACATCATTTTCCACTATCTGCCCATGACGGGCATCATCATTGCTTTCAAAAATTTTATCCCCGGCCGCGGCATATACTATGGCGAATGGGTGGGGCTGAAATGGTTTAAGCAATTTATGTCCTCGCCGTACTTCTTCCGGCTGATTCGCAACACCGTGCTGATCTCCGGATATTCTATTTTGTTTGGATTCCCTGTGCCCATCCTTTTTGCGGTATGTGTATGCGAGGTATCCAACATGCGCAACCGCCGGATACTGCAAACGGTCAGCTATTTGCCCCATTTCATCTCCACCGTGGTGCTGGTGGGCATGCTCCGAAGTTTCTTTGCGGTAGACAACGGCATCGTCAATGTGGTGCGGTCTTCCATGGGGCTGGAGCAAATTCCATTTTTTCAGGATCCAAAGTATTTCCGGTCGCTGTATGTCGGGTCAGGGATCTGGCAAAGTTTCGGCTGGAACTCCATTATTTATATTGCCGCCATTGCAGGCATTGACCCGGAGCTGTACGAAGCGGCTGAAATTGACGGCATTACCCGTGCAGGCAAAGTGCGCTACATCACCATCCCCATGATCCAATCCACGATTATTCTGTTGTTCATCATGCGGCTGGGCAGCCTGATGAACGTGGGGTTTGAAAAAGTATTCCTGATGTACAACACAGCCGTATATGAAACGGCGGATGTCATTTCCACCTATGTATATAGAAAAGGCATCAACGATGCGGAATACAGCTTTGCAACT
The DNA here is from genome assembly GCA_040766135.1 of Christensenellales bacterium. Lineage (GTDB taxonomy): Bacteria > Bacillota > Clostridia > Christensenellales > Aristaeellaceae > JAGVSV01. Next base: position 98,906 of record JAXGRA010000007.1, read on the forward strand.
GCCGTGGGACTGTTCAACTCGGTGGTCAACTTCATGTTTGTATTTGCCTCCAATCAACTCAGCAGACGTATCACGGGCGCCGGCCTGTGGTGAAAGGAGGATAACATGAAAAGTAGACGATATCCTTTCCGCAGCGCCGGGCTGGGCGATAAACTGTATCTGATCGGCGTCGGCTTTCTGTGTGTCTTTGCATTCCTGATTACACTGTACCCCTTTATCTACATTATTGCTGTGTCTTTCAGCGGTTCGCAGGCAGTTTACAGGGGCGAAGTGTTCCTGTGGCCTGTCAACCCAACCATCGCCGGGTATGAGCAAGTCATCAACCAGCCGGGATTATGGCAGGCCTATGGCAACACCCTGTATTACACGGTGTTCGGCACACTGCTGAACATGGTAGCCACAACCGTCGCGGCCTATCCGCTGTCGCGCGAGCGTTTCTTTGCACGGCGCTTTTTCAACTTTATGCTGGCGTTCAGCATGTACTTCAGCGGCGGGCTTATCCCCACCTATGTGTTGATTACCAGCCTTGGCATGTACAATTCGCGCTGGGTTATGCTGCTGCCCGGCCTTGTATCTGCCTACAATGTCATGATCTGCCGCAGCGCCTTTTCCGCCATCCCCAATGAAATCATGGAAAGTGCGGAGATCGATGGTGCCAATGATTTGCACACATTCTATCTGATTGCTGTACGCTTGATTCCGCCCACGCTGGCCGTGCTGACACTGTATTATGCCGTGGGCCACTGGAATAACTTTTTCACACCGATGCTTTATTTCAGCAGGGAACATCTGATGCCAGTGCAAGTGTTGCTCCGCCGGGTGTTGATCCAGGCATCCAGTGAATTGGTGGACGCAGCCAATACTGCGGCATCGGACATGGCTGCAGCCACGGTGCAAATCCGCTATGTGACCATTGTGGTTGCTACGCTGCCTATCCTGGCCGCTTATCCGCTGGTTCAAAAGTACTTCGTCAAAGGCGTAATGATTGGTGCCGTCAAGGGATAAATAGGATAACTCATCGCATCAGGAGGTATGTCAAATGGCCTATAACCCACAAACAGAAATGCTCCGCCGCATGAAAGAGTGCACCTTTGCCCTGCGCATTGGTGAGGGAGAACCGTTGGAGCAATGGCAGAAGAAGGCGCGCAACCAGTTGATGAAACGCTTAGGGCTGCCGTTTGATCGGGTGACCGCTGCGCCCCGCATTGAATGGACGCGTGAGGAGCCTGGGTACACCGAAACGCGATTTGTGTTTCAAAGCGAGCAGGACATCACCGTGCCCTGCCATCTGCTGCTGCCAATCGGCGCACAGCAGGAAAAACTTCCCCTGATCATCTGCCTGCAGGGGCATTCCACCGGCATGCATATATCGTTGGGGCGTCCCGTATATCCGGGCGATGCGGAAAGCATTGCCGGTGACCGTGATTTTGCCCGGCAGGCCGTTGCGCGCGGGTATGCAGCGCTGGCTGTTGAGCAGCGCGGCTTTGGCGAAAGCGGGGGCACCCCCAAGGGGCCGGATTGCCAGCAGGTGGCCATGCAGGCGCTGCTGCTGGGCAGAACGCTCATTGGTGAACGGGTATGGGATGTGTCGCGTGCCATTGATGCGGTGGGCGAATTGTTCCCCGTGATTGACATAAACCGCATCGCCGTGATGGGCAACTCCGGCGGCGGCACCACCACCATCTACACAGCGGCTGTTGACACGCGCATTGCCGCCGCCATGCCGTCCTGCTCCATCTGCGGGTTTTTGCCTTCCATCGGCGCGCAGGTGCACTGCACCTGCAACTATGTGCCCGGCATCATGCAGGACTTTGACATGGCGGAGCTGGCCGGTCTGGTAGCGCCGCGCCCGCTGGTGATTGTCAGCGGCAAGGATGACGGCATTTTCCCCATCGCATCGGCTGTTGAACAGTATGAGATCGCCCGCGAGCAATACTATGCCCGCGCCCATGCGCAGGAAGCCATTGTGCATGTTATCGGCCAGGGCGGGCATCGTTTCTATGCCAAGGAGGGGTGGCAGGCGTTTGACGATGTTACCCAATGGCGGTAGGAGGGCAGCATGCGGCTTATCATCACGGGGGATGTTGTCCCCACCGAAGTAACCCGGCCAGCCTTTGACGCAGGCGATGCGCACGCGCTGATGGGGGACTGCTTGGATATTTTGCAGGCGGGGGACTTTACCATAGGCAACTTGGAATGCGCGCTGACCGACCGTGACGCGCCCATCCGCAAATGCGGCCCCAACCTGAAGGGCGCGCCGCAGCATGCCGCGCTTCTCCGCCGGTGCGGTTTTACACATTTGGGGCTGAGCAACAACCATGTGATGGACTTTGGCATCGCCGGTATGCGCGACACCATCGCCAGCATACAGCAGGCCGGCATGGTGCCCTTTGGATACGGCGAAAACGAGGAAGATTCGCGCAAGCCGGTCTACTTGGAAAAGGACGGCCTGAAAGTTGCCATCATCGCCGTTTGTGAGCATGAGTACAGCTACGCACTGCCCGATCAGATGGGCGCTGCGCCGTTTGATCCGTTTGACACCATGGAAGTCATCGCCGATGCCAGGCAGCAGTGTGATTTCCTGGCCGTTATGTACCACGGCGGCAAGGAGCAGTGCCGGGTGCCATCGCCCAGGCTGCGGCGCGCCTGCCGCGCCATGGTGCGCGCGGGGGCAGACCTGGTGCTGACACAGCACAGCCACTGCATCGGCAGCCGGGAGCATTACCGCGGCGGCGAGATCGTGTACGGCCAGGGCAATTTCAACTTTGTCACGCATGTGGATCATCCCCACTGGCAAAGCGGGTTGATTGCGGATGTCCGCGTAGACAAAACAGGCTTCCAGGTAGAGTATCATCCCGTGGTCATCACAGACACCGGCATCCGCCTGGCCAGCGGCGCGCGCAAAGCCGCCCTGCTTAACGACTTTGCCGCCCTCAGCGAGCAGATCCGCGATGAGCGCGAGGCGCTGAAGCTGTGGGAAGACTTCTGCTTTGACGAAAAACAACGATATTACTACAACCTGGTCATCGATGGCTTTGCCGATCCCGCCAGCGACGACGGCGTGCGGCAGGTGTTCCCGCATTATTTAGACTGCGAGGCACACTTAGACGTATGGCAGACGGTTTTTAAAACCTGGCACGCGAAAAAGGAGACTGAAATCCAGCCTGACAATTGATTGAGCAGTGATTGCATTTGAATATCCCCGCCTGTCACATTGCTGTGGTGAAGCGATAGGCGGGGTTGTTTATTGATACGTTGACAATGAGGGATACTCTCCTTGCTGGACGGATATTTTGTGGTTGGCTATACTGTTGTCGGCACCGGCTTGTGCCCAATGGTGCGTGGATATATTAGGAGGTTTCCCGTGAAAATACATTATATTCCTTATATAAAGAATGTTCGGCTTTATATTAATGACAGCATCGCCAAACAAACCCACCGCCCTGCGCAACTGACCCCTTGAACGGCATGCAACAGCCCGTGCGCATTGTGCTGCTGGGCATCAACTCGCAATATGTGCATTCGGCGCTGGCGCCCTGGTGCTTAAAGGCAGGGCTGAAGGCCTATGCAAAGACCGCGCACCGGGCGCAGGTGGTGGAAGGCACGGTCAACGAGCCGCCGGCGCGGGTGCTGCAGCGGGTGGCGGAGGCCGACCCGCAGGTGCTGGGCATATGCTGCTATATATGGAACATATCCTATGTGGAAACGCTGCTGCCGCAGCTGCGCGCGGCGCTGCCGCATTGCGTGATCGTGCTGGGCGGGCCGGAGGTCAGCCACCGCGCGGGCAATGTGCTGGCGCGGTATACACAGGTTGAATATGTAATATCCGGCGAGGGAGAGCTGCCCTTTGCGCGGCTGACGGATGCACTGGCCGGGCAGGGTGCGTTAAAAGATGTGCCGGGGCTGTGCTACCGGGCGGATGACGGCCCGCACATCAGCGCCCCCTATCAGCATGAAACCATGCAGCCCAGCCCGTGCTTGGAGGAATATATCGCGGCGCTGGACGGCCGCATTGCCTATTTAGAAACCAGCCGGGGCTGCCCATATGCATGCGCGTTCTGCCTGTCCGGGCGCGGTGAAACGCTGCGGCACGCGCCCATGGAACGCGCGCAGCAGGAAATTTTGCAGCTGGCGCAAAGCGGCGCGCAGACCATCAAATTGGTCGACCGCACCTTCAACGCCGATCGCAGCCGCGCGCGGGCGCTGCTGGCGTTTATGGCGGAGGAGTATGGCAAAGGCATCCCCAAAGACGTGTGCTTCCACTTTGAAATCGCAGGCGATTTGCTGGACGAGGCCACGCTGGCGCTGGTGAACGCCGCGCCTAAGGGGCTGTTCCAGTTTGAAATTGGCTTGCAGTCCATGCATGAAGCCACACTGCGCCGGGTGCGCCGCTATACGGACATGGAGCACCTGAAAAAACAGGTGCGCACGCTGATAGCGGGCGGCCGCGCGCATGTGCATCTGGATTTGATCGCCGGGCTGCCCGGCGAAACGCTGGCGGATTTTGCGCGCGGGTTTGACGCGGCCTATGCACTGCGCCCGCATGCGCTGCAGCTGGGCTTTTTAAAGCTCATCCACGGCAGCGCCATGCGCGAGCAGCCGGAGCAATACCCCTGCACGTTTGACCCCGCGCCGCCGTATCAGGTGCAGTCCACGCCCGCGATGAGCGCAGAGGATTTTGCAGTATTAACCATAGCGGAGCGCGCGCTGGACAAGCTGCACAACAGCGGACGCTTTGTGCGCACGCTGCGATTTTTGACCGATGATGCCGGATGCGCGCCGTTTGAACTGTTTTTGATGCTGGGGCAGTCTATTTCAGACGCCGAAAAACAAGCACGCAAAGGCAGCCTGTCGTTAGACGAGCTGACCAACACCGTATATGACGCGTTGGCGGCCGCATACCCCCAGCATGCGGCGCTGCTGCGCGACCTGATGCTTCAGGACAGGCTATCCTCCACCGTTACCACCGTGCTGCCGCGCAGCCTGAAGCGCAGGGACACGCGCTTTCATCCCGTCAAGCGCGCGCTGAACGAGCGCTTCCCCCGCACAGGCGATGCGCCCCGCGCCATTGGCTTTTTGTACGCGGGCGATGCGGACAGCGTGGTATGGTGCGATTATGAAAGCAAAGACCCCGTCACCAGGCTGTACCCGCTGCATGAGATGCGCGTACAGGAGTGCTTAGGACGGGGATAGTTTCACTCGGTAACCGTTGGAGCAGATAGTACCTCCACGCTGTTGGCCACCAGCAGCGGATAGACATAATCATTGAACGTAAAGGTGCTGATGACGCCGGTGACCAAAATGTTGCTGCCCTGCTCCGGGTAGTCCTGCGGGTACTGGTGGCTGCCGGTCAGCTCAAAGCGCAGGGCGATGGAGCAGCAGCCAGCGGCGTCCTGCTGCGCGATGTAGTGCAATATTTCGCCGGTGTCCTCCAGCGTGTAGGCCAGGTAGAGGCCGCTGGCACGGATGGTTTGCCCCGCATATTCCTCGGCGCTCAAGGCGATGTTCATCATCTGGCTGTAGGCCATGGTATCGCTGAACCGCGCCATGTCCACCTGCGGGGGATCATTGAGCGGCACGGGCGTTGCGCCGCTGGCGGCGGGCAGTGGAACAAGCGTGGGGCTGGGGGCGGCAGATGGGGCAATCGTTGCGCTGGGGAGTGCGGGCGCCTGCGTACTTGCAGGCGCACCGCCACAGCCGGACAGCAGCATCACGGCCAACAGCACTGCCGACAGAAGCGCAATCCGTTTCATTATTTCACCTGAAAAGCGGTTTTTAGCGTGTCCAAGTTCTGTTCCATAATGGCCAGATAGGTCTGCCCCTGTTCCACGTCGTGCCAGGTGATGGACTGCATGGAATCCAGCACCAGCACCTGCTGGTCGCGTGCGGTGGTGGCGTTGACCACGGCCTGCGCAATGCGGCCATCGGAGCCATCCAGCCGGATGACGTTGGATAATTTCAGCTCATCCACCTTGCCAGCCAAAAACGCGATGGTCTGGAAACTGGCCTCGGCCTCTGCCGAGCAGCCCGAAAACGCAGCATAATAGTCGATGCCATAGTCCGCCATCAGATAGCGGAACGGAAAGCGATCGCCAAACAGCAGCGCGGGGTGCTCAACCCCGGCCACGGCCTGTGCATATTGCGCATCCAAGGCTTGCAGCTTTTCAAGGTATGCCTGCGCGTTTTGCGCATAGGCGGCGGCATGCTCCCCATCGGCCTCACACAGCGCATCGCAAATGGCTTCCACCAGCACCTGTGCGTTTTTGACCGACAGCCAAATATGCTCGTCCGTGTGTGCCGATTCGTCATGATGCTCATGGTCGTGGTCGGCGTCGTGGTCATGCTCATGCTCGTGCTCATGATTGGTGTCTTCTTCATGCTCATGCTCGTGGTCATGATCGGCCTCTTCTTCGTGCCCATGCTCATGGTTGTGCTCGGTGGGCTGCATGCCCTCCACCAGGGTGTCGGGCTGCGCGCGGTCACCCAGCGCATCCATCAGGTTCAGCGTGCGCAGGTCCGGGTTTTGCGATTGCCGGATGGCCGCCTCCACCCAAGCATCGGACACGCCGCCGTTGTAAATCAGCACATCGGCGGTGGACAGGCTGACAAAGTCCTGCGCCGAGGGCTGAAAGCTGTGCAGGTCGGTGCCGGTTTTTTGCAGCAATATCAGTTCGACATCCGAAAGCTGGTCGCCCAGCACCTGGCGCGTCCAATCCCAGATGGGGAAAATCGTACATACAATGCGCAGGGTATTTTGCTGCGCAAGGGCAGGGGTAAAGCCCGCCATCAGCGAAAGAATCATAAGGATGACAAGTGTTTTTTTCATTTTTATTCTCCTGTTGTTTTGATATGATGGCAATATGGCAACCGAAAAGCATCAACAGGAAAGCTTCACCTTTAAAAAGACAGGCGTTAAAAAGGGCAGCAACGGGGCGTTGCCCGTTGGCATGCCCTGTGTGCGGCAAGCATACAGCAGCACGCCCGTCAGCAGCACCGCAAAGGCCTGCATCGCATCGCGCAGGGTGATGAGCAAGCCGCACACCACACACTCCGCCCCATGGGGAGTGTGGTCGTGCAGCGCGTGTTGCAGCGCGTGCCCGGCGGACAGCATCAGCCCCGCCAGCAGCAGCGCCGCCAGCGCCATGGCCAGCACCCGGTTTGTACGGGGTCGGTAACCGCCCGTTGTCAAAGGTTGAGAAATCGTGGCTGCACTCCTTCAAAATGGGATTCATTCCCAATTTCAGTGGCAGTGTAGCACAGCAACGCGCGGCGCGCAACGTTGCAAAGTCAGCGGCATATGCGCACAAAGTCATGGAGAAACGCTACGGCGCCCAAGGCTGCTAAAACACGTACATTGATGTAAAATTCACATAAAAAGTTCGCCCATTGCGTTGACAAGGACGGGGTGGGCGATTATGATATGTTTGTCGATTGTTTTGGCTCTGCCCGCAATGGACATTGATACTGATTCCAAACAGTATGACAAGCATGTACGGGCGGTGGATGGCTGCCCCTTTTTACTTTCGGGGTTCAGCATGAGGAGAAATCCATGAAAAAAATCGCGATTCTGATGGGCAGCGACAGCGACCTGCCCGTGGCGCGCAAGGCGGCCGATACGCTGGCGGCCTTCGGCGTGCCGTTTGTGGTGCGCGTGTGCTCGGCGCACCGCACCCCGGATGTGGTGCGGGATTTTGCTGTATCGGCGCGGGACAATGGTTTTGGCGCCATCATCTGCGTGGCGGGCATGGCCGCGCACCTGGCCGGTGCTGTGGCGGCCAACACCACGCTGCCGGTGGTGGGCGTGCCGGTGGCCTCCAAGGGCTTGGGCGGGCTGGATGCGCTGCTGTCCACCGTGCAGATGCCCTCCGGCATCCCGGTGGCAACGGTGGCGGTGGACGGCGCCAAAAACGCCGCGCTGCTGTGCATACAGATGTTGGCCATTACCGACAGCACGCTGGCTCGGCGCCTGCAGGATGACCGCGAGGAGCAAACCCAATCCGCCCAACAAAAAGATCAGGACGTTTCAGCGCAATTCCCCCAATAAAAATACAGAATAAAGGAGCATTCACATGACGCATTTGCCTTGCCTGTATCACGGAAAAACCAAGGACGTATACCGGCTGCCCAATGGCAACCTGCTGCTGCGCTTCAAGGACGATGTCACGGGCACCGACGGCGTGTTTGACCCGGGCGCCAACACCGTGGGGCTGTCCATCGCGGGCATGGGGCGCGCCAACCTGCAGATGAGCCGCTATTTCTTTGAACTGCTGCATAAAAAGGGCGTCAATACGCACTATATCAGCGCCGACCCCGACCGGGGCACCATGGAGGTAAAGGCCATGACGCCCTTTGGCAAGGGGCTGGAGGTGATCTGCCGCTACAAGGCGGTGGGCTCGTTCTTCCGGCGCTATGGCGCATACATTGAGGAAGGTGCCGACCTGCCCGGCTATGTGGAAATCACCTTAAAGGACGATGTCAAGGCCGACCCGCTGATTACCCGCGATGCGCTGCAAGTGCTGGGCATCATGGACAACGGGCAGTATGACGAGGTGGTGCGCCGCACCGCCGACATCGCGCGCATTGTGGCGGATGACCTACAGGAGCTGGGCCTTACGCTGTACGACATCAAGTTTGAGTTTGGCCTGTACCAGGGGCAGGTGCTGCTAATGGACGAGATTTCCTCCGGCAACATGCGCGTGCGCGGCAAAGACGGCTTTTTGGCCCCGCTGGAGCTGACGCGCCGGGTATTAAACCGGGAGGCGCAGTAAATGCCCGGCCTGCATGAGGAGTGCGGCGTGCTGGGCATCTACAGCCCCACGCGCACCCCTATCGCCGAGGATTGTTTTTACGGCCTGTGCGCGCTGCAGCACCGTGGGCAGGAGAGCTGCGGCATCGCCGTCAATCAGGACGGTTTATTCCGCGTGCATACCGGCCAGGGGCTGGTCACCGATGTGATGACGCCGCGCGTGCTGTCGCTGCTGGGCGAGGGCAACATGGCCACCGGTCACACGCGCTATGGCACCAACGACACCCGCGGCCGCGTGCATGCCCAGCCCATCGTGGTGGACCATCAAAAGGGCCGCATGGCGCTGTGCAACAACGGCAACCTGACCAACTACAACGAGCTGCGCGCGCAGTTTGAAAGCCAGGGGTTTATCTTCCACACCACCGGCGATGCCGAGATCATCTCCTGCGTGATTACGCGCGAGCGCCTGACCGCACGCTCCATCGAGGAGGCCGTAGTGCGCGCCATGGCGTACTTGGAGGGCAGCTACACGCTGGTGATTATGTCGCCGCAAAAATTGATCGCCGTGCGCTCGCCGCGCGCGTTCCGCCCGCTGTGCTATGGCAAACTTCCGGGCGGTGGCTTCGTGGTGGCGTCCGAAAGCTGCGCGCTGGACGCGGTGGGCGCGCAGCTGGTGCGCGACTTGGGCGCGGGTGAAGTGATCGTGTTTGATAAAAACGGCGCGCACAGCCATCCCTATGCAGGAACCGTCAAGCGCTCCATGTGCATCTTTGAATACATCTACTTTGCGCGCCCGGACAGCGTGCTGGACGGTGTGAGCGTGCACGAGGCGCGCGCACGCGCAGGCGAGCAGCTGTGGTGCGAGCATCCCGTCGAGGCCGACATTGTGGTGGGCGTGCCGGACAGCGGCATTGACGGGGCTATCGGTTTTGCGCGGGCCTCCGGCGTGCCCTATGGCCTGGGCTTTATTAAAAACAAGTACATCGGCCGCACCTTCATCGCACCCCAGCAGGGCGACCGGCAAAGCGCCCTGCGCATCAAGCTCAACGCCATGTCGGCCACGGTGTCGGGCAAGCGCGTGGTGCTGGTGGATGATTCCATCGTGCGCGGCACCACCAGTGCAAAGATCGTCAACCTCCTGCGCGAGGCGGGTGCTACCGAGGTGCATGTGCGCATCACCGCGCCGCCGTTTTTAAACCCCTGCTATTACGGCACGGACATCAGCTCCCGCGAGCATCTGATTGCCTGCTTAATGACCACCGAGGAAATCCGCCGGCATATCGGCGCGGACAGCTTAGGCTATTTAAGCGTGGAGGGCGTGCGCACCATCGCCGCGCCCATCCCGCCGGGGGATTTCTGCACCGCGTGCTTTGACAACCAATACCCCACCGACATCCCCGCCACCTTGCAGCGCGATCGTTTCGCGCAGCCTTTGGTGCGGGTGGAGGAGCCAGCATGAAAAGCGACAGCAACAAATACGCACAGGCCGGGGTGGACATCAACGCAGGCTACCGCGCAGTGGAGCTGATGAAAAGCCACGTGCAGCGCACGCGCACGCCCGGCGTGCTAAGCGGGCTGGGCGGCTTTGGCGGGCTGTTTGCGCCCGACCTGCGCGGTATGGAAAAGCCCGTGCTGGTCAGCGGCACCGACGGCGTGGGCACCAAGCTGAAGCTGGCCTTTCTGATGGACAGGCACGACACCATCGGCATCGACTGCGTGGCGATGTGCGTCAACGACGTGCTGTGCAGCGGCGCGCAACCCCTGTTTTTCTTAGACTATGTGGCGGTGGGCAAAAATGTGCCCGAGCGCGTAGCGCAGATTGTGGCCGGTGTGGCCGAGGGCTGCGTGCAGGCCGGATGCGCGCTGATTGGCGGCGAAACCGCCGAGATGCCGGGCTTTTACGCAGCGGACGAATATGACCTGGCCGGTTTCTGCGTGGGGCTGGTGGATGAAAAGGATATTTTAAGCAAGGACAACGTGCAGCCCGGCGATGTGCTGCTGGCGCTGCCCTCCACGGGGCTGCACAGCAACGGCTTTTCACTGGCGCGCAAGGCGCTGGATGTGGAGCATGCCGATTTGCATACCCCGCGGGCGGATCTTGGCGGCCAATCGCTGGGCGAGGCGCTGCTGGCGCCCACGGCCATCTATGTAAAGCCCGTGCTAGCGCTGCTCAAGGACATGTCCGTCAACGGTATTGCGCACATCACCGGCGGCGGGTTTTATGAGAACATCCCGCGCTGCCTGCCCGATGGGCTGACCGCGCTTGTCAACCGCAGGAGCATCAGGGTGCCGCCCATCTTTGACGTGCTGGCCCAGGCCGGGGACATCCCGCAGCACGAAATGTATGCCACCTTTAACATGGGCGTGGGCATGGTGCTGGTGGTTAAAAAAGACCTGGCCGCGCGCGCGGTGGAGGTGCTGCTGCGCGAAGGCCAGCCCGCCTATGTGTTGGGCGAGGTCGTGACCGGCAGCGAAGGGGTGCGCTTTGCCGATGCATAAGGTACCGGTGGCGGTGCTGGTATCCGGCGGGGGCACCAACTTGCAGGCGTTGATCGACTTTGAGGCCGCAGGGAAACTGCGCCACGGGCGCATTGCGCTGGTCATCAGCAACCGCCCCGATGCCTATGCGCTGGAACGCGCGCGCAAGGCGGGTATCCCCGCCATGGGGTTTGACGGCCGCGCGCTGGGCGCGCAGGCGCTGGAGGACAGCATGTTAGCCGCGCTGAAAGAATACAGCATCGGCGTGGTGGTGCTGGCAGGGTATTTGTCGATATTAAGCGCGCGGTTTGTTGAAGCTTTCCCCAACCGCATCCTCAACGTGCACCCGGCGCTCATCCCGGCCTTTTCGGGCAAAGGGTATTATGGTTTAAAAGTACACGAGGCTGCGCTGGCGCGCGGGGTGAAGATCACCGGCGCCACCGTGCATCTGGTCAACGAGGAAGCGGATGCTGGGCCCATTTTGCTGCAAAAAGCCGTGCCCGTGCAACCTGATGACACGCCGGAGACGCTGCAGCGCCGCGTGATGGAGCAGGCCGAATGGGTGCTGTTGCCGCGCGCGGTGGAAGAGATATGCGAACGTATTTTGAAGGGAGATTATGATGTACGACCCTAGCACCGTGTATAACCTGCCCGACATTTTGCGCGGCAACACCTACCCCGGGCGCGGCATCGCGCTGGGCAAAACGCCGGACGGTGTGCCTGTGGCTGTGTATTTCATCATGGGGCGCAGCGTCAACAGCCGCAACCGTATTTTTATCGCGGATGAGGATGATCTGTTCATCCGCATCAACGACCCGGCCAAGTTAGACGACCCGTCGCTTATCCTGTACCGGCCGGTGCGCAGGCTGAAGGACAACCTGATCGTCACCAACGGCGACCAGACCGACACCATCCATGACACGCTGGCGCAGGGCGGCACCTTCCAGGCCGCGCTGGACACGCGCCGGCACGAGCCCGACGCCCCGCACTTTACCCCGCGCATTTCAGGGCTGCTGCCGCTGGATGAAGGGCCGGTGCTGCTGTCGGTGCTGCGCGCGCATGACGCATCGGGCGAACATTGCGACCGCCTGACCTTTGCCTATGACCTGCAGCCCGGCGAGGGACGGTTTGTGCACACCTACCTGCGCGATGGCAATCCGCTGCCGTCCTTTGCAGGCGAACCTGCGCGGATCAACATCCCGTCCGATATTGAAACCTTTGCCGGGGAGGTTTGGCGCAGCCTCAACGCCGACAACCGCGTTGCGCTGTATGTGCGCCAAATGGATAAAGTCCCCTGCATTTTCAACCGCCATGCACAAGGAGAAAATCAATGAAAGAATTGACGCTGAAATACGGCTGCAACCCCAACCAAGTCCCTGCGCGCATCTTCCTGCGCGAGGGCGGCGACCTGCCGCTGACGGTGCTCAACGGCGCGCCGGGGTACATCAACTTCATGGACGCGCTCAACGCCATCCAGCTGGTGATGGAGCTAAAGCGCGCCACCGGTTTGCCCGCCGCTGCGTCCTTCAAGCACGTCAGCCCCGCCGGGGCTGCCGTGGGCACGCCCATGAGCGATGCGCTCAAAAAAGCGTGCTTTGTGGACGATATCGAAGGGCTGGACGACAGCCCGCTGGCGCTGGCGTATGCACGCGCACGCGGCGCCGACCGGCTGTGCTCCTTTGGCGATTTTATCGCGCTGAGCGATGTGTGCGATGAAGTAACCGCGCGCATCATCGCCCGCGAGGTGTCCGATGGCATCATCGCGCCGGGCTACAGTGAGGAAGCGCTGGCGCTGCTTGCCAAAAAGCGCGGCGGCAAGTACGCCGTCATCGCCATCGACCCCAGCTATCAACCCCCGCTGATGGAACGGCGCGACATCTTTGGCATCACGTTAGAACAGCGGCGCAACGATGCGGTGATCGATGAAAGCAGCCTGCACAACATCGTCACTGCCAACACCACGCTTTCAGAAGAAGGCAGATTTGGGCTGCTGGTGGCGCTGATTACGCTCAAATATACGCAGAGCAACTCGGTATGCTTTGCGCGTGGCGGGCAGGCCATCGGCGTGGGCGCCGGGCAGCAATCGCGCGTACACTGCACGCGCCTGGCCGGCGACAAGGCCGACCTATGGCACCTGCGGCAGCATGAAAAGACGCTGGCGCTGCCGTTTATCCCGGACATTTCACGCCCGGTGCGCGATAACGCGGTGGACACCTATCTGTCCCCGCGCGCGCAGGAAACCTTTGGTAACGGCGGCTGGCAGGGCATTTTTACCCGCGAACCAGATTACCTGACATTGGACGAAAAGCAAGCCTATCTGCGCAGCTTAAGCGGCGTGGCGCTGGGCAGCGATGCGTTCTTCCCGTTTGACGACAGCATCGTGCGCGCGCACGAAAGCGGCGTCACCTTCGTGGCGCAGCCCGGCGGCTCGGTGCGCGACCAGGAAGTGATCGACCGCTGCAACCAATACGGCATGCTGATGGCCATGACAGGCCAGCGGCTGTTCCACCATTGACGGAGGTGCGCCCATGAATGTGCTGGTGGTAGGCTCCGGCGGACGGGAGCACGCGCTGGTCAAGGCCATTGCGCGCAGCCCGCTGTGCGACAGGGTATTTGCGCTGCCCGGCAACCCCGGCATGCGCGAGGCCATTTGCCTGCCCGGCGATGTGATGGACGCCGGGGCGGTGATCGCCGCCGCACAGGCGCAGGACATCCATTTTGCAGTGATTGGCCCCGATGACCCGCTGGCCATGGGGCTGGTGGACACGCTGGAGGAGGCGGGCATTGCCTGCTTTGGCCCCACGCGCGCCGCCGCGCAGCTGGAAGCCAGCAAGGTGTTTGCCAAGCGCCTGATGCAGCAGCATAACATCCCCACCGCATCCTTTCAGGTGTTTGACGTGCTGGCCGAGGCGCTGGCGTTTATCCACCGCAGGCCGTTCCCGCTGGTCATCAAGGCCGACGGCCTGGCACGCGGCAAGGGCGTCATCATCGCGCATACGCCAAGGGAAGCCGAGGAAGCGCTGCGCGCCATCATGCAGGACAAGGTGTTCGGCGCAAGCGGCAGCCAGGTAATCATCGAGGAAGTGCTGACGGGGCCGGAGGTGTCGGTGCTGGCGCTGTGCGATGGCAACACCGTGGTGCCGATGGTATCGGCCATGGATCACAAGCGCGCGCATGATAACGATGAAGGGCCCAACACCGGCGGCATGGGCGTCATTGCGCCCAACCCGTATTACACGGACGACATTGCGGCGCGCTGCATGCAGGAAATCTTCCTGCCCACCGTGCAAGCCATGAAAGACGCCGGGCATCCGTTCCAGGGCTGCCTGTTCTTCGGCCTGATGCTCACGCCGGAGGGGCCCAAGGTGCTGGAATACAACGCGCGCTTTGGCGACCCGGAGACGCAGGCCGCGCTGGCGCTGCTGGGCAGCGATTTATTAAGCGCTCTGCTGTCGGTGCGTGCGGGCACGCTCAAGGATACCGATATCAGCTTTATCAATGCCCACGCCTGCTGCGTAGTAATGGCCAGCCAGGGCTATCCCGGCGAGGTAAAAACAGGTTTCCCCATCACGGTACATGACAGTGTGCTGCCATATGTGGATTTTGCAGGCGTGAAGGAAAAAGACGGACAATTGATCACCGCAGGCGGCCGGGCGTTAAGCGTGACGCGCACCGGCGACACCCTGCAGCAGGCCGTAGAGGCTGCGTACGACACCATTGCACAGGTGCGCTTTGAGGGCGGTTTTATGCGCACGGACATTGGCGCCAAGGCGCTCGCAGGGGGACAGCATGGTTCATAGAGTGTATGTGGAGCGCAGGCCCGGCCTGACGCGCGAAGCGGAGGAGCTGTTTTCAGCGCTCACCCAGCATGTAGGGGTGCAGGGTTTAATGGCGGTGCGGGTGCTCAACCGCTATGACGTGGAAGGCCTGTCAAGCGAGCAGTTTTTGCACGCAGTAGATACCGTATTTTCTGAACCGCAGACCGACGTGGTGTTGTTTGATTTAAATATCCCGGAGCAGGATACTGCTTTTGCGGTGTCGGCGCTGCCCGGGCAGTTCGACCAGCGCGCGGACTCGGCGCAGCAGTGCATCCAGATGCAGACGCAGGGCAAGCGCCCGCTGGTGCGCGCGGCGCGGGTGTATATTTTGTCCGGCGATTTGTCGTCTGCCGATGTGGCCAAGGCCAAGGAACACCTGATCAACCCCGTGGAGTCGCACGAGGTGGGTTTTTCACTGCCGCAGACGCTGGCGCTGCACAGCGTCCAGCCCCTGCCGCCGGATATCATCACCGGTTTTTGCGACATGGACGAAGAGGCCATGCAGCGCATGGTGGCCGAGCGCCAGCTGGCCATGGACGCGCGGGATTTGCAGGTATGCGCGGACTATTTTAAAAGCGAAGGCCGCGACCCCAGCGAGACCGAATTAAAGGTCATCGACACCTATTGGTCCGACCACTGCCGCCACACCACATTTCTAACGGAAATCACCGATGTGACCTGCGATGACCCGGTCATTGCGCAATCCCTGCAACTGTATCAGGAGCTGCGCCGGGAGGTGCGGCGCGACAAGCCCTTTACGCTGATGGACGTGGGCACCATTGCTGCGCGCGCCCTCAAGCAGCGCGGCGGGCTGACCCGGCTGTATGACAACGGGGAAAACAACGCCTGCACCATCCAGGTAACCGCGCAAACGGCGCGTGGGCCGGAGCAATGGCTGCTGTTTTTCAAAAACGAAACGCACAACCACCCCACCGAGATCGAGCCCTTTGGCGGGGCAGCCACCTGCATCGGCGGCGCTATCCGCGACCCGCTGTCCGGCGGCGGCTATGTGTTTGCCGCCATGCGCGTGACGGGCGGCGGCGACCCCACCATGCCCAACGAGGACACGCTGCCCGGCAAGCTGCCGCAGCGCAGCATCGCCGTGGGGGCGGCGCAGGGCTTTGCCAGCTATGGCAACCAGATTGGCGTGACCACCGGCCAGGTAAAGGAATACTACCATCCCGGCTATGTCGCCAAGCGCTTAGAAGCTGGCGCGGTGATGGGCGCAGCGCCACTCAATACCGTGGTGCGCACACGCCCCGCCCCCGGCGATAAGGTCATTTTGCTGGGTGGGCGCACGGGGCGCGATGGCTGCGGGGGCGCGACAGGCTCCTCATTGGCGCACACCACGGCCTCGGTAGACGAATGCGCAGCGCAGGTGCAGAAGGGCAATGCGCCCGAGGAGCGCAAGCTGCAGCGGCTGTTCCGCAACCCGGAGGCCGCGCGCAAAATCAAGCGCTGCAACGACTTTGGCGCAGGCGGCGTATCGGTGGCCATCGGCGAACTGGCACCCGGCATCACCATTGACTTGGACCGGGTGCCCGTCAAATATGACGGCCTGACGGCAACCGAACTGGCCATCAGCGAATCGCAGGAGCGCATGGCCGTGGTGGTGGAACCTGATCAAGTCGATGCCTTCATCGCGCTGGCCGCAGAGGAGAACTTAGAGGCCACCGTGGTAGCCACCATCACGGAATCTCCGCGCCTGCACATGCGCTGGAACGGGCAGACGGTGGTGGACATCGCACGCTCGTTTTTGGATTCCAACGGCGCGCCGCGGCAAACGGCCATCGCCATCGCCGACCCGCAGGACTGGCAGTACCATCCCACACATGACTTTTGCGAAGAGTTAAAGGCCCTGGCCGGCTCCCTCAACGGCTGCTCGCAACGCGGATTGATCGAACGGTTTGACGCCACCATCGGCGCGGGCAACGTGCTGATGCCGCTGGGCGGGCGCTATCAGGCCACGCCCACCTGCGCCATGGCGCACCTGCTGCCCATCATGGGCGGCACCGACAGCTGCGCCTTCATGGCGCACGGCTTCAACCCCGATATTTCCAGCAAAAGCCCCTACCACGGCGCGTATTTGAGTGTGGTGGAATCAGTGGCCAACTTAGTAGCCGCGGGTGCCAACCACCGCGATGCGTATCTGTCTTTCCAGGAGTTTTTCCCCAAGCCCGGGCAGGATGCGCTGCGCTGGGGCCTGCCGCTGGCCGCGCTGCTGGGCGCGCTGCGCGCGCAGATGGAGCTGGGCGTGGCCGCCATCGGCGGCAAAGATTCCATGTCCGGCACGTTTGAGCACTTGGACGTGCCGCCCACGCTGATCTCCTTTGCGGTGGCGTCGGGCAAGGGCGACGAAGCGCGCTCGCCGGAATGGAAGCAGGCCGGGTGCCGCGCGCTGTGGCTGCGCCCGCTGCAAGGGGCGGACGGCCTGCCGCAGGCGCACTCGCTACACAAGGTGTTTGATATGGCCAGAACATTACTGGCTTCAGGCAAGGCAGTAAGTGCCTGTGCCGTGGGGCGCGGCGGCGCGGCCTATGCTGCCGCACGCATGGCGCTGGGCAACCGCATAGGCTTTGCCTTTGACGCTGCACTGCCGCTCAACGACCTTTTTGCCTATGACTATGGCGCGCTGGTGCTGGAAATGGCCGATAAGGCCAGCCTGCCCGCAGCCGACGGGCTGCACACGCTGCTGTTAGGCCATACGCAGGACAAGCAAATATTGACCTATGGCACACAGCAACTAACGCTGGACGCGCTTTTGTACCCCTATACCGACCGGCTGGAAAGCGTTTATCCTGTCCACGCGCCGACCACCGGCACGGCCCCCGCGCTGGATATTTCCACTGCACGACCCACCCACGCCCATCGCGGGCAGGTAGCGCGCCCGCGGGTGATTATCCCGGTATTCCCCGGCACCAACTGCGAATGGGACACCGCGCAGGCCTTTGCCAGGGCAGGCGCCGACCCGCAGGTGCTGGTGCTGACCAACCGCACGCCGCAGGAGGTAACGCAGTCCTTGGATGCGCTGGCGCAGGCCATCCGCAGCAGCCAGATATTGATGCTGCCGGGCGGGTTCTCCGGCGGCGATGAGCCCGACGGCTCAGGCAAGTTTATCACGGCCGTGCTGCGTTCCGCGCCCGTCCAAGACGCCGTACAGGAGCTGTTAAACGTGCGCGACGGCCTGCTGGGCGGCATCTGCAACGGCTTCCAGGCGCTGGTCAAGGTGGGCTTGGTGCCCTATGGCCGCTTCGTACAGCCCGGGGAGCACAGCCCCACGATGACGCACAACACCATCGGCCGCCATCAATCGCGCCTGGTGCGCGTGCGCGTCAACGCCACGCACTCGCCCTGGTTCTCGCAGTATCAGGCCGGGCAAACGTACTGGGTACCCATCTCCCACGGCGAGGGCCGCTTCCTGTGCAGCGACAGCGACCTGCAAACCATGGCGCAGAATCATCAAATCGCCGCCCAATACGCCGACCTTGCGGGCACCCCCTCCATGTCCATGGACGACAATCCCCCCGGTTCCCTGTGGGCCATCGAAGCCATCACCAGCCCCGACGGCCGCGTGATGGGCCGCATGGGTCACAGCGAACGCATGCTAAAAGGCCTGTACAAAAACGTACCGCACAGCGGGGATGACCCGCTGTTCCAGGGCGCGGCGGGGTATTTTAAGTAAGGAACCGATTTGTAGTTTCCGCTATATCTACTTAATAAAAGGCTCCCGGGCTATAATCCGGGAGTTTTTTCGTCATGCTGTACACCCATTGCCGCCGGATGTTATCAAGTTGTAACAATTTCCAAATACAATAGACATCTTTGCGCAGGCAGAGTAGGATGGCATTAGCCCCATGGAAATATCTGGCAACAACCGTAAGATAAAAGGAGGAACCCATGAAACACAGGGCAAACTGTATGCTGGCGCTGGTGATGGCGCTGTGCCTGCTGCCGCTGGTGCCGCTGGCAGCGGAGGGAATCAAAACAACCAACCTGTTTGGCAGCGCGCTGATGGACAACCTGTACACGCCGGACAGCATCTTCTGCGTGGCGCGCGCAGGAAATACGCTGTACATCCGCACCGAAATGGCGCTGTACACCTATCAGGAGGGCGATGCGCGCGCAGTACGGCGCATGGACATGCCCAGCATGTACGGCATTGATTACTTTATGACCGGCAATGAGGACAAAAATCCTCCGAGCATTACCTATCTGTTGGGCGAGGGCGACACGCTGTATGGGTTGGATATCAAACAGCAAACGCTGTACACCGTGGCGCTGGAGGGCGACACGCTGGCGACCAGCAACCCCATCAAGCTAGACATGAGCGCCTTTCAAAGCGGCGAAGACGAGCGCCCACACATGGAACATCCGGCATGGATTGTGCTGCATGAGGGCACACTATTCATGAAAAAGCAGCATTACGGCGACATAGAGGGCGGCGACCTGTACAGTATGGACCTGAAAACAGGGCAGACCACCTTGCACAACGTGCGCGACCTGCAGTCCCTGGCCCCGTATAAGGATGGGCAGATGATTGCGCTGCACCTGGATATGCAAAACGTCTACGATGAAAATGGCGAAGTGCAGAAGCCTGAGTTCTGGCTGTTCAACCCCAAGGACGACAGCACCACGCCGCTGGGCGTGTATGCACCCAACACCGAGGACAGCCCGTATGAGGTAGGCAGCATCTACTATGACGCGCAGGAGGACAGCCTGTACACCTACACCGATACCGACCTGTACCGCTATGATGATAGCCTCAAAACCCGGCGGCTGGTGGGGCACCTGCCCATGTTTGGCAACTTCTGGGCAACCAAGATGGGCGGCCTGCTGCCGCTGTGGGATGGACGGCTGGCTGTAACCTTTGGCAGCAACGTATACCTGCGCGAGCGCACCGAAAAAGGGCTGGAGGGCATCACGGTGCTGACCATGGGGGCCGGCATTGATGCCACACATATATTGGTGCGCGCGCTGATGGACAATGATGACATTGTGCTGCGCCATGTGGATGCCAACCAGTATGGCTACATCGGCCCGGAGGAACTGAACCTGATGTTTTTGACGGGTTCGGTGCCGGTGGACATCATGCCCATGAACGCCTACCAATATGACTTTGGGCAACTGGTGGCCAAGGGGTATCTGGCCGACCTGAGTGGCAATGAAAAGATCAAAGCGTACATGGACAAAATCGCGCCCAACCTGACAAACACGCTGATGCGGGATGGAAAAATCTATGCCGTCCCGGCGCAGCTGATGCTGTTCCCCATGGGCGCATATGTGAGTATCTTTGAAAAGCTGAACCTCAACATCCCCGAAACCTTCCCGCAGTTCATCGACCTGGTGGAGCATTGGGCCGCCGACTTGCAGGAGGAGCACACCGAGTACATGCTCTTTGGCAGCAGCGATGCCCGCCGGGAGATGCTGCGCCTGGCGATGGACTGCTACATGGACAGCCGCTTTGGCGCAGGGCAGGATCTGACCTTTGACACGCCGGAGTTCCGGGACGCCATGCAGCGCATCAATGACATCCCCTATGGCGATATGGTGATGGAGTTTGACTATGACAGCGCGGAGGGTCAATCCCAGGCGGACGACTTCTACAACCGCACGCCGGTTCTGGAAACCGGCATGGGGTATGAGGCCGAATTCATGACCGCCATGAACAACCGGGGCGAGCGCCGCTCCATCCCGCTCATCCTGCCGTTTGCCGAAGGGCAAAGGGCCTATGCGCAGTGCGACCTGACCATGCTGACGGTGATGGCCACCAGCCCGCATCAGGAAGCCGCCGCGCGGCTGATTGCCAGCTATATCGACAAGCTGCCGCTGACCACGCACATTGCACTGGATTTGAGCATCACTGGAGAAATCCCCAACCCGGACTATGAAAGCGGCCTGGTTTTCTGGCAGGAAAATTTGAAAAACATGGAAGCCCGCTATACCGAAGCCCAGGGTGCCGCCAAGTCCAACATGGAAAGCGACCTGGAATACACGCGCCAATCGCTTGCAGACTATCAGGAGGACGCGCGCTGCCTGTACCGGCAGGAAGACCTGGACATACTGCACGGCATGGTGTCCAAGCTGTATGTGATGACCGGCCTGATGAACGCCCAGCGGCATGCCTTCTACAACGCCTCGCTGTTTGATCAATATGAAAATGGGCAACTGACGCTGGATCAGTTTATCAAGCAGGCCGATGACGTGCTGCGGCTGGTGAGGTTGGAGTATCAATGATACGGATGCCATACTGATGTAAAACAAAAAATATACCCGGCAACCCGGCGTGATACAGCGCCGGGTTGTTCCGTATTATACCTTCTGCAATGT
Organism: Christensenellales bacterium; assembly: GCA_040766135.1. Lineage (GTDB taxonomy): Bacteria > Bacillota > Clostridia > Christensenellales > Aristaeellaceae > JAGVSV01. The sequence goes on from JAXGRA010000007.1 coordinate 120,275, forward strand.
CCCGGCCTCCATGCGGGAGATGGTGTCGCACAGGGTGTCGATATCCTGTGCGTAGTGGCTGGTCAGCAGGATGGTTTTGCCCTGCGCGCGCAGGTCTTTCAGCAGCGTGTGCATATCGGCAACGCCCTGCTGATCCAGCCCATTGAAAGGCTCGTCTAAAATGAGCAGCGCGGGATCCTCCATGATGGCCTGCGCGATGCCCAGCCGCTGGCGCATGCCCATGGAATACTTGCCCACCGCCTTGTTCTCCGCCCCGGCCAGCCCCACGCGCGCCATGACATTGGCGATGAGCGCTTTGCTGGGCCGGTTGCGGATGCTTAGCAGCAGCTGCAGGTTGAACGCGCCCGAAAACTGCGGCAAAAAGCCGGGCGCCTCTAAAATCAGCCCCAGGCTGCGCGGATAGGCAATGTCCTGCCCGATGCGCTCACCGCCCACGTACACGGTGCCGCTGTCTGGGCGGGTATAGCCCGCGATGCAGCGGAACAGCACCGTCTTGCCCGAACCGTTGCGCCCAATCAATCCATGGATGCCCCCGGCGGCGAAGTGCACGTTGATATCCTGCAATACATGCTGCTGGCCATAGGATTTGTTCAAGTTTTCTACACGGATGTCCATTTATACCGCCTTTCTCCGGCTGCCTAGCGGCACCCACCGCATGGCCGCCACATTGGCCGCCATCAGCGCCAGCAGGATGCCGCCCTGCCGCAGCAGGCCCCAGCCCATGGGCACGCCAAACTGTCCCTCGCTGAACGCATAGCGCGCGGCGATGCTCCAGTTGACAAACACCTGGATGCTGCCTGCGTTTTCCTCGTTAGAACCGGCCAGGATGCCCCACACCACCGGCAGCATGTACGCTAACACGCCCCAGCCCACCTCGCCCACGCTGACATACACCAGCAGGTAGGCTAGCAACAGCATCAGGCTTTGCAGCGTGTAGCACAGCATGGAAAACAGCGGCGGCGCATATGTTTTTTGCAGGAAACCAAAGGCATCCGCCCCATATACATGCAGCCCCCGCAGCCCAAACAGCGCACCCACCGCCAAAATGGTCAGCGCCATGACCAGTGTGCACAGCAGCGTGTATACCATCAGCCCGGCCAATTGCTGCGCCATCCAGCGCATGCGGCTTTGATACCGGTGCAGGCTGAACACCAACAGGCTGCCCGACGCGCGCTGGCTGTACAGCACCAGCCCGGCCAGCGGCGGCATCAGCGCCAGCAGCCAGTCCATCGCGGTGTCCAGCTCCACAAACATATCATATCCAGGCCCGCCCAACACCTGCTGCACCAGCCCGCCCAACGTGGTGCCGGTGATATACAGGTGCAGGCTGGCCAGGCACCGCGCCGCCGCCATGGCCGCCACCAGCGCAACCACCCGCCACGGCAGCATGGCGCGCACCAGATACGCCGTGTGCGATGCAAACCGCCTCATGCGTTCACCCCCTGTTCCCGCCGTAGCACCCACCACAGGCCGCCCGCGCCCACCAGCAGCCCGCCCAACAGATAAACACCCTGCCGCAGCGTCATGGGCCACAGGCCCGGCGCATAGGATATCCATACCGACAGCAGGCTTTGCTGCGACCAGTGCATCAGCACATCCCCGCGGTAAAACAGCGCGGTGCTTAGTTGAAAACACAGCGCCGTGGTTAGCACCAGCCCCAGCCCGGCATTGCCGCACAGCGCGCATATCCCCACCCCCGCCAGCGACCAACTTAGCGCGGCGGCCGCCGTGCGCAGCACGCTGTCCAGCATGTAACGCACACCATAGGGGTCGGCAATGGCGGCATAGCTGGAGCGCTGCAGCATGGCATATACCTGGGCGGTGCGCTCCCCCGGCGGGTCAGTGCACGCTGCCAGCAGCGCAATAAAGCACGCGCTGCCCAGCAGGCTGGCCAGCACCGCGCCCGCCGCCGCGCGCCCCAACAGCGAGGCCGCGTACTTGCCCCTGCTGGTGCGGTGCAGGATCATTTTGACAAAGCCGCTTTGCCGGTCCTCGGCCACCATACCGGCGGCTGGCAGCACCGCAATCAGCGGCAGCAGCACCGGCACAATGCCATGCTCCCGCCCCATCGTAAAGGCATGCAGCACCTCGGTGCCGGCAAACAACAGGTGCGGCGTCAGCAGCAACGATCGAAACTGGATAAAATAGTACAGATACCCTATGCACTGCAAAAACACCGCAAAACAAAAGCCTTTGCTGCGTAAAATGCGTTTCATTTATATATCCTTTTAGTTACAGGAAAGCTTCAACTGGACTCCCCGGTCAGGGCGTTGAACACATAGGTAAAGAAGCGCAAAGTATGCAAATCATCGCGCTGAAACTGCTGGCGTCCATTTTCATTGAACATGGTATATTGATTGACTTTGGCTGTGCATTCCCATGCAGGCATGGCCACAAAGCGGCCATCGTCCAAATTGCGCACCACATATATCGGCTCAATGGCTATCAGCTCATAGCGTGATTTTGTAAACTGAGTTATCGAAGTGGGATAATTGTGTTCCCGTATACCATGTTCGCCCCAATAGCGTTTCCCGTTTTCAACCAACAGCGGGATGCACCCCTGCCACGGCATGAGGGGCTGCTCTATGGGCGATGTGGCCACCACCCGCCACGGTTTACCCATCGTAGCTGCCAGCATGTTGCCATCCCCATCCAGCGCAAATTCGGCCAAATTGCTGACAAAATAATCATCCTTTTCATTTTCCATGTAGATTGCCAGCGGATATCCGCCCAGTGAGCGGCCTGCTGTAGCCACATATTGTGTGCCTTGCGGAAACAACCACGCGATGACCTTTCGATTGCCCTCTACCAGGTGCGGCTGATACGCCGTGGTGGCAGCCAGCCATTCGTCCATGGTCATCAGCGCCTGTACCCACAAATCCTCCCCCCAGCCAAGGGCTTCCAGCGCGGACAGCGCCTGGTTTTCCAGCGCTTCACGCCAGGGGATATCGATTTGATGAACGAGTTCAGCATGGTTTCTGGCATTGCCGCCGCGCAGGGAAAAGCCGGGGTGCTGATAGTGAAGATGCTCCCGGGTCAGCTCCACCTGCTTTTTGCTGCGGATATCCGGGGCAATAAAGGGTTCCAACTGCTGGTATACGCTGTCAACCGTCCAACTATTATCCAATACCAGCGCATACTGGTACAGTGGCCCCTCAAATCCCCTGGGTTCCTCCCGCAGGTTGATGGTCAGCGGCACGGTGTCCGGGATGTTGTACTCCTGCGCGGTGGCAGCGGCGGGAAAAAGCAGCAGAACAAGCAGGAATGTCAGAACGGTTTTCATCATCAGTGCCCCTCCTCATGTTGCCTGGTTGTAAAATGCCGGGCAAAACGATCAACCTCGGCAAAGGCACTGCTGCGCACCAGACGCTCCCAGCCGGGGGTACATGCCCATTCATCCGCTGTCATGCCCTTGGGGATGGGCAGCATGGTATCGTATTCTAACGTGGTATCGCCAAAGGATAGCAGGATTTTCCTGTCCTGATAGGCTTGTTCAAACAGTTGCAAGTATTGCTCCCGCGGCATGGGCAGCGGGCTGAAAAAGCCGCCTGCGGTATACGGCTCGGTCTCCACCGGCCACAGCGGGCGCAGCACATGGAAGGTCAGCGTCCAGCCGATATCGCCGGTGGGCAGCGGTTCATCCGTCAGTATTGAGGCGTACACAACATGGTTGTTGCTGCTGAATCGATCATTGGGCGGCATGCGTTCGGGCAGCCAGGCGCCGTCCATGGTGTCAAAGCCGCTTGTGATGTCCACATCCAATTCCTTTCCGTTGCTTTGCGCCGACAGCACGGGGAACACATACACATCGCCCGCCCCTGCATGGTGCGCCATGTGGAACGCCAGGGTGATTTCATCGCCATCCCAAAGGGCGTCTTTGATAATCAGGGTCATCCATTCATTCTGGTACAGGTCGTCAATGTCGGTAACATAGGGCGCGAATACCGGGTCTATACGCTCCCGGATGGAATAGATGGCGTTGAGCGCAATGCCGGTTGCCGCCAGCAACAGAACCAACCCAAGCGCCAACGCCAGCGGCAGCACGCGCCTGCCGCGCAAGGCCCGCGGCGGGGGCAGTGTCTCCAACGTGCGGCGAAAACGCATTTGGTCTTCAGCAGATAGCGGCGGGTAAGCCTTTTCCAAATCAGCAAGTTTCATCGTGTTCCTCCTGGGATAATTCCAGCCGCAGGGTATCCCTGCCGCGTGCCAGACGGCTGCGCACCGTGCTGGGCGGTATGCGCAGCAACCGGGCGATGTCCTGGGTGGGCAGGCCTTCCAGATAGTGCAGCATCACGCAGATACGCTGGTTTTCGGGCAGGCGCTCCACCGCATCGCGCACCGATAAATCGGGCGGCGATATGGCTTCCTCCGGCAACGACTGCACCGGAACCGCCCGCGCCTGCCTGCGGTAGATGGCCCTACATTCGTTAATCAAAATGCGGATTAGCCAGCTGTCAAAAAACGCCGGGGTGCGCAGGCCGCCGCGCTTTTCCCAGGCCTTTTGCAAAGCCTGCTGCATGGCATCCTGCCGGTCTGCATCGCAGTGCAGCATGCCGCAGGCGACACGGTACATGGCACCTTGAAGCGCCATGGCCCTGTGCGTGAAATCCGCCTTGTCCAGCAATGGTTTCCTCCCTGCGCGCATGCCTGTTCGCAAACGCCTCACCTATTAGATGCACGAGAACGGCAAAATGTCCCAGCGATGAATTTTTTATATGATAAAATCATCCTGCGTGTGAAGGCAGTATATCAAACATGTCCCGTCATTGGGTACATGCCCGTCCGTGCAAACAAAAAACCATCGGATGCCTGATGGATGCAGACACCCGATGGCTCATTGCGCGAAATTTTATAAACTTATATGTGCCTGCCACAGCCCATGCTGCAAATGAGCCAGCGTGCTGGGCAGGGGTTGTGCATGGGGCGGTACATCCGGCAACTGGTCATCGGTGGAGAAAACCAACTGAATGTCCTGCATGTCCGTGGTGCCGTTCAGCCGCCAGGCGGTGCAGCGGGTGTAGCGTGCGTCCGGGTCGGCCAGCCACAGGTGGAAGCCGTCGCTTTGGCCCTGATGGCACAGCAGCACGCTTGTACCGCCCCCTGCGGTGCGTTCGCGGGACAGCACCAGCGCGGACAGGCCGGTGGTCAGCGTGCCGGGGGTGTACAGGCTGTGCGCCCAGTTGAGCAGCGGCGAGGTCAGCCCGGAGAACGTGGGGTGCCACGCGCCCTCCCCGCTGGCCAAGCGCAGCATTTCATAGCTGTTCCAGCGGGCATTGGCCTGCGCGCACCAGGCAGATAATTGCCGGTTGACCAGTGTGAGCAGGAAATCCCCCTGCGCCAGGTCGAGCAGCGTGCGGCCAAAGTACCACGCATGCGGATACCAGACCGAGCCGTTCCAATAGCCCGCGTGCGAAAAATACGGCGCGCTTTGGCTGACGGCGGTCAGGCCATAGGGGGTGAGCAGCTCGCGCTCGTCCGTCAGCTTGTTCAGCAGCTCCTGACGGTGCGGGGCTTGGGCACCCAGCGCTACCAGCGGATACGCGCCGTCAAAGCCGCAGTTGAGGTTGCGGCCGTTCTCATCGCGCAAAATGCCCTGCGGCGCGCCGTGTTCATCGTGCACGACATAGCCATAGTATTGGCTGTCCGCATCCCAGGCATGCTGCTCCAGCGCCAGGCTGAGTTTTTGGATATCTGCGGCATACATGCGCCGGTCGGCCTGCAAGGTATCGGCCTGGGCGGTGTCCAAGCGTTCAAAAAGATGGCTTAGCAGCGTCAGCGTGCGGGCGCCCAGCATGGCCTGGGAGGCCGTGATGGCAGGCGCTACATGACCCGACAGGCCCTGCACGTGCGTGCGCAGCTGCGCGGGGTAATCATCCATGCCATGGGCGCTGTAGAAATAATCATAGGTGCTCAACAGCCCGCTTTGAAACTTGTCCGTGGTGCTGCCATGCGTGCGCCCCACGATAAATAGATAGAACAGCTTGGCGCGCTCGTAGTATCGCTTGAGTAAGCGCAATTGCTCCTGCGGCGGCGCATCGCTGACCAGCTCCCGCAGCGCCATCCACTGCACCGGCACCGGCGAGCCATGGTGCACAAAGGCCTGTTCCGGGTCATCCAGCGGGGCCAAGTACAAGTCCAACATGTACTCGCTCAACTGACGGTTGACAGTTTTCAACCCCAGCGCAATAAAGCCGCCATCCCAGGTATACAAATTGTCCCAGCGCTTGCCGGGCGTGAAATGCGCGATCCACCCCTGCTTGGTATAGATGGGGTACACCACGTTTTGCAGCAGCGTGGCGCGCAGGATGTCCATGCCCTGCCGGATGTCCTTGGGGGCAGCGGGCAGCAGCGCCGTTGCCGGGAACGCCAGGTCAAATTGCTGCTTTTGTACGTCATCCAGCGGCAAGCCCGGCCGCCCAAAGACATACTGCTGCCAATCGGCGGGGGGCAGGGCAGCGACGGCGTCCCTCTCCCGGTCAAAGGTCAGCACCGCATAGCGCACCGCCCGCCCCTGCGGCGGGACGAGGATGTCCCCTGTCACAACATTGACCCACGTGCCGGGCTTGGAGCGCTTGCGCGGGAAGGAGCCGCTGAACGGAGAGTCCAACTCATCAAAGGTAAAGTGCGGGTTGCTCACCCGCATGGGTTCGGCGTCCTCTAAGCAGCCGCTGTGCAGCATGCGCAGGCGGGTGGCCGCGCCATAGGGCGACAGCACATACCGCGCGCCCTGCGCGGGATAGTCCACCTGCACCCCCCGCGCCACAGCCTGCACCGACACCGGCGCGGGCAGCAGCGCCTGCGCGTCAAACGTGCACTGCGCAAGTGCCTCCCGTGTGCCCAGCAGCAGGCAGTCAATTTCCAGCCCGCATTGCATCTGATTGGAGCGCAGCACCAGCCGCCGCCCGTCCTGCCAAGCCAGGTTTTTGTCAGCCATGTCCAGCACAAGGAGCGATAATTCCGGCGTGTTTTCCAGCTGGAATTGTCCTTCTGCCGCCCCGGACAGCAGCAATGTTGGTGCAGCGTCTTCCTGCGCCGCTTCAACGGAAGAAATGCCCATGGCATGCCGGGCAAACCCGGAGGGGCCGCCCGTTTCCCTGCGCGGCACCGTGCGGTACCGCAGCGCCAAATGGTAGCCGCGCTGCCGCAGCATATCAGCAGGCAAGGGCAAATCGAACGTTACGCTGTCACCGGGCTGTGCGCCCCAGGGCTGCAGGCCTAAGTGCGGCACATGCTCGCAGGAGATCCGGTCGCCAAAGCCATAGCCGTCCACAAACGCGCCATCGCGCAGCACACCGGCGCGGGTGGCATCGGGCTGCTGCCCGTCCCACGGCCGGGGGGTAGCAAAATGTACGCCCTGATGATCCTGTCCTGCCACCATCAGCACGCCCTGCGCAAGCTGCGCGCGGGCCACACGCTCACGGGGCATATCCATGGTCAAAAAATAGTTCAGCACGCAGTCTAACGTGCGCTCGGTATTGTTGACAAACTCCGTGCGCAGCAGCACGCTGTCTGTATCCAGCGGCGCAAAGCGCACATCGGCATATGCCCGCTGCCCCGGTCCTTCGCCCAGTTCATAGCGGTAGTGCACCCTGGTCAAATCGCCGCTCATATCCGCAAAGGGGTGGCAGGTGCTGGCCGTTGTGGTGTTGGGCATGGGCTGGAAGCTGGAATGCAGCGTGGGATGCACCACGCAGTCAAAGCGCGCGCCGTTGTCCATGGTGGCCGGCAGCGGCAGGGCGGTTCCGGGTGCCGCCAGCGCGGGCAGATGGGATATGCCCATATAGGTTTTGGAATACGGCCCCCAGGCGGGGAACAGGGATGAAAATGTGCCGGGCATAGCTTCCTCCTTCATGTATCCCTTCATAATCTGTGGCAGCGTTGCCGCCAGCAATCCTCAGCAATCACATACATCCAGCGTATCAAACAAATAATCGCCGCGCAACCATTGCAGTGCAACATATGCCTGCATTAGGAGCTGCCAACGTTCACCCAGTGTATAAAACTCGAACCATTTATACCCGTCGCTTTTGCTATCGCATTTTACAAACAATTTACAAACTCGGCCAACCGTGTTACACTTTGCATGCACAATCACTGCAGCACCCTGAAGTGAATGCTATATTAAGGAGAGTTCGTATAACCATGTCCAGCAACACACTACACAGGGCTTCCCGGCGGAGAGGATTGTCCCTGCGCACCACAGAGAACCTGTCTCTGTGGCTGATGGCGTTGCCTGCCATCGTACTGTTCCTTTGCTTTGCCTACCTGCCCATGACGGGCGTGGTGCTTGCATTCAAAAGCTTCCGCCCCAAGCACGGTATATTCCTGAGTCCCTGGGTAGGGCTGAAGAACTTTGAGTTCATGTTCCGCAACGCCACGTTCTGGATGACGGTGCGCAACACGCTGCTGTACAACGTGGCGTTCATGGTCATCGGCATTGTGGGGCCGCTGGTGTTTGCCATAGCGCTCAATGAGGTGCGCCCCAAGGGCGCCGCGCGCATGTACCAGACGCTGACCATCATGCCGCATTTTGTGTCCTACGTGGTGGTGTCGGTCATCGTGTTTGCGATACTAAGCGCTGACAGCGGGATCTTAGGCAACCTGTACAAGCAGCGCGGACAGCAGCCCATCGCATTCTATTCCGAGCCCAAGTACTGGCCATGGATTTTGTCCGGCGTCTACCTGTGGAAGAACGTCGGCTATTCCAGCATCATCTTCCTGGGCACCATCACCGGCATATCCGATGAGTTTTACGAGGCTGCGGTCATCGACGGCGCCACCAAATGGCAGCAGATCCGGCACATTACGCTGCCGTTTTTGAAGCCCATGGTGGTGGTGCTGACCATCATGCGCGTGGGGCAGATGTTCTCCAGCAACTTCGACCTGTTCTATCAGGTGCCGATGAACTCCGGCCAGCTGTATTCCGTCACCAACACCATCAACGTGTTTGTATACAACACCCTGCGCAACTCCAACAACGTGTCGCTCTCGTCTGCCGTCGGGTTTGTGCAGTCGGTGGCCGGCTTTTTGCTGGTCATGGGCACCAACCAGGTCATCCGCATGATTGACTCCGACCTGGCCATGTTTTAAAGGAGGGCAACATGAAAAAGCAACCCAAGACATCCTTAGGCAAGCGCGGCGCGCTGGGTATAAGCACCGGCGCCAATGCTGTTATCAACGTCATCATGGTATTGATCTCCTTGTCCTGCCTGCTGCCCATATTGTTAATCTACGTTTCCTCCTTCACGGCTGAATCGGCCATCCGCGCCCACGGCTTCTCGCTGTTCCCCAAGGAGTGGAGCCTGAGCGCCTACCAAATGCTCTTTGAGGAAAGCTTAGCGCAGATCGTGGTGTCCTACCGCAACACGGCGGTGCTGACGGTGGTGGGCACGGTGCTGTCGCTGTTCATCATGACCATGTACGCCTACGCCATCTCGCGCCAGGTGTTTGCCGCGCGCAAGGCGCTGACGTTCTTTGCGTACTTTACCATGCTGTTTTCCGGCGGCCTGGTGCCCAGCTACATTGTCAACACCACCATCTTCGGCCTGCGCGACAACATGCTGGTGCTGCTGCTGCCCTCGCTGGTGGGCGCGTATAACATCATTGTGCTGCGCACGTTCTTCAGCTCCGCTGACAATACGCCCATCATTGAAGCCGCCAAGGTGGACGGCGCAAGCGAGTTCCGCATTTACGGGCAGATCATTTTGCCCATCTCCAAGCCCGCGCTGGCCACCATCGGCCTGTTTACCGCCATTGCCTATTTCTCCAAGTGGTTTGAGGTGATGCTGTACATCGACAGCAAATCCAAATGGACCATCCAATATATGCTGCAGCGCGTCATGCAGGACATCCAGTACCTGCGCGCCAACCCCGACCTGCTGATGAGTGAGGAAGGCGCCGAAATGCTGGCCAACCTGCCCAACGAATCGGCCAAGATGGCGCTGACCGTGCTGACCATGACCCCCGTGCTGGCCTTCTACCCGTATTTCCAGAAATACTTTGTCAAGGGCCTGACGCTGGGCGCCGTGAAAGGATAAGCGGGAGAAAACTCTCCCCTTATGCGATATAGTTTCCAATAATGTAAGGAGGTACCCCATGAAGAAACTCTCGTTCCTTATCGCCCTGATCATGCTGCTGGCCATCCCCAGCGCTATGATCGCCGCCGATGCATCCAAGCTGGAGCCATATGAGATCGTATGGTACACCCTGGGCACCGAGCGTGAAGGCCATCAGGCCGTGATCGACAAGATCAACGAATACCTGACGGAAAAATTCAACGCTACGCTCAAGATGTATGTCAACACCAACAACGACCACCTGCAAAAACTGCAGCTGCTGGTCAGCGCCCGCGAGAAGTTTGACATCTGCTTTGTCAGCGGCCAGTATGCCAACTACGTTTCCCAGGAAGCGTTCTACCCGCTCAAGGATCTGCTGCAGGAGCATGGCAAAGCTTTGCTGGACACCTACCCGCAGAACCTGTGGGATTCCGTGACCATCAACAATGAAATCTATGCCGTGCCGGTGCACAAGTATTCCTGCTCGCATTATTATTTCATCATCAACATGGACGCGGCCAAGAAGGCCGGTGTGGACACCAGCTGGATCAACGCCGAGAACAAGATGGAGCGCTGGGGTTCGTTCGTTGACTACGTGCTGAAAATGAAAGAAGCAGGCGCGGACACCAATGGCTACATCACCAGCCTGGGTTCCCAGCCCTTCACGGCGCTGTATCCCAACGAGGCCATGACCGGCAACTCCGCCGACCCCGGCGTTGTCATCCTGGGCGATGACACCTTCCAGGGCTTCGAGCGCAACCAGGTGTTCAACCAGTTTGCCACCGAAGAATTTGCAGGCTATGTGCGCGATGCGTATAAGCTGGCTCAGGCCGGCGCGCTGCCGCTGGATCCCGAGACCAACGCCAAGCTGGACCAGCATGACCCGGTCGTTTCGGTGCAGGACTCCATGGCCAAGCGCCTGGCTGGCTATGAGAAGACCTACGGCGCGGATTTTGAGCCGTACTTCATCAGCTATGCCTTCCAGACCACCGACAAGATCTACGGCGCCATGAACGCCATCTCCGACACCTCCGACGATCCCGCCCGCGCCATGATGTTCATCAACGCGCTGATTGAGGACAGGGACTTTGCCAACCTGGTGTTCTACGGCATCGAGGGCGTCAACTGGAACCGCAATGCCGACGGCCAGATCCAAATGACCGACCCCAAGACCTATGCCATGACCACCTGGTCTCTGCCCGGTTTCCTGACGGCGGAGCCCGACATCTCCCTGCCCATCGACATGGTTGACCGCTACAATGCCTTTGCCAAGGAATTGGTGCCGGCCGACAACCTGGGCTTTGCACTGGATGAAAGCCCCATCATGATCGAACTGGCCGCCATCCGTCAGGTAGTGGCCGAGTATCTGGAGCCGCTCACCAAGGGCCTGGCCAACCCGGATACCGAACTGCCCAAGTTCCTGGAGGGCCTGCAGGCTGCCGGTGTGGACACCGCCATCGCCGAAATGCAGCGTCAACTGGATGCCTGGCGCGTAGCGCAGGGGTACGATAAGTAACCGCTGAACATCCTATAAACAACCCCGGTGATTGCCTGCAACGGCACCGCCGGGGTTTTCTTTGATAGACAACATCCAGCCGCAACAGACAGTTGCTTCCCCACGGATAAGGAAGTTGCTATACTGCTTCCGAAAGGCGGTGATATGGTGGATATAAAGGATATCATTCGTGATATACGGGCACGGCATGGATTATCTCAGGAAGAGATGGCAAAAAAGTTATTTGTCACACGGCAGGCTGCGTCCCGGTGGGAGAACGGATTAACGGTTCCCAATACGGATACGCTGAAGATCATCTCGCGGGTGTTTGGCATATCCATCAACACGCTGGTAGGCCAGCCCCGCAACATGACCTGTCAGGTTTGCGGTTCTCCCCTTGAGGATGAGGGCACATTGAGCCGCAATGCAGACGGCACCGTCAATGATCAATACTGTAAATGGTGCTATATCAATGGAGTGCACAAATATTCCGATATGGAGCAAGTAATCCGGGATGTCATCCCACGGTGGCATTGGGGAAGCCCCGAGCAAATGGCTGAGTGGCTGCGCAAGCAGCTAAGGACGCTGGCCTACTGGCAGGGAAAAACATCCGAATAGCGTGCCAGAAAAGACATCCTATTCGTACGGCACCATAATCGGATTCGCCCACGCGCGCAAGCCGTTTTCGTCCTCTACGATGACGCGCACGAAGCTTTCGCACCAGTCGCGGCGCACCTTGTAGGTGGCGTGGGTGATGCCTTCGCCTTCCCAGCAGCGGTCGGCGGCGTAGGGGCGGTTGGAGTGGAACAGGATACGCTTGGCCGGTGCACAGTCCACCGAAACGGTGTCACCGTCAAAGGATACCTGGATAAGCTCCGGCCCCTGGGTGGCGTAATAGGCACCTCGTTTGAGCGCATCCATCACGGCTTCGGGCGTTAGTTCATCGGCCTGCAGGCGGATGAAGGAATGGCACTCATCGCCATTGTAAAAGTGCGCATCGTCTACCGCGATGGTGTTGAGCACCGTGCCATTGGCTGCCGCCATGTCCAGCAGGCCGGTGGCATCGGCGCGGTCGCCATTCCACGGCGGGCGCGACACGCTGTTGAATATTTCCGCCGCCGTCAGGCGTTTGAACGAGCAAATAGTTTCCGTTGTGTTCAGCGACCACATCGGGTGCGCCAGCACGGCTAAGCCACCGGCGGCCAGAATGGCGTCAATGCCGCGCTGCGGCCCCCACTTGCGGTCGACCGTGTCCAGAATACTTTCGTCTACGTTGATACCAACGATATGGATGACCTGGCTGGCCAGGAAATAATCCACCTCAATGCCGGGCAGCACCAGCATGCTGCCGGAATAATCCGGCACCGTGGTGCGTTTCCAGTGATCCGTAATACAGATAAAATCATAGCCCGCGTCAGCGTAGCGCTGCACCGCGTCCTGCGGCGACAGCCTGCCGTCGGTGTTGGTGGTGTGCATGTGCAAATTGCCCTTGTAAAACCGCTTGCCCTCTTCAAACAATGTGACCATGTAAATATCCTTCCCCTGCCCCTTAGAGCAGCAACGGCGGCATCATAGCATGTACCGTGGGGCAGGGCAAGGCAAAATACGCTCTTTCACGCAGTCATTTGCCGCACCTGATATAATCGAACCCATCTGAAGAATATTTTTCGCCCATCCTGGGAACTTTTTGCACACGGCGTCCGTCCCAATGGTAAAAGGAGGGAAGAAACATGACATTATCCTTATCAAAACTGCGGCTGCGTGCGTGGCTGTGCATTTTTCTGGTCGGAGTGCTGGCTTTTGGGCTGGTGGCAGCATCGGCGGAGAATGCCTTCAGCCGGGAACTAAAATTAGGCGATCAGGGCGAAGACGTGCGCCTGATGCAGCAGCGTCTGTTTGACTTGGACTACCCTGTGTCCGCGCCCGATGGCGTGTTCAGCGAGGAAACCGAGTGGGCGCTGATCCTGTTTCAGGAACTCAACAACCTGCTGATGACCGGCACATTGGACGAAATCACGCACCGGGTGCTGTTCTCCGAGCAGGCACAGGCGTATGAGGAACCCATGATACTGGAAGACGCATTGGAGAGGATGGCCGGTGTACCGGCGC
>JAXGRA010000008.1:0-127865 GCA_040766135.1 Christensenellales bacterium
GCGGCGGGCACGGCCTTTTGCCTCCTCTGTCCCCACAATTCGTTGGCCAGGGTGCACAACAGCAGCAGCGCGCCGCCCAGCATCTGCACCGGGCGCAGGCTTTCGTGCAGATACAGCACAGACAGCAGTATCGCCACCAACGGGTCCAGATAGCTCATAATGGCAACCTGCTGCGCGCGCAGGCGGGGCATCACGGTAAAATACATGGTATACACCAAGCCGGTGTTGACCACGCCCACCATCACCAAATAGACCAGCCCCATGGTGTCCGTCCCCGCAAGCGACAGCCCGCCGGTGGCCAAGGCATAGGGCAGCAGCGCCAGCACCGCCGCCAAAAACTGCAGCCAGGTGCGGGTGATACCGTCCACCTGCGCGTTGGCGCGGTTGAGCATGACCACCGTTGCATACAGCGCCGCAGCACCGATGCCATAGGCAAAGCCAACCAGGTCATTGTGCCCGCCCGTGCCAAACCCCACGATGAGCAGCAGCCCCAGCGTAGCCCCGATAAAGAACAAGCCCTGCCGTGCGGTAAGCCGCTCGCCAAAGAACAGGGCACCGGCCAGCACCACAAACGTAGGCATAAAATAATAGCACAGGGTAGCCAGCGCTACCGTAGTATGGCGATACGCTTCAAACAGCAATATCCAGTTAAACCCCATCGCCACCCCGGACAGCAGCACGCGCCCCATGTGTGCGCGCAGCGCGCCCAATTTGCGCAGGCGGCCGGTGGCCAGCATCAGCACGCTGAGCGTGGCAAAGGCAACGAGGCCACGGTACAGCGCAATGGTGCTGCTGGGCAGCCCAATGCGGCGCACAAACAGGCCGATGGCACCAAACATGACCATGGCCAGCACAAACCCCAGGCGTGCCATATGCACATTATCAGTTTTCCTTTTCATGCACACTCTCCTGCGCAAAGCGCTCCTCCAGCAAGCTGCGCACAACGTCCAGCGATTCGGTCTGATGGATGCGCCTTCTTAGCTCCGTTGCGCCGCGCAGCCCCTTCAGATACCAGGAAAAGTGCTTGCGCATTTCCAGCATGGCGCTGCGCTCGCCCTTCCAGCGCACCATGTCATCGGCATGGCGCAACGCCATGCGCAGCACGCGTTGGGGCGAAGGCAGCATAACAGGCTTGCCCTGCAGTGCGGCCTGGATTTGCTCAAAAACAAAAGGGTTGCCCAACGCACCACGCCCCACCATCACGCCATCGCAGCCCGATTGACGCAGCAGGTCCAGCGCATCCTGCGCGGAAAACACATCGCCGTTGGCCAGCACCGGGATGGACACAGCGGCTTTGACCGCCGCCATATCCTCAACGGATGCGCGCCCGGCATACTGCTGCCGGCGTGTGCGGCCGTGGATGATCACGCGGTCAGCGCCTTCCTCCTGCGCGATACGGGCCAGCTCCGGCGCGTTGCGGCACTCATCGTCCCAGCCCGAGCGCATCTTGACGGACAGCGGCAGCGCCGTGGACGCGCGCACCGCGGCAATGACCTGCGCGGCCAGCGGCAGATCCTTCATCAGCGCACTGCCCGAACCGGAGCCCGTTACCTTCTGCGCCGGGCACCCCATATTGATGTCCACCCCGGCAAAGCGCCCCAGCGCCGTTAATTTGCGGCAGGCCTCGGCCATCCACGTGGGGTTATGCCCAAACAGCTGCACAATGACATGCCGTTCGCTGGGCGCAACATCCAGCAAATACTGATACGCACGGCTATTTTTCGGTGCCGTTAAAAAGCCCTGCGCGCTGACCATCTCCGTGGTGGTCTCGTCAGCGCCCAGCTCACTGCATATCACACGAAAAGGCCGGTCGGAGATGCCCGCCATGGGCGCCAGCACAACCAGCGGACGATGCAATTCAGGTGCCATCCGGCGCCAATTTCTCCACCACCGTCATGTTGCGGATATGCCACTGCCCGTTTTCACGGATAAGCACCACACTGTAGCGCGCAGCCTGCCACTTGGGCACGGCCCACTGCTCACGCGGGGTAATTTCACGGTAGCTGGACAGGATGCGTCCGTCAATGGCGGGGATGCGTTCCACCACGGTGGCGCGGGCGCTGTCCTCCCACGGCCAGCCCCACATCCATTCCATGTTCAGGCGGTGGTCAATGCCCGTGATGTCAAAGCGCTCATATGGGTTGGTGCCGTTCTGGGTGCTCATCAGCACCGGGTCACGGGCAATATAATCCCGCGCAAAATATTTGTTCAGATCCGTTGGATCCAGGTCCATCATCACGGTCTGCGCACGCAGGGCCATGCCATCTTTCAAAATAATATATATGTTGGCCGCGTTCATGGAAAAATAGAACACAACCGTCAGCAGCCCCAGCACGCAGGTTACCCACAGCAGCTTGGTGGCGATGTACCAGATCAGCCGGCGCAAGTATTTCATGGATGCCCCTATGGCCGGAGCGTGGTGCCCATGTCGTCACCGCCCAGCACCTTCAAAATGTTTTCCGGGTTGTCCAGGCCAAACACCCGCAGCTGCGGCACGCGCTGCTCCTGGCAGATGGTAAACGCAGACTGATCCATCACGCGCAGGTTGCGCTCCAGCGCCTCGGCATAGGTAAGCCTGCGCAGCAGCACGGCGTTGGGGTTTTTGCGCGGGTCATCGCTGTATACTCCGTCGATGTTCTTGGCCAGCAGCAGCGCATCGGCCTGCACCTCCACCGCGCGCAGCGCAACGGCGGAATCCGTGGTAAAGCAAGGGTTGCCCAAGCCCCCGCCAAAGAGCACCACCGCGCCTTCCTTCATGTGGCGCAGCGCCGCTTCAGCGCGGAAGGTTTCGCACACGCGCGGCATGTCAAAGGCAGACATCACAACGGCATGGCCGCCCGCGCGGCGCACGGCGTCCTGCATGCACAGGCAGTTCATGATGGTGCCCAGCATGCCCATCTGGTCGGCCGTGGCAACGTTCATGTCGCTGGCGCCGCCCTGGCGTCCGCGCCACAGGTTGCCGCCGCCGATGACCACGCCCAGCTCTATGCCGCGCTCCACAATGCGGCACAGCACCTGGGCCACCTGGTCGATCTTTTCAAAATCGTACATCCAGCCGTCTTTGCCCAGCGCTTCGCCGCTTAGCTTGAGCATTACCCGCTTGTACATAATGCCTCCTTTTTTCCAAAAGGGGCCGCCGCTAACGCGACGACCCCGTACTGCCCCGCCTGACAGCCATTATTAATGAACGAACGAGTTCAGATTAGGCCTTCGCGGTCAGCTCGTCAATTTCCGATGCCAGGTCGGACACCTTTTTCTCGATGCCCTCGCCGCGCTCGTAGCGCGTGAACCGGCGCACGGAGATCTTTTCGCCGCTGGCCAGAATGGCCTCGTTAATCAGCGCCTCGACGGTGATATCGGGGTTCTTGACAAAGGGCTGCTCCAGCAGGCAAACTTCCTTGTAATATTTTTCAATACGGCCGTCCACCATGCGCTCCACGATCTTTTCGGGCTTGCCCTCGTTCAGCGCCTGGGCGCGCAGGATTTCGCGCTCCTTGTCCAGGTTGTCCTGGGGCACATCGGCCTTGGAGACAAACAGCGGATTGCTGGCCGCAATCTGCAGTGCGATGTCATGCACCAGTTCCTTGAACGTATCGGTCTTGGCCACAAAGTCGGTCTCGCAGTTGACTTCCACCAGCACGCCAATCTTGCCGCCCATGTGGATGTAGCTGTCTACCATGCCTTCGGAGGCCACGCGGCCAGCCTTCTTTGCGGACGCCGCCAGGCCCTTTTCGCGCAGATATTCAATGGCCTTTTCCATGTCGCCATCGTTGGCAACCAAAGCGTTTTTGCAGTCCATCATACCGGCCTGCGTGCGCTCCCGTAGTTCTTTCACCATCGCGGTGGTCACTTGCATATTTATTATCCTCCTGTCCGCCCCATGCATTACTGCATGACGGCGTCTTCTTCGTCCTCGTCATCATGGGGAATATCGCCGCCCTGTTCGCCCTGACGGCCTTCCAGCACGGCATCCGCCAATTTGCCGGCAATCAGCTTGACGGCGCGGATGGCGTCATCGTTGCCGGGGATGATGTAGTCAATCTCATCCGGGTCACAGTTGGTGTCCACGATGGCCACAATCGGAATGCCCAGCTTGCGCGCTTCGGCCACGGCGATGGCTTCCTTGCGCGGGTCTACCACAAACAGCGCGCCCGGCAGGCTCTTCATCTCGCGGATGCCGCCCAGGTTGGCGTTGAGCTTTGCGCGCTCGTTTTCCAGCCTGATAACTTCCTTCTTGGGCAGCACATCAAACTGGCCGTTCTGCTCCATCTTGTCAATCTCGTTCAGGCGGTCAATGCGCGTGCGGATGGTGCTGAAGTTGGTCAGCATGCCGCCCAGCCAACGGCGGTTGACATAGAACATGTTGCAGCGGGTGGCTTCCTGCTCGATGGATTCCTGCGCCTGCTTCTTGGTGCCGACAAACAGGATGGACTTGCCTTCCATCGCCAGGTTGCGCACAAACATGTACGCTTCGTCTATTTTGCGGACGGTCTTTTGCAGGTCGATGATGTAGATGCCGTTGCGCTCCGTAAAGATATACGGGGCCATTTTGGGGTTCCACCGGCGGGTCTGGTGCCCGAAGTGGACGCCTGCTTCCAGCAGGTGCTTCATGGAGATAACTGCCATCTAGTTTGAGATCCTCCTTGTTTTTTCCTCCGCGGATATCACCCCGGCTGGCCGCATCACTGCACAAACAACCGGTCCTTCCGCGTGCGTTATCCGATGTAGTATATCACGCCGCGCGTTTGCGTGCAACGGTTTTGAGCAATGTGTCATCCCTTCTGGCGATTATCATGGCTTGGTTTTCACATAAACAACCGCAAAATAATATAACCCTTGTGTTTTTCCCACACATACACTATGCTTCTATCGCCAGACAGCGTACATAGTCAGGAAAAAACAATGTGTAAAGCGCTGGTAGCTGCACGAGGTTCTTGGGCAAAACGCCTTGAGCAGGTTCATGCCGGCGCTGTTTTATGGCTGACCTCGCTTTCGGTTCGATAAAGGAGCAAAACAATGAAACTATCCGTATCGTTCTGCGCAGTCAACGGCTACCTGGAAAGCGGTCTTTCCTACCCCGATGCCTTATCAGCCATTCGTCAAAGCGGGTTTCGCTATATCGACTTTGATGTAAAGCAAGCCTTGGCGGATAACCCGGAGCCGTGGGGCTGTCGTGTGCGCAGGTATTTGGAGGATAGCGGCATCTGCGCACCCCAGGCGCATTCGCCTATCTTCAATCCCTTACTGCCCGAAAACAGGGCGCGCTGGAGCACCTTTGAAAACAGCCTCCTGTTTTGCAAGGCTGCGGGCATCCCGCAGGTCGTGGTTCATCCGGGCGCGATTGACGGAAACTCGCGCGCGGAGTTTTTTGAAAACAATATTGCGTTCTACCGCTCGCTTATCCCCGCGTGCGAGCAAACCGGTGTGGGCGTTTTGATTGAAAACATCGGGAACCCCGCCGACCCTTACTTCCTGGCCAGCGGCGCGGACCTGGCGGAGATGGTGGATGGCGTCAATCATCCCCTGTTTACGGCCTGCTGGGATGTCGGCCACGCCAATCACTTCTGGTCGGCCGAATCCTCGCAGTACGCATCGCTGCTGGCGCTGGGCAGCCGCCTGACAGCGCTTCATGTGCACGACAACTGCGGCTATTTCCCCGTTGGCGATCGGCACAACCGCATCGACATGCACACCTTCCCCTACGCCAGCCTCTATTCCAACGTCAATTTCGATGCCGTGATCAAGGGGCTGTGCGATATTGGTTATCAAGGCACGTTCAATTTTGAAGTCATCGCAGGCAACCCGCGCAGATACGTTTCGCCGTTCCTCATCAACGGGCGCGAGGAAAACCGCCTGCGCATGCTGCCCATCGAAGTGTTTGTTCACCTGTATCGGGCATTGTACGAGGCGGGTAAATATATGCTCAGCGCCTATGGGGTGTTTGAGGAATAGCACCGCCCAAACAGTAATATATTTTATATATTGCAAAAACCCGGCCTGCATTACAAGGCCGGGTTCTGTTTGAATCATCCTATGGGCTGCCGCAGCAACCACAGGATTCGGCTGGCACTATTGCACCATGGCCTCTTGATAAGTCTTGGTGTAAATCTCCAGGTACCGGTCGGCGCCGAAGCGGCGCAGCTCGTCCTTGTAGGCGTCCCAGCCGGTGTCCAGATCGCGGTCGCCGATGATGAACTGCACGGTGGCCTTGCGCACAAAGTCCTTCAGGTTGGTTTTGATCTCGTTAAACTCGTCGGATACCTCGATGTCCACAAACAGGGTGGCCGGCAGGCGTTCCTCTGCGACAAACTCCAGCAACGGCTGCGTGTCCAGCGCGATGCGTTGCTCGTAGTTGGCCGGGTCATACAGGTCTTCCACGGCAGGCAGCATGGACAGGCGCAGCGGGGCCAGGTCGGCTTGCGGGCCGCTGCCAAAGCCATAGGCATCGTTCTCTTTCTTGGCTTCGGGGTTCTTTTCGGTGGCGTCCAGGCGCAGATAGTTGGCCGGATTGCCAAAGATATCCACGGTGCCTTCCGGCGCATAGACCCAGCCCACGCCTTCCTTACCCCACTGCTTGACGACCGTCACATACTCCGACAGCTGGTAGTCCAGCCAACGGAAAGCAGCTTCGGGATATTTGCAGGTGTCAGTAATAACGCCCATGAAGCCTTGCACTTCGCCCTCGTTGGCGTTTTGCGGCTGACGCTGGAAGCCGTCCGGCCCCTTGAGCGGTATCATGACGGTGGCGTTCATGTACTCTTCACGGTTGGTGTTCTGCACGCCCATGGCCACATGGTCGCACACATAGGCACCCACGATGGGCGGATCCTGGCGGATGGTCTGCGCCATGATGTCTTCCTTTTGCGAGAAGGCAGCCTTGTCAATCAGCCCCTCGTCATACAGGCTCTTGACATAGCGCAGGCCCTCGCGATAGGCCTCCTTGTCCGGCGCGAACTTGACCTCGCCGTCCTCTAAATACAGCCAGAAGTCCGGCTTCACCGGCAGGTACGACCAGCCCAGCAGCGCATATTCCACCATAGTATTCCAGGTGGTGGCACCGGTCAGGCCAATTTCATCGGCCTTGCCGTTGCCGTTGGGATCGCCTTCCACAAAGGCCTTGAGCACGGCGCGGAATTCCTCCGTCGTGGTAGGCATTTCCAGGTTCAGCTTGTCCAGCCAGTCCTGGCGGATGTACACCTTGGGGTATGCCATGCAGTGGTAGCACTCCGAGAAGCGCGGCACGCCGTAGATGGCACCGTCCGGCGACGTGGAGGTGATGCGGAACACATCGTTGTACTCAAACACGCGCTTGAGTTCGGTGCTGTATTCCTCAATAAAAGGCTCGATATTGACCAGAATGCCTTCCTTGACACCAAACTGCATCACGTCCGATTTGTTGAATATCGCCGACCAGTTGGTCAGGAAAATGTCGGGGAATTCACCGCTGGCCAGCAAAATATTCCGTTTTTGCAGCGCGTCGGCAGACGGTGAGGGGATGATGGTAACGTGTACGTTGGTCTTTTCAGCGGTTTCCTGCAGCCAGCCATTGTTCTCCCAGTCTTTGTCCGTGCCGCCCTCCAACCAGGCGGTCAGGTAGATGGGCTCGCTGGTGATGGGAAATACACCCGCTTTGTTGGTAACCACCTCGGCCGAGGCGGCCGCCGCCGGTATCAGCAGCGCAGCGATAAGCACCAGGGTAAGCAACCGTTTCATAGAGACCCTCCTTTTCTCATATGCCCTTGGGCACAACGATTCAACCTTTGATGGCACCAACCATGATGCCGGATACGAAGTATTTTTGCACAAACGGGTACAGTACAGCCACCGGCACCGTGGCCACCACGATGGTAGAGTATTGCAGCAAGTACCGCAGGCGCTGCTGCTCCAGCTGCTTGGTCACGTCCATGGAAATGCCCGCCGTGTCATCCTGGATGAGGATATCCCGCAGCACCAGCTGGAGAGGATAAAGAGCGTTGTCGTTTAAGTAAATCAGCGCGTTGAAGTAGCTGTTCCAGTGGCCCACTGCGTACAGCAGCACGTTGACGGCGATGATGGGCACACTTAATGGAAGCGCAATTTTCCACAGGAAACGGAAATCATCGCAGCCGTCAATGTTGGCGCTTTCCAGCATCTCATCCGGCAGGCTGCTTTGAAAATACGTCCTTGTGATAATGACATTCCACACCGCCATGGCATTGGGCAGCAGCATGGCCCAGCGCGTGTTGATGAGTTTCAAATCCCTTACCAGCAAGTACAGGGGGATCATGCCGCCGCTGAACAGCATGGTAAACGCAAACAGGAACATCACCGGGTTGCGGATTTTCAGGTCCCGGCGCGACAGTGGATAGGCCGCCAGGATGGTCAGCACCACGTTGATAACCGTGCCGGCGCCGGCATAGATCAGCGTATTTGTAAAGCCGGTGATCAGCATTTTATGCTCCAGCACCATGGTGTAGCCGCGCAGGTTAAACTCCACCGGCCACAGGAGCACCTGCCCTGCCATCAGCGCATCGGGCGATGAAAACGAGGCCGCTACCACAAAAATCAGGGGTACAAGGATAGCCATGGAAAACAGAATGCTCAGCGAAAAGACCAGCACCATGTACAGATAATCCGTAGGTGCACGGTATAATTTCAAACCAGAATGATTTGACATACTCCTCACCCCCTCAGAACAGGCTGGTATTGCCCATGCGCGACGCAAACTGGTTGGCCAGCACGATCAGCACCAGGTTGACCACAGAGTTAAGCAGCCCCACCGCCGCTGCATAGGAATACTGGAATTGCGTCAAGCCGCGTTTGTATACAAAGGTGGAGATAATCTCCGACACATCTAAGTTGATGGGGTTTTGCATCAAATACACCTTTTCAAACCCAATGCTCATGATGCCGCCCATCGCCAGGATCAGCTGGATAACGATGGTGGGCATGATGGTGGGCAGGTCGATGTACCATACCCGGCGGAAACGCCCTGCGCCGTCAATGAGGGCAGCCTCCACGTTGGATTGATCCACACCGCCCAGCGCCGCAATGTAGATGACCGCGCCATATCCGGTGGACTGCCACACCGCCGACCACACATACATGTGCCGGAATAATTTGGGCTCGCCCATAAAGTTGATGGGCACACCGCCTAATCGCTCAATCACCGTGTTGACAAACCCCGCCCGAAGCGAAAAGAAGTTCATCATCATACCCACCAGCACCACCGTGGAAATAAAGTACGGCAGGTAGGTGATCATCTGCACGCTTTTGCGGTAGCGGGCGCTTTTTACCTCGTTGATGGCCAGCGCCAGCACGATGGGCATGGGGAAGGTGGCCAGCAGGGTGTAGCCGCTTAGGATCAGCGTGTTGCGCAGCAGCAGCTCAAAGTTGGGCGTGGTGAGAAAGCTGCGAAAGTGCTTAATCCCCACCCACGGGCTGTCCCAGATGCCCTTGCGGATTTGAAAGTCCTTAAAGGCAATGCTGGCGCCCCCCATGGGCACGTAGGCAAAGATGATGATGTACGCAACGGGCAGCAGCAGCATCAGATACAGCTGCCAGTGCGTTTTCAAATCATACCAGTACGTGTCCCGGCTGCTCCTGCGTTTGGGTAGCGATTGGTTCACACAAAACACCCCCGTTTCTGTTCGTTCGCCTATCAGTATCAATTTTGTGTAATATAGCATTGTTTGCATCCCATTGCAAACACCCCATTCCGCATTGTGAAAACTTTACCCACAGCAGGCAAAAGAAAACACGTGAAATACAACACAAAAACCGGGCGGAAACCGTGTTGGTTTCCGCCCGGAAAGGCGTGCTATTGCTTAATCGCTTAGTACATGCCGCCGCCCATTCCGCCGCCGCCTGCGGGAACTGCGGGTTCCGGCGCGGGGATGTCGGTGACCAGGCTTTCGGTTGTCAGTATCATGGCCGCTACGCTGGCTGCATTCTGCAGCGCGGAGCGGGTGACCTTGGTCGGGTCGATGATGCCGCGCTCGATCATGTCGACATAGTCGCCCTTGAGCACATCATAGCCGTAGCCAACCTTGCGGCTGCGCTTGATGGTGTCCACGATGATGCTGCCTTCGATGCCGCCGTTGGATGCGATCTGGCGGATGGGCTCCTCCATGGCGCGCAGGATAATCTGCATGCCGGTGCGCTCATCACCATGCACCTTCTTGAC
Source organism: Christensenellales bacterium (assembly GCA_040766135.1). Taxonomy (GTDB): domain Bacteria; phylum Bacillota; class Clostridia; order Christensenellales; family Aristaeellaceae; genus JAGVSV01. The sequence continues at coordinate 10,166 of JAXGRA010000008.1, forward strand.
TTCCTCGGCAACCTTGCGGGTGGCGTCCAGCAGGGCTACGCCGCCGCCGGGCACGATGCCCTCTTCCACGGCTGCACGGGTGGCGGCCAGGGCATCCTCGATGCGCATCTTGCGCTCCTTCATTTCCACTTCGGTGGCAGCGCCGACCTGCAGCACTGCTACGCCGCCGGCCAGCTTGGCCAGACGCTCCTGCAGCTTCTCGCGGTCATAATCGCTGGTGGTGTCCTCAATCTGCGTCTTGATGTTGGCAACACGCGCCTGGATTTCTTCCTTGGTGCCTGCGCCGTCGATGATGGTGGTGTTTTCCTTGTCCACCTTGACCAGGCGGGCGCGGCCCAGCATATCCAGCGTGGTTTCCTTCAGCTCCAGGCCCAGCTCCTCAGAGATCACCTGGCCGCCGGTCAGGATGGCGATGTCACGCAGCATTTCCTTGCGGCGGTCGCCAAAGCCGGGGGCCTTGACAGCCACACAGGTGAACGTGCCGCGCAGCTTGTTGACCACCAGGGTGGCCAGCGCTTCGCCTTCGACGTCTTCTGCGATGATCAGCAGCTTCTTGCCGGTCTGTACCACCTGCTCCAGCACGGGCAGGATTTCCTGGATGTTGCTGATTTTCTTTTCGGTGATCAAAATGAGCGGATCTTCCAGCACGGCTTCCATCTTGTCCGGATCCGTCACCATGTAGGCCGACGCATAGCCGCGGTCAAACTGCATGCCTTCCACGGTGGTCATTTCGGTCTTCATGGTCTTGCTTTCTTCCACGGTGATGACGCCGTCCTTGCCTACGACTTCCATGGCGTTGGAAATCAGCTCGCCCACTGCCTCGTCACCGGCGGAAATGGAGGCCACCTGCGCGATGGCGTTCGAGTCGGTGATGGGGCGGGACAGTTCCTGCAGGGCATCCACGGCCACCTGGGTGGCTTTCTCAATGCCGCGCTTCAAAATCATGGGGTTGGCACCGGCGGCCAGGTTCTTCAGGCCTTCGCGCACGATGGCCTGCGCCAGCAGCGTGGCGGTGGTGGTGCCGTCGCCGGCCACGTCGTTGGTCTTGGTGGCGACTTCTTTAATCAGCTGCGCGCCCATATTTTCAAAGGCGTCTTCCAGCTCAATTTCCTTGGCGATGGTCACGCCGTCATTGGTAATGGCCGGGGCGCCGTACTTCTTGTCCAGCACCACGTTGCGGCCCTTGGGGCCCAGGGTAATCTTAACGGTATCGGCCAGCGTGTTCAGGCCTTTTTCCAGTGCCCGGCGAGCATCATCGCCGAATTTCAATTGCTTTGCCATGTTTTGCTCCTCTTTAAATTATTCAGTCTTTCTTATTCGACAACAGCTAAGATGTCGCTCTGCCGGACGATGATCAGTTCCTCGCCATCCAGCTTAACCTCAGTGCCTGCATATTTGGAATAAATGACCTTCTGACCTACCTTGACGTGCATGGTGATTTCCTTGCCGTCCACATTGCCGCCGGGGCCCACAGCCAGCACTTCCGCCATCTGCGGCTTTTCCTTGGCCGTTCCAGTTAAAATAATGCCGGATTTGGTGGTTTCTTCGGTCTCTACGTTTTTGATGACCACACGGTCGCCCAGGGGTTTGACCTTCATCATGTTGTGTCCTCCTTACTGCTTCCTTGGTTTTGTTAGCACTCAATCAAGGTGAGTGCTAATCGTTCGGTACCAATATAACCGATACAGGCCTTTCCCGCAAGCCCTTGGCAGGTCTGAATTCGCACATTATCTTGTTTTATCTGTTTTTTTCTTTCATTTCCTCTTTTTATCTCATTTTTCCATGTTTTGATTGATTTTGGCTTGTCTCACAATAGCAAAGGGCGCTGTGGTATACTGGCCGCATGCTGAACGAAAACGCTGTGATTGCTCGGCTGCTTGCGTGGTATGACGCCCACAAGCGCGACCTGCCCTTCCGCGGCACGCGCGACCCCTACCGCGTGTGGGTGTCGGAGATCATGCTGCAGCAGACACGCGCACAGACCGTCATCCCCTACTACCAGCGCTTCCTCCAGCGTTTCCCGGATGTACAAGCGCTGGCCCAAGCGCAGGAGGAAGAGGTGCTCAAGTTGTGGGAGGGGCTGGGCTATTACAGCCGCGCGCGCATGCTGCACAAAACGGCGGGCATTGTGGCCCAAAGCGGCTTTCCCACCACCGAGCAGGGCCTGCGCGATCTGCCCGGCATCGGCCCCTATACCGCGGCCGCCATTGCTTCCATCGCCTTTGGCCAGCCCGCGCCCGCCATCGACGGCAACCTGACGCGCGTGCTGGCGCGGCTGTATCATATAGAAGAAAACGTGCGCATCCCCTCAGTGGCGCGCCAGCTTCGGCGATACGGCGAAAACCTGATGCCCCCCGACCGCCCCGGCGACATGAACCAGGCGCTGATGGACTTGGGCGCTACGCTGTGCGTGCCCGGCACGCCGGAGTGCGACCAATGCCCGCTGTCGCAGCTGTGCGTAGCTTTCAATGAAGGCGAGCCCGAAACGCTGCCCGTGCTGCCCGATGCGCGCCCGCCCAGGCCCATCCCCATGGCGGTGGCGCTGGTGACGCACCGGGATCAGGTGCTGCTGATACAGCGCCGCGAAAAGCTGCTGCACAACCTATATGTATTCGCGCTGTGCGAGGGACAGGATGACGAAGCCAGCGCCGCCCGGCACCTGAAGCACTTAGGCCTGTCCGTGCAGGCCGGGCAGCCGCTGGGCAGCGCGCGGCATGTGTTTACCCACCGCGTATGGCAGATGGAGCTATATCACTTTGAGGCAGATGCCCCCATCTCCGTGCCCCACGGCCTGTGGGCCACGGCGCAGCAGCTGCAGGCGCTGCCCATCCCCACCGCGATGAAGGTTGCGCGCCAACAGGCGCTTCATATTCTGTCCGACAAATAGGAGGTCAACAAAAGATGTGTTCACGTGAAAACGCCCTGCAACTGCTTTACAAGTACAACAAGGAGCCCTTCCACATCCGCCACGCGCTGACGGTGGAAGCTGTGATGCGCTGGTACGCCCATGACTTGCGCTTTTCGGACGAGGCTGACTTCTGGGCGCTGGTGGGCCTGCTGCATGACGTTGATTTTGAAGCATATCCCGAACAGCACTGCCGCAAGGCACCGGAGCTGCTGGCCGAAATCGGCGCATCGCAGCGATTGATCCGCGCCGTGTGCAGCCACGGCTGGAACGCGGACAACGGCCTGCCGCAGCCCGAACACGCGATGGAAAAGGTGCTGTATGCCGCCGATGAGCTGACCGGCTTAATCGGTGCCGCCGTGTTGATGCGGCCGTCCAAATCCGTGCAGGACATGGAAGTGAAATCCCTGCGCAAAAAGTACAAGGACAAAGCCTTTGCCGCCGGATGCTCGCGCGAGGTCATCGCGCAGGGCGCGCAGCTGTTGGGGTGGGAGCTGGATACATTGTTTGAAAAAACGCTCTGCGCCATGCGCGAGAGCGAAGCAGCCATTGAAGCACAGTTAGCTTGATTTATGCTGCGTTATCCACAATGTTGCGCAGCCAGCTTCCGCGCTTGATAAACCACAGGCCCAGCAGGGTCTTCAGCACAGCGCTGGCCTGCGTAAGCGGATAGGCAATCTCAATGGGCAGGTTGGTGAAATGAATAACCAGATAGATGCTGGGGATCATCAGCAGCCAGGTATAGCCCGAATCAAACAAAAACGTCACCCATATGGAGCCGCCCGCGCGCATGGTAAAAAACGCGCAGTGCGACACCGCAAAGAACGGCATCAATATAGCGCCCGTTCTGAGGAACAGCGAGGCCAGCGCGCGCACCTGCTGGTCGGTGTTGTACAGCATCGGAAACACGCCGGACAGCAACAGCATAACAGCCCCAATGCCCACACACTGGGTAAAGTTTACAACGATCAGGCGCCAGGCCGTGCGGCGCGCGCCGTCCATATCGCCCGCGCCCAGCGCCTGCCCGGTCATAACGGCCGACGCCGTGCCCAGTGACAAAAAGAACATATTGAACAAATTGCCCACGGTGCCGGCGATGTTTTGCGCGCCCAGCACGGCCAGCCCGCGCACCGAATATAGCTGCAAATTGGCGCTCATGCCCAGCGACCACAAAAACTCATTGACCAGCAGCAGCCAGCCCTTTTTCAGCACCGCGACAGTCAGCTTCCAGGACACGCGCATGCTGCGATAAAACCCATGCAAAAAATCAAACTTGCTGTTGCGGTGCGTGCCCACCAGAATAATGCCCAGCTCCACCAGGCGGGAGAGCACCGTGGCGATGGCCGCGCCGCGCACACCCAGTGCGGGCATGCCCAGCTTGCCAAAGATCAATATCCAGTTGCCCACCAGATTGGTCAACACCGCAGCGATGCTTGCGCGCATGGGCAGCATGGTCTCGCCTGCCTCGCGCAGCGTACCGGCGTAGCTGGCCACCGCCACAAACGGCAGCATACCCGCAAAGATGATGGGCGCATATTCGTGCGCGCATTGCAGCATCAACTCCGCCTCGCCCGGCGCGCCATCGCCGGTTAAAAACAGGCGGAACAAATTGTCGCCAAACAGCGCAAACACCGCCGTTGCCACCAATAAAACCGCCATGGAAAACCACAGTTTCAGGCGGAAGGTATCGGTAAAGCCCTTTTTGTCGCCTGCGCCGTAAAACTGCGCGCCGTAAATGGACGGCCCCGCCATCGCGCCAAAGATGCACAGCATCACGATGAACATCAGTTGATTGGCAATGGCCACGCCGGACATCTGCGCGGTGCCCAGCGAGCCCACCATGATGTTGTCCAGCAGGTTGACCGAGTTGGACACGCTGTTTTGGATCAGCACCGGCAATGTAATGGACAGCGTTTGACGAAAAAACGCGCGGTCATTGACCAGCGCGGTCCATTCTGAACGTAATTTCTGAAGCAAGCAGGCGTCCCCTTTACATTGGATTTGGCATCAATGTTTCCCGGTACAGATCATACATCATGATGGCAGCGGCCACCGCGGCGTTCAGGCTTTCGGCCCCGCCCTGCATGGGCAGGCGCACGCGCAGCGTGGCGCGCGACAGCACCTGCGGCGACAGCCCTGCGCCCTCACTGCCGATCAGCAGGCACACGCGCTCCCCTGTGCGCGGCCGCTCATAAAATGGCTCGCCCTGCAAGTGCCCTGCTATGATATCAAATCCCGAAAGGCTGTCAAGCGCACCGGGCAGATTCTGGGTTACATGCACGCCCACGCGGAATATGCTGCCCATGGAGGCCGACAGCGCCTTTTGCGAAAAAGCATCTGCCGTGCGCGTATCGGTCAGCAGGCCGGAAAACCCGGCGGCGTCCATGGTGCGCAAAATGGTGCCCACGTTGCCGGGATCCTGCACGCCGTCCAGCACCACCAGCCTATGGCCCAGTTGCTCCAGCGTTGGGGGCGGGGGCAAGGTAACCAGCGCCGCCACGCCCTGCGGCGTGCGGCTGTCCACCACCCGCTTAAGCTGCGCGGCGGACAGCGCGCTGCACGGCGCGCCGGAGGCCGCAAACGCCGAAAACCGCTCGGCCTTGTCCGCATCCAGCAGCACATGCTGCACGCGCCCGGCGGCCAGGGCTTCGCCCACCATGTGCTCCCCTTCCACCAAAAACAGGCCCTGCGCTTGGCGCTCGATCCGTGTTTTTAACTTGCGCCAGGCTTTAACCTGGGCGGCGGTGGCGGTCTTCACTCCGCGCCGGCCTCGGCCTGCGCAAAGCCCGCCACCAGCGGCATCAGCGCCGATATATCCATCTCCCGGTAGCGCGCATAGGGCAAAATATACGCCGCCAGCGCCATATCTACCGCGACCACGATGCCCGCCAGCGCCTGCGCCCGCGGGATAAAGCGCGCCACAGCCTGCCGGACGGCCAGCGGCAGCGGGTGCCCGGCATCGGCAAAAATGCCCTCTATGTCAGCAAGCAGCTCGGCCGCGGCGGGCGGCATCTCCGGCAATTTAGACGGAATATGCGCACGCAGCGCGTCCAGCGATACCGGCGGATAGCATTGTTCCTTGGGTGCCGCAAACCCAGGCTGCGCCGCGAATGGCACGCAGGGCCAGGGGTTGCACTCATACTCGCGCCACACATCCTGCGGCATATTGTCGCACCCGGCAATCAGGCGCAGGAATTTTCCCGATGCAATGCCGCCATCGCGCGTAATCATCACGCGCACGCCATCGCCACCGGTAGGCAGCAGCACATCTTTTTCTTCCTCCGGAAAGGCCGCCACCGCTGCGCCCAGCGCCTGGGCCACGGCCCGCGCGGCCGTAATGCTGTCGGCGGGGCTGGGGCCGTCCAGCTGCACCTGCGGGCAGGTAATCAGCAGCAGCAGCAGGCACCCGGCCTGCGCCTCGGATATATTGATGCCCGCGCCCTGCAGCGCCTGATACAAGCGCTGCGCCGCTTCCTCGAAGGCGCACTCCTCGCCTACCGGCCGCGCCAGCACCACGCCGCGCGCATCGCGGATTTCGTCCAGCAGCTGCTCACGCGCCGCCAGCAGCGTCTGCTCCTCGGCCTGGATGGCCGCCACACGGCCGCGCACCTCCTGCTCGCGCTGTTCTAAATCCGCAATGGTTTTGTGGGCGCGCTCGCCAGCGCGATCCAACGCCTGTTGCAGCAGCTTGCCGCTGTCCTCGCGCAGGCGGTCGGTCTCCAGCAGCAGGCGCAGGCGATCGGCTTCCATGCCCTCCAACTCCTGCCGGAGGGCAGCTGCCGCTGCGGATTTCATCTGCGGCGAAAACTGGCGGCCCATCAGCGCCCGGGCATCAGGCATGGCTGCCAGCTGGCGCACAGCCTGCGCGCGCGTGTCCTCCGCGCGCCACATCGCGTCCAGCGCCTGCTGCAGAGCCTCCGCAGGGGGCGGCACCGGCGCATCAGCAGATTCATCACGCAGGCGGCGCTTGCGCTCCACCACCTCATGCAGCGGGATGTGCACGCGCGGGGAGCGCGGCTCCGGGGCAGGTTCCTCTGCCACGGGGGGAAGAAGTATGGGGTGCTCCGCCACAGGCAGGCGCTGCACCTCCTGCGGGGGTTCCTCGACAGCCGGTTGGGGCACAGCCTCATCCGGCCAGAAAAATAGCTTTTCCCGCCCATCGGGCAGCTGCACGGCAAACAGCCGGTGGCTGTCCGGCGCCACGGCGGCCTGCTCGCCTGCCGGGGCACCGGTGCCTGCATCCATCGGGCCCTGGATACGCCCGCCGTTGCGCAGGCAAAAGCGCGGGGTCATGGGCGCATTGTCCTCCAAATCGGACACCACTTCAAAAACCACACCTTCGGGCACGCGCAAAATAACATCGGAATATACCACCGTGCGGTTGTTTTCACCCCTGTGCGGGGCATAGTTTTTGTTGGGGCGCGTTTTTTCCACATTGCCGCGCAAATCAATCACACACAGTTGGCCCAGGCTGCGCATCCTGTCTTTAAAAGTGCCCTGTTCCTTGCGGTCGGGCACAATACGCAGATAGCCCTCATCGGGCAAAGTTTCCAGCGCCTCGGGCGTAAACACGCCCTGGGCTGTCAGCAGCGGACGCACGCGAAACAGGGCGCGCTGCTCGTTATCTTCCTCCAGCCACGCCAATATTAGTTTTCCCGACAAATCCATTCATTTTCCTCCCTAATATATGTGTCAGGTAAATAGCAACCTTTATTTTACGGCGGTTGCGGCATTCCGTCAACAACGACGTTTGACACACCATCGGGCACGCTCTACAATGCCTTGTAGAAGACAAGCACCGGAGGATTGTATGAGCAAGGCCAATTCACGCAACTTAGAAACCCAAAAACGGCAGCACAACGGCATCACCTATTTTGACCGCGGGCGCCTGACCGGCACCGATGGCCGGCAGTATGACCGCTATGCCATCCAGACGCATTTTGTCGAGGTCAACGAGGATCAGGCGCAGCTGGTGGAGCGCTATGTGCGCCCGTTGTACCAGCCCGGCGATGTGCTCAGCTTCGGCGCCAAGGTGATGGCCATGTGCGTAGGCTCGGTGCGCACGCGCGAGCAGGTCAAGCCCGGCTTCTGGGCCAACCTGCTGTGGCGCTTTGCAGGGATTAATTCCACCGGCGTGGGCATGCACGAGCCGTATAAGATGCAATTGACCATCGACACCTGCGGCCTGCCGCGCGTATTAGCGGCGGCGGCGCTATCGGCGCTGACCAAGCCCTTTGGCATCAAGGGCGTGTTTTACCGCGTGTGCGGCAAGGGTGTGGGCGGCATTGACGGCTTCTATTTCCGCTCCAGCTTTGAGCGCTACAAAAACTTAGCGCTGATCAACCCGCCCGAACCGCAAAAGCTGTGCGACGACCTGGCGCAAACAACCGGCATCCCGGTGGTGCTGATGGACGCCAACGACATCCAGCGCGACCAGCTGGCCAAGTCCAAGGGCTTTCCCCTAACCGATGAACAAATCCAGGACGCCATGCGCGACAACCCCTCCGGCCAGGGCGATGAACTGACGCCACTGATACTTATACGGCCGGTGAAATAACATCCAAAGGATGTCCTGCCGCCCTTCCAGAGGGCGGTATTTCTATGAAAAAATGTATATTGCAACATTATTTTATAGATAACGTCGGCGTTTTTCTCAACACTCAAAAAAGACGGCCGCATTCCGCAACCGCCTCTTTTTATTTATACTGCTCTATGCCCTATCCGGCCTGTCGGCTTATCCGGTTGGCGAACCTGCCTTGTCCTTCTCCTTGCGCAGCGCGCTTAGGTACTCCGCCGGGCGCAGGCCGTGCGCGATGTGCTGGGCCAGTTCCTCCGGCATGCCCTCCTGGGCGGCGCTGCGCACAAACTCCTGCCGGAACTTCCTGTAGGCAGCCTGCGCATGCAGCCACAGGCCGGGCAGCTTGCACACCAGCCCTGCGCCGCGCAGCACCACCCGGATGACGTGCCCTACTCTGTGCATGGCTACTTATCCGTGGAGAAATTCATGGCGCCGTGCTTCATATCCTTGAGCGAGAAAGAGAACTCCTTGGCCATGTCCAGCGCCGCTTCCTGCGGGATACCGGCATCCACCAGCTCGCGGTAATAGGCGCCAACGGCCTGGCCCATGCCGGTAGCCGTCTCGCGGGAGTACAGGCTGCCCATGACCTTTTGAATTAGTCCGGGGATTTTATCGCCCACGGTGTCCAGCACATTGGCCAATTCCTGCATGTCGCTATGAGTCTTTTTTTCCGTGTTATCCATCATTCTTTCCTTTCTTTGCAGGGCTTATGCCCGTATCATGTTTGAAATCGATTTATATCCAGTTGCCTACCAGCCGCAGCGTGGCCCTGGTCAGACCGGCTGCCTGCTGCAGTTGTTGGATGCTGCGCCGGGCTGCGGCGGGCATCAGGGTGGGGCGCTCTTCCTGTGCATAGATGGCGCGGGGCAGCGGCGGCGGTTCCGGAAGATTGGCCTCCATTTCCTGCCGCAGCATCAGGGCCAGCCGCATCTCGGCGATCAGGGCCGGGTCATCCGCCAGCGCGCGGCTGATGGCCAGCATCTGCTCCTGCGGCAGTGCGCCGATGATATACAGCGGCATGCGCTCGCGCAGTTCTTCAATATTCATGGGGTGCCTCCTTCCAGTGTGTTGCGCAGCCGCTTCCTTAGGGTAAACAAACGGCTTTTGACGGTGCCTTCGGGGATGTCCATCACCTGGGCGGCCTGCGCCACGGTCATGCCCTGGGCATATACCAGGTACAGCAGGGCTTTGTCCTGCGATGCAAGCGTCTCCATGGCGCTGTGCAGGTCCAACGTGCGGTCGCTTTGCTCCTCAAACCCCGGGCCGGCGGTGCGTTCGTCCAGTTCGGTCATGTGCGGCGTCCGGTACTTTTTGCGCAGGTGATCCATGCATTTGTTGCCGGCGATGGCGTACAGCCAGGTTTTCAGCGATGATCCGCCCGTGTACCGGCCGATGCTGTGCCAGGCGCTCAGCAGCGCGTCCTGATAGACATCCTCGGCCTCCTCGCCCACGCGGTGGACGATGAACCCATACAGCCCGCGCAGATACGGTGCCACCAGGCGCTCAAAAGCATGTGGGGTCTTTTGCTGGGCCAGCCTCAGATCATCCTGCTCCATTGCGCCCTCCTTTCACCTTGTTAGTCGCTCAAGCGGGGCAGATGGTTCACTTGCTGAAAAATTTTTCCGGTTTGCACAGTCATTGAAAAACCCGCCAGTCCCGGCGGGTATATTACGATAAACCTGTTAGACCGGCCATCCGCCATTGCTTTTTACAAAAAACGGATACGCGGCCACTTGTTTGAAATGGTTGTCCAGCATCTGGCGCTCGGCATCGGTCAGGGGCTGCAACGCCTCGTCGGCATGCTCCACCATGAAGGAGAAGTTCTCAAAGTTGCCCGGCGGTACCAGCACGTTCGACCCCATTTCTATCGCATGCTTCATGGCCGCCACGCGCAGCTCTGTTTGATCCACACCAAACGGCTTGCACCAGGATTTGGGGTACGCCGCTTTTTCGGCATCATCTTTCCAGGCGCGCTCGATAAAGGACTTCATGCCCAGCAGGCCCACGCCCTTTTCCTTAGCCTTTTTCGCCAGCGCACGGCCGATGCCCTCATTCCTGTCCAGCATCCAGTTCATGGGAAACAGCGCGGTGTCAAAGTCGTACAGTTCCAGCAGCCGCAGCGCGGCCTGCTCGCTGTGCGCGGAAAAGCCCACCTTGCGCAGCACGCCCTCCTGCTTTAATCTGACCACCATCTCCATGATGCCGCCCTTGCTGAAGGCCTTGTCCACATCCTCCGGCGTGGTCATGGAATGCAGCTGGTACACGTCAAAATAATCCGTGTGCAGCAGCTCCATGGAACGCTTCAGCTCCTTTGCGGCGTCCGCTTTCATGCGCTGCGTGGTTTTGCACGCCAAGTAGACATCCTTGCGGTAAGGAATCAGCGAGCGGCCTAACTTTTCCTCGGCATCGCCATAGGTGGGTGCCACGTCAAAATAGTTGACGCCGCGCTCCATCGCCCAGGCCACATACCGGTCGGATGCCTCCTGCCCGTCGTTCATCGACACAATGCCGCCGTACACAACGGTCGATACCTGATACCCCGTATTGCCCAATGCACGTTTTTGCACAGATATCCCTCCCTGTCATTCCTTTTCTATAGTATACCCGCAAAACAAGATACGGGACAAGCAAGCGCCTGTCCCGTGCAGAGCATGTTCCCTAACATGAAACCTATAATTACTTATGCGCGCAGTTTGCTTTTCCTGCTGGAGGCACGCCAGGTGTGCATGACCAGGGCCACGGCGATTACGCCATAGCACAGGAACACACGGAAGTATTCGCCCACGACGGGGTTTCCAAACATCACGGTGCCGGCATCCTGGGCCACCACAAACAGGGTGTGGAACAGCAGGCAGCCGATGATGGCCTGACTATTGGTGGCGCGATTGATGGATGCGCCGCCCACCAGAATGGCAGCGCCTGCGTACAAGCCCACCATTTCGTGGGCGGAGTAGGTTTGCAGGGTGCCTAAGTTTTGGATAAACAGGATCTGGCCCCAGCCTGCAAAGATGGTGGAGATAATGATGGCGATCAACCGGACCCGGTTGACATTGATGCCCGCGGCGTTGGCCACAGTGCGGCTTTGACCCACGGCCCGGAACTGTTGCCCCAAGCGGGTTTTCATGATGCCGGCATTAAACAGGCACAGCAGGCCCACCAGGATGAAGGTAACCACGGGCACATGCACATTGGCGAAATGTGGCCTTACAAAAGGCAGCAGATAGGCGCCAACGCAAAGCACCGGCAGCACGATCAGCGTGATAAAGCGTTTGCGGCTCATCCGTTTGGTGAAGTAAAGGAAGACGGCGCCCAGCACAATCAGCCCGCTTACAACATAAAGCGCCGTGCTGAAGTGGACGCGCAGCACATTGTCAACAGCGCCCTGGAGCTGGTTAATGGTAAGATCCAGGGTATTCCGGACGCCGGTTGCGCCCACGATGGTCACCTTGGCATTCAGCGGAATGATCATGCCAAACACAAACAGGAACAGCAGCTGATAAGCGCCGTTGGCAAAGTAGCCCAATATCAGGGAGCCTATGGTTTCCTGGCCCTTCATTTTGTTGAGCAGGGAGCCAATCAGAAAACCAAAGAAGCCGGCCAAGGGCGCAGTGATGAGGGCTGAGACCAGAATGCCCGTAATGCCCGTCACCGACCAGTTGATGGCCAGCAGCATCCCTACCTGGGCTGCCATCGCGCCGATGGTGATGGCGAAGTTGATGCCCATGCCGGTGATGATGGGGATGATCAGCGACAGCACGATGAAGAGGTTCCTCACCATGCGGCTCATGATTTGGAAGAGGATGTCGTTCATGGGCCGGCCGGAGATAATGATGAAGAGCACCGAAAGGAAGAGGAAGACGTAGGTCACCACATATTCCTTCAGGTGTTTGCCGATGTTGATGCCGGGGCGGTCTATATCAGTCACGTCCCTTACCTCCCGCCTGTGTCAGGGCATACAGGATGATGCCGTTGGAAATCAGAATACGGATTACTTCACTCAGCCCGCTTACATTGATCATGGCGTTGGCCACCTGGATGCCCAAGGCCAAAACACCCTGGAAAAGAAAGGTACCCAGAATGACATGGGGAACCTTGGCCTTGGTAATGCTGGCACCGCCGATGAGGATGGCACTGGCCGCGATGAAACCCATTTGCTGGGGCCCCATGTACAGCGACATGAAACCAAAACTTTGGGAATATACGATAATGCCCACGCTGGCGATAACCGTTGACAGGGTGGTGCCCAGCAGGCGCATATGATCCACATTGATGCCGGAGGCCTTGGCAAAAACCGGATTGCTGCCGGCGGCAATCATGGCCACCCCCTTGCGGGAGCGCTCGAACAGATACATCACCACGCAGCTGGCAAACAGGAACAGCAGAAGGCCTGTAGGCACCGACACCCCCAGCACGTTGAAGCGCAGGAAGTTGTCCAGCAGGCCGCCGATGTTGCCGGCCATGTTGTGCATCACGCGCAGCCCGCTGCCCAAAGCCCAGGTAAGCTTGGGGTTTTTGAAGGGCAACAGCATCCAGAAGATGCAGAACAGCGAGACATAGCTGAAGCCTACATAGGTGGACACCGTCATCTCGCTCCCCTTGATGCGGTTGAGCAGAAGCCCATAGGCATAGCCCACGGGGATAGCCAGCAGGATACCCACACCCACGGCAAAGATCAGGGCACTCCAGCCGGTTAGGTTCATTTCAAGGGCGATGACGGTGGATAATAGCCCCGAGATAATGCCAATGGGCATGCCCATGTTCAGGCTGATGCCGCTTTGAATGCCCGGCAGCATGGCCAACACCAAAACGCCATACATGCCCAGGCGCTGGAGGATATTGGTGATCATGCTGGGGACGCTGATGTCATAAAGCCCGGCCAGCACAATCAGCAGCAGGAAGAACAGCAGGATGATAAAGCGCGGCGTTCCCATACGCTTTACCACAGGCTTAAAGAACAGGATGGCAAGGCCAAGCACCAGCATGCCAAAGGCAATGTAGAGGAGGCTTTCAGCTTCCCGCACCACGCGCATAAGCAGCGGCTCCTGTCCGGTAAGGACACTGTCGGCGCCTGTGCGCAGCGAGCGGTCATAGATGGTTTCAAAGTTGTCGCCTTTGGCCCGGACAGCGTCAGTTATCTGGTTGCGCGCGTCGGCCAAAAGCTCTGGCGTCAGCTGAGGCTGCAGCAGGGAAATCTCAGCCAGCAGCTGATCTACCTGGGGAGACACGGCCTCCTTCTGCGCGACCAGGGCAGCGGAAGGGGCAAACCCCGTCAGGTCATCGATCACCGGGCGTATGACATCCTCAGCGATAGGGGCTTCCAGCGCCACATCCTCCCCAGCTTCGGGCGCGGTTGCTTCTTCCGCCGCTGGCGCAGAAGCGATGGCTTCCTTTGTTGCAAGGAAGGCTTTTTCCTCCGCGTCCAAGGCAGCGTAGTAGCTTTGCAGCTTGGCATCCAGGGCCAGAATGGCTTCCTCAAAGCCCGGGGAAGTCAGCCCAAAGCCCAGGCTTAGCTTCTCAATGCTTGCCGCCCGAGCGATCTTTTCCTGTTCGGCCACATAGTCCCGCCGCTGGTTGCGGCTATATTTTTCTGCCTGGGCATAGTCATAGGCCTTGTTGCTGGCTTCTCGTACTTGCAGCTCCACCAGGGGATGATGGGCGGCTGCCATAACGGAATAGCTGCGCATCTTCTCCAGCGTATGGAAGGTGCTTTCCTGGGTTCTGGCGTTTAATCCCCAGATTCCCGCCACCAGCAGTACCAAGGTGAGCAGGAAGCAAATCCCTGCAACAATCTTTTGACTTAGTGCAGTTTTCATGCGCTTACCCCTTCCTTGGTGATGCCGCTCATGGCCAGGCCGAAATCCTCATTGCTGTCAGAGGGCTTGAGAATGGCAGACACACGCCCCTCGGTGATGATGGCGATGCGGTCGCAGATGCTCTTTAATTCCAGCAGCTCGGAGGATACCATGACGATGGTCAGCTTTAACTCCCGGTTCAGCCTGAGGAGGGTATCGATCACCAGCTTTTTGGCCCCGATGTCGATGCCGCGGGTGGGTTCAGACACGAAGAGGAAGCGGGGCTTGAGCGCAAGGGCCCGGGCAATGCATACCTTTTGCTGGTTGCCACCCGACAAGGTGCCCACCGGCTGCAGGCTGGAGGTGGCGCGCACGTCCAAGTCCTCCATCATTTCTTTGGCCTTCTGGCGGATCTGTCTTGTTTTTTTCAGCCGGAAGGGCGCAGAACCGACATATTCGCCGTTGACCTGCATGGCGGAAAAGACAATGTTGTCCTCGATGCTTTGATCCAGCAGCAGCCCCACGCCGCGCCTGTCCTCAGACACCATGGCCAGGCCCCGCTTGAGGCTGGTTTTGGGGGCGTTAAGGGGCAGATCCTCCCCAAACAAGGTCACCTTGCCCTCAGCGGGGTAGATGCCCATGATGCCGTTGGGGATGCCAATTTTCCCCTGGCCGGCCAGCCCGCCAATGCCCAGGATCTCCCCGTCATAGACGGATAAATCCAGCCCGCGCACCGCCTCGCCCGGCATATCCACATACAGCCCCTCGATTTTCATGGCCAGGGGACTGTCAGCCGGGAACTCCCGGGCGTTATCGCTGACCGCATCAGCGCCCCCCCGGCCCACCATAAGGGAAGCCAGCTCGCTCAGCGTGGTCTTTTGGGTTTCCCGAGAGGCTGCCAGCCTGCCGTCACGCAGCACGGTGACGCTGTTGGAGGCCTTCATCACCTCCGCCAGGCGGTGGGTGATAAAGATAATGCCGATGCCCTGTTCAGCCAGGGCCTGCATGACGCCGATGAGGATATCGGCCTCAGACTCGGTAAGCACTGCCGTCGGTTCGTCAAACACCAGCAGCTTGATGCCGGATTTATCAATCTCACGTGCAATTTCTACAAACTGCATGTAGCCCACCGGCAGGTTCCGGATTTTTTCGGCCTCTGAGATGGCAATGCCGATTTTATCCAGCGCCTTGCGGGCATCATCATCCATGCGCTCCGTATCAAGTGTTTCTAAGCTTTTCCCCAGCACGCGGCTTACCAGATTGGGGCGCGCAATTTCCCGGTTCAATTTGATGTTTTCCGTCACCGAGAAACCGGGGATGAGCATAAACTCCTGATGCACCATGCCGATGCCATGCTCAATGGCCTGGTGGGGGGATTTGATGTGCACCTCTTCTCCATCAATGAACACCTCCCCCTGGTAGCCGCCGGTTTCCATGATGACCGGCATGCCAAAGAGGATGTTCATGAGGGTGGATTTGCCCGCCCCGTTTTCTCCCAACAGGGCATGAATCTCCCCCCGTTTTACTTTGAGGCTGACATCCTTAAGCACCTGATGGTCGCCATATAGCTTGCCTATTTGGCTCATTTCCAGCACATAATCGCTGATTGGAATCACCCCTGTCCGCCAGGCGGTTGGCATGGCTTTATCAAAGAAATCGCCAGCTGGCTGGCGCATGCTGTGGCGCGGCACGCCACCATTTTTATCAATATCAAACAGAAAACCCGGCCCCGCGCTTGACACGGGGCCGGGCAAAGGGATTAGTTGGCGTAATTGGCGAAGTTTACGCGGTCAAAGTAAAGCATGAAGTAGGTGGGATAGCTTCTGCCGTCCCCGTCTTCATAGTTGGATACCTGCACATCATAGCCGGTGGCGCTGTCCAACGAGGCTTTCACATCAGCATACACAGCCTTTTCGGCATATTTGCCGTTGATCCAGTTGGTGGCATACTCAAACGCGCCGGTGATGATGGAGTAGTTGACCGGGGCCGGCCAGGTGGAGAAGCGATCCAGGGCGTCATGCTCCTTCAGGATGGCGGCGGCCTTCTTGATGTAAGCATCGATGTCACCCCAGTCAGCCTCTTCAACCGCAACGCCCAGCGATGCCGGGAAGGCATGGAAGGGGCTGGGGCAGCAGGGCAGAGGATAGAAAGCGTTGGGCTCTTTCAGCACGGCTGCCTGCAGGGCTTCCTGCATGCCGCAGTTGGTGCAGAAGAAAGCGACCTTCTTGCCTTCAAATTCCTTCATGACCTTCGGAACGTCTTCCAAGATGAAGTTCTGAGCGCCCGACATGCCGGCATCGCCGGTGGGATCGGGAGCATCGCGGTCGACCAACTCAATGCCCACGCGGGCGGTTTCTTCCTGCAGAATGTTGTGACGGGCAACGATGGTCTCATAGCCCATGTGGCGGGCGAAGGAATAATGGATGAGCACATCAGCGCCCCAGTCCTTAGCGGTCTGGACGATCTGGATGCCGCCGTTGATCTCGTCTACGCCCATCACATAGTCCGCAGCGGCGGTAATGGTCTGGGGGTCTTCGGCGGGAACGCCAGCGATGAGCAGGATGTCATCCCGGCCCAGGTCATTCTTGATCTGGGTGTAGGCTGCAGCGGTACCCTGAACGGCCTGGCACATGATGATGGCCTTTACCTCAGGGTCGGATGCGAAAGCCAGGATCTTACCGATGGTGGTTTCCACTTCAGCGGCGAAGCGATCCGGATAGGTGTCGGTGACGACAACGTCCGGATACTTGGCTTTGAGCATTTCCGCAGCGCGGTACTCTTCTTCACCCTGGCTGACAGTGCCGGTGAGAATTGCAATCTTGTACTTGGGGGCCTCGGCGGCCTTGGCAGCTTCTTCAGCCTGTTTTTTCAGCGCTTCGGCTTCCTCGGCAGCAGCAGCGGCCTCCTCAGCAGCAGTCGCAGCCTCCTTCTTGGCTGTATCCAGTTCCGCCGTCAGCGTAGTCACTTGCGCGGTCAGGTCATCCACCCGCTTTTGCAAGTCTGCCTTTTGCGACAGCAGCACGCCGCCCGCAACCAATGCTGCTACCAGCAGCACCGCAAGCAGAATCCCGGTTGATTTCTTCATGTTGGGGGTTCCCTCCTCTTTCTTTTGGTTTGCAGCGCACGTTTCATTATTGTACGACTGTTGTCGCTATCATATCCACTTTGGTAAGATTCGTCAATTCGGCGGCCCAGCAAACTTAACCGGAGGTGCCGACAGTCTAAGCGTAGCAACGCTATGCCGACCAAGCAACCGACGCAGTTGCAGGACAAAAACCCACGATAATGATGCGCCAATGTTTGGAGTTAGTGTTTACTCCCCGCTCCCCACCATCTCACCCAGCACCTTGTTGCTCCGGGCGATGAAAGCCTTCAAATCGTCGGCCTCCAGCGGGCGGGAGGACAGGCGCGCCAGGTCGTAGATCTGCTGGCACAGCAGCTGGGACAGGTCGCCCTCCTCCATCTGCGCCAGGGATTGGATGACGGGGCTTAGGCGGTTTAAGATCAGGGTGTACTGGTCGGGCATGGAGAACTCGCGCCCGTAGGCCACGCTCATGTCCTTGAAGCGGCGCATCTGCTCCTCCTGGGTGACCATGGCGGGCAGGTCGCGGTCGGCCAGCGCTTCCAATTTGACGGTCAGATCCTTTTGATCCAGCGCGTTGCGGAACAGCGTTTGCAGCGCGTCCGCATCCAGGTCCTTGCCCTCCTCGCTGGTCTCGGTCAGGCCGCTGACGTCGCTGTCTACGCGCACAAAGGTAGCTTCTACACCGGAATACTCGATAAACGACATGTAGTTGACGTCAATCAGCGTGTCCATCACCACCACGTCGATGTCCCGCGCGGTGTACAGCGCAACGCTGGCAGCCTGGCGGTTGGCATCGGTGGTGTAGTAGATTTTCTTTTCGGTCTTGCCCTCGTTGCGGGCTTTGTATTCGTCAAACGTCAGGTATTCGTCCGCCGTGGTTTTCATCAGCAGCGCATCCTTGAGCGCGTCAAAGAACTTGCGGTCGCGGATGCAGCCGTATTTGACAAAGGGATGGATGTCGTCCCAGTAGCCCTCGTACGTTTTGCGCTCGGTGTTGAACAGGCCGGTCAGGCGGTCAGCCACCTTCTTGGCGATGTGGTTGGAAATCTTGCGCACATACCCGTCATTTTGCAAAAAGGAGCGCGACACGTTCAGCGGCAGGTCGGGGCAGTCGATGACGCCCTTCAAAATGAGCAGAAACTCCGGGATGACTTCCTTTATATTGTCGGCTACGAATACCTGCCGGTTAAACAGCTTGACCTCGCCCTCCTGGCCCGAAAAATCGTGCCGGATGCGCGGGAAGTACAGGATGCCCTTCAAATTGAACGGATAATCCACATTCAGGTGCACCCAGAACAGCGGATCCTCAAACGTATGGAACACCTTGCGGTAGGTTTCCTTGTACTCCTCCTCGGTCACCTCGCGCGGGTTTTTCAGCCAGATGGGGTTCGTGTCGTTGATGGGCTGGTCGCTGGCCGGCGGCTCCCACGCATCGTCCATGTCCTCGTCATGGTCATGGTCGTGCTCGTCCCCGGCCTCGTCCTTCTTTGCTGCCTTTTCGGCGGCTTTCTTGGCCTTCTTTTCGGCCTTTTCCTGCTTCTTCTTTTCCTTGGCCTCGGCGGCGCGCTGCTCGGCCTCCAGGTCTACCATATAGATGGGCACGGCCATGAAGCCGCAATACTTCTCCAGCACTTCGCGCACGCGGAAGCCGTCCAAGAATTCCTTTTCTTCCTCGGAAATGGTCAGCGTGATGGTGGTGCCGCGCGTGGTGCGCGTGCCCTCGCCCATCTCAAACTCCATGCCGTCGGCGCTTTTCCACAGCACAGGCATCGCGCCCTCCTGCCAGGACAGCGTGTCGATGGTGACCAGGTCGCTGGCCATGAACGCCGAATAGAACCCTAAGCCAAAGTGGCCGATGATGCCGGACGTGTCCTCGCCGGTGTAGTTTTTCAAAAAATCCTCGGCGCTGGAAAAAGCCACCTGGTTGATGTACTTTTCCACTTCCTCGGCCGTCATGCCGATGCCGTTGTCCTCAAAGCGCAGCTCGCCGCGCTCCTTGTCCACCACGACGGTGACGCGCAGGTCCTCCCCCTCGCCCTTGCCCAGCATCTTCAGCTTGGTGATGGCGTCGGTGCCGTTGGACACCAGCTCCCGGATAAAAATATCCTTGTCGGAATACAGCCAGCGCTTGATAACCGGCATGATGTTGTGGGCGGCGATGGAAATGCTGCCCTTTTTCATGTTGTTGCTCATACTACCTACCCTCCAAAAGGGAAACTCCCTTCATATTCTTTGTCAGTATAGCATGCAGCTCCGGCAAAAGCAATGAATTTTTAGCACTCATCGCTTTCGAGTGCTGATAGTTAGGCTTTCCTATCAAATTCGCGATCGGCAAAGCCACGAAACAGTAAGCCTCGTCTAACTTTTTGGCGCATGAAATTCATGAAAACAGTAAACGTATTTTACACAACACCTCACATGAATTTTACACAGACTGTGTAGGATAATCACAGTTCACGCCGCAATGGCGTAGACAGAAAGGGAGGAAACCATGAAAAAACTTACTGCACTGCTGCTGGCGGCGCTGATGCTGCTCAGCCTGGGAACTGCGCTGGCGGGCGAGAACGAGACCGTGCGCGCCAAGTACGTGTTCTTCTTTATCGGCGACGGCATGGGCGCGCCGCAGACCACGGCCACCCGCTACTACCTGGGCACCCGCGACAACCCCGACAGCGCCTATCCCGTACCCGGCAAATTGAGCTTTGACAATTTCGAGGCCATGGGCCTGATGACCACCTATGACGCCACCAGCTTTGCGCCCGACAGCGCCAGCACGGCCAGCTCCATGGCCAGCGGTGCCAAGACCCTGTCCGGCGTTATCAACTACGACGTCAAGAAAGAAACCCCCTTCAAGCTCGTCAGCGAGTATGCCAAGGAAGCCGGCATGAAGGTGGGTGTTGTGTCCAGCGTATCGCTCGACCATGCCACCCCGGCCGCTTTCTATGCCAAGGCCCCCAGCCGCAACCAGTACTATGACATCTCCGTGCAGGGCCTGACCGGCACCATCCTGGACTTCCTGGGCGGCGGCGGCTTCAAGCGCCCCAACGGCGAGAAGGACAACCCCAGCAAAAACCTGTATGAACTGGCCACCGAAAACGGCTGGAACTACGTCAACACCAACGAAGGCATCCGCGCCATCAGCGCCGACAGCGGCCGCACGCTGGCCATCGTGCCGGATATCGCCGACAGCGATGCCATGCACTACGAAATCGACCGCCTGGCCAAGGTGGAAGCCGGTGAAGAATCCCTCAGCCTGGCCGACATCACCGCGGCTGCCATCCGCAACCTGGACAACGAAAACGGCTTCTTCCTGATGGTAGAAGGCGGCAAGATCGACTGGACTTGCCACGCCAACGACGCCACCACCGCCATCTATGACACCTTAGCGTTTGACGCTGCGGTGCAGGAGGCCGTGAAGTTTGCCGAGAACCACCCCGAAGAGACGCTGATCGTCGTCACCGGCGACCATGAGACCGGCGGCCTGACCATCGGCTTTGCCACCACCGCCTATGACACGCACTTCCAGTACCTGCAAAACCAGAAGATCTCCTTCACGCAGTTTGGCGCGCAGGTGGACAAGATGCGCGAAGACAAGGTTTCCTTCGAGGATGCCATGGCCATCGTGGCCGAGAACTTCGGCCTGACCCTGGAAGAGGGCAAGGAACTGACCCTGAACGCCGCCGAAGCCAAGGCGCTCAAGAACGCCTTTGAGCTGAGCATGCTGCCCCGTCAGCAGCGCACCATCGGTGCCGAAGAGCAGCTGCTGTACGGCGGGTACGAGCCCTTCACCATGGCCATCACCCACTGCCTGAACAACAAGGCCGGCCTGGCCTACACCAGCTATGCCCACACCGGCATGATGCTGCCCGTGTATGCCAACGGCGCAGGCGCCAGGAACTTCGTTGGTTCCTATGACAACACCGACATTTTCCACGGCTTCATGCAGGCGATGGGGCTGGAGATTGACACCGAAATCCCCGCGCTGGCTGCTGCAAAGTAATCCCCTACACACCACCGAATACGGGCGTTTTCGGACGCCCGTATTCCATTGTTGCCGCAAGGAGGGCTTATGAACAAAAAGATGAACCTGCTGTTTGTGCTGGTGTCGGCCGCGCTGACATTGCTGATGATGCTGCTGCCCGATGCCGCCCCCCTTGGCCATGCAGACCCCATCCCGCGCGAACGCGTGCGCGTAGTAACTGTAGATAACAGCATGCTGGATCCGCTGGGCATTGTCTATTCCGGCGTGCAGCAGTGCACGGCAGAGGTGTTGTCCGGCCCCCACAAGGGGCAGGTGGTGCCCGCCGCCAACTTCCTCAACAGCGATATGGAAAAGGATAAACTGTATCAGCCCGGCGACCGCGCCGTGGCCATGGTGCACCACCGCGGCGAGGTGCTGTCCGTCACGCTGATAGACCTGGATCGCGCGCCCCAGATGGGCCTGATGCTGCTGGCATACATGGTGCTGCTGGTGGTGTTCGCGGGCTTTTCAGGCGTGGGCGCGCTGGTCAGCCTGCTTGCCAGCGCCGTCATGCTGTGGAAGGTGTACATCCCGCTGCTGCTAAAGGGCGCATCGCCCATCCCCAGCGCCCTGCTGCTGGTGCTGTTGCTCAACTGCATCATCGCCTTTTCGGTGGCCGGCTTCAGCCGCTTAGCGGTGTCGGCGGTGCTGGGCAGCCTGCTGGGCACGGTGGCCACGCTGCTGCTGAGCATGCTGTTTGCGCATATACTGCGGCTGGACGGCACCACCATCTCCCATGTGTCGCCGCTGCTAAGCCAGTCCGGCTTGCAGCTGGACATCCGGGGCGTCTATCTGGCCATGACGTTCATCGGCGCTTCGGGGGCCTTGACCGACTTAGGCATGGACATCGCCGCCAGCTGCCACGAGGTGCAGGTGCACGCGCCGCACATCACGGGCAGGGAGCTGCGCCGCGCCGGGTTCTCGGTGGGGCGCACGGTCATCGGCACCATGACCACCACGCTGGTGATGGCCTATTCCGGCAATTTCCTGACCATGCTGATGTACTATCAGGGCCAGGGCACCCCGCTGATCGACATATTCAGCTATCGCTTTGTCGCGGCGGAGCTTATGAGCGTGCTGGTCGGGGCCTTCGGCCTGCTGGCCGTCGCCCCGCTGACCGCCTGCGTGTGCGGCTGGCTGTATACGAGGGGGAGAAAGGAAGCAGTTGCGGCCTGAAGCGAAATCCTGTCCAGATCTACAGGAGTATTATAAGTCCTGATATGTTAGTGAACAGCAACAACAAAGGCTCCTCGCGAGAAAAGGAGCCTTTGTTGACGGGCTGAGAGCAGCGCACAAGCTGCTCTTTTGTATAAGATATCTTATTCCTCACCCGCCAAAGGGCGCGCCGCACTCGGGGCAGAACTTGGGCGGGGTTTGCGTTTGCGGCTGGTGGCCGCAGCTTGCGCAGCGGGCGGGGCCTTCGGGCTTTTTGGCGCCGCATTCCATGCAGAACTTGCCGGGGTTGGTGGCGCCGCAGGCGCATACCCAGGTGTCGGCTTCAGGGGCGCTTTGGGGGGCTTGCTGGGCTGCGGGTGCCGCGCCTGCAACGGGTTTCAGGGCGCGCCGCAATTCATCCGCCTGGCGCTCCAGCTCCCGGTAGGCGTCGGTATAGGGGCTGTCGGGCCTTTCGTCGCTCAGCTCAAAGGTAATTTCGTCAAAATAGGGGGAGTTGACGGGGATGGTGATGTCGAACCGGTATTCGCACTCATACCGGGGCGGGTCGTAGCTGACTTTCTTGCCCTCGGCATTTTCCTGATACAGCTCCGTCTTGTCCTCTTTCACCTCCAGCTGGCATTCAATCACCTGGCTGAGGGGCACGATGTCGGGGTTACCGTCGCGCCAATCCCTCTGGCGGGTGACCAGAAAACGCTGACTGTTTTCGTCCAGATATACCTTGGTGGTGTTGCCCAAAATACGGGTAGGCGTAAAGGCCTCCACCTGTTTTTTGTTCTCCTCCCGATAGTCTAAATGCTGGCGAATCTCCTCCACAGAGGATTGCCGCCTGCCCGTCATAAAGGGCGAAAGCAGCCGGGCGCAATCCTTGCACAGGTTGCCGTCGGCCAGCTTGCGGTTGCCCAGCAGCCCGATTTTTCCATTGCAGATATCGCAAAACTTCTTGTCAAACAG
Organism: Christensenellales bacterium; assembly: GCA_040766135.1. Lineage (GTDB taxonomy): Bacteria > Bacillota > Clostridia > Christensenellales > Aristaeellaceae > JAGVSV01. Next base: position 33,674 of record JAXGRA010000008.1, read on the forward strand.
CCCCATGGAGAGCCCTCCTTGTGTGATTTTCCTGCGTGTATTTTCGCATATTGTTTGAGGAATGTAAAGGTTTTCACAGGCTTGTCATGGGCGCTCCCTCAGTATAGCGAATCCCTTACCGGGCAGGAACAACGTATTTCCTTCCAGTTTGCCGTCGCCGCCTGCTTTTTCAGAGATGCGGATCAGGCTTACAGGCTGTTCATCGTCCAGGGAATTGAAAACAAAATGGAACGTTTCCCGATCTGAGTACCGGGTGACAATGTCCAAGCCAGGCAACATCTGGACGGGCGAAGGTATAACGCCACAATTGTTCAGAAGCTGCCGCCAGAGCACAGATGCATCACGATCCGTTGGCACAGCACCAAAGTACCATGCATAGCCGCATCCATGACGCTTTACAGAAACAGCCGGCAATCCTGCCCGATATGTGTTGCTGAATGTGCCCCGCACTTCCGCGTCGAGGTTTTTAAGTGTTTCCTGCCAATGACATGTCTGAAACCGGATATCATCCATGGCCACATATGCTTCGGTTTTTCCCGGAAATACCGGCTCTTCCTCCACCACGCACACGCCGAAAAAATCTGTCATGCCTACCGGGCTGGGTTCGAAGATTCCGCTGCCCCAAGCGGTGCGGCTGAATCCCATGCACAGGCATACGAGGTTGCCCCCTTGCGCTGCATATTCCCGACATTTCCTGCCGAATGACTCCGGCAGAATGGGCGCAAAGGGCAGAAACACAATCTTATAGTTTGAGAAATCGTGCTCCGTACCGATAAGGTCAACGTTGATTCCCAGTTCTGTCAACTGGCGATATAAATTTCTCACATATCTGGAATAATCAAAATCCTTGTTGATCGGCTTGATCCGATGAATCCACAAGCTGCTATAATCTATGACAATAGCGACCTCGGAGCGAACACGGGATATCGCCAAAATATCCTTCATCGCCTCCAGATCCTCACCCGCCTGGCATATTTCCTCGTAGCGCCGTCCAGGCAGGCGGTTTAAATCGATCAATGCGGAACCCAGCTGCTCAAAGCCTGCCGGGAATACAGAATACTTGAACATGGTAATCACTTCTGCACCAGCGGCATACGCATAGATCATATTTTGACGAAAGGCTCCCGGATGAATATGCGACATCCCTTGGTACGCCCAGTTTCCGTGACCGCCGCCGCAAAGAGTCTCCAACAGCCAGAAATCCTCATCATGATAGCATCGTGCCATAGAATAATTTGCCCCGGAGTCCCACTTGCTTGTTGCCAGCGCATCAGGATAATGATCCACAGCGGACACGTCCATCGCCTTGGCGAGTTCAAAATAGTCTATGGCATTGGTTCCCATGTGAGTAGTATTGTGGGTTACAGGCTTATCACTGTACCTGCGGAGAGCATCTTTCTGGAGGTTGAAGTAATCAATAAGGCTTTCGCTACAAAAACAATCGAATGCTAGCCTCAGCGCAGGCATACTGGTTCCCTTCCAGCCGATGTTGTCATTATAGCTCGAAGCACGCGCCGCTGCCGGAGGCTCCACTTGATCAAAGGAATCGAACCGCTGACCCCAAAAAAGCGCACCAAAAGCATCGTTGAGCGCAGCAATATCGCCGGAAAAGCGATTTTCCAGCCATGTTTTAAACTTGCCGCGGCATGTCGGGCATTGGCAACGATCCGAATGCTCCTGCCCCATTTCATTATCTACCTGAAAGCCCAGCACATAAGCGTTGTTCCCAAAGCGGCGGCTCAGCTCCGTACAAATTCTATCTGTGAATTCCCGGAATGTTGGATCGTTGTAGCAATGATAGTGCCTTCCGCCATAGCTGCGCCGCACACCCTGATTATCCACGTACAGCGTCTGAGGATACTTGCGCGCCATCCAAATGGGCTGGCTGGCGGTGGGCGTACACAAAATGGTATAAATACCATTTTCTCCCAGCTGATTCACATACCGTTCCAGCCAATCAAAGTCGAACACGCCTTCTTTAGGCTCCATCAGACACCATGTGAATTCCGCCATGCGGACAACATTAAAGCGAGCTGCCCGCATCCGTTGAATATCTTGGCAGATGAATTCCTCCCGTCGTTCCTCTGGATACAGTTCCGGATAGTAGCACGCACCGTAGTAATATTTTTTCATGGGTATTCTCCTGTTTAAAATGGTTGTGGAAATAAAATCACGCACATCTGTTCACTCATTTGGTCAACCCCGGCATTTGTACCGCTTGGTCAGTTCGTATAGAGCGTACATCGGCACGAGCATTCTTTCCAAGGCTTGCCGCAAATGTAACATAGGTTGCCGAGATACTCAAGAACGCACTCTGCGCGTTCATGGTGAACGGTATAAGAGCATCCAACCTCCCTTGATTTTTTCTCCATTCCATTGACAGCCGTTTTTGATCGGTGTATGCTGAGAAAAAATGGAAAGAGAGGTGCCTTTGCATGAAAAAAAGGGTTGTTTTTTTGCTGTCGCTCATCCTTGTGCTCTCTATCTTGGCGCCCATGGCCTTCGCCAAGATTGCCGCGCCGACGGATCCTTACGCCGGATATGTCGATCCCTATCGTCCCGATATAAAAATCGATGTGAACGGCGATCAGTTAACCGCCCAATCCAAAGGAAACAGTCTGTCTCTGTATGAAGACAGCGTCTGGATCCTGGACGATGTTGATACCCTGTCCTATGAACCACTTGATCAGGAAAGCTTCTTTTACGAAGTAGGCGTAAGCGTTTCCGGTGATAAAAAGGGCTCCTACGTTTACAATTTGGATGGAAAACTCACCGCCCTTGACCAGGTAAAGCGGACCGAGGATACCAGAGACATCGTTAGCGTTGTTTATGACGAGAACGGAAAACCCGCCCGCTCCGGATTCTATCACGAGAAGAAAAATGGCGGCATAGAAGTTGCGTTTGATCAGAACGGTGATCTGACCTATCTTTTTTCCTGGAACGTCGATGATGACGGCAACCTTCTATCCTCTGAGGAATACTGGATCAACAACAGCACATGGCTGATGGCCGATCCCGACGAGGATTTGCCCGTCGAAGTCAAAGGCAACATTGAAAAGATACTGAGCAAGTACAACGTATACGTCAAGGCGCCCCACGTCTACCCGCACAATACCGTCTGCGCTGCCGGGCTGTCCCTGCGCGAAGAAAACCCCCAATTGACCAAGAAATGGTACCACGTGGTGCCCATTGACCTTACCAAAGACGGCGAAACAGAGCTGCCCCTGGTCGCGTCCAACCTGTTCGTGATCGGAAAAGCCATCGTCTCCGTACATGAAGGCAAAGTCGCTGTTACCTACGCCTACGAAAAGGGCAGGATGAGGGAAGAAGGCCAGCTGCTCAACTGGTTTACCTCCATGGATGAAATTACGACCGACTACCTGAACGCCCCCGAAGGCAAGTTTGAGTTTGGCAAGGAAGTGGACATCGCGACCGAGCTGAACGACGCCGAAGTCGGCTATCTGTTCATCTGCAACACCATTTCTTACTCGGAAGCCTATCGGCACAATGGCGATCAGCTCCCGTCCTATAACCACGGCAGCGCCGAGAACACGCAGGCACGCGAGGCACTGCGAGAGTTGATCAAATAATGCATCTCTGTCAGGGCCGCAAAAGCGGCCCTGATTTTTTACACTCTTAATCCGACGATAAAAGGGATTGACGCCTACCTTTAGCCGGTCAGCACACAATGATTCGGGTATTTGCTTGAACACTTGTCCCGAATAGTGTATATTATTCGGGACAAGCTGGGGGTGAAATTCATGACGGTTTCCTATGCAGAGCAAATACGACAGCGCATTGATGAATCGAAGGAAGGAACCATGTTCATCAGCGCTGATTTTGCAGATATCGCAGACACGGAGACCATCCGGCGCAACCTAAACCGTCTGGTGCAAACGGGTACCATCCGCCGGGTGCTTAAGGGCATCTATGAAAAACCAAGATACAGCAAGTTGCTTCAAGAGCATATTGCACCAAATCCCGATGATGTTGCCCATACCTTGGCGCGTAACTATCATTGGACCATCGCCCCGGAAGGCAACACAGCCCTGAACCTGCTGGGATTATCAACCCAGGTACCCGCAGTGTGGACCTACATCAGCGATGGGCCCTATAAAACCTATCAATGGAACAACACAAAGCTCACCTTCAAGCGCAGGACAAACAAAGAAATATCCGGGCTGTCCCCCATAACCGCCTTGGTGGTTCAAGGGTTAAAAACCTTGGGGAAGGAACAGGTAACCCCCAGCATTGTGGAAAAGCTTTCAGCAAGGCTAAATTCACAGGAAAAAGCAACCTTGGCAAAGGAGGCGGCCACTTCAACCGATTGGGTTTATGATATCATCCGCCAATTGAATGGTGGTGAATCGAAATGATAACCTTGGTAAAACGTACAAACGAAGAAAGGCGTGAGCTGTTTCGCAATACCGCAGACAAGATGGGGCTGCAGGATGCGATTATAGAAAAAGACTTTTGGGTGTGCTATACCTTAGACTATCTTTTTCACAGGTCGCCTTGGAAGAAAGCCCTTGCGTTCAAGGGCGGCACCAGTTTGTCAAAAGCCTTTGGGCTCATCCAGCGGTTTTCTGAAGATATAGACTTAATCCTTGATTGGCGAATCCTGGGATTTGAACTGCACGAACCGTGGAATTTGCGCACAAAGAATAAGCAAGATGTGTTTAATAAAGAAGCCAACGCCCGTGCAGCAAATTTCCTTCTAAGGGATTTTTGTCCTCAGATAAAAGCGGAGCTTTCAATCGAACTTGGTCAGGAAGCACAGGTTTCCATGGATGAAATGGACGCTCAAACCGTACTCTTTGCCTACCCAAGCCTATTCTCTCACACAGCCACACTTCGGGTGATTCGTTTGGAAATTGGCGCGTTGGCAGCATGGACACCGGCTGTCTGGGCAAAGATTACACCTTATGCCGCAACACACTATCCCGCGCTTTTTGACCAACCTGCAACCAATGTGCTTACTGTAGCCCCAGAGCGAACCTTCTGGGAAAAAGCGACCATCCTCCACCATGAAGCCCATCGGCCGGAAAGCCTGGCAATGCCCAGCCGGTATTCACGGCATTACTATGACCTTTACCAGTTAGCTTTGTCAGGAGTAAAAGATGCAGCGATTTCTCAGCCGGAAATGCTCCGTAAGGTTGTGGAATTCAAAATGAAATTTTATCCCCGGGCATGGGCGCGATACGAGGACGTGTTAACAGGCGGTTTGAAGTTGATACCTCCCTCCAGCAGGCTTGACGCTTTAGCAGAAGACTATGCCGCTATGAAAGAAATGCTGTTTGGAAAACACCCGTCTTTTGAAAACATTCTTGCTGGGTTGCAGGCGTTAGAACAGGAAATCATTTCTTCATACGCGGGCTGAAAGAATAAGGGTATGAGCAGCAAAGGCTGCTTTGCAGATAGCAGGGAGGAATATTTATGGAATTCTGGCTCTTCATGTTCATCATGAACTTGATTACGCCCGTTGTCATGATCGGTTTTGGCAGGCATTTCACCCGCAACGCGCCTAAAAAAATCAATTCATATTATGGCTATCGCACATCCATGTCCAAGAAGAATTACGATACCTGGGATTTTGCGCACCGGCACTTTGGGCGGACGTGGTATGTTGCCGGATGGATATTGCTGCCGCTGACCATTGGCACCATGCTGTTGTTCATCGGGAAAAGCGAATCCTGCATCGGCAGCGCAAGCTTCCTTGTCATCATGGCGCAGGCCGTGCTGCTTGTAGCCACCATGATCCCCACGGAAATCGCGTTGCGAAAGCGTTTTGATAAAGACGGGAACAAAAAGATCACCCCGGACGAGCAGGGGGAACCCTCATGACAACGGTATTCTTTGTCCGCCACGCGCAGCCGAACTATCATAACCACGATGATATGCTGCGCGAATTGTCGCCCAAGGGGATGGAAGACCGGAAGCGCGTAACGCATTTTTTTGTCCGGCAAGCGCATTGATGTCGTGCTGTCCAGCCCCTACAAAAGGGCCGTCGACACCGTCCGGCATTTTGCAGATACCCAGGGACTCCCCATCGAAACCATCGAGGCCTTCCGCGAAAGAAAGATCGCCGGCGGCTGGGTTGAGGATTTCACGTCCTTTGCGCAAAGGCAGTGGCATGATTTTTCCTACAAACTGCCCGATGGCGAATGCCTGCAGGAAGTGCAGCACAGGAATATCTGCGCCCTGCAAAGCGTTATCAAGAAATACGCAGGCAAAAACATCGTGATCGGCAGCCATGGCACGGCGCTAAGCACCATCATCCATTACTATGACAACTCCTTTGGATACGATGATTTTTGCAAAATCAAGGACATCATGCCCTGGATTGTGTCCTTTGTTTTTGATAAGGATGGGAATTACTTAGAAATGAACACATGCGTTTCGTTTTGAAACAGCATTTCTGAAACGAAGTCGGCACATGGAAACAGTATCCATCGGCATTCAAAACCTTTGCGCGCCCTGCAGCTGCGCCTGCAAATACTGCTTACTGCAATCCTGCAAAAAGCAGAGGGCGTGGACTATTTCAGAGGGAAAAGGCTGGCCGAGAAATTTGCAGCGTGGGCAAAAGAAAAAGGTATTTCCCCGTTGCCATATTACTACATCGGAAATCGCAGCCGCTTTCGCCGCACCAAATAATCCCGAAAGGGTATACTATTGTTGTCAAGCACTGTTTTATACCCTTTCGGGTATATTTCCACCCCCGTTGCACCCCCCAATTTTTTACTATACTATGACAAAACAAGTTCTCCCCCATTACACGGGCGCCCGCGCCATCGGTGCCCGGAAAGGTGTGAGCCTTATGAAAGCCAAAGACCCCATTGCCCGCGCGCTGTGGACAAACGCGCGGAAGTACCTGCCCTTAAGCGCGGCATCCTTTGCCATCGTGCTGTGTTCGCAGGGCATATTGCTCATCCCGGCGCTGATCATGCAGCGCGTGCTGGATACCCTCATCCCCGCCGGCGATGTGCGCGGCATCATCTGGAACACCGTGTTCTTTGTGCTGATCCCGCTGCTGGCCGCCGTGGGGCAGGCGTTTTATCAGTATTATTCGGCGGTCAAGGGCCGCGCCTATGGGCATGACCTCAACCAGCGCATCATTGACCGCATCCTGTCGCAGCCCATGTCCTACCACGACAAAAACCCCAGCGGCGAGCTGGCCGCGCAGGCCACGCGCGACACCATGGGCTATGTGCTGCTGTGGACAAAGGACATCCCGGAGATGTTGGCCTCCTCGCTGGTGGCGTTGATATCGCTGGTGCTGATATTCCGGCTGAATGTATATGTGGGGCTGTCGCAGGTGCTGTTTGTGCCGCTGGTGCTGCTGCCGCCCAAGCTGGTGGGCAAGGTCGTATCGCGCAACGCCGAGGCCATGTTCGGCACGCTGGCCAAGATCCGCGCGCTGGTGCAGGAGGCCTTCCGCGGCGTGCGGTATGTAAAGCTCATGGGCCTGCAGGATATGCTGCTGCAAAAATATAAGCGCCTTTTCCTGAGCGTCAGCGAGCTGTTTGGCCGCACGGCCGCCGCCGAAACGCTGTTAGGGCCCATCGCATCGCAGGTGCTGTCCTCACTTTTCCTGGGCATAGGGTTTGTGCTGGGCGCCATGCTGATCATCCGGGGCAGCTTCACCGCCGGCGGCCTGCTGGCGTTTGTGACGCTGGCGCCGCGCATGCACGCGGGGCTGACCAACATGCTGCACACCAACATCAAGTATTTTAAGCAGGTGGGCGAATACCGCCATCTGTTTGAATACCTGCAGCTGCCCGGCGAGCGCACGGGCGGCCTCACCCCCGGCAGCTTCCTTGCGCACAGCCTGGCGGCGGAGAATGTATCCTTTTCCTATGAGGAGGACGGCAAGCAGGTGCTTCAGGACTTTTCGCTGCGCCTGAACCGCGGGCAGTGGCTGGGCATCGAGGGCGCCACGGGCGCGGGCAAAACCACGGCGCTCAACCTGTTGCTGCTGCTGTATCCGCCCACGTCGGGGCGCATTGTGCTGGACGGCGTGGACTGCGCCGCCATCGACCGCGCGTGGTACCTGTCGCACATCGCGGTGGTGGGCCAGCATCCATTCCTGTTCACCGGCAGCGTGCGCGACAACCTGCGCTATGCCAGCCCGCAGGCCGATGACCAGGCCATGTGGGCGGCGCTGGACGAGGTGCTGCTGGGCGACCTGCTGCGCGGCACCGAGCAGCAGCTGGACCTGAACGCCGGCGAGGACGGCGGCCTGCTGTCCGGCGGCGAAAAACAGCGCCTGTCGCTGGCCATGGCGCTGCTGTCCGGGCGTCCGCTGCTGGTGCTGGACGAGGCCACCTCCAACTTAGATGCCGACACCGAGGCGCACATCCGCGCCATCATAAAAAAGCGCGTGGACGAGGGCCTCACCGTGCTGTCCATCTCCCATCGCGCAGCCTTCCACCAACAGGCCGACCAGGTGGTGAGGGTGGGGAAGTAAACGATGCCATTATGTTTGGAATCAATATGAATGTCGCTTCTTCGCCAAAACAGTAATCCACGGTTTTGAAGGATGACGCTCCGCCTCAACCTCTGAAAAGCCTGCCTTCCTGAGGGCAGTTTCAATTTCCTCTGTTGTATAGCACTTCATGCCATCAATAATTTTTTCAAACCTTAGCGAACTCCTGTCCGTCCCATCCGACTCGTTTACAATCATAAAAAGGCCGCCCTCTTTCAGTACGCTGAAAACCTCTGCAAAGCAATGTTCAAGCCCTGGCCAGAAGTAGATTGTTTCAAATGCCGTGGCAAGGTCAAACGTCTTTTTCGGAAAGTCCAGCGATGACACATCACCTTGCTTAACAACGCATCTTCTGCTTGCAATTGCTTCCCTGTTATATTGCGTTGTTTTTTCCACACAAACCGGCGAAAAATCTATCGCTGTTACCTTGGATAAAGGATATTTTTTAAGCAGTTCGCCCACATTCCTTCCGCCGCCGCAACCAATCTCCAGTATTTCTGCCGGGGTGGCCGTGGGTAGGTGAGATAGCCCCCAATCTGCCATCTTTGCATGGCCATTGTTCATTCCTTTTACCATCATTTTTCCAAGGAAGCCTTCCGGCTTACGGGTCTGACCGAATATTTTTTTAATGATTCTCATTGCATTCTACCTCGTATTATGAATTAGTGGTTCTATATACCCTCTCCAGGGGCGTAAACAATGCTATGCAAGAGGCGTCTCTCCCTGGCCGCCCCGCCTAATCCACCCCTTTCAGGGCTTCCACCATGTTGATGCAGCGGCTTTTGCGCGCCACGAAAAAGGATACGATCAGCGAGGTCAGCAGCGTCAGCAGGATGCTGCCGGTATAGGTCAATAAGCCCATTGTCAGCGTCAGCTCATAGTCGGCAGCCAATGCATCCAAAAGATATTGCAAAACCGCCATGCCCAGCGGTAGCCCCAGCGCGATGCCGGCGATGGTAAGCCACAGGTTTTGGCTGATCAGCAGGCGGCTGAGCTTTTTATCCCGGAAGCCCACTACCTTTAGCGTTGCCAGTTCACGCGAACGCTCCACATAGCTCATGATGCCCAGGTTGTACAGCACGGCGATCGCCATGATCACCGCAGCCAGCGCCAGCATCGCCACCATGGTATACATCACCTGCATGAAGCTGTCATAGGATTCCATGATGGCTTTCTTGCTCTGCACGGCGTTGATGTACTTCTCCGGGGAGATATCCTCCTTTTCCACATTGGTGAATACAGCGGCAGGATGGCAGGGGATGCCCGCTTTGTCCGCAAAAGCCCTGGTCATCACCACGGACTTGCTGAACAGCGAGCGGAAAACGCCCTTTACCTTGACCGGATATCGCTGGTCGGTTCCATAGGGGCACAGCATGATGGTATCGCCGGGGCGGATGCCCTCTTCCCACAGCCTGATGCACACATACACGCCATCGTCCTCCATCTTCATCGGGCGGTTATCCACCGTCATCAGGCGCAGAAGGTCATGGGGCGTGTGATAGATCTCCAGCGAGATATTGCCACCATTCAGGCGGGCAGGGGCCTGCGCCATCCAGTCCCCCGCATAGCGCTGCGCCAGTTTTTCCGCGTCCGCTACCGGGGTTTTTTCGGCAAGGTTGATGCGCGTTGCATAGCGATTGGTTTCATGATTGAGCAGGCGGAGAAATTCCCACATCGTATCCTGCATCCCCAGCGCGCCTACCAGCAGCATCATGCAGCCGACAATGCCCAGCAAGGTCATCCAGGAGCGCGCCTTGTGGCGGAAGATATCGCGCAGGTTCCAGCGCGTGCCGAAACTCAGATTTTTCAGCAGGGACAGGCGCTCGATCCGCAGTTTGCGCGCTTTTTTGGGCAGATAGGGCATCAGCGTTTCGGCGGCGGTGCCGCGCAGCGTCTTGCGGACGGAAGAATACCCCACGGTAATCAGAACCAGGGCCATCAGCAGCATCAGCGGCGGACAGAAAGCGGGCATCTCAAGGTACCAGCAGGGCACGTCAAAATAGAGGGCCATCATGGAGTGCGGGTTGATGATCATGCGCGCAAGCCCAAACCCCAGCGCGGCACCGGGGATCAGGCCGGTGACGCTGACCACCGCCGCAAACGAGGTATAGTGCAAAAGGATGCGCTTATCGCGGAACCCCAGCGCTTTCAGGATGCCGATCTGTGTTTTTTCATTGGCGGTGATGCGGTGCATGGTGGTCACCATGGTCAGCAGCGCTATCAAAAGAAACAGCACAGGCAGCACCGACGCCATGGTCTTCCCTTCATTGATCTCGCTGTTCATCGCAAAATAGGATAGATGCTCCATCTTATCCAGTACGGTCACATCGCGGCCCAGAGCCGCACGCAATTTTTCTTCAAATGCGCTGCGGTCAAGCGGCGTGCGGACGTTCAGCTGAGGGTAAAACATCAATATGCCCATGGTGGCCCGCAGTTTCGCGGGGGTGATGAACACAAAGCCGTGCCGCACATAATTGGGCATCACCTGATTGCCGTCCGCTACGCAGACAAGCTGCTCGGATGATTTGACCAGCGACACCACTTCGCCCTTCAACGAAAACAAACCATAGGAGAGCGTCAGCGTATCGCCAATGACAATGCCGTTGGCTTTTGCAAACCGGTCGGACAGATACAGCCCCTGGCTGTCCGGATCATAGGCGGCACCCTCCGTGATAGAAAGCGAGGGGGTGCCGTATTGCTCCACTGCGTTGAGGTTCAGGGTCTTGTCGGTGCCCTTGAGGGCCGTATTCACGCTGATGTACCGCGAGGCGGAAATAACGCCCTCCATATTTTCCACTGCGCGCAGGTCATCCAAGGAAAAACCGCGCTTGTCATAGAGCCGGTAATCGGCAAAACCCGTATCGTCAAAAAATTGCTGAACGGTCTTTTCAATGCTGCGCCATTCGATATGGAAGCCAAGGAAAACGCCCGCCCCAATCATCACCATGACCGCCATGGAGATAAACTGCGCTTTATAGCGGCCCATGGTGCGCAATGTCTTCTTAAACAGCAGCATGTCACCACTCCACTTCATCGGCGCTGAGGGGGTGCGCCTGCTCTTGGCAGGACACCACCCGCCCGCTGCGCAGCCGTATCACCACATCGGCCATCTTGGCGATGTTCTGGTTATGGGTTACGATGATGATGGTCTTGCGATGGTCGCGCGCCATTTGCAGCAGCACCTTGAGCACCATCACGCCCGTTTCCGAGTCCAGCGCGCCGGTTGGCTCGTCGCACAGCAGGATGTCCGGATTTTTGGCCACCGCCCGCGCGATGGATACGCGCTGCTGCTCGCCGCCCGACAGCTCCTGCGGAAACTGGTGCAGGTGATCGGACAGCCCCACCTCATCCAGAACCTCGGCCGCGTCCAGCGCATGCGGGGCAATTTCCTTTACCAGCGCCACGTTTTCCAGCGCGCTCAGCGTGGGGATCAGGTTGTAAAACTGAAACACAAACCCTACCCTGGTTGCGCGATAATCGGCCAGCTCGTTCCCGGTAAGGGTGGAAATGTCCTGACCGTCCACGGTGATGGTTCCTTTGCTTGGGCTGTCCAGGCCGCCCAGCAGGTTCAGCAGCGTGCTTTTTCCCGCCCCGCTTTGCCCCAATATGACCACAAATTTCCCTGCGTCTATCGATAGATCAACATTGTCCAGCGCGTGCAGAATATGATCGCCGCTTCTGTATATGCGGCTTACCCCGCGCATTTCCACGATTGGCATAGCATTTCCTCCACAAAAGTTAGTTGTGCCTAACTTTGATATATTGTATCCCCGCATGTCAAGGCTGTCAACGCGGATGGTTGAACTGTCCGGCAGGGGAACATAACTGAGCGCTGGAAACGGCGGCTTTTTGCAGCGTGCCCTGCAACACCATGCCCGGTGGACGATCGTCCGTGCGGAAGATGATGGGCTGCAGGCCAAAATCCCCTGCCCCAACGGCGGCCAAACCCCATGTTGCTTAAGGCGGCATGGGGTTTTCATAAAAACTCTAAAAAATATGCCCATCAGGTATTGATTTATCCCCAACTACGCGCTATACTCTGATTAGGCACACGGCTAATCAACTTTTCAGGAGGATTATCATGGACACCAAAAAGGTATTGAAAGCCATCGCGGATGAAACACGTATGAGCATTTTGAAATTGCTGCTTCGGCACAATTACTGCGTCCGGGCGCTGGCAAACGAGCTGAACCTGACCGAAGCGACGATCTCCCAGCATCTGAAAGTATTGCGCGAGGCGGGCCTGCTTGTTGGGGAAAAGCGCGGATATTTCATGCACTACACTGTAGAACGCCCGGTGCTGCATGAGCTGGCCAAGGAGATTAAAGCTCTGGCAGACCTTGAGCAGGAAGCCTGCCAGCCGGAACAGCGCGACGATTGCCCGGCCCATGAAAAGCAGGAGTGCCCCAAGAAAGGCACGTGCAGCGACGAGGTCAAGGAGTTTTGCCACGGCGCAGGCCACAGCAAGGGAGAATAAACATCATGGGGATGGTCTGTGTCTCACGCCTGAAAAAGACATATGGCAACGTTCCTGCGGTGGACGATATCTCTTTTGACATTGAGAAAGGCGAGATATTCGGCTTTTTAGGGCCGAACGGGGCAGGGAAAACATCCACGCTCAACATGATGATTGGCCTGTCCCGCCCGACCGCCGGGGAGATCACCGTTGACGGCATAGACGTAAGGCGTCAAACAAAAAAGGCGCAGGCCATCATGGGCATCGTCCCGGATGAAAGCAACCTTTACAATGAAATGGACGGGTTTGAGAATCTCTGTTTTTGCGCGGCGCTGTATGGGATGCGCAAAGAGGAAAGAGAATCAAAAGCCCGTCAGCTTTTGGAGCTGTTCCGGCTGAAGGATGCCGGCAAACGCCCGTTTAAGGCCTATTCCAAGGGCATGCGCCGCAAGCTGACCATCGCGGCGGCGCTCATCCATTCCCCGAAAATTCTGTTTTTGGATGAACCGACCACTGGCATTGATGTGGAAAGCTCCCGGCAAATCCGCGACATGGTATTGGAGCTGAAAAAGAAGGGAACCACCATCTTTCTTACCACGCACTATATCGAGGAGGCGGAGCGCATCTGTGACAGGATCGCTTTTATCGCAGAGGGCCGGATTGTGGCATCCGGCACTGTGCCGCAGCTGATGGACAGCGTGTCCCATGGCCATGCCATCCAATTTGTTACGGACAAAAGCACTGACAACCTGCCCGCCGAACTTCAGGCCCGTTTTAAGGGAAGCAACATTGCCATCCAGCCCGACCGTTCGCTTGTCATGACGTCCGAACAGCGCATTCCGCTGTTCCCGGTCATGGAGTTTTTCCACAGCAAAGCGGTGGAAGTGTATGAAGCGCGGGAGCTGCGCCCTTCTTTGGAGGATGTCTTCGTCAAGCTGACCGGCATTGAATCCTCTGTGCTGAAGAAGGACAGGGAAAAAGGAGGCCGCCCATGAAAAGCTGGATTGCCTGTTGGAACATCCTGAAAAAGGATATAAAAAACTATTACCTCAAGCCGCCAAACATCAGCTGGGGCATCATCTTCCCCCTTTCATGGACGCTCATGCAGCTCATACGCTCCCCTGACGGAAACATGCTGGCGCTGCTTCCCGGCCTTATCTCCATGAGCATACTGTTCGGCACCACCTCCATGCTTGCCGTTACCATCACCTTTGAACGAAGCGGGCGGTCGTTTGACCGATTGCTGCTGGCGCCCATCAGCCTCAACGCCATGGTGCTTGCCAAAATTGCCGGAACCATTCTGTTCGGCATGTTCAACGCGCTTGTCCCCGTCCTTTTCGCAAGCTTTTTTATCGATTTAAGCGCAGTGAACTGGGGGTTGCTATTGCCCGCAGTTTTGTTGATTGCCCTCACCTCGGCGTTGACCGGGCTGCTGATTGCGGTATCGGCCAAACAGGTGTTTGAAGCGCAAACATTTTCAAACTTTTTCCGCTTCCCCATGCTTTTTCTCTGCGGCCTGTTTATACCCATTTCAAGCTTGCCGCTTGTTCTGCGCCCTGTTTCGTATTGTCTGCCGCTTACCTACGGCACCGACATTCTTCGAAGCGCCATTGCAGGCACAAACACCCTTCCCCCGCTGCTGTCCTTCGGGGTGCTGCTGCTCTTTTCGGTGGCGCTCTTCTTTATCTGCCGGTACAATATCAACCGGAAATGGATTTTATAGGGGCTTTTTGCACGGCACATAACCCATGCACCCCCTGTACGCTACGTACGCAACGTACGCAAAGTACACAGGGGGCTGCATTGCAGCCGGGCACCGGCTATTCCAGCATCATCACAGGTACGGGTATTACAAAGCATGAAGTCTCCGTACCTTGTTGTTTCTTATGAGTTATTGTCTTATAATAACGATTAAGTAACATATATGTTTTCACATTAAGTAGTTGTTGTTGGAGGAATTTGTGTGAAATCAAACCCCCCAAATTGCAACAATACCCCGATTACTTTAATTATAAATTCAATCTGTTTATCAGGAGGGTCTAATGGCAAATTTCCCGCATTTTACAAATAGCGAATTAGAGCGAATCTCACGTATTTTAGGTGATACTAACTTAGGTTTTACAGGGAGTGAGATTTCACGGATTTTATCAATTTGTTGTATTCCGGATGCTTTGCCAAATGGGACAAAATGGATTCGACTATACGATTCGTTTTCTCAACACATTAATCAAAACAGAAGTTCAAATGGTGTATATGCATTTATCCAAGAAGCTCTGACCTCTTCAAGATGGCTTGATGCACCATTAGCAAGAGAAACTATGGTGGAAAAAATAAATGAAGTATTGGCATTGAAAGGTATCCAACTTAATAGCAAGAATCAGTATGTTCCTGTTCAAATAGCAAATACTATATCTGAGGCCAAAAGTAGGGCATCTCAATTGAACAAGAAACTATACGACTTGCATGTCCATCCCTTGGTATTGCAGTGTTGCCGGGAAGAACTTTTACAAGAGAACTATTTTCACGCAGTTTTCGAAGCCGCGAAGAGTTTAACTGATCGCATTGCAAATGCAACAGGGTTAAACTTAGATGGTACTCAGTTAATTGAGCGTTCGTTTAGCTTAGACAAACCTGCTGTGGTAATGAATACGTTGCAAACCAATAGTGAGAGAAATCAACATAGAGGTTTGAAAGAAATGTTATTAGGTATAAACTACTCTGTTCGTAATGTTACTGCACATGAATTGAAAATAAAATGGGCAATCGATGAGGAGAAAGCGATTAATATGCTCAGCATTATCTCATCACTTCACAAAGAACTTGATGAATGCTTTTTCATCCCTCAAGTGCAAGATACCAATAAATGAAACATTTCTGAATCCAACATCTTCAAAAGTTTGATTTTATCATTTTCTCTTTACGGAATAGCCCTACTACACAATCAACTTTTTTATTGTATCCTTTGGTGAAGCCTTCGCATTTCGCTCTATGTGTTCAGGTGTAATCTGAACGTTATCATTATGGGAATCACCATCATTTGAAATTCGCAAACAAGGCCCCACTCCCGTACGTTGCGTACGTTGCGTACGTTGCGTACGCATCGTACATGGCGTACATCCCTTTCCCTACAGAAAAAAATAAAAATACCCCAAAAAAGGAAAAGGGAACCTATGGTATCTCTCTTATTGTAGGGAGAACCACGGGTTCCTTGCTATTCCATTATATTTCCCTGGGCATTCCCCGCTGTCCGGCCATCATCAGCCTGTCGGCTGCGTACGCTACGTACGCAACGTACGCAACGTACGCAAAGTACACAGGGGGGTCATGTTGCGACAAGCGGCGTGCGAGGGGTGCGCTCCAGACGGATGACACGGTCGTTGCCAACCCTGACCCTGCGGACGCGCACCCCATCGCGCTCATGCAGCAGCCCTGCGATTTTGTCCAGCTGGTCAAACATGGCCCTGGGGTGGATGTCCACCGCGCCGTCGCTGGTTTCGCGCAGGCGCCGGGTCAGGTCGCTGGCCGTGCCCTCCCACTGGTCTTGTGTGGCCATCAAATGGCGCAGCGCCGAGGCCAGCGGGCTTTGGTCATAGGCGGCGTTCTGCTGCCAGGCGCGGCCATCGTCGCTAAGCAATTGCCAGCGCCCTTCCTCAAAGCCCAGCGCCAGCTGCGCCGGGGGGATGTCGCGCCCATCGACGTACAACATGGCCTCGGGCTTTTGCCGCTTGCCGTCCAGCACCAGCACGCAATCGCACACGCCGGTCAACCCGGTGGAGCCGGACACGCGCTCATACACATCGCCCTCCCGGCCGCCCACGGACTTGCGCAGGTGATGCACCAGCAGCACGCACACGCCGCGATCCAGCGCAAACTGCTGCAAGGTGCCCCATATGCGCGTGTCGGCCTCATAGGCGTTTTCGCCGCCCGCGCCCGCGCCCTTGACGCGCGCCAGCGTGTCCACAATGATAAGCGCCGTTTGCGGGTGCTGCTTCATCCAGCCGTCCAGCTCCTCCAGCAGCCCTTCGCCTAAGCGCGGCGCGCGGTGCGCGATGAACAGCCCCTGCGGCGGCGGCCCCTTGCGCAGCACACTCAGGCGCTCCTGCACGCGGTACTGGCGGCTTTCCAGGTCCAGATACAGCACGTGGCCGGGGCGCGTGGCGCGGCCGAACAGCGGCTGCCCCTCGGCCACCGCCATGCCCAGCGCCAGCGCCAGCCAGCTTTTGCCCTTCTTGGGCGCGCCGGCCAGCAGCGCTAAGCCCGCGGTCAATACATTGTCCAGCACCATCAACGGGCGGGGCAATATCGCGCCGTACAGCGACAGCGCTTCATAGGCCTCCAGCGCGCAGGCGGGTTTTTCGTCCTGCGCGGCCTCGGCGGGCGCATGCCGCGCCAGCGCCGTGCGCAGCGCCTCCAGCGCGCGGGGATGCCCCAGTTTCAGGTACAGGTCGCTGATGTCCTTACAGGCTGCGTCCACATCGCTGGCCGCAAAGCGGCAGATGCGCCCGCTGTACCCGGCCTGGCGCAGGCGCTGCACGGTGCGCTGCACAAACACCTGCCCGCCGGCGTCGTTTTCCACATGCAGCCACACCGGGCGGTCACGCAGGCAGGCCGCCCATTCGGTTTTGAACGATGCCGCGCCCGGTATGCCCAGGCCGGGCAGGCCCATGTGCCACAGCGCGTGCGCATCGCTTTCGCCCTCGCACAGTATCAGGCCCTTTGCCTGCTGATTGAACGCCAGCCACAGGCCGTAGGGCATGGGCTGGGCGCCGGGCTGCCACAAAAAGCGCGGGCCTTCCCCGCCCTGCAAGCGCCAGCGCAGCGCCCGGCGCTGCCCGCTTTCATCCAGGTAGGGGATGCACACGCCGCGCGCATCGCCAAACAGCCCCCACTCGCGCAGCATGTCCTCCTTCAGGCCCTTCTGCTGCGCGTACTGCGCCAGGGTGAGGGGCTCACTCATACAGGTGCAGCTCCCCGGTGCGCTTCATCACCTCGCGCGCGGCGATGCCCAGCGGCACGCGGTACACCGCCGACCACAGATCCACCGCATCGCCGCCCTTGCCGCAGCCGAAACAGTGCCAGCGCCCATCCTTGTCGAACATCAGCGAGGGGTTGCGCTCGCCATGGATGGGGCAGCACGCCCAGCGCTTGCCGCTGCGGTACTCCGTTTTCAGCCCCAGCCACCCGGCCACCTGCAGCGCCGAAATCTCCCGGCAGCGTTCAAACAGGTCAAAGCCCGTGCGCCGGTCTTCTTTGTCATATCCCATGGGATACCTCCTTTCCTGCGGGGTACGCCCCGCACACAGCTACAGCCTGCCCGTATGGGATACTGACATGCAATGACATTTGCTGACAGATATTGACAGGTTTTAAAACTATAGACACCTTTCCCCTTATGCCAATGGAAAATATCAGCGCATCCAAAGGGGCGAGGGATTTTACCTTGCAGCAAGGAGCAGCCGAGGGAAGCGTAGCAGCGCTACGCTGACCGAGCAGCCGACGCAGCTGCAAGGCAAAAGCCCCGGAACGACGATGCGGTGATGTTTGGAATTGGCATTCCCCTAACCTACTTCTAATGTTTTCTATATGTGCATTTAACAGCGGCCCGGTACGATACAGACAAAGCCAAACGCGCTTTTGCAGAAAGGAGCCGCCCATGATTACCGCGCTGGAACTGTACATGGACAAATTGTATACCGCCCTGGCCCCCATGCCCCCGGAGGAGCGTCTGGCGCTGGTGAGAGAAACCGCGCAGCGCATCCGCGAGCGCGCACAGCGCCTGGGTACCACTGAGGAAAAGCTGATCGCCGACATGGAAGCGCCGGAGGACACCGCGCGCAAGTTTGTGGCGCGCTGGCAGGCCCAGCAAGCGCCGCAGCGCCCGCAGCCGGAAATACAGCCCGAAGAAGCGCAGCCCGTTGAACCCGTGCAAGAGGAGAAGTGCCATACCCCCACCGGGCTGGGCAAGGTGCTGCTGGGGTTGCTGACATTGTTTTTGCTGCTGCCGGTGGTGCTGGTGCCGCTGGGGCTGGTGCTGGGCGGCGTGCTGCTGCCCATAACGGGCATCATCGGCGGCGCGGTGGGGCTGTTCGGGCGCGCCCTGGGCAGCGGCATGGCGGCCTTCGGCCATATTATCGGGCTTCTCATCCGCCTGGCCATCGCCATCTTCATGTTCAAGGTGGGCCTGCGCGTGCTGCGCGCCGTGCTGCGCGGGTTGCGGTCGCTGCTGTCGATATAGTCTGGATGCAGAAAACGATTGTGGGTGAAAAGGCGCGGTTACCCGCGCCTTTGTTGTGCTTGTGCAAAATTGCTGTGCTATTATCTCCCCATGGCCCTGTCCCATGCGACTGATGCAAACGCCGGCGACATAAATCCCTTCGTGCGCAACCCGCACTTGCTGCATTCGATATAGGCATTATCATATTCGATATCCCCGTCTGTTTCATACCCTAGCTGCGTTTCGTAGCGTATGCGCGGCACGCCGCCGCACCCGCAGGGCTGCAGGGTGGCTTCAAACTCCTGCTTTGTCATGGCTGCTCAACCTCCCTGTGCGTCCATTCCGAATTTCCCTTATATTTATAATGATGGCATGTTCCGGGCACCGGATATGTTTCATGTTGCCCTGATTCTAATACAAACGATTCCTCCGTATCGCACCTGATGTAATACGGCTTTTCATGTATCGGCTTGTTGTGAACATCACAATACGGGGCGCTGGTGAAGAATCTCCATGAACTAAATTCACTTTTTTCCACATTGATCACGCCATGTACGCAGGTGATGCATTGCCTTTTGGCCGGGTTGTTTTTGCAGGCGTTTTCATGGATAACCGCGCTGCTTTTCCGTCCAAAGCACCTGTGACACCAATTGCACTTGTACGCTTTTACTTCTATTGGCATCCTTCACCCCTCCCATCATGGCACATACCGGCCACGCACCGGGCAACACGTTCAATTGATCGTCATTAGATTACCACACTTGGGGGCATGTAGGAACAGCTTGTTAGTATGTTTCAAACTGCGCGTAATACAGCTGCGAATAGAACCCCTGCCGGGCCATCAGTTCCTCATGGCGGCCCTGTTCCACGATGTTGCCGTCGCGCACGACCAATATATTGTCCGCATTGCGGATGGTGGACAGGCGGTGCGCGATGACAAAGCTGGTGCGCCCGGCCATCAGCGTGCGCATGGCCTGCTGGATGCGCCGCTCGGTCTGCGTATCGACGTTGGAGGTGGCTTCGTCTAATATCAGCATGCGCGCATCGGACAGCATGGCGCGCGCGATGGTGATCAGCTGCTTCTGCCCCTTGGAGATGTTCACGCCGTCATCGCCGATGATGGTGTCATAGCCCTGCGGCAGCTTGGTGATAAAGCTGTGGATCATGGCGGCCCTGGCCACGGCCTCCACCTCCTGGCGCGTGGCGTCGGGGCGGGCATAGGCGATGTTGTCAAACACCGTGCCGTAAAACAGCCAGCTATCCTGCAGCACCATGGTATAGGCGGCGCGCAGGCTGTCGCGCGTGACGCCGTAGATATCGTGCCCGTCCACGGTGATGCTGCCCTGGTCGATGTCATAAAAGCGCATCAGCAGATTGACCAGCGTGGTCTTGCCCGCGCCGGTGGGGCCGGCGATGGCGATCAAATCGCCGGGCCGGGCGTGCATGCTGAAGTTCTGGATGACGGGCACGTCGGGCAAATAGCGGAAATGCACGTTGCTGGCCTGCACATCGCCGGCCACATCCGTTAGCACCGTGGCACCGGGGGCGTCGGGTTTTTCAGGCTCGGCGTCGATCAGGCGGAACACGCGCTCCGCCGCTGAAAAGGCGCTTTGCAATTCGCCGAATATGGCGGCCAGCTCGTTGATGGGGCCGGAAAACCGGCGCGAATACTGCACGAAGGACGAGATATCGCCCAGGCCCACGTGCCCGCGCAAGAACAGCAGCGCGCCAAACACCGATATAAGCGCCAGCGAGATGTTGTTGATGAACCCCACCGACGGGCCTAACATGGCGCCATAGTATTCGCTGGTGGTATAGGCCGACACGGCCTCGGCGTTGATCTCGTCAAAGCCGGACAGCACCTGATCCTCGCGGCCATAGGCGCGGGTGGTGCGCTTGCCGCCCATCATTTCCTCCATGTAGCCGTTGAGCTCGCCTAATTTCTGGCTGCGTTTGCGGAACAGCGGGCGCGTGCGGCTGGTGAGCCACCGGGTGTATACGCCCGTTAAGGGCACCGTCACCGCAAACACCAGCGTCAACCGGGGCTCGATCAGCAGCATCATGACCAGCGACACCGTGACGGTGACCACGCTTTGGATGACCTGCAGCAAATCGGTGGACAGGCTTTCGTTAACGGTATCCACGTCATAGCTGAGCACGCTGATGATCTCACCGGCCTGATAGCGGTCAAAGAAGTTGACGGGCAGCGACACCAGCTTGTCAAACACATCCTTGCGCATGCGGTAGATGATGTTGCGCGTCATGCGCAGCGTCACCCGCGACAGCGTATACCCCAGCGCTGAGGACAGCACATAGCACCCGGCCATCAGCGCGGCGTAGCGCCACACCAGCGGGAAATTGGCCTGACCCTTGCCCAGGCCGATGGCGTCAATGGCCAGGCCGGACAGCCGCGGCCCCACCAGCGCCACCGAGGAGGACAAAAACGTTAGCACCATGGCCAGCACCAGCAGCGCGCGGTTGCGGCCCAAATACGTCCACAGGCGCTTTACTATCTGCCCGCGCGGCATGCGCGCCGCCGGCAGGCTGCGGCGATCGCCGCTGGTTTCCATGCGGCTCAAGCGGCCGCCGCGAATCATGCGGGACATCAGCCCACCTCCTGTTCCGGCACATCGGCCTGGCGCGCGCCCATCTGCACCTGCGCAATGTCGCGGTAGGTGTCGCAGGTGCGCATCAGCTCGTCATGCGTGCCCTGGCCGATGGCGCGGCCGTCCTCCAGCACAAGGATCTGATCGGCGCCCTTGATGCTGGACACGCGCTGGGCGATGATGATGCTGGTGGTGTTTTGATGCTGCTGCGACAGGTCGCGGCGCAGCGCGGCATCGGTGCGGTAGTCCAGCGCGCTGCTGGCATCGTCCAGGATCAGCAAACGCGGCTTGTTAGCCAGCGCGCGGGCGATGAGCAGCCGCTGCTTCTGCCCGCCGGACAGGTTGTTGCCGCGCGATTCCACCTGGTGCAGCAGGCCGTCCGCCGTTGCCCGCACAAACTCCTCAGCCTGCGCGGTGCGCAGCGCCTGCCAGATATCCTCATCGCTGATATCGCGGAAATAGGCGACGTTGTCGCGGATGGTGGCGGCCATGATGAAATCGCTTTGGAAGGCGATGCCGGTCTGATCCGACAGCGTGACCGGGTCCAGGCTGCGGATGTCCTGGCCGTCGATGTAAATGGTGCCGCTGGTCACATCGTACAGGCGCAGCAGCAGGTTGGTCAGCGTGGTCTTGCCGCTGCCGGTGGCGCCGATGATGCCCAGCGTCTGGCCCTGCTTTAGGCGGAAAGTGATGTTGCTGATGTTGTCCTCCACGCCGTTGTAGCTGAAGGATACATCCTCAAAGGCAATGTGCCAGGGCGTTTGTTGTTTGTGCGCGGGCAGCTGCGGCTGGTCGGCCTCCATTTGCAAAACTTCCTCAATGCGCCGCGCCGAGGCAATGCCCTTGGAGGACATGATAAAGATGCGCGTGATGCCCATCATGGCCCCTGAAATGATGGTGAAATAGTTAAGGAACGCAATGATGCTGCCCGGGCGGGAGAGGCCGCTGTTGACGGTATACGCGCCCACCAGCACCACCACCGCCAGCCCCAAGTTTAACGTAAGCGAGCTTAGCGGGTTGCTGGCGGCCACCACGCTGCCGGCCTTGCGCCCCACCTCGGCCAGGTTTTTGTTGACATCGTCGAAGCGCTGCTGCTCATAGCGCGTTTTGCCCAGCGCCTTGATGACGCGCACGCCCACGATGTTCTCCTGCATCACGCGCACCATGCTGTCCAGCACCTGCTGCTGTTTGTCGTACAGCGGCACGGATTTTTTGGTCACCACAAACACAATCAGCGCGATCACCGGCAGCGTCAGCGCCAGCACCAGCGTCAGGCGCGCGTCCAATATGCTGGTCAAAATCAGCCCGCCGATGAGCAGAATGGGCGCGCGCACGCCGATGCGCTGCGTGCGGTTCAAAAACTGGTTGATGTTGTAGGTGTCGGTGGTCAGGCGCGACACGGCGGACGACAGGCTGATGCTGTCAAACTGCGCCATGGACAGCTCGCCCAATTTTTTGAACAGATCATGCCGCAGCTTCAATGTCACCTTGCCCGAGGTCACAGCCGCCATGCGGTTGGCCATGATATTGAACGTCACCGACAGCCCCGCGCACAGCGCCATGCCCCCGCCCCACAAATACACCAAATGCGGCTGCCGCTGCGGCACCACATCGTCAATGATGATGGCCAGTATAAACGGGATGAACAGATCCATCATGGAGCCCATGAACTTGACGATCATGGTGCGCGTCAGCGCCCAGGTATGGGGCTTTAAATACGACAGCACGTGTTTCATGCGTTGTCCCCCCGTTCCCGGTCCCACTGGGCGGCGCGCAGGCGCATTTTTTCCAGCAGCATGCTCAAAATATCCTTTTCCTCCGGGGTCATGCCCTCGGTGATGTAATCGTGCCAGGCCGCGTTGATGCCGCGCACCACCGGCACGGCGTCAATGGCCTTTTGCGTGGGGTATACCGCCAGCTGCCGCCGGTCGTCCGGGCGTTCCCGGCGGGTGACAAACCCATTGTCGCACAGCGCGGACAGCTGCCGCGCGGCGTTGGACGGGTTGACGTGTAGAGCTGCGGCCAGCTCCTCCTGCGACATGCCGGGCCGGGCGCAGATGTGCAATATATACGGCCCCTGCGCCGCCGTCAGCCCCAGCGCCTGCAGCCGCCGCCCGCGGAACTGGTTGCCGCAGCGGGCGAGGACATTTAATTCTCTGGTGATGATGGGCATAACAATCACTCCTTGCGCATGCAATGATTGCGTGCGCAAGGAATTGTAAAAGGAAAGGGCGGGGATGTCAACTGCAATTGTTTTATTAACGAAACATTAACAAATATTGTGCAGGAAAACATTTCTATGGACGTTATTTTGGGTAGGGCCATGGTCTATTGGACAAACGTGGCCGCTGCCCTTGGAAAAAAGTTTACAAAAATTTCGTTCGCTGTTAAACACATATGGTACAATGATAAGGTCGCGAAAATCGGTATTATCAATACAATGGACAGCACTTGTATGAAGGAGATGATTTGTTATGAACTACACAATTGCACACGCAAAAAACAAATCAGAGTTACATGCTGTTCTGGATTTTGCCGAAGGCATATTTGGACAGAGCGAGCAGTTTGACCGGGCGATATGGGAAGCGCGGTTACACCTGCACCCGGAATTGATTGTTTTTGCCCACTTCGATGGGCAGGTTGTCGGCATTGCTCCGTCCTTTTTGGAGGACAACGGCCACGTGACCGTGGGTGCCATTGCGGTGGACAGGCGATACAGGATGCAGGGCATTGCGTCCGCCCTGATGGTAGAGGTGGAAAGGCAGTCCAAAGTCATCGGTGCCAGGATGGTTGCGCTGGGCGCGAGCGAAGCAGCGGAGGACTTTTACCGAAAACTCGGCTATATAGGGCAATTGCTTATCCAAAGCGAAAAATGCACAGCAGATGAGATGCTGGCGTTGAACCCAGGCTACCCCGTGGCATTTACCAATGTGTATGACGGCAAAATACATCAGCTTTGCCTGCGCTTGGACATGCCCGACCGCGAGCTGCAACAGCGGTATGAAAGCTCGTTAGAGGGATGCTACACGCAGACCATGTTCTGGAAGAACATCGCGTAGCTGAACATCTTGTTATCGCCTGATTTTCAGACACTGTTTTTCCATATAAAGCAACCGGGGCCGTAGTTTTGCTGCAGCCCCCTTCTATTTTGCACAACTTTTACTGCCGCACGGCACAAATACGTGTATAATGAAGCGCAAGCAACACACAGCGCCCGTGGGGCGGAGGATGACATGCTGGTAGAAATGCAGGCCCTGACCAAGCACTTTGGGCAAACCCAGGCGGTCAATGATTTTACCGTGACGCTGCCGGATGGCGAGCTGGTCTCGCTGCTGGGGCCGTCGGGCTGCGGCAAAAGCACGGTGCTCAACATGCTGGCGGGGATACTGAAACCCACCGCCGGCCGTATCTTTTTTGACGGCGAGGATGTAACCGCCCTGCCGCCGGAGCGGCGGGGCATCGGGCTGGTGTTTCAAAACTATGCGCTGTATCCGCACATGACGGTGCTGCAAAACATTTCCTTCCCGCTGGAAATCCAAAAGGTGCCGCGCGAGGAGCGCCAGCGGCGCGCGCGCGACATGGCTAAGATGGTGCACGTGGATACGCTGCTTCACCGCCGCCCCAGGGAGCTGTCCGGCGGGCAGCAACAGCGCGTGGCCATCGCACGCGCGCTGGTCAAAAACCCCAAGCTGCTGCTGCTGGACGAGCCGCTCAGCAACCTAGACGCCCGCCTGCGCCTGGAAATGCGCGAGGAAATCCGCCGCATCCAGCAGCAAACGCAGGTGACCACGGTGTTTGTCACCCACGACCAGGAGGAAGCGATGTCGATCTCCGATCACATCGCGCTGATGAAGGACGGCTATTTGCAGCAGTATGACAAGCCGCAGCAGCTGTACGACAGCCCCAACAACCAATTCGTGGCGGATTTCTTGGGCGCGCCGCCCATCAACCACCTGAACGGCACGCTGGTAAACGGGCAGTTTACGCTGACGGACGGCAGCGCGGTCTTCCCCCTGCCGCTGCCGGTGGACGGCGTGCCGCAGGGGAAACCGCTGATCCTCGCCATCCGCGCCGAAAGCGCCGCAGTGGCCGAAAGCGCCGAGCAGGCCGCCTTCCCCGCCACGGTCAAGCAGGTGTACACCATGGGCAAGGAGGAGCTGGCTTATCTGAGCGTGGGCACGCAGGAAATGCGCGCCTATATCGACCTGGATGCCGGCATTGTGCCCGGCGCGCCGCTGCACGTGGCGCTCAAGCCGCGCGGCGTGTTCCTGTTTGATGCGGAAACGGGGGTGCGGTACCAGTGAGCGAGGCTCAACGCATCCGGCGCGAAAAGGTGCTGGCGCGGCGCGCGCGCATATGGGCGGCGATCGAGCCGGCCGCCTATCTGCTGCCGTTCATGATGTCCATATTGATTTTTACGGTGTACCCGTTTTTTAACGTGGTGTTAATGTCCTTCCGGCAGGGGTTTGACCTGCTGACCAACACCGACCAGGGCATCGGCCTGTATAACTATCAGTTTGTGCTGGGCAGCCGCGACTTTATGAACGCGCTGACCAACACGGGCATCTATGTGGCGGTGGTGGTGCCGGTATCGGCGGCGCTGGCCATCGTGCTGGCCAACCTGTTAAACCGCAAGGTGCGCGGCATGGCGATATTCCAGACGGCGTACTTTTTGCCCATGGTGACCAGCGCCATGGCCGTGGGGCTGGCGTGGCGGTATATCTTCCTGCGCGACTTTGGCGTGCTCAACCAGGTGCTGGGCTGGTTTGGCGTGGACAAAATCAACTGGCTGCAAAAATATCCCTGGTCGCTGTACGCGCTGATACTGTTCGGCATCTGGAGCAACTTGCCCTTTACCATCATCCTGATATTAAGCGGGCTTCAAAACATCGACGAAACCTACTACACCGTTGCGCGGGTGGACGGCGCCAAATCCATGCGCATTTTCTTCCGCATCACGGTGCCGCTGCTGGCGCCCACCATCGGCCTGGTGCTGACCATCAACACCATATCGGCCAGCAAGGTGTTCAGCGAGCTATTTGCGCTGTTTAACGGCCCGGGCATCGGCGGCAGCCTGTTTACGGTGGTGTACTATATCTATGAGCAGTTTTCCAAGCAAAAGCATGCCTGGGCGGCCGCGGCGGCGATGATCCTGTTCGTGCTGATATTCATCGTCACCATGCTGCAGCAGTACATCCAGCGCAAATGGACATATTGAGGGAGGGGCGCATGCACACAAACCACCGGCTGCGCTTAGGCGCGGCGATGATGCTGCTGGCGGTGGCCACTTTCTTTGTCTGCGCTGTTCTGGTGCTGTATGCAAATGCCACCACACCGCGCGGGCCGCTGCCCGAGGGCACGGTGCTGATGGACAAAACGCCGTTCAAATGGGGCATGGCGCTGTCCGTTGTGCTGTTTGGCGCGGGCTTTGCGCTGAACCACACGCACACGGCGCGCGCGCGCATTGCGCGCAGTGCCACCTATGCGCTGCTTATCTTCGGCGCGGTGCTGATGGTGTTCCCGTTTTACTGGATGTTCTCCACGGCCTTCAAAACCCCGCGCGAGACCAACGTATTCCCGCCGCAATGGCTGCCCAGCACGCTAAGCTTAGATAATTTCCACGAGGCCTTCCGCAAGGCGCCGTTTGCGCGGTACTTTGTCAACAGCGTCATCATCACCACGTTAAGCGTGCTGGCCACCGGCATCACCACGATATTGGCGTCGTTTGCCTTTTCCCGGCTTAAGTTTCCGGGGCGGGACATATTGTTCACGCTGCTGCTGTCCATGATGATGGTGCCGTTTGAGATGCTGGTCATCACCAACTACCAGACCATCGTGTCCTGGGGGCTGCGCGATTCGCTGCCCGCGCTGTTCGTGCCGTTTTTAGCCAGCATATTTTATACCTACATCCTGCGCAACTTCTTCCTGTCAGTGCCCGACGGGCTGTACTGGTCTGCGCGCGTGGACGGCGCGGGCAACTGGAAATACCTGTGGAAAATCATGGTGCCCATCGCGCGCCCGGCGCTGGTGACCATCATGCTGTTAAACGCCATCACCAGCTGGAACAGCTTCATGTGGCCCATGATGATCATCGAAAGCACGCACAACCGCACGCTGCCCTACGGCCTGCAGGTGTTCACCACCGAGGCCGGCACGCAGTTTAACCTGCTGATGGCGGCGTCCACCGTGGTGGTGCTGCCCATCATATTGCTGTTCCTGTTCGCCAGGAAGCAAATCCTGCGCGGCGTGGCGCGCGGCGGGCTGAAGGGGTAGCCCCCTGCGTACGCTGCGTACGTTGCGTACACGCCGTCTGCCTTGCCAATCCCCTGTGCCGCCGTTATAATTTAATGGGAATTTGTCGGAAGGCGGGGGTAGTTACGGACATTGCGCAGTTTGTAGGGCAGCGGGTGCATCTGGTGGGCATCGGCGGCTCCAGCATGGCTGGGCTGGCGCAGATGCTTTATCAGGAGGGATATCAGGTCACCGGCTCCGACCGGTCGGACGGATATGCCCTGCAGCACCTGCGGGATATGGGCATCGATGCGCGCGCCGGGCACTTTCCGGAGTGGATAGCAGGCGCGGCGCTGCTTGTTTATTCTGCCGCCATTTCGCCCAGCGACGCCGAACGCCAGGCCGCCGCAGCCTTGGGCATCCCGCAGATGGAGCGCGCGGTGCTCTTAGGGCAGCTGATGCGCGGATACGACAACACGGTGTGCGTGTGCGGCACGCATGGAAAGACCACGGTGTCCGCCATGATCGCGCAGATGCTGCTGGAAATGGGGCAGGATCCCACCGTGCATATCGGGGGGAGCCTCGACGCCATCGGCGGTGGCTCGCGCCTGGGCAGCAAGGCGCTGTTTGTGGCAGAGGCCTGTGAGTTTAACCGCAGCTTTTTGCACATGCCGCCCACGCTGGCGTTGGTGACCAACATCGAGGCCGACCACCTGGACACCTATGGCGACATGGCGCATCTGGTGGACGCATTCGGCCAGTTTCTGGACAAGCTGCCGCCCGACGGTGTGGCGATTGGCCTGAAGGACGATGAGCGCGTGATGTCGCTGCTGAGCAAGTTGGACCGCCGGGCGATTACCTTTGGCTTTGACAAAAACAGCGATTGGACATTAAGCGAGATTACCTATAACGACACCGGCTGCCCCACGTTTACGGCGCTGCACCACGGGCGCAAAGTGTGCCAGGTTGCGCTACAGGTGGGCGGGGATTTTAACGCGCTGCACGCGTTGAGCGCGCTGGCGGTGGCCGATGTGCTGGGGCTGGATGTGCCCAAGGCCGCGCAGGCCTTGCACCACTACCTGGGCGCGCGCCGCCGGTTTGAGCACACGGGCGTCATTAACGGCATGATGATGTACCACGACTATGGGCACAACCCGGCCGAGATGCGCGCGGCGCTGTCGGTGGCTAAAAAGCACAACCGCCGCGTCATCGCGGTGATGCAGCCGCACACATACAGCCGCGTCAAAACGCTGTTTGACGAATATCTGACCTGCACCCAGGAGGCCGACATCACGCTGGTCACCGATATTTTTGCCGCGCGCGAGGTTGACCCCGGCGATATTGACAGCAGCATGCTGGTGGACGGCATGAAAGCGCACGGCATTGACGCGCACTTAACCCGCACCTTTGACGACACCGAGGCCTGGCTGCTGGCCCATGGCCGCCCCGGCGACCTGGTGCTGACCATGAGCTGCGGCGACATCCACCTGCTCAACCAACAGATGCAGGAACATTGGGACGCCAAGCAAGCTAAATAATAAACGGAGGAACTACATGGCAAACGACCGTCTGACCCGCATCCGCAATTTTTGCATCATCGCGCACATCGACCACGGCAAGAGCACGCTGGCCGACCGGATCCTTGAAAAGACCGGTGTGTACGAGCAGCGGCAGATGATGGATCAGATCTTAGACTCGATGGAGCTGGAGCGCGAGCGCGGCATCACCATCAAGTCCAAGGCCGTCAACATGCGCTACAAAGCCAAGGACGGCAAGGAATATACATTAAACCTGATCGACACGCCCGGGCATGTGGACTTTACCTATGAGGTCAGCCGCGCGCTGGCGGCGTGCGAGGGCGCGCTGCTGGTGGTGGACGCCACGCAGGGCGTGGAGGCGCAGACGCTGGCCAATGTCTATCTGGCGCTGGAGCATGACCTGGAAACCGTGCCGGTGATCAACAAAATTGACCTGCCCAGCGCGCAGCCCGACGAGGCCTGCCACGAGGTGGAGGATTTGATCGGCCTGGACGCGCACGACGCGCCGCGCATATCGGCCAAGATGGGCATCGGCATTGAGGATGTGCTGGAGGCTGTGGTCAAGCGCATCCCGCCGCCCGAGGGCGACGACAAAGCGCCCTTGCAGGCGCTGGTGTTTGACGCGGTGTATGACAACTACCGCGGGGCCATCTGCTTTGTGCGCGTGGTCAACGGCACGCTGAAGCCCGGCATGCGCATGCGCATGATGCAGACCGAGGCGGAGTTTGACGTGGTCGAAGTGGGCGTGCTAAGCCCCGGCTATGTGCCGTGCGATGTGCTGCGTTCCGGCGAGGTAGGCTATGTATCGGCCTCCATCAAGGAGGTGGCCGACACCCGCGTGGGCGACACCATCACCGATGCCAACAACCCGGCATCGGAGCCGCTGCCCGGCTACAAGCAGGTGACCAGCATGGTGTACTGCGGCATCTACCCCACCGACGGCGCGGACTATGGCGCGCTGAGCCAGGCGCTGGAAAAGCTGCGCATGAACGACGCCTCCCTGACCTTTGAGCCTGAGACCAGCATGGCGCTGGGCTATGGCTTCCGCTGCGGCTTTTTGGGGCTGCTGCACATGGAGATTATCCAGGAGCGTTTGGAGCGCGAGTTTGACTTAAACCTCATCACCACGGTGCCCAACGTTATCTATCAGGTGCACAAAACCAACGGCGAAACCGTCACCATCGACAACCCGCACAACCTGCCCAGCCCCAACGAAATCGAGGGCATGAGCGAGCCGTTTGTGTTTGCCACCATCTTTACGCCGCAGGATTATGTGGGCACGCTGATGCAGCTGTGCCAGGACAAGCGCGGCATCTTTAAGGACATGCAGCACGAGGGCGGGCGGGTGAAGCTGACCTACGACCTGCCGCTCAACGAGGTGATCTTTGACTTCTTTGACCAGCTCAAAAGCCGCAGCCGCGGCTATGCGTCGCTGGACTATGAGCTAAAAGGCTATCAGGAGAGCGATCTGGTCAAGCTGGATATTCTATTAAACGGCGATCTGTGCGACGCATTTACCATGATCGTGCACCGCGACAAGGCGTACGCGCGCGGGCGTTCGGTGGCCGAGAAGCTGAAGGACGTCATCCCGCGCCAGCAGTTTGAAATCCCCATCCAGGCGGCCATCGGCGGCAAGATCATCGCGCGCGAGACCGTCAAGGCCGTGCGCAAGGACGTGCTGGCCAAGTGCTATGGCGGCGACATCACCCGCAAAAAGAAGCTGCTGGAAAAGCAGAAAGAGGGCAAGAAGCGCATGCGCCAGTTTGGCAGCGTGGAAATCCCCAGCGAGGCGTTTATCGCCGTGCTGAAATTGGGGGACGACTGAGCCCATGAGATGCCCCAACTGCGGCCAGTGGAACCGCGCCAGCCTGCCCAAGTGCTTTAAATGCGGCACCGAGCTGCCCCGCGAGGGCCGCGCGCCGCTGCCTGCCGAGGAATTGGAAGCCATTGATGCACCCGTCGTCATGGCGGTGGATGAAGCAGGCAACGAAACCGAGCTGGTGGACGAAAAGGATGTGCTGGCCGCCGAGATGCGCACGCTGCACGAGCGCAAGCGCCAGGGCGAAACCCGCCAGCGCCAGCTGCGCAAGCTGGCGGCCGAGAAGGGCATCGCGCCCACCGGCACGGACGTGCACGCCCAATCGCGGCGCAACCCCATGTTCATGGACGACCAGCCCAGCTTTGTGCCCAACGAGGACGGCGACTATGCCGTGGAGTCGGCCTATGCCGGCCCGTATGCACCGCAGCGCACGCCGCCTGCCATGCCGCACGCCACGTTTAAGCGCACGCGGCTGTTTGGCCTGCGCCGCTTTTTGCCCATCGTGGCGCTGCTGCTGGTGGCGCTGGCGGCTGTAAGCGCGCTGTTTTTGTTCGTCATAAAGCCCACGTTTATCGATAAAAAATCGCCGGATAACGTCCCGCAGGTGGAAATTACGGCATCCATTTTGGACGACATGCCCGCGCACACCATCCGCATCCCGGCGGAGGACGGCACGCAGATCTATATCAAGGAGCTGCGGCGCAGCTTTCTGTCCACCGGCGGCTATGCCAGCTTCCAGGTGCCGGACTACACCTGGTATGAACTGGACGAGACGCTGGACAAGCCCATCCTCCAGGTGACGCTCACGCCCTATGTGCGCACGGGCACCGGCGAGCAAAAGCAGATGCCGCTGATTACCTATGACATCGACATCCCGCTCTCCCCGCTTACGCTGATCAACCCGCAGGTCACGTACGTGGAGGTCAGCACGCCGGTGTACAACATCAAGTTCCGCGTCATGCAAAACAGCCAGGTGCTGATCAACGGCGAGGATTTCTCCTCCTTTGTCAACACGCAGAACGGGCTGATCAGCTACAACGCCAACATCCAGCCCATTGGCGAAAACAAGATCCACATCGTGGTGCGCAGCCAGTATTACCGGCAAAACGAAGCCACGCTGACGGTGTACCGCGCGGTGCAGGATATCCCGCTGGATTTGGACAAGACGCTGGACGATGAAAGCAGCAAGCCCAGCATGGACATCTATGCCACCACCATGCCCGGCGCCACGATCACCATCCTGTCGCCGTATGAATCCTACGATTTTACCAGGCTGAGCTCCACCGGCGCGTTCAGCTTTAAGGCGGTGTTCAACAAGGTAGGCTTCAACACCGTCAGCATCCAGGCCGATTATCCGGGCAGGGAATCCACCATCGTCAACTATGACGTGTACTATATGCCCTCGCCCGACCAGTACACGCCGCGCGCGTGGGCGCTGGACGCCAAGTGGGGGTATGCGGATTTCCTGGCCAACAAGAACGCGCGCATCGCAAACTCGCAGGTGTATGTGTTCCAGGGGCCGGTGCTGCGCATCCTCAGCACAAGCCCGCAGCTGGTGGAGATGGACGTCAACGACGGCAAGGGCCGGGAGCTGAAGGTGCTGGTGGAAAACCAGACCAAGACCGAGTGGGTAGAGGGCCAGCGCTACCGCATCTATGGCGATGCCTTCGGCATGTATGACGGCTATCCGTGGCTGATTGGACGTTTTACCTATAAACCCAAGGATTAGCCTTGTGACAACGGGCCGGATGCGGCTATAATGGACGCTGGAATCAAACAGACGGGAGAATGAACATGGACAGTGCACGCAGCAACTTTATCTGGGACATTATCGACGAGGACTTGCGCTTGGGCAGGTGCCAGAAGGTGCACACGCGCTTCCCGCCGGAGCCCAACGGCTACATGCACATTGGGCACTGCAAAGCCATGGTGACCAACTTTGTCACCGCACAACGATACAACGGCCTGTGCAACCTGCGCTTTGACGACACCAACCCCGAAAAGGAAGAGACGGAGTTTGTCGAGAGCATGTTTGAAGACATCCGCTGGATGGGCTTTGACTGGAACGGCGGGCTGTACTACGCCAGCGAATACTATGAAGAATGCTACCGCATCGCCGAGGATTTTATCAAGCGCGGCATTGCCTATATTGATGAACTGACGCAGGAAGAGATGCGCGAATACCGCGGCACGCTGACCGAGCCGGGGCGCAACAGCCCCTGGCGCGACCGCCCGTGGGAGGAAAGCTTAGACCTGTTCCGCCGCATGCGCGCAGGCGAATTCCCCGAGGGGCGCATGGTGCTGCGCGCCAAGATCGACATGGCCTCGCCCAACATGAACATGCGCGACCCCACCATGTACCGCATCCTGTACAAGGAGCACCACCGCACGGGCAATGACTGGTGCATCTATCCCATGTATGACTACGCGCACCCGCTGGGCGACGCGCTGGAGGGCATCACGCACTCGCTGTGCTCGCTGGAATATGAGGATCACCGCCCGCTGTACGACTGGGTGGTGGAAAAAGCAGGCTTCCGCGAGCCGCACATCGACAAGCACGGCCACATGTCCACCGGCCCCCGGCAGATTGAGTTTGCAAGGCTGAATATGACGCGCACCGTGATGAGCAAGCGCTACCTGCGCCGCCTGGTGGAGGAAGGCGTGGTCACGGGCTGGGACGACCCCCGCATGCCCACGCTGGTCGGTATGCGCAGGCGCGGCTTTACGCCCAGCGCCATCCGCGATTTTATCGACCGCGTGGGGCTTAGCAAGGCCGACAGCGTGGTGGACTATGCGCTGCTGGAATACTGCGTGCGCAACGACTTAGGCAATGTGGCCCCGCGCGTGATGGCGGTGCTGCAGCCGCTCAAAGTCATCCTCACCAACTGGCCCGCGGACAAGGTAGATACCCTGCCCATTGAAAACCACCCCGACCACCCCGAAATGGGCGAGCGGCACGTGACCTTCGGGCGCGAACTGTGGATC
The DNA here is from genome assembly GCA_040766135.1 of Christensenellales bacterium. Classification (GTDB taxonomy): domain Bacteria; phylum Bacillota; class Clostridia; order Christensenellales; family Aristaeellaceae; genus JAGVSV01. The sequence goes on from JAXGRA010000008.1 coordinate 68,008, forward strand.
GACCGCGAGGATTTTATGGAAGACCCGCCCAGGAAGTTCTTCCGCTTAGCGCCGGGGCGCGAGGTGCGCCTGAAGGGTGCCTACATCATCAAGTGCGAGGAAGTCATCAAGGACGAGCATGGCGAGGTTGTGGCGCTGCACTGCACGGTGGATATGGACAGCCGTTCGGGCTCTCCGGGCGCTGAGCGCAAGGTGAAGGGCACGCTGCAATGGGTCAACGCGGGCGACGCCGCGCCGGTGGAAGCGCGCCTGTACGAGCCGCTGCTGGATGAGTTTGACGAAAGCGAAGACATCGACCGTAAGGACTTTATGGCGCGCATTAACCCCAACAGCCTGATTGTGCAGCACGGATATGCCGAGCATGCCGTGGCCGAGGAGCCGGTGGGCTGGGTGTGCCAGTTCCTGCGGGTGGGCTATTTCTGCAAGGACAGGGACAGCACCGACGCCCTGCCCGTCATGAACCGCGTGGTGCCGCTGAAGGACAGCTACCGTCCCTGAATCTCTATCGCTGCAACGAAAGGAACAACCATGAGCGTTATCCGCACGCGCTTTGCGCCCAGCCCCACCGGGTTTATGCACCTGGGCGGCCTGCGCACCGCGCTGTATGATTATCTGTTCACCCGCAAGCACAACGGCGTGTTCGTGCTGCGCATTGAGGACACCGACCAGGACCGCTTTGTGCCCGGCGCCACCGAGGTCATCTACGACACCCTGCGCAGCTGCGGCATGCACTGGGACGAGGGCCCGGACATCGGCGGCCCGTACGGCCCCTATGTGCAAAGCGAGCGCAAGGACACCTACCTGCCGCACGCAAAAACGCTGATCGACAGCGGGGATGCCTACTACTGCTTCTGCACGCATGAGGAGCTGGCCCAGCGCCGCGCCGCCGTGGAAGCCAAGGGCGAAACCTGGAAGTACGACAAGCACTGCCTGCACCTGACCCCGGAGGAGGTGCAGCAAAAGCTGCAGGCCGGCACACCCTATGTGGTGCGCCAGAACGTGCCCCTGACCGGCCAGAGCGGCTTTGACGACCTGGTATACGGCACCATCACGGTGGACAACAGCACGCTGGACGACATGGTGCTGATCAAGGCCGACGGCATGCCCACGTACAACTTTGCCAACGTGGTGGACGACCATCTGATGCGCATCACGCACGTCATGCGCGGCATGGAGTACCTGTCCTCCACGCCCCGGTACAACCTGCTGTACCGCGCGCTGGGCTGGGAGGTGCCCACGTACATCCACCTGCCCACCGTCATGCGCGATGCGCACAAAAAGCTGTCCAAGCGCGATGGCGATGCCTTCTACAGCGATTTTATCGACAAAGGCTATTTGACCGAAGCGCTGATCAACTACCTGGCGCTGGTGGGCTGGAGCCCCGGCAACGACCGGGAGTTCTTCACCATGGACGAGCTGATCGAGGCCTTTGACGTAAAGGGCTTAAGCAAATCCCCCGCCATCTTTGACATTGAAAAACTCACCTGGTTTAACGCGGCCTACATCCGCCAAATGACGCCCGAGGCGTATCTGGAAAAGGTCACGCCGTGGTTTGACCAGGTGCTGGAAGGCCGCGGCATGGACTACAAGCGCTTAGCGGAGCTGATGCAAACCCGCACCGAGGTGTTCAACCAGGTGCCGGACATGGTGCGCTTTTTGGCCGAGATGCCGGAGTACGATATCTCGCTGTACACCCACAAAAAGATGAAAACATCCGCCGACACCGCGCCCGAGGCGCTGCGCTTTGCGCAAGGCGTGCTGACCGGCATTGCTGACTGGACGGAAAGCAATATCCACGAGGCGCTGATGGGCGCCATCGCCCAGGCCGGCCTTAAAAACGGCGCCATCCTGTGGCCGCTGCGCATCGCCCTCTCCGGGCTGCAAAGCACCCCCGGCGGCGCGGTCGAAATCGCCGCCCTGCTGGGCCGGGAGGAAACCATGGCGCGGTTGGAAAAGGCGCTGGAGAAACTGGCAGGCTGATTGATAGCTGATAGAATTCACCCCCGATGCTACAGGCACCGGGGGTGATTGCTATTGTGGTATTCTCTACTTACTTCGCCGCCCACTCGCGGTTGGCGTTTTCAGCAGCTTCCTTGAGCGCCACTTCGGCGGTGACTTCGCCGTTGGCCACGCGCTCCACGGCGCGCTGCAGCTCGCTGCGCACAGTGGCGGACACCGTCACGATGGGCAGCACTTCGGCATACTCCAGCGTGGCCTGCACGGCCTGCAGTGTGTCGGTCATCAGGTCGCCCTTGTTCAGGAAATCCTTGTACGCCTGCAGTTCGGCGGCATCCTTGTACGGGGTCAGGCTGCCCACCGCCATGCAGAACTTTACGCTGTTCTCTGCGTTGGTCAGGTAGCGGATGAAATCCACCGTGGCCTTGTCGGCTTCCTCGCCATGCTTGAAAGCCACCGCGCTGCGGTTCCAGGCCGGGTACCAATTGGCCACGCCGTCCATGATGGTGGGCGCAACGCCCAGCTCAAAGCCGTCCGGCGTCAGGTATTTGTAGCCCGCGCAGGAGCCCAAATAGCTGGCCAGCAGCTTGGCGTTAAAGTCGCTGGAGAAATATTTGCTGGTCTGCGGGATGGTGGCGAACACTTCTTCCTTCATCAGGTCGCCCAGCCACTGCACGCGCTCCACGGCCTTGGGGTCATCGATGAGCACCTTTTTGTTGGCAACGTCGATGTACGGCGAGCCGTTCTGCATCATGAGGATCTGCGAGGTATCGGTCAGCGAGTCGGCCGCAAAGCCCGGGATGCCGTATTTTTCCTTGATGGCGCGGGAGTTGCTCTCCAGCTCCGCCCAGGTGGTGGGTACCTTCAGGCCCAGCTCGTCATACATGGTTTTGTTATAGAAGAAGATGGGGCCGGAGGTGTAGACCGGGATGCTGTGGAACTTGCCGTCCTCATAGCCCACGGCTTCGTCATACAGCTTGCCCGCCAGGTTGGCTTTGAATGCCTCCAACTCCTCGGCGGTCATGTGCTGGGAAAAGTCCACCACAAAGGTCTTGCTTTCGTCGGCGGGGTCAATGTACTTGGCCGCTTCGGACGAGAAGTTGATGATGAAGCTGGGGCCGCCGCCGGTGCGCACGGCGTTGTACACCTTGTCCAAAAAGCCTTCATAGGGCTGGGACTGTATCACAACGGTCACGCCGGGGTTTTCGTCCATGTACGCCTTGGCGATTTCCTGCAGGGAAGATTCCTGCTCCTCGGTGAAGGTGTGCCACAGCACAACCTTGCCGGTGCCGCCCACTTCGTCAGCGGGGGGTTCAGCAGTAGGCTCCTCGGTGGGCTCGGCCGTGGGTGCATCGGTGGGTTCCGCAGTCGGTTCGGCGGTAGGCGCGTCGGTCACCACCGGGGTAGCGGTGGGGGCAGGTTTGGCCTCCTCACGGGTAGCATAGTAGATGCCTACAGCGGCAGCAACGATGAGCACAACGACCAGAATGGTGCTCCAGGTTTTCTTGTTCATGTGTTCCTCCTTAGGTGTTCCTGTATGCAGGGCGCACTCGCACCCCGCGGCAGCATACGCTCCACATGCTATTATACACTTTCGCGCGCAGTGTCAACACCCGCAGCGATGATTTTTCACCGATTTTACTTGTAACGACACCCTTCACCCCGCCGTAAACGTGCGCACGGCTTCATCGGCAAACACTTCCTGCGGGGTGCCTTGCGTGACGATGCGGCCGTCCTCCATGTACATGACGCGGTCGGCTACTTCGCGGGCGAAGGCCATCTCGTGGGTGACGACGATCATGGTGTTGTTGTCGCGCGCCAGGTCGCGGATGACGGTGAGCACGTCCTTGGTCAGCAGCGGGTCCAGCGCGCTGGTGGGCTCGTCAAAGCATAAAATCATGGGGTCCAGCGCCAGCGCGCGGGCGATGGCCACGCGCTGCTGCTGCCCGCCGGACAGCTGGCAGGGATACTGGTCGCGCTTGTCGGACAGGCCCACGCGCTCCAGCAGCGCCTCGGCGCGGGATACGGCTTCCTCCCGTGAGCGCTTCAGCACGCACATCTGCGCCTCGGTCAGGTTGCGCAGCACGGAGAAATGCGGGAACAGGTTAAAATTCTGGAACACATAGCCCATTTTCAGGCATATGCTGCGCAGGCGGTCGCGCGGCGCATAGCCGCCGTTGTCGGTGTCCACCATCACCTCGCCGTCCACGCAGATGCGGCCGGAATCGATCTTTTCCAGGTGATTGAGGCACCTCAGCAGCGTGCTTTTGCCCGAGCCGCTGCGGCCGATAATGGCCACCACCTCGCCCTGGCTGACGGACAGCGACACCTGGCGCAGCACGCCCAGCGAATCGAAGGATTTGGTCAGATTTTCTGCGTGTAACATACTACCCCTTATAATAGTCGAGCTTTCGCCCCATCCAGTCAAACACGGCGGTCAGCAGCGCGTTGAGCACCAGATAAAACAACCCCGCCACAAACAGCGGCTCCAGCGAGCCCGAGGCGCTGGCCGCATTGCGCGCCACGCGGTACAGCTCCACCATGCCGATGGCGGTGACCAGCGCGGTATCCTTGACCAGGGTGATGACCTCGTTGCTCACCGGCAGCAATATGCGCTTGATGACCTGCGGCAGAATAATGCGCCCAAACGCCTGCGGCCGGCTCATGCCCAGCACATGCGCGGCCTCGCGCTGGCCCTGCGGGATGGCCTCGACCCCCGCGCGGTATATCTCGGCAAAATAGGCCGCGTAGTTAATGGAAAAGGAAATCACCACCGCCGTCATGCGGTCAAAGGACACGCCGAATATCAGCGGCAGCACAAAGTACACGGTGAACACCTGCAAAATAAGCGGCGTGCCGCGCATAATCAGGATAAACAGCCACACCGGGAAGCGCAGCAGTTTGATCTTGCTCATCCGGAACAGCGCAAACACCAGCCCCAGCGGCAGCGAAATCAACAGCGTCAGCGCAAACAGCGACATGGTCACGCCTAGGCCGTCGGCCAACTGCTGCAACAGCAGCAGCATGCGCTCCGGGTTGTCAAAGTATTTCATGCAAACTCCACATCGATGCAAAGCATTGCCGGGAAGGCAATGCCCTCCCGGCAATTACAGAACGCGAATCTTATTTCTCTCCGATCACGGTGATGTCGCTGTCAAACCACTTGGTGCTGATTTTTTCCACCGTGCCGTCGGCCTTCATGGCCAGCAGCAGCTCATCCACCTTGTTGCACAGCGCCACATCGGCCTTGCGGAAGCCAATGCCATATTCCTCCGCCGCCAATCCTTCATCCAGGATAATAAACGGATATTGATTGATGGCCATGTAGTAGTTGGCCACGATGCTGTCCACCAGCACGGCATCCACGCCGCCGGCGTTCAGGTCCATCAGCGCGGTCATGTTCTCATCAAAGGGCACCACCTCGCCTAAGGAAGCCTTGAACTCCGCCGCTGCGTCCAGCGCGTCATTGGCGCTAGAACCGGCCTGGAGCCCCAGTTTTTTGCCGGCCAGCCCGGCCAGGTTGGTGATGTCGTCCGTGCTGCGCACCACCACCACCTGCACGTTTTCCAGGTAGGGCTTGGAGATGGTCATATTATCCAGGCGCTCCTGCGTGATGGTCATGCCGTTCCAGATGCAGTCGATGTTGCCGGCGTTCAGCTCCATCTCCTTGGCGGCCCAGTCGATGGGCTGGGTGACCAGCTCCACACCCAGGCGCGCGGCCACTTCCTTGGCCAGGTCGATGTCAAAGCCCGTAATCTCGCCGGTATCAGGGTCGGTAAAGCCCATCGGGGGGAAGCTGGCGTCCAGCCCTAAGATCAGCTTGCCCTTGTCCAAAATGGCCTGCAGCGAGTTGTCCGCCGTTTCGGCCACAGCCGGGGTAAGCGCCACCAACAGCGCCAGCATCAGAAAAACAGCTGTCCAACGTTTCATGGGTTTGTCCTCTTCTTTCGCTTTATTGCTTCAGCGCTTTAGGCTGATAAAGCGATAATACCATAGAGCAGGGCGATTGTCCAGCCCGAAAAGGATGAAACAGAACAAAAAAGACAGAGAGATGTCAGCCGTTCCGCTCATTCATGGCGTGCACAAATTCCTTGGGGCTGGTGCCGTATTGCCGCCGGAAGGCGCGGAAGAAGCTGGAATAATCGCTATATCCGCATTGCTGCGCGGCCATGGTAGGCCTTTCGCCCTCCAGCAGCATGATGCGTGCCATGGTCAGGCGCTTGTGGCGCACATAGTCCGGGATGGTGGCGCCCAGCTGTTTTTTGAACCGGCGCGACAGCGTGCTGGTGTCCACATAAAAAAGGTTGCTAAGCGCAGCAAGCGATAAATCTCCGGCAATGTTCTGGTTGATATGGGTATAGACCGCGTCCACCAGATCGTCCGAAGCCAAATCATCACCGGCGCGGTCGGGCTGCTGCACCAGCCGGTTGATCAGCGTAAGGATCTGTATCAGCGAGCACTGGCGCATAGTATCGCTGCCGTACTGTTCTGTCGCTGTTTCACGCAGCATCAGATCCATCAGCACCGTCATCACGCGCAGGTATTCCCGGTTCAGGCGCAGCAGGTTGGTATGCTGCGTGCGGTTGGGATTAAAGCATTGCTCCAGTTCCAAATGGTGCTTTTGCTCCAGCCCGCGCAGATACGGCCGGCTAATCCACAGCACGATGCGCTCATACTCGCCCTTGTGGGAAATGGGGCGGTGCAGCTCCATGGGGGATACCAGCAGCATGTCGCCACGCACCAGCGGGTAGATGGTATTTTCAATCTGATATTCCACTGCACCATCTAAAAACAGGTACACCTCATAAAAGTCATGGTTGTGCAGCATAATCCCTTCCGGGCGCACATCCTTATAATGAAACACCTCAAATTCCCGGTTGTTCATGGTTTGGCGGGCGTGGAAAGTAGATAGTGCTTGCCGCATGCATGCCTCCATCTATGTAAACGTTGTACTCACTGTATCAAAGGTTGCCCTGTTTTGCAATGTATTCGAGTAATTTAGTCATATACAGGCTGTAATCATGTCCGTATAATAATATTATAAATAGCAGAACACATGCGCGAAAAACAGAATGAAAGGAGGCATTATATTCGCCGCGCAAATCCTTTTCCGGAACAGATACATAAAAGGAGGAAACCACATTGATTATTGATACGCTTCGCTATGCCCATCACTATTACGACATGCTGCCCGGCCTGGACAAGGCCATGCACTTTATCAAGACCACCGACTTTTCCCAGCTCAAAGCCGGGCGCTACGAAATTGACGGCAACCGCGTGGTGGCCTTAATTCAGGAATATGAAACTTCAGAAAACCCGCCGTGGGAGTCGCATGAGTTCCATGTGGACGTGCAATACCTGATTGAGGGCGTCGAGAAAATCGGCTACCATCCCCTGAAAGGCATGACGCCTTCGCAGCCCTACAACGTGCCGGATGACTATGACCTGCTGCACGATGTGGAGGGCAGCTACGTCACCCTCAAGGACGATGTGTTCATGCTGCTGTTCCCGCAGGACGGCCACCAGCCGCGCAAAGCGTACGACAAGCCCATGCCCGTGCGCAAATGCGTCATCAAGATTTTGGTATGAGCACGCTTTCCGATACCGGCTGCCGGCTGGCCGATGATTTTGTACGCACTCACCCGCCGCTGTCCGACCAGTGGGAGCACGAGCATGGCGTGCTGCTGCGCGGGTTGATGGACTTGTATGCCGCCACCGGCAAGCAAGCGTACCTTGACTTTGCCCTCAACAGCCTGGACCCGCTCATCGATGCGGACGGCAACATCCAGGGCTACCGCATGGACAGATACGAGATGGATGACATTATCTCAGGCCGCGCGGTGCTCAGCCTGTACCGGCACACCGGGGATGAAAAGTACAAAAAGGCCGCCCAGCTGCTGCGCAGGCAGTTCGACACCCACCCCCGCGCCAGCTTTGGCAATTTTCTGCACAAAAAAACCTTCCCCGACATCCTGTTCATCGACAGCATCTACATGGGCATGCCGTTTTTGGCGGAGTACGAAACGCTGCTGGGCGATGGCGACGTGCAAACGGCGCTGGACAACATCTTCACCGCCTACCGCTACAACCACAAGCCCGATACCGGCCTGATGATACACGGCTATGACGCCAAGCGCACCGAGATCTGGGCCGACCCGGAGACGGGCAACTCCGCCACCTACTGGGGGCGGGGCATGGGCTGGTACACCGTGGGCCTGATCGAAGTGCTGGACTATGTGCCGGAAGACGATGCCCGCAGGCCGGAGGCGCTGCGTATGCTGACGGGCCTGCTGCGCAGCGTGCTGCACTATCAGGATGCTGATGGCGTATGGCATCAGGTGCTGGATCAGGCGGGGCGCCCCGGCAACTACCCGGAAGCATCGGCGTCCGCCATGTTTACCTATGCGTTGATTAAGGCCGTTAACAAGGGGTATTTGTCACCCTTCTTTGCCAAGGACGCCCGCCGCGCCTGGCAGGGGCTGCTGAAAACCTTTGTGGTGGAGCGCGATGGGCGCCTGGTGCTCACCGGCACGTGCGCCTCAGGCGGATTAGGTGTTAAGGACTATCGCGATGGTTCCTTTGACTCCTACGCCTGTGAAGCCACGCGCGACAACGATTTGAAGGGCGTGGGCGTGCTGATGATGGCCACGGCGCAAATAGACAAATTGCCAAAGGAATAAGTACAAAAACGGTTGAAAAATTGACAAAACACACATGATGTGGTATAAAGGATATAGAATATGGAAAGCGGGCGGAAACCCGTTTCCAACATAAATAAGGAGGATGTCCCGTGAAAAAATTCCTGTTACTGCTGTTGTCCACCCTGTTGATCCTCTCCGTGGCAACCGCCAGCGCACAGACCGTGCTCAAGCTGTCGGAAGTGCACGCCCCTGGCTATCCCACCTCCCTGGCGGATGAGGAGTTTGCCCGCCTGGTGGAGGAGCGCACCGAAGGCCGCATCAAGATCGAAGTGTACACCGGCGGCACGCTGTACGGCGCTGAGCCGGACGCCATCCAGGCGCTGCAGCTGGGCGACCTGGCGTTCACCCGCGTGTCCGCCTCCCCGGTCAGCAACTTTGTGCCCTCCATCAACGCCATCCAGATGCCCTACCTGTACAAGAGCGGCGCGCACATGTGGGCGGTGCTCAACGGCGAAATCGGCCAGAAATTCTTAGCGGAAATCGAAGCCGCGCCCAACTCCGGCCTGGTCGGCCTGTGCTACTATGATGCCGGCAGCCGCAGCTTCTACCTGACGCGCGAGGTCAACACCGTAGAGGACATGAAGGGCCTGAAAATCCGCGTGCAGGACAACCAGATGATGAAGCGCATGGTGGAGCTGCTGGGCGCTACCCCGGTGACGGGCATCGGCCCCAACGACGTGCAGCAAGCCATTGCCACCGGCGTGGTGGACGGCGCTGAAAACAACTGGCCCACCTACCAGAACATGGGCGACTATGAGGCCGCCAAGTACTATATCTTAGACCAGCACACCCGCGTGCCTGAAATCCTGCTGGCCTCCGCCGAGGTGCTCAGCCAGCTCGACCCCAAAGATGTAGAGATCATCAAGGCTGCCGCCAAGGACACCCAGGAGTATGAGATTGCCGAATGGGCCAAGAAGGAAGCCTCTTCCGAGCAGATCGTGCGCGATGCAGGCGCCATCGTTGTGGAACTGACCCCCGAAGCCCGCGCCAAGTTTGAAGAAGCCATGGCTCCCCTGTATGAAGAGTTTGGCTCCGAATGGATGGATCTGATCGAACAAATCAAGCAGATTGGCGCAGATTTCTAAGCCGCTGCATCTACCGGGAGAAGCCTGCACAGGCTTCTCCCTTTACTTAAATGTTGGAGGTGAGATGCGTGGCCGAAATCCTACGCAAAATTGACCGCGCCATTCACAAAGTGTTGCTCATCGTGGCCGATGTATCGCTGGTGGCCATGGTGCTGATTCTGACGTACACGGTGGTGCTGCGCTATGTGTTTAATACCGGCGTGGCCTGGGCCGAGGAAGTGCCCCGCCTGCTGGTAACGGTGTTTGTGTTCCTGTCGTGCGCTATGGGCGTGCGCGATCACATGCATATTACCGTTAACATCGTATACAACCGCCTGCGCAAGGGCGGCATAGGCCGCAGGGCGCTGGAAAAATTGGGCGAGGTATCCATGCTGCTGTGCGGGGTGTTTATGTTCTTTATCGGCGGGCAGCGCGTGCTGCGCATGATGAAAATGCCCGGTATCTTGCCCATGACGGGGCTGCCCAACTGGGTGCAGTATGTGGCCGTGCCCATCGCAGGGGCGGTCATTGTGTACGACTGCATCCTGTTCCTGACCGGGGTTCTCAAACCCGGTGACTGGCTCTACAGCGAGCCTGAGATTGACTATGTGGACATGGTCATCCAGGAGCGCAAGGAGCATATGAAGGAGGGACATGCCTGATGGATGCTTCTGTGCTGGCCACCATTGTCCTGATTGGCGGGTTCTTCCTGCTGATGCTGCTGCGCGTGCCCATCACCTTTGCGCTGCTGATTTCAACGCTGAGCAGCGCGCTTATCAGCGGCACCAACCTGTCGGTGATGGTCAACCAGATGGTGCAGGGTGCCAACAACTTCTCGCTGCTGGCCATTCCCTTTTTCATCCTGATGGGTGAAATCATGTCCGAAGGCGGGATGAGCGAAAAAATCGTTGACCTGGCCAACTTGGCCGTGGGCCGTTTCCGCGGCGGGCTGGCGTATGTCAACGTGCTGGACTCCATGTTCTTTGGCGGCATCTCCGGTTCCGCGGTAGCGGACGTGAGTTCCTTAGGCTCCATCGTCATCCCGATGATGACAAAGCAGGGCTACAAGCCGGAGTTTGCGGTGGGGCTCACCGTGGTTACGGCCTGCCAGGGCGTGCTGATCCCGCCCAGCCACAACATGGTCATTTACGCGCTGGCCGCCGGCGGCAGCGTAACGGTGGGCAACATGCTCATCGCAGGGCTGGTTCCAGGGCTCCTGCTGGGCGCAGGCCTGATGATTCTGTGCTTTTTCCTGTCCACTCATTTTGGTTTCCCCAAGGGAGAAGCCGGTGCATACAAGGGGCGCGGCTGGTCGATCATCCTGAATGCCATTGCCCCGATGATGATATTTGTCATCATCATGGGCGGGGTGGCGGCGGGCGTCTTTACCGCCACGGAATCTTCGGCCATCGCCTGCGTGTATACCTTCCTTATCACATACCTGCTGTTCCGCTCGGCCAAGCTGCGCAACTTTGGGCATGTGCTGCGCCGGTCTCTCAAGACGCTGGCCGTTGTCATGACGCTGATTGCCACCGCCAAGGCGTTCGCCTACATGATGACCGATCTGCGCATCCCCGATCAGATTACCGCAGCGCTGCTCACCGTCACCCACAACAAGATCGTGCTGCTGCTGCTGATCAACCTGCTGCTGCTGGTGCTGGGCTGCTTTATGGACATGGCGCCGCTGATCATGATCATGACGCCCATTTTGCTGCCGGTGGTCACCAACCCTTCCATTGGCATGCACCCGGTGCACTTTGGCGTGATGCTGATATTCAACCTGGCCGTAGGCCTGTGCACACCGCCGGTGGGCAGCGCGCTATACGTAGGATGCGCAGTGGGCAAAACCTCGCTGGAAAAAACCTCCGTTACCATGCTGCCCATGTATGCAGCGATGGTCGCAGTGCTGCTGCTGGTGACGTTTGTGCCGTTCTTCTCGCTGTGGCTGCCGGGGTTGATGTAAGCATACAAGCGTTCTAAAATTTAGACGCAACGCAAAACAGCAATGCATCCAAACGTTCCATCATGACGATGCATTGCTGTTTTTTGCCAAGAAGGTATTATAATAGGGCGAAGAAAGAAAGCATGAATGGAGGTTTTCCATGAAAGCGGTTTTCATCGGCGCGCATAATGACGACATTGAGTACTGCGCAGGCGGCATGGCGTATCATCTGAAGCAGGCAGGGTTTGAGTTGTATTTCCTGAAGGTGGCGTGCAAACGGCGCGTGTACAAAAAGCATGGCCGCGCAACGGATGCGTTCTCCGACCCGGCCGCGTGTGCGGAGTATGACCGCCAGGACATCGCAGCCGCCCAAGTATTTGGCGCGCATTGCAGCATCGTGGGCGGGTATGCAAATGATTACTATACGGGCACGAATGAGGATATGCTGCTGCTGCGCGATGCGGTGGAGGAGATCATGCCGGACATGGCCTTTATCCACTGGATGAAGGACAGCCATTGGGATCATGTGGCGGCCTCGCGCGCGGCCTTTCAGGTGCTGTGCGAGCATACCTCCTGCGAGGTGCATGCGTTTGAGGCAGGCCCCTGGCAGAGCATGAACCATTTTATCCCCGATTTCCTGATCAATATCACAGACGCTATGCCCACGATTGAAAAAAGCCTGGCTGTTTTCGATCAGCCGCTGGCCTGCGGGGCAGCGCTCGTCCAGGAAAAACAGGTGGCGGCGCAGTATCGCGGGTATATGGCGGGCTTCCCCTATGCGGAAGCATACAAAATCCTGCGTTTCCCGCCGCAGCGTTTGGGCAACGAGCTGATGCTGCCCAAGCTGCTGGGGCAGGGCTACCGCTGGGGCGGGGGCGATCAATACCCATTCGGGCTGAATTATTATCTGTAAAGCGAAAAACCAGCCGTAACCAGCCGCCCAAATTAATTTTGCGCATTTTGACTGAACGTCATTCCTTGGGGTATAATTAAAGAGAATTCATGGATTACGGAGGGGACGCTATGGCCGGAAAAAGCACGCGATCGAGCTTCAGCAAGTATCCCTGGTGGGTGCGGGCGATATGCATTTTTATCGCGCTGCTCATCGTGGGCAGCACGCTGGCCGCGCTGTTCTATTTGTAACACAATCAAATCAGGAGGTAATGACATGGAACTCAAGGGATCTCAGACCGAAAAAAACCTGTGGACTGCATTTGCCGGCGAAAGCCAGGCGCGCAACAAGTATGACTTTTACGCCTCTGCGGCCAAAAAAGAAGGCTATGAGCAAATCGCCGCTTTCTTTGCCGAGACTGCGCTGAACGAAAAAGAACATGCCAAGCTGTGGTTCAAGGCCCTGGGCGAGCTGGCCCCCGGCACCAACCCCGGCGACACCGCCAAGAACCTGGCCGCCGCCGCCGCCGGCGAGCGCTATGAGTGGACGGAAATGTACAAGGAATTTGCCGAGACCGCCCGCCAGGAAGGCTTCATGGAGCTGGCCGCCCGCTTCCAGAAGGTAGCCGATGTGGAAAAGGAGCATGAGGAGCGCTACAACGCCCTCAAGGCCAATCTGGACAACGAGACGGTGTTCACGGATAATGACGGCACCCGCTGGCACTGCCGCAACTGTGGCTACATCCACACCGGCAAGACGCCCCCCGCCAAGTGCCCGGCCTGCGACCATGCCCGCGCCTACTTCGAGCGCGAAGCCCGCAACTACTGATCATAACGTTTTCACCCATCCCCGGTGCGCCCGCACCGGGGGTTTTTCTTTCTATTTTTATATTTTTTGTTGCCTATCGAACAAATTGCATCCCCCATTCGTTATAACAGGTGAAGGGGGGATGCATGCCATGACGGGCGTTCAAAGCCTGGTTGCCCAGCGCAGGGTGGAGGAATGGCTCACCCTGTATGGCGACCGCGTGCTGCGCGTGTGCTTTGTATGGCTGCGCGATGTGCAGCTGGCCGAGGACGCGCTGCAGGAGACATTCCTCAAGGCCTGGCAGGCCATGCCCCGGTACGAGCAGCGCCGCCCGGACAGCGACATCGCCTGGCTGATGCGCATTGCGGTCAACACCTGCAAGGACATGCGCCGGGGCGCGTGGTTTAAGCACATTGACCGCCGCCTTACGCCGGAGGATTTGCCGCCCGCGCTGATGGCGGTGGAGGAAAATGACCGCACGCTGTTTTTAACGGTGATGGACATGCCGCGCAAATACCGGGACATATTGCTGCTGTACTTCTACGCCGGGATGACGCTGCGCGAGTGCGGGCAGGCGCTGGGCGTGCAGGCCTCCACCGCGCACCGGCGCCTGCAGCAGGCGCAAGACCATTTAAAAACACAGTTGGAAGAAGGAGGGGTGACCCGTGCACAACCGTATTCAGCGCGCTATTGACAGCAATTTATCGGGACTATACGTAACGCCGGGCAGCCGTGCGCGCATCCTGTCCAGCATACAAGGAGGACAACCCATGAAAAAGAAACTATCTTTGGCCCTGGCCACAGCCCTGTCGGCGCTGCTGGTCACCGCGGCGCTGGCCGCCGTGATATTGGGCGGCAAGGACATCGTGGATCAAAAGATATCGCCCATGGCGCAGAACAGCGCCAGCCAGCGCTTTACAAAGGAAGAGGTAGAGGACATCCTGGCCTTTGCGCAAAAACATGGCATTCAGCTGGATGACAACGCCGTCCGGCGCATCCGCGACCAGGGCAGTTACTTCAAGGAGGAGCTGGCGCTGCTGTTTGCCAAGGAACAATTGGGCTTCTACCCCGGCACCTGGGACGTGGCCGACCAATACTGGTATGCCCAGTTCTGGCAGCAGCTGCACCCCGACCTGCTGGTGGAAAGCGCCGTGCCCCAGGAAGGCGAACTAACCCAGGACGAGATCGAGCAGCGCGCCGCGCAATACATCAAGGGGCAATATGGCGGGCCGGACGTGCTGGACAAAGCGCGCTACCGCATCTCGCGCAGCTTTACCGAGGTAAAGCAGACCCCGTGGTACACCCAGCGGCAGTGGGCGATGTGGTTTGAACCGCTGACCGTTGACGACCCCAGCATCCACATGGAATTAAGCGCCCAGGGCGATATCGAGGGCTACCGCGATGACCGGGAAGAAATGCAGGGCACGCCGGAGCAGCGCGCGCAGCTGCTGCTGGACCGTTTCCACAGCCTGTACGGCAACATCTATGGCTCCCAGGATGCCTGGAGCGCGCAAAACTGGCAAGACCTGCACAACCGGCTGAAAGCGCTGGGGCTCACGCCGGGCACCAACCGCGAGGCGGACTATATCCTTGCGCAGAACTACACCGCGCCTGCGGGCATGATCACCCGTGAACAGGCCGTGGACGCCGCCGCAGGCACCGTCAGCGCCGCGCACGGGGTAAGCAAGGAAAAACTGCTGGACACCACCCAGGGCAAGTACCCGCCTGAAACCGCCGTGCATGCCATCTACCTGGAAGCGCAGGGGCAGCAGCGCTGGAAGGTAAGCTTTGCCTGGGATTATCTGGCCGAGGTGGACGCAAAAACCGGGCAGGTAGTGCTGACGGACGTGTTCTCCCCCGGCAACGACCACCGCCGCCGGTATGTGCTGGACATACTCATCCCGCAGGAGCGCCGCGCCTTTGCGACCAAGGTGCCCCAGCAGGAAATGGACATCGAAGCCACCTATCCCCCGCAGCCGTATTTCACCGAGGACTTGAGCATCGCCCGGCCAGGCTACTGGCAGCAGATGCGGGACATAGGGCTTAACACCCACACGGCGGACGCCATCTACAACAAGCTATACAAAGAGTACGGCCACGACCCAACCTATTGGCCCATTGTGTACCAGGCCATGCACTACCTGCGCTACAACAAGCCTGCCCTCGGCGATGTGTTCCCCGGCGTGCCGGAGGCCACCGACATACAGCAGGATGCGGCGCTCCAACTGGCGCGGGACGAGGTAAAAAGCGCCACCAACATCTATTCCGATGCCTACATTGACTCGCTTGAGCCGGTCATCCAGTTTACATTCAACCTGTACACCATCGGCAGCCGCACCTGGCAGATCCGCTTTGTGGAGGTGGATGGCCGCGACATCCGGGAAATTGCCCGCGTAGACCTTGATGCCATAGAGGACGGCAAATGCAAGTTCATTCGTGTGACGCCCACAGGGCGCGCACAGGAGGTTTCCGATGGAATCCTGCCTGCGGACGGCGAGATATGGTCAACGATGGGTACAGACGGGCGGCCGCTGGTGTGGCGCAACCCCATCGCGCCGGAGCATTACTGGGCGTTCATGGAGAAGCACTACAACACCCGCGAGGATGTGGAAAAGGCGCTGGCCAACTGGCAGAAAAAGGACCGCAACCCGGCTGCCTTCTATTCGCTGGAGCAAAAGGCCGTCATCAGCCTGTGGCGTCATCAGGATCAATCCGAGGACTGGATGCGTGAACACATCGAGTTGAACGGCATCCCCGGCGAAGGCGACCTGACCGAACAACAGGCCGAAGAGAGGGCCTGGGACGCGCTGATCAAAGCCGGTGTAGCCCATTCACGCGCCGAGAGCGAAGCAACCCGCGCCAACTGCAACTTTATCTATACCAACCGGTACAACGGCCAAAGCATCTGGCAGATAGAGTTTCTGGATGAGCGCACAGACTATAGCACCAGCTTCGGCCTGGTTAAGTTAGACGGCCAGACTGGGGAGGTGCTGGAGGTCGTGACAGGACCTGGGAACGGATAATTCAACCTAATTTAAGGCTGCCGGCATGTTCCCGAACCTGTCACCATATGTCACCTTATGTCATTGCATGTCAGTATCCCATACGGGCAGGCTGTAGCCGTGTGCGGGCGTATCCCGCAGGAAAGGAGGTAGGGCTGAAAACGGAGTGCCGCGACGGCATGCGCGTCCGCAGGGTCAGGGTTGGCAACGACCGCGTCATCCGTCTGGAACGCACTCCCCGCACGCCGCTTGTCGCAACATGACCCCCCTGTGTACTTTGCGTACGTTGCGTACGTTGCGTACGTAGCGTACGCAGCCGACAGGCTGATGATGGCTGGATAGCGGGGAATGCCCAGGGAAATATAATGGAATAGCAAGGAACCCGTGGTTCTCCCTACAATAAGAGAGATACCATAGGTTCCCTTTACCTTTTTGGGGTGTTTTTTATTTTTTTCTGTAGGGAAAGGGATGTACGCCATGTACGATGCGTACGCAACGTACGCAACGTACGCAAAGTATAGGAGTGGGGGTTAAATGGATTGTGTACCATAGCAGGTATCATACTGGTGTATTACGCGCGCAAAAGGCAATAATCTCGTAATTGATAACAAGCGCTCTCATACCATCATCTCCCGGCTCATATCACCAATATCCCCCATCCAGCCCGCGCACCTGCGCTTCGCCGGTGTTTAATAGGACGGGGCCGGTGTCGGTGTGCACCACCAGCGCGCCGGTGTCGGTGATGCTGCGGGCTATGCCGGTGCCCTCCTGCTGGCCTGCCATAAAACGCACGCGCTGGCCCAGCGTCCAGCAGTGGGCGCGGTATTCGGACAGGTGCGCGGGGATGTGCGGCAGGCCGGACAGCAGCTCCTCCACGATGGCCCCGGCCAGTTGGGCGGCGATGCCGTCGGGCGGGGGCGCGGCAAACAGCGCGCCGGCCTTGTCCTGTATTTCATCAGGGAAGGCATCTGCATACACATTGACGCCGATGCCCGCCACCGCGATGCGGCGGGCGCCGTCCAGCACGCCCTCGGTGAGGATGCCGCACACCTTGCGGCCATCCAGCAGCAGGTCGTTGACCCACTTGATGGATAGTTTCTGCCCCGTCACGCGCTGCACCGCGCGGCGCACAGCCACGGCGGCCAGCGTGGTCAGCAGGCCGGCGTCGGCCTGTGTGTGCAGGATAACGCTCATATACAGCCCGCCCTGCGGCGAAAAAAAGGCGCGCCCCAGCCTGCCGCGCCCTGCTGTCTGCCGGGCGGCGATGACGCAGGCGCCGTGCGGGGCACCCTCCCGTGCCCAAAGCTTGGCCACCTGGTTGGTGGAGGTTGTTTCGGGCAAATATCGAAAGGGGGTATCCGGCGGCAGGTGGGCACGCAGCAGTTCGTTCATGGGGCTCCTTGACAGCGCAACAGCGCCTAACTACAATGCATTTGATGAAAACAGCGTTGGTAACAGGGGGTTCGCGCGGCATCGGCCGCGCCATCGTGACGCGCTTTGCCAAAGAAAACTGGCGCGTGGCCTTTGGCTATCACAGCAGCCAGGAGGCTGCCCGTGCGCTGGCCGATGAAACCGGCGCCATCGCCCTCCCCGGCGACCTGGCCGATGAACAGCAGGCCGAGCGCTTCTTGGCCGAGGCCATACAACAATTATGCCATGTAGATGCGCTGATAATCAACGCCGGGGTATCGTACACGGGGCTGCTGACCGACATGGACACCGCGCAGTGGGATCATCTGATGCACACCAACCTGCGCGCGGCGTTTTTGTGTGCGCGCGCGGTGCTGCCGCACATGCAGCGGCAGGGCGCGGGCAGCATCGTGATGGTATCCTCCATCTGGGGGCTGCGCGGCGCGGCGTGCGAGGCGGCGTACTCTGCCTCCAAGGCCGGGCTGATCGGCCTGTGCCAGGCATTGGCGCGGGAGGCGGGGCCCTGCGGCATCCGCGTGAACGCGCTGGCCCCCGGCGTCATCGACACCGACATGCTGTCGGGCTACACGCCGGATGAATTAAACGAATTGCGCCGCGCCACGCCGCTGGGGCGTTTGGGCACCCCCCAGGACGTGGCCGCGGCGGCATATTTCTTGTGCAGCGGCGAGGCCAGCTTCATCACCGGCCAGGTTTTAGCGGTGGACGGCGGGTATTTGTAGTTATTTGACCTCGGCGGGAATATAATAGAACGCGTCATCCGGCACCGCGCCGCCCACGGACTTGGCATCGGCCTCAAACAATATGTCCATCAGCGGGGCGATGCTGGTTTTCATCTCCTCGCCCACCACAAAGACAATGTTGCACAGCGGGATGGCGGCCTCGGCCACCTTTTCGGACGGCAGAATGCCGGCTGAAACGATATCCACAGCGGCCTTGGCAGGCTCCTCGTTGACAAAGGTTACGGCCAGTGAATATTCCTCTAAGAACGCGGCCACCTTGTCCGGGTGCTGCTGGGCAAAGGATGTCTGCACCACCAGCGCGCCCATGGACAGCACGGTGCCGGGCTTGCTGTCCTTTTCAGCGGCCAACGCAAACTGCTCGGTAATGTCCAGCGCCACGCGGAAGCCTGCATCCTTAAGCAGCAGCGCGGTGGCCATGGGCTGCGGCAGCATGACCAGGTCGGCCATGCCCGAGGCAGCCAGGCTGTTGACCTCGTTGTGTTCGGACTTGTATTCCACCGTGGCATCGGTGATGCCGTTTTTGTCCAGGATATAGTTGAGCACATATTCCGGCACCGCGCCCTGCCCGGCGGTCACGATGGTCTTGCCCGACAGGTCGGCGGCGGTGTGCACGGTGTCGCCCTTTTCCAGCACGTACAGCACGCCCAGCGTGTTGACGGCCAGCATCTGCACCGCGCCCTTGGTGCGGTTGTACAGCACGGCGGCCAGGTTGGTGGGCACGGCGGCGATATCGACATTGCCGGCCACGATTTCGCCCACCAACTGCTCCGGCGCGGCGGCTAAGGTAAAGGCATATACGCCCTCGTTCTGCGCCATCATGGGCGCTAAGCTCATGCCGGTGGGGCCAATCAGCCCGGCCACGCGCACCTTCCCCTCGTTTTCGGCCAGGGCGGGCGTCAGCGCCAGCAGCAAGCCTGCGACCAGCAGCAGCGAAAGAAATTTTTTCATGGGGTACCTCCTGCAATCCTTGTTTGATAAGCATTCCACAACCAAGTGGGTGTTATGTATAATATACCCGGTACGGCACAATGTCACACACAGGAGGAAACATGCGCTTTAAACTGCTATGCTGCAAGGCCCTGCAGCGGGAGGTGGCCAGCCTGATCTATGCCTGCCCGCATGTGATTGACGTAACCATGGTGCGCCAGCGCCTGCACGACACGCCCAAACAGCTGATGCAAGCGCTGCAACAGGAAATTGACGCCGTTGATTCCGGCGACGACGTGCACACCGACCAGCACGAAAGCCGCCCCATCGACGCCATCCTGCTGGGGTATGGCCTGTGCTCCAACGCCATTGCGGGGCTAAGCAGCAGCAAATACCCGCTGGTGGCCCCGCGCGCGCATGACTGCATCACGCTGCTGATGGGTTCGCGCGCGCAGTATGACGAGGATTTCCGCATACACAGCGGCACCTATTATTACACGCGCGGCTGGTACGACCTGGGCGCGCTGTTTTTGGATGATGACCTGCTGCGCCGCAAGCGCCAGCAATATATGGATCGCTTTCAGGACGAGGACACGGTGGAGTACCTGATGGACGTGGAGCGCGACATGCTGCGCAACTACCGGCGCATGGCGCACATTTCCTGGCCCAACATCCCGGACGATGAAAGCATCCGCAGCGCGCAAAAAACCGCCAGTACAAAAGGCTGGCGGTTTGACCGGTACCCTGGGAATGACAGGCTGCTGCGCCAACTGCTGTGGGGGCAGTGGGACGACGGCGAGTTTCTGGTCGTCCCGCCCGGTCAGCGCATCGCGCCCAGCTATGACGACAGGATCATCAAGGCTGTAGAATAATCACCAATCCAGCGCGTAAGGCCCCTCATGGTGCGGCCGGGGGCTTAGCCACTTGCCGTCGGTAAAGTCCGGCACGGGCACGGGGATGCTGCCCATGGCGATGGATTCCTCGCTTAAAGCGGTAATGGCCATCCAGGAGGCCGTGTCGTACACGTCAATGGGGAAGGGCTTGTCCTGCTGGATGCTTTCGACAAACGCGCGCAGCACCAGATAGTCCATGCCGCCATGCCCGCCGCGGCGGCCAAAGGCCTCATACTCCGTCCACAGGGGATGGCAGTATTCCTCCATATATTTGGCGTCGCTTTCCCATTCGTGCGTCCAATAGTCGGGGTTGACCGGGGAGCGGTTGTCGATATAAATGCCCCGGTTGTCCTCCTGCCAGATGCCCTTGGTGCCCTGGATGCGCCCGCCGCGCGAATAGGGGCGGGGCAGCGTGCAGTCGTGCGTGAGCAAAATGGTCTCGCCGTTGGCACACTTAATCATGGTGGTCACGATGTCGCCCTGGTTAAACGTGGCGTTGGCCAGCTTGTCATCGGGGCGGTTTTCCTTCAGCCACGCGGTCTGCCCGCGCGCCTTGCTGGCCATCGACACCAGCGACAGCATGCGGTTGCCGCGGTTGAGATCCAGATATTTGGCGATGGGCCCTAATTCATGCGTGGGGTACAGCTCGCCGTTGCGGCGCAGGAAGTTATCCTGCCGGTAGTGGCGGTCAATATCGCCGCGGCCAATCTCGCTGCGCAAATCGTGCTGATAGCCGCCCTGGCAGTGCACCAGCTCGCCAAAGATGCCCTGGCGCACCATGTTCAGCAGCGTCATCTCTTCCTTGCCGTAGCAGCAGTTTTCCAGCAGCATGCAGCCCATGCCCGTGCGCTCCGACGTGCGCACCAGCTGCCAGCACTCGTCCATGGAGGACGCGCCGCCCACCTCCATCGCCACCAGCTTGCCCGCGCGCATGGCGTCCACCGCAATTTCGATGTGCGTCTGCCAGCTGGTCATGATGACCACGGCTTCCACCTCGGGCATGGCCAGTATGTCGTGGTAATTCAGCGTGGTTTTGGGGGCCGCAAGCCCCTTCTCCACCAGGTGATCATGCGCCAGCTTCACCCGATCCTCGTACAGATCGCATACAGCGGCAATCGTAACATCGGGCATGCTGGCCAGCAGCGCCATCTGCCCGCGCCCGCGCCCGCCCAGCCCAATGATGCCCAGCTTGACCTCACGCCCCGGTTGTCCCATTGTCATAGTATATATCCCCTTTCATTATTCGCGCCCTTCATATGCCTGGATGGCAGCGCTGGCCCCAATGCGCGCACAGCCCGCCGCCAGATAGGCCTCCATATCCTGCGCCGTGCGGATGCCGCCGGCGGCCTTGATGCGCACCCCCGGCCCCACGTGCTGCTTAAACAGTTCTACATCCGCCAGCGTTGCGCCCGCCGTGCCAAAGCCGGTGGAGGTCTTGATAAAATCCGCGCCCGCATCGGTGACGCAGCGGCACAGCGCCGCCTTTTCGTCATCGGTCAGGTAGCACGTTTCCACGATGACCTTTAATACCTTCTCCCCCACTGCGGCCTTTATCTGCCTGATTTCCCCGGTGATTTTGTCAAACAGCCCGGCCTTGGCATCGCCGATGTTGATCACCATATCCACCTCGGCCGCGCCGTTTTGAACGGCCTCCCGCGCTTCAAACGCCTTGGCCGCCGCGGTGCTGTACCCCAGCGGGAAGCCCACCACCGTGCACACCTTTAGCTTGTTGCCATAGGCATCGGCAATGGGCTTTACATAGCACGCCGGCACGCACACCGTGGCCATGCCATAGGCTATGGCTTCGTCACACAGCGCCTGGATCTGCGCCCAGGTGGCCGTGGGCTTGAGCAGCGTATGATCCACGTGCGCAAAGACTGTCTTCTTGTCCATAATCGCTCCTTGTCCGGCCTGCGCCGTAATACGTTCTGGCTGGCATGGTAGCACAGCGGGATGGGGATGACAAGGATTTTGCGGGGGTTTTATACTGATGTACAACATTAGCGCTCCCCGTGTTTTTTAACCATGCTGCGCAGCCCCTGCAGCAGGCGGGCGAGCACCCAGTGCAGCAAGCAGAGGATCACCACCCACCAGAGTACGCCCAGCTGACCCCGCTTTACGCCAAACCAGCCCAGGGTGCGGACATTTAAAAAATAGTAGGGAGCCGATGCGCCGCCTGCATAGCGGACGCCCGACTGCATCAGCACAAGCGTCAGCACAAAATACGCCGCCGGCAGCGCGTAGGCCCACCCGATGCGCGGCTGGCCGTCCTCCAGCCCTTCGTCAAACAGCATGTAATCCAGCGCGGCCAGCAGCGGCACGGCGTTGTGCACCAGCAGGTTATCGGCGCTGAGCAGATAGCTCCTGTTCAGCATAGGGGTCAACAGCAGCGAAAACACTGTGAACGTAAGCAATATGCCCGCTGCCAGCGCAAAGCGCAGCACGCCCACCCAGCGCGCAAAACGCGCCTGTGTACCCGCACGATGATGCCTGCACAGCGCAAACGCCAGCCCGCCGGACAGCAGGGTAATAAGGATATTGCTGATGTTGGTGTAATACACCAACTGGCGCGCCACGTGAAAACCATTGCGCCGCAAGCCAAAGTATTGACCCAGCACGCCCAACACAAAAACAAGCGTTTTGAACGCCATTGACCAGATTGGCCGGGCAGGGCGGGAAAAAGCTCGCATCATTTCTCCTCTCGTACTATACGTTCATCTGCACCTATTATAACACGCCCCAAAGCAACAGGGGAGCCGAAGCTCCCCTGTCATTGTTGCCGGTTATGAATTACTTTGCAGCATATTGCGCGTCGTACTGGGTCTGGTGCAGTTCAATCAGGCGGGGCAGGCCCTTGCCTTCCAGCTCTGCCAGGAATGCATCATAGTCCGCGTCCACATCGCGCGCGCCGGTCATGAAGCCGATGACGCCTTCCTTGATGGCGTTGGCCAGCTCCACGCGCAGCACGGCCAGCTCATCATTTTCCTCTTCGGTGAACTTGATGGGGGGGATCACCTTCTCGTCACGGGTGAACGGCTTATACTCCGCCGTTGCCTTGTACAGGTAGGTTTCCAGGCCTTCGCTGCTCCACAGGTCTACATCGGCCGGGGAGGTTTCGCCTAAGCGGAAGGTGCTGTCGCGCATGGAGATGGTCTGCTGCACAACGTGCTGGTTCTGCGGCTCCACCTCCTGCCAGGGCACCATGGTTTTGTACAGTGCGGGCAGGCCGTTGATGCCCAGCGCGCCTTCATCGGCATCGTCCCAGTCCACGCCCTTTACGCCGTAATAGCCGCGCACGGACGCATCATAGGACAGCAGCAGGTCGCCCACCATGACGGCGGCTTCGGGGTTCTTGCAATCGGCCGACAGCACATAGCCCGTGGTGGCCACGCTGTCATGCGGGAAGCTGACCACGTTCTGGTAGCCGTTGGGGCCAGTTACGGGCAGCACATAGTCATACTGACGGTACACCGGGCCGCCTAAGTTGGCAAACAGGATGTAGCCCGCCGAGGTCGCGCCCAGCACGCCGGACTCCGCCAGCTGGGTGAGCTGGTTCAGGTTCTGGGAGAAGGAGCCTACATAGTACAGCTTCTCATCCACCAGCTTGCGCATGTATTTCAGGCCTTCTTTAAACTCCGGCTTTTCAAAGGGAGTCACGATCTTGCCATCCTCTAAGTACAGGCCAAAGGCCTCCATGGAGGTGGTATTGGTCTGGGTAAGGTCGACGTTGTAGTACGTAAAAGCGTTCATGATGAACCGCTCGGTCCGGGTGTTCCAGCCGTCCAGATAGGAGCCTGCCAGCGGGATTTCATCGGCCTGGCCGTTGCCGTTGGGGTCCTTATCGCGGAAGGCGACCAGCACATCATACAGCTCATCCAGCGTGGTGGGCTTTTCCATGCCCACGGCCTTGAGCCAATCCATGTTCACAAAGAACTTGTTGGCCACCGTGCAGTGATAGCACTCATTGACGCTGGGCAGGGAGTAGATGTTGCCGTCCAGCTGCGTCAGCAGCCCCTTGGAGCCGGGATACTGCTCAAACACCTTCAGGGTGTTGGGGGCATACTTGTCGATCAGGTCGTTAAGCGGCATGAACAGCTGCTCCTGCACGCCAAACTTGGAGATCATGGCGGAGGACATGCCCACGCTCATGAACACATCCGGGTAGGTGCCCGAGGCCAGCACGAGGCTCAGCTTTTCGGCGCGGCCTTCCAGCGGCACGGTCTCAAACTTGAGGTCTACATTGGTGGTTTCTTCAATCCACTTGACAAATTCGTTGGTCTCCCAGTCCACAATGGCGGGATGGTCGGTGACCAGGAAATTCAGCTCAATTTCGCCGAATTTTTCGGTCAGGGGGTACTTGCCGGGCTCCAGTTCCGCGGTGGCGGGCAGGAGCACTGCCACCATCAGCAGCACCAGCAGCAGGGATAGGGTTTTCTTCATGGGGAACCTCCTTTAGTATAGTTGAAACATTACAAACAGCGCAGTGCGCCGGTTGCATCAGCCCTTGAGGGAACCAATCATGATGCCCTTGACAAAGAATTTCTGTACAAACGGGTACAGCAGCAGCAGGGGCGCGCTGGACACCACGATGATGGCATACTTGATCAAGTTGCTCATGCCCTGGCGGCTGGCCAGCTCGCGCAGGTCCTGCACGACGTTAAAGTCCAGCTGGTTGAGTATCAGGATGTTGCGCAGCACCACCTGCAGGGGGTACAGCTCCTTGCTGGTCAGGTAGATGAACGCGTCAAAGTAGCTGTTCCAGATGCCAACGGCCACGTACAGGGCCACCACCGCAATGATGGAGCCCGACAGCGGCACGGTGATGCGCCACAGCATGCCATACGGCGAGCAGCCGTCCAGGTTGGCCGACTCGTACAGATCCTCCGGGATGGCGGAGGTCATGAACGAGCGCATGAGGATCACATACCACGCGTTCATGGCATTGGGGATGATCATCGCGGTGATGGTATTGAGCCACCCCAAGTCACGGATGAGCAAGTACGTGGGGATCAGCCCGCCGGAGAAGAACATGGTGAACACCAGCATGCCGTTCACAATGCCGCGGCCAAAGAACTCCTTGCGCGACAGGCAGAACGCGCACAGCAGCGTCGTCACGATGTTGATGCTCGTGCCCAGCACCATGTAGATAAAGGAGTTGATATACCCCGTCATGATGGACTGGTTTTTAAACACGGCGTCATAGGCCGCGGTGGACAGCTCCACCGGCAAAAACCACACGCGCCCGGCCATGACGGCCTGCGCCGAGGAGAACGACGCGCTGAGCACATAGATAAGCGGATACAGCACCAGCAGCGACACCACGATCAGGAAAATCCACACCACGCTGTCAAACACGATGTCCGACCAGCCCCGGCGCATGCGGCGCTTTTTGGCAACAAACTGCTTGCTTACCATAGTCCCACCTCCGTAACGCGCTTGGAGATCTGGTTGCACAGCACCAGCATGGCGAAGTTGACCACGGAGTTAAACAGCCCCACCGCAGTGGAGTAGCTGTAGTTGACGTTCTGGATACCCATTTTGTACACGTAGGTGGAGATGACCTCGCTGACGGAGATGTTCATGCTGTTTTGCATGAGGTAGATCTTTTCAAACCCGACAGCCAGGATAGAGCCGGTGTTGAGCAAAAACAGCGTGATGATGGTGGGCGCGATGCTGGGCAGATCCACATTGCGGATGCGCTGCAGCTTGGTGGCGCCGTCCACCAGCGCGGCGTCGTACAGCTCGGTATTGACGCCGGCCAGCGCCGCCAGATAGATGACCGCGCTGTACCCGGAGCCTTGCCATACGCCCGTCCACACGTAGATGGAGCGGAAATATTCCTTGATGCCCATGTAGTTAACTGCCTCGGCCCCCAGCGCGCGGTTGATCTGGTTGATAAAGCCCGAGCTCATGTCGGTAAACTGCAATATCATGGACACCAGCACCACGGTGGAAATAAAGTAGGGCATGTAGGTAATCATCTGCACGCCCTTGCGGAAGCGCGCGCTGCTTACCTCGTTTAAGGCAATAGCCAGCAGTATCGAGGAAGGACGCCAGCAGCTGGTACAGGCCGATGACCAGCGTGTTGATGATGACGCTTCCAGGCGCTGGGCGAGCTTAGGAACTTGGTAAAGTGCTTGAATAACGGGTCAGCCCACGGGCTGCCGGTGATGCCCGCGCGCACGCGGTAATCCTTGAAGGCAATCTGCACGCCGTACATGGGATAGTACTTGAACACCAGCAAGTACGCCAGCGGCAGCAGTATCATCACATAGTACGGGATGCTGCGCACAAACTTACGCCTGAAATTGGACAGACGCGCTGCGGGCAGGGTGTTAACGGTTCGTGCATTCACGGGGATCCCTTTCAATCGTTGTGTTAACTATTGATAATAGTATACAGGATAAGCAGCAGGGCAACCGCCCTGCACCCCTGCAAGGATTATGTCAGCTCCAGCACCACATATCCGCGGGCGCCCGTGATGGTCACGCGGCCGTCCGTCACGGGCAGTTCCGTGCCCTCCGGCACGATGCGCGCACGGGTAATGGCCTTGGGCAGGTTGAACGCAAGCGTTACGTTGTCAATGGGGCTGGCTTCCTCGATGACGTCGATGGTGGCGGATTTGCGCACCGGGATGTAGTGCAAAATATGCGCAACATAGCGCTGATGCTGCGGCTGCTCCAGCACCGATACCGTCAGCGTGGAGGGGCCGTCGTGCGCCACCATGGGCGTGCCCAGCAGCGCGGTAATCGCGTTTTTAACCAGCGCCTTGCACCAGTGCGGCGCGTTGTCGCGGTACTGGCGGAACAGCGGATGCGCAAACAGCAGCACCTGGCCCTTGCGCGCGGCCACGGGATAGGCATCGCCCGGGGCGGCCGGGGTGTACCGGTGGGAGCAGAACGTCCGTCCCTTGCGGGCAAAGTACGGGGCCACGGCGGTCAGGGCAGGCTTTGCGCCGTCCAGCGTGATGACCTCGCCGGGCAGGTAGATGGCGTACTTGCCCTCCTCATCCAGGCCCTGGGCCAGGTCGCCCTGGGGCAGGATAAAGTCCGGGTACAGCTCGTTGGTGCCGTGCCAGTTGACGCCGAATGCGCCGGGGTATTTCCCGGTGGCAAGGTTTAAGCCGCCCTGCGCACAGGCCAGCACCGCGCCGCCCTGCTGCACATAGGCTTCGATCTTTGCCTGCAAAGCAGCGTCGGCGGTGAGGTCATCGGGCAGGATGAGCAGCTTGTAGGCATCCAACGGCATGGTGGCGTCGATGATGTCATATTGCAGCGCCAGCTCCTCCAACATCTGCACGGCGCCCATGATGCTGTCGGGCAGGTCGTGCTCCTTCTGGTCATTTTCGGGGGTAAGCAGCGCGGCTTCGGCCAGCGCCTTGGCCGGGCGGGCCCAGGGCTCCACTTCCTCTACGCGCTTGTATACATGGCCGATCAGGCGGTAGGTGGCGGGGTTGATGGCTCCGCGCGGCTCCAGCTGATCGCCCACCGAGCAGGCGCAGCCGTAGCTGAGCATGCGGAAACACTCAAACTCCAGCGCGGCCTGGTTTTTGAGCGAATGGAAATCACCCCAGGAGGTGTGGAATTTGCCCGTCATGCCCATGACGTCGATCCCCAATGTACGCGCATAGCGTGCGGCCACCGGGAAGTGCAAATAGCCCCAGCCGCCGGAGGGCAGGGATTCGATCTCGAAATGGCTGTAATCGCCGGCGCTTTCGCGCGTGCAGGGGCCGATGTGCCCGGCGTTGTAGAAAATGGTGGCGTCGGGGTTGAGGCTGCGCACATGCTTGGACATCTCGCGCTTGAAGCGGTTGTTAATCTTTTTGGCAAACGCGCGCACGGCCTTTTCGTCGTTCAGGTTCACGCCGGTTGTCAGCATCTGCTTGCGGCAGGCAGCGCACCAGCACGGGCGGATGCCCACAATGTCAAAGAACCAGCCGTCCAGGTCGTCGCCCAAATAGTCGCTGATCTCGCTGACCAGATCGCGCAAATACTGGGCATAGCTGGTGTTGACGCACAGGGATTGGTAGAACCCCGGCTCGTGCAGGGGGCCGCCCTCATGGCTGCCGTCCGGCTTGCGGATGAGCCACTCCGGGCGCGTATCGGCCAGATAGTGCGACCACTGCACGGTGACATACACCGGCGCTTTGATATCGCGCGCGTGCAGCGCCTGCACCTGCTCCTTGAGCAGATCGGGCCGGGCTAAGCGCGGATGAATCTGCTCCGGGTGCTGCTGGCTGGGGTAGTACAGCCAGCCGTGGTGACAGGCCGCAAACACCGTGACGGAGTTTACATGCGCCTGCGCAAAGGTATCGGCAAAGGCATCAACGTCAAAGTCCTGTCCAATGTAGGGAATGTGCTCGGATGTGTGAAAATCCAGATGAACTTCTCGCGTGCGTACATATCGCATGATATATCCTGCCTTTCTTCTGTTGTTGAAGGCACCTTGCGGTGCCTTGTGTTTAATGCTTGTATATAAGATAACATGCGACGGGCGCGGGCGTCAAACCGAGGGCAGCCCTTCCAGCACCTGGGGCAGCGTACCGGCTTCGTACAGGCGGTAAATCAGCTCGCCAAACAGCGAGTTGGCCCACGCAAACCAGGGGCGCGTAAACTGCGCCGGGTCATCGGGGTTGAAGCCCTCGTGCATGAAGCCGG
Source organism: Christensenellales bacterium (assembly GCA_040766135.1). GTDB lineage: Bacteria > Bacillota > Clostridia > Christensenellales > Aristaeellaceae > JAGVSV01. Next base: position 97,020 of record JAXGRA010000008.1, read on the forward strand.
TGCCGGCGTGGGTGTTGAGTATCATGGACACAATCCCGGTCACCTCATCCAAATCGGTGGCCGTCATGGCCTGGATGCTCAAGGCGATGTGCCAGATATAGCCCGGCGGTGTATGCGGGCTGCCGATGCCGCGGGCGTATTTGCCGGTGGAATAATAGGGGTTATCGGGGCTTAGCACAAACGCGCGGGTGGCTAAATACAGGGGGTCGTCCTTGGCGCACACGCGCAAATACGGCAGCGACAGCAGGCTGGGCACGTTGGCATCGTCCATCAGGTTATGATTGCCCAGGCCGTCCACCTCATAGGCATAGATGCTGCCATGGGTGGGATGCTGCACAATGCCGTGCTGCCTGACGCCGTTGCTGATTTCGCCGTGCAGCTTGCGTGCGTCCCGGGCCAGCTGCTCATCCCCCGCGCGCTCGGCAAAGCCCGCCACATGGGCCAATATATGCGCGGCAAACAAGTTGCTGGGCACCAAGTAGCCGTATTGACAGGCGTCATCGCTGGGGCGGAAGCCGCACCAGGTCATGCCGGTGTAGCCCACCGGCGCGCCGCGCCCATCGTGGGACAGGGTGTCCGACGGCGGGCAATTGGTGCGGATGAAGTAATAGTCGCTGTCCTCGTGCCGCTGCTCCACACGGAACAGATCCACAATGGTGCGCAGCGCTTTCAGGCAGTTTTCATCCAGAAAATCATATTGCCCGGTGCATTCGGCATACTGCTGCATCAGCCACACGGGGTAGCACAGCGAGTCGATCTCGTACTTGCGCTCCCACACCAGCTCCTTTTTCTTGGGCAAATCGGTGGGGTCCCAGCCCGGATGCGGCGTTTTGTTGAACGCATTGGCATAGGGATCATACAAGATGCAGTCCACCTGCATTTTGATAAGCCCCCGGATGATGTCGCGCACGCCGGGCACATCAGCAAAGCGCAGATAGTGCAGCACCTGCGCGGTGGAATCGCGCAGCCACATGGCCGGGATGTCGCCGGTGATGACAAAGGTGTTTTCGCCGTCCCACTGCACGGTGGTGTCCAGCGTGTTCATAAAGCACTGCTCGAACATGTCGGGCAGGCCGGGCACGGCGGCCAGCACCTCTTTGATGGGCTGCAGCCTGTCGCGCAGGGCTTGGCGTACTTGTTGGATGCTCATATTATTTCCTCCATTTGATATTACTGCGTTCCTTCCCTGCCCGGCATGAGCTCAAAGCGCATGTCCTGCGGGCAGTCCGGGTATTTCTGACGGTCAACAGGCTCCATAAACATGGGCAGCGGGCGGATCCACGCCTTGTACGGCGGGTATAATTGCCGGTACACCACATACGTTTCGCCGGTTTCGGAATGCTCCGCGATGTCGGTGACGACATAGTACATGCCCTTGAAGTGGCGGTACAGCCCGCCCACCACCGGCGTATCAGTAGCCAAAGGTCTTCACCGCCTGTTTCATTTTGTCGATAATCTGCACGCCAAAGGGGCAGTTGCTCTCGCACTGGCCGCAGGCGATGCACTCCCCCGCGTGATGGGGCAGCAGCCGGTAATGATCCGCCACCGACGGGGGCACGTCCTTGTTGCGGGTCAAATCATGGAATTTATTGACCTGCGCGATATGAATCCCCACCGCGCACGGCGCGCAGTGGCCGCAGTAGATGCACTTGCCGATGTAGCTGTGCCGGGGCACATTGGCCAAGAACGGCGCATAGTCGCGCTCCTGGTCGGACAGGTCGGAATAGCGCGCGGCCTCCAGCGCCTCCTGGCCGGAGCGGTAACCGCCCACCACGCACGCCGCCGCCGGGCGCGTCAGCGCATAGTGCAGGCAATGCTCCGGCTTCATGGCGATGCCAAAGGGCGACCATTCGGCGTCCAGCAAATCGCCGCCACCAAAGGCCTTCATCACCACCAGGCCGATGCCGTTGGCCTCGCAGGTGGCGTACAGCTCCTCGCGCACGGGGTCGATGTTGGTCAGCGGTTCCTTGTAATTGTCCGGCGTCCATACCTCGTCAAACACCTCGCGCGGGGGCTGCAGGTCATAGCAGGGGTTGACGGCAAACAGCAGCACCTCGATCAACCCCGTTTGCACGGCGCGCAGCGCCACGGCCGGGTTGTGGCTGCTCAAGCCGATGTGCCGGATGCGCCCCTGCGCCTTCAGCTGCTGCATGTAGGTGATGAACCAGCCGTTCAATATGGCGTCCAGATCCTCATCGGTATCGACATAGTGGATGACGCCGATATCCAGATAATCTGTCTGCAGGCGTGCTAAAAGATCCTCAAACGCCGGTACCACGTGGGCTTGCTCGCGGGTGCGCAGGTACTGCCCCTCGTGCCAGCAGGCGCCCACGTGCCCCTGGATATAAAAATTGCTGCGATAGGGCTTGAGCAGCGTGCCGAAAGCGTCGCGCACATCGGGCTCCGCGCAGAAGATATCCAAAAAATTCATGCCGCCTGCGATGGCAGCCTCGGTGATTTCCCTGACCAGCTCAAACGGCGCGCCGATGGCCCCCTCGCAGCCCAGCGCCACCTCGCTTACCCGCAGGCCGGTGTTGCCCAGCAGCCGGTATTTCATGCGTCTGCAAACCGCGTTTCCAGCGTGATGTCGGCCACCTGCGCAATGGTTTCGTGGATGGAGCAATACTTGGCGGCCAGCTGCGCCGCGCGTTCAAAGCCCTTTTGATCCTGAGCACCAGCGACGGTAAACACCATGGTGACCGTTTGCAGCGTGGTGGGCACTTCCTCGCGCTTGGCGCCGGAGATATCCACCGTGGCGCTTGTGTACTCCAGGCGCATTTTTCGGGCAATGTCCAGAAAAGTGGCATAATAGCAGGCACCCAGCGCGCCTAACATCATGTCATAGGGGGCGAGGGTGCCTTCCTCTTTTCCGACGGGAAACTGCCCGCGTGCGGTGCGGAGGGTGCCTGAAAAACTGTTGTCAAATGAAAGCCGGACATTGGTTGCCGCCATGTGCGTATCCTCCCCGGGTATGATACGCCTATTTTACCATACCGGCGGCGTCCAGCAAACCACCTGCCCGGCAGCGCGGGTGGCGGGCAGGTCGATCAGGCGCTGGTTGCGGCTGCCGCGGAAGCGCAGCTCCAGCGAGCGCTGCTCCAGCTCAAACCGGCCGTCCACCAGCACATCGCACAAAAGCAGCAGCTCCTGCACCTGCGGGTCGGGGTGCGCCAGCAGCTCCTCATAGGTAAAGCCGGAATACGCCCACACGTTGAGGCCCTGCGCGCGCGCGGCCTGCGCCAACACGATGCACGGCGCGGGCTGCACAAAGGGCTCGCCGCCGGACAGCGTCAGGCCGTCCAGCAGCGGGTTCTTTTTCATTTTGGCAATCAGGTCATCGGTGTCGGCATCATGGCCGCCCTGGGGATCATGCGTATCCGGGTTGTGGCAGCCGGGGCAGGCATGCGGGCAGCCCTGCGTAAACACCGTAAACCGCAGGCCGGGCCCATCCACGATGGAATCGTTGACGGTGCCTGCAATACGCATCAGCACGAGCAGTCCTCCAGCGCATGCTTGACGCGGTCGCGCTCCTCGGCGCGCTTGCCGTTGTTGAAGCGATCCAGCGTGCCCACCAAGTACCCCGTGATGCGGCGGATGCGCTCAAACTGGTGCTCCTCCTCGGCGCGGCCGCACTGCGGACAGGTATCGCCGATGATGCCGTTGAAGCCGCACACCGGGTCGCGGTCAACGGGGTGGTTGATGCTGCCGTAGCCCACGCCGCAATCATGCATGTGGCGCACGATTTTTTCAAACGCTTCCAAGTTGTCCATGGGGTCGCCGTCCATCTCTACATAGGTGATGTGGCCGGCGTTGGTCAGCGCGTGGTAAGGGCCTTCCAGCGCGATCTTTTCAAACGCATTGATGGGGAAGTACACCGGGATGTGGAAGGAATTGGTGTAGTAATCGCGGTCGGTCACGCCGGGGATAACGCCGTAGCGCTCGCGGTCGATGCGCACAAAGCGGCCGGATAGCCCCTCGGCGGGGGTGGCAATCAGCGTGTAGTTCAGGTTGGTTTCAGCGCTTTTGCGGTCCAGATAGCTGCGCATAAAGCCCACGATTTCCAGCCCCAAGTTCTGGCTTTCCTCGCTTTGGCCGTGGTGCTTTCCGCGCAGCGCGACCAGCGCCTCGGCCAGGCCGATAAAGCCCGTGGTGAGCGTGCCGTGCTTTAACACCTCGCGCACCTCGTCATCCCAATTGAGCGTTTCGGAATCCATCCACACATGCTGCCCCATCAAAAAGGGGAAATTGTATACCTTTTTGCGCGCGATGATCTCAAAGCGCTCGTTCAACTGCTCATAAACCAGGTCGAGCATGCGCTCCAGCTCCTCAAAGAACCACTGCACATTGCCGTGCGCCTCAATGGCGATGCGCGGCAGGTTGATGCTGGTAAAGGACAGGTTGCCGCGCCGGGGCGATACCTCGCGGCTGCGGTCATGGGCGTTGCCCATCACACGCGTGCGGCAGCCCATGTAGCTGACCTCGGTCTCGGGGTGGCCGGGCTTGTAATACTGCAGGTTATACGGCGCATCCAGAAACGAGAAATTGGGGAACAGCCGCTTGGCGCTGGTGCGGATGGCTAAGCGGAACAGGTCATAGTTGGGGTCGTCCGGGTTGTAGTTGATGCCCTCCTTGACGCGGAAAATCTGAATGGGGAAGATGGGCGTCTCGCCGCGGCCCAGGCCGGCCTCGGTGGCCAGCAGCAGCTGCTCCATCACCAGGCGGCCTTCGGGCGAGGTGTCGGTGCCGTAGTTGATGCTGGAAAACGGCACCTGCGCACCGGCGCGGCTGTTCATGGTGTTGAGGTTATGCACCAGCGCTTCCATGGCCTGGAAGGTGGCCTTGATAATCTCACGGTCGGAGAAGCGGCGCGCCAGGGTAAGCAGCCGCTCCGCCGCATCGGCGGGGATGTGCTGGCACAGCTCTTTATGCAGCGCCTCGTGGAAGGCCGGGTCATCGGCCATGGCCGGCACCAGGCCGGTTTGGGCCTTTACCGCCTCCAGCATGTCGCGCGCCAGCACCGTGCCGTCGGGCACATCATGCTCGGCCTCCAGCAGGCGGGCGATGTTGTCACGGAAGCGCTTCTGATAGGTTTTGCGCACGCCGGGGGCCATGCCATAGTCAAAGTTGACGATGCTCTGCCCGCCGTGCTGGTCGTTCTGGTTGGCCTGGATGGCGATGCAGGCCAGCGCCGAATAGCTGGCGATGTCCTGCGGCTCGCGCAGCACGCCGTGGCCGGTGGAAAAACCATCCTTGAACAGTTCCAGCAGGTCGATCTGGCAGCAGGTGGTGGTCAGCGTTAAAAAGTCCAGGTCATGGATGTGGATGTTGCCCGCGCGGTGCGCCTCGGCGTGCTTGGGGTTTAACACGTAGATATCGTAAAACTGCTTGGCGCCTTCGGAGCCAAACTTGAGCATCGCCCCCATGGCGCTGTCGCCGTTGATGTTGGCGTTTTCGCGCTTGACATCGGAATCCACCGCGTCCTTAAAAGCGATGTCCTCATAGGTTTTCATCAGGCGCGTGTTCATCTCGCGCACGCGGCTGCGCTCTGCCCGGTACAAAATATAGGCCTTGGCGGTGCGCACGAAGCCTTTTTCGATGAGGATGGCCTCAACAGCGTCCTGCACCTCCTCCACCGTGGGGGTGGCGGAGATGTTCTCGTTGCTTTCCAAGGCCTTGACCACCAGGTCGGCCAGCTCACGCGCGGTCTCCTGGCCCCTCTGGCTTTGGGATGCGGCAAAGGCCTTGACAATGGCGGTTTCGATCTTTTCCTGTTCAAAAGGCACGCGACGCCCGTCACGCTTGGTAATCATTGTAATCATGGGGATGCTCCTTTGGTGTGATATGCAGGAACAGAGTATAGAGAAGGGGATGCGGCTTGTCAAGCCTCATCCCCAACTTGTTGTAGGTTATTTGTTTCAAGCATACAATATGTTGTGGTTGCTCAAATCTCCTGTCTGTACTGATTAAATCTCGATTTTCGGGTGTTTGTCGTTCTTCCGGTACAGCACAAACTTGCTGCCGATGACCTGCACGGGAGAAGCCCCCAGCCGTTCACATAAAATGTCACTGGCCTCGCGCGCGGAAAGGGGCGCGTTTTGCTGCATCGCGCACTTGATAAGCTCCCGCGCGTTGAGTACGTCATAGGCCTCTTTTACAGTGCCCTCGGTTACGCCGTCCTTGCCGATATACAGCACCACCGGCAGGGTGTTGGCCATGGCGCGCAGCTGTGCGCGCTGTTTGGTGGTCAGTTCCATATGTTCTCCTCTGCTACTCGATAAAGTCAAAGCTCATATCGGCAATTTCTACCACATCGCCTTCCTGGGCGCCGGCGGCGCGCAGGCGGTCGATGGCGCCGCAGCGCCGCAGCGTGCGGTGGAACCACTGAAGCGACTCATAATCCTCAAAGTTGACCGTGCCCACCAAGTTTTCCATGGACGGGCCTTTCAGGATATAGATGCCGTCTTCCTTGACCACCTCATAGCCCGTTACCGGCGGTTCGGGGTCAAACGGCACTTCGGGGAAGCGTTCCATTTCGGGCAGCGTTTGCAGCAGCTCCACCACCGCATCCAGCAGCGCCGGGAAGCCCTGCCCGGTGGCCGCGCTGACGGGGTATACCTTTACGCCCGCTTCCTGCTCCAGGCGCGCCAAGTTGTCCGCAGCGCCGGGCAAATCCATCTTGTTGGCGGCAATCAGCTGCGGGCGCTCGTTCAAATCGCCATAGCGGCTGAGCTCGCGGTTGATGGTGCGGTAATCCTCCACCGGGTCGCGCCCCTCGCTGCCCGATATGTCCACCACGTGCACCAGCAGGCGCGTGCGCTCCACATGCCGCAGGAACGAAAAGCCCAGCCCAGCCCCCTGGCTGGCGTGCTCAATCAAACCGGGGATATCGGCCATGGCAAAGCTAATCCCTTTGTGCGCCACGATGCCCAAGTTGGGGGTGAGCGTGGTGAAGTGATAGTTGGCGATCTTGGGGCGCGCGGCCGACACCACCGACAGGATGGACGACTTGCCCACATTGGGGAAGCCCACCAACCCTACATCGGCGATGGTTTTTAATTCCAGCACAAACTCGCGCCATTCGGTTTTCTGGCCGGGCTTGGCAAAGTTGGGGGCCTGCCGGGTAGGCGTGGCAAAGCGCGCGTTGCCATGTCCCCCGCGCCCGCCTTGCAGCAGCACGCGGCGCTCGCCGTCCTCAAACATATCGGCCACGACCTGGTCGGTTTCCTTGTCGCGGATGATGGTGCCCACCGGCACACGGATCACCAGCTCCGCCCCGGATTTGCCGGTGCAGCGCGCAGCCCCGCCGTTTTCGCCGTCCGGGGCAGCGTATTTCCTGCGGTAGCGGAAATCCATCAGCGTGTGCATGTTGCGGTCGGCCACAAACACAATGCTGCCGCCCCGGCCGCCGTCGCCACCGTCCGGCCCGCCGTTTTGCACAAACTTTTCGCGGTGGAAGGATACCGCGCCGTTGCCGCCGTTGCCGGCCTTCAGCTGAAGCCCTGCGCGGTCTACAAAGGATGCCATGGCTTACCCCTGGGCGCGCTTGGCCAGGACTTCCTCATCCTCGCTCAGCACGCGGTACATGTCGGCGGCGTTTTCCTTGCGCACGGTTTCCTGCACGGCCAGCACCTCATAGCGGCCCAGGCGCGCGCCAAAGCGGATTTCCATCACGTCGCCCACGTTGACCTCGGCCCCGGCCTTGGCCACGCGGCCGTTGAGCGTGACGCGGCCGCCGTCGCAGGCTTCCTTGGCCACGGTGCGGCGCTTGATGATGCGCGAAACCTTCAGGTATTTATCCAATCTCACAATGATGTACTCCTATACTGAAGAAAAGCAGGGCGGTCTTTCCCCGCCCTGCTTTGAACGCCCGAAACGTGATTAGTTCAGGGAGTCCTTGAACGTCTTGCTGGCCTTGAACACGGGGGCCTTGCTGGCCGCCACCTTGATCTCTTCGCCAGTGCGGGGGTTGCGTGCCACGCGGGCGGGGCGCTCGCGGCTTTCGAAGGTGCCAAAGCCGATCAGCTGGACTTTGTCGCCCGCTTTGAGCGCGGTCTGGATGGCTTCGATTGCAGCGTTGACGGCCTTCTCGGCGTCGACTTTCTTGAGTTCTGCTGCCTTGGCAACGGCGGCAATCAGTTCAGTTTTGTTCATGGTAATCCTCCTACTATTCATGAAGCTTTGTTGTTTATATCATACCTTTGCTTCTTTCCCAGTATACATCCATTGCTGATAAAGTCAACTGTTTCCACGTTTTTTTATCATTTATTAGCATTTTTTCTATCCACTCCAAACGTCTGATAAACTTATCGGTGGATAAATTGACCATTTCGTCGGGGTCTATATTCAGCAGGCGCGCCACGTTCACGCAGGAGAAAAATAAATCTCCCACTTCTTCGGCGTAATCGCCCTGTTTTTCCACCTGTTCGCGCACCTCGTGGGCTTCTTCCACCACTTTTTGAAGCGCTTCCAGCGCATCCGGGAAGTCAAACCCCACCTTGGCGGCACGCTCCTGCGCCTTTTGCGCGCGCAGCAATGCAGGCAGGCCGTTGCCGATGCCGCGCAGCCGGTCGGTCAGCGTTTGCTCGCCGCGCTCCTTCGCTTTGATAGCCTCCCACTGGGTCAACACCTCGCCGGAGGAATCCGCCTGCGTATCGCCAAAGATATGCGGATGGCGGGCGATCATCTTTTTGCACACCGCGGTGGTGATGTCGCTTAGCTCCAGCGTGCCGTACTGCCCGCCCACATCGGCGTGGAACACCACCTGCAGCAGCACGTCGCCCAGCTCATCGGCTACATGCGCCCAGTCCTCCTCGCGGATGGCGGCGGCGGTTTCGTACGCTTCCTCGATCAAATACTTGGCTAAGCTTTGGTGCGTCTGCTCCCTGTCCCAGGGGCAGCCATCGGGTGCGCGCAGGCGTGCCATCAAATGAATCAAATCCTGCACGTCATAGCGCTCCCTCTGGGCAAAGGGCTTGGGCAGCACCACGGCCAGTGCGGTGTGGTCATAGGCAGGCTGCCGGTCCAGATCCTCCAGCGGCATGCGCACGCACGCACGCACAACCTCCTGCCCCGGCGGGTAGAATATGACCGGGGTATCAACATCATAGAAAGCCAGCAGCTTCAGCTTGACATCGCCGGCCAGCTCGCGGCTGTTGAGCTCTGTTATCACCAGCGCATGCTGCGCATCGTGCACAGCAAGGCCGGTAGCGGTACACGCCAGTGCGCCTTGCTCCGGCGCGTGCGCAAGGCCCGCAGCCGCCAGCGGCACGCCGGGCTGGATGGCAATATCTTCATTACACGCCGCGCGCAGCGCCTGCACCGTGGCATCCTGCGCGGGGTCGGGCACGGCATAGACCACCGGCCCCTGCTGTGCAAGGTTTATCAGATAATTGACGGCACGCTGCACCAGCGCGTCAAAGTCCTCGCTGCTTTCGTGCAGATCATCCAGCGTGGTAAAGGCAATGCCCTGTTTATGCAAATAATCCGCCACCGGGTGCACGCCGGTGCGCAGCACCAGCGCAGGCGCCGCGCGCATGGCCTCCAGCGCGCCCAAGGTCAGCAGCTCCACCGGGCCGGGGCCCAGCGCAACGACAGACAAATCGGTCATTTCATTCTCCTTCTGAGGAAACCGGGCAGGTCGCTTTTTTTGACGGCCCCCACAGCCAGCGCAGATACCGCAAACGCCGCCACCGCCACCAGCACAACGACGCCCAGCGCCAGCCAGGAATGGTTGAGCCGCTGGCCAAACATCGCCCGCAAACCCAGCACGGGCAGCGCCATCAGCAGCGTGGCCGCGCCCGGGCGCAGCAGCACCTCATCCCAGCGGATGCGCATGCGCCCGTACTTGGCCACATAGTACAGGTTGGGCGCCAGGCTGACCCCATAGCAGATGAGCGACGCATACGGCGCGCCGCTGATGCCCACCTGCGGCAGGCGCACCAGGGTATAGTTGACCATCACCTTGAGCGCCACGCCGATGGCCAGCGTGATCATGGGGATGCGCTGTCTGTGCAGCCCCTGCAAAATGCCGCTGGTGGCCTGCACATGGGTAAACAGGATGATGGTCAGGCTGCTGATTTGCAGCAACTGCGCGCCCATGCGCAAATCCTGCGGCGTATACTTGCCGCTGCGGCCAAACAGCAAAAAGAATATGGGCTCGGCCAGCAGGCTCATGCCGATGGCCGAGGGAAAGCCGATGACCGACGCCACGCGCAGGCCGGCATCGGCATCATGCGCCACGGCGTCATAGTTCCCGCGCTCATAGGCGGCATTGATGGCAGGCACCAAATTCGTAGCCGTGGCCATGGCCAGCGCCGTGGGCACGTTGATCAGCGTCAGCACCAGGCCGGTGTACACGCCAAAGCTGATGCGCGCCTGCGTGATGGGCAAATAATCGCTCATCAGGTTGACCAGCATAAAGGAGTCCACCGCGCCGGCCAGCGGCACGATGCACGCGCCAATGGTGATGGGGATGGAAATAAGCGTCAGCTCCCGCGCCAGCTTGCGGCGGCTGGGCGCGGGCAGCGCGGCCTGCGGCAGCGCGTCAAAGGCGGGTTGGTGGATGCGCTTGTCTATCATCATGTAGATAAGCGCCACGGCCTCGGCGATGGAGGTGCCCAGCAAGGCACCGGCGGCCCCCATCGCAAACCCGCCGCGCGCCGTGCCTGCCCAGGCCAGCGGCAGCGCCACCGCCACCTTGCCCACCTGTTCTATCAGCTGCGATATGGCCGTGGGCACCATGCGGCGGCGCCCCTGCATGAAGCCGCGAAACGCGCTCATCACGCACACAAGAAACAGGCTGGGCGCGATCATCAAAAAGCCCCACTGCGCCTCCGGATTGCCCGAGGCACGCGCCAGCGCGGGGCTTAACAACATCATCAGCGCGGTGCCCAGCGCACCTACCAGCCCCAACAAAAGCAGCGCCACGCGGTAGGTCGCGTGCGCGCTGCGGCGGTCTTCCTTCACCAGAAAGCCCGAAACCATGCGGGAGATGGCCACCGGGATACCGGCTGAAGAAATGGTCAGCATTAAGTTATACGTGGGAAACACCTGATGGTAGGCAGCCATACCCTCCGGCCCGATGGCCGATGCCAGCGGGATTTTGTACAGCACGCCGACCACCTTGCAGATGAGCCCGGCCAGCCCCAGAACGGAAATACCCTTGACCAGGGATTTCTGCGCCTTTGTCATGGCTTACAGGTCAAACGTGTCCGCAGGGGTATCATCGGATTCCACGTCTGCGTCCTCGATGTGCTCATCACCGTTTTCAGGCAAATCGTCCTCGTCATCCTCCGGGGCGGCAATGTCCACGTCCACAATGCGGCTGCCCTCGGCCACGCGCATCAGGCGCACGCCCTGCGTAACGCGCCCGCACTCCCGGATGTCGATCACCGGCGTGCGGATGATGGTGCCGTCCTGCGTGATCATCATGACCTCATCGGTTTCCCGCACCATCAGCATGGCGGCCAGTTCGCCGGTCTTTTCGGTCAGGCGCATGGCGGTCACGCCCTGGCCGGCGCGCCCCTGCGCGCGGTATTCGTCCACGTTGGTGCGCTTGCCGTAGCCATGCTCGGTAATGGTCAGCACCTGTTTTTCTTCATCCACCACGCACATGCCCACAATGCGGTCGCCGGGCTTCAGGCGCATGCTGCGCACGCCCATGGAGCTGCGGCCCGTCGGGCGGATGGTTTCTTCGGCGAAGCGGATGCTCATGCCGTCCGAGGTGGCCAGCATGATGTCCCGGCTGCCGTCGGTCAGCTCCACGCCGATCAGTTCGTCATCGTCCTTCAAATTGATGGCAATCAGCCCCGAGCGCCGCAGGTTGATAAATTCCGTCAGCGGCGTTTTCTTGATCATGCCGTCGCGGGTGGCCATCATCAGGTAATCATCGCTTTCGCGGTCGGGCACCGGCAGCATCATGGTCACCTTCTCGCCGCCTTCCAGCTGCAGCAGGTTGACCACCGCCGTGCCGCGCGCCGTGCGCCCGGCCTCCGGGATGTCATAGCATTTGAGGCCATAGACGCGCCCGCGGTCGGTAAAGTACAGCATGTCGCTGTGGGAGTTGACCACGTACATCTGCTCCACAAAGTCTTCCTCGCGCGTGGTCAGCGCGGCGACACCGCGCCCGCCCCGGTTTTGCGAGCGGTAGGTGGACTGGCTTAAACGCTTGACGTACCCAAAGTGCGTCATGGTCACCACCATGTCGTCCACGGGGATGAGGTCGGCAATGTCAATCTCGCCCTCCACCGGGGAGATGGCGGTGCGCCGTTCATCGGCATACCGTGTGCGGATTTGCAGCATTTCCTCGCGTACAACGCCCAGCAGTATGCCGCGGTCGCTGAGGATGGACTGTAAATAGGCGATGGTCTTTTGCAGGGCGTCGTATTCCTCCTGCAGCTTGTCGGCCTCCAGATTTGTCAGCCGCGCCAGGCGCATGTCCAGGATGGCCTGGGCCTGCCGGTCGGAAAAGTCAAACTGTTCCATCAGCGCGGCCTTGGCGGTGGGCACGTCCGGCGATGTGCGGATTAGGTGCACAATCTGGTCAATGACGTCCAGCGCCTTGAGCAGGCCTTCGACGATATGCGCGCGCGCCAGCGATTTTTCCAGGTCGTACTGCGTGCGCCGGGTAATGACATCCTCCTGATGCGCCAGGTAGTGCATCAGCATTTCCTTGAGCGACAGAATCTTGGGCTCGCCGTCCACCAGCGCCAGCAGGATGGCACCAAAGGTGTCCTGCATCTGCGTGTGCTTGTACAGGTAATTGAGCACCACCTGCGCCTGCGCGTCACGCTTTAGGTCGATAACAATGCGCATGCCCTCGCGGTCGGACTCATCGCGGATGTCGGAAATGCCGTCCAGCCGCTTTTCGTGCACCAGTTCCGCAATCTTGGTAATCAGGCGCGCCTTGTTGACCAAGTAGGGGATCTCGCTCACGATGATGCGGTCGCGGCCGTTGGACAGCGTTTCAACCTCGGCCTTGGCGCGCACGATGATGCGCCCGCGGCCGGTGTGATATGCCTCGCGGATGCCGCTGGTGCCCAGGATAAGCCCGCCGGTGGGGAAATCCGGGCCTTTGATGTGCTCCATCAGGCCGTTCAGGTCGATATCCGGGTTGTCGATCAGCGCCAGCACGGCGTCAATGGTCTCGCCCAAGTTGTGCGGCGGGATGTTGGTAGCCATGCCCACGGCGATGCCATTGCTGCCGTTGACCAGCAGGTTGGGGAAGCGGCTGGGCAGCACGCTGGGCTGCATCAGGGTGGCGTCAAAGTTAGGGTAAAAATCCACCGTGTCCTTGTCAATATCCTGTAAGAGATGCGTGGACAGGCGGCTTAAGCGCGCCTCGGTATACCGCATGGCGGCGGGGCCATCGCCGTCCACCGAGCCAAAGTTGCCCTGGCCCTCCACCAGCATATACCGGGTGTTAAAATCCTGCGCTAAGCGCACCATCGCATCATACACGCTGGAATCGCCGTGCGGGTGATACTTACCCAGCACATCGCCCACGATGCGCGCGCTTTTGCGGAAAGGCTTGTCGGCGGTCATGCCCAGCTCGTTCATGGCATACAGGATACGCCGGTGCACGGGTTTCAAGCCATCGCGCACATCGGGCAGCGCACGGTTGACAATGACGGCCATCGCGTAGGAAATAAAGGATTTTTTAACCTCGCTCTCCAGCTCGACGGGCACCAGACGGTCTTTGATTTCGCTCATATTAATCCTTTCGGGATGGTCTTACAGGTCCAGGTCGGTGACCATGGCGTAGTTTTCCTGGATAAATTCGCGCCGGGGCTCCACCTGGTCGCCCATCAGCAGCGTCAGCGTTTCATCCGCCGCAACGGCGTCCTGGCTGGTCACCTGCAACATGGTACGGGTTTCGGGGTTCATAGTGGTGTCCCACAATTGCTCCGCCGACATTTCGCCTAAGCCCTTGTAGCGCTGCAGCTCGGGCATGGGGTCGCGGCCGATTTCGTCCAGCAGCTTTTCCAGCTCGTTATCGTCGTAGACGTAGTATTCCTTCTTGCCCTTTGTCACCTTGTACAGCGGCGGCATGGCAATGTATACATAGCCATTTTCTATCAACGGGCGCATATAACGGTAGAAGAACGTCAGCAGCAGCACGCGGATGTGCGCGCCGTCCACGTCGGCGTCGGTCATGCACACAATGCGGTGATAGCGCAGCTTGCTCAGGTCAAAGTCATCGCCGATGCCGCAGCCAAAGGCCGTGATCATGTTTTTGATTTCGGCATTGGCCAGCGCCTTGTCCAGGCGTGTTTTTTCGACGTTGAGGATTTTGCCGCGCAGCGGCATGATGGCCTGGAAGTGGCGGTCGCGCCCGGATTTGGCGCTGCCGCCGGCGCTGTCGCCCTCCACCAGGAAAATCTCGCATTTGCTGGGGTCGGTCTCGGAGCAGTCGGCCAGCTTACCGGGCAGCGCAGCGCTTTCCAGCACGGTCTTGCGGCGGGTCAAATCCCGCGCTTTGCGCGCAGCCTCCCGCGCGCGGGCGGCGCTTAAGCACCGGTCTAAAATGGCGCGGGCGACGGACGGATTTTCCTCCAAATAGTTGCCCAGCTCCTCGCTGACCAATGAATCCACAATGCCGCGTACCTCGGAGTTGCCCAGCTTGGACTTGGTCTGCCCCTCAAACTGCGGCTCGTGCAGCTTGACGGACACCACCGCCGCTAAGCTCTCGCGCACGTCCTCGCCTTTCAGGTTGCTGTCGGCGTCCTTTAAGATCTTGTACCGGCGGCCATAGTCGTTGATGGTGCGCGTGAGCGCCGTGGAAAAGCCCACCATGTGCGTGCCGCCCTCGGGCGTGCGCACATTGTTGGCAAAGGTAAAGATGTTTTCGGTGTAGCTGTCGTTGTACTGCATCGCCACCTCAACGGCGATGTCGTTTTTCATGCCCTCAATATAGATGGGATCCGGGAACAGCACGGCCTTGTTGCGGTTGATGTAGGACACAAACTCGCTGATGCCGCCTTCAAAGTGATAGCTGCGCGTGTCGGCAGGCTCCTGCCGGGCATCGGTGATGTCGATGCGCACGCCCTTGTTCAAGAACGCCATCTCGCGCATGCGGGCGCGCAGGGTATCAAAGCGGAACGTGATGCCGGGGTCAAAGATGCCGCCGGGGTTGTCCTCGCTTTTGATATCCGGCCAGAATTGCATGGTGGTGCCGGTGCGGTCGGTTGTGCCCACCACGCGCAGGTCATGGTCGATCTTGCCGCGCGTGTAGCTTTGCTGGTGGATTTTGCCATCCTGATGCACCGTTACCTGCAAGCGCCGGGACAGCGCGTTGACCACCGAAGCGCCCACGCCATGCAGGCCGCCGGACACCTTGTAGCCCTCGCCGCCAAACTTGCCGCCGGCATGCAGGTGGGTTAGGCATACCTCCACAGCGGGCCGACCCACCTGCGGGTGGATGCCCACCGGGAAGCCGCGGCCATCGTCGCTGACCGTGACCGAACCATCGGCCGCCAGCACGACCTCAATCAGCGTGCAGTAACCGGCCAGCGCTTCGTCGATGGAGTTATCTACAATTTCATATACCAGGTGCTCCAGCCCCGCCACATCAGTGGTGCCGATGTACATGCCGGGGCGCTTGCGCACGGCCTCCAAGCCTTCCAGCACCTGGATCTGGCTTTCGTCATAGTGGTTGGCCGCCACGTGCGTGGCCATGGCGCTGATATCCTGATGCGGGGCGTGCGGCTCCCGCTGATTGGATTGATTGTGCTCGGTCATGGTACCTTCCTTTGTCGTGTTGAAACCCTTGTTGTGAGCCTCTCGGCTTTACATTGTACAGGCCGCAAAACGCGGCCCACACATCCCACTTATTTTACCATATTTGCCCCCAAAAAGGAAGTCCGCGCCCGCGCAGACGCACGCTTCAACGTGCGTATACCTCCTGCAAAAACGCGCCATTGATGGTATGATAAAAGAGCTTTGAAAGGCCATAGACGGGAGGGAATGTTATGACCCGCAATCGCAGAGGAATAATCGTCCATCCGGAGGAACTGCGGCTGGACTGGCTGGACCGCATGGCGGAGGCCCGGCTGAACACATTGGGGCTGCATCCGGTGGGCGGCAGGGACGCGCACCTGACCTTACAAAAGGCCATTGACATGCACACGCTGCCCGAAAGCATCAAGCTGCGCGCAGCAGCAGCCTCCCGCGGCATCAGCGTGGAATATGAGGCGCATGTCATGGCCTGGCTGCTGCCCCGTCATTTGTTCGACCGGCACCCGGATTGGTTCCGCATGGACGATAGGGGGCAGCGCGCGGCCGATTTTAACCTGTGCGCCAGCAACCAAAACGCGCTGGATTATGTAGCCCAGCGCACCGCCACGCTGGCGACATTGCTGGACACCGGCGCAAACAAGCACTACTACTGGCTGGATGACGTCACCGGCCATCACTGCAGCTGCCCGGACTGCCGCTCCCTTTCGCCCAGCGACCAGCAATTGATCGTAGTCAACGCCATGCTGTCGGGCTTAAAGCACATAGATAAAAATGCCAAGCTGTGCTACCTGGCGTACCATGACGCCCTGCAGGTGCCCGCCAGGGTGGAGCCGCTGGACGGCGTTTTCTTGGAATATGCGCCCATCCGCCGCGACCATCGCGCACCCATCAACGACCCCAACAACGAAAAGAACGCGCAGGAAGTCGCGCCGCTGAAAGACCTGATCAGCTTCTTTGGCACCAAAGACAGCCGGGTGCTGGACTATTGGATGGACAACTCCCTGTTCTCCAACTGGACAAAGCCGCCCAGGGCGTTCCAACTGGCCGAAGAGGTCATGAAACGGGATGTGGACTTCTACCGCTCGCTGGGCATGGAGGACATCACCAGCTTTGGCTGCTATTTAGGCCCGGATTATGAGGAACTGCACGGCAAGGTCTCTTTGGCTGCGTATGGCAGGATTTTGATGGAATAGGGGCACAATATCAATAGACGCCCCCCGCCCAACCTGTTATACTACCATCATCAATATTATTTATGGAGGTCCATCAACATGATTGTCGGCATCATCGGCTGCGGTACCATCGCAAACTCGGCTCACATCCCTTCGTACATGAACAACAAAGAGGTCACCATCAAATACTTCTGCGATATCATCGAGGAGCGCGCCCAGGCGGCGGTCGAAAAATACGGCTGCGGCACGGCGGTGGTGGATTATCACGATGTCATCAACGACCCGGAGGTGGACGCCATCTCGGTTTGCGTGCCCAACAACATGCACGCCCCCATCTCCATCGACGCCATGCGCGCGGGCAAGCACGTGCTGTGCGAAAAGCCGGCGGCGCGCACCTATGAGGAAGCGCTGGCCATGCAGAAGGCGCAGCATGAGACGGGCAAGACGCTGGTCATCGGCGTGGTCAACCGCTTTAACGACAGCGTCAACCGCATCAAGGCGCTGATTGACGAAGGCCGCTTAGGCGAAGTGTACCATGTGTACGTCAGCTTCCGCGCGCATCGCTCCATCCCGGGGCTGGGCGGCGCATTCACCACCAAGGCCATCGCCGGCGGCGGCGCGCTGATCGACTGGGGCGTGCATTATCTGGACATCGTGATGTACTGCTTAGGCGACCCGAAGGTCAAAACGGTATCGGGCGAGGCGTTCTGCAAGCTGGGCCGCGACATTGACGGCTATGTGTGCAAAAACATGTGGGCCGGCCCGCGCACGCCGGGCGGCACCTATGACGTGGATGACTCGGTCACAGCGCTGGTGCGCACCGAGGGCCCGGTGTTTACCGTGCACGGCGCCTGGGCGCAGAACATCGGCGAAAGCGAAACCTACATCGACTTCATGGGCGACAAGGGCGGCATCCGGCTGCAGTATGGCGGCGGGTTCACGCTGTACACCACGGAGCATGACGCGCTGGTGACCTACAAGCCGGACTTCAACATGTCCAACATGTTCCAGAATGAAATTGATGCGTTTGTGGACTGCATCAAGACCGGCAAAAAGCTGCCCAGCCACATTGATACCGTGATCGTGACCGCGCAGATGATGCAGGCCATCTACGACTCCAGCGAGCAGCACGCCGAAGTAAAGCTGTAAGGAGTGCATATGCTGTTAATCAAGGGGGCGATGGTATTTGACGCCATCGCCCCGGAATTCCAGGCGCTGGACATACTGATAAAGGACGGCAAAATTGCCGACATCGCGCCCAATCTGAACTACCCGGAAGCCGCGGTGGTGGACGCCGCCGGGCTGTATGCCTTCCCCGGGTTCATCGATGCGCACAGCCACCTGGGCATGGACGGCTGGGGCATTGGCTATGAGGGCAGCGACTACAACGAGATGAACGACATCGTGTCGCCGCATTTGCGGGCGCTGGACGGATTTAAGCCCATGCAGCCCTCGATGAAGGCGGCGGCATTGGCGGGGATCACCACCATTTGTACCGGCCCCGGCAGCGCCAATGTCCTGGGCGGCACGTTCATCGCGGTCAAAACCGTGGGCCGCCGGGCGGACAGCATGCTGCTGCGCGACAATGTGGCCATGAAGTGCGCCTTTGGCGAAAACCCCAAGCGCTGCTACCGCGACAAGGGCGATTCCAGCCGCATGACCACCGCCGCCAAGCTGCGCGAGATGCTGTTCAAGGCGCGCGAGTACCTGCAAAAGCAGGAGGCTGCGGGCGATGACGCCAGCAAGAAGCCTGCCTTTGACATGAAGATGGAAGCGCTGCTGCCCGTGCTCAAGGGCGACATGCCCTTAAAAGCGCACGCGCACGCCACCGAGGACATCTTCACCGCGCTGCGCATCGCCAGGGAGTTTGGCGTAAAGATCACGCTGGAGCACGTGACCGAAGGCCACCTGATCGTAGAAGAATTGGCGCAGGAGCATGTGCCGCTGGCGATCGGCCCCTCCCTAAGCCACGCCAGCAAGTTTGAGCTGCGCAACAAAACCTTCACCACGCCGGGCATCTTGGCCAAGGCCGGGTGCGATGTGTCCATCATCACGGATGCGCCGGTCATCCCGCAGGAATACCTGCCGCTGTGCGCGGGGTTGGCCGTCAAATCCGGCATGGACAGGTTTGACGCGCTCAAGGCCATCACCATCAACCCCGCCCGCCATGCAGGCGTTGCCGACCGCGTGGGCTCGCTTACAAAGGGCAAGGATGCCGACATCGTGCTAACCGACGGCTGCCCGCTGGAGGTGGCGACAACGGTGAAGGCCGTGTACATAAACGGCGAGTTGGTGGAAGCATAAGAAAGTATCCGTAACCATGCCCCGCACCGAAAAAGGCGCGGGGCTTTTTTATTGGCAAGGGTTCCTCACATGGTGTATGCTAATCATATCGAAAAGGGAGGAAGAGGCTGCGTGCTTTTTTTGTTGTTGGTGGACAGCCCACAGGACGCGGACTTTTTATCCGACCTGTACCAAACATACTACCGCCTGCTGTACGGGCAGGCGCTTAGCGTGCTGCGCAATGCGCAGGATGCCGAGGACGCCGTGAGCACCGCCATGATCCGTTTGACCAGCAAAATCGATGTGCTGCGCAGCCTGCCGCGCAACAAATTGGAGGCCTATCTTGTCATAACGGTTAAGAACACCGCGATCAACGCCTACCGGCAGCGCAAGCGGCGCGTGGCGCGCAGCGCCGGTACGGTGGAGGATTTGCAGGTGACCGACCCGGGCACCAGCCCGGAGCACCAGGTGTTCTCATCCCTGGGCGTTGAGCGCGTAAAGAACGCCATCCGCACCCTGCCCCAGCGGGAGCAGCAGGCGCTGATGATGCGGTATTTCCAGCAGCTGACCGACGACGAGATTGCCTGCGACTTGGGGCTAAAGCCGGTGTCGGTGCGCGCGCTGATATCGCGCGGGCGCGCACGTTTAGCAGAAATTTTGATGCAGGGAGGGAATGCAGATGGCCAAACATGACGACCTGTTGGAGCAGGCGCTGGCGGAGATCGCCATGGAAGAAACCAACTGCCTGAAAGCGCAATTGCAGGACCCTGCCCTGCGCGACGCGGCGGACAGCCTGTATGTGCGCCACCGCAGCCGCCTGCTGTCCAAACTGCGGGCGCGCAAAAAGCGGCGTTCCTACACGCGGTTTTTCCAGCTGGCGGCCAGCGTGCTGCTGGTGATAGGCGCGTGGCAGGTATTCAAACAGCCCGTAAAAGACATGCTGAATAAGCCTGTGCCCTTGACCTCCGGCACGCCCACGTTTGTTCCGGCCACTCCGGCGCTGTTAGAAACGCCCACGCTCGTCCCGGCCACTGCAACGGCAGCGCCCACCGCATCCCCCTCGCCGGAACCCACCGCTACGCCTACATTGGCTCCTACCCCGCTGGCGGATGCCTGGGGCGGCACTTACTTTGTGACCAGCAAGGAGAAATATACGCTCAAAGGCCTGGTATCCGGCACCATGCACCGGGCGGAGTTTGCCGATGCAGATGGCAACGCCTACACCTTTTTAGAATATCCGCAGCCCACGCTGCCCGACACTGAAAAGGGCGCGCAGCTTCAATATGTGCACCTGTCCGACGGCACGGTGGCGCTGACCGCCGAAGGCCCGCAGGGCGCGCAGGTCATCTGGGATGTGGACGGCCGCACGCTGTCGGTGTTCACACAGGCCAGCCTGAACGAAGCGCTGGCCATGGCCGGCGATATCCAAAAAATAAAATAGCCCCGGCGCAACAATTCCGCCTGCTGCGTTGTCATCTATTATGAAATCACACCGAAAGGCGGAATGTTTATGAAAATGATGAAAAAGACCTGGTTAGTCCTGCTCGTCCTGATGCTGCTGTGCCCGCAGGCATGGGCCGCAGCATATCACGATGCGCCGCCCAGCGAGGTGCTGGAGCATTTGAGCCGCAACCTGCCGGACTTTGCGCTGGAGGATTGCATCCTCATCACCGGCACGCCCAAGGGCAATTTCGCCTTTGTGCTGGTCAGCAACGGCACATCGCGCCGCCTGCTGGGATACGAGTACAAGAACGGGTGCTACCAATACTGGCTGCGCAACGACGGCGCTGTGCCGCAGGGCGCGGGGCAGGCAAGCTTTTACCGGCACCGGGCGGATATGCCCGCCCACGGCTTTGACAGCGCGCCCTTTGGCAATGACTGGGGCTTTACCGTATCGCGCATCGCCCCGGACAGCACCGAAATAATCAACCAGCAGGTAAGCTACCACTGGGAAAACGGCGGGTTCAAGCTGTATTTCTACATGGACAGGGACATATACACCATGAATTGGTACGCGTTTGACGACAGCCTGAAGTATGAGGAATTCACGGCGGGCTACGAGCGCGGCACAGTCATGGGCATTGTGCAGCGCGACATCCGGCACGCTAGCTTCGCCACGCTGCCCAAAACCGTCCGGGAAGCACAGGAAAAGCTGTCCCTCGCGCCGGACATCCCGCAGGGCGAGCTAAAGGCGCAGCGCATCAAATTCACCGGCGGGCAGAAGTTTCCGGTGTACACCGGCCCCGGCACGCACTACCTGCGCGCGGGCAACGGCAAGGCCGCCGTGTCCACCAACGACTGGATCCAGGTGTTCGGTCAGGAAAACGGCTGGATACTGATCCAATATGATTTGAGCCGCGACCGCATGCGCATGGGATATATCGAGGCATCGGCGCTGCCCAAAAACGCGCAGGTGCCGCAGCTGAACTTGAATCACACAGCCGTCAACATCGGCTACGCCACCAATCTGACCGATGACCCGCTGTTTTCGCAAAGCGCGTTAGCGCAGCTGCTGCAGGGGCAGCCGGTAACCAGCCTGTCCAGCATGGGGACATGGGGATACATCGAAACCACGGTCAACAACACGCCGGTGCGCGGCTTTGTGCCGGGCAATGCGCTGCACATGCCCCTCCCCACGCCGGCTCCTTTCCCGCTAACCGACACAACGCCGGGGCTTGTGGCCGGCACGCTGTACAACGGCGCCATGCCGGGGCAGGGCTATGTGGCCTATACCAGCATGAGCCTGAATGACGCGCGCGATGCGTTTGTCATTACCGTCCATGTAGAAGCGCCGGACAGCTGGCACAGCCCGCAGACCGGCACTGACGCGCTGTTGGGATACCAGCTGTATGAAAACAACCGCGCCGGTGCCTTCACCACGCGCTTGCCGGACGACAAAAACATGTTAGTGTTCACCGCCTCGCTGCCCATCGCCACACAGGCGCAGGTGGTGGGGCTGGTGCCGGTGTTCTCAGTGTCGGCCAACCACATCAATGAAACCATCACCATCCCGCTGCCATAAGGAGAACAACATGAAACGTATATTTGCCTGTATATCGCTGCTGCTGATGCTTGCCCTGCTGCCCGCACATGCCCAGACCCCCGGCCGCGCGGCCTGGGTAACAGTGGGCGGGGCACCCGTGTACACGGATCCCCACGACAATGCCCAAAAAGACGGACATATCTGGTACGGCCAACTGGTGACCGAGCTGGAGCGCCAAAACGATTGGTGCCGCATTGTATCCTTCACCACCACCGGCATACGCATCGAGGGCTGGGTGTATGCGCCCAATATCTCCATGGGCGCTGTGCCCGCCTACCGCCGCATGGCGGTGGTCAACAACCCCGACCCGCAGGACAGGCTGCACCTGCGCGCCAAGCCCTCGCGCAACGCCACCTCGCGCGGCAAATACTACAACGGCACGCGCGTGGCGCTGGACGGCGATATCCGCAACGGATGGGTGGAGGTATGCGTCGGCATGGCGCGCGGATACATGGAAGCAAAATATTTAACGCTTGACCCGCTGCCCGGCCAGGTGCCGCTGGCAGCGGTACAAGCGGTGGTCAACAACCCCAGCGGGCAGCTGCACCTGCGCCCCGGCCCCAGCACAACCACGGCTACGTCCTGGGGCTTGTTCCCCAACGGCACACCGGTCACGGTGCTGGGCATCGGGCCGGATTGGTGCCATGTGGAGATGACCGCCCCGCCCTACATGGAGGGCTACATGATGACGCGCTACCTGCGCAGCGCGGACGGCACACCGATGAGCAATCTGGTGGACAGGGATATCGACGCTAAACAACCGCTGCCCACCGATGCACCCAGCGTACAGCACACCGCCATCTGGCCGCTGGCGCACGGCCCCAATGACTATGTGGTGTACAACCCGCGGCCGCAGGACAGGCTGCACCTGCGCGAACGGCCCGACACCAGCGCGCCCTCGCTGGGCAAGTATTACACCGGCGTGCATGTCGAGGTGCTGTCCCGTCAAAACGGATGGGCGAAGGTGCGTATCGGCAACCTGAATGGGTACATGATGGACGAGTACCTGCGCCCGCCGGACGCCGGCGCAAACCCGATCGGCGCAATGCCCATCTTAGAGGTGCAAAACCCCAACCGCGCGCAAAACCTGCACTTGCGCCAGCGCCCAAGCCTGGAGGCCCGCTCGCTGGGGCTGTACAACAATGACACGCGCGTAATCCAGATGGGCTTCTCCGGCGACTGGTCGCATGTGATTACGCTGGGAGATGGCCGGACGGGCTTCATGCTGACCAGGTATTTAGCACCGGTACGCTAGTAATGTTGACACAAATCAGTAACACTGATTCCAAGCATTATTCCTTGTAGTTTATACAAAAATAATCCAGCCAGGTTTTGAACCTGTCCTGCGCAGCCAGGCATGTATCGGTCAGATACCCTGGCTGCGTTTGCCATTGCTGCAAGCCGCGGTAGTAATACAGGCGATATTGCTCGCCGATAACAAAGGGTACGATGTCGTTGCGCAGGCATTCCTTAAACAGGATCAATCGCCCCACGCGGCCGTTGCCATCCTGAAAGGGATGAATGGTTTCCAGCGCATGGTGAAAATCCAGCAGCTGGCGGAAATCCTTGCGCGGGCTGGCATTATAGGCAGTCAGCAGCGCCTTCATGGCAGATGCCACCTGTTCCGGCGGGGTGGTTTCGCGCCCGCCCACCTCGTTGGGGAAGCGCTTGTATTGGCCAACCGCAAACCAGTCGCTGCGCGCATCGCTGGTACCGGTTTTGAGTGTCCGGTGCAGGCGCTTGATAAACGCCTCGCCCAGCGGACGGTGCGCAGCATCAATGACCATGTCCAAGCAGCGGAAATGGTTGACGGTTTCAACAATGTCATCCACGCGCAGCGGGCTTTGCCCGGCGTCAATGGCGTTGGTTTCAAAGATATGCCGCGTCTGCTCGTGCGTGAGCGTGCTACCCTCCATGTGGTTGGAGTTGTAGGCCAGTTCAATTTGCACCTTGTGATAGATGCCGCCGGATGTTCGCGCGGCCTTTTCGCTGCGCAGCACCGCCAGCAAATTGCGCGCCTGCGGCGTTGCACGTGGAGGCCGCTGCGCGTCCGCCGGGATGCGCCACGTTTTGCCCGACAGGAATGCGCCGGGCACCCGTCCCTGCGCGCAGTAATGACGCACACTGCGCTGCGACATCTGCCAGCGCTCGGCCGTTTCCGCCACCGATTGATACACGCCCCATCCCTCCTTTTCTGTTATTATAACATTTATCGGCAAGAATGGTAAGAAAACACCGCAGGGACTTTGCCGATAGGCGTCCCTGCGGTGTTAGCCATGTTTGATTACACAAACGTCCCGGCAGCCTTGCTGCGGCGCAGGGCGAACACGCACAGCGCTAAGAACAGCGCCGAGAAGCCGGTCAGCGCCAGCAGGTGCTGCGGCAGGTCAAGCAGCGTTTTGCCCTGTTGCAGCAAGCTGATGGCCTCATTGGCCCAGTATTGCGGCACCAGCATGGCGGCCTTTTGCATAAACTCCGGCATCATCCAGATGGGCCAGTAACAGCCGCCCAACATGGCGGTAATCACGCTGATGATGGGCATCAGGCTGCTGTGCACGGCGCTGCTGCGCACCGTCAGCGCCAGGAATATGCCGATGAATATCCACAGCAAGCCGTAGTAGAACCACAGCACATACATCGACAGCGTGGTGCGCACCGGCATCAGCGTATGGGTCAGCACAAACAGGCTGAGCAGGTTGATAACCAGCACCATGACGCCGGTAAGGAACACCGCGATGATATACCCCAGGCGTTTGACAGGCGCCTGCCGGATGCGGTACAGGGTGCCCTGCTGCTTTTCGCGCAGGATCATGCCGCCCAGCTGCAACATGCTGATGGACAGCACATAGATCAGAAACCCGCTGCTCATCCCCAGAGCGGCGCTGGGCGTGTGCGTGTTCAGCCGCTGCTCGTGATATTGCAGGCCCTCCTGAGCCATCCGCGCCTGTTCGGCGGCCAGCTCGGCCTCATCTTGCAGATTGGTGATATCGCGCAGGCGCAGCAGATTGTCCACATACAGGTTGAGCGACGCCGACACCACGCCGGTGACCTCCTGCCCTTTGAGCGAGCGCACCGTGATGCTGGGCGCGTTGCCTGCCATCACCTGCTGCGCAAAGCCCTGGGGCACCACCACGGCCAGATCGGCTTTGCCGTTTAAGATTTCGTCATCGGCCTGCTCCGCCGTCATGGCCTCCAAACGGCTGGCATCGGGTTTAATGGTCCCGGCCATGCCGGCGGACAGCGCGCTGTTGTCATGATCTACCCAGGCGATGTTCCAACGGTACATGCCCTCTCCGCCGCCCATCAGCCCCAGGCTGACGGCAAATACTAAAACGGGCAACAGCAGCATAACAAACAGCATCCCCTTGCTGGCCAGCATTTGCCGGAAATTGTTGTTAAGCACGTGCCGCACGGTTGCTTCCCCCTTCCCGCATAAACAATACATGCGCCAGCGCTAACAACACGGCGCCCAGCACGCCGGACATGATCATGCCCCGGATGAGCATGCTGCTATCGCCCGCATAGATATAGGCCAGCAGGCCTTTGTTGTACAGCCCCACCGGCGTTGAGGCCGCCAGCTTGGCCAGGACGGGCGACAGTAGGTCGACCGGCACATATCCGCCGCCTAAGAATACCAGCAACACCACCACAATGTTGAGCAGCCCGCTGGCCGCGCGTGCCTCGCCCGTCAGCTGCAGGGCCGCCAACCCCAGCGCATTGCAAAACAGCGCGTAGGGTGTCAGGGACAGCAGCACAATGGCCATGTTTCGATAGGTGATGCCATAGGCCACGGTGTTCATTACCATCAGGATCAGCGCCTGCGTAAGCAGCGTCAGCACTGATGTGCAGGCCTTGGCCAGAAACACACCGCTCATAGAAAACGGCGAGGCCTTGAGCCGCAGGCCGGTGCGCTCTGTGCGCTCCAAGTCCATCATGCCGGCGGCCTGCATGGTGCCATACATCATGATCATGGTCAGCATGGTGATGCCGTAATAGCCAAAGGATGTAGGTTGCGGGCCGGTGTCGATGCCCTCATTGTGCACGTATTCCCCGCCCAGCGGCGCAACCTTGTCCAGCCGCCCGGAGGACAATGCCCGCGCCGCCATGTTGGCCTGCTGGGCATAGATGCGCCCATATGTGCGCACCAGCAAGCCTTCCCAATTGTTAAACGCTTGGGCATGATAGGTAATGCCGTCTTTATCCAGCACCACATAACCCGCAGCGCTGCCGTCCGTCACCTGCTTACGCGCGGCGTCCTCCTCGGCTGCCTCAAAGGTAAGCCCGGCGTTCTCCGCCTGGCTGATGAACAGACGGCTGTTGAGGTCGCCTTGCGCTACGATGGGCAGGCGCACATCCGGCATGGGCTGCACGCGGCTGAACTGCCCGGACAACGCCAGCCCTAACACCAGCGTCAGGCCAAAGGGAAACAGTATCATCAGCAGCAGCGATTCGGGGCTGGACAGCACATGATGGATTTCTTTTTTGATAAACTGCAATATGCGCATGATGTCCTCCTCAGTCCCGCAGGCTGCGGCCGGTCAGGGTAAGGAAGATGTCCTCCAAGTCAGGCTCGTTGATGGCCATGTCGGTGATCTCTATATGATGATGGGTGAGCACATCCAGCAAATCGCGCAGTTGGTTCTTCTTTTGCTTCAGGGTA
Organism: Christensenellales bacterium; assembly: GCA_040766135.1. Lineage (GTDB taxonomy): Bacteria > Bacillota > Clostridia > Christensenellales > Aristaeellaceae > JAGVSV01. The sequence goes on from JAXGRA010000008.1 coordinate 123,913, forward strand.
AAGCGCCAGCTGTGCTCGCGCACGTCAATCTGCGCCACGCCCTCCACGCTGCGCAGCTCCTCCACCGGCACCTCGCCCTTGAGCGTCATGGTGATGTACCAGTGCTCCTCCACCAGCGCGCGCAGTTCGGGCAGGGTGCCCTGCGCGATGATCTGCCCCATGTCCATGATGGCAATGCGGTTGCACAGCTGCTGCGCCTCCTCCATGTAATGGGTGGTGTACAGGATGGTCATGCCCTGCGCGTTTAGCTTTAGAATAGCTTCCATGATGTGGTTGCGGCTTTGCGGGTCGATGCCCACGGTGGGTTCGTCCAATATCAGCAGCTTAGGCCGGTGCACCAGGCCGCAGGCGATGTTAAGCCTGCGCTTCATGCCGCCGGAGAAGGTCTTCACCTTGTCGCGGCGGCGATCAGTCAGCCCCACAAATTGCAGCGTTTCCTGCATGCTTTGGGTCAGTTCCGCGCCCTTCATGCCGTACAGGGAGCCGAAAAAGCGGATGTTCTGCTCGGCGGTCAGGTCGTTGTACACGGCCAAATCCTGCGGCACGATGCCCATGCGGTATTTACACTGGGTCAGGTTGCTGTCCAGGTCCAGGCCATCGATAATGACCTTGCCCTCATCCTTGCGGATGAGGCCTGTGATGATGTTGATGGTGGTGCTTTTTCCGGCACCGTTGGGCCCCAGCAGGCCGAAAATTTCCCCCGGCCGCGCGGTAAAGCTGATGGATGACACCGCCAACTTGCGGTCATAGCGCTTGACGAGTTTTTGGGTTTCCAGCATAAGTCTCCCCTCCTTTACGCCTGCATTGTATCGCGCCGCGCATATTCCCGCGCGTGGATAAAGTCATGCGCTGCCATGACTTTTGTCATAACAGCGCAAGCAGGGAATGGATATGAAATTATAATTCACCCTTCAACCGGTGGATAGCAATCTGGGTGCGGTGCTCCAGGCCGGTTTTTTGCAGGATGGTGGTGATGTGATTTTTGACGGTGCCCTCGGACAGATACAGCATTTCGGCGATGCGCTTGTTGTTCAGGCCCTGGGCAATCAGCGACACAATATCGTCCTCGCGCTCGGTCAGCTCGGCCAGTTTGCCGCCGACGTTGGGCAGGGTGCGGCGCACCGCGTCCATGGCCGCGGTGTCATATACCGTGTTGCCGCGCGATATCTCTACAATGGCATGTACGATGGAATCCGGCGTAGCGGATTTGAGCAAATAGCCGTGCGCGCCCTGGCGCAGGCTTTGCAGCATCTCGCTGTCCTCGTCAAAGGTGGTCAGCACCAGCACACGGGTATGTGCGGCCACTTGCGCCAGCACATCCAGCCCGCTTTTGACGGGCATGCGCAAGTCCAGCAGCAGCACATCGCAATCATGGCACAGGCGCAGCGCGTCCAATCCATTGACGCCCGTGCCCACAATGGTGATGCCCTCGCGCCCTTCTAACAAAATGGACAGCGATTCCCGAATCAAGGCATCATCGTCCACAATGGCTACCCGGATCATGCTTCCCCCTCCCTGGGCAGCAGGGTGATGACCTGCATGCCCTGATCGCCGCGCACCATCAGGCTGCCGCCCAGCGCAGCGGTGCGCTCCCGCATGCCGGACAGGCCCATGCCCTCCACCATGTCCTGCGCGCCCACGCCGTTATCGGCCACCTCCAGGCGCACCATGCCGGGCAGCATCTGCAGCGAGATGTGCACCTGCGAAGCATGCGCGTGGCGCAGCACATTGCCCAGCGCTTCGGTCAGGTTGGCGTTAAGCGCCTCCCACTGCGCCGGGGTAAGCGGCTGTTCGCTGTCCTGTATGTCAGCAATTACCTGTAATCCGCTGTCGCGGCGGAAGCGTTCAATGATCAGCGCCATTTCCTGCGCGCTTAGGTCGGGTGCTTCAGCACGCATGTTGTGCACCGCGCTGCGGATGCGCTCCATGCCCTGGCGCAGGGCATCGGTGGCGGTGACCACCATGGCATCTGCGCGCTCAGGTTGTGTAGGCATCACCTTTCGCGCGGCCTCCAGCTGCAAAATGGACGCCGCCACGCTGTGGCCCAGCAAATCATGCACATCCTGCGCGATGCGCTGCCGCTCCTGCAGGCGGGCGTTGAGCGTCATTTGATTTTCATAGCGCTGCTGCAGCAGGCGGTAATGCCGGGCCTGCTGCGCGTCAATTTGCAGGCGGGTGTTTTCCTGCGTCAGAGCATGCTGGCGCTGTTCCTTCATGGACAAATAAAAGTACAGCGCAATATATAACAGATACAGCACCACCAGCACGACGGGCTGGTAATGGCGCAATGCATGCAACAAAAACAAATTGCCAACAGACAGTGCATCATGCACCGAAAGCGCCAACACCCGCACCGCCAGGAAGAACAGCAGGATAACCACCACATGCCCCACGTGCAGCGGGAACAGCGCGGCACACAGCAGGCCATATACCGTGACAATGACCAGATCACACGCCAGCAGCAGCAGTTTCATGCCAATTTATCCTTCCCGCGGAGCAGGCGCAGGCATTAGCTGTCCTGCCCGTCCTCCTCCGGCGGCACCAGCGCCTCCTCGGTATGGGCGAATACTTCCGCAGCAGTAGGCGCTGTCAATCCCATGGCGCTGGCCGGGATCATGAACACCGTGCCGCCGCCTTCGCCGCCCAAGTCCAGCTCCTCCCACAAACGGCTGGCGATGTCGCCGGAAATGCGCGCATCGGTCAGCCACAGGACGGCTTCTTTTTCCTTTTGAATTTCCACATTGAACAGGCGCACATCATGCCCGCCGGATCCGCGGCCATGCATGATGGTCGCACCGCCTGCACCCATCTCCCGCGCCAGTGCGACGGCGCGCTCGGACAGGCCGCGGTTGACCACGGCCACCACCAGATCGTAGTACTCCACCGCGCCCTCGGGCAGGTCGAGCGCCGCCACGGGCTTGGCCGCCACCTTGGGCGTCTGCTGCTGTTGCTTCCTGCGGAATGCAGCGCCCACCACCATGACGCACAGCACTGGTGCCATGGCCACCATAGCGATAATACCAAAGCCATCGGCCAGCACATCGGCCCCCGGCGTCATGGACGCCGCGCCATTGGCAAACGCCAGCACAAAGGTAGCCGTCATGGGGCCGGAGGCCACACCGCCGGCATCAAAGGCAATGCTGACAAACACCGGCTCGGAGAAGAACGCCAGCACCAAAGAAATGGCATATCCGGGCAACAGGAAGTGCCACAATTTCAGCCACGGCACCATGATGCGCAGCATGGAACCCACGATGGCCAATCCCACGCCAATAGACAGCGTAATCTTGATGATTTTGATTGGAATGCGGCCGCCGGTGGCTTCCTCAATCTGCTCGCCCAGCACAATGACAGCCGGCTCCATCAGCACCACAATCATACCCAGCGCCAATCCAATCAATGGCAGTAGCGCCTGATAGTTCTGCGCAATGCCCTGGCCAATCAGGGTACCCATATCCATGAAACCGCCATTTACACCGCCCAGGAACAGCGCCAATCCCACAATCGTATAGATCAAACCTTTGCCGATGCGGCTAAACTCGCTGCGCGGAATTCTGAATTTCCAAATGTTGTATATCACAAACAGCACCGTCAAGGGAGCCAGCGCAACAACAGAATCCACCAACAGGGAGGGCAGCCCTCCAAACACCGGGCCAAAGATGCCCGTTGCAGGCGTAAACAGCTCCGCCTCGCCCTGGATATCGGATTGGCCGGTCAGGATGCACATCAGCAGGACGGCAATGACGGAACCGACGTTCATGATGCCAACCATGCCAAAGGAGTTTTCCTCGGTATCTTTGCCACCTTTGATGCGCGCCAACCCAACAGCCAGCGCAATAACAAACGGCGTTGTCAGGGCACCGGAAGCAGACGCTGACGCATCAAAAGAAATCGCCATAAAACCATCGCTGACCAAAGTAGACAATACAAAAATGACACCATATGCGACCAGC
>JAXGRA010000009.1:0-112543 GCA_040766135.1 Christensenellales bacterium
CAGTGGGCGACGAGCTGCACTACACGGTGGTGATAACCAACACTGGCAACATCACGCTGAAGAACATCGAGATCAACGACACGCTGGTACCGTTCGATGAGATGACCCTGACTGGTGATGCGAACAACGACGGCCACCTAGATGTGGATGAGACTTGGACGTTGACGTACACCTACACCGTGACTCAGGACGACTTGGATGCTGGCAAGGTACTCAACAAGGTATCGGTGACCAAGCCCGAGAACCCGGATAATCCGGACGAGCCTGACCTGCCGCCGGCAGAGGAGGAACACGTGGTACCTGGCCCGGCCTTCCTGGATATTGAGGCCATCATCAATCCGACCAAGTCCCTGGCAGGACGTGTGCTGACGGCTGGCGAGTTTACCTTCGAATTACGTCAAGGTGACACGTTGCTGCAAAGCGCAACAAACGATGCGGAAGGCAATATCCTCTTCTCGTCTCTCGGTTACACACAGGAAGATATTGGCCAGACATACAGCTACACCATTGTTGAAGTACCGGCAATGGAAGCGAACATGACCTATTCTGAAATGGCGATTGACTTCACCGTATTGGTGGAAGATGCTGGCGACGGCGTGCTGAGCTTGACGGTCAATGCACCTACGGACGTTATCTTCTTCAACGTTTACACGGCCCCGGCTCCTGAGCCGATTCCCGCTCCTCCGGTTCTCAACTTCGACCTTGGAGTTGTTCCCAGCAACGTTGCAGACTGTTTGGAGTAATAAACATAAACAGGCTACCGGCGGATGTCCGCCGGTAGCCTGAATATTGAAGCATAATGACAAAGGAGACATGTTTATGAAAAGATTCATTGCAGTCCTTGCAACAGCTGTCATGTTGCTGGTCAGCATAGTCAGTTTGTCTGTGGCCGAGGCTGTGCCGGAACAACGAGATCCAAACACCCTAATAATCGGCCACACGACCATGATGAACGGGAATTTCTTCTCGGAACTTTGGGGAAACAACGCGGCAGATATTGACGTTCGTAGCATTCTGCATGAGTATCCCCTGATTGCCTGGACAAGCAACAACGATTATCAGGTGAATGGGACGGTTGTCAGAACGCTGGAAACTACTACTGCCGACAACGGAGACCGTACCTATACGGTCAGCTTGTATGGGGATTTAAAGTACAGCGATGGTTCAGACATTACGGCCAAGGACTATGTGTTCAATTTCCTGTTGATGTCTTCCCCGCAAATCAGGGAGATCAGCGGGTTGTCAGTCACCAAGGATTATATCAAGGGATTCAAAGAGTATATCGCGGGTGACGAAACCTTCTTTTCCGGCATTCGCCTGATAGATGACCTTACTTTCTCTGTTCTTGTAACAGCAGAAAACCTTCCCTACTACTTTGAACTCAGTTATGTCAACATTTTTCCATTGCCATATAAGGTGCTCATTCCGGGCTCGGACATTGTTGACGATGGTGAAGGCGCCTTCATCAGCGGTGATTTCACGGCTGAAACGCTTAGCGATACCTTGCTTAACCCACAGACCGGTTATATGTCTCATCCCACTGTTACCTCCGGGCCATACAAGCTGGTCAAATATGACAGCGCAGCAAGGCAGGCGGAGTTTGAAAGAAACGAATACTACAAGGGAAACTACGAAGGACAGGTTCCGGTTATTCCAAGGATCATTTTCCGCGAGATCAAGAATGAAAACATCATTGCGGAATTAAATGAAGGTACGGTTGACCTGGTGAATAAGGTTAGTGAGGGACAGGTCATCAAGGACGGGGTGGAGCTTGCAGAAAACGGTGACTTTGCAGCAACGCCTTATCCGCGCTCTGGCGCGGGATTCCTTGCGGTGGCTGCAGAGCGCGACCTAACCAGCTCCGTAACCTTACGTCAAGCGCTGGCTTACACCCTGGATTACGAGGCGTTACCGCGCGATTTCCTTGAGGGGTTTGGCGAGAGGGTCTACGGCTACTATGGGTTAAGCCAGTGGATGGCGATAGAGATGAAAGAGCAGCTTGAAAAGATGCAACCGTATACGTTGGATCTGGACAAGGCGGCAGAACTTCTGGAACTGGATGGCTGGGTGTACAATTTAGACGGCACACCCTATGATCCTGATGTAGGGCTTCGGCATAAGAAGATGGCGGATGAGACTTACGTGCCGCTAAGCCTGGTTATGGCGGTTACCGAGAGCAACGTTGCAGCTGATTTGGTGGCTGAAATGCTGAGCAGTTCTCTTGCGCAGATTGGCGGAGAATTGAAAACCGATCGCATGCCGCTGGATGAAGCCCTGCGTCAGTACTATAGGCAGAAGGAAAGAAAGTTTGACCTGCTTTTCCTAGGCACAAACTTTACCTACCTGTTTGATCCTGCAGATTCGTATCTTGTCGGCGCACAGTATCAGGGAACCATGAATACCTCTGGTGTCCAGGATCCTAAACTGGCCCAGCTTGCGAAAAATATTACACAGGATCAACCCGGTAACCGCAACGCTTATCTGCGCAGATGGATGGAGTTTCAGGAGTACTGGTCTGAGGTTCTGCCGATGATTCCTTTATATGGCAATACCTACTATGATCTGTATACATCTGATCTTCTTGGATACTTCCCTCAATTCTACTGGAATTGGGGAACCGCGATCCTGTACGCGAGCTTAAATAGGTAATAGGGTGTAGCATAACTGGATCATAGAGACTTCTGATACGAAAGCGCCTCTTCGATACTGAAGCGGCGCTTTCGTCTATGTTGCTGTTATGTACCTGAATTACCCCATCCTTCTGACGGATTCCCGGACGACAAGATCGGGCTTCATGGCCAGGGGAGCACGGTTTGTATCAAATTGATCCCCCATCCGGATCAGCAGCTGTGCGGCGCGCTGGGCCAGCATATCAGCATGCGTATCAACGGTTGTCAACCGGGGGAATGTGATGTTGTTAAAGTGGATGTTGTCGATTCCGACCACAGAGATGTTGTTGGGCACGTGCGCACCGGCAGCCTTCAGGCCGGAAATCAAACCATAAGCCAGCATGTCATTCTGGCAGACAACGCCGGTATAGCGGTTGGAGTGCTGCAATATCTTTTCTGCCATCGCATATCCAACATCCAGCTCATACATGCTTTCATTGGAATCGCTTTCTTCAGAAGCCATAAAGATGTTCGCAAACGAAAACGGCAAAGCGTGATTCTCAATGGCAAACCTGCAGCCATCCAACGTGAGGCGTCTGCTTTGGAAGTGCTTGAGCGGTGTGGTCAAAAAAGCGATGGAGCGGTGGCCTTGGCTTAACAAGTGCTCGGTGGCAATACGGCCGGCTTCAAAACGGTTTTCCTTTGCGTTAAGCACATCCGGAATGTCCGGGAAGTTAGCTTCAAACACACAGGCCACGCCGCCTAAATCAAGGTAGTGGCGCAGCGTTTCACAGGACTCATCCACAGACATCAATAGAAGAGATCCGATCTTCTTTTGAATGAGGCTGTTGATATGCTGCCGCTCAATGTTAGGATCACGGTGGGAATTCATAATGAACGTCGAATGACCTTCCCGGTTGGCCGCCTGTTCAATACCGGTTAAAAACTGTAAGTAGCTGGGGTTTTGGAACGTTGGGACGATGACACCCAGGAAAGGATTCTGGTCTGTTACCAGCATCCTCTTTTTTAAATTGTCGGAATACCCAAGCTTAGCGGCTGCTTCCATCACACGCTTGCGCATCGTAGCGCTGACCGGATACTTGCTGCCGCTGAGCACCCGTGAAGCTGTAGCCACAGAACAGCGCGCTTCTTGGGCGACATCAGCAATTGTTAACCCATTCTGGTTTCTTTCCATTTTCAACGCAACCTCATCATTTTTAGTCACTTCGTGCGAAAGAAATATATCATAAAGCAACGGAAATAGCAACATTTTTGTTTATATACAGAAAAGATACCGCGAAGATGTACGAAATGGGCGTAAAACGGCATAAAATATCAGAATGCCAAAAAAGAAATATAAAATTACTGTTTACAAGTGATAAAAGCGTGGTATACTCCTAATGCACCGGGGAGAGATTCCCGCTGAGCAAGATTACAAACGGCGCAAAGCCGCAAGAATTTGGAAGGAAGGCCCCCATGAAAAAGTATTTCGTCACAATGTTGGTAGTAAGCATACTTCTTACCGCTCTCGTCCCCACAATGGCACTTGGCTCTGCATCCGGCAGGCTGATGGTGTATTCTGCCTTACCCGCCCCTCAGTTGGACCTGATGGTAGCTATGTTCAACGATAAGTACCCCGGCATTACGGTGGACGTATTTTCTGCAAACAGCGCTGATGTATTTGCCCGGGTGCAGGCCGAGGGCAGCGTGACCGGCGGCCTGGTGCTGGGCGGCAGCCTGGAGTCGTTCCGCGCGGTGCAGGATTTGTTCACCTCCTATACAACCGCGAATGCAAAGAACTTCCATGCTCAGTATGCTGCGGTAGAAAGCGCCGCTTTCACGCCCATCCAGCTGCATGTGAGCGCGTTGGTTGTCAACAAGGACGCGGCGAAGAAGCTTGGTGTGAAGGTAACAGGCTGGGATTCGCTGAAGAACGAAAGCTTGACAGGCCGCGTAGCGTACATGAACCCCGCAGCAAGCTCCCCTGTAAGCGAGCAGGCCGCCTTTGTGAACAACTTTGCCAGAACGATCAACGTAGCATCCCCGTCCGCCCCCTCGTTTGTGTTGAACGCAGTGACCGCAGGCCAGTATGCCGTAGGCATTGTCAATGAGGAGAAGGCGATTGAACGCCAGAAGGCCGGAGCGAATATCGAAGTAGTGTACGCCGCTGAAGGCGTGGCGATGGGCGCGTCCTATGCGGGCATCTTAGCAGGTGCCGAGAACGAGACAGCCAAGCTGTTCTTAGACTTCATCACGGGCCGGGAGTACCAGCAGGCAGCCGCGGATACCCTGAACCAGCGCTCGGTGCGCCGCGATGTAGACTTTGGCCTGAAGGGCATCGTAGCGACCAGCAATCTGAAAGCCCTGGATTCACGGAGCATCGCGATGCTGACCGGCTTGCAGGTGGCCGCCAGGTAAAAAATATTTGGAATACTGATACACGAAAACAAACACCGGACGCCGCGAACCTATCGTGGCGTCCGGTTTGTTTGGCGGTAAAGTGCAAAGAAAGGGATGGGGGACGAGCCGAGGGGCTGCTGTTATCGCAACAGCCCCTATTCATTATCTGCTAGACACACGAAATGATTTCTAATTATTTTACCTCCCGCATCTTTTCGGCAATCTTTTTGCCTTCTTCGCTTAGCAGAAACGCATAGGTCGTTTCAGGCACCAGGGACTTGATGGCATCCAGTTTCCCTTCCTTTAACAGCGCGCGTATTCTGGTCGCGCTGATGGGGTCTATGCCGTTATCCGACTTTCTTTTTAACACCGTCAGCTCTACGCCTAACTGGGGCAACTCCTGCGCCATGGCCTGGTTGTACAAATTGGTGGCGGGGGATAGGGGTTCCTCGCCCACAAAGCGATCGGTGATGCCCAGTTCTACTGCGATACGGCCGAACACCCGCGCGTCCAGCCGCGCCTGGGCCAGCGTAAGCGCTTCGGATTCGCGGATGAAATAGCTGGGGAACGTCGCCGAGGACACCAAGTACGGCCCGGTGGGGTGATGGTACACGTTAGGGATATGCTGGGTACCCTCGATGATCAAGCGCTCCCGCACCTGATAGGGGAAGGCCGACACATCCTCCGACACCATGAACAGGTGCAGCACATCGCAGGCGGCCGCGGCCGTTTCGGCTAAATACTGATGCCCCAGGGAAAAGGGGTTGGCGTTCATCACGATGGCGCCTATCTTTTGGGGCGTGGACTCCGGTCTGGACAGCCCCCACAGATAATCCTGGAATGCCGTGCGGCGGTTTTCCAGGAACACCACGCTATCCGTCGCGGCAATCTCATAAAACCCCAGCGCCGAGATGTTCTTGGCCGCCGTTTGTTTGGTATACACAAACAGGTGATGCTGCCCTCGGGCAAACAGCTCTTCCACCAGCCGCGACACCACCACAGCCATCAGACCTTCGCCTTGAAAAGCGTTGTCCACCGCCAGGCACCGTAATGTGTTGCGGTAGAAGGATCCCGTTGCTGCCAGGCGGTCGTTGTCATCGTACAACCCCAGGGTGTAGTCCAGGTTTTCGTCCAGGCCGATGCCCTCCTGCTCCAGCAGGGCGATTACTTCAGTCATGGCCCGTTTTTCACTTTTATAGATACGTCTGACGTCCATGGTGTTCCTTTCTTTCTTTACGGCGCAAACTGAGCCAGTTTTTCTTTTACGATGTCGCGAAAATCCATCATAAACCGGGGCAAAAATAGATCATTGCGGTAACTGAAATAAAAATGCCGCTTGTAGTGGTTGTCCTTGATGCGCAAGCACAGCACCTTACTTTGCACGTCGGGGGATTGGGTGATAAATACGCTGGGGCATAACATCAGTGCCACGCCCTCTGCCGTGATGCGTTTGGCGGCTTCTAAGTTTTCGGTTTCTAACAAAATGGGCGGGTCCATGTGATAATGGTGGAACAGATCATCCTGAAAAGCGCGCACCGAATGGCCGCCAGTCAAGGCTACAAAATGTTCTTCTCGCGCCAGGAGGATGGAAACTTCCTTTAGATGGCCATAAGCTTGGGCGAATGCGCTGTTCTTGGCGGCCACCAGCACCACTTCCTCGGTTTCCAGCAGGTCATACTCCAAATCGGCATACCGAGGGCTGGTGGTAATCAGCGCCACATCGCACAGCCCCTCATGCAGCATTTTTTCCAGTGTGGCGGAGCCATGCTCCACCAAATCAATGTGTACTTTGGGGTAGAGACGAAAAAACTCGGGGAGTACCGAAGGCAACAACTGCATTCCTCTTTGGTAGGAGATGCCCAGGCGGATGGTGCCCTGGGCTTCGTCCTCGATCTCGTTGAGTTCGTTGAGCAGCGAGGCGGTAATGCCGCTAATTTTCTGCATGGCGTCCATATATTTTTCGCCTGCGTAGGTCAGCGCGATGGGCAGCGCGGTGCGGTCAAGCAGCTCTACCCCCAGCGTTTCCTCCTCCCGTTTGATACGCTGGCTGAGCGCGGATTGGGATATGTACAGAGATTTGGCGGCACCGGTGATGCTGCCAGCTTTCAGGATGGCATGGATGTCCTTGGCAATCTGAGGGTTCATGGCACTTCCTTTCCATCAGGACAAACGAATGAGTCAAAGGGATTTGTTTCACATATTGCTTATAGCGACAGATGTAATTCTAACATGGCATTTCTGAACTTGACAAGGGCCCGGCGTACCTTATATAAAATGAGCGCGAAATGACGGTGGTGCCTCAAATAAGAATGAGCGCGAAAAGAGTAGTATGCTGATTGAATGAAAGGGAAAGTATCAATGGCGACAAGAATTGAGGTCACCAAGCAACTAAAGGGATCGTACCAAAGAGGCAGCAAAAAGGAGAAAGGCAGCATACTGGATACTTTCTGCCAGAGTACAAACTTAGGCAGGTCGACAGCCAGGCGGTATCTCACCTCGCCTACACCGGACAACAAGCATGTGCCGCGCATGGATCGCAGACGAAACCGAGCAACCAAATATAGTCCAGCAGCCAAGGAGAAACTGGTCTGGTTGTGGCGCGTCATGTATCAGCCCTGTGGGAAGTATCTGGTAGCCGATTTGCCGCAATGGATTGCTTCGCTGGAGGCACATGGAGAACTGGTATTAAACGAACATGGATGGTCTGAGGAGGTGAAGCAGGAATTACTCCAAATGAGTGCGGCGACCGTAGACCGCTACCTGAAAGAAGAGCGTGAACGTTTACGTTTGAAAGGAATCAGTACCACCAAGCCGGGTGTTCTGCTCAGGAACAGCATCCAGATTCGCAAGGCTGGAGATGAGATGCCGCCTGAACCGGGGTTCTTTGAGGTAGATACAGTGGCGCACTGTGGACCCACGCTGAAAGGAGAGTTTGCCCGATCTCTGGTCATGACAGATGTAATCGTTGGTTGGGTTCATCTGGAAGTGCTGCGTAACAACGCACATGTCCATATCCGCAAGGGACTGGATGCAGCATTGGACGCCATCCCTTACCAGGTGGAGGGGTTGGATTGTGATAACGGAAGCGAACTGATTAACTACGATGTGCTCAACTGGGCGGCAGAAAAAGATATCTTCTTTACTCGCGCTCGTCCCTACAGGAAAAATGATCAGGCGCATGTGGAGTCCAAGAACAATCACATCGTGCGCCGATATGGTTTCTACTTCCGCTATGATACCCAAGAGGAACGCGAAACATTGGCGGAGTTGTGGCGGTTGGTCTGCCTGAAAACGAATTACTTTACCGCCACCCGGAAGCCCATAGGCTGGAAAACGGATGCAGTCGGCAGGCGTAAGCGCATCTATGATGAACCGAAAACACCACTGGAGCGGTTGCTGGATGCGCAGATACTATCTCCCCAACAGGCGCAGGAGCTTATCGCGCACAGAGATTCCATCAACCCCGCCGAACTGACACGCGATATTGTCCGCCTGCAATGCATCTTGTCGGACTTAGCCAAATCCAAGACCGATGATTTGGTGCTGGCAGCAGAACTCGCTAAAGAAAAACGACTGAACAAACAAAAGGGTGGGATACGCATTGTGCCATAACATATACAGGCACGGTCAGGAGGTGAAGGGAATGTTGTGTGCGTATGTCGGAAATTTCCTCTTTCCGGATGGACAGGGAGCCTCTGCCGCCATGCCGGTCAGCGTAAGAGGGCAGCCCTACCGTAGGCTGACCCGGCAGAGAGCCTATCATGGCGGCCTCTCCCTATCCATCCCCGAAGAAAGTTCCTGCGCTCCCCACTTCGCTTTCGCGCTCATTTTATGTGAGGCATCGTTACAACTTTCGCGCTCATATTGACTTGAGGCACCGCGGGGCCGTGCATTGGGGCAGGTGGTGCAGCGGGACACGACAAAATATGGATGCGCCAAACGGGCACATAAGAAAAATCTTATAATGAGCATCATGTAAAAGGATGTTGCCATATGAACGATTGTGTATTATCATAAAATGTATAGTAACACGATGCACGAAATTGAACGACAAACACGGCTCATCAGACGACAGCCCTATATTATAAGGTTTCCAGCCACCGGCTTATTGATATCAGAAAGGGGAATCATAAAACGATAAAGAAAATTATTCCTTTCTTGAAAGGGTGCTTATTTTGGACATGCTGCTGACATTGGCGTGCGCCTTGTTAGGCGGCCTTGCATTGCAAAGGCTGAAAGTGCCCGGTGGTATGATGGTGGGTGCAGTTATCGGTGCCAGCGCTTACAACATTGCGACCGGCCAGGCTTACATGCACCCTCTAGCCAAGACCGCAGCACAAATCGCTGCCGGTGCTTTTATCGGTGTAGGCGTCAAGCGCGAGGATCTTCAGCAAATGCGCGCCCTGCTCAAGGTCGCGTTGCTGGTGATTGCAGGCCTTTTGGTGGTCAATATAGTGACAGGGCTGCTCATCTGCGCGGTCAGCCCGCTCGATCCTCTGACGGCCTTTATGTCCAGCGCGCCGGGCGGCTTATCCGACATTCCCGTGATCGCAGCGGAGATGGGCGCTGATGCCAGCCAGGTGCTGGCATTGCAGTTTGTGCGCTTTGTGCTGGGCATTGCCATCTTCCCTGCAGCCATCAGCCACGTGCATCAGGAGGACATGAGTGCCACCCAGCACGACTACAAAGCCCCGCAGGGCGATTGGCCCCACACGTTGCTGACGCTCGCGGTGTCCGCCGTGTTTGGCCTTTTGGGCAAGGCCTCCGGCATGCCAGGCGGCACAATGGCCTTTTCCACTGTGGGCACCATCTTTTTTAAGCTAAGCTACCCCAAGGCTTGCATGCTGAACCCCATGCGCCGGGCTGCCCAGTGGCTGTCGGGGGCCTTTGTCGGTGCGGGCATCGGCATGGCGCAGGTTGTTGCTTTGCAGCATCTGGCGCTGCCGGCAGTGGTGCTGATTGCCTGCTACTCTCTGGCCTGCGTGCTGTTAGGATGCTTGCTGCAAAAACTTCAGTTTTTTAACAAGCGAGAATCCTATCTGGCCGTCACCCCGGCAGGGGCCAGTGACATGGCGCTGATATCGGCCGACTTGGGCGTATACAATGTGCGTTTGGTACTGTTGCAGGTGATGCGCCTGGTGGCCGTGATTACCCTGTTTCCTACTATTCTCAACGCGATATCGCGGTGGCTCTCTTGAACGGCGCAGCCACATTCAGTTGGTTACGATGGTATAAGCAAATGGTTATAGTCCTTGTTATAATTATAAAAAATGCTATTGACTTATAAGGCGTATGGACGTATATTATTAATAACAACATCAGATTTCAGATGTTCTCAATAATTTGCCCGCCACAGTATTGTTCTTGTTTACCGGCTTGGACTGTTGAAGAAACGGAGGCCTGATACCTGAAAAAGAGTTTCAAACGGTTCCCTGCCCACTACATAATTATTAAGGAGGAATTATCCGTGAAGTTACTCAAGAAGTTTACGCTGCTGGCTGTTGTAGCTGCGCTACTGTTCACTCTCTCCTTCGTATCTGCTGAATCCGAATGGAAGTGGGAGCGCGATATCGAAATTGTCTGCACGTTCGATGTTGGCTCCGGCACCGATACCACGCTGCGCGCCATGAATCTGCAGTTGGGCCGTTATCTGGGTACCAATGTTATCATCAACAACGTTTCTGGCGCATCGGGCGTTAACGGTGCGGAGTTTTTCAATCAGCAGCCGCGCGATGGCTATACGTTTGCCATGTTCACCCCTTCGCATGTAATCGCGGGTCTTCGGGGCGCTACTTCTTTTGATATCCTTAACGATGTCCGTCCCGTGCATAATCTGGTGCAAGACTCCAACGTGGTCTTTTCCAACCCCAACCTGCCCTTCAAGGATGTCGAAGGTTTCATTGCGTATGCCAAAGAAAATCCGGGCAAACTGACCCTAACCCTTCAATCGGTGACCGGCATTGACGCAGCTTCTGCCAAGCAGTTTCTGGATGCTGCCGATATTGACGTGACCATGGTTCAGGCCGATGGTGCAGAGGCTTATTCGCTGGTGATTGGCGGCCACGCAAGCCTGACGCTTGGCTCGTTCGCCGATGCGGAGGAATATATCAAGGGCGGTTTGGTTATCCCGTTGGTCTCTCTCTCCCCCGAACCCTCTTCTGCGCATCCGGAAGTTCCCACCGCGATTTCTTTAGGCTATAACTGCACGCTGGGCCCCTGGCGCATGATCGTGGCCATGGAAGGCACGCCGCAGGCAGCTATTGATTCCTTGGAGAAAGCCATTAGCGAGGTGTGCTCCACAGACGAAAAGTGGATGGAGTTTAAGGAGCTCAATGGCCTGGATGACCGTGAGGGTTTCTTTAACCAGGAAGAGTCCACCAAACTGTGGAAGGAATATGTTGACCTGATCAAGCCTTATATCTAAGTATTCGGCAGGGTTTGTCAATTAGGGCGGCTTCCGGGGCTGTGCAAAAGCCCCGGAAGCCAACACCATCTACGAAGGAGGCGGGCACATGGCTCTTGAGCTCTTACTCAATGGCGCGATGGCATTGTTCTTTGGCTATTCAATCTTCAATGCCTTTGCGAACCAACCGGCGGGAAAGGCTGGCGAACTGTCCGGGCGTACCTGGTCTGTTACGATTCTGGCGCTGCTGGTGCTGTTTCTGATTATCAACATGATCAACATCTGGCGTAACACGCCCAAGGATCAGCGCAACCTGGACAGCCTAAAGAACATCAGCTTGAAGAAAATATTCTCCTCGGGCCTGACGTGGGGCAGTTTGTTGATTCTGGCTTATGCTCTCCTGCTGCAGTACACTGGCTTCATTTTAACATCCTTTGTGTTTTGTATTGCATCGTCCTATCTGCTTGGTGAGCGCAAACCGCTGACAATGGTGTTGTTCTCTTTGGTAACGGTGACGGTGCTCTACCTGCTTTTCTACAAGGGCATTGGCGTGATTCTGCCACGCGGCGCAGGTTTCCTGCGTGATTTCGCGCTGGCGATTGAGTCGCTGCTGCGCTGACGATGTTTGCCAGTTAGAGGAGGTAGTGTATGTTTGACTTAGTCTTGCGGGGCTTCGGAATTGTCTTTACGCCCACAAACTTTCTGGTGATTTTTGTCGGCACTGTTGCGGGCCTCATAATGGGGGCCATGCCGGGCATTTCTGCATCCATGGCGGTTGTCATTGGCATGACATTCAGTTACGGCATGGAACCGCTGCCGGCGATTGCTTTCCTGGTGGCAGTCTATTGTGCGTCCATCACCGGCGGCAGCATCACGGCGATACTGTTCAGCATCCCGGGCACACCAGCCAGTGCGGTGGCGACCTTTGATGGCTATCCCATGGCCATGGAAGGTAAGGCTGGCAAAGCGCTGGGCTATACCTTCATTGCCAGTGCGCTGGGTGGCCTGTTCTCCGCCTTTGCCATGGCGCTGCTGACACAGCCCCTTGCCAAAACCGCGCTGCGATTTGGCCCCTCCGAGATGTTTGCGGTTTCTTTCTTGGGCCTGTCGATCCTGACCAGCCTGGGGGAGAAAAACGTAATCCGCACGATTATTTCGGGTTTGATCGGTTTATGGCTGGCCACGATAGGCATTGATCCCATCTATGGCACCACCCGGTTTACCTTTGGCAGCGTGTCGCTGATCAAGGGTGTTCCCATGATTCCTGTGATGACCGGCCTCTTTGCTGTTGTCGAGGTGCTGGGTCAGATGCACAAAAAGGAATCGCTGGACAGCGAAAAGATGATCAAGACAAAAACCGAGATGATGACCCTCAAGGAAATTTGGACGTATCGCGCTACAATTGTCCGCGGGTCGTTGCTCGGCACCATTGTGGGCATTATCCCAGGCGCGGGCGCGACCATCGCCAGTTTCTTAGCTTATGCCATCGAGGTTAAGGTGTCTAAAAACCCGGAGAACTTTGGTAAAGGGGAGCCCAGAGGCATTATCGCGCCCGAGGCGGCCAACAACGCTGCCACAGGCGGCGCCATGGTGCCGCTGCTCGCGCTTGGTATCCCCGGCGGCAACGCCGCTGCAATCATGCTGATGGCGTTAGCCATTAAAGGGGTCAACATGGGGCCGCTGCTGCTGGTCAGCCAGCCCATCTACATGTATACCACTTTTGCCAGCATGTTTGTGGTCAACATCATCATGGTGGTTATTGCCTATTATGTGGCCAAGGGCTTTGCCAAGATACTTGAAATTCCTTACAGCATGCTGGGTACCATCATCCTGATGCTTTGCTTCTTAGGCGCGTTCAGTGCCTCGCGCAACATTAGCGATGTGCTGCTGGTAGTGATTGCGGGTATCGTAGGCTATGGGCTTAGCAAGGCCAAGTTCAACATGGCTGGCCTTGTATTGGGCCTGGTGCTGGGGCCCATTGTGGAAAAAAACCTGCGCAATGCCATTGTGATGGCACAGGGCAACCTCTACGATGTATTCATTGCCAAACCCATTACTTTGGTCATGCTGATTATCATTGTGATTCTATTCATGTTGCCGCTAATTCAAAGTTTTATGAAAAGCAAGGAAAGGGAAACAGCCCAATTAGAAGACTAACCAGCTAACTGGGAGCCTGCCAAAGAACGGCGGGCTCCCCTTCCACAGGCACAGCAATGCCTAAAGGAGATACCCCTTGGAAAAGACGATCAAACTGCTCAACGAAAAGCGCGGCAGGGCACGCGTGGCCTATCTGCTTCACAGCCTCATACTGCTAACGATTGTGGTAATGATATTTCAAGGTCATTACCCGCTTGCGATGGGGCTGGCAGCTATGGCGCTGCTGCTGTACATCGCCATGGTGCGCCGTGCGACCAGAGAGTTTAACGAAAGCTTCACCGAGCAAAACACGCGCCTGAATCTATCCAGACATCTGCAGAACATCAGATATGAGGCCAAGCCTGGCAGCATGCTGGGCATCCTGCAGCAGGACGGCCTGTTGCCTCTGATGGAACGCGGCTTGCTTGTTTACCATCTGGTTTCAGGCGAAAGGGATGGCATGCAGGTAAGCATCATGGACGCAACGACCCCTGTGCCGGACAACGCCGGGCGCAGCCAAGCCAAGTTTCTTAGCGGTGCCTGGGTGCGCATGGTATATCATGATGCCCGGTTTTCCGGAAAAGCGCGTGCCTACTCAGAAGACTTATATATTGATTATGATTTGGATAGTTTTACCTCCGGCATATTCCAGGGAACACCGCGAAAAAACGCGGAGCCTGCAGGGAACCAGCACATTCTTTGGCTGTGGGAGCAAGAAGCGGAGAACCTTTACCACGCTGCGCGGCAAGCTGTGTCGGAGTTAGCCTGCTATACAACAGGCGATATTGCTATGGCTGTTAATGAAAATGCTTGCAGCGTATTTATCCAGCGCAGATTCCTGGCAGGCCCAGGGGTCAGCCTGAAAAAGCCAGTGACTGCTGAAATGCTTGGTTCTGATCATTTCCCCGAGCTTAACAGGGTGTTGGAGGTTGGCCGTGCCCTGCTACAAGCTGGTTGTTCCGATGCGTTGACAGCATCTTGAGCGCGATATCGCAGTGGCTCTCCTGAGAACTGCTTCGATATATATTCTGTAGACAAGAGAGGTACTACACTATGGCACTGACGATTCTGGCTTGGGTGATGATCATCGTTTTCATGACGCTGATTATGACCAAAAAGATGAGCCCCTTTACGGCTCTCATCTTTGTCCCCCTGGTGTTCGCCCTACTGGGTTCTTTTATGGGCCTGTACTCCGAACAAGCAATGAAGGCATATGAAAGCAGCGGCCTGGGCGCACAAATCAAGCTGCTGGGTGACTGGGTGCGTCAGGGTACCGTCAAGGTGGCCCCCACCGGCGTAATGCTTCTGTTTGCCATCATGTACTTCTCCCTGATGCTCAACGCCGGCATGTTCGACCCCATCCTCCGCAAGCTGATTGGCTTTGCCAAGGGCGACCCGCTGAAGATTCAGGTGGCGGCGGCCCTGGTTGCGGCGGCGGTGTCTTTGAACGGCGACGGCACCACCACCACGCTGATTGTGTGTACGGCTTTCGTGCCCATCTACAAAACGCTGAAGATGAGCCTGATGAACCTGGCCGTTACCACGGTGTTGATGAACACCATCATGAACCTGCTGCCCTGGGGCGGCCCCTCCGCGCGCGTGATCTCGGTGTTCTCGGAGCTTTCCGATGCGGCGGTGCTCAATGCCTTGGCCCCCGGCATGATTGTGGCCTTCATCTACATGATGGGCGTTGCCTTCTACATGGGCTGGAAAGAGCGCAAGAAGCTGGGCATCACCAAGCTGACCGATGCGCAGATTGAGCAGATGATGGCCCCTGCCAGCGAAGAGGACGTGAAGCTGAAGCGGCCGCATCTGTTCTGGGTCAACCTGGTGATGACCGTGGCGCTGGTGGCCATGCTGATGATGCAGACCTTCCCCTCCCTGACGCTGTTTACTGTGGGCACGGTGCTGGCCCTGCTAATCAACTACCCCAACCTGAAGGAGCAGAAAAACCGCATCCAGGACAATGCCGGCGATGCGCTGCAGGTGGTTATCCTGGTGTTTGGCGCGGGTGCCTTTACCGGTCTGTTTGAAAACAGCGGCATGTCCACCGCGCTGGCCCAGAGCCTGGCCGACATCATTCCCACAAGCCTGGGCAACTGGTGGGGCCTCATCACCGCCCTCATTTCTGCGCCGGGCACCTTCTTCCTGTCCAACGACGCGTTCTACTACGGCGTGCTGCCCGTGCTGAGCCAGGCTGGTGTGCAGTATGGATACACCACGCTGGAACTGGGCGTTGCTTCATTGCTGGGCCAGGCGTTCCACCTGCTCAGCCCGCTGGTTGCTTTCATCTACCTGCTGCTGGAAATGACCGGGCAGGACTTGGGCGAGTGGCAGCGCAAATCGGCCAAGTGGGCGCTGGGCATCTTCATCATCTTTGTGGCTGTCGCGGCCATTACAGGCGCGGTGCCCCTGTATAAATAATTCCCTTATCCGGCCGCACTTACCGTGCGGCCGGACGACCACCAACAGGAGGTATGTATGCAAATCAAACAAAGCGCTATGGCGGGTACACTGGAATCCAGCGATGTGCAGGTGACCATCGAGCCTCATGAGGGCAGCGTGGAAATCGAACTGGAATCCAGCGTAATGCTCCAGTACGGACGGCAGATCAAAGCCTGTGTCCAGGACACCCTGAAGCGTCTGAACGTTAATGACGTGCGGGTGACCGTGGTGGACAAGGGCGCCCTGGAATGCACCATCAAGGCCCGGGTGCAGTGCGCGGTGTACCGCGCCGCAGGGGTGGAGACGGGCTTTCCCTGGGGAGGTGCGATCCAATGACACACGAAAAGAGAATGCGCCGTTTGCGGCGTTCCATGATGTTCCTGAATGCACAGCGTCCCGCGCTGATCAAGGATGCATACATCTACAAGCCTGACAGCCTGATGCTGGACTTAGAGGACGCTGTTGCCGAAAACCAGAAGGATGCGGCACGTTTCTCGCTGTACAACGCGCTCAAATCGGTGGACTACCGGGGCGTGGAGAAGATCGTGCGCATCAACGGCCTGGACACCCCGCACTGGCAGGAGGACATCCGTGTGACGGTGGCGGGCCGGGCCGATGGCATCCGCATTGCCAAGTGTGAAACGGCGCAGGACGTGCTGACGGTCGTAGAGCACATTGAAAAGGCCGAGGAAGAGTTCGGCGTGGAAAAAGGCTTTACGCTGGTGATGGCCGCGCTGGAATCGCCCCTGGGCATTATCAATGCCTATGACATCTGTAAGGCCTGCCCTGAACGGCTGTTTGGCGTGGCCATATCCGGCGGCGACTATCGCAAGTCGATGCAGGCCAACTACAACCCCGGCGGCATTGAGATGATGGGCGGCCGTGCCAACATGCTGATTGCAGCCCGCGCCGCGGGGGTGCAGTGCTTTGACACCGTGTTTACCGACGTGGACGATATGGACGGTTTTCGCGAGGAAGTCATCCAGAACAAGCAGATGGGCTTTGATGGGAAATCCCTCATCAGCCCCCGGCAGATTGCCATCGTCCATGAGATCTTCACGCCCACCCAGCGGGAAATCCGCAACGCTGAGCGTATCGTGCGCGCCGTGCGCGAGCAGGCGGCCCAGGGTATCGGCGTGTTTACGCTGGATGGCAAGATGCTGGACATCGCCTTTGTGCCCGGTGCCGAGCGTACCATCGAACTAGCGAAGGCGTCCGGCGTGTATGAGGGGGATTTATAAGATGAAAAACGCAGTGAATCGTGACATACCCCAGGAAGTATTGGACATGGGGTACGAGCCCTTCCAGGGCAGCAACTACAAAGAAGGCAAGGAATATACCAAAGCCGCGCCCACCGTGCGCATGCGCCCGGCCCAGCAGGAAACCAAAGTGCTGGCGTCCATCCGGGAGGCCATCAAGGCCGTTGAATTCCGGGACGGCATGACCATCTCCTTCCACCACCATTTCCGCGAGGGTGACTATGTGGTCAATCTGGTGATGAAGGAAATCGTGGACATGGGCTTTAAGGACATCACCATCGCCGCCTCCTCGCTGGGGCAAGCCCATGACCCGGTGGCGGAATACATCGAGCAGGGCATCGTTACCGGCATCCAGACCAGCGGCATCCGCGGCAAGATGGGCGAGGTAGTATCCCACGGCAAGCTGAAAACCCCGGCCATCCTGCGCAGCCATGGCGGCCGTGTGCGCGCCATTGAAAGCGGTGAAGTGCACATCGACGTGGCCTTCATCGGCGCCCCCACCAGCGACTGCATGGGCAACGCCCGCGGCAAGGGCGGCAAGAGCGATTGCGGCGTGCTGGGCTATGCAGTTGTGGACTCCAAATACGCAGACAAAGTGGTGGTCATCACGGACTGCCTGGTAGACTTCCCCAACTTCCCGCCCTCCATTGAGGCCATTGATGTGGACTATGTGGTGGTGGTGGATGAAATCGGCAACCCCAAGAAGATCGCCTCATCCGCTGCGCGCTTCTCGACAGACCCCAGGGATCTGCTGATGGCCGAGTATTGCGCAAAAGTAATCGAAAACACCCCCTACTTCAAGGACGGCTTCTCCTTCCAGACGGGCGCGGGCGGCCCCAGCTTAGCGGCCAACCGCTTCTTAGAGCCCATCTTGGTCAAGCATGGCATCAAGCTTGGCTGGATTATCGGCGGCATTTCGGCCCCGGCCGTTGACCTGCTCAACAAAGGGCTGGTCGGCGCGCTGATTGATACGCAGGATTTTGACATCGCCGGTATTGAGTCCGTGAACAGCCACCCGCGCCACTTTGAGATGTCTACCTCCCAGTATGCCAACCCGGGCAACAAGAGCGCGTTTGTCAACAAGCTGGACTATGTTATCCTCGCTGCGCTGGAAGTGGACGTGAACTTCAACGTCAACGTCATCACCGGTTCGGACGGCGTGCTGCGCGGCGCCCCCGGCGGGCACCCGGACACTGCAGCCGGCGCCCGGTGCTGCATCATTGTTACCCCTCTGGTGCGCGGCCGCATGGCCACCATCTGCGAAGATGTTGTCACCGTGACCACCCCCGGCGAAAATGTCGACGTGCTGGTCACCGACTATGGCATTGCCGTCAACCCCCGCCGCCCCGACCTGTTGGAGGCGCTGCAAAAGACCAACCTGCCGCTCAAGACCATCGAGGAGCTGCAACAGGAAGCCTACGCCATGGTCGGCACCCCCGACCCGCTGCCCTTCAAGGATCGCATCGTTGCCATCCTGGAAGCCCGCGACGGCACCGTGCTGGACGTGGTGCGGGAGATAGATCCTTTGGATTGAACCTTTGTACCTTTACAAGGAGGAATTAAGAAACAATATGGCTGAAAACCTGACCCGTAAGATACTTTCCCGCACGTTGGTGGAAGGCGAGTTAATACCTGGAAAACGCATCGGCATCAAAGCAGACCAGTCCCTTTCGCACGATCTCAATGTCATCATGACCTATTTGGTGCTTGAGACGCTGGGGCTTAAGAAAAAGCGTGTCAGGGAAGCCTTTCAGTATGTGGATCACAACATGCTGCAGGCAGACTTTAAAAACGCTGATGATCATCGCTATATTGCAGGCATGACCAAGAAACTTGGCATTACCATGGCCAGGAGCGGTAGCGGCATTTGCCACTATATGCATCTGGAGCGCGCTGCCAAGCCCGGCTGGTTGCTGGTGGGTGGCGACAGCCACACCCCAACGGCTGGCGGCATCGGCTCCCTGGCTATTGGTGTGGGTGGCTTTGACAATGCTATGGTGCTTGCAGGCGAACCGCTGTATATCAGCGCCCCCAAGGTGGTTGAGGTGCATCTTACGGGCAGGCTCCAGCCCTTTGTATCGGCTAAGAATGTCATTCTTGAACTGCTGCGCCGGGTGGGTGTCAAGGGCGGCGTGGGGAAGGTGTTTGAGTATACCGGCCCCGGCGTTAGCACTCTGAACGTATCTGAACGCGCACAAATTGCCGACATGGGTGCGGAGACCGGTGCTACTAGTTCCATCTTTCCCAGCGATGAAGCTACGCTGGCCTGGCTGCGCGCCTTCAAGCGGGATGGTGATTACCAGCCGCTGACGGCTGACGAAGGGGCAGCATATGATGAACTAATTGAGATTGATCTGAGCGCCCTGGAACCTCTAGTAGCCATGCCCTCATCACCTGACAAGGTGGTTTCCATCAGCGAGGTTGCGGGCACCCCTATCCAACAGGTGATGATCGGCAGCTGCACCAATACCGCGCATCAGGACTTGGTCAGCGCCGCCAACATCCTCAAAGGTGAAAAAGTCAACGACAGGGTAAACCTGGGTATCTATCCTTCGTCTGCTACGGTGGTAAAAGCCATCGCTTCTGACGGCACGTTAACCAATCTGCTGACGGCTGGAGCCCGTGTATTTGAACCCAGCTGTGGCGGCTGCAATGGCTGTGGTTTTGCGCCGGCAACGCAGAGTGTATCGCTGCGTACCACACCGCGCAATTTTGCAGGCCGCTCAGGCACGTATGACGATCAGGTTTATCTTTGCGGCCCGGAAGTGGCTGCGGCCAGCGCCGTCACAGGCGTGATCACCGACCCCCGAACCCTTGGAAAGACCTGGACAACCTATCAACTGCCGGAACAATTTGATATCAGTCCTCATGATTTCCTTGATCCGTCCGCCCAACCCGATGAGATTATCAAGGGGCCGAATATTCGTCCAATCCCCGAGTTCGCAGCGATGCCAGCCAAACTTGATATGCCTGTGGTGCTTAAAGCGGGTGACAACATTTCCACCGACATTATCTGCCCTGCTGGCGCTAACTACCTGCCCATACGTTCCAATATCCCGGAGATATCCAAGTTTTCCTATCAACTGGTGGACAAGGCATTCCACGACCGCGCTATGAACACACCGGGGTCCATTCTGGTTGCTGGGGAAAACTATGGACAAGGCTCCAGCCGGGAGCAGGCAGCCATCATTCCCCGCTACCTTGGCGTTCAGACCATTCTGGCCAAGAGCTTTGCCAGGCTGCATCTGGCCAACCTTGTCAACTGGGGCATCCTGCCCCTTACATTCCAGGACCCTGCCGATTGGGAGCGCATCCAGCAGGGCGATGCGCTGTCCATTGCTGATACTGCTCAACTGAATGCCCAGGAAGATGTGACGCTGTATAACCTGACCAGGGGAGAAAAATATACGTGCCGTCTGCCTATCTTCCAGGAAGATGTAGAGTCGATTCGCCAAGGTGGCACTGTCAATCAGATTCGTGAAAAACTGAAAAATGAGGCTTGAGCGGAAGCTTTTTCGATTCAAACCCGAAAAGAGGAGAGGGTTATGCAAGATAAACTGAACGCCGCATCCCAGAAATTTCAATCGTTGATACAGAGCGAGTTTACTCGTATTGACCGAATGAAGGCACACAAGAGCAAAAAACCTCAGAGCCAAGATGGCCATAAGACCATTGGCGTCATGTCCGGTGATGGCATTGGCCCCCTGATTACCAAGCAGGCCTTGCGTGTGCTGGAAGCGTTAATCCCCGAAGAAATCAAATCGGGTAAAGTCAGAATCAAGATGATTGAAGGCATGACCATTGAACGGCGGGCAGAACTGATGCAGTCCCTGCCGGATGATGTGCTGGAGGCTTGCAAGGCTTGTGATGTGTTGCTGAAAGGCCCCTTTGTTACGCCGCGAGCGGGTGATGAGTGGCCCAACTTGACCAGCGCCAATAGTTTGCTTCGGCGGGGGTTGGAACTTTTCGCCGCCGTGCGTCCAATTGCCATGCCAGATAAGGGCATTGACTGGACTTTCTTCCGTGAGAATATCGAGGGCGAGTATATTTGGGGCGACAAGGGCATCCAAGTGGATGAAGACCTGGCGATTGATTTCAAAATACAGACCAGGCAGGGTACGGAGCGCATCGCCCGTGCAGCCTTTGAATTTTGCCGCAGAAATGGCAAAAACAACCTGACCATTGTTACCAAAGCGAATATCGTAAAACTGGTTGATGGTAACTTCATCAAGGTGGTGCGGGAGGTTGGCAGGGAGTACCCGGAGGTCAACATTGAGGAGCGTTTGGTGGATGCGATGGCAGCCAAGATGATGGACCCGGAGTTCAATTGTGGTTTGCAGGTATTTGTGATGCCCAATCTTTACGGCGACATCATCACCGACATCGCTGCAGAACACCAGGGCGGCTTAGGCACAGCCTGTAGTGCCAACATGGGTGATGAGTATGCGCTGTTTGAGGCCATCCACGGCACCGCCCCATACCTGATTGCTCATAACCGCGCGCAGTATGCTGATCCCTGTAGCTTGATTCGCGCGGTAGGCATGATGCTGGCGCATATCGGCTATGCAGATCGCAGTGCCAAATTAGATCAGGCGCTTGACCAATGTACCCGCACTGAGCGCAGGGTGAGCATCACCACCGACAAAGATGGCGCTACGACTGAGGAATTTACTGATTATTTGATCGAAACCATCGGTCAACTTGCCTGAGCAAAGTTAGCGACGCCTATGATAAGCACGGCGCTGCACGTGGCGCATCATGAGATAAGAAAGGAGGATGAGCATGAGAATTGCCTATGTGGGCTGCCGCACCACCAGGGAGAGAAATGCCCGCGGAAAGGGGCTGAAGGTATACGCAATTGACAGGCAGGGGACATGGCAGCAGATTCAGCTGCTGGATGAAGAGAACCCCTCTTACCAGTGTCTCGACTGCACAGGCCGTTATCTTTACAGTGTACATGGTGATGGATATGGCGTTTCTGCTTATGCTATCAACCGAACAGATGGCAGCCTTCAACGAATCAACAGGGTAAAAGTAGAGGGGAGAAATCCAGTATTCGCTTCGGTTGATCTGCAGAACCGGCATGTTTTCGTAGCCACCCTGCAGGGCGGCAGCGTGCATGTTCTGCCCAGGCGGGAGGACGGTGGCTTGGAGACACCGGCGCATAGTTATCGCGCGCCCGGAAAAAGCGATGATGCCGTCTCGCATATCCATCAGTGTTTGTTGAGCCGCGATGGTCGCTACCTGTTTGCGCCGGCTCAGGGCCGCGTGGTGGGCTTTGCCGAGGTCAACGTGTTACGCCCGCAGCCTGATGGCAGCCTTGAGCTAACCCAGTGTTGGAGAGCTCGCGAGTACTCTGAGCCGCGCCATGTAGCCATCCACCCCAATGACCGCTGGGTTTATCTGGTCAATGAAAAAGACAACACCATTGTTTACTTCCACTTTGATCAGGAAGAAGGGATGCTTGACCCTAAACAAATATTACCCGTACTGCCCGATACCTACACTGGTTCCGGCCAGGCCAGCGCCATGCTGGTATCGCTGGATGGGCGTCATGCCTTGGTTTCCAATCGCATACATGAAAGTATCAGCGTATTTCGAATTGATCCGCAAACGGGTTACCTGTATCCGCTTGACAACCTGCACTGCTTGGGCAGGACGCCTCGCTTCATGTGCTTTTCGCCCGAGGGTGATCAACTTCTGGTTGCCAATGAAGACAGTGACACCATTCGCATCTTTGACTATGATATTGAAAACGGCCGCCTGACCTATGCTGATCAGACCATCCCGACCGAAAGCCCCACCTGTATTACCTTTCTGGATCTATAGTTTTACACTGCACAGACATCCGCCTTGGCGGTGCTGAATAAAGAAAAGGAGCTGTTCCACATGAAAAAGCTACTGACTCTTACCTTAGCCCTTTGCCTGATGATAGGCATCCTCGTCCCAACCACTGCTGCTGCGTCTACTAAATTCTGGCTGTTTGCTGCACCGCCTGCTAGCTCGGCGCTATACCCTTTCTGGGTATCAATGGGCGACGCGATCCCGACGGTATATCCTGAATATGCCATTACTGTGTCTGAGTCGCAGGGTGCTGTCGCCATCAGCAAGCGGGTGCGCAGTGGCGAAGCCGAAATTGGCAACAGCGTCTCCGCAACGGACTATGAGAACTACCACGGCTTAGGTTTGTTCGAAGGTGATCCTTTTCCCGATCTGCGGATGCTGTTCTACTACGAAGTAACTGCTGAAATGATCTGCGTTTCCAAGGAATCGGGCATTACAACCATTGAGGAGCTAGCCGGCCAGCGTTTCAACCCTGGCGGTGTAGGTACTTCTGCGGCGGACATCTTTGCCAAGGTTGCCGATGCCTTGGACATCAAGCCCAACTACTTCCAGGCCAGCCAGGCTGATGCGGCTGACGCTTACGCCAACAAGGAAATTGTGGGCACTGTCAAGCTGGGCAGTTTCCTGGACAGCTATGTGATGCAGCTGGATGCCGCCCGTCCTGTTGTCATGCTGGACATCCCCGAGGAAACCCTAGACAAGGTCATCGAGCAGTATCCTTACTTGATAAAGGTGACCATTCCCGCCGGAACCTATACCTTTATCGACCATGATGTCAACACCTTTGGAACGCCCCAGGGCGCACAGACCACAACAGCCTTGTCCCAGGAGGACGGCTATAAGGTGTGCAAAGCCGTGATGGACGATGGCGCGGGCAAGAAAGTTTGGCAGTCTGCTTATCCCATCGGCGCAGAGAATGACTTGATCGACCTGACGTTGAGGAGCGCTGTTCCGCTGCATGCGGGCACAGTGCAGTATCTGGTAGAAAAGGGCATTGAAGTACCTGAAAACCTGATCCCTGCTGAATATGTTCCGGTGAAATGATCGCGCCGTTACATTGTTGCCGGGGCGGCTAATCGCCGCCTCGGCAGACCTGAGAAGGAGTAAGCTCCCATGAGAAAATTGACTGGTATTTCAAAACTGGTTGTAACCATTCTATCCATTGCATTGGTGCTTTTCCAGATGATTACAGCGGGATTTGGCGTGCTGCCGGACATGCAGCAGCGTGCGATTCATCTGTTCTTTGTGCTGACCCTTGTCTTTCTACTCAAGCCTGCGCATAAGTCGTTGGATAAAACCAGGGTGCCTTGGTACGATATCCTGCTGTCGCTGCTAGGTATGGCAACCAGCATCTATATTCTGGTTATCTATGACAAGATTATCTGGGATCCTCTGCAGTGGATATCCGGCATTGACAAGTTCTTTGCCATCATCCTTGTGCTGCTAATCCTTGAGGCCAGCCGCCGCACGGTGGGGTGGGTTTTTCCCATCATGGCAGCCGTCTTTTTCATCTACACACTCTTCGGTGAAATTTTTCCCGGTACTTGGGCGCACCGCAACATGAAGCTGGATCCCGTGTTGCAAAACCTCTACCATACTACCAATGGCGTTTGGGGCACCATGGTGGGCTTGTCTGCCACGATGCTGGCGATGTTCGGTATCTTTGGAGAGATGCTGTCGCAGACCGGTGGTTCTCAGACATTCATCAAGTTAGGCCAGAAGTTGACCGGCAAGGCCACCGGCGGCCCGGGCAAGGTGGCGCTGATTGCCAGCGGCTTGTTTGGTATGATCTCGGGCTCTGCCATGGCCAATGTGATGGCTACCGGCACTTTTACTATCCCCATGATGAAAAAAGCAGGATACGATAAGGAATGGTCAGCCTCCATTTCTGCGGTGGGGTCCACCGGTGGCCAGATTATGCCCCCCATCATGGGCGCGGGCGCTTTCATCATGGCGCAGCTGATCGGCGCGCCTTACTTGGAGATCGCCACCTCAGCCATTGTGCCGGCACTGCTGTACTATTTGGGTGCCTACGTTGCGGTGCACTATGTGTCTAAGAAACTGAAGATCTTTGGTGAGACCCTGCAAGAAAAGATCGGTGCGACTGAGGCAGCCATCATTGCTGTGCCCCTGGCGCTGTTCATCGCGCTGCTTGTCATGCGCTACACGGTGACCAAGGCGGCCTTCTACGCTACCCTGGCGGGTATCGTCACTGCGGCGGTATGCTACTTTATCAATTCCAAGTCCCTGAAAACCACTGGTAAGCAGACACTGGAACTTAGCTACAAGGTCGGCACCTCCGGCGCGCAGAGCATTCTGAGCATGGCAGGCTTGCTGGCCGGTGCGCAGATTACTATTTCGCTGATTTCATTGTCAGGCTTTGGCGTTAAGCTGGCCAGCGTCATCGTTTCCATGGGTCAGGGCAATCTCTTCTTGGTGCTGATGCTGAGCATGGTTGTCTGCTTTATTCTGGGCATGGGCCTGCCGACCACAGCGGCTTATGTGCTGGCTGCGGCAGTTTTGGCACCGGCACTGATTCAACTGGGACTCCAGCCACTGATCGCTCACTTGTTTGTGTTCTACTTCTCCACCATGGCAACCATCACGCCGCCCGTATGCGCGGCTGTCTTCCTGTCCAGCGGTATTGCGGAATCCAACTGGCTTAAGACGGGCTTTTTGTCCTGCCTGATTGCCATACCGGCTTTCATCGTGCCCTATACCTTTGCCTACAACGAGGCCCTGATGCTGCGTGGCGGCGCTATGGATATCATCATTGCTGTGGTCACCGCGTTGCTGGGTGTCTATGCCTTAGGTGTTGCCATCGCTGGCTTTACCAACCGACCGATGAATTGGTTCTGGCGTATTCTCATGTTTGCGGGCGGCGTTGCTCTGGTTGTGCCCAATGTCATGGTTAGCCTGATTGGTCTGGCCGTGGCGGTGATTGCTTTCTTCTTCTCGGCAGACCGCAGCAAGTCCACCCCTGCGAAAGGAGCGACCGTCTAATGGCTATGGTCAGCGTACAAAACGCATGCGATATGCATATGCACACCTCCCCGGACATCTTTGATCGGGTGGCCGATGACGTGCAGATGGCACAGATTTGCCGGGACGCCGGCATGCGAGCGATTGTCTTTAAAAGTCACGCTGACACCACCATGACCCGGGCTTGGCATACCGAGCGCCAAGTCCCGGGTATTCGGGTGTTTGGCGGCATCACTCTGAATCTTCAGTCGGGTGGACTCAACCCTGCGGCAGTCGATGTGGCCCTGCAGTTGGGCGCTGTGCAGGTTTGGATGCCTTCCTATCATTCACTGGCTCATTACAGAGAAACTGGCAAGATGGGCGGCTATGGCCACCAAGGTGCAGACGTAACCACTGATTATCCGGTGGAGCCCGTTACCATTTTGGATGAAAAAGGCTGTCTCAAGCCCGAAGTCTTTCAAATCATCGAATTGGTCAGGCGCTACGATGCTGTGCTGGGCACCAGCCATCTGTCTGCTGATGAAGCGCTGCTGCTAATCAAGGCGGCCCGCGATGTCGGCTGCCGAAAGGTGCTGTTGACTCACCCCTTCTTTGCGCCGCCCAGCTGCACCGTGCAGCAAGTTAAGCAGGCGGTCGATCTGGGTGCCTATATGGAGTTCTGTGCAGGCAATGCGCTCAGCTCTATTCCCAAGCACATCCCGTTGGCGCTCTATACCGAGGCTATCGAGGCTTGTGGCGTTGAACAGTTCATCATCTCCAGTGACTGCGGGCATCCCCGTAAGACCTATCCGCCCGAAACTATGCGTATGTTTGCCCAGAGCCTGACCTATAAAGGGGTCAAGGCGAAACAGCTGGAACAGATGATGGTGCATAACTACGATAAATTGCTGCCGCTTGGCTAACCAGAACAGTTGCAATAAAATGAAAAGGAGGATTCTGGATGCGTATATCAGTACCTTATGGCGAAGGCTATCAGGAAGCACAGGTGCCAGATTCTGTCGGTGTGCAGGTGATCGCCCCTCAGGTCGAGGGAGAGGTGGCGCCTGTATCTGAGTTGATTGAATCGTCACTTAATCATCCTATTGGGACCGAGCTGCTGGAAAATCTGGCTAAGCCTGGCCAGCGTGTGGTGATAGTGGTCAACGACCACACGCGTCCGGGTCCCAACCAGGAAATATTAGCGGCGCTACTTCCGCGGTTGCACAAAGCCGGTGTCAGGGATCAGGATATCACCATTGCCATTGCTACCGGCAGCCACCGCAATTCTACGCCTGAGGAGTTGGACATCATCTTAGGCAAGGAAGTCCATGCTCGCTACCGCGTCCACATGCATGACTGCAAGAGTGAGCATAACCGCTTCATTGGCACCAGCAGCACCGGCTTGGACATGTACATTAATGATATCTTGCTGGATAGTGACTTTGTTATCACGACCGGCTTGATTTCTCCGCATCACTCGGCTGGTTTTAGCGGCGGACGAAAAAGCATACTGCCCGGTATGGCGGGGCTGCAGACGCTTAAAACCCATCACTCTCTGCCCATTCGTCCCTTTGAGCCGGCCATGGGTTGGCTTGAGGGCAATCCCTTTCATATCACAGCGCTGGAGGCTGCGCGCATGGTCGGGGTGGATTTCATCATCAATGTGGTACAGGATACGCACAAGCGCAATGTAGCCTGTGTGTCAGGCGCCCTGGAGGCCGCGCATGAGGCGGGCGTTGCCATCTGCCGTGAACACAACACCATCAAGGTCAACACCCCCGGCAATGTAATCATTGCAAGCCCTGGCGGCACCCCGCGCGATAGCGACCTGTATCAGTCTCAAAAGGCGTTATCGGTGGCTGAGATGTTTGCCAGGAAAGGCGATGATGTTACGTTCATCCTCTGCGTTAACGGAGAGAAAGGCGTTGGCGGCGAACTTTTTCGCCAGTGGATGGAGGAAGGCGGAACCCCCGAAAACGTTGTTGAACGCTTTCGAAGGGAGGGCTTTGACGTAGGTACAAACAAAGCCTTTATGTTTGCACGCGCATTGACCAAGGGGCGTGTCATTGTAGTCAGCGATCATCTGACGCAGGAGGAGCTTCATCGCATGATGCTGGACTGGGCACCTAATTTACAGGCGGCGCTGGACAGCCTGGCTGATGAAGGAAAACTACGCAACGTAATTGTGCTACCCCGCGCGGTTAGCTTGATTCCCGTCTTGCCTGACTGAGCGCATGAGAGAAAAGGAGGAAAAAATGGCTACTGAACTAAGACAACTTGCCAGATTTATTGCGCAACTGCGATATGAGGACGTTCCGCCGGATGTGTTAGATACTGTGTCCGGTTGTGTGCTCGACTCTGTGTCAGCAGCCCTTGGTGCAATTCATGATCCTCAGATAAAAAGAGTATCCAAACTCTATTTGGACATCGCGGGAGACAAGCCTGCTGCCTCTGTGTGGGGCCAGGGACGCAAGGCACCTTTGTTGACAGCGGTTTTTCTAAACGCGATGATGGGTCACACCTTGGAGCTTGACGATGTACATACCAACTCCAAGACGCATATCGGCATCGTGGTCATCCCTGCTGCGTGGGGCTTGGCGGAAGCCCTTGGAAAATCAGGAAAAGAGTTGCTGCTGGCGGTGTTGTGTGGCTATGAATGCATGGCTCGCATCGGCATGGCTTTTGGCGTATCCAGCCACCGCAATCTGGGCTGGCACGTAACTGCTACTGCAGGCACCTTTGGTGCGGCTGCAGCCAGCGCCAAAATACTTGGCTTAGACGAGGATCAGATTGTTTCTGCCCTTGGCTTAGCGGGCACCCAGTCCTTTGGAACATGGGCTTTCTTGGGCGATAGTGCCAGCAATAAAGTGCTTCATCCCGCCCGCGCGGCTACCAGCGGCTGCGAGTCCGCTCTCTTGGCGAAAGCTGGCATGACGGGCGCTGAAAACATCCTTACCACCGAGGACGGCGGCCTGCTTGGTATGATGAGCCATGAGCATGATGTCAGCCGTGTAAACAACGGACTGGGCGAAGTGTGGGAAATCCGCTATATGGATAATAAGCCTTATCCCTGTTGCCGTAGTACGCATTGCACCATCGACTCCGCGCTGGCGCTGCGCAATGAGCAGGGTGTCAAAGCCGAGGATATTGAGCATGTACAGGTACGTACATATCTGGTGGGCAACAAGCAGTGCGGTATGAGTGAGGGCAGCCGGCGACCCAAGACCCCTATTGATGCGAAGTTCTCAACCCCCTATACCGTAGCGAGCGCCTTTTTAAGGGGTAATGTTACCGGTGATGATTTTACTCCGGAGGCAATTGGCAAGCCAGATGTGCAGGAGTTGCTTAGGCGTGTTGAGGTGGTCAGCGATGACGAATTTACCCAAGCTTACCCAGAACGCTGGGGTTGTAAGCTGATCGCAACCCTTAAGGATGGCAGGAAATTATCCGCCATCACCACGGATGCCTCTGGCAGCGTGTTGAATCCGCTTACGCCCGAGCAGCTCAAGCGCAAGGCGATGTCCCTGCTGAATGCTGCCAAAGGCCAACAGGCTGAAACGGTAGCAGACCAACTGCTCGCTATCCGTGATGCCAAGACGCTGCCTGCACTATAACTTTCGCGATACAGAAAGGAATTAAAACCATGATTACGCTGCGACCCGAAGGCGGTTACTATTTTGAGGGAGTCATCCATGCGAAAGATCAGGTGCAGGATGCTTGGTTTGCTCAGCACGGGCTGACAAAGGATACGGCATGGCATCATACCATATCATACGCTATCCTCCAGGCTCATAACACCTCGAAGGACGAGCATAAACTCAAAATCCGCTTTGACTCCCTGACCGCGCACGACATTACCTACGTAGGCATTATTCAAACTGCCCGCGCCAGCGGCATGAAAGCTTTTCCCATGCCTTTTGTGCTGACAAACTGCCACAACAGCCTGTGTGCCGTGGGCGGCACCATCAATGAGGACGACCACATGTTTGCCCTCTCAGCGGCGAAAAAATACGGAGGCACTTATGTGCCTACCAACATGGCGGTTATTCACAGTTACAACCGTGAAGAGATGGCCGGCTGTGGCAAGATGATTCTTGGCTCAGACAGCCATACCCGCTATGGCGCGCTGGGCACCATGGCCATTGGCGAGGGTGGCGGTGAGTTGGCCAAACAACTATTGGGCCGAACCTATGATGTGGAGTACCCGGAGGTGGTGGGCATCTATCTGCATGGGAAACCCCGCCATGGTGTAGGTCCTCAGGATGTGGCCATCGCCCTGATTACGGCTGTCTATGACAATGGCTTTGTCAAGAACCGGGTTATGGAGTTCATAGGCCCTGGTATCGCCAGCCTGCCGGTTGAATACCGCAACGGCATCGACGTGATGACCACCGAAACCACGTGCCTAAGCTCCATCTGGGAAACTGATGAGATAACGCACGCTTATATGCGCACTCATGGACGTGAGGAGGACTACAATCAACTTAGCCCCAAGCAGGGCGCTTTCTACGACCGCGTAGTCGAAGTGGATCTATCCGCCATTGAACCCATGATTGCGCTGCCTTTCCATCCCAGCAAAGGCATGACCATCCGGGAGTTTAAGAAAGATCCGGCGAAATACTTGACGGCATTGGATGCAGAGATTCAGCGCATGTATCCGAAAATCAATGCACCAAGCCTGTTGAATAAACTGGACAATCAGGGACGTTTTCATGTGGATCAGGCCATTATCGCTGGCTGTTCCGGCGGCACTTATGATAATATCGCGTTGGCTGCAAACATCATGGATGGTCAGTCGGTGGGCAACGGTACGTTTACTTTTAGCGTTTATCCGGGCAGTATGCCCATCAATGCTGCCTTGATGCAAATCGGTGCTGCGCAGAAGCTGATTGCTTCAGGCGCTATCCTGCGCGAGGCCTTCTGCGGCCCCTGCTTTGGCGCAGGGGATACCCCTGCCAACGGCGAATTTTCCATTCGCCATACCACCCGCAACTTTCCCAACCGTGAAGGTTCCAAGCCCGGCGATGGCCAGTTAAGTTACGTTGCGCTGATGGATGCTCGCTCCATTGCTGCCACTGCTGCCAACCAAGGCGTGCTGACGGGTGCTGATGAGATTGAGTTTGATGAAACTTTCCCAGTCTATCGCTATGACAAGGGCATCTATGAGAAGCGTGTGTTCACCGCCCAAGAACCGGAACCCAAGGCAGAGCTGATAATGGGCCCCAACATCAAGGATTGGCCCGCCATGCCTATACTAAAAAAGCATCTGCTTATCAAGGTGGCCTCCAGCCTGCTGGACCCTGTTACCACTACCGATGAACTCATTCCCTCGGGAGAAACATCTTCCTACCGATCCAACCCCCTGCGTTTGGCGGAGTTTACCCTCAGCCGCCGCGACCCCGGATACGTTGAGCGTGCCAAGCAGATTACCGAGGACAGGGACAACCTGGACAAGGGCCAGGTGCCTGATGAGATCAAGGACGCACTTGCGGCGTTCAAAGCTGCCGGTGTTTGTGTGGAGGAAAGCGACATCACCTTGGGCAGCGGCGTTGATGCTGTCAAGCCTGGTGATGGCTCTGCCCGGGAGCAGGCAGCCAGTTGCCAGCGCGTGCTGGGCGGTGCGGCCAATTTTGCCCGGGAGTACGCCACCAAGCGCTATCGCAGCAACCTGATCAACTGGGGCATATTCCCTTTTCTAACCGAGGAAACGGTTTCTGAAGGTGAATATGTCCTGGTGCCGGATTTGCGCCAGGCGGTGGAAGCCAATCAGGACAGCATCCAGGCTTATGCCGTAAAAGATGGAGCGGTACGCGCCCTTCAACTACGCTTGGGCGGCCTGACCAAGGACGAGCGGCAGATCCTGCTGGATGGCTGCCTGATCAACTACTACAAGAACAACTAATCACGCATACGAAGTACATACACAAAAAAGGGGCAAATGGCTGCCCCTTTTTTGTGTGGAAAAAGTTGCGGTTATAATTCCTTTCGCATTCGGGTGCAATGCATCATCTTTCCCATATCCGGCGCATCGGCTGGAACGGCAAGGCGTATGGTGATATCGCTATCCATTGCTGCACCTCCGTATCATGATGCCCTTCATATACTCCGAATCATTGTGGAACCGCAATGCGGTTTCTTTTTCCTGCTCCGTGCAGTCCAGCAGGAGTTTGATTTCGCTATCATTCTTTAACAGATCCACTGTGCAAATAATAGTATCGCATAGACCGGTTTCAAGACTGCCAACCCATACATCAATCCCACCGCCGTCCATGGAGGATGTGTTTTCCAGATAGCCGTAATCCAGCGGATACGAAAAATCGAAACGAGGATGCTGCGTACCCTTTGGACGGTCGATGATGACTTTGGATTTCGATATCAGTTTGTCTATGGCCGACCAGAAATCAGCATTCGAATTGGCGAGGGCCTTCTCTTTGCTGAAGTAATCTTCCGAAAGAATAGCGTAGCGAGCGGCATCACAGAAGCCGCCTTGATTGTTTCTATCGCTCTGCCGAAGTGTGCCTTCGTATTTTAGCCCACATTTTTGCATGACTTTCCCCGAATTGGGATTGCGCGGGTCGTGCCTTGATTCGATGCGGTTAACGCCTACATCCTCAAAGAAAAATCGGATCAGTTCCGCCAATGCTTCCGAAGCGTACCCCTGCCGCCACCATTTTCTGCCAATGCAATACCCGATGTGAACCATCTGGATATCGTCGCGCTGATCGACCACGGCTATGCTTCCAATCGGCTGGCTGATCTCTTTTAAGACGATCGCCCAACTGTAATGATTCAGATTATTATATAAAGGTATCCAGCTCCCAATAACCGCCTTAGAAACAGACACATCCGAATGCGCCGGCCAAGTCAAAAACTTTGTAACTTCCGCATCGCTTGCCCAGTTGTTGAACATGGCCTCGGCATCCGATGATTCAAACCGGCGTAAAATCAACCGTTCGGTTTCAAGCGTAATTGTTCCTAAATGCTTCATATCGTTTCCTCCAGCAGTTTTTCGACCGCCGTAAGCAATGTGCCGTCTTTCAGCTTTTCCAGCAAATTATTCGCCCAATTCGGAAAGTTCTCACGCCGGCAAGCGACATATAAAGAATAGAGCGGATCGACTACATCATCCACCAACTTTTCACTCTCGTCAAAATTGCCATATTCCGTTAAAAATGCTTTTTTAGCATCATCATTGCCAAGAGAGCTGCAAACATTTCGGATGTCGGAATATATATACCCCTTGCCAAGCAGATGATAGTCAAACATCAGCGCGGAAGAACTGTCGCGTGCAACCACAAGGTTTGTATAGTAAAAATCATTGTAATTCAGCGTTCGCGGCAGGCTTGTTGCAGCAGAGCGAATTTTATCGATATTTTCTTCAATAAGTGTCCAAACAGGCAACCCATCAGTGCCTGTTCTTTCTTTAATCGTAAGGATGTTTTCTACTGTAATCGCATCACACTCATCAAATATCGGATGCATGTTGGCGTAACCGCGTCCGTTTTGATGAAGCGTTTTATACCATTGTGCAATTTTTATTGCAATGTCAGGGTCGCTTGTATCTTCCTCGGTAGCCAACCTGTACTTGCTGCATGTAATATCTTCCATAACAAAGGAACAATCCGTGTGAGCGATAAACTCCAATGTTGGAATGTCGAGCGATTTTAGCAACTGATAATTTGCAATCTCGCGGCGATATTCCGGCTTGTCAAAGCATTTTATTACAACGCTGCCGTTCTCGCGGTTTACCCGCCAAACCGAAACGCCGTCTTTGCTGCGAATCAACGAGAGGGTATCGTACGCAATGTTCATGCGTTGTAATTCGGAATGTGCAAACCGTTCCGCCGTATTCACAAATTCCGCATCAATGACATCCGCAAAGCGCTGAATGATGGAGTTATCAATACTTTTTTCTTGCATGAGATGCGGTTCTTTTCGGCATTGTACCGCTTTTTGCATGGCGTCAGCGTCAGGACACAGTCTGTTTTTCAGCGCCCATTCTCCGGCGGCAGTCTTTGCAATGACTTTGCCCGTACGCAGAGTATATATCCCGCGCGCAATATCCAACAGCCAGCCCACCACCGCGCCGTATTTCCTTGCGCCCTGCACATGCCATGCGATATCATCCCGCATCTGCGCGTAGGACGGATAAACCATCTTCCCGCGAATGTCATCCCCATGAAGCAGTACTCCGCTGTCCAATAGTTCAGCCATGCCGAAGCTATCCACTTTATAACTGTCGATGATACGCTGACCGCCGGTTCCCCAGTAGACTGTGCGCTCCTTTGTGTTGTTCAACAGCGCGTCCAACGAGAGCATACCTCCCTCAAACAAGCGGAAATAGGGGTTGCCGGGATATTTCTCCAGCATATTTTGTCGCAAGCTCACCAGCTTGCTTGCCTGTTCTTCGGTGATTTCAAATTCGGTCAAAACGAGAATATCAATATCACTCCAACCAAGTTTAAAATCATCAAGAACCACCGATCCGTAAAGATAAATGCTGGGTCTATTATTCGAGAGGACAGATGCTATTTCATCGGCCATGGCTTTTATTGCTTCATGGAGGGTCATTGCATTGCTCCTTCGGTATTTGGTGGTATGTGTTTACGTGTTTTTTCTCGTGGCTACTGATTTTTGTCAGGAACGCTTGATGGATACCATGAAGGCACAATGCGATTAAACCCATCATACCAAGTCAAAACATCTCTGTTCAATTGCATGACGCGGCTTAATTCTTCCGGCGCGTGATACTTCGCCCATGCGATGGAGGTTATTGCACTTGCAGCCTGATAATAAGCAAGCAACTTCCAAAACTCCTTTGGCGGTTCTCCATTGAAGTATCCGCAAAGCTGTCCGGCGGCAAAATGGGGCATGGTGCAGTCAAGCCTGTTGAACTCATACCACGGGTCGCCTATATTGTCAAAATCCACAGTGTGCCAGTCGATGATGCGCAGTTCTCCGTCGGGGGAAAGGATCATATTTCCCTCATGATAATCCCCGTGGTGGCGATGCTGCGGACGCTGTGCGAGCAACTGTCTGTTGTTATCAAGATATTCCAGAATGATTTTATCGCCATCAAAGGGATCCCCGTATAAGTGAAAGGATTCCAACCGTTTATCAATTATAGAAAAATAGCGGCTTTCCCAAGTGTCCGCAATTGCTGGAGCAGGAAGCGAATGAACAAGCCGCAGCGCTTTTCCGGCTTGCAACCCCAAATCATATTGCTGCGCTTCCGATAAATGAGGCAAGGCTCTCTCTACTTCCTCGCCCTCAACCCATGTTACAAGCTGATAAACACTCTTGCCATTATTGCATATGCCAAAGTCAACCGGCTGACACGCTGGCACACCCAGTGCACAAACCTGCTGCAAAAAATCGAATTCGGTTTTCTTTTTGGTTTGCTCAGCAATATCAGCAACCCGCAGGAGCATATCTGCCCCATCTGCCGTTATTATGCGGTATTTTTTATCGCTGGACATCCCTTTGCTGATGGGTATGATTTCTGAAAAATGGTCATATCCGGGAATATCATTCACCGAGATTTGAGGTTGATCCGTCATAAAATTCTCCGTGCCAATGGCAGATTAGCAACCCGCTTTATCCCTCCTGGGCTTTCAGCGCCCTTTCCACGAGGATTTTACCCTTTTCCCGCAGGCAGGCGGGCAGGCTGTTGTGCGGCTGGCGGTGCCATACCACGCACTCCGAGCACGCGCCATGGCGCACGCAGTCGGCGGTGCAGGGGCAGTCGGGGTTGATGTCCCGGCTTACATCCACCTTGACCACCAGCTTGTGTACATGGCCTTTCCGGCCTTGTACATGGCCGCCCACCATGTGCGCCTCACCGGGGAAAAACGCCGCGAAATGCCCGGCCTTCAGGTGCAGCGGCAGGCCCTGCGGCCCGCCCAGCAGCTTGCGGCCATCCTGGCCACCAGGCAGGGTATCGCCTGCATCCAGCTCCTCAGCGGGGCATACGTGGATGATTTCCTCGCCTTCCAAGCATATCATCACGTCCACAGTATGGAAGTGCTCTTCAAACTTGCGCTGGCTGTCCTCCCGGGTGTCATAACTTTTGTCCCGCACCTCAAAGCCCTGCGCCTCAAGGGCTTCAACCAATTCTGCGCCGCGTTTTTCATGGGCAAACATGGCTTTATCCAGCCCCGGCAGCGCGCTGCGGTAGCAGTTCAAACGGTCAATGGCGTCCAGTATCATGCGGCTCCCTCCTTGCTGATATGTTCCCCCAATGTGGATTGTTACAGCTCGCTGATGTTAAACGGTGTGATCTGGTAGACAAAGTAGTTGAGCCAGTTCATATACAGCAGGTTGGCATGGGCGCGCCAGGAGTTGATGGGCGGCAGGCTGTCGTCATCGTTGGGGAAATAGTTTTTGGGCAGTTCAATGGGCAGCCCGGCGTTTTTGTCGCGCAGGTATTCGTTTTTGAGGGTGTCGGGGTCATACTCCGAGTGCCCGGTGATAAACACCTGCTGGCCCCGTTCGGTCATGAGGGCATAGATGCCGGCCTCCTCCGATGTGGCGAGGATTTTGATCGCCGGCACCTGTTCGATGTCCTCCCGGCGGATGGTGGTATGGCGGGAGTGGGGCGCCATGAATGTATCGTCAAAGCCCCGGAACAGGATGGGGTTTTTATACTCCACCCGGTGCGGAAACACGCCGAACAGTTTTTTGTCCAGCGGATATTTGTTGATGCCGTAATGATAATACAGCGCCGCCTGGGCGGCCCAGCAGATATGGAAGGTGCTGAACACATGGGTCTTGCTCCATTCCATGATGTCGCAAAGCTCCTGCCAGTATTGCACCTCTTCAAAGGGCAGATGCTCCACCGGCGCGCCGGTGATGATCAGGCCGTCAAACTTTTCATGCCGCACTTCGTCAAAGGTTTTGTAAAAAGCCAGTAGATGCTCCTGCGAGGTGTTCTTGGATTTGTGGGTGCTGGTGTGCATCAGCTCCAGCTCCACCTGCAGGGGTGTGTTGCCCAGCAGGCGTGCCAGCTGGGTTTCGGTCTGTATCTTGGTGGGCATCAGGTTGAGCAGCAAAATGCGCAGCGGGCGAATGTCCTGGCTTAAGGCCCGGCGCTCCGTCATGACGAATATGTTTTCGTTCTGTAAAACTTCGGTGGCGGGCAGCTTGTCGGGGATTTTAATGGGCATGGTTCACCCTCACACTTTCATCAGGTTTTATTGAATGCCATCCAACGCCTGCCGGATGTCCTGGATGATGTCCTCCTTGGCTTCCAGCCCCAGCGACATGCGCACCAAATCCGAGGAAACGCCCGCCGCGCGCAGTTCTTCATCGGTCATTTGCCGGTGGGTGCTGCTGGCGGGGTGCAGGCAGCAGGTCTTGGCGTCGGCCACATGCGTGGCGATGATGGCCAGGCGCAGCCCTTTCATGAAGGTCTCGGCGGCCTTGCGCCCGCCTTTTACCCCAAAGCTGACCACGCCGCAGGCGCCCTTGGGCAAGTACTTCTGCGCCAGTGCGTAGC
Source organism: Christensenellales bacterium (assembly GCA_040766135.1). Taxonomy (GTDB): domain Bacteria; phylum Bacillota; class Clostridia; order Christensenellales; family Aristaeellaceae; genus JAGVSV01. The sequence continues at coordinate 37,555 of JAXGRA010000009.1, forward strand.
AAGAATCGCCGGGAAGCCCCGGATACTTCACCCAGGACACATCCTCCCGTTCGGACAAGAACTGAGCCACGGCCAGGGCGGTTTCACTGTGGCGCTGCATGCGCAGGTGCAGGCTTTCCAGCCCCAAGTTGAGGAGGAATGCATTCTGCGGCGATTGGACAGAGCCCAAATCCCGCATCAGCTGGGCGACGGCCTTGGTGATGTAAGCGCCCTCCAGGCCGAAACGCTCGGTATAGGTGATGCCGTGATAGCTGTCATCCGGGGTGCACAGGCCGGGGAATTTGTCGGGGTACTTTGTCCAGTCAAAGCGGCCGCTGTCCACGATGCAGCCGCCCACGGTGGCGCCATGGCCATCCATATACTTGGTGGTGGAGTGGGTCACGATGTCCGCGCCGTACTCAAAGGGGCGGCACAGGATGGGCGTTGCAAAGGTGTTGTCCACAATCAGCGGCACGCCATGGGCATGCGCGGCGCGGGCAAAGCGCTCAATGTCAAATACAATCAGCGCAGGGTTGGCAATGGTTTCGCCAAAGACCGCCTTGGTGTTGGGGCGGAAGGCTGCGTTCAGCTCCTCATCGCTGCAATCGGGCGGCAGAAAGGTAAACTCAATGTCCATGCGCTTCATGGTGACGGCAAACAGGTTGTAGGTGCCCCCATAGATGGCGGAGCAGCACACCACATGGTCGCCGCAGGAAGCAATGTTAAAAATGCTGTAAAAGGAGGCCGCCTGCCCCGAAGCCGTCAGCATGGCAGCGCTGCCGCCCTCCAAGTTGGCAATCTTGGCTGCAACATGGTCGCTGGTGGGGTTGGCCAGACGGGTATAAAAATAACCGCTTGCCTCCAAATCAAACAGCTTGCCCATGTCCTCGCTGGTATCATATTTATAGGTGGTGCTCTGGATGATAGGAAGCTGCCGCGGTTCCCCATTGCCCGGCCGATATCCTGCCTGCAAGCACCGAGTATCCAAAGTATAATTATCCATGATGCCCTCCTTCAGCGTTGCGCGCTTGGCTCCGCGTGGATATTGATGCGGAAGCAACAATTGGATGAATTGTGCCCCAAAGAACGGGGGGTTGTCAACAGATTGGACGAACGAATGCCCTTAAGAAACATAGGATATTTTCTTTTGGCTGGAAAAGGATAGGGAGGAAGTATATAATTGTGCCAATACTATTTTGAATGGAGAGTAGAAGCACCGTGAATGAGGTTTTAGAAGCGTTAATGGTATTAAGTTTTGGCATTTCCTGGCCGGCCTCCATTGTGAAATCCTATACCTCCCGGACGGCCAAGGGAAAGAGCCTGTTTTTTATGAGCATGATTGCCTTTGGCTATCTGTGCGGCATCGCCTGGAAGGTGAATGTGTATAACAGCACGGGTGTGTGGCATTATCCCGCATACTTTTATATTCTCAACCTTGTGATGGTCTGCACGGACATTGGCCTGTATCTTCGCAATCGAAAGCTTGATCAGCAACGGGAGAATTAATACTGACTCCCAACATTCATGCATCGTTGTGTCTTGGAGTGTGTGCTACCCCACCTTAACCGGCACATCCGTCCGCGTCTGTAGGTATGTAAGCAGCGCCTCAACATCCTCCCTGGGCATGGTGTGTTCAGGAAGGGACTTGTTGGGCGTCAGGCCAAAACGCTCGGCTTTGCCTTGGCCCAGGGGATGATAGGGCATCAGCTCTATGCCGCGCGCGTGGGACAGGGTGTTTGCGATGTTTGCAATGCCTTCCATATGCTCCAAGCGGTCATTAAAGCCTGGGATGATGGGGCAGCGTAGCATCACGGGGTGCCCCGCTGTATCCAGCGCGCGCAGGTTGGCGATGATCAGGGCCGGGTCTACGCCGGTATATGCCTTGTGCCGGGCGGCATCGGTCTCTTTGATGTCAAAGAGAAACAAATCCGTATAAGCCGCAAGCGTTCGCAGCGCGTGCTCGGGGCAGTATCCGCAAGTTTCCACACAGACGGAAATGCCCTCAGCGTGCGCCGCGGCAGCCAGGGCGGTGGCAAAGTCCGCCTGCAGGGTGGGCTCGCCGCCCGTGATGGTAAGGCCGCCCACGCCGCGATAAAAAGGAGCATCGCGGCGCACGGTGTCCATAACCTCGCCTACGGTCCTCTTGTAGCCCGCCAGTTCCAGCGCACCGAACAGACAGGCTTCGGCGCAGGTACCGCAGCCGTTGCAGCCCGCCCGGTCATAGAGATGCTGCCCGTTTTGTATGCTGTGGCGCGCGGGGCATGCCCGCGCACAGGCACCGCAAGCGGCACATTTGCGCGCGTCATAGCTGATAACAGGTTTTGTTGATATGCCTTCCGGGTTGTGGCACCACAGGCAGCGCAACGGGCAGCCCTTCAAAAACACGCTGGTGCGGATGCCTGGCCCATCGTGCACGCTGAAGCGCTGGATATCAAACAGGCGGCCTTTCATGCTCGGATTAGACAACATGCTCCGTCCTAAGCAGCACTTCGGCCTGCATCTGCGGGGAGAGGTTGGTGAAAAAGTCGCTGTACCCGCCGATGCGCACCACCAGGTCGCGGTGTGCTTCGGGGTTTTTCTGTGCATCCAGCAGCGTCTGCCTGTTCACTACGTTGATTTGCAGTTCAAACCCGCCGCGCTCAAAGAATACGCGCACCAGCTGCAGGGTGTCCTCCAGCACATCATTCTCAAAAAATGCTGCGGACAGCTTCAGGTTGACGGCAATGCCGCCGGTGAAGGGCGTATGATCCCATGACGTGGAGGACAGGATGGATGCCGTGGGCCCGCAGGTTTCCCGTCCCTGCGCGGGGCCGGAGCCATCGCCCAGCGGGAAACCGGCCAGCCGCCCATCCGGCGTGGCGCCGGTGTCCCGGCCCAGGCGCTCGTGCATGATCCAGCAGAACATGCTGGGTGCCAATGGTTCGCCGTTATAGGTGCGCAGCGGGCGTACAATTTCGGGCAAAAACGCGGTGATTTTCTGCGCCAGGTTGTCGGCTTCGGCGTTGTCGTTGCCATAGCGGGGCAGCCGATTCATGATGTAGGCGCGCAGCGGCTCATATCCTACATAGTTGCTCTGCAGCGCCTGGGAAAATTCGGCAAAGGTAATCCGCTGCTCCTCAAACACCAAATGCCGGATGGCAATCAGCGCATCCACCAAATTGGCGATGCCCACAAACGATGGCGTCATATAGGCATAGCGCGCGCCGCCGTCGTCCAGATCCAGCCCGCGGGCCAGGCAATCGTCTACAAAGCAGGATACGAGGGGATGCTGGTCGTACAGTGTGCGGTTGTACATTTGCAGGTTTTGATGCTCCAAACCTTCCTGCACTGCTTTGGTCAGCCGCTGGCGGTAGCAGGCCATCAGCGTGTCAAAATCCGTGAGGGCTTGATGATCCCCGCTGTGCAGGATGTCCAGCAGCGGTGCCATCAGGTTGTGATAGGGCGCTGCCACCCACACGCCGGAGCGCTTGATGGGGGTGATCTCCACGCAGGTGGAGTGGATATACTGGGTGGCTTCTTCAAAAGGAATGCCCAGCCGCATGAGGCTATTCACGATGACCTCATCGCCAAACAGCGCCGGGTTGGTGCAGCCCTGTCCCAGCGCCTTGAGCGCCAAATACAGGATATCGTCCGGCGTATCCTGTGTGACGCACAGCCCCACGCCGGGGTAAGCCAAGCGCGTGTGCAAAATGGATTCCAGGAACAGGCGCGTCAACTCGTTGTTTACCTGCTTGCCGTCCGGGCTGCGCCCGCCCACCATCAGGCCCACCGCCAGCCCTTTGGGCACGGTGCGCGTGTACATCAGGCAGAAGCAGTCGATCAGTTCCAGCGCATCTGTGCGGGTCAATGTGCCGGACTGGATGTCCCGCTCATAGAACGGCAGCAGGTATTGATCCGGGCGTCCGGCCTGGTATAACCCCACTAAGTGGAAGGTGTATATCTGGATGGATTGCAGCGCCTCATGGAACGTGCGCGCAGGGTAGCGCGGCACGCGGTCCAGGTTGCGGGCAATCTGCTGCAGTTCCTGCTGCCGCACGGGGTCGGCCTCCCGTGCCGCCAGCGCGCGGGCGTGGGCGGCATAGTTGGCCGCTAGTGCATCCAGCGCGTCCAGCAAAATCAGGCAATTTTCATAGAACACGCGCTTTTTTATATCGCCCGGATGGGCCAGCGTGTCCAGCGCATTCATATAGCCGGCGATTTCTTCCCGCACGCCTTGCGTGCCCTGGTGCAGCAGTTTTTCATAGTCCACCGCCATGTGGGAGTCCATACCCACACGATGAGGAACCAACTGCCTAGCCATATCCAGAAACGCCTTTTCTTCGCCGTTCAACTGGCGGTCGAAGTTCTGCCGTCCAACGATCAGCTCCCCTTCGCCAATCACCGGCGTCATGCCGCGCAGCACAGCGGCGCGCGCCAGGGCGTGCCGGCGGGGCAGCAGCCATTCGTGGGCATGATCCGCCCATCCGCGCACATATAGATAGCGCATCTCCTCGCTGGCCAGCGCAGGGGCCGTGTTGTGCAGCGCCTCTTCCCGCAGGTTGATGATACGTTGGGTTGGCATATCGCAACCTCCTGTCAGGGTGTTGATTTTATGATAGGGCATTGACCGGCGATGTCAAGCTTGGTGCGTTGTATACGAAAATACGATACTCTTGGAAAAATCTCCTAAAATTAAAAAATCAAGCACAGCATATGGAACAATAGAGAGGGATGTTTGCTGCCTTGATGTTGCTGTGTTCTGCTCATCAGAAGGATGCGCCCCATCCCGTTGAATGGGATGGGGCGCAATTGTTCAATCAATACACGTCTTTCCAGTCGTCAATGTTTTCGGGTGTGAAGCGGAAGGGGTCGCCTACCAGCGTGAAGGTGCCGCCGTCAGCGGCTTCCATGATTTCCTTCTCGCCCAGGCGGCCCACCGGGAGCTTCTCACCGGCAGCGCCTGTGATTTCACCCTTCACCAGGGCTACGGAGGCATACGCCGCAGTGTAGCCCAGGTCAATGGGGTTCCACAGGAACATGGCTTCGCAGGTGCCGTCCTTCAGGTATTCAGCCATTTCGCTGGGCAGGCCCAGGCCGGTCAGCTTGATCTTGCCGGAGAGGCCGTTGTCCTTGATGGCAACCGCGGCTGCCGCAATGCCAACCGTGGTGGGGGAAATGACGCCCTTCAAATCAGGATAGGAATTGATCAGGCCCTGCATTTCCTGGATGGATTTGTCGGTCAGGTCATCGCCATACACGATGGTTACCAGCTCGATCTTTGCATATTCGGGCTTTTTCAGCTCTTCCTGCATGTACTTGATCCAGGTGTTCTGGTTGTCCATGGTAGCGCCGGCAGACAGGATGGCAATCTGGCCCTCCCCGCCGATCTGCTTGGCAATCTCTTCCACCTGAACGCGGCCGATGTTCTCAGCCACGGAGGGGTCGATGTTCAGGTGGCGGCCTTCGGGCTCCACCTTGGAGTCCCAGGAGACCACCTTGATGCCCTGATCCATGGCGGTTTGCAGCACGCTCACCACGCCCGCCGCGTCATTGGCGGAAATGGCAATGGCGTCCACCCCCTGTTGGATGTAGCCTTCGATGATCTGGATTTGGCCTTCGTTGGAGGAATCAGCCGGGCCGTTGTGGATGAACTCAAAGCCCAGCTCGCCTTGCGCTTCTTCAAAGCCGCGCACGCCCGCCTCAAAGAAGGGGTTGCCAGTTTGCTTGTACACAACGCCGATTTTTATCGGATTGTCGGCCAGGGCCAGGGAAGCGAGGGATACGGTCATTACCAGTGCCAGAATCAGTGATAGTACCTTTTTCATAACAGTCTCCTTTTTTTATATTCAACGGGCTTTTGCCCATTGTCGTTTGTCTAAGCCTTGTGCAGGTTCAGCCGCTGGCGCTTGATGGCGTTGCGGCGGCGGAGCTCCCCTGAGATGTTGGGCACAAGGACGATGAGGATCAGCAGCAGCCCGATGGACAGGTTCAGGATGAAAGCGTCGTTATATACCAGCATCAGGCCATTTTTAAGCCCGGTCATCAGGATGAGGGCCAGCAGCAGCCCCACCACGCTGCCGCGCCCCCCTGAGGTGGAAGCGCCGCCTAAGATGGCGATAGCGATGGCCTGCATTTCAAAACCGGTGGCGATGGTGTATTTGACGGAGCCGGTGCGGGACACCAAAAAGAAGCCCCCAATGGCGGCCATCAGGCCGTTTAAGGTAAAGGCCATCACTTTGATCCGATCGGTCTGCACGCCGGAATAGCGGGAGGCCACCAGGTTGGTGCCGGCGGCGAAAATCCGCCTGCCGGAGGCCGTTTTGTGCAGCCATACATAGTAAAACGGCAGAACGGCCAGGAAGCACAGCAGCATGATGGGCACCTGCAGCCCCAGGATATCCACGGAGCCATAGCCTAAGGACTTCCCGAACCAGGCAGGGAATCGACCCGCAGACTGATCTTTCAGAATGATATAAGCAATGCCGCGGTACAGCGTTTGAGTGGAAAGCGTGATGATCATGGGGAAAAGCTCTTTAAAGCGGGTGACCAAAAGGCCGTTGATAAACCCGCACACAATTCCCACGACCAGCATCAGCACAATGGCCGCCCCAAAGGGGATGCCGCTGCCCTCGTTATAGGTAACCGCCATCACGGTAGCGGACAGCGCCGCCGTGGCGGCAATGGAAATATCAATGTCGCCCAAGATTAGCACCATCAGCATACCCAGCGCCATAAAGCCCACGTCCACCATGTACACCCGAGTCTGATTGAGCAACTTGGGCAGGGTGTAGTTGTCCGGCTGCATGCGGGAGAAGATGACGTAAACAACCACAATCAGCGCCGCTAAAATCCATTCCCAGCGCTTCAGCCAGGCAGGCAGACGGGATGCAAATCCATTTTTCATCGTCATATCCTCCTGTCCCGGAGCACCCGGCGCTCTTTGGCGCGCAGGATGATCACATTGATGATGACCGCCATCAGGATGAGCGCCCCCTGAATGGCTTTCTTCCAGAACTCGGAGTTGCCGGTGAGGCGCAGCATGGTGAGCGCGTTGTTGATAACGCCAATGGTGAGGGCACCCAGCACCACGCCCAGCGCCTTGCCCCGCCCGCCGCTGACCGACACGCCGCCAATCACGCAGGCGGCAATGACATACATCTCATAGCCCATGGCCATGTCCTGGGTGATCTTGGTATCCCGGGAAGCATAGAGCAACCCGGCCAGCCCGGCCAGCGCCCCCATGATGATGTGGGCCAGCAAAATGCTTCGGGCTGTACGGATGCCGGACATGCCTGCCGCTTCCGGGTTGCTGCCCACGGCGTACAGATAGCGCCCGCGCCTGAAATAGGTCAGGAAAGCATAGATCAGCAGGAACACCGCCAGCATCATCCATATTTTGCTGTTTAATGCCAGGAAATTGCCCCGGCTTAGCCCAATGAAGCTGTCGGGCATGTCCTTGCGGTAGACGGCCTGACCGTTTGATATCACATGGCTAAGGCCATAGAGGATGTACTGCATGCCCAGCGTGGCCACGATGGGCAGCACCTTGCCGTAGGCGATGAGCAGGCCGTTCACAGCCCCGCACAGCGCCCCGATCCCCATGCCAATGAGGACCAATACTACGATATGCGTGCTTTCCCGGAGGGTAACATTGGTCATCACTCCATTCAGCATGGCCTGAGTTTCTGTGATGATGAGGTTGTTCTTCATCACGATGCCCGTTGTCATCGCGCCCAGCGCCATGATGGCGGTGATGGAAATATCAATGGAGCCCACCAGCAACACACACAGCATGCCCAGCGCTAAGATGATCATGATGCATGTATCTTCTAAGATAAAAAGCGCGTTGCTGCCTGTGGTAAAAGCGGGGTTGCGCAGGCCCACCAGCAGAAACAGGATGATAAGGATGGCGGCCAGGCCTACCTCCCGGTGCTTGAGAAACGCGGCCACAGCGCCGGACTTCTTTGTTCGCTCAGGCATGAACGGCCTCTCCTTTCCGGGCTTTTTCAAGCGGCATGGCAGCCTTCAACAGTGCTTCCGGGCTCATTTCCTTTTGGGTAAAGACGGCTGATATGCGCCCTTCCCGCATCACCAACGCCCGGTCGCAGAGGTTGAGCACCTCCGGCATGTCGGAGGACACCATGAGAATGCCAAAGCCCTCCGCCGCCAGGTCGCACATGATCTGATAGATGGCGGCCTTGCTGCCGACATCCACGCCCTTGGTGGGCTCATCCATGATGATGATGCGCGAGCCGCAGGTGAGCAGCTTTGAAATGACCACCTTCTGCTGATTGCCGCCCGAGAGGGATTCTGCCCTATCTTCTCCGCTCTGGGCCTTGATGGAGAGCATGCGGATGTATTCCTCCGCTGTCTTTTTCTCACTGGCCTGGGAGAGTAGCCCGTGCTTGTCATGCAAATCCAGGCGGGGCAGGGTGATGTTGTCCCGGATGCTCCAGGGCAGCAGCAGCCCCTGCTTTTGCCGGTCCTCCGGCAGGAGGCTCACCCCTTGTTTTAAGGCTTCATGGGGGGAGTGGATGTCCTGCTTTTGTCCCCGGATGGCAACGCTGCCCTTGTCGGCGCGGGTGACGCCGCTTAACACCTCCACCACCTCTGTGCGCCCGGCACCCACCAGGCCGGTAAGCCCCAAAATCTCCCCGGCGTGGAGGGTGAACGACACATCCTCAAAAAAACCGGTGCGGGATAGCCCCTCCACGGATAACAGCGGCTCGCCTATAACGGCCGTTTTCTTGGGATAGAACTGGTCAATGCTGCGGCCGACCATGTGCTTGACCAGCATGTCGCTGTCGGTCTCGGCGATGTCCCAGGTGCCAATATAGCGCCCGTCCCGCAGCACCGTCACCCGGTCGGCCAAGTTGAAGATATCCTCAAAGCGGTGGGAGATAAGGATGATGGACGTGCCCTTTTCCTTCAGCCCCCGTACAATGTTGTACAATTCCTCGCTTTCCCGGAGGGATAGCGCCGCCGTGGGTTCATCCATGATGAGTACCTGCGCGTTCTGGGAAAGGGCCTTGGCAATCTCCACAATCTGTTGCTGGGCCACGGACAATTCGCCCATTTCGCTATTTGGGTCAATATCGCTGCCCAGGGCATGCAAAAGCTCCGCCGCCTTGTCCCTGGTTTTTTTCCAGTGGATGGCGGGAAAGCCTCCGGCCGTCTGCTCATTGCCCATGAATATGTTTTCCGCTACGCTCAGATCGGGATAGACGGCCAGATGCTGATGGATGGCTGCAATGCCATGGCGGCGGGCCACCAGGGGATCCGCCATGTCGATCTTCTGTCCGTTCAGGCGGATGCTGCCGGCGTCCGGCTGGTGAATGCCGGTGAGCACCTTAATAAAGGTAGATTTCCCTGCGCCGTTTTCGCCGATGAGGGCGTGAATCTCTCCCCGGCGCAAATCCATACGCACATCATCCAGCGCCTTGATGCCGGGAAAGATTTTGGTGATACCTTCCAGTTCAAGAATAAAGTCTTCTTCCTTGCGCATGTCGCTCCTTTATGTCCGCTTGCTTAAAACGATTTAAAAACAATAATAGTATTGCAATGAGTGCTCGCACTCATAAAATCCCTGCATGCGTGAAAAATGATGATTAAACGCCACTATGTTTCATATTTAGAATATATCAAGCAAAGCCCTCATGTCAACTTTTTATACTCTTAAAACGACAAAATAAACAGCCCGGACAAGGCATTGTTGAGGGGCAACACAGGGTATATCAATAGTCCTACGTAGCCAGCGCAGGTGATTTATCATCAATATATTTGATGGAGCATTAGGCAAAAACAATGCCAAATACGTTTGACAAATGTTGGACAAAGGTATATACTCTTGGCAGATAGATAGTAACTGTGGCGCAACTGTTGTTTTGAAACAAAGTCCTTTTAGCCCGGAAGGGGCAAAAATATAAAGGAGGTTCTAGGTAATGAAGAAACTGGTTACCCTACTACTGGCACTGGCGATGCTGACAGGCATGATGAGCCTGGCAATCGCGGAGGAGCCCGCGTATGACCTGCAAGGCAAGGTTGTCAAGGTGCGCCTCTGGGACAGCCCCAACCCCTACGACGAAGCGACCGACGAGGTCAAGAAGGCCGAATGGCTGCCGCGCTATGAGGCAGTCAAGGAAAAGTACAACGTTACCTTCGAGTTCTATACCTCTCCCAGCGAGTATGATGAAATGCCCGCCGAGTGGATCAAGTCCGTGACGGCTGGTGCGCCGGCCTGGCACATCACCAACAACCTGTCGGTCATGTGGATGCCGAACCTGGTGCGCAACAACGCGCTCAGCGACATCTCAGCACCCCTGGCAGATTTCGTGATGCCGCAGACGTTCAAGGATGTCGGCAAGTTTGGCGAAGGCACCTATGGCTACATCACCAACTTCCCCGGCCCCGAGCCGCTGGTGTTCAACCGCAAGATGATCATGGACGCCGGTATGGAGTATGATCCGGGCGAAATGTTCCTGCAGGGTAAGTGGAGCTATGATGACGCCTATGCTTACCTGACCGAGCTGCAGTCCAAGCTGCCCGAAGGCGACTATGCCTTCTTCATCGACCCGATGTATTGGGGTCTGTTTGCTCCCCCCGCCAACGGTGGCTCCATGCCCATTCGCAGCGACTACACTGTGGGCGTGACCGATGACAACTTCATCGAAGCGCTGGAGTTCCTGAAGAAACTGTTTGACGCAGGCGTCATCCGTCCGGTCAACATGACCGCAGAGGGCAATGCTGACTATTGGGGCACCCCGGGCGCTACCTTTGACAAGGGCGTCGAAGTGGCTATCACGCACCGTGCGGTGTGGCAGATGGGTACCCTCAACCAGAACGGTCTGGATTGGGGCATCGTGCCGTATCCCTGGGGTTCCGGCGTGACGTTCGGCACCGCGGGCGACATCAATACCATCGAAAACTATCATTCCATGTACTATGATGCAGGCATCACTGGCTCCGTACTGGCCGGCGTGGAAGCCGACTTCCCAGGCATGCAGAAGGACTATGTCATCGCTGCGCTGACGAACCTGACGTATGACCTGTTCTTCACCGAGGAGACCCAGGCTGACATCGCGGCCATGGCTGCTCCCGACTACGAGCCCGACATCCAGATGGATCCGTTCCCCAGCATGGAAGATGCGGAAATCTATCAGTGGATGAAGGAGCGCATCATCTTTAACCCCATCGCATCGTTGAACTCTGCACGCCTTGGCCGCTCCTACGGGGATACTACTTCTCTGTACGGCCTGTTGGTCAAGCCCTTTAACGAGAACCTGCCTGTCCGCTCCACCATGGAGGCGGCTGCGCCTGAAATTGAGGCCAGCCTGAAGGACGCCGGTATCCTGAAGTAAAAGGTTTACCGTTTTCCCTGGTGCGGGGCACTCCCCGCACCAGGTTTGCTTTATACCATTGCCCAAAGGGCGAAAATGACGGGGATTGATAAAGGAAGGGGTGTTGCCGCTTGACGAGGAGAAAGATGATTCTTCTTCTGCTGTCTGTGCTGATGGGCTGTTTGCTTTTTTCGGCACAGGCCGGTGACGAGGTGCTGCCATATCGCGAGCAGGCCGCGCTGGACACGCATGTGCCGGCGGCGGTGCAGCCACTGGCGATTGACTTGGCTGCCTTTGCTGGTGAGGGCATGACAGATGTGGCCTTGCTGGAGGATGGCAGCTTGCTGACCGGCGGCAGCGGCGCGGTGGTGTTCACCTTCCAGGCGCCGCAGGAGGCGCTGTACGAAATTGAGATAGCGTACATGCCTGGCACGGGCAGTGGCAGTGAGATTGAGCGTAGCCTCTACTTGAACGGTACATTGCCGTTTGAAGAGGCCAACGGATTGGTGTTTTCCCGTCTGTGGAACGATGCCAACCGCGATTATCAAAACATTTCGGGCAACCAGCCCTTTCCTTCTCAGGAAGAAGTGCCGCAGTGGCGCACCGTGCGCCTGAGCGACGCGCTGGGCTATGTGGCGGAGCCGCTGCGCTTCCGCACGCAGGAGGGGGAAAACACCCTTCGGTTGGAATCCATTCAGGATGGAATGTTTATCCGCAGCATCACGCTGGTGCCGCCCAGCGAACCGCCCGCCTATCGGGACTATCTGACCGCTGCCCTGGATCAGGGGGCAACGTACTCCAACACCGCGCCCATCAAAGTGCAGGGTGAGGATGCGGCGCTCAAATCCAGCCCAAGCTTTTATCCGGTCAATGACCGTACATCCCCGATGACGGAGCCGTATCACCCCAGCTATATTGTGCTCAACACCATTGGCGGCACGGCCTGGAATACGCCGGGCGAATGGCTGGCGTGGGATTTTGAGGTGCCCAAGGATGGGCTGTACCGGCTGGCGCTGCGCTATAAACAAAGCGCGCTGCGCGGCATGTACGCCGCCCGGCGGCTGCGCATCAACGGTGAGGTGCCTTTCCAGGAAGCCAACGAGCTGCGCTTCCATCATGCCAGCGGTTTCCAGTTCCGCCCCCTTGGCGCGCGGACAGATGCCCCGGAGGATGAAGGCTACTGGCTGTACCTCAAAGAAGGGGTTAACCGCATTGAACTGGAAGTTGCATTGGGCGCAATGGGCAGTGTGCTCAGCGACATTGATCTGGTCACGGCCGACCTTAACCGCTTGTACCGTGATGTCATTGCCATCACCGGCACGGTGCCTGACGTCAACCGCAACTACCAGCTGTTCAGCCGAATCCCGCATTTGCGCAGCGACCTGTACGCCTTTCAGGATCGCCTGCAGGATATTTCCGACCGATTAAGCGCCCTGACCGGCGAAGGCAACGAGCGTGCTGCCGGCCTGACACGGCTGCTAGCCATGATGGACAGCCTGACCGAGGGTGAGGAGCAGATGGTGCGCCACCTGTCGTCCTTTAAGGAATCCATCACCAGTATGGGCAAATCGGTGCTGGACCTCAAGGATCAGCCGCTGCTGGTGGATTGGCTGATGCTGCTGGGCAAAGACACCCCGCGCATCAAGGTCAACGGAAGCTTTTTCGACAACCTGGTGCACACTGCGCGTGCGTTCACCGGTTCCTTTACCAATGACTACAACACCGTGGGCGGCCAGGAGAATGTAGAGGCCGCAGCGGAAATTGACGTGTGGCTCAGCTCCGGCCGGGATCAGTTCGAGGTGATCCGCCGGCTGATCAACGAAAGTTTTACGCCCGAAACGGGCGTCCGAGTCAACCTGAAGCTGATTGCCACCGATGTGTTGCTGCCCGCTACCTTTACCGGCACAGGGCCGGAGGTGGCGCTGCAAATCGGCAATACAGCGCCGGTCAACTTTGCATTCCGCGGCGCGGCGCAGGATCTGCGCGAGTTCCCGGATTATGAAGAAGTGGCCGCGCGTTTCCTGCCAGCGGCGCTGCGAAGCTATACCTATGAGGGCGGCGTATATGCCCTGCCCGATCAGATGAGTTTCCCGGTGATGTTCTACCGTAAGGATATTTTGGACGAGCTGGGGCTGAAAGTGCCCGAAACATGGACGGATTTGATTGACATGATTCCCGAATTCCAAAAGGGCAACATGGACATCTATCTGGATACCAACCCGCCCCAGACGCTGGGTGCGGCGGTGAGCATGGGCAACTCCCGCCCCGTTAACACCGTGTATCTATCGCGGCTGTACCAGACCGGCGGCGAAGTGTACGCCGAAAATGGCGAGCGCTGCCTGTTTGACACCGAGGAAGCCAACTTAGCCTTCCGCTGGTGGACGCAGTTCTATACCCAGCACGGGTTCGCGCGCGACATTGACTTTATTACGCGCTTCCGCTTGGGAGAGACGCCGCTGGGCATTGTGGACCTGTCCACCTACAACTCGCTGGCCGTTTCTGCGCCGGAAATCCGCAACCAGTGGTCCATCGCGCGGGTGCCGGGCACCGTGCAGGACGATGGAACCATGAGCCATGCAGCGCCGTGCGTAACCGGTGCCTCCATGATCATTAAAAACATTGCGGATAAGAATGGCACAAAAGACGAGTCCTGGGAGTTCCTCAAGTGGTGGACAAGCCATGGTACGCAGGTCAAGTACGCCCGCGAGATGGAGGCCGTGCTGGGCCCCTCTGGACGCTACTTGGTCAGCAACCTGGACGCTTACCACGAGATTACCTGGCCGCAGGACATCCGCCGCACGCTGGACAGCATCCTGTCCGATCTGCGCGGCGTGCCCGAGGTTCCCGGCGGTTACATCACCGGCCGATACCTGAACAACGCGTTCCTGTCGGTCATCACGCAGTATACCAACCCGTCGGACGTGCTGTTTGAAAACGTAATCCTCATCAACGACGAAATCACCGCCAAACGTACGGAGTTTGGCCTGAGTGTCTACAAAGCAGAAGGAGGGGAGGCGCCATGACACAAACTGGCAAAGCAAGGCCCGCCATAACAGTGTGGCAGCACCGTTTGGGCGAAATGCGGCGCTACCGCCAGCTGTATGCGATGATCGCACCTTATTTCCTGGCGTTTTCCGCCTTTACGGTCATCCCGGTGCTGGTGTCAATCTTCTACAGTTTTACCCAGTTCAACGTGCTGCAGCCCGCCAAGTTCGTGGGCATGGACAACTACATCCGGCTGTTTCTGGATGATCCGGTCTTTTTGACCGCCATTCGCAACACGCTGGTCATGGCGGTCATCATCGGGCCGATAGGCTATATCATGTCGTTCCTGATGGCCTGGCTGCTCAACGAACTGCCGCCCAAGCTGCGCACCCTGCTGACGGTCATCTTCTATGCGCCGAGCATTTCGGGCAACGCCTATGTGGTGTTCCGTCAATTGTTCTCGGGCGATGCCTATGGGTTTATCAACGCGCAGCTGCTCAACATGGGGCTGATTGTCAAACCCATCCTGTGGCTGGCCGACCAGAAATACATGATGGCCATTGTCATCCTGGTTTCGCTGTGGATGAGCTTGGGCGTAGGCTTCCTGTCCTTCATCGCAGGCTTGCAGGGCGTGGATCGCTCCCAGTACGAAGCCGCAGAGGTGGACGGCATTAAAAACCGCTGGCAGGAGCTGTGGTACATCACGCTGCCCAACATGGGCCCGCAGCTGATGTTCGGCGCCGTCATGTCGGTGACCAACGCGCTGGCGGTGGCCGATGTGACCGTGGCGCTCACCGGCTTCCCGTCGCCCAACTACGCTACCCATACCATCATCAACCACTTGAACGACTACGGTATCATCCGCATGGAGATGGGCTACGCCAGCGCCATTGCGGTGCTGCTGTTCATCGCCATGATATCGATTAACCGCTTTGTACAAAAGGCGCTGAGAAAGGTGGGCACGTAAGATGGCAAAAGCTAAAGAAGAAAAGCTCACCCGCAATCAAAAAAAGATGGCGCGCATGATCCGCAAGGCGGAGCGTGCCCAGCAGAAAGGCAGGCCACGCACCCGCTTTGGCAAGGCGCTGACCAAGGGGCGCAGCAACCGCACCGTGCGCGGCAGCATGGCGCTGCTGATCGGGCTGTTCCTGTTTGCCATGGTCATGGTGTTCCCGGTGGTGTTTTTGGTGTCCAACGCCTTTAAGCCCATCAACGAACTGTTTATTTTTCCGCCCAAGCTGTTTGTCATCAACCCGACGATGGACAACTTTACCGACCTGTTCGACCTGCTGAGCAACTCCCTGGTGCCGTTTACGCGCTACCTGTTCAATACGTTGCTCATCGTGCTGGTGGGCTCCATCGGGCACATCCTGCTGTCCAGCATGGCGGCCTTCCCGCTGGCCAAGTTTAATTTCCCAGGGGCCAAGACGCTGTCCAACATCGTCACGCTGTCGCTGATGTTTACCGCAGCCGTCACCGCAGTGCCCAACTACATCATCATGAGCAAGCTGGGCTTTGTGGATACCTACTGGGCCATCATTCTGCCGGCATTTTCCATGTCGCTGGGTCTGTTCCTGATGAAAAACTTCATGGAGCAGGTACCCAACGCCTTGGTGGATGCGGCGCAAATTGACGGCGCTACATACTTCACGATGCTGTGGCGCATTGTCATGCCGGCCGTCAAGCCGGCGTGGATCACGCTGTTTATCGTGTCCTTCCAGACGCTGTGGGGCAACACCGCCGGCAACTTCATCTACACGGAGAGCATGAAGCCGCTGCCCGCGATGCTGTCACAGATTGCCGGCTCCGGCGTGGCACGCGCCGGCGTGGTGGCGGCTACGTCGCTGATCATGTTCATTGTGCCGGTGGTTGTGTTCACCATATCGCAGTCCAATGTGCTGGAGACCATGGCCACTTCGGGCATCAAGGAATAGGGGGGATGGATATGAAACGATTGAAGATTGTCCTGACCCTGCTTCTGTGCCTGTTCACAGCGCTGCCTGCGCACGGCGAACAGGTGCGTGAGCCGGGCAGTTACCAGTATTCACCCTACGGCGACGTGGTGGCGGCGGTGCCGGCGTATACGCTCAAGCAGTCCTACTACGCGGCCGACCTGCCGGGCGCCCAGTCGCTCAACAACCTGCGCGATGCCCATGTGGCCGGCGACCGCATCTACGTGCTGCGCGACGAGGAGCTAATCATCCTTACTTCGGGCTTCCGGGTGCTGAAATCCATCAGCGCGTACACCGATGCCCAGGGCAATGAGGTAAAGCTCACCGGTGCCAGTGGCGTTACCGTCGACCGGGAGGGCGGAATCTACGTCTCCCGCGCCGATGCGGGCGAAATCCTGCATTTTACATCAAACGGCAAATTGAAGCGCGTCATTGGACGCCCGGACATCAAAGGCTTTGAAAACGTAGCGTACAAGCCCATCAAGCTGGTCGTGGACGATGCCATGCGCATCTACGTGGTGGCCCAGGGCATGTACGAAGGCATTGTGGAGCTCAACCCCGACGGCAGTTTCTCGCGCTTCTTTGGCGTCAACAAGGTAAGGTTCAGCTTTGCGCAGTATATCTGGCGCCTGTTCGCCACCCGCGAACAATTGCAGCGCCAGCAGCTGTGGCTGCCTACGGACTTTACCAACATCGCCATTGACGACCGCGGCTTCATCTATGCCACCATTCAGGATGCGATGGGCCAGGTCATCAAGCGCCTTAACGCCAAGGGTGAAAACATCCTGCGCGTCGTTGATGCCCCGGACCCCATCGGCGATCTGTGGTTCAACGAGTCCGGCGTTGGTATCCCGGTCGGGCCGTCGGTCTTTATCGCGGTGGACACCAACCCCTATGGCGTGTTTATCTGCCTGGATCAGAAGCGCTCGCGCATCTTTGCCTACAACGAGGACGGCCGCCTGCTGTACATCATTGGCGGGCCGGGGCAGCGCGAGGGCCTGTTCCGCAACCCGGTGGACGCGGACTTTGTCGGCGATGACATCATGGTGCTGGATGCGCTGTCCCAGTCCATCGACCTGTACAGCCCCACGGCATACGGCAGCGCCATAAACAACGCCGTGCGGCACCAGTACACATTCGACTATGACCAGGCCGCCGTCCATTGGCGCGAGGCGCTTAACTACAACCACAACTTTACGCTGGCCTATTCGGGCATCGGGCGCTCCCTGCTGCGCGCCGAGCAATACGATGAGGCCATGGAATACCTCAAGATAGGGGACGATCGGGAGTATTACTCCAAGGCCTTTGAAAAGGTGCGCAACCGCGACCTCAAGGAGTGGTTCGTGCCCGGCGTGCTTACGCTGGCGGGGCTGATCATCCTGTCCAAGACGGTAAAGTTCATCCGAAAACGCAGGAAGAAAAAGGAGGGCGTGGCATGAGCACAGCAAAACAGGCACGCGGCAATCTGGGCGCTTTGCGCGCAGGCTTGGCGTACTTGAAGGAAACGTTCTGGACGTTTCCCACGTACATCCTGGGCCGCCCCTTCAAAGGCTTTGAGGAGATGAAGGTCGAGCAACGCGGCAGCATGGTCTTTGCGGTGACGATGTTTATCCTCAGCGCCTTGATGAACATTGTGGAGTTTGTGTACACGGGTTTTCTGGTCAACTACAACAACCCGTACATGATCAACTCCATTTTTCTGGCGATGGTGACCATCTTCCCGGTCGTGCTGTTTGTGGTGGCCAACTGGTCGGTGACGACGCTGCTGGAAGGCAAGGGCCGCATGAAAGACATCTTCATGGTGCTGATGTATGCGATGTTCCCCTTCCTGCTGCTGCGGCTGGTCAGCCTGTTCCTGACCAATGTGCTGACGCTGGAGGAAATGATGATATCCTTCACGCTGGTCAGCATCGGCAGCGTGCTGATGTTCGCTTACACGTTCATCGGCTTGATCGCGGTGCACGAGTATTCCTTCGGCGCGGCGATCGGATCGCTGCTGCTGACGGTGGTGGCCATGATGATCATCGTGTTTATCCTGATGCTCTTGTTCACCTTGGCCGCGGACGTGATCGATTTTGTCCGCGTGGTGTACAAGGAACTGATGCTGAAATTCGCTTGACGGCAGGAAAGGAGGGGCGAACATGAAAAAAATATCGCTATTGTTGGCGCTGCTGCTCATCCTGGTGCCGTCCGGCATGATGGCCGAGGAAGGCCCGCTGACGTATGAATCGGGCGGGGCCGTGCTGAGCATCGACCCGGCGACCATGGCTGTAAGCTTTACGCCTGCCGGCAGTGAGGTGGTCTATACCACGGCAGTGCTGCAATCTTCCTCGGGTAGCCGCGCGATGAAGAACCTGCAAAAATCTGCTCTGTCCGTGCAGTACATCGCCAATGCCCTGACCGGCACGACCAGCGCGATGGACACCTTCTCCATGTCGGTGGACTTGGGCGAAGCGAAGGTGGAACGGCTGCCTGATGGCTTCCGCGTGCACTATGCCATCGGCTCGAATGAGCTGGTGGTGGACGACCTGCCCAAGATGATCCCCGTGGAGGTGTACAATGACCGCCTCAGGCCCGCCTGGACGGAGAAAAACGACAAGCTGTTTAAATCCAACTACCGCGTGGTTCCGCGTGAGGATGGAAGCAGCGTGTTTGTGCGCGCCAAGGACGACCTGGGCAAGCTGGTCATCTCCCAGCTGTATGAGCTGATCTTCACCCAGGGCGGCTACACCTTGGAAGAACGCGACACCCACAATGCGGAGTATGGCTATGAGGTAAAGACCAACCCTCACCTGGACGTGGTGATGGATTTCCTGGTGGACGGGGGTGACCTGGTGGTCTCCCTGCCCATGGATGAGGTCAAAACTACTGAGGACAACGACCTGATCGCCATCGACGTGCTGCCGTACTTCCTGTCCGCCGACAGGGCGCAGAAAGGCTATCTGTTTGTGCCGGACGGATCGGGCGCGATTATGAATTTCTCCAACGACCGGCTGGGCATCGCTGCCTACTCCACATCGGTGTACGGCGATGACCTGCTCATCCGCGCGGATGAATACCGCCCGGCCGCATACCCGACCAACCTGCCCGTCTACGGCATCAAGGACGAAACTGGCGCTGTGCTGTGCATCATCGAGCAGGGGGCCGAGCTGGCCACCATCACCGCCGACATTGCCGGCCACAGCGATGACTACAACCGCGTGTTCTCCAGCTTCACGCTGCGCGACATTGAGCGCGTGGCCATGGGCGGCAACAAGACGGTCACCACGCCGCGCTACGCCGAGGACATATACACCGGCACCATCCGCCTGCGCTATCGCTTCCTGCCAGGCGCTGGCCAAACCTATGTGCAGATGGCGCAAGCATACCGCAGCTACCTGCTGGCAGGCGGCATCCTGAAGGAAACAGAGCCGGCTGAGCACGCGCCGCTGTTCATCGAGATGATCGGCGCGGTGCGCAAGCAGAAGTTCCTGCTGGGCATCCCGTACAATTCCACGGTGCAGGCCACCACCATCGCCCAGGCCGGGCAGATCTATGATGAGCTCAAGGCCGCAGGGCTGAACAACATCCAGCTGCTCTATTCCGGGCTGTTCCGTCAGGGCGTCAAGCATGGCCCCCTGGACAAGGGTGCCCTGGATGGCGGCATGGGCGGCGCACAGGCGCTCAAAGACCTGGCGCAGCGCCTGGACAGCAAGGGCGACACCCTGTATCCGTCCATCTACCTGGGCCGTGTGTACAACACGCGGGGCTTTTCGCCCGTGCGCAATGCCGCCCGCACGCACGATGGCACTGTGGCCCAGGTGTACGAGGCGTTCGAGCCGCAGCTGCGCGGCATGCCGTATTCCGGCAGCGCGTATCTGTCGCCGATGTACCTGAAGGACTACACCACGTCGGTGGCAGGCCAGCTGAATAATTTAGGCGTAAAGGGCGTGAACGTGCAGGATCTGGGCAACACCCTGATGGGCACCTACAAACGGCGGGAGCATGTCTCTCCCATCCATGCGGTGCCGCACGTGCAGTCCGCGCTGGAAGCGTTGAAGGGCCAGAAGCTCATGCTGGACAGCCCCAACCTGTACGCGCTGCCCTATGCAGATGTGCTGACCAACGTGCCCGAGCAGGGCAATGGCTACAAGCTGCTGGACGCCGACATCCCTTTCTTACAGATGGTGTATGACGGCTGCATCCCGTATTCCGGCGCATCCTGGAACTTGGAACCCCAGATCTCTCTGGAGCGCCAGCTGCTGCATGCCATGGAAAGCAAGACTGCCCCGCGCTTCACGCTGACCTGGGAGAAGCCCACCATATTCCACGACACGGTGGACATGACGTTCCTTGGTTACTTCTCTACCTGGCATGAGGAAAGCGTGCCCGTCGTGAAGAGTGCGTATGAAGCGTACGATGCCTACTATCAAAAGGTAGCAGACGCGCGCATCGTCCGGCACGATATCCTCAGCCCCACCCTGCGCGCAGTGAGCTTTGACAACGGCGTGCAGCTGATGCTCAACTACAGCGACCAGGAAGCAACCGTGGATGGACTTGCCATCCCGGCCTACGGCTATATCCTGTCAGGAGGTGAATAAAATGGCTGGTGAAAAACGAAGTTGGTACTATCGGCTGAGTTTCCCCCGAAAGACAGCCCTGTGGGGGTTCATCTTCCTGCTGCCTTGGCTGCTGGGCTTCCTTCTGCTGTTCCTGGTGCCCATGGCGCAGACCTTCCAGTACAGCTTTAACAACCTGGAGATTGTGCCCACCGGCGGCATCAAGCTGACGCCCGTTGGCTTTGAGAACTTCCGCCACGCATTGATGGTGGATCCCAACTTCAACCCGGCGCTGGTCAACACGCTGATTGAAGTGGTGTTGTACACGCCGATGATCATCATCTTCTCCCTGTTGTGCGCGATACTCCTCAACGGGAAGTTCCGGGGCCGCGCGGTGGCGCGCGCGATATTCTTCATCCCCATCATCATGGCCACCGGTCTGATGATGCAGCGGGTAACCAACCTGTCCGGCCAGATGCAGGCCGTCACCGAGGCCGAAGGCGGCATCTACGGCGCAGGGTTTATCGCGCAGCTGCTGTTCAACTTGGGCGTAGGCAACCAACTGGTGCAATACCTGCTGGACATGGTCAACCGCATCTTTGAGATTGTCTCGCTGTCCGGCATCCAGATCCTTATCTTCCTGGCAGCGCTGCAGGCCATCTCCCCCTCGTTGTACGAGGTGGCCAAAATCGAAGGCGCAACGGCCTATGAAACGTTCTGGAAAGTGACGGTGGTGATGGTATCCCCCATGATATTAACGTGCACCATCTACACCATGAGTGACCTGTTTGCACGCAGCGACATCATGACCCTGGTGTACGACCTGGCCTTCCGCCAGTCCCGCTATGGCTTGAGCGCCGCGATGAGCAGCATCTACCTGCTGCTGAGCGTGCTGACCATCGGCATTGCTGTGCTGATGCTGCGAAAGGTGGTATTCTATTATGACTGAACGGACAGAGCGCCTCGTGCTTCCCAACGAAATCCTGCAGCGGCGCGAACGGCGCAAAATACGCGCTGCCAATGCTGCGCGCAGCTTTGTGGTCAACGTGTTCCGCTATGCGCTGATCATCTGCCTGTCGTATCTGATCTTGGCGCCGATATTTATCAACATCTCCACGGCGTTTACCTACCCCAGGGATGTGGGCCTGTCCTCCTCCATCTGGATTCCCTCGCGCGTATCGACGGAGAACTGGCATGTATCCATGCTGGTGCTCAACTACAAGACCGCGCTGCCCTACACCCTTGTGCAGACGGCGATCATTGCCATCCTGCAAACGCTGTGCGCCATGCTGGCGGCGTATTCCTTCGCCCGGCTGAGGTTCCCGGGGCGCGGGCTGCTGTTTGCCTGCGTGGTGTTCACCATCATCGTGCCGCCGCAGGTGTTCATGCTGCCGCAGTACGTCTACTTCCGCAACTTTGACTTCTTCGGCATCATCAAGGCCATCACCGGCAAGCCGCTCAACCTGTTGGGCAACCCGCTGTCGCTGGTGCTGGTCAACGTCACCGGCGTGGGCCTGAAGGGCGGGCTATTCATCTACATCCTGCGTCAAACCTACCGTGGCCTGCCCAAGGCGCTGGAGGAGGCCGCCTATGTGGACGGCGCCGGCTTCATGCGCACCTTCTGGGGCATTGTGGTGCCCTCGTCCACCTCAGGGTTGCTGACCGTCATGGTGCTGTCCTTTGTGTGGAACTGGAACGACGCGTACTACATCCGCCTGTTTGACTCCGCCAACACCAACAACCTGATGCTGGCCTACACCCGGGCTGTAGGCTCGGTGGACGAAGCCATTGCGCGCATCGCCAGCCAGGTGCCTGCGCACTATGCATTTTTACAGAAGAACCCCATGTACGAAGCAGCTATCGGCAAAACAGCCGCGCTGCTGGTCTTCCTGCCGCTGGTGTTCCTGTACATGATCATCCAGCGCCGCTTCGTGCAAGGCGTCGAGCGCAGCGGTATCGCAGGGGATTGATTGCCAGAACAATTACAAACGTGTTGGCCCGGGGCAAAGCATACGCTTTGCCCCGGGTGGGTTTTGGTGAAGTTTGTGGAAAAACGATGCTTTAAGTACGTATCATTAGTCTATGAAAGGAATTGTAGTTATATCGGACTTTAATACCAGAGCTTATTTACGCTATAATGGAGCTTGTTGATGATATTGCAAAGCAGAAAAAGTGTATGCGTGAAACAATATTGATCTTCAACTATAGTTTGTCTTGCTATCGCTCAATGTCTCAAATCGCAAGGATGCTAACAGAAAATTGGGATCGCATGTAATGCCGCATATGAAATCAAACAAATAGAACAGAAAATAACCAGCCTGTCATGCTGACTTCTTTTGAAAGGCGAGCAATCAACAATATTGAGAAAGCAAAAGCGGATGTTGGGGGAAATTGGCCTGTTTGAGAATTGATAACTGGTAACCGAGGTTTCTTCTTTATGACTTATTGGCACATGGGTTAGCAATTTTGGCGATTCTGGAAGTGTTCTATTGTGGGAGATGTATCGAAAAACGCAATCTTAATACAATGCAAGGGAACATCCGATGCAATATTTTAATTGAAAAAGGATGAAAGCACCGGTTTCTTGTGTAATAGATAGAATATCATCTGCAACCATTGCATGGGGTAGCAATCTTGAAATATCAGATATAAAAGTCGTGGCTGGCTTATGGATATTTTATGCATTAACCGCATTTCAGAAAGTGTCATAGTCTATTCTAATTTGAGATGAATTGCAATTTATTTGATCCGCTAACTGAGGAATCATATTAGCGAAGATAAATAATGGACAACAATTAGCAATTTTTACAGTAAGGATTACTAGGTTCATGGAATAACGGAGAGGAAAATAATGGATGGATTTTGGAACATGAAAAAATATCTATGGAACGGTTCGTTAAAGAACTTTGAAATAATGGACAGGAGGGTTAGGAGAATGCTCGGCAAAGTTGTAAAAGCGATTTGGTTTGGACATTACGAATACCGGTTGTAGGTAAGGGGGGTCATACATTTTGAGAAAATTAGAAACCGGATTGTTGATTTATAATAAAATCCGGTTTTTGATAGTTATACTAGTGTTTATTTGCTATTAACGCTTAGTAGTTGTTACTTCTTAAAAAACGCCACTGCCACAGCACCAGGCCCTGCGTGGGTGCCGATGACGGAGCCAAGGGTGGCGTAGCGCACTTCGTTCAGATCATTCTCCCACAAAGGCCTGCTGTCCTCAATGTATTTCAGCAAAAGCGCATTGGACAGGCCGCTGTAGCCCAGCAGCACGGGCTTGGTAAAATCAATGCCGCCGGCTTTTTCAATTTCCTGTACCAGCAGGTTGTTGCCGCGCTTGGAGCCCATCGCTTTGCCAAGGACGTTGATTTTACCGGCAATGACCGAAAGCACGGGCTTGATGTTGAGAATGGTGCCCGCAAACGCGGCGGTCTTTGACAGGCGTCCGCCCTTTTGGAGGTATTCCAAGGTGTCAACCAGCGCAACGATGACGATTTTCTTTTTGGCTTCCTCAATTTTTGCCACAACGGTTTGAGCGTCCATGCCCTGGTCGATGTAGGTGAAGGCCAGTTCGGTCAAAATGCCGGTGCCCACGGCCGCTGTTTCGCTATCGATCACATATACGTTTTCATAGTCCTGCGCTGCAAGGGTGGCGCTTTGGTAGGTGCCGGACAGCTTGGAGGCTAAGGTGATCACAATGCAGGCTTCGTCGGCTTCCTTGGCCTGCTGGAACTGCTTGGCAAAGCCCGCCGGCGTGGCCTGGCTGGTGGTGGGCAGCACGTCGGTTTCGACCAGCTTTTGATAAAAGGTGTTATGGTCGATGGTCACGCCGTCGATATATTCCTCCTCGCCAAAGCGCACGGTGAGGGGAACAACCTGCACCCGCTGTTTATGCTCCGGCATCAGGTCTGTGGTGGAGTCTACGATCATTCTGATTTTCATGGCTGTTTCTCCTTCTTGTTGGATGTTATATGCTTAATAATGAAAGCCGAACGTAAAGATCGCCTCGGGATCCGCATAGTTTTCATTGGGCACCCACATCACGGTTTTGTCCGTCAGGTTATAGATGGCGCTGTGGACGGTGCAGCCGTTGTCGTCATCGTTGTCCCATCCGCGCCGGCCCACGGCCTGGAGGATGTCCATGGCGGCCTGCTCGTCCTGCACGATGCCGTCCGTTTTGTTCAGCTCCTCATAGATGCGCAGGTACCGGTCATAGCCCTTTTTATCCTCCGCGGGCGAATCGTCATAATAGCCGGGCTGGATGATAAAGTTGGTAATCACCTGATAGTCGGTGGCCGCTTCCATGGGGCCGATGTGCTCGTCTGCATCGTTGTAGGTGACCTTCAGTTCGCGCTTGCTGCCGTCATTGTCGGTGGCGTCCGTGCCGGCCACCCATTCCAGGATGACGCTTTTGCCGCTGGCATCGGCCACCATGTAGTGATAAGAGGTCTTGGCCGAATCGTGCATGTCATACGCCGAAGCGATGTCCACGGCCTCCTCCACGCTGCCTGCATAGTCAAGGATCAGGCGCAGCAGGGTGGTGGATGTAAAGTCCGGCTTGTCGGTGTTCTGGTCGGTGGCCACGGTCGTTTCGCCGCCCTGATAGGTCATAAATATGCCGCAGCTGACGCCCGCATCATTGATGCCGTCCAGCGGGGCATAGGTGGCGGTAAGGCAGGTGATTTTGTCTTTCAAGCCCTGCACGTTTTTGTTGACATCAATGCCCAAAAACTGCAAGTCCACGCTGGAAATGGAAGCATGGCGGCCCGCGTTCGCCTCGGTAAAAACGATGCAGGTATTGGTCTTTGAAAAGTCATAGTTGCGCGCAAAAAGCGCATCGCCGTCTTTGGTCGTTGCCGTAAAGGCGGAGCAGCCGATTTCAGGATCGCTGATGTCAATTTCAATCAATCCCTTGGTGATGTTCTTGGTCACAAAACGGATCAGCTCCGTATCGTTTTTGACGCCGCCCTGCTTGACAAAATCATCCAGGTAAAAGCCGCCCTTTACGTGCATGGTATAGACGGCGCCGTCCAGGTGGGCATCGTTGCGATCCCGGATCATTTTCAAGCTGGCCACGGTGGCGATTTCATCCTGCCACAAAAAGAATACAGCGGCCAAAAGAATCAAAACGACGGCCAGAAGAACGGCCATTATCTTTCTAAAAATTCTTTTTCCCTTCATCCTGTGCGTTTTTCTCATGGTTCATCCTCCTTTTATTTCAAAAAAATATGCAGCAGCTTTTCAAAAAGCTTGCTTTTATAGGGTTGATACCTTATGGGCAAGTCCAGCCACGTCTTTTTATCCACAATGGATTTATAGTGGGAGAAGGCGTCAAAGCCGTCTTTGCCGTGGTAGGAGCCCATGCCGCTCTCGCCCACGCCGCCAAAGCCCATTTCGCTGGTGGCCAGGTGGATAACTACATCGTTGATGCAGCCGCCGCCGTAGTGCAATTCGGTGGTCACGCGCCGGATGCGCTCCTTGTTGCTGGAAAACAAATACAGCGCAAGGGGTTTTTCTTTATCCTTTAAATCGTCCACCATCGCATCAAAATCATCAAACGTTAAAATGGGCATGATGGGCCCGAAGATTTCCTCGCCCATGACCGCATCGTCGTGCGTGACATTGTCCATTACGGTGGGGGCGATTTGGTGGGTGGCCTCGTTCACCTCCCCGCCCGCGACCACCTTGCTTTTGTCCATCAGCCCGCACAGGCGGGTAAAATGCCTTTCGTTGATGATCCTGCCGTAATCCTTGCTGTCAAGCGGGTTTTTGCCGTATTGCTTTTCAATCTGCTTTTTCACCTCGGCCACAAATGCGTCCTTGATGGAGGCTTCGCACAGGATATAGTCCGGCGCAACGCAGGTTTGGCCGCAGTTTAAATACTTGCCAAACACAATCCTCCGGGCGGCCAGCTGGATGTTGGCGCTGGCATCCACGATGCAGGGGCTTTTGCCGCCCAGCTCCAACACAACGGGGGTCAGATGCTCCGCCGCACGGCGCAGCACCTCTTTGCCCACAGCCTGGCTGCCCGTAAAGAAGATGAAATCAAACTTCTGATCCAGCAGCGCCGTGTTTTCCGCCCGCCCGCCCGTTACAACGGTCACATATTCCGGCTCAAAGCATTCAGAAATGATCTTTTGCACCACCGCGCTGGTGGCCGGGGAATAGGCGCTGGGCTTGATGATCGCGGTGTTGCCGGCCGCGATGGCGTTGGTCAGCGGGTCTATCGTCAGCAAAAACGGGTAGTTCCACGGGCTCATGATCAGCGTGTTGCCATAGGGCACGGCCTGCTGATAGCTGTGGGAGGGGAACTGCGCCAGCGGCGTGTACACGGTTTTTCTTCTGGCAAAGCGTTTGGTATGCCGCAGCATGTAGGATATCTCCGTCAACACCAGCCCCGTTTCGCACATAAAGCTTTCATAAGGGCTTTTGCCCAGATCCTTTTGCAGCGCGTCGTGGATTTCGTTTTCATATTTTTTGACGGCTGCATACAGCTTTTTCAGCTGCGCTAAGCGAAAGTCAACCGGAATCGTTGCGCCGGTTTTGAAATATTGCCGCTGCCTTTCCAGCAGTGTTTTGATGCCCTGGGTTTTCATTTGTTTCATTCCTGCCGTCCTAAATTGTTGGCGATGGTGTCCAAACTGTCGCTGATGATAGACAGGTTGCGATAGAAGGCAACGCGCTCCTCCGGCGTCAGGCCGGTGCCCACTTCATCCAGAACCTGGCTAATTTTTTCCATGATTTCCTTGCCAACCTTCCGGCCCTTATCCGTCAAAGAAAAGGGGCTTTTGTAGCGCTTGGCGTGCTGCGAATTGCACACCACCAAACCATTCTTTTCCAGATAATCAAGCGAGCGCGAGATGGCCGCCTTATCCTCTTCGCAGCGCTCGCACAAATCGGTCGCGGTCAGGCCATCGGTGATGTAAAGATAGTACAGGCAGGAAACATGCGTGCTTTTCAGGTGAAAGGCAGCAATTTCCTGGTTTTTAATCTTACGGATATTGCGGCCGATCCGGTTGATAAGCACCGTAAACGTTTCAAAACGCTCCTGCATGGCTTCCTCCCTTAGACTTGTTGATAAATCAACAGGCGGATTGTACCATGAGATGATTAATAAAGCAAAACCAAAAATGTGATATAATCAAAATAAGAATAGGGGGTGAATGCATGAAAGAAAAACTGTTAAGCGCAAAGGACAGGATTATTCTTGAAATCTGGAACGCCATCACCCATGGGGCCGGCGTGGTGCTGGGCGTGGTGTTTTTGGTGATGCTCATTTTGCGCAGCGTCCATGAAAAGAACCGCACGGCCCTTGTGGCCTATTGCATCTATGGCGCGTGCTTTATCCTGATGTTTTTGATGTCCACCCTCTATCATGCCATTCAGCACAAAAAGGCCAAATCCGTTTTGCGGATATTTGATCATATCTCTATTTATTTCTTTATCGCAGGCAGCTTTACCCCGCCCATCCTGCTATTGACGAGTGGATGGCAAAGGGTTGTTTTCCTGATTGTGATGTGGGCGTTGGCCGTGCTGGGCACCATCTACAAGGTGGCCATCAAAAGCAAGATGGACAAGTACAAAGGGCTTTCAACCGTCCTGTACATCGGCATGGGCTGGATGGCGATATTTTTGATCAAGCCGGTCATCTACCATCGGTACTGGCAGTTTGGCGTGCTGATGCTATTGGGCGGCCTGCTGTATACGTTCGGGACGCTGTTTTATAAGTCCAAAAAACTGAAATACAACCATGTGATCTGGCACCTGTTTGTTTTATCGGCTGCGGTGGTGCATTTTAACGCTTTTTGTAAGTATCTGTAATTAAAAAAGCACACGCAGCAACGACCTTATGGCATACACCAGCGGCTGAATCAGCGGCTGGGATTTGATAATGACATGGAGGCAGTGCAAGTATGAGCAAACTGAAGGCGGGCTGGGGGCAGGCCGACATCACGCCGCGCGGCGGGCCGATATCCCTTTGCGGACAATTTGAAACGCGGATAACCTCCGAAATCCTGGATCCCATGCTGGCAGTGGCGCTGATCCTGGAAAAGGACGGCGTCCGAAGCATCTGGGTGGGGTGCGATATCATCTCGGCCTATGATGTGCTGATCGATGAGGTGGAGGCGCTGCTGCTGGAGCAGCTGCCGGGCTTTGAACCGGCGCAACTGGCCATCGCCGGCACGCACATCCATACGGGCCCCTATATCAAGCGGGAAAGGTTGCTATCCCTGACGGGCGATGAGGGCCTCAAAGAAGACCCTGGCACCCTGACCACGGCGGAGTGCAGGCGGCAGGTTGCGGCGGGGATTTGCCAGGCCGTGCTGATGGCCCATCAAAACATGGAGGAAAGCGAACTGGGCCTTTCGGTGGCTCATATCATCACCGGCGTCAACCGGCGCGTGGTGTACAAGGATGGCTCGGCGCGCATGTACGGACATCTGGATACCGATGCCTTCTCCCATATGGAAAGCCGCGATGGCGGGCCGTCGCAGTTTTTGTATGTGCACCGCTTATCTGACGGCGCGCTGACCGGCGTTGTATGCAACGTGCCCTGTACGGCGCAGTGCGATGAACATGCCAACTACATTACAGCGGACTATTGGGGCGTGGTGCGCGGGCATGTGCAAAGCGAGCTGGGGGACGATGTGCGCATATTGCCGCTGTGCCGGGCAGCGGGCGATCTCTCCCCGCACCCGATGGTGGACAAAATTGCCGGATATGACAGCGCGCGTTGGGGCCGTCAGCGGTCGCTGGATCTGGGCCAATGGATTGCCGAAAACATCGTCAGCCACCGGAAGCGCATCCTGCGCCGCTATGGTGAGGATACAGTGCTCAAGCAGTATGGCACCAAGATATCCTTGCCCCTGTGGTCGGTGACGGAGCAGGAATACCAGGATGCCTGCAAATATCTGGTAAACCCCGACAACTTTGACGAAAACAACAAGCCCCGCGACAAATTTAACTTTGCCAATGCATGGACGCGCAAAAAGAGAGTGGAAGAGCATCCTACGCACTACGAGGTGGCTGTCCGTGCAACGCGCATCGGAGATATCGCTTTTCTCACGCTGCCGTTTGAATTGTACATTGAATATGCCGATCGCATCCGGATGGCGGTGCCGGAGACTGTGGTGTTTGATGTGCAGCTGGCCTGCGATTGCCTGGGCTATCTGCCCACCACATACGCAGTTCAGGGCGGCCATTACAGCGCCAATATCTTCAACGGCCTGTGCAGGCCGGAAGAAGGCGGCGAGATGTTCGTGGAGAAATGCATCCGCATCCTTCGCGATTTATTCTAAGTACTTTCTACAATTTGCTTGTTAGGAGGATACCATGGCCAAGTATATTCCGTTTCCGTTTTACTATGACGATATGCCCATTGATATCTCCTCGGCCTTTGGCGAGGCTTCCCCTGCAGGCCGGCATGGCTTTCTTCGGGCACAAGGCGATCGCCTGGTGTTTGAGGACGGAACCCCAGGGCTGTTTTGGGGCGTGAACTTCAACGGCGGGGCTTGTTTTCCGCCCTTTGACTACTCCGAAAAGGTGGCCGCCCGCCTGCGCAAGAGCGGCGTAAATCTGGTGCGCTTCCATCAGCTGGATGCCGAATGGAACACCCCGAATATTTTCTCTTTTCAAAAAGGACACCGGGTTGGAAACACGCTGTCGCTGCACCCTGAAAGCATGAAGCGGCTGGACTATCTGATTTCCTGCCTGAAAAAAGAAGGCATCTACTGCTACCTCGACATGAACACCTACCGCAACTTCAAAAGCGGGGATGGAGTGGAAAATGCCAGGGAACTCAAGGATGCAGCCGACCCGTACTGCTATTACAACCGCAAGCTTATCGACCTGCAAAAGAAGTTCATGTACGATATCTGGAACCATGTCAACCAGTTTACCGGCCTGGCGTATAAGGATGACCCGGTTTTTGTGCTGACAGAAATCATTAACGAGCGGGATTTCTTTGCCCGTGAGCGGCTCAAGGTGGAGCCGTATGTGAAGGAATTCCGCGGTTTGTACGACCAGTGGCTTAAGGAGCATCAGCTGCCCGGTGATGCCTGGGCGATAGATATCAATGACAACACCATTGATTCGCTCGTGCGCTTTAAGGAGGAAGTGCAACAAAACTTCTATCGCGAAATGTACGATTATATGCGCGAAAGCGGTGTCAAAATTCCCATTGCGGGCACCAACTGGTACACCAATGGCACCGTGACCAAATCCAATCAGGCCGTTAATGACTTCATGGATTCTCATACGTATTATTATGACTGGAACTGGGGCGAGTATGTCAAAAAGTGCATGAACAAAGCCATCACGCAGTCCCCGACATTTGGCATGGAATCCTTAAGCGCCGTGCGGGCGCTGGACCGTCCATTGTTTGTCTCTGAATGGGATATGCCATGGCCCAATGAGTATCGGGCGGAAAGCCCTGTGCTGTGCGCGGCCGTTGGCGCCTTGCAGGGCTGGAGCGGCTGGGCGATTCACACCTATGCCTACGGCACCCGTCTGCAGCAGATGAACATCCTTGGCAAGGAAGTATCCTCATCCACCATCGGCAATGTCCCCTATCGCGAGGGCATATTCTCCACCTGGAATGATCCGGCCAAATATGGTTTGTTCTATCATGCGGCGCTGATTGCACGCCGGCAGGATGTAGCCATTGCCCCTGAAACGGTGGCTGTCCGCGTGGACGACCTGGTCTCGCGCCAGGAACACAAGGATTTGGCCAGGGCCTCAGAATGGAAGCGCGTGGGTGTAACCTTTGAAGAGAGCGACCCCGTTGCACAGCAAACTGTGCCGCAGGGCACCACGCTGCTGGAGGATACCGGCGAGGTAACGTCCGTTACGGGGGAACTGTATCGCTCCTGGCACAAAAACTATGGCACCATTGATACCGGGCGCACAAAGTGTGTCTATGGCTTCCTGGCTAAAAATGGTGAGATTGCACTGAAAGGCATGACAGTAACCGCTAAAACAGATTTCTGCGTGCTGGCGGTATCCTCGCTGACCGATGTCGGAATCCGCTGCTCTGACAATCTCCTGCTGACGGCCGTAGGCCGCGCTCAGAACACAGATGCGCAGTTTGATGGGGATCAGATGCTGGCGTACGGCCGCCCGCCCGTTTTGATAGAAGTTATTGAGGCATCCATCACCATTGATGTGGATAATCCCAACATGAAGGTGTGGTCTGTCAACGCAGAGGGGATGTTCACCGGCTCGTTGCCCAGCGAATACTGCGATGGCAAGCTGTCGTTCAAGATTGGGGACACGATGAACAGCATGTATTATCTCATTCAGGCGGAATAGAACCGACGGATTGTAAGTCATAAAAGCGGCCTTAGCGAATTGCTAAGACCGCCTTATCCACATTTTGTGCAGGCAGGGAAGCCCCGCGCCTGCTTTTTATATAGCCCTTACTCCGTCCAGGACAGGCCTTGGTTGATTACATCCACCTCGTGCATGCGGAAGCTTAAGGCCATCAGGCTGTCGGTCAGGTGCACGTTGATGACCACCGTGCCCTCCGGCGCAATGAGCGTGGTGGGCACAAAATTCCACACGCCGCGCACACCGGCTTGCGCCACGGTGTCCAGCGTTTGCTGGGCCTGGGCGGCCGGGGTGGCAATGATGGCAATCTCAATATCGTTTTGCGCCAGGTATTCCGTTAGCTGCTGGGCGTCCAGCACCGGCGCGCCGCCCACCTGCGTGCCGATCAGTTCGGGGCTTACATCAAACAGCGCGGTCACGTTGAAGCCTGCTTCTTTAAAACCCGGATACATGGCCACGGCGCTGCCGATGCGCCCGGCACCTATGATGATCATCGGGTGCTCGCGGTTGATGTCCATGATGTCCCCAATGCTCTTTTTGAGCGCGGATACCTGATAGCCCAGCCCGCGGCGGCCAAAGCCGCCAAAGGAGTTCAGGTCGTGCCGGATCTGCGAATCGGTCAGCCCCATGTGTTCGGCCAGCTTAAATGAGGAAATTTCCGTCACGCCTTCTTGCTCCAGCTCTGTCAGCTGCCGGTAGTAGGCCGGCAGACGCCGCACCAGCGCATCGGGCATGCGGTCAGGTTTTTTTGTTTGCATTGTATTCCTCGCTTTCCAGGCGGCGTATGTATGCCCTATGTTTGCAAATA
The DNA here is from genome assembly GCA_040766135.1 of Christensenellales bacterium. Lineage (GTDB taxonomy): Bacteria > Bacillota > Clostridia > Christensenellales > Aristaeellaceae > JAGVSV01. The sequence goes on from JAXGRA010000009.1 coordinate 70,463, forward strand.
CACTTCTTCATTAAGGCAACTTGATCAGCCGCCTCAATGATAGATAACGCAATTATAATAGCATATTTTTCACACAGCGAAAAGACAAAATAAGTGTTCTGCTGTTGTATTTGCATAAAAAATGAAAGTGATGCGCATAAACCCAGCTCCATAAAGTTAACGAAAGCCGTGAGACGGGCAAATGTGCTTATTCAACACTGTATTTGTCCGACTCAATTTAAGGTGAATATAAAGCAAAGATTGATATGGATGCAAGATGGTGATACAATGTGTATGAAATCTTAGGGCCGTGTAAATATACGAAAACGTGATGGAACAACCTAAGAGTGGAAGATAACAGGGAGAAATCGACATGAGCAGAGATCTAAAAATCACATTTGGGTGGTGAGACGATCATGAAATGTGATATCGTATGGTCAATGATATATTATATTTGCGGCTGCTTTTATATGTTTTTTGGCATTTTTACGATGATTTCCAACGCGAAAAGCCATATCAACAGACGATTTTTGCTTACAACACTCTCAATGGCAGCTTGGTCCTTTGCCTATTCCTTTTCAATGTCTGAGCCTTCAGCGGAAGCAAAGGCTTTCTGGAATGCTTTCTCCGTTTTCGGCTGGGGTGCGTTTTACTGCTTTTTCCTCCGCTTTGTTCTGATCCTGACAGATAATAGCTTTCAATTTAACAAGCTGCGCAACAGACTTTTATTCTATTTGCCCGCTCATATCAGTATATTTCTGTTTTCACCCTTTGGATACTTTGCAAATATCCCATATGAACTGGTGCCGAGCGAAGGCGGTTGGAGAAGCTTTCTATCCGCCAATATTGGACAGATTTGGATTTTCTTATACAGCGCTGTTTATGTTGTCACGGCCGTTTTATTGCTTGTTCGCTGGTGGAGAAAAATTGAACCTCATACCTCCCTGAAGCGGTATGTTACGCATTTTCTAATTGCCACCATAGGTCCTTTTTTTGCGGGAATGATAACGGATGTTTTTTCCGATGTCATGGGACTTTACCAGATTCCCAGGTTGACAATTGTATTTTTGATTTTTCCTACGATATTTTTGTTTATTATACTGACAAAATTCGGGTTGATTCTTGAAAGACCCAAGGCGGAATTTATTCCCGAGGATCTTGAGAATATACAAGAAAACCGATTGCGTTTATTTCAAACTGCAGCAGCCATGTTTACAATTGGTGCCGCAGGATCCTTTTTTTTAGGCTATTTTATTGGGGGAAAAAACTTCGCGACGGAATTTATCCTTGCTTCAGTTGTGTGGGGGTTGGGCATATGTTTGCTGTTTATATCGTATGTATCCAAAAAACATACGATTCAAAACACCCTCTTCTTAATTATCAGCATATTGGGCATGCCAGGCATTGCGCAATATTTGCGGCATCGCGTCCGTCGGTCTTGACTCGCTTCCCACCGCGTGGGGACGGCAACGTGGTGGGCGCTAAAATGACGCATTCGAGATTCATTTTGGTTAACTGATGGTACAGCGTGTATCCCAGACATCCTGCCTCATATCCACAGACAATCCGTGTTTCCTGCCCATATTTCTCCCTGAGACGGTGCACATAGGCAACGATCCGGCGGTAATCATTGTCTGTCTTGACGATGCCTGTTGGCTGTTTCATATCCAAAGCATAATGTGCCAAAGTAAAACTGTCCCGATGAACATCCATTCCAACGTAGAGTGTGCTATAATATTTCATGTAATACCTCCTATTTGTATGTGGTAATCCCTGTGGTTAGTAGTTCTATAATCTTACAGGTCAATCCTCGTTTCTACAAATCCAGGGGGTATTACATATTGTCTGTTTTACATCAGCATTAAACGCAAAAAACGCCGGGCATGCGCCCGGCGGAAATGAAAGCGGGATGCTTATGCCGCGCGGCGGCGTGTCTTGGCCATCTGCTTGAGCGCGTTGATCAGGCCCTTTTTGTTGCCATAGTTCAGCGTGCCCCAGCGGTAAATCTTGATGGACAGGTAGGCCAGCAACACCAAGGAAGCCAGCAGCAGCACCACGGCGGCGATCATTTGCAGCGGCGGTATCGTCACCATGGCGCTGCGCATGGGCATGACCATCATAGATGTAAACGGGAAGATGGAACCAATCACGGCCACCAGGCTGTTGGGCATGTAGAAGGTAAACACAGCAATCATATACCCCAGCATGAACAAAAACTGCACGCTGCCGATGGCGGAACTTACATCCTCCACGCGGCTGACGGTGGAGCCTAACGATGCGTACAGGAACAGGTACATGATGTACCCCGCGATGGAAAAGAACAGGTAGGTGGTAACGTAGGTGGGCGTCAGCGTGCCGCTTAACATGAGCAGCACAAAGGGCGGGTAGAAGGATTCCGACAGCTTAAAGCCGATGAACGCCGACAGGAAGATAATCGCCCCCTGCAATACGCCCGAAACGCCCGAGGCCGCCACCTTGCCCAAGATCAGGCTGGACGGGCGCGCCGAGGAAATGAGCAGTTCCATCGTCTTGGAATCCTTTTCCCTGGCGATGACAGTGGAGGTGATCGCGCCGTAGGCAAGCACGATGGTGTACACCATGATCATCAGGATCATGGCCAGCATCAGATTGGTTTCGCTGTCCTGCCCCAGCACCGTGACGGATACCTGTGGGGCAAAGGTTTCTACCGCATGCATTTCGGCGGCGGTGATGCCCTTTTCTTCTAAGAATTTGTTGCGGTGCGTCTGCCGCAGGATATCGCTTAACGCCTGCTCATCGGTGGATTCCAGCTCACGGTCTAAGTACAGCACCTCGGCCTGGCTGTCGGACGTAATCACAGCCCCTGCGCGCAGCGTGCGGTCATTGAGCGCGGCTTCCAGCGCCTCCCGGTCGGGGTAGAGGTTATCCTCGGTCACGCCCAACGCCTGCGCAAAAGCATCGTGCAGTTCGGGCGATGCAAACACATAGCCCATGTCGCTGTCCGGCAGCGTTTCCACCACGGCGGCGGGATCCTCAGGCTTGTCAAACCAGGTGATGATGCGCGGCACGCTGGTGCCAATCAGCGCCACCAGCGCTAAAATCAGCGTGGTGATGCGCGTGCTTTTCTTGCCCAACAGGCTGGATAATTCATACTGGAAAATGAGCTTGAAGTTTCTCATTGATGATCACGCACCTTTGCTACGAAAATGTCGTTGAGGCTGGGTTCGTACATGCCAAAGCGCGCCACGTTCCATCCCTGTGCGGCGATAAAGCGCAGGATGTCCTGCTGCGTGACGGCGTGGTGCGTGTCCAGCACCAGCATGTCCTCGATATGCTCCAGCGTTATCTGCGGGAACTGCGCGCGCACGGCCTCGCCAACCTGGCTGTTGGTCATGCCGTCCACCGACAGCGCCAGCTTGTTCTGCCCCATCTGCCGCTTTAAGGCCTTCAGGTCGCCCGACAGCAAAATATCGCCCTCGTGGATGAGCGTGACGTCGTCGCACACTTCCTCCACGTAGTTCATCTGATGGCTGGAGAAAATCACCAGCCGCCCCTTGGCGACCACGTCGGCAATGGCATCCTTGAATATCTGGGAGTTCAACGGATCCAGCCCGCTGAACGGCTCGTCTAAAATCAAAATATCCGGGTCGTTCAAAAACGCCTGCGCAATCTGGATCTTTTGCTGGTTGCCCTTGGACAGCGTTTCCAGCGGCTTGTTTTTATACTCGCCCAGCTCAAAGAAATCGATCCATTCGATGGCGCTGCGGGTGGCGTCGGCCTTGCTGGCGCCGCGCAGCCGCGCAAAGTAGACCAGCTGATCCAGAATTTTATTCTTCTGGTACATGCCGCGCTCCTCGGGCAGATAGCCCACGCGGTTTTCGGTCACCTTGAAGGGCTTGCCGTCCAGATAAAACTCCCCGGCATCCTGGCGGAATACATCCATCAGGCACCGGATGGTGGTGGACTTGCCCGCGCCGTTGCGGCCCAAAAAGCCCATGGCCCGGCCCGACACCACCTCAAAACTGATGCCGTGCAAAATCTCCCGGTCGCCGAAACTTTTGCGGATATCGCGTACTTCTAATTTCATGCAATCTCTCCCTCATCATCTGCCGGACAGCCTCCGGCTGCTTAATTTTAACATCAACTGGTGATGATTGCCATTCTATTCCAACGCTGTGAACGCATATAGGCACATGTTTTACCAAGGTTTTACGTGTGTTTTACAAAATGCATGGGGTTGTGCGATGGTTGCGTTGCCGCGTATAATAATGATGACATATGGTGCCGAACTGCAAGGCACAAACGATTACAGGATAAAACCGGGGCCTTGGCCCCGCTGGGGGTGGATATATGCCGCTGGTTACAACACGAGACATGATGCAAAAGGCCCTGCGCGAGGGCTATGCTGTGGGTGCGTTCAACATAGAAAACATGGAAATTGCGCAGGCTGTGGTGTCGGCCGCTGAAAAGGCCAATGCGCCCGTAATCATACAGACCACCACGGGCACGCTGCAATACGCGCCGCCGCAGGTGTTCCACGGCATGGTGGCGGCGTTGGCGCAGGCTGCCCGCGTGCCGGTGGCGCTGCATCTGGATCATGGCGCCAGCCTGGACTTGCTGGTGCGCTGCAAGCAGGCGGGGTATACCTCGCTGATGATCGACGGCTCCAAGCTGCCGTTTGAGCAAAACGTAGCGCTGTCCGCGCAGGCCGTGCAGCTGGCGGGCGATGTGCCGGTGGAGGCCGAGTTGGGGCAGGTAGGCGGCAGGGAGGACGGCCACGAGGCCAGCCTGATGATGACCGACCCGCAGATGGCCGCGCGCTTTGTGCGCGAGACGGGCATTTTTTCGCTGGCGGTGGCCATTGGCACTGCACATGGCGTGTACAAGGGCGTGCCGCACCTGGACATGCCGCGCCTGGCCGCCATCCATCAGGCAGCGCCCATCCCGCTGGTGCTGCACGGCACCTCCGGCGTGCCGGAGGATCAGGTACGCGAATGCGTAAAGCTGGGCATTTGCAAGGTCAACTATGCGACCGACCTCCGGCAGGCTTACACCGCGGCTGTGCGTGCTTGGCTTCAGGACAACCCTGATGCGTTTGACCCCAAGCTGTACGGCGAAAAGGCGCGCCTGGCGGTGGAGCAGGTGGTCATGCAGCGCATGGAGCTGGTGGGCTCCTGCGGCAAGGCGCAATAGCATGCTGCTGGGGTTGGATGTAGGCACGTCTTCGCTGAAGGCTGCGCTGTATGCGCCGGATGGCCGGCTGGTGGCGCGCGTGGCGCAGGGTTATGCCACGCACACGCCGCAGCGCGGCTGGGCGGAGCAGCACCCGGAGGACTGGTGGCAGGCGGCTTGCACGTGCATCCGCGCCCTGCTGGCGCAGCCCGGTGTGCGCGCGCAGGACATCGCAGGCATCGGCATCGCGGGGCAAAGCTGGGCGGCGGTGCTGGTGGATGAGGACGGGCACGCGCTGTGCCCCACGCCGCTGTGGATGGACACCCGCGCGCAGGCGCAGTGCGGGCAGGCAAACCGCGCGCTGGGGCAGCAGCGCATCTATCAAACGGGCATGAACGCGCTGCACCCGTCCTACACGCTGCCCAAGCTGCTGTGGTATCGGGCGCATCATCCGCAGCTGCTGAAGAAAACGCACAGGGTGCTGCAGTCCAACGGCTATTTGGTCAGCAGGCTGACGGGACAATATACGCAGGATGTATCGCAGGGCTATGGCTTTGCGTTTTTTGATATGCGCACATTGCGCTGGGACGAGGAGCTGCGCAGCGCGTTTGGCATCCCGGCGCATGTGCTGCCCGACATCGTGCCCTGCCATCAGGTGGCGGGGCATGTAACGCAACAGGCTGCTGCGGCTACCGGGCTGCTGGCGGGCACCCCGGTGGTGGCGGGCGGCCTGGACGCAGCGTGCGGCACGCTGGGCGCGGGCGTGGTGGACGCCGGCCAAACGCAGGAGCAGGGCGGCCAGGCCGGGGGCATGAGCATCTGCCTGGACAAGCCCATGGGCGACCCGCGGCTGATCATCAGCCCGCATGTGGTGCCCGGGCGCTGGCTGCTGCAGGGCGGCACGGTGGGCGGGGGCGTGCTGCGGTGGCTGCAACAGGTGTTTGCGCTGCAGGGTACCGGCACGCCGCCTGACTTTGACCGGATGAACGACCTGGCGGCCAGCATCCCGGCGGGCAGCGATGGCTTGGTGCTGCTGCCCTATCTGGCGGGTGAGCGCTCCCCGATATGGGATGCGCAGGCCGTGGGTGTGTTCTATGGCCTGGACTATCGCACCACCGGCGCGCACATGATCCGCGCGGCGATGGAGGGCGCGGCGCTGGCCCTGCGGCACAACCTGCACGTGGCGCAGCAGGCCGGTGCGCAGGTAATGGCGCTGCACGCGGTGGGCGGCGCGGCGCGCAGCCAAACTTGGGTGCAAATCAAGGCAGATATAACGGGGATCCCCATGCATGTGATGCCCAACGTTGACCACACCGCGCTGGGCGCGGCCATGCTGGCCGGGCTGGGCACAGGCGTTTACCGCGATGTGCAGCATGCGGTGCAGGCCTGCGTGGGGGAAGGGCGCACCGTGCCCCCCAACACAAACAATCGCGCGGTGTATGAACGGGCATACCGTATCTACCGCGCGCTGTATGAGAATTTGCGCTCTACCATGCAGGCATCTGCCGCAACTTAACCTGTGGCAGCAGCGCGTGTACATCCTCGATATGCACGCGCCCGGTTTCTATGTTGAGGGCGTTGGCGGCGGCCGCAGCGGTGGCCAGGCGCAGGGTATCGCTGAGCGTTTGCCCCCGCAGCATGCCCACTGCCAATCCGGCCAAAAAGCTGTCGCCGCTGCCCGTGGCGCTGACGGCTTCTATCTGCGGCGGTATGACATGAAAGGCCGCATCACGGGTGACGGCCACCGCGCCCTTTGCGCCCAGCGACACCACCACCAGCCCGATGCCCGTCGCCTGCAAGGCCTGTGCGCAGGCCAGCACGTCGGCTGTTTCGCAGGCGATGGGGCGGCCCATGAGCTGGCCCAATTCTTGCAAGTTTGGCTTGATCACATCGGGCAGGGCGCGTATGCCTTGCTGTAGCGGCGCGCCGCTGGTGTCCAGCAGCGCCGGGCGGTTCAGGCGCTTGCATATGGCAATCAGCTGCGCATAAATGTCGTTGGGCACGCCGCGCGGCAGGCTGCCCGACATCGTGACGGCGCACGCCTCCCGCGCCAGGCGCTCAAAGCGCACAAGAAAATCGTTGAGCGCCTCGGCGGATATTTCGGGGCCGGGCTCTAAGAATTCTGTCTGCCGTCCATCGGGTTCCACGATGTTGATGCAGGTGCGCGTCTGGCCGGGCACGGGCTGCGCATCGCACAGGATGCCCTCGGCGGTCAGCTGCTCCTGCACCCAGCGCCCGGCATGGCCGCCTAAAAAGCCCGTGGCCATCACCCGCTGGCCCAGGGCCGTGGCGGCTTTGGCCACGTTGATGCCCTTGCCGCCCGGCGTGGCCTGCATGTCCTGCACGCGCAGCACGTCACCCGGCGTGTTAGCGCAGGCCAGGGTGTAGGTTTTGTCAATGGCGGCGTTTAATGTAACCGTTAACAGCATGGGGAACCCCCGTTTTTGTGGTATGATAATTGTAACACATAATTTGATCAGCCCAATATCATCTAAATGGGGAGGACAGCATGGAACAACCGGATGGCATTCGGAAATACCGCGACTTTTACGAGATGAAGCCCGGCGCGGGCTTTGTGCAGAAGGAGTTTGGCTATTACTGCCTGGAAAACTGGTACGCACAGGGCCTGCCGCGCGATGCCAACCTGAAGGAATTCTTTGGCTATGACGAGCCGGGGCGGGCCGACCTGTACGGCCTGGGCGGGTGCGAGGCCGCCTTTGTGCCGGAGTTTGAAACCAAGGTGCTGCGCACAGACGGCCCGCACGAGTATGTGCAGGACTTTGCCGGGCGCACGCTCAAGTGCTTTACCGGCCGCCGGCGGGGGTTTATGCCCGAATATGTCGATCACCCCGTCAAGGATGAGCGCACCTTCCACGAGCTGTGCGCATGGCGCATGCAGCCCGACACCCCGGAGCGTTTGGCCGATATGGATGCGTACTTGCCGGATTTTGTCAAAAAGCAGCAGCAGGGCATGTTCATCGGGCAGCTGGTGGTGGGCGGGTACATGTATCTGCGCGCCCTGATCGGCCCGGCCGACCTGCCGCTGATGTTCTATGATGACCCGGATCTCATCCACCTGTGCATGCAGGCGTGGTTCAACCTGGCCGACCATGTGACGGCCTATCACCAGCGGCAGGTCAAGGTGGACGAGCTGTTTATCTCCGAGGACATCTGCTACAACCATGGCTCGCTGATATCGCCCAACATGATCCGGGAGTTTCTGTTCCCGTACTATCAGCAGCTGATCGCCAACATGCGCCGCCGCCAGCCCGGGCACACCCTGCACATCCAGGTGGACACCGACGGCCGCGCGATGGACGTCATTGATTTATACCGCGAGATTGGCATGCGGTTTTTAAGCCCGTGCGAGGTGGCCTCGGGCTGTGATGTGGTGGCGCTGGGGCAGCAGTACCCGGACATGCGCTTTTCCGGCGGCGTGGACAAGCGCGTGCTGGCCCAGGGCAAGGACGCCATTGACCGCATGGTGGATCGTATCTTCCCCGCCATGCAGCGGCGCGGCGGCTATCTGCCCACCTGCGACCACGGCGTGCCCGAGGAAGTGTCGCTGGAGAACTACCTGCACTACAGGAAGCGCTGCCGGGAGTTTGCATAAATTTATGCGGAATAAAAAGGACAATTTTTGAGGCGGCATGATGAGGGATATTTAGTGTCTACTGGCAGAAAAGATAGCTTTTAGCATCCAAGAATTTTCAAACTAACGTTGTTTGAAACATAAAATGTTGAGGTACGATACATAGGTAACACGTGGGAACGAAAAAGCAGAGAACCTCTGGTAGAATAGTTTTGCAACAAACAAGCTACAAAAGGAGGCTCTCTGCATGGATAAGTTAACTCAAGATGCACATTGGCGTCAACGGATGATGAAGTATTGTGAGAAGCATGGATTAACCAAGACCTCAATTCGGTATCGAGTAAGCCGGAAATGTGTCTGGAAGTGGCGTAATCGTTGGGACGGGACGTGGCAAAGTCTGATAGATCGGAGCCGCAGGCCGCATCATAGTCCTCGCAAACAAAGTCCTGAAGAAGAAAAACTGGTCAAACGCTATGGCAAGAAGTATCGAAATGATTTACTTCTGGGCTACCAAAAGGCGATGGACTATGGGTACACACGAAGTTATGGTTGCTTCAAGCGGACGGTGATCAGATTACTGGGGAAACCAACCGTTAGAAAGAAAAAGCTATACAAACCCAAGCCATATCAACGAGCTGCTTATCCCGGACAAAAGTTACAGTTGGATGTAAAGTATGTGCCATCGTACTGTGTGGCAGATGGCAGGAAGTATTATCAGTTTACAGCCAAGGATGAATGTAGCCGATGGACATTTCGTGAGATGTATGATGAACGCAGCACCTACAGTGCCCTGGACTTTCTGGAAAAGTTGGTGAAACGCGCCCCTTTCCTCATCCGAATGATACAAACGGATAACGGAACGGAGTTTACCAACGCACTGTTGGTCACAAAATCCACACACAAGACATTGTTTGAGGAGGCGCTGATGGAGATGGGCATTGAATACAAGCGAATTCGGATAGCAACTCCCCGCCATAACGGGAAGGTTGAACGCCAACATCGGACGGATGAGTTAAGGTTCTACCGTAACATGCGGATGTATAACCTGGCAGACGGAAGACGACAGTTGGCAGCATACCAGTCACTCTCGAACGATTACATCATGACCTGTCTGGGGATGAAATCACCTAATGAGGTGCTGGCGCTGTATCAGGGGGTGATGTAAGTAAGGCTCAATGGCGAGCCATTGAGCGACCTACGATTCTACCAAGGAAGTGGTGTCAAGGTCAGGTAGTATTTGCTTCGCAAATCTCCACCTTTCCCTTGACACCCAGCAACTGCTCACAACTACACTCAATGTGTTACCCATGTTTGACACTCCTACAAACTAACGTTGTTTGAAACATAAAATCACTTGACTACTTATGCTAGATTGTGTACACTACTGTTAGGAAAAATATGTGTGCGAAAGGGGTTGTATGCAGTCCTGTGAGTTATAAGGACAACAATCAGGTTCTTACACCTAAGTTATCTAGAAGACATGAAGGACTTGTATTTGTCCGAAACCATTATCTTCTGTATTTGATGTTGTTGTTACCGATGTTTTATTATTTTCTTTTTCATTACATTCCTATGTATGGTATTGTTATCGCTTTCAAAGACTATAGCATATTTAAAGGTATCGGCGGCAGCAAATGGTGCGGATTTGCGAATTTTGAGAAAGTGTTTGCTATGCCCGAATTCTTCCGGGCAATTAGAAATACGCTTCTTTTGAACTCCATTACCTTGATTTTCGGGTTCCCCGCTCCAATAATACTTGCGTTGTTCCTGAACGAATTAAGAAACAAAACTTTTAAAAAAACCGCTCAAACTATTCTATATCTTCCTCATTTTCTTTCGTGGGTTATAATTGGCGGAATGGTTTCACTTTGTTTGCAACTTCATCTGGACTAGTTAATTTAGGATTAAACAAGCTTGGCATAGACAATATTCCATGGTTAAGTAACAATACTTGGTGGGTTGTTATGTATTTATTGTCAGCGTTTGGCAATCAATTGGCTGGAATGCAATTATTTATCTTTCGGCAATAACCAGCATAGATCAAGGAGATGTGAAGCAGCAACTGTAGGATGGCTGTAATCGGTTCAAAATGATGTACTTGATAACACTGCCTTCAATAGCTCCTACCATTGTAATAATGCTTATACTAAGAATAGGAAGCATGGTATCTATTGGGTTAGAACAACCTTTGATGCTTAAAAATTCTATGGTTAATGATGTAGGCGATGTTTTGTCTACCTTTGTATATCGAGTAGGTGTTCAAAATAGTAAGTTTGCTATTGGTACAGCAGTAGGTCTTTTTCAATCAATAGTGAATTTCATACTTGTAATATCCGCAAATACTATCAGCAGAAAATTAACAGAGGAAAGCATATGGTAGGGAAAAATCATGCGCTATATAGGCACCTTAGGCAGACTCGGAGATATTGTATTTCGATTTATTGTCGTATTCTTTGTTGTGTTGCTTGTCTTAGCTTGTCTACTACCATTGTTACATATTTTTTCGTTGTCGTTAAGTGATTCTGCATCTGTATTATCAAAATCGGTAACATTTGGCCGAAAGGCACTAACATTGAAGCATATAAAAACATCATTTCAAATGATGCCTTGGTTAAATCAATGTTTTTTCGCTGAGAATAACCTTCGTATATATCTTAGTTACAATGACAATGACTATCTTGTGGTTACCCTCTCAGCCACAAAGGATTATATGGAAAAAAAGTGCTATGGCTGATTGTATTGTTTACTATGTATTTTTCTGGAGGCATGATTCCAACTTATCTTCTCATCAGTGAACTGCACATGCTGGATACTCCTTGGGCATTGATTTTGCTGGCGCTATCAGCACCTACAACATGATTTTGATGAAAACCTTTTTTTCATCCCTTCCGGATCATTAAGTGAGTCAACCTTGATTGATGGAGCTAATGATGGAACTATTTTGTTTCAGATTATATTGCCTTTATCAAAACCAATGCTCGCCACTATTGCATTGTTTTATACAGTCAGTCGATGGAATGCTGTTCAAGATGGGTTATTATATATCAATTCACCGGACAAGTATATTCTTCAATTGCGGTTACGCGACATAATACTTTCATCAAGTGGGTTACAAGAGTTGATGACTGAAGGGAGGGTTCATGGCCAAACATTTCAAACAGATCAAATAAGGTCAGCAGCATTAATTTTTCGATCCTACCTGTAATGATTGTTTATCCATGGCTACAGAAGTATTTTGTTAAGGGTGTTATGATTGGATCGATAAAGGTTAACACCTAATTATTATTGAGTATCGGGCTAAATGCCAGATATATAATTTCAAGAAGGGGCTTTACCATGAAGAAAAAGCTAACTATGATGCTTGCGGCTATTATGCTATTCTCAGCAATAATAGCGCTTGCGGACACATCCTCCGAAACAGAGAAGTTGACCGTAGCAGTATATGATCGATCTAACATGGGAAGTGACTATGGAACAGTTATCGACAATCGTTGGAGCAACTGGCTTGCTGAAAATGTGAAACAAGACCTAAATATTGATGTTCAGTTTGTAGCGATACCGCGAAGTGATGCCGACACTAAAATCACGACAATGATGTCTGCACGACAAGCTCCTGATATTATCTATACATACAGTTCCGCTCGTTTCTATGACTTTGCGGCACAAGGTGGCTTAGCAGATCTGACAGATGTGATTGCAGAGCATGGCCAAGATCTTCTTGTAAACTTGGGTAAGGAAATCTTGTCCTATGGTATAGCTGACGGCAGACAATACGCTATACCTGCTAAGCGCGGAAGCCGAAGTCACGTTAGTGCTTTTATTCGGAAAGATTGGCTGGATAAGATTGGGTTCACAATAACACAACGCAATGGTGTTGATGCGCTTACCACCGACGAACTATATGATGTGCTCAAGAAGTTTAAAGCTGAAGGACTTTGCGAATATCCAATGGGTATGCTGGTCGAAACCGGAGTTGAAGCAGAATCAATGTCTGTTGTTTATTCCGCATTTGCAGAGGATGTGAGTGAACAGGATATCGCTACTAAGTCCGATATTCTTTGGCCTGGTATCAAGGAAGGCTACAAATACCTTAACAAACTATATAACGAAGGTTTAATCCAACCTGATTGGGCACAGTTTTCTGATGAAACAGAATGGAAAAGTTGGATCGTGAATGGTCAAATTGGCTTCTGGACACACGCTTCTTGGCGTGAACTATCATACAACGAATCTGTTGTAACATTGTATCAGCAAGATCCTGCTGCCGAAATTATCGGAGTGGATATCTGTAACAATGAAGGTGTATCAAACTTAAACGATCAATACCCTCCCAGTGGTATGCTTATAATGGTGCCTTCATATTCTGAAAATGTAAATGCCGCGGTGAAATATCTGAACTGGATGAGCGATTATCAGAACTGGAAAACCTTACAGTATGGCATAGAAGGTGAGCACTACACGGTCAATCCTGATGGTCTTATTGACATTATAGATCCAGAGTATAATGCTAAAACAATGATTTCCACTGCTGATTTAGGTATAATCTATAATGGAGATCCAGTAGAAGCACAGTTTAAGCATTCTCTGGTTGCTAATATTCCTGAGGCAACAAAGGACTGTTACTTGAAGAGTTACGAAATAAGTCTGGTGCGAGCATATGCTCCATATGCTCTTGGGAGATCTATTGAAGCAGAGGGCGAGTATCAAGCAACATTAAACGAAAAACTTGGCGAATTACGTACTAAAACCATTACTTGCCCAATTGACGAATTTGATGAATTGTATGATACACTCTGCGAAGAATATCTCAATATGGGCGGTCAGGCAATAATTGACGAAAAATTGGCTGCATATTTAGATATTAACAAATAATAATGAGGTTACATAACAAAGATTAACAGTAGATAGAAAAGTATCACTCGAAATCCCAAATTTTAAAAGAGGGGGCTGAAAACGCCCTTTCTTTTCTGTATTATCCCTATAAAATTATTCACTAATACTAAACTAATACATTAATGCATCGATGATCTGATATACGAAACCTTGACAGTCATTATCGCGCTTTGCCATAATGAGCACACTGCAACGCAATGGAGGGCATAGATGAAGCGCATTGCCATCATCGGCGCGGGCATGATGGGGTCAGCCATGAGCATTCCGGCCCGGGACAACGGGCGGGAGGTGCATTTGGTGGGCACGCCGCTGGACGATGCCATCATTGCGCATGCGCGTGAAACGCATACGCACCTGACCATGCAGCGCCCGCTGCCCGAAGGGGTTGCGTTCTATTGCTTTGATGAGGTGTGCACGGCGCTGGCGGGTGCGGATGTGGTGATCTGCGGCGTAAGCAGTTTTGGCGTGGACTGGTTTTTGCAGGAGGCGCTGCCGCTCATCCCGCCGGAGGTACCGATATTGTCCGTCACCAAGGGATTGATGGCGCACGAGGATGGCGCGCTGGAAACCTATCCGGCGTATTATCAGCGGCTGTCCGGGCGCAGCAACTTTTACGCCATTGGCGGGCCGTGCACCAGCTATGAGCTGGCCGACCGGCGGCACAGCGCCGTGGCGTTCTGCGGCGGCGACATGCAAACACTGCGCAAGCTGCGCACGCTGCTGGGTACGGATTATTACCACATCAGCCTGTCCACCGATGTGGTGGGCGTGGAGGTGGCCGTTGCGCTCAAAAACGCCTATGCGCTGGCGGTGACGCTGGCCGTGGGCCTGGTGCAGCGGCAGGATGGCCTGGATGCCGTGGCATACAACCCGCAGGCCGCGCTGTTTGGGCAAAGCGTGCGGGAAATGACGGCGCTGCTGCAGCTGTTGGGCGGCGGGCCGGAGAACATTGTATACGGCGCGGGCGACCTGTATGTCACCATCTTTGGCGGCAGGACGCGCAAATTGGGCACGCTGCTGGGGCGCGGCCTGACGATGGAGCAGGCCTTGCAGCAGCTGGAGGGCGTGACGCTGGAATCCGTCGTCATCGCGCGGCGCATGGTGCAGGCCCTGCGCACGCGCGGGCAGTTGGCGCAGTTCCCATTGCTGCAGCATGTAGGCAGGCTGCTGGACGGGGAGCAAATGGACATCCCCTGGGCGGCCTTTACCACACCATAACAACCAAGGCATTATGCCTTGTATATAAAAGGAGGAAATCCTATGCCCAGAAAGTTTGCGTTCATCGGTGCGGGAAGCTTTGGCTTTACCCGCAGCTTGGTGCGCGACATCCTGTCCTTCCCGGCGTTTGCGGATGCCGAAATCGCCCTGATGGACATCCATGCCGAGCGTCTGGCCGAAATCAAAAAGGCCGTGCAGCGCATCGTGGATGCCGGCAACTATCCGGCCACCGTGACGGCCACCATGGACCGCGCCGAGGCGCTCAAGGGGGCCGATGGCGTCATCACCACCATTTTGCATGGCGAGGTGGATGTATGGCAGCATGATATTCTGATCCCCAAAAAGTACGGGGTGGACACCAACGTGGGCGATACGCGCGGCCCCAGCGGCATTTTCCGCTTCCTGCGCACCATCAACCCCATCATGGACATCGCCGCGGATATCGACCGCTATTGCCCGGATGCCGTGTACCTCAACTACACCAACCCCATGGCCATGCTGTGCCGCACGGTGCAGGGCGCGTTCCCCAAGATGAAAGCAACGGGCCTGTGCCACAGCGTGCAGGGCACGGCGCACATGCTGGCGCGGTGGATCGGCGCGCCGGATAACGAAATCAGCTATACCTGCGCCGGCATCAACCACCAGGCGTTTTATACCGAGTTTTTGTGGAACGGCAAGGACGCCTATCCGCTGATCCACAAGGCCATCACCGAGCGCGAGGACGTATACAACGAGGAAATCGTGCGCAACGAGATGTACCTGGCGCTGGGCTATTATGTGACGGAATCCTCCGGCCACAACAGCGAATATAACGCCTGGTTCCGCAAGCGCCCCGACCTGATCGAAAAATACTGCCTGCACGGCACGGGCTGGAACCCCGGCGAATATGCCTACATCCTCAACGAATACCGCAAGCGCGAGACCACTTGGCGCGACGGCATCGAGGAATGGTTCCAGAAGCCGGTAGATTTGAAGCGCGGCAATGAGTATGCTGCTTCCATTTTCAACGCCACGCTGGGCGATGGCACGCTGTTTAAGTTCAACGGCAATGTGCGCAACTTCGGCCTGATCGACAACCTGCCCTATGGCAGCTGCGTCGAGGTGCCGGTGCTGGCCAGCCCCCGCGGGCTGGAGTCCATCCATGTGGGTGCCATGCCGCCGCAATTGGCCATCCTGAGCGGCCTGTCCGCCCAGATTGAGGAGATGGTGGTGGAAGGCAGCCTGAACGGCGACCGCGAGATGATCTACCGCGCCATCTGCTACGATCCGCTGACCAGCGCGGTGCTCAGCCTGCGCGAAATCCGCGACATGGTGGACGAGATGTTCGAAAAGAACAAGGACTGGATGCCGCAGTTTAAGTAATACTGTTTTACATCAGTATAGGGCGCACCCCTTGCAGGGGCTGACGGCGCTGTGCTATGATGGCACGGGCGGAAGCCCCGCCCAACATGCCCCCGGTGCGTACATTGCCCCCACTAATGTAATTTGCGTACGTTGCGTACGTTGCGTACGTAGCGTACATAAAACCGCCGGGCGGATGACGGCAACCAACAGAAAAACACCAGGGAACCCGTGGTTCTCCCTACAGAGAGAGAAACCATAGGTTCCCTATATCTTTGTAGGCTTTATTTTTTCCTGCAGGGGAGTTCTTCCTACAGAGAGGGGATGGCGCAGCGTACGCAACGTACGCAGTGTACGCAGTGTACGCAACGTACGCAATGTACGCAATGTACGCAGTGTGCGCAACGTACGCAATGTACGCAACGTACGCAATGTACGCAATGTACGCAAAATACAGGGTGGGGGAATACTGCAAACAAAAACGGGGTTGTAGCAAAACACAAACCGCCCCCGGCGCATGCGCTGGGGCATTTTTATATCTGTCCGCTGCGTAACGATGAAAATATTAAAAATTCCCTGCAAAAAGGCTTGCTTGTGACGCAGCGTCATCATATACAATCAAGGGGAAAGGAGGGAAAGCGATGGCCAAATACACAACCGGCGAGGCGGCAAAGCTGTGCGGCGTAACGGTGAGGACGGTGCAGTATTATGACACGCGCGGTATCCTGACGCCAAGCGCGCTGTCCGAGGGTGGGCGACGCCTGTATGCCGAGGAAGACATTGCGCGGCTCAAAGTCATCTGCTTCCTGCGGGAGCTGAACATCCCCATCCGCAGCATCGGGGAGTTGCTCAAAGAGGAGAACCCCGAAAGCGTCATATGGCTTATCCTGAACGAGCAGGCGCAGACGCTGCAGGGCGAGATTGCTGATTTGCAGGGTAAACTGGAAACATTGGAGGGCTTGCAGCAAGCGCTAAAGCGGATAGAACCCCTTACCATGGCCTCCATCGGCGCCATGGCGCGCACGGTCACGCACCGCAGAAAAATCAAGAAAGTCCACACCGTGATGCTGATAACCGGCATACCGCTCAACGTGCTGCAATGGATTTCGCTGTATGTCTGGATAAGGCAGGGGCAGTGGTGGCTGTTTGCGGTCTGGGCGGTAACGGCTCTTCTCTATGCGCTGTGGGTATCGCACTACTATTTCACCCGCGCAGCTTTCATTTGTCCGCAGTGTTATACCGTGTTCCAGCCCGCCAAGCGCGAGGCGCTGTGGGCTAAGCACACGCCGCACACGCGCAAATTGACGTGCGTGGCCTGCGGGTATCATGGGTTTTGCGCAGAAACACACAGGGAGGAAATGATAGATGGATAATATCCGGGATTTTTTGCCGTTCCTGATTCCCCTTGCAGTGGCGCAGATTGTGCTGCTCATCTACACGCTGCGGCATATTTTTACGCACCATACCTACAAGCGCGGCAGCCGCGCGCTGTGGGTGGTGGTTGTGGTGCTGGGCATGCAATTTATCGGCCCCATCCTGTACTTCCTGCTGGGCAAACAGGATGACTGACGTGCTGACCCTCCGCAACGTAAGCAAGCGCTTTGGCAGCAGGGAGGTGCTGCGCGGGTTGAACCTGTCCGTGCCGGAGCACAGCATCTTCGGCTTTATCGGGCGCAATGGTGCGGGCAAGACGACAACGATGAAGGCCATCTTAGGGCTCATCAAAATTGATGACGGCGACATTGATGTGCTGGGGCAGCGTGTGCGCTTTGGACAAAGCGGCACCAACCAGCACATCGGCTACCTGCCCGATGTGCCGGAGTTTTACCCCTTTTTGACGCCGCGTGAATATCTGACCCTTTGCGGGCGCATCAGCGGCATGAGCGCAGCGGATATCAAGGCGCGCAGCGAGGAACTGCTGCATGTGGTGGGCCTGGGGGAGGAGCGCCGACGCATCAAAGGCTTTTCCCGCGGGATGAAGCAACGCTTGGGCATTGCGCAGGCGCTGCTAAACCGCCCCCGGCTGCTCATCTGTGACGAGCCGACATCCGCACTGGATCCGGCCGGGCGCAAGGACATATTGGATATTTTGCTTGCAGCCAAGCAGCAGACTACCGTGCTCTTTTCCACGCATATTCTATCGGATGTGGAGCGCATATGCACCGATGTAGCTTTTTTAGACGGCGGCAACGTTGTGATGCAGGGAACCATGGCGCAGCTGCGCAGCCAGCGCGCCCCGGATGAGTTTGTTGTGGAAACGCTGAAACATACAGATGCCGAGTTTTTGATGCAGCGGTTTGAGAACTGCCGGTTGGAAGCGCAAAATACGCTTGTCTTTGAAGGCGGCCAGCAGCAGTATGTTGCCGTGCTGCGCGACATGGCCGAGCATCAAATTCTTATCCAGCGCATGGAACGCTTGGAGCCGACGCTGGAATCCATTTTTCTGGAGGTCACTGCATGAGGCCGTTTTTTGCCTATCTGAAAAAGGAAGTGCTCGATACCGCCCGCACAGGCAAGTTGCTGGTTTTTTCGCTGATTTTTGCCCTGTTTGGCATCATGAACCCGGCCATTGCCAAGCTGACGCCCTGGCTGATGGACGCGCTGGCCGATACAATGGCGGAAAGCGGCTTGTTGATGACAGGCGTCCAGGTAGATGCCATGACGGCCTGGACGCAGTTTTTCAAGAATATACCCCTGGCGCTGATGGCGTTTGTGCTGCTGAACAGCGATATATTTACCAAAGAATACCGCTCCGGGGCGTTGGTGCTGTTGCTGACCAAGGGTCTGCACAGGCGTGGAGTGGTGCTGTCCAAAGCAGCGCTGCTGTGCGGCCTGTGGACGGCAGGATACTGGCTTTGCTTTGCCATTACCTATGGATACAGCGCGTATTTCTGGGACAATGGCGTGGTGTGCAGCCTGCTCCCTGCGGCCGCAGTTTGGTGGCTTTTCGGGGTGTGGGTCATCAGCGCGATGGTGCTGTTTTCCACGATACTATCGAACAATGCTGGCGTTTTGCTGGGCGTGGTCGGCACCATCCTGTTCGCGTACCTGCTGGGTATCCACCCCGCCGCTGCGCGCTGGACGCCTGTAATGCTTACGCGCGTGCATCCATTGCTGACAGGCATTGAAAAGGTCGGCCTTTATGGTCTTGGTGTGCTTATCACAATCATGATGTGCCTGGGCAGTATCGTGTCAGGCATTTGGGCGATGAACCGAAGGCAGTTTTAATCGGAACAAGGCAAAAGTCACTCTCTTTTGTCATGTATCAGGAACGCCCCCGGCGCAAGCACCGGGGGCAAATTTGATTGTTTGCTACTTCCCAAACAGATCGCTGTGCGTGCCTGTGCGGGTCAGCGTCAGCACCAGCACACCGGCATCTATACGGTATATCAGCAGCCAGTCGGGTTGGATATGGCATTCGCGGTGCCCTTTCCAGTTGCCGGTCAACTCGTGGTCTCTGTATTCCGCCGGGAGGGGGCGGCCCATGGCCAGCGTTTCAATTACGGTATCCAACAGTTGGATTTTAAGCCCGCGCTTGATGGCCAGTTTGTAGTCTTTTCGGAAAACCGTGGTGAACTTAACCGTCAAGCGGGGTGGTCTCATTTTTTCAGCTCCTGAAACAGTTCATCCAGGTTGGTGTAGCCTTTCACAGCAGGGTCGCCGGCGATGCGCTCGGCTTCCAGCAGGGCGGCCAGCGTTTCCTTGGTGGGCTGGTGCAGGGTGATGTCAAAGGGGATGCCGCCTTCCCGCAGGGACTGGCGCACAAAAATATTGAAAGCCGTCGTCATGTTCATGCCCAATTCGGCAAACAAAGCGTCTGCACGCGCCTTTAGGTCGCTGTCCATGCGGATGCTGATGTTGGTTGTCGTACCCGCCACAGATATCATCTCCTTTCTGCTTTGCACATACATTATATGTAAATTGCACGATAATTGCAATGCATTGCACGAAAAAAGGAAGTGAAACCGCCCCCGGCGCATGCTGGCACCGGGGGCGTAGGTCGTTACGCGCTTATGCTTGTCGCTTATTGCGCGGCTTTGAACTCGTCAAACTGGCGCTGGGCTTCGGCGATGACTTCGCGCAGGCCGGCAGCTTCCATTTCGGCGATGACCTTGGGCACATATTCGGCGGGATCCACCGTGCCGCTGAACATGACCTTCAGGTAGGTTTCCTTGACGTTGCCGATGGCGGCAATCTGAGCCTGAACGGACTGGGAGTCAAACACAAACCCAACGTCCTCGGCAACCTGCGCGGTATCGCAGACCTTGAAGTAGTCTTCCCACTGGGTCAGGTTGACAGGCGTTGTCTCATCGGGCGCGGGCAGAGAGGACAGCGAGTAGGAGCCCTGCGAGAATGCCCAGGGGCCGTAATCGCTCTTGCCTTTTTCTGTTTGCACCACTGCGCCGTCATCGCGGTAGTTGAAGTGCACGCCTTCGATGCCGTAGCGCAGCATGTCGCGGTACTTCTTGTCGGTGTTGACCAGTTCCTGATACTTGAGCGCCAGCTCCAGCTTGGCGGGGTCATCTTCCAGGGTTACGCACAGCGCGTTCATGGAGCCCTGCACGCCGGAGGTGGACAGGTACGGGCCGGAGATGCGCACCAGGCCGGTTTCATAGCCATAGGCGGCCGTGTAGCCGTCATAGCCATCCCAGCACTGGGCGATTTTGAAGTAGTTGATTTTCCTGTCGAGGGAGGACTCGGTCAGCGTGGCGGCGTCGGGGTTGGTCCAGCCCTTCTTGTACCACTCGTGCAGGGTGGTCATGCGCTCGATCATCTGGTCATCTTCAAACACGCTGATGATCTTGCGGCCTTCTTCGGTGCCGCCCTTGTTGTAGTTAAAGCCGATGGACGCGGTGCGGTCGATGTAGTTGAAGAAGCCGTCGATGCCGGAATAGTATCCGCCCATCTGGAGGGGATATACGCCAGGATGCTTTTCGACGAATTTCTCAAGGTACGGCTCCAGCTCCGCCAGCTTGTCCATGGTGGCGGGCAGCTCCATGCCCTCGGAATCAAAGAAGCCCTTGTCGTACACAATGAAGATTTCGGGGCAGTAGTCCTTCTTGACGGGGATGGAATACAGCCTGCCGTTGACCTTGGCCAGCTCCCACACCTTTTCGGGCATGGTGGCGTACAGGTCGGGCGTCACGGTCTGGATGTAGTCGGTGATGTCGGCAAACAGGCCGGTGACGTTGACGGCGGTAGCGAAATGGTTGTACCAGTCGCAGGTGAAGTACATGTCGTACAGTTCGCCGGCCTGCGTCTTGGTGTTGAGCTGGTCGTTGGTCAGGTAGACGATGTCCACCTCAACGCCGAGCTTCTCGCGGCTGATTACGTTGAGCGCTTCGTTCACTTCGGCAACGTCGTTGGGGGCGTCCGCGCCCGTGCCTTGCGCCCAGGTCAGCTTGACATATTCCTGCGCTTGCGCGGGAATGAGCGCGGCTGACAGCGTCAGCACCAGGGTCGCGACCAGGAGTAGGGATAGAAGTTTTTTCATGGGAAACCTCCTTTGTATTTGTAACGGGCAGCACGCGCTGCCGGTTATCCAAGAATCAGCCTTTGACCGCGCCGATGGTCAGGCCACTGATAAAGTAGCGCTGGAAGAACGGGTAGGTACAGGCAATGGGGACGACCAGCACCATGACGATGGCCATGCGGATGGTCTCGCTGGGGATCATTGCTTGAGTGCCGGCGGTCATGAAATCCTTGTTGGATTGCAGGAAGTCGATGTTGGTCTCAATGCTCATCAATAGATACTGCAGCGGGTACAGGTCCTTGCGGTTGGTGTCTAAGTACATCTTAGCCAAGAACCAGTCGTTCCAGAACGCAAAGGCGAAGAACAGGCCGATGGTGGCCAGCGCCGGCAGCGAGATGGGCAGCACAATCTGCGCAAAGATGCGTATCTGGCGCGCGCCGTCAATCTTGGCCGATTCCACCACGGCGTCGGGCACCGTGGTCTGGAAGAATGTGCGCATGATGACGATGTACCAGGACGATGCAATCGCCGGCAGAATCAGCGCCCAGTAGGTGTTGGACAGCTTGAATATCTGGGAGTTGATCATGTAGGAGGACACCAGGCCCCCGGAAAACAGCATGGGGATGAAGATATACACCGTGAAAAACCCGCGCAGGCGGTAGTTGCGGCGCGACAGGCCGTAGGCCATGGTGGAGCACATAAACAGCCCCGAAACGGTGCCCACCAGCGTAATGCCGATGCTGTTGAGGAAGGAGCGCCCGATATAGTCCCGGGATTTCCACAGCCATGCATAGGCGTCCAAGCTCCACTCCGCAGGGATGAACTGGTAGCCGTTCAGGCGGATGGCGTTTTCGCTGCTCAGCGAAATAATCAGCACAAATACCGCGGGCACCACGCACAGCAGCGCCAACAGGATGAACAGCACCACAATGGCGGCGTTGACCGGCTTGCTTACCTGCAGGTATTTGGCGACAGGATTCGTATGTTTTGACATATTGCTTTCCCTCCTGTGCTCAGAACAGCCCGGCATCCGGGTCAATGCGCTTGACGGCTAAGTTGGCCGCCACGATGGTGACCAGGCCCAGCGTCGATTGCAGGAATGCCGCTGCCGCCGAGTAGCGCACCGATGACGCGCCACCGCCGGATTTGAGCGATTTGAAAACGTAGACGTCGATGGTGGTGGTTACTTCATTGAGCAGGCCCGACCCGCGCGGCGCGGTGTAGAACAGGCCGATGTCGGACTTGAACACATTGCCCACCGCTAAGATGAACATGATGGCAATGATGGGCCGCAGCAGCGGCAGCGTGATGAAGCGCACCTGCTCCCACTTGCTGGCGCCGTCCACCACGGCGGCCTCGTACAGCTCGCGGTCCAGCCCGTTGATGGCGGCTAAATATACCACCATGGAGTACCCCACGCCTTTCCATACGTTGAGGAACACGATGAACCACCGCCAGAAGCCGGTGTCTGCGTACCAGTTGTGGAGCAGTTGTTTGTCCAGCCACCCCATGCGTACTGCAATGGTGTTGAACAGCCCCTTGTCGGTGGACAGGAAGGCGTAGACAAAGTAGCTGACCACCACCCAGGACAGGAAGTGCGGCAGGAACATGCTGGTCTGGCACACCTTGGCCAGGCGGCGGTTGTGCATCTCGGAGATCAGCAGCGCCAGCGTGACCGGGATCAGGATGCCCAATGTAATGAACACAAGGTTGTACCCGATGGTGTTGCGGAACATCCGTGCGGCATCCCCGGTTTGGAACAGGTATTGAAAGTTATCAAACCCGCACCAGGGGCTGTTGTACAGCAGGCTCCACACGAAGCTCTTGCCTGGCCGCAGCTTGTACGCCTTAAAGGCGATGATGATACCGAACATGGGCAGGTAGCAGAATGCCAAGTACCAGATGGTTGTGGGCAGGTGCAGCAAAAACAGTTCCAGATTGTCAAAAGAGGCTCCGGCCTTGCCATGCCGCTTTTTTCCTTTGTGGGATGTGATGCTGTGTTGGGCCATAATCTCACGCACCTTTCCGGTGATATAGCCGCCCGGCGGCTTTTTCAAAAAGACATGTCCGACGCCATCAATGGGCGTCCTATTGTCTAATTGTTTGCACCTAAAGTGTACCACGCCGCGCGCAATCTGTAAACAGCCAAAATCAGCTTGTGCTAAACGAAGCATGCAAACGCTGTATAATTATATATATATCGAAAGCGATAAGGCAACTTTGTTCTACCTATTTTGCAACAATATGCACGGATAGAAAAATCCCGCGCTTTGTGTTACGCTACCAGTGATTTACTGTGCATCGGCAGGTGCGCATGCAGGGAGTACAAAAGACGATGGGCTTCCTATTTTCTGTCCAAATGGAAAAAACAAAGGGATGGCTGCGGCGCGCATGCACCGGGCTTGTTTTCCTTTTGTGTACAGCCATGCTTTTATTTCCGCCCTTGGCTGAGGCGGAGGCGTCAAAGCCCGAAGTCACCTATTTTTTTGAAAACTACTGCGATTCATGCCACCCGGAGCTGGATTTTCATGAGGAATTCCGGCAGCTGACCGGGCAGGATTTATCCGGGTATTCGTATATATATTACAATACTGCACAAAGACATGCGCGGGCGGTTTTTGAGCAAACGATGGAACGCTTGCAGGTGCCCGCAGCGCAGCGGCTGCTGCCGTTTGTGGCGCTGGGCGACAGATGGTATGCGGGCACCACGGCCATCCGCAGCGCGCTGCCGCGTGATTTTGCGGCAGGGGATGAGCGCACCAGCCTGATCTATTACCTGTATGTGACGGCGTGTGAGGGCTGCGCCCGCGCGCGGGAGGCGCTGGACGCGCTGCCGCCTGAAATAGAGGTAACGCGTGGCGACTACACATTTTTATCGCCCGTTCAGGTGGTGCCGGTGGACATCGGCGGCGATTTAGGGCTGGCGCAGGCGCTGTTTGACCGCTATCAGGTGCCGGAGGAAAAGCGCATGGCGCCCATGGTGCTGCTGCGCGATACGTATCTAAGCGGCGCGGACAGCATTGCGCGCTCCCTTGCGTTCCGCCTGGCACGGGGTGAGGCGGTGGGCACGCCTGTGGTGGCCGCGCAGGCCGCCGATGTAAGCGCGCTGAGCCTGCTGGGCGCCATTGGGGCGGGGCTGGTGGGCGGGCTCAACCCCTGCGCGCTGGGCATGCTGCTGTTTTTCCTGACGGTGCTGCTGTCCATGGGGCGCAGGGTGGGCGCGCTGGCCGCCGTATATCTGGCCAGCAAGCTGGCGACCTATCTGCTGATCGGCACGCTGCTGTACAGCGCGTTCCGGCTGTGGAACCCGTGGTGGCTGCCGCAGGCGCTCAAGCTGGTGCTGACGGCGCTGGGGCTGGGGCTGATGGCGCTGAACATTATGGACGCCCTGGCCGTGCGCAGGCACGATCATGGGCGCATTAAAAACCAGCTGCCCCAGGGCGCGCGGCAATACCTGCACGGGCGCATGCGCACCCTGCTGCACGGCGGGCGCGCGCTGTGGCCGTCGGTGATATTGGTGTCGATACTGGTGGCCAGCGTGGAGTTTCTGTGCGCAGGGCAGGTGTATCTGGCCACGCTGCTGACAGGCATTGAGCAAGGCAGCCGGGGTGCCGGCATGCACTTGATGCTGCTGGCCTATTGCCTGGCGTTTTTGCTGCCCTCGGCGGTGCTGGCCTTTGTGGCTGCCCGGGGGCAGGCGCTGCCCCGCATCGCGGCATGGGTCAACGACCGCATGCAGCTGACCAAGTGGCTGACCGCGGCGCTGTTTGCCGTGGTGATAATCATACTGTGGCTGTAAAGCGAAAAGGAGGAAATACAATGGAACTGTTAAATCAGGTAGACTATGTGGCCCAGGTAAATGCTTCGCGCGATGAGCGCATGGCGTGGTGGCGCGAGGCGCGTTTTGGCATGTTTGTACATTACGGGCTGTACTCCGTCATGGGGCGGCACGAATGGGCGATGGTGCAGGAGAACATTCCCATTGCGGAGTATGAAAAGCTTGCGGACAAGTTCCAGCCCAAGCCCGGCGCCCCGCGGGAGTGGGCAGCGCTGGCCAAGAAAGCGGGCATGAAGTACATGGTGTTGACCTCGCGGCACCACGAGGGGTTTAGCCTGTGGGACAGCAAGGTCAACCCGTACAACTCCGTCAACTATGGCCCCAAGCGCGACATCGTGCGCGAGTTTGTAGAGGCCTGCCGCGAATATGACCTCAAAATTGGGTTCTATTCCACGTTGATGGAGTGGCACCATCCGGACAGCTGGCGGTGCGCGTTTGATGTGGATGCGCGCAGGCGCTTCAACGACTATCTGGAAGCGCTGAACACCGAATTGCTGACCAACTATGGCAAAATCGATATCCTGTGGTATGACGTGCCGCGCCCGATGGAGCATGCCGAGGGCTGGGACAGCGTGGCGCGCAACCAGCGCTTGCGCAAGCTGCAGCCGCACATTATTATCAATGACCGCAGCCGCCTGCCGGAGGACTTTGGGACGCCGGAGGGGCATGTCACGCCGGGCGATCGTGATTGGGAAGCGTGCATGACGTTTAATGACATAAGCTGGGGCTATGTGGACGAGGAACAGGCCAAGCCCTATGCCTATACGCCGCAGCGCATCCTCAAAATGCTGTCCACCTGCGCGCGCGGAGGGGGCAACCTGCTGCTGAATATTGGCCCTGCGCCCGATGGCTCGGTGCCCAAGGATGCCATTGAGCCCCTGCTCAAGGTGGGTGAGTGGCTGAAGGAAAACGGCGATGCCGTGTACGGCAAGGTCATCCGCCCTGGCGGAGGCTGGCTGGAGGCCCAGTTTGGCGGCAACGGGCTGTGCGCAGCATCCAGAAAAGGCAACACCATCTATCTATGGAACTGGATTTGGCCGCATGGCGGCACCATGGGCGTGGGCGGTTATCGCGACGCGCCTAAGCGCGTGTATCTGGTCAAGGATGGAACGCCCATTGATTTTGAGCACAAGGGGCATCGCATTATTCTCAAAAACCTGCCGGATAAATCACCGGATACGATCAATGGCGTGGCTGTGATTGCCATGGAGTTTGATCAGGTGCCGGGGTATCGCTTTGCGTCCTATTACCCGCAGCTGCACAACGGGCAGGACATTGCACGGGATAACAAAATCTGACCGGCTTGACTTGGGCGCGGAAGGAAGGTTTGCATGAAGATACCGAAGAAGGACGCGGCGATCTGGTTTGAGTTTTTTGCTTCGCTCCCCGAGGAGGAAGGTTTATCCGTCCGGCAGATGGAAATCGTATACGCTGCGCTGGCGCAGATTGAGCGCGCGGTGGAGGCGCGGCGCGAAAAGGAAATCGCGAAGCTGAAAACAGCGCATACCCTGAACGGGCGCACGCTGTTTTGCGGCAACGAAAAAAAGTTCCCCAGGGGCTGCGTTTCCTGCCTGATGGGTACGGGCTTGAACGCCGTCCGCAAAACCAACAGATGCAACCTTCATTGCGCCTTCTGCTACGATTACGGCCGCCTGGACGATCAGCCGCCCGTGGGGGCAGGGCTGTGGGAAATCGGCGGCACAAAGCTATACGCGCAGGATCTGCCCCTGCTTTTGTCTATCCACAAAAAGCCCAGCGGCATTGCCTATGTGTACCTTGAGCCCTTTATGGAGATTGAGGAGTATATCCCCGTGATCCGTATTTTTCACGAGCACGGGGTATACCAGCATATGTATACAAACGGCACGCTCGCAACGGAAGATAATTTGCAGGCGCTGGGCGAAGCTGGGCTGGACGAGCTGCGCTTTAACTTAGGCGCGACGAACGCATCGGACAGGGTGATCGAAGCCATGAGCACCGCAAAGCGCTTTATCCCCCGCGTGGGCGTTGAAACGCCCATGACGCCGGCGTTTGACCATGCCTTCCACCAAAAGAAAGGCGCAATCTTATCCTCCGGGATTGATTTTATCAACTGCGCCGAGCTGCATCTGAACCCCAACAACATTGACAACTATGCGGGCGAGCCCATGTATATGACGCGCCTGGGCTACCTGTCGCCCATCTGGAGCCGGGACCTGGCCATTCGCCTCCTGCAGGAATGCGAGGAGGAAAGCTGGGACATCGCCGTGCACGATTGCTCCAACCGCACAAAGCTTGCCCGCGATCTCAATCTGCGCGCAAAGGAAGGCGGATGGTTTGGCGCATCCGCCTATGCCTGTGAGTTTGATACCATCCCCTACGCATATTTCCTGCCGATTTTACAGGATGAGGGCTTTGCCTTTTTAGAGGAAGAGCCTCTCCCCGAGGGGTACCGCGTGGGGGATATGACGTTTTAAAGTGCGCTAAAAATCCTTCCCCTTCGTCAGCCGGACAAAGAACTGGAAGTTCGGATCCCCGCGCTCCCGGGTGGTTTCGGCCAGTGTGTCCGGGCTGAGGGGCAGCTGGTCGATCACGGTTTCGCCTTCCGGTGTTTTTATCGTCAGCGGGCGGAACAGATCGGCCATTTGCTCGTTGAGCAGGATGGAGTAAGCGCCGTTTACGGTGCAGCGCTCAACGGTAACGGTGTTGGTCGCTTTGTCATACCTGGCTTCGATCACGCCCTCTTTTACTTCGGCCGGCGCGCTCAGCCAGTAAAAGGAAAGCACCTCCCGCCGGTCTGCGCGCGTGGACAGATCCCACATCACACTTTCGGGTAGCGGGTCGCGGCGGTGTTGCTCAAGGAAGCGGGCGGCGTTGGTATCGGCCTCGATGGCCTCTATGGAACCGGTATCAAGCCATTCCCCAATGTTCTTTAACACCTTTTGCCGTTCAACTGCATAGTCGAGGATGCCGTGTCCTTTTCCCACGTGGATGAAGCATGCGTGGGCAAAGCCTGCCGGGTATTGGGCCTGCAGCTTGTCCAGCTTGATGGCGTATTCGGCGGTTACACGGTTGCGGTCATAGGCGCTGTCGTCAATCCCTGCCTGCAACAGGAAGGGCAGGCGGAAGGTGTTCAGCATGCTGACTCCATTGGGGTGCCCCGCGGACATCGAGGCCGCGGCAAAGCGGTCGGCCATCCTGGGCGCGACGGCGTAGACCCCGTCCCCGCCCGCGGAATAGCCCATCAGGTAGACGCGGTTGGGATCGACATTCTCAAACAGAATCAGGTTCTGAATCAGCCGGTCGTACAGCGGGTAGGATTCCGGGTTAAAGTGCGTGTCCCAGGTGTCGCGCACGCCGCGCGGGGCGACATAGACGGCGTTTTTAACAGCGTACAGATAATAGATCTGCATATGCCGCCATTGCTGGTCGTTGATGGCGGGGGTGTCGCTTGCGCCGCCGCCATGCAGGGCGATATAGCAGGCGTAGCCGTTTTCGTCCGCTTTCCCGGTTTTTTGGACGGTAAAACGCATGGCTGCATCGCCGAAGCTCATTTTCAGCGCCTTCATTTCTTCAAGCCGCGTTTGCGATTGCCTTTCGCGTTCGGCATAGGCCTCCCACGCCGCCTGGCGCGCGCTTTGAAGGTCGGTTAAGCTTTGGTAGGGGCTTGATTGGTCGGCTATGCCCGCGTGGCACAAGGTCAGCGCCGCCATCAGGATGAGGAATAATCGTTTCAAGGGATTGTCTCCTTTAAGGAAAATTATCCGCACAGCTCTATTCTGCCTGCACTTCCAGCACCACGCACCGGGGCTGTTCGCTCAGGTCGTCCTTGGTGACGCGCAGCAGCGGCTGGTGCGAGGGCGCAGGCATCAGGCGCGTGAAACCGTCCACCGTGGCGATGACCTCATAGCCGCCCTTGTCGTTGCGGTAGTGCATGGGGATGGCGATGCGCGCGCCGCTGTCCTGAACGATTTGGGCGGCCTGCTGGGCATCGATGGTATAGTGCCCGCCCACCGGCAGCATCATCACGTCAACGCCGCGCAGCGCGCGGGCCAGGGTGTCGTCAGGCAGCGCGCCGATGTCGCCTAAATGGGCAATCCGAAGGCCGTCTGCTTCGATAACAAAGCAGGTGTTCAGCCCCCGCAGCGCGCCTTGCTTGTCGTCATGGAAGCTTTGATACCCCTGCACCCGGATGCCGTGGGGCAGCGTATGCGGGCCAAATTCGCGCAGCAGCAGGGGGTTGCCCTGCACCTTGCTCACCTCGGTGTGGTCGGCATGGCCGTGGCTCATGGTCACGGCGTCGGCTTTTACTGGGTGCATGGGGTAGCCGGTCTCGGCGTTGTACGGGTCGGTCAGGATGCGGTAGCCGTCCGCTGTTTCCAGCAGGAATTGCGCATGGCCGTGGTAGGTGATAAGCATGGTGACCTCCTTCATCTGTCGTTTTCGTTGAGCAGGTTTGTTGCGATAACCAGATACGCCAGCCCCGTGGGCGGCGCTTGTTTTGTGCGCAGGGCGGCGGCCAGCGCCGCGCCCAAGTGGCGGGTCAGCGCCGGGATGTCCTTTTGCTGCATCAAAAACACCGCGCGGTTAAAGGTGTCGGCATCCGGCGCGCCGGGGGCATGGCGCAGCAGCGCCCGGCACACGCCCCACAGGCCGAAGGTTTTGTCATGGGGCGGCGGCAGCGGCCCGGCAGGCAGGCTGTGCAGCCATTGCGCGCAGGCATCGGGCGTCCAGTCAAGGAACGCCTTGCCGTTCTCTATGCAGCAGGCAAAGCCCAGCTGCATAAGGGCGTCTACCGCCCGCTGCGCATCCGGGGGCGCATAGCGCGCGGGGAAATCGCTCATCAAAAGCGCGCGCCCTGTCCTGTCAAAGGCGACAAGGCAGGGCGCAGGCAGCGCAGGGCGTACCTGCACGCGGATCAACTCAAACGGCGTCATGCTGGCTGGCGGCAAAGTCGATGCGCAGATGGTGCACCGAGGTAAACTGCCCCTGGATGTCCAGCTGATATTTCAGCGATATCTCGCCCTGGCCGCCCTCGTTGACGTAATAGTCCACGCGGGACGGAAAAATGCCCATGTCAAACGTGCCAAAGGGTGTGCGGTAACTGCTCTCGTAGCGGCGGCCCTTCTGGAACACCATGTTGGTGCCATAGGCGCCGTCGCGCCGCATGGTCACGATGCCGTCGTCCAGGGTCATGGTAATCTGATGCTTTTCGTCGGAGTCGGACTGGCGTTCCTCATACTTCAATTTCCATTTGTTTCGCGAGCCCGACAGCGTGCCCACCGTGGTCAGCCGCATGGCGTCATCCTCTTCCCCGCGGTGCATGGCCACCCCCGTTACCGTCAGCAAAACCGGCTTCTTGCGCATTCAGTCCACCTCCCTGCGATGTGATTATATCATACCCCCATGGGCATGCCTATAACCATTCAGAGAGTTTTGCGCAATGGCGTGAAAACACCTCGCTTGAGCCGGTTGCGCGCAACCATTGCATATTTCCCGGCGATACCGTACACTGCTATCGGTTTTCTAAAGAAAAAGATGGAGGAAACATCTATGAGCAACCAAACCAACAACATTGCCAATCCCGCGCCGCTGGGGCTGCTGGGTTTTGGAATGACCACGCTGCTGCTGAACCTGCACAACGCCGGGCTGATTCCCCTGAGCATTGTCATCGTGGCCATGGGCTTTGCGCTGGGCGGCGCGGCGCAGATCATTGCCGGTGTGATGGAGTTTAAGAAAAACAATGTCTTTGGCGCTACGGCGTTTACGGCGTACGGCTTCTTCTGGTGGTCGCTGATTATGATCTGGATCAAGCCATATCCCAGCATCCAGGCGGCGGACCTGACCAGCATGGGGTGGTATTTGCTGCTGTGGGGCATCTTTACGCTGCTGATGTTTGTGGGCACGCTGCGCCAGGGGCGCGGGCTGCAAGTTGTGTTCGCCAGCTTAGCGGCGCTGTTCTTCCTGCTGGCCATCGGCGATTTTTCGGGCAACGTGAACATCACGCGCATCGGCGGCTGGGTGGGGATGTTCTGCGGGGCGTCGGCGGTGTACTGCAGCCTGGCCCAGGTGCTCAACGAGGTGTACGGCCGCACGGTGATGCCGGTATAGGCAGCGAGATTCGAATATAAAAGGGTGCCCGCGCTGGCACCCTTTTGCTATATATGCCTTGTGTCAGCGTTTGTCAGCATATGTCAGTGCATGTCATGTAGTTGCTGTGATAGCCTGCGCCCGAAGGAGGGACAGGATGCAATGCAATGACAACGGGCCGGACAGCGCCTGCATCGAGCAGATGAAGCAGCAGGCCCGGGAAAAACTGAAGGACTTGATGGACAATGACAAGCTGTCCGCCGCCGACCTGATGCGCATATTGGCGCTGGAGGCTCCGGCGGAACCCTTCACGGGCGATCTGGTGCTGTATGTGCGCCGGGAGGAAGTATGACCGACAACACCCGGCGCGTCAGCGTGCCCGCGCATGCGTTCAACGCGTGCTATCTGCCCTATCTGACCGCGCAGCAGCGGTATCAGATTTTCTTTGGCGGCGCGGGCAGCGGCAAAAGCGTGTTTGTGGCAACGCGCTGCATGCTGGATGCGCTGTGCGGGCGTTCCACATTGGTGGTGCGCGAGGTGGCGCGCACGCTGCGGCAAAGCAGCTTTACTGAAATAGAAAAAGCCATCGTGCGCTTTGGCGTGCAGCAGCATTTTAAGGTGCGCAGCAGCGAGATGACCATCACCTGCCTGCTGTCCGGCGCGCAGATATTGTTTGCGGGCCTGGACGATGTGGAAAAGGTCAAATCCATCACGCCCCTGCACGGCGTGCTGACGGATATCTGGATAGAAGAGGCCACCCAGACCGGGCACAGCGATATCAAGCAGCTGGAAAAACGCCTGCGCGGCATCAGCCGCCACAAAAAGCGCCTGACCATGACGTTTAACCCCGTCAGCCGGGGGCACTGGCTGTATGAGCGTTTTTTCACAGGCTTTGGCGATGATCAGACGCTGCTGGACACCCCCGACCTGCTGATTTTGCGCACCACGTACCGCGACAATGCGTTCCTGACGGCGGAGGACTGCCGCGCCATGGAGGCCGAGCAGCACCAATATTACCGGCAGGTATATACCTTAGGGCAGTGGGGCGAGGTGGGCGAGACCATCCTGACGGGCTGGCGGGCGGACAACCTTGCGCCGCAGCTGGCCGCGGCGGACTGCCTGCGCTGCGGGCTGGACTTTGGCTTTGCGCAGGATCCCTGCGCGGCGGTGCTGGTGCAGTATGACCGCACGCGCAAGCGTATCCTGGTGCTCAAGGAGTTTTATGCGCGCGGGCTGACAAACGACGTGCTGGCGCAGCGTATGTCTGCCTTTGCGCCGGGCGTTGCCGTCATTTGCGACAGCGCCGAGCCCAAGTCCATCGCGGAGCTGCGGCGCATGGGCATCCCGGCGTTTCCCGCGCGCAAGGGGCCGGACAGCGTGCTGCACGGCATCCAATGGCTGCAGCAGCATGACATCATCGTGGACGTGCGCTGCACGCATATACAGAAAGAATTGATGCAGTACCGCTGGCGCAAGGACACAAACGGCGAGCCCATGCCCGTGCCCGAACCCGGCAACGACCACCTGCTGGACGCCCTGCGGTATGCGCTGGAGGGTGACCGGATTGCCTCATTTGCAGCAGCACAGCGCAGGTAAATCCGTTGTTTTTATTCTTTGGGGATAAAAGTTGCATATAATATGCAAAAATACGTAAATAAGTGTTGATAATTGTGCCAAATCCTGGTAAAATCTACTACATGTTGTAGTGAAGGGTGGCAAAGTATGTTCATTCCTTTGGCGATATGCATCGGGGCACCGGGCATCGCCATCTGTTTGCTGATGTACTGCGGCTTCGCCCGCAGGCAGGAGCAACGGCTGCTGGCGTCCATGCGCCAAAGCACGCTGTACGGCAGGCTATACGGGAAGATGAGCGCGCTGGCCCACCATGACATAGACGAGCTGCGCATCGAGCCCACCGGCGTGACCGTCACCTCGGCCAGTTTGGCCATCACGCTGCTGACGTTTGACTTCAAGCGCAACGGCAACTTCAAACGCAACGAAGCCGCCGTGCGCCTGGTGGCGCAGCTGCTGGAGCACGATTTTCCTGTGTTCTCTGACCGCAGTGCCTACCGCCTGCGCCGCTACCGCGTGTACCGCGTCAACGGCAAGGCTGAGATGGGCTTCTGCTACCAAATGCGCCGCAAGTACCGCTACCAGGTGCAGCCCAGCGGCGCGGCGGTGGAGCTGCGGATACCGTAGAGCCTGCGCATTATACAAAAGGAATCAACTGGATATCCGTCCGCCCGTCAGCATACTGGCGGGCGCTTTGTGCATAGCCGGACTTGGACAGCAGCAGGTAGTACCGCTTGCGGGCCGGGATGAGCAGGCTTTTGCGCTCCAACTCCTGAATAACGTCGGCCTTCATGGGCTCGTTGCGCCACTTGGCCTCGCCAAAGAATGTGATGTTCTGTCCAGGGGCGATGAGGTCAATCTCTTCCTCCTGGCGAAGTGCGGGGTTGTTGCCCCACCAGCGCCCCCTGCTGCCCGCCAGATCGGGCAACGCCCCCTGTTGCTGCAAATGGTCAAAGAAGTCAAAGAAAATATGCTCAAAGCCTTGCCCCATATGATCGGACAGGCGAGGTTGAACCAAACGCTCATACACCTGTTCGCCCAGACCGGAGGCCACCGCGCTTAAGTTGGGCTGCACAAAGCGGTACCAGAAACGGAAACTGCCGTCCATGATGCGGTAAATGGTGCGGCGGCTTTGCTTGCTGCCCAGCGGCTTTTCACGCTTGATGATGCTTAGCTCCTCCAGCGATGACAGATAGCGGTTCAGCGCCGCGCTTTCCATGCCGGATTTGGTAGCGATTTCGCTGCTTTTGCTGGCGCCCGATGCCATGGCATCCAGGATGGTGTTGTATACGCGAGGCTCCCGCAGCTCCTGCTTTAATAAATTGGCGGGTTCCTCTAACATCCGGCCGCCGGGGCGCAAAAACAGGTCGGTTAAATTATTGCCCACGGATTGATCCTGACGCACAAAACGCTGATATTCCGGAATGCCCCCGGTGGCATCGTGCAGGATGGCGCAATCCTGCATGGAAAAGGCGGGCAGCATGCTGCGCGTTTCAAAGAAGGTGAAGGGCTTTAATAAAATTTGTGAAGTGCGCCTGCCATACAGCGGGCTTTTTGCGCCCAGCACCTGATGCTCCATAAAACTCATGGAGGAACCGCATAATATCAGATGCAGCTGGCTGCCCGGCCAGGCGTGGTCGCAATAGCGTTGCAGCAGCGAGGGGATTTCCGGCACCGCTGCCGCCAGATAGGGATATTCATCAATAACGAACACCAAACGCTGGTTGCGGCTCAGGTGCGTCAGCGCGTCGAACAGCGCTTCAAAGGTTTGATAGGCGCTCAGCCCGGGTTGCTGCATATATCGGTGCAGCGCGGCGCTCATGCCGGCCAGGTTGGCGGCGGCGTTGGCTTCGATGGCCATGAAGTATACGGCGGGCTTGTCCTTTATATACTCCTGGATCAGGCGTGTTTTGCCCACGCGCCTGCGGCCATAGAGCACATCAAACACAAACCCGCTGGCCTGGTAGTGTGCCTCCAGCAAGGACAGCTCCTGTTGCCGGCCTACAAACATGCAATCACCATCTTCCTTGATTTGTGACAAGCATAGCACACAGCCACAAAAATAGCAAGAATACGTTCTTGATGAATGTGTTCTTGCGTTACTATTCAGCCTTCAAGTGCGGCTGAAAAAATTTTCATAAAAAATCATAAAAACCAAAAGGATTGTTGCTCATGCATGTCGAATATAGCAGATATTGAGGATTTGGGGAGGTGTTTACTGTGGCAGGTGGACATTATGAGAAAGGCTTGTTCCAACAGTTACAGGAAACAATTGCCCGGCTGGAGGAAGTTGAGAAGCAGCGCAAGTTAGAAACTGCTCAACTTCGGCAGATTATCGAAACCCAGGCAAAACAAATAATGCTGATGTCCAAAGAGATACAATTGCTTCGTGAAGAGAACGACCGTCTGCGAAGCATATTGAACAACAATAGCGGCAATTCCTCGCAGCCGCCCTCCACGGATCAAAAGGGGAAACGGACGAACACATACAACGGTCGAGAAAAAAGCGGACGGCACAAGGGAGCACAAGCGGGTCATCCGGGGAAGACGTTGACTCGTGCGCAAGTAGAAGAACAGATAGCCACTGGCAAACTGCAACATAAGGTGATAGTCCATGGTTCGGGCTGTGGCCGTCCCATCATCAAGTATGTATTGGACATAGAGATTGTGCCCTATGCCACGGAGCATCGCTTTTATCCCAACAGCGCAGGACAGTATGAGATACCCAGTGGCTACAACAGCGATGTGATCTATGGCGATGTGCTTCGAGCGCAAGCCGTCTACCTGTATAGTGCAGGTGTCGTATCCAATGATCGCATCCGGGAATTTATAGGAAGCATGACGGACGGAATTATCCAGCCATCAGCAGGCAGCATATATGGCATGCTGAGCGGGTTTTCACATGCACTATCGGATGAACTGGAAAATGTCCAGAACGATTTGCTGAATCAACGTGTCATCTATACTGACAATACAAACATCAGCATAGATGGTCATCCTGCGTTTATCCGAAACCTGAGCACAGCGGATGCCGTGCTGTATGCGTGTATGCCGCGCAAAAACCTGGACAACCTGCGTCAGATTCCTGTGTTGTCGGCGTTTGCGGGTACGCTGGTTCACGATCATGAGGCAGCGATATATCAGTTTGGCACAAGACATGGCGAATGCAACGTACATCTGCTGCGTCATCTGACCAAGAACACAGAAGATACAGGTCATACATGGAGCAATGCGCTGCGCGCACTGTTGTGCAGCGCGAATGAAGCACGAAAACGCGCGGATTCTGCGGGCGTACCGGAAATGGAGAAACAAACATACAGTGAAGCGTATGATGCTCTGTGCACGCAAGGAGAGATAGAAAACCTTGACTGCAAGCTGAAATGGGCAAAGCAAAAAGAGCAGGCGTTGCTGCGCCGGTTAAGGACATTCAAGTCGAACTATTTGCTGTTCCTGTACGATACAGCAGTAGCGTTTGACAACAATCTAAGTGAACGTGACCTGCGCAAATGCAAGAATCGCCAGAAAATGTCCGGAGGCTTTCGCACGCTGGATGGTGCGCAGATGTACTGCCGCATCCTGAGTTTCATTGAAACGTGTAAGCGCCGACAACTGCCCCTGCTGTCTGCCATACTGTCTGTACTTAAAGGGCAAAAAGTATTGTGCCAGGCGGGTATAGGCTGAATAGTAACGTTCTTGCTAATCGTGTTCTTATATTGGAAAACCTCTCACCGCCTACATCGCATTGACCATGTTATACATCGTGCGGTTGAAGTAGGGTTTCATGGTCAGGGCTACGTCG
Source organism: Christensenellales bacterium (assembly GCA_040766135.1). Taxonomy (GTDB): domain Bacteria; phylum Bacillota; class Clostridia; order Christensenellales; family Aristaeellaceae; genus JAGVSV01. The sequence goes on from JAXGRA010000009.1 coordinate 107,388, forward strand.
ATGTCCATATCGAACACGCGTCCGTTGCGGGTGCCGATGACGCGGTTGGTTTGGCCCTGGCGCAGCAGCCGTACGGCTGTGACGCCGGCTTCAAAGGCAAAGGCTGCGTCGCGCGCGCTGGGCTGATGCCCGCGCTGGGTGTAGCCGATGACGTTGCCGCGCACCTCGGACTTGGTCTTGTAGCGCAGCACGCGCGCAAACAGCCAGATGTCCATGGGCTGGCCGGGGTAGACCTTATGCGTATAATCCTTCAAATACCCATAAGTATCAAAGGGCGCCATGGTTTTCCAGGCTCCTTCCGCCACGATGACGCTGGCGCGGGTGTTGCCCTTGCTGAGCAAGAGGGACAGCCGTGCGGCGGCGTCCTCGGCGCTCCACTGTTCGACCTCGGGCACGATGACCATTTCGCTGCCGGTGGACAGCGCGGTCATCAGCGCGATGTCGCCGCAGTTACGGCCCATCACCTCCACCACGGCCGGGCGGTCATGGCTGCGCGAGGTGGCGCGGATGGCGCGCACGGCCTCCACGCACACGTTGACGGCTGTGTCGAAGCCCAGCGAGGTATCAGTGTAGCCCAGGTCGTTGTCGATGGTGCCCGGGATGCCGATGCAGGGGACGCCCAAGCGGCTTAACACCTGCGCGCCGCGCAGCGAGCCGTCGCCGCCGATGACCACCAGCCCGCTGATGTCCAGGGATTTTAAAAATGCCACAGCCTTGTGCTGATATTCGGGTTCCAAAAACTCCGGGCAGCGCGCCGTGCGCAGATAGGTGCCCGGCAGGTCTGCGATGTCCAGCACCGTGTCCAGGCTCAATTCACAGATATCATCCGCGCGGTTGTCGGATTTGCCAATCAGGCCGTTGTAGCCGCGCTTGATGCCCACCAGCTGCATGTTCATCAGGCTGGCGGCGCGGGCCACGCTCATAACAGCTGCATTCATGCCCGGGCTGTCGCCGCCGCTTGTCAACACCGCGATTTTTTGCATAGCTCCTCCTGCCTGGCCGAACAAAGTACATAGTCTACATGCAGTATAGCATCCCTTGCGGCGGCAGACCATTCTTTTTGTGATGAAAGTGCAGGACGGGGCAGGAATATGCTGCTTCCAAAGCGAATAGAGTAAATAGTATATTATGCGCAATTGCGCAGCAGGAGGTTTATTCATGGCAGGTGCTGACAAGGTTCTGTCCCAGTTTACCCAGACGATCAAGGAAGAAAAACGGACTACCGGCAAACGGCTCAAGGTGGGCATCATCGGTACGGGCTGGATTGCCGAGGCGCACATCAAAAGCTACAAAAACATGCCCGATGTGGATGTGGTGGCCGCCGCTGACCTGATCCCCGGCAAGGCCGAGGCCTTCATGGAGGAGTATGGCGTTCAAGGCGTGCGCTTCTATCCCAGCCACAAGGAAATGCTGGACAACGAGCAGCTGGACGCCGTAAGCGTGTGCACCTACAACACCACGCATGCGGAGTGCACCATCTACGCGCTGGAAAAGGGCGTGCACGTGCTGCTGGAGAAGCCCATGACGGTCACGCTGGAGGAAGCGGTTGCCATCATGAAGGCCGAGAAGAAGAGCGGCAAGGTGCTGTCCATTGGCTTCCAGCCGCGCGGCGATGCCAACATGCAGTACATCAAGCACATTGTGGAGTCCGGCGAGCTGGGCAAGATCTACTACATCCAGACCGGCGGCGGCCGTCGCCGCGGCATCCCCAACAGCACGTTTATCGAGAAAAAGACCGCGGGTGTCGGCGCGCTGGGCGATATCGGCTGCTATTCGCTGGACATGGTGCTCAATGCCATTGGCTATCCCAAGCCGCTGACGGTGTCGGGCTATATCAGCAACTTCTTTGGCACCAACCCCATGTATCAGCGGCCTGACCGCTTCCACACCGCCGAGGAAAATGCCAAGCGCTTTGACGTGGACGACTTTGCCGCCGCGTTCATCCGCCTGGAAGGCGACATCATCCTGGACTTCCGCATTTCCTGGGCCATGCATCTGGACACCCCCGGCGATACGGTTATCTTAGGCACCAAGGGCGCGCTGCGCATCCCGTCCACGGAGTGCTGGAACGGCACCATCGGCGGCCCCATGACGCTGTACCGCGACGTGGCCGGCCAGCAGACCGAGCAGGTGCTGCCCATCATCAAGGACTATGGGCCCGACCTGTTTGACCGCAAGATCCGCTCCTTCCTGGATGCCATCCTGGACGGCACCCCGGCACCCGTTCCCAGCAGTCAGATCCTGTACAACCAGGCCATCATCGACGGCATTGGCAAGAGCGCCGAGCTGGGCCGCGAGATCGAAATCGAAATCCCGGAGATTTGATCAAAGTTTATCCGTCGCTTTACAACCGCGTCTTCCCTTTGGGGTGGGCGCGGTTGTATGATACCTGTGCCAACACACAACAGGAGGACGCCGTATGAGCCTGGATGCCGTGCTGCTGCTGATTTTTATGGTGATCGTTTTTACTACGCAGGGGTCGTTGAGCAAGGTGTTTTCCATGCACTACGAAGGCCCTGCGCTGGCCGCCACGCCGGTATACGCCTCCGTGACAGGGGCCGCATGTGCGCTGGCTACCTGGTACCTTGCGGGGTTTGCCTATGCGCCCAGCACACAGACGCTGTGGCTGGGGTTGGCCAATGGGGTGACGCTATTTTTGTACAATGTGGCCGCGGTCAACGCCGCGCGCACGGGCCCTTACTCCCTGCAAAGCCTGATGGCCACCCTGGGCAGCATTGTGCTGCCGCTGCTGGCCAGCCTGCTGCTGTGGCGGGAGCCGCTGGTGCTGCTTCATTATATAGGCATTGCGCTTATGCTGTTGGCGGCGGCGCTGTTTCATCTAAAAGGTTTGAACGTGCAGGAGGTAAAGAAAGGCTACCGCGGGTGGGTGGTGCTGCTGCTGGTGTCCAACGGCGTGTTTGGCGTGCTGATGGCCAGCCAGCAGCGCGTGATGGACTTTACCCAGCGCAACGAGATGATCATCACCACCTATGGCACCAGCGCTGCGATATCAGCGGCGTTTCTGCTGCTGACACAAAAGGCGCAGGCAGCCCGCGCTTACCGAACAGGCCGTACATCCGGTATAGCCCTGCTGGTGAGCGGCGCTGTGGTGGCCACCGGCGTCAACCTGCTGATGCGAGCATTACAGCTCATCCCAGCCCCCATTTTATATACCATCAACAACGGCGGCGTGCTGATGCTGGCCGTGCTGCTGGGCACCGTCATCTGGAAAGAGAAGTTTACCTTCCACAAAGGCCTGGGCCTGGCGCTGGCGGTGGTGGCCATTGCGCTGTTAGGGCAGGCCAGTTAACGGGACGAGTTATACATTAATAACTGCTTGGCTATAAAACAGGGGTTCGGCGTATGCCGAGCCCCTGTTGGTTGTGAACTCATGACGAACCAACTATTTTTTCCTGAACAGATTTATTTCGACGATATTGTTGTCCTTGCGGAAGGCCACCTCGGCGCTGTCCACCATGATGGCCACCAGCGACAGGGCGATGGAGCTGCTGCCTTCTCCTGCGAGGGTCCAGTAGTATTCTTCCATTTCGGCAAGCCGGTTCTGTTTGTTGATATTCTCACAGATTCGCTTCAGCTCCCTCTCGCTGATGTTTACATTCCGGGCATGGGTTGCGATATGGGTGCCTTCTTTTGTCTGCGTTATCTGCACAGAAATTTGATCGGCCTTTCTTTCCATATAAAAGGTCACCATTTCATCGGTGAGTTTGGATATTTTTTTGATCTCGTTCATCGTTTTCTCCTTACGTGGCTTCTCTATCGCCGTTTCACCGTTGGAATATTCAACGCTTCCAGCACCGGAATGGCAAGCATGGCCACGATGCCGGAGGAGAAGCCGTTGTTGTACAGGTTCATCCCCGCGTGCCAGGATGCGGTGCTGAGGGTCACATGCAGATGCGCCATCCCCATAAAAATACCGACCAGGGTGCCATAGCGCCCGGTCAGGGGACACAACCCTGTCGAAAACAGCCCTATGGTAATGATTGTAGCATGATGCACATCCACAGCCAAGAATTTGGATGCAAGGGTTACGCCTATCATAACGGGAATTGAGTTTTTGGGGTGTATCCCGAAGGATGCAAAGCCTACAACCGTCAGCATGCCGGCAATGGTGGCGCCGCAAAGCACGCCGCCCATCAGGAAAATATAGGCCATGGAAACCAAGCCCATGAGGCCCATATTGATCAGGGTAGATGAATACGAAGTAAGCCTGGTGAAATCGGTAACCAGGCGGCCCGGATAATACAGAATATTGAGGTACCTGTCATTTTCCTTTTTGTGGACAAACCCGATATAAATCAATGCGGCAAAATAAATGGCAAAAAGCACGGTAAGGGCAATATAGCTTGTGGAGCTATGCACGCCATCGCCTGTAACCTGATAATTAAAGGCCCTGAAAACAGAGTTTGCCACAGCGCCCACAAAGCCCGTGGCAACGGCCGTGTTGTAAAGCGTGTAGCCCGAATGCAGGATAAGCGTGTGATTGGCGATGGCCGGCATGATATAGCCTATAAAAATGCCTACCGCATAGCCTACCAGCAGACCTTTTAAAGAATTATCCATAAGGAATACAATGATGGACACGATGGGGGCAAGCGAGGCTGTAAAGATGGATGTGGCGATTACGTTTCGAAAGTCCATACCCTTTACCTTGGCATAGAGAAAGCCTCCAATATAGAAAGGCCATATGTTGTAGACATTCTTGCCGACAAAGCTAAACCCCGCCGTGACAAAAAGGGCAGATATTAACAAGCCGGTTGGTTTTAAATTTAAGAAGCGCAGGAGGCTGGCGATGATCAGCGTAAGCAGGCCGGAGTTAAACAGCGCCGAACCTACATTGATGACCTTTATATAGTCCGTCAGGAACACATCGTTTGCCAGCAGTATGCCCCACATGCCTTTTGCTATTTCAGCAGGCGTGTTGTAGCAAAAGGACAGCAGAATCATCATCACTGGAAGCAGATAGATGATCCTGTAAAGGGTTGCTGTCTGGTTTAGGTCGGCTTTTCCCCGGAAGAGGTCCAGGTAGGGTTTTATGATTTTCATATTGCCACCATACATAACAGAATGCGTTGAGGTTTTGCTGCCGTTTGTAATTGTATCGCATTTTATGGGATTGCTTTTTTCGTGTCAAGATA